>CAVRAT010000001.1:0-85666 GCA_963719125.1 uncultured Acidimicrobiaceae bacterium
ATTGGACAGGCAGAGTCTGTGGCAATCCGATTGGCAACGGCTCCTGCATACTGCTGAAAAACATCGGGGAAGAAGCCGACGACAGCTTCGAGGTCACAAATGCGAACTCCCCATTTGGATCGCTCGACGCCCGCGAGTCCCGTGCCTGCGAGAACGAGCCACTTTTCTCAGTCCGACCGGCTTCAGCTACAAGAGGGAACACCCTTACGGCAACGGAGGTGGGCTCCGCGGGCACCTACGGCCTGCGGAAGTCATGTCCCAGCCTATGGAGTGCAGGCAATTCCGTTCTTCTGGCTCCAGAGGCGCAACCTTGAGCGCTTTATTCTTCCGGAGCGTCCGGTTCCGTACAGCTCCGACGCAGAAGCGGCTGCCATTTCGTCTCTTGGGTTTGATATTAGGATGGCTCTTGCACGGTGATAATCAGCAAGCGGCGCTAGAAACCTTCTTCGGCGATGTCGTCCCAGGCGAGAGCCTCCTGTTCTTTTACCTCAAGCACTCTCCATTCCAGGACGCCGACAACCGCCGACTTCTCGTCGGCGCCGCCAAAATCACTGACATCAGTCTGCCGGGTCGGTGGCCGAGCGGTGGCAGCGCACCCTTTCCGTCGCACATGTGGGAGACATCCCTGCTCCACTCGTTGCGCCCTTCGATGAAGGATGGGGTGCTCCTGCCCTACCAGCGGTTGTTCGAGTTGCAAGAGCGAGACGGGGTCGACATCGGGGAGGCGCTTGCGTGGGCGCCCGAACACACGGCCCGCGAGTTCTCGTACGTGACCGAGCACGTTCCAAGCGACTTGGCCGTCGCTGCCCTTTCCAACCTCCACGAGGCCCTAGCAGCTCTACCAAAACTCGGTATTCCTGTGCCTGCTGCCACATCCGCCTGGACTGAGTCCTGCCTCAACAGACTCTGGGTATTGCGGGGACCGTGCCCTGGATTGGGTTCTGTGCTCAACGTGTTGGGATTCGAGCATGGCACCGTTTTGGCTCGTCGGATAGTCGAGACAATCTCAGACGGATCCGACCCGTGGCCCACGATCGAAGCTGGTTTCGCCAGCCCCTCGCGCCTTCCGACCACCTTGCGTACGGCCTTCTCGAAGACAATGTGCCGGATCTGGGCAGCTCGTCCCGAGCACGAACGAGCCGCGATCCGGCTCTTGTGCCGCGTTTTAGCCTGACCACCGAGCAGGCCAGGGTCGTGTTCGAGGGCGGGACGGACATAGAGCTGAGCCTCGAAGAGTTCGTCGATGATCCTTACAACGCCTCTCTGTGCACTACTGGACAGGATGTCGCCATTCCGGTCGACCTCATTGATCGAGGCTGCTTTCCTGGGGAACCCATTGCGACCGATCATCCGCTGCCGGCACCTTCGGGGATGGACGACCCACGGGATCCACGCACGTCGAAGCCTTGCTGGTAGATGAGCTGGAGCGAGCGGCCAGTCGGGGGGACACTCTTGCAACGCTCAGCCAGCTTCAAGACCGTGTCGGCGCTCGCCCCATGCCCCGCCCTTGCCCACTCGATGAGACCGTGCTGCGTGCGCTCGGGCTCCACCCTGATGACTTGGACGAAGCTACCAACGGCGTCTGGCCTCCGATGATGGCGACCAAGCTTGGTGACGGTAGCCATGCCTACAAGCTCGCCCGGCTTGGCGCCGCCGAAGACCTCATTCGCGAGCACGTGGAGAGCAGGCTTGCGGCACGTCGTCATAAGGCCGCCCAGGGTCTGCCCAGCCGTCTGGGCAAAGTTCTTGGACCCGTCGTGGGTACTACCGCTGAACAGGAACTTGAGAGCCGGGCTCGGCAGGAGAAGGTCGCTGCGATCGCCGAGCTTCACGACAGCCGGATCGCGGTACTGAGCGGCCCTGCGGGCACCGGAAAGACGACACTGCTCAAGGTGCTGGCCGAAACTTCCTGACGTCGCCGAGCCAGGGATCCTTCTGCTCGCGCCTACGGGGAAGGCCCGCGTCCAACTGCAAGCAAAGGTCGGCCTCGAAGCGTTCACGCTCGCTCAGTTCCTGTTGAGGAACCACGGCCGATTTGACGGACAGCGATACCTCGTGACAGGGGACGGCGAGACTGGACCAGCGGGTACGGAACGGTCATAATCGACGAAGCCTCCATGCTCACCGAGTTACAGCTGGCCGCTGCGCTCGACAGCCTCGAACCACCGGATCGGCTAATCCTGGTTGGCGACCACCGTCAACTGCCTCCGATCGGAGCCGGCCGTCCGTACGTCGACATCGTCCGCCGACTCCTTCCCGAGAACGTCGACAGGTTGTTCCCGAGGATCGGCAGGGGATATGCGGAGCTCACCGTCATGCGACGCCAGCGGGTCGACGGGATCATCTTCTTCTTGCCCGCTGGTTCGGCGGCACTGAGATGCCGCCGGGCGCCGATGAGATTTGGGAGCGTCTGCGTGCCGGCGTAAACATGCCGACGCTGCGAACAGTCCACTGGGCGCAACAAGCGCCGCAATCAGTGCTCGACAGCGTACTCAGCGAAGAGCTGTCGGTTGGCGCCGGAGCCGACGGCAATTTCGAGACATCGTACGGCGGTCAACGAAACGGTCCGTTCGTCAACTTCCGCTACGGAGCAGGCGGTGCTGGTGAGGCCTGTGAGACGTGGCAGATTCTCACTCCAGTTCGTTCGCACCTGGGGATCGACTGAGATCAACCGTCATCTGAAGTTGCGACACCGCTCCCAGGCGCTTGCTGATGCTCGGCAGCCTGCCTATCAGCGAAGGGTGCCAGCTGCTCTCGGCAGCGAACAGATCGTGCTCGGCGACAAGGTTATGAATACCAAGAACGACTCACGCCGAAAGTCGTTTCCAGCAGGCGGCCTTTCGTATGTTGCAAACGGGGAGATCGGCGTGGTCGTAGGTAGCTCAAGACGCAGAACATGCACGCAGCACCGTGGTTGACCCAGGTGGAATTCTCCTCCCAGGTCGGATTCAAGTACGACTACGGCAGCCGAGATACCGACGATGGCGGATTGCCACCACTTGAGTTGGCCTGGGCAATCACGGTCCACAAGTCGCAAGGATCAGAGTTTGGCACGACGTTCCTCGTGCTTCCGAAAGCAGCCCGGCACGTTTCTCGCGAACTCTTGTACACAGCGCTCACCCGGCAAACCGAACGCATTGTCCTTCTTTATGAAGCCAGCCTTGACGAGCTGCTCGAACTCACTCGGACGATGAGGTCCGAGGTCGCCAGTCGGCTCACCGACCTGTTTCGGCCTCCCAACATCCAGACGCTAGCCCCGGCCGATGGGGAACAACCGATTGTCGTGGACGACGAACTTGATACACCGCACTGACGCGGGTGTCATGGTCCGATCGAAGAACGAGGTGATCATCGCCGACATTCTTGACCGCGTCGCACCAGGTCACTGGACCTACGAAGAGCCGTTTGTGGGATCCGACGGTTCGTGGAAGCTGCCGGATTTCACCATTCGAACACTCGCAGGGCAGCGGGTCTACTGGGAGCACCTCGGAATGATGGACATCGCCAGGCTACGCGGCCGCGTGGGAGGCCAAAAAGGGCTGGTACTCGCGCAACGGCGTTCTACCGCTCGACGAGGGTGGCGGGACCAACGGGGCCTTGATCTGGACTGACGACACTCGTGGCGTCGACGTACCAGCATGGAAGCTGCAGGCCGAGCGTGCAATCGGTCCTGCCGGTCAGGGTCGCCCCGCTTTCTCTTGGTTCCACGCATGGTTCCCCAACCTAGCCACAAATTTCTGGAGTAGGGATAGGAGTAGGGATGACACCAGAAAAACAAGAAGAGCCGGTGCTTTCGCACCGGCTCTGACCTGCACTTTCTTTGGTGGCGGGGGAAGGATTTGAACCTTCGACCTTCGGGTTATGAGCCCGACGAGCTACCTGACTGCTCCACCCCGCGGCGGTAACACGAGACTTTATCAGCCGCACCGGTCCCAGCGCCCGGGCAGCCTCACTGCGCGTCAAGCTCCGCCTGCGCCCGCCAGCACCAACTCCCCCGCCGCGACGCCACGCCGCGGCGTGATGATGTCGTCGATCAAGCCGTATTCAAGGGCTTCTCTTGCCGTCATGAAGTAGTCCCGATCGATGTCGTGCTCGACCTCCTCGACACTGCGACGACTATGGAAGGCAATGATTTCGGCCATCCGCCGCGTCGTCGCCATCACCTCACGCAGCTGTATCTCCATGTCCCGAGGCGCCCCCCGAGCACCGGCAGTTCCCTGATGGATCATGATCTTGGCGTTCGGGAGTGCCAGGCGTTTCCCGGCTGCCCCGCCCGCGAGGATCATCGCCGCGGCCGACATCCCCATGCCCACACAGATAGTTGACACCTCGGGGCGGACATGTTGCATGACGTCGTAGATCGCCATGCCGGCGTAGCCGAGGCCCCCAGGGGAGTTGATGTAGAGCGAGATGTCCTTCTCGGGATCGTCGGCCTCGAGGTAGAGGATCTGGGCAACGATCAGATTCGCGATCTGGTCGTCGACCTCCTGGCCCAAGAACACGATCCTCTCCCTCAACAGCAGCGAGTACAGGTCGTAGGCGCGGTCGCCGCGGCTCGTCTGGTCGAGCACGGTCGGAATCATCGACTGCCTCAAGGACTCTTCTCCCCACACGTCTCTACCCCCTGGCTCCGCGTTGTTATATCATTTTCAAGATATCACCTACGCTATAAGGAGTCGGCACCGAACGTGACCGAGCGGCGACATGATCCAGTGTTCCCCGGTTTTGGCGACATGGCGCGACGCAGGCGCGAACTCGTCGAAGCCTTGACGGTGCGGCGCCGCGCCATCGGCCTGAGCCAGACCGAGGTCGCTGCGCTCATGCACACGTCCCAGTCCGCCGTGGCCCGCCTCGAGGCGGGGCACACCGACGTGAGAATCTCGACGCTCGAACGCTACGCGGCTGCTCTCGAGCAGCGACTCGACTGGCACTTGGCCCTCGAGCCTGAACAGGAAAGCGAATGACCATAGGCCCGCGCGACTCCTGGCTGGAGGAGCGCTTGTTCGAACGCCGGATGGTGCTGTGTCGCGGGGTTCTCGACGACGCTCTCGCCGGACGGGTCGCGGCACAGCTGATGACACTCGACGCCCTCGGTGACAGTGCCGTCGAGCTCCAGCTGGACAGCGAACGCGCTTCCCTCGAAGCTGCATGGACCGTCCTCGACGTGATCGACCTCCTCGGTGTGCCTGTCAACGTCGTGTGTGCCGGCCGCGTCGAGGGCGCGGCGATCGCCGTGTTGACCGCGGGCACGAGACGGACGGCACTACCGCACACGCGGTTCCGCCTGACCGATCCCGAGCTCGAGATCTCCGGACGGACGAGCGAGCTCGCTGCTCTCCTCGACCACCACACCGCTCGTCTCGACCGGCTGCACGAGCGCGTCGCCTTGTCCACCGGCCGTCCCGCCGGCGACGTTGCATCCGATTTCCGCGCGGGCCGTGTGCTCGACGCCAGAGAGGCGCTCCGTTACCGACTCGTCGACGAGATCGCCGGGGACAAGCCTGCCGTCCGCTCCATCAACAGCACACGCCGCCACTCGGTCCACCCCAAGAGGTCCGAGAGCACCGAACCGCTCGGCTTCAGGCCGGGGCCGAGAAACCCTTGAGAAGGCTCGTCTCCTGAGAACTAGGCGGGCGAGCGCGTCGCTTTGATGGCGTTGACGGCAGCGGGCTTCTGGTCCTTCGCCAGATCGGTGTCCGCCTCGGTAACGAGAGAGCCGACCATCTTCATGTCCGCCGAATACGTGGTCAAGTCCTCGTTTCTCAGTGCCGCGATCCCCTGCAGGTAGTAGCTCTGCGCGCTCGCGATGAGGGCCCGGACCTGGGCTGGGATCTTGGCGGTGCCGGCTCCGATGTTGCTCGTCGCGGCCCCGAAGACGTCGGACAAGGCAGCTCCTAGGGTGCTCTCCATGGCCACGTCGTTGCCGTAGACGACGATGTAGCGGGTCAGCTGCGGGTACGGGTTCTGCGACGAGCTCACGTACAAAGGCCGCACGTACACGACCGAATCGTCGATCGGGATGATGAGCGTGGTGCCGAGCGAGACAGTCGAACCGGCTCGGCCGACGAGGGTCACGTACTGGGAGACCTTCGTGTTCGACTGGATCTTCGAGTTGACGACGGCGGGCCCGGCCGTGGCGTTCCTGGTCGGCGTCACGTATGCGGTGAGCTGCCCGTAGTCCTGGTAGTCACAGGAGGCCGTCATGAGCGCCGCCAGCGTCTGGATCCGGTCGCCCTGTGACAGCGGGTCAAGCGGCTCGATGACATTGAAGCCCGGAGCGCTCGCACCGGGGAGTTGCAGGAGCTCGTACTCGGGCACGAAGCGCAGCGTGTTTCCCAGCGCGTCGACGGGCAAGGCCTGCTCGGGCGAGCCGGTACCCGAGGTTGGGGCCAGCTCCCAGGCGTTGTTGGCGATGTAGAAGGACGAGGGGTTGGTCAGGTGGTAGCGGCTGAACATGGTGGCCTGCACCATCAACAGCGCCTGGGGGTAGCGCAGGTGAGCCTGAAGCGTTGCGTTCATGTCGCTCAAGGGCTTGAACATCCTCGGGAAGATGGACTCCCAGGTGTTGAGGATCGGGTCGGTGTTGGTCACGGCGTAGAAGGTCATGTCACCGGTGTAGGCGTTGACGACAACCTTCACCGAGTTGCGGACGTAGTTGAAACTGCCCGCGAGGCCGGTCCCGCTCGGGAGCTCGGAAGTGGTGGCCTGCTGGGCATACGGGTAGTAGCTGGTTGTCGTGTAGGCGTCGACGATCCAGACGAGCTGGCCGTTGTCGATCACCGGGTAGGGGTTGTCGTCGACGACCAGGAAAGGGGCCACCCTGGCGACACGGACACGGACGTCCTGGAGGAACATCAGCCGGGAATGCTGCGTGACCAGGTTCGAAATGAGCAGGTTGAGGTCGTGGAACCTCAAGGCGAAGGCCGCTTTCGTCCAGAACGATCCGATGGGCACCCCGCCCTTGCCCGAGTAGTGGCTGGAGACCGTGTTGCCGTTGGTGTCTGAGTAGTCGACCTCGCTCTGGGCGGTATTGGCAACGACGTAGCCGGATTCGCCCAGACCGAAGTAGACCGCCGGCTGGCTGATCTTCGGCGCGCTATGACTCGATGCCGGAGGCACGCCCGCGATGTCGAATACTGGGTTCCCACCACTTTGCTGGTTGGCCGGCGAGAGCACGGCCCCGTAGCCGTGGGTGTACTGCAGGTGGATGTTGACCCAGGACGGGGTCGGGAGGTCTGCCGCATTGACCTGGCGCACGCCGATCACAAAGGGGGTGAGCGTCCCGTTAATCCTGTAACGGTCCAAGGAGAGCCCGGCGATGGTGAAACCGGTCCCGTTCTGCTGGAGCTTCTGGTAGGTCTGGGACGTGATTGACGGCTCCCAGAGGGGAAGGTTGTCCAACGTTGCCGCCGCTCCCGCGACGACGCCGCCTGTCAGGTTCGAGACGCCCGCGAAGGCGCGCTCGTGGATGGCCGAGAGCCCGAGTGCCTTGCGCGTCGCCTGTATGTTCCGGCTGATGTAGGGAATCTCGAGCTTGCTCTGCGCAGGGGTGACCTTGAGGGCTTGCACGGCCGCCGGCACGATCACGCCGGCGGCAATGGCAACGAGTACCCACAGTCCGGCTCCGATCGCGGGAAGCGCCAGGCTGCGTTGGTAAACGTTGAACACCATCAGCACGAAGACCGCGAGAGCCACGACCGCGAGCAGCTCGATCGCCGGCAGGCGCACATGCACATCGGTGTAGCCGGCACCGTTCACGTAGGCGTCCTTCGCCAGCACGAGGTTGAAGCGATCGACGTAGAAGTAGCCCGCTGCCCGTACCAGTGCCATCGCACCGAGGATCACCGACATGTGAGCCGTGACGCGGGGGTCCACGCGTGGGAGGGGCCCTGGAACCGCAGGCCACCGTTGAGGTAATGGGCGATGCCTGTGAGGATCAGGATCACGAGCAGCGCCACGAGCGTCCAGTCGACGAGGAAGGACAGGAAGGGCAGCTTGAACACGTAGAAACTGACCGACTTGTGGAATTGCGGGTCCGTCACGCCGAAGGCCTTGCCGCTGCGGAAAAGCAGCCAGTGCTGCCACTGGTCGCTCGTCGAGGCACCCACGATGAGGGCGAAGATCAACGAGACGACCGTGCGCAGCGCGAACGTGTGCCTGCCGACGATCTGTTGGTAGCGGCGGACGATCTCGAGCTCGGGCGAGACGAGCAGAGCGCGCGGGGCTATGCGGTCGACGACCCAGAGGCTCACCCAACAGGCGATGAAGAAGGCGCCTATGAACACCGCGGCGAGCTCGATCTTGGTCTCGATCAAAAGGCGCCAGACCGCCGTGAAGCGGACCGACCGGTACCAGAGATAGTTCGTGTAGAAGTTGGCCAGCCCCTGGATCACGATCAGCGCAACGATGACGAAGACCACGGCGCCAACCACCCAGGCTTGGTACCGCCGGCCCGGGCGCATCCGGGTCGATAAGTCCGTCGGCACTCGCATCCGCTGGAGCCTACGACCGAACAGGTACGAGGAGGCAGCGGCAGCCCGGGTGCACCGGCGGGTGCGCGTGCCCGGTCGGGAAGGCGGCACCCGGCGGCTGCGGGCCGGCAAGGGAGTTGTCGTCGCAGTCGGGGCACGAGCCACCGGCGTCGTCGTCCTCGACCGCCCAACGCAGCAAGGGCGCCTCGCCGTTGCCGAGCGAGCTCAGCACCGCAAGCTCGCCTGTGGCAAAGGCCCGGGTGGTGAAGTCTCCGGCAAGGCCTTCGACCCGGGATCCCTTCCATTCGCGGTATGCGACCCCTGCCGCGTCCGCCGAGCCCTCCAGGCTTCCGTCGAGCTCGGAAAGCGACTCCTCGATCCGTTGGCGCAACAGGGTGGAAAGGTCATCCGCGAGCTCGGCAGCGATGAGTGCCCCGGCGTCGAAGGCAACCGCGGCGCTCGGGGCCGGCGCCGACACACAAGGCCCCGCCACGGCGTCACCGGTCACGAGGAAGGCGGCGCCGGCCTCATAGGCTTTGCTGAGTTGGTCGCTGGCCGCGGCGACGAATCTCTCGCGCTGGACCTCTGCCGGGATCAGCTCGTGGAGGGCGGGCTTGCGCGAGCTTTGGCGTAGGGCGTCGAGGAGGTCGTTCTGGTCGTCCTGGAGGGCGCGCTTGAGCGACCGGCCGAGCTTGGCCGTGATCGACCCGAGAAGGTGGTCACGCCGGGCCAGTGACTCGACATCCGGCTCTGTGATGGCGTCGGCGCCGGGTGTCGGCACGGCCACTTCGGTGACGTCTTGCGCCACGACGACCGCCACGGCCTCGGTCATCTCGCGGGTCTCCACTGGCGGAGCCGCGGACGGCTCGGCGACCTGGGCGAGCTCGCCTAATGGCGGGGAGCCCTCCCCTACCGGCTCTTCTTCTCCACGAGCCTCGGGCGTCACCTCGGAGGGCTCGACGGCCGCTCCGCCCTCGGCCTCGACAGGCCCGACAGTGGCCGCAACGGCGGCCGCCTCCTCCGCGGCACGGCTGGCACGGATGCGGGCGAAGAGCTCGTCGACACTCTGGCGGCTCGCGCCCGACCCATCCCCTTCCCCGCCACGCCCTGCACCAGTCGCGCTTTCGCCCTCGGCTTGGCCGGCGGCCGCTGCGGCGGCCGCGCCCAGAGCGTCGTCGTCCCCACTGAATTCGTTGGCGCCGGCTCCGCTCGCGGCCGCGGCGAGCTCCTCCTCGAGCTCGGCGAGGTCGCCGTGGCCCAGCTCGGTTTCGACACGTTCGCCCGCTTGCCCGGCAGCGACACGCGCTTCGTCCTCGGCGAAAGCGAGGCGCTCGCGCAACTCGACGACTGAGGCAGCGACAGCGTCCACGACACCGAGCAGCGAGTCCTTCCCGGTACGAAGCTCCTCGAGCTGGACACGCAGAGCCCGCCGACGGGCCACGAGGTCGGCGAGGGCGCGGTTACGCAAAGCGCGCGCCTCTGCCACCATGCGCCGGCACTCCTCCTTGGTCGCGTCGAAGAGCGCGACGGCCTCGGCGTGCGCCACCTCTGTCATCGAGGCGGCCTCGGCCTGGGCGCGGCTCAAGTGCTCGGCAGCCTCACGTTCCGCGGCACCGCGGATCTCCAGTGCCTCCGCCTCAGCAGCCGCTTGCTTTTCAGCGAGGACCTGCCCGGCTTCTGCGATCAGCTCGGTCGCACGCTCCTCGGCCCTGGCCACGACCTTGCCGGCCGCGTCGTGCGCCGTCCACAGGATCTTGGCCGTCTCGATGCCAATTGCCCGGGTGAGCGTCGCCTCGTCCAAGACGGGCTCCTCTGCCCGGCGCTCCGCCTCGGCGACACGTTCACGAAGGATCGCCTCGCGCTCGAGCGCGCCGCGTAGCTCGCCGGCCACCTTGGCGAGGAACAGCCGAACGGCCTCGCCGTCAACACCCCGGCGCGCGGAGGAAAAGGACTTGCGTGCGATCTCGTCAGGACTCAGCGGCGTAGCTGAGGAGATCGAGGCGGCCTGCGGATCCTGCGACATTGCCAATAGCCTACGACGCTGGTTCACGTGGTGGTGGTCTGTGAGATACGGCCCCCGAGCGACTCGAGAATGTGAACCGCCTCGCCGATCGTGCTCACGGCGTACACCTTGAGATGCGGACCGGCGTGTGCCTTGGCGACTGCATACTCCTGCGGGGGCACGAGGAACACGTTCGCTCCCGCGCCGCGAACGGCGATCGTCTTCTGGGCGACCCCACCGACGTCCCCGACGGTGCCGTCGATCGACATCGTCCCGGTCGCGGCCACCTTCAGCCCACCGGTCAGATTGGCGGGGTCGAGCTCCTGCATGAGGCCGAGCGTGAAAGCCAAACCGGCCGACGGCCCGACGATCCCTTCGGAGGACAGGTCCACCTTTACTGGCAAAGGCCCTATCTTGAAGGCGGTTCCGTCGACGGCGACGCCTCCGGAGCCCTGTGGGTAGATACCCAGGCAGGAGACGGCATGGGGCTTGCCCCCTTTTTCCGTCACAAGCTCGGCGATCTTGAGCTTGGTCCCCTCGCCCTCGGGCAGGCAGGTGAGCGCCGCCGAGGCGCCCGCGCCCTCGATGCGGAACACGCCGAGGCGCAAGGTCACAGTCCGCGGCTTGCCGGCCGGGTAGGCGCTCACCTGCAGGCGCACTGTCGTGTCCGGGGTGATCGCCTCGAGCCTGTTCTGGAGATTGAGGAAGCTGGACACCTTGAAACCGTTGATCTTGCTGATGACCTCGCCTACCTGCAGCGCCGAGGCGGCCGGCGCGCCGGGCAGGATCCCGTAGATGAGCGCCCCGAGCGCCACGACCGGGACTTTGTAACCAAGCTGCTCGAGGGCGACGACCGTGGCGGCCTGTTGGGCGGTCGACATGTCGATCTCGCCCTCGGTCTGGTACTGGGCCGTGGACTCGCTCCCGAGGATGGCGGCGCTCGGATAGATGGTGGCGTTCGGGTCGAGCCAGAAGAACGGGTAGTAGAGCGCACGCATGGGCGTGAGCTCCACGTAGACGAGGAGCACCGAGCCGCGGTGGGAGTGCCGGTCGGCTGCGGGGACCTTTATGAGGCTGCTCACCGCCGGCGCCGAACCGGGCGTAAGTGCGTAGTACGGCAGCTGGATGAACCACGCGACGACCGCCGCCACGAGGATGACGGCGAGGATCGCCAACAGGGTGTGGCCGGCGCTCCAGGAGAACCGGTCCCTGCCGCGACGCGCCTTGCTGTTTGCACCGGTCCCCTCGCCGTAGACCTCGACCGTGCCGTCACGCGCGACAGCCGGGCGTTCGCCCTCTACGCTCGATCCATCGTGTGGCGAATTCATCGAGCCGTAGCCTGCCATGGCGCCACCGCGCGCGGGCAGCGCCGATGACGGGACCCGGCGACCAGGCTTCGATAGATGCGGCCCGCCGGCGGGGAGATGCCGCTCTCGCCGGGCACGCGCGAGACGAGCCGGCGGCGAGGTCTCTGCTCGGCGATGCCGATCCCGAAGTGCGCGCGACGGCGCTCGGGGCACTCGTGCGGATGGGCCGCGCGACGCCGGACGACTCCGCCAGAGCGCTCTCGGATCCTGATCCCCGCACCCGCCGGCGCGCCTGTGAGCTGGGCGCTGCCCTCCCGGGTGCGAACTTCGCCGGACTGCTGGATGACCTGGACGCGGCGGTGGTCGAGTCCGCCTGCTTCGCCGTCGGCGAGGTGGGCGACGTGGAGGCCGTCCCGGCCCTCGTTGAGATCGCCTCGATACACACCGATCCACTGTGCCGGGAGTCGGCCGTGGCCGCCCTCGGAGCCATCGGCGACATAAGAGGTCTCGCCGCCATCCTGGCCGCTCTGGAGGACAAGCCGCAGATCCGCCGCCGCGCGGTGATCGCGCTCGCAGCGATCGACAGTCCTGCGTCCGAGGCCGCTCTCCGCCGATGCCTCGAGGACAGGGACTGGCAAGTTCGTCAAGCTGCCGAGGACTTGCTCGACATCACCACCGGCGGCGACTGACCGATTCGGCGCTGTAGCCCATCGTGGCCATGCACAAGGCGGCCCCGGCGACGGCACAACGCTCGGGATTCTCGACGAGGTGGACCGGGATGCCGGTCGCGGACGCGAGCCGTTTGCCGAAACCTGCAAGGAGCGCGCCTCCCCCGGCAAGGTAAAGGCCCCGGTTCAAAAGGTCGTTCGCAAGATCGGGCGGTGCCGAGGTGATGCACGAGACGGCCGCATGCACGATCCGGTCCACGCGCGGCGCTATCGCATCTGCCACCTCGGTGCGTGTGATGACCACCGAGCGCACGATGCCGTTGGAGACGTCACGGCCCCGAACCTCGACCTTGTCGTCCTCCTCCACCCAGGCGCTCCCAATGGCGCGCTTGACCGCCTCGGCTGTCTCGAGGTCGATCACGAGCTCGAAGTCGCGCACGCAAAAGCGCCGAATGGCCTCGTCGAAGTCTCCCCCGCCAACGGGAACCGACGCATGGGTCACGAGACCCCCGAGGGCGAGCACCCCGATCTCGGTCGTGCCAGCGCCGACGTCCACGACCATCGAGGCGACCGGTTCCTCGATCCGAAGGCCGGAGCCGAGCGCCACTGCGACCTGCTGTTCCACGAAGCGGACGTTGCCCGCGCCGGCCTGCTTGAAGGCACGATCGAGAGCGCGCCGCTGCACACCTGTCGCCGCACCGGACGCACAGCACAGCACGGTCGGCTGGCTGGCCGACCATGTCCTCACCACCCGCAGCAGCTCTCTCGCGACTGCCCAGGTGAGATCGAGATCGGCCAGCTGGCCGTGGCAGACGGGCCGGATGAACGCCACGTCACCCGAGCAGCGGCCACGCAGGCTCAGCGCACGGTTGCCGAAAGCCACGAGACGGTTGCGCCCGAGATCCACGGCTGCGACCGTCGGCTCGTCCACGACGACGCCGCGGCCGCGGACGGCCACGAGGGTGCGCGCCGTGCCGAAGTCGACCGCGAGGTCGGCGCCCACTACCGGCCGACCTCGGGTGGCGCCTCGATGGGCCGGGCCGCCGGGCTCCAGTCGGTGCCGCCCTCCCAGGTCTCCCGCTTCCAGATCGGAGTCGTCGCCTTCAAGGTGTCGATCACGTACCGGCAGGCTTCGAATGCCTCGGCCCGGTGCGGCGTCGAGACGACCACGACGACGGACGCCTCGCCGAGCTCGAGACGACCGACCCTGTGCCACACGGCTGCCCGCCCGATCTCGGGCCAGCGCTCCCGTGCCGCCGCCACGATCGCCTCGAACCTGGGCAGCACCTGGTCCACATAGGCCTCGTAGTCGATCGCCTGCACGCCTGTGCGCCCTTCGGCGTGGTCGCGCACCGTGCCGACGAAGCACGCCACGGCACCGCACGACGGCCTCTCGGCCCAGTGAAGGGCGCGCTCGGCCGGGAGGGGCTCGGTGGTGAGCTCGAGCCAGTTGTCACCTGTTGCCGACACGAGCACGTGGGTCATGGTATGCGACCCGCTGCAGCCGGGCAGCCTCGCTCGAGGTGCCCGACGCCCCATTGGGACCCACCTTCAGTATCCTCGGTGACCGTGGTCGAACCCGGAGACGACTTCGACGACATAGCCGATGAAGGCCTGTGCGGTCCCCTTCTGCCACCTGACGACCGCCTCTGGCGACACCCCTCCGAGCTCGGCGAGCACCACCTCCCTGTCACCGCGGAGACCCTCTCGGCGCGCCGCAGCTGGATGGCTTCCACGCCCTCCCGGGCCGGGGCCTGGTCGGCCGGCATCGTCGGCGCCTTGCTGGCGACCGGTGTCGTGCTCGTCGGCGGCCACCTCACCCATCTGCTCTCCTCGCCTGCGCCGGACCCTTCCACTTCGGCCGTGAACCACAGCTACACGAACGCCCAGGTGAGCACCACGATCCTGCCGACCATGGGCGTGAGCGTCTCCACGACGACCACGGTCCTGTTCGGTGTCGAGCCCGGGCTCTACAAGCTTGCGGCGCGGGTCGCCACGGCCATGCCGGTCGTCCTCGACGGCGACGCGAGCGGCGTCGGTGTGGTTGTCAGCCGGAAGGGCTTCGTGCTCGTGCCCGCCTCACTCGTCAACGAGACGGACGACATCTCTGTGGTCATTGACGGCCAGCAGCTCGTGGCGACGCTGGTCGGGGTCGACCCCGGCACCGGGCTAGCCGTCGTGAGAGTGCACGACCCCGACACCCTCACAGTGGCGCGTTTCGTCTCGGGAGCTCAGATGGGATACGGCTCGTTCGTCGCCGTCGTATGGGTCGACGACCATGGGCCCCATACGTGTTGGGGCACCGTCAACGAGGCCGACGTCCAGCTGAGCTCAGCGACCGACAGCCCACCACTTCTCGACTCTTTGGTGGCGCTGGACCCGCTCGCCGGGGTCGAGACCGGTGGCGTCGTCCTCGACGGGGCCGGACGCCTCATCGGGATCATCACGAGCGTCAGCGGCCAGACCATGGTGGCGACGCCCGGTTGGCTGGCCGCCATCGTCTCGCAGGACCTCATCACATCCGGGCGGGTCGTGCACGGCTGGCTCGGGATCACGGGTGAGACGACTCCGGTGTCACCCTCCGCTACGGCCGTAGAGGTGACGTCCGTCGCCGCGGGCGGCGCGGCCGCCAAGGCCGGGGTGAGACCGGGCGACCTCATAGAGGCCGTGAACTCCAAGCCCGTGAGCACGATGTCGGACATCGTGGCGGCGCTGTACTCGCTCCCACCCAACCAGGCCGTCGTGCTCAACGTGGTCCGGCGCGGTCACCTCTGGGACGCTCACGCTCGGCTCACAGCAGCAGCCTGAAGCCCTCGCGGTCCACCAAGGAGGTCCGGACCCTGCATTGGCGGCCCCCGCTCTAGCATCGGGCACGTGAGCGATCCTCTCGCACCAGGTGGCGGTGACTTCCTCCGCAACATGCTGGGCGACCTCCTGCGACTCATCAGGACCGAAGGACCGCTGCAGTGGGAGCTCGCCTTTCAACTGGCAGCGAGCGTGGCCGCAGGCGACGAGCCTGACCCCAACCCTGACCCGATCGCCCGCATCCGCCTCGAGGAGCTGAGCGCGATCGCCGAGCTGCACGTGAGCGACGTCACCGGCATGGTCCTCGGGTCCGGCGGCTCGAGCCTCAGGCTCGTTCCGACGACGCGCGTCGATTGGGCCCGGCGGAGCCTCGAGGCCTGGCGGCCGCTGCTCGACCGCCTCGCGTCTGCGTTGACGACCGCGGCCGGAGCTGCGGGCTCTGGCGCGAGCTCGCCCGGGCCGCTCGGGTTCGCCCGAGGCGCGGACGCCGAGGAACCTGCCGGCGGCTCGACGCCCTCTGCGGGCCGTGACGAGGACGGGCTGCCACTGGATCCCTTCCTCGCGGACGGAGACCCCCTCAGGGGCGCGGACACCGGCGGTGATGACGAGGACTCCGATGCGGATCTCACCGAGATGATCGGCCGCTGGACCTCGGCGATGGCCCCGGCGATGGCGGCGATGCAGGTGGGCTCGGTGGTGGGCCACCTCGCACGGCGCTCTCTGGGGCAGTACGACTTGCCGTTGCCGCGGGCGTCCTCGAACGAGATCCTCGTCGTTCTCGGCAACCTGGGACGCGTGGCCGAGGAATGGAGCCTCCCCGCCGACGACCTGAGATTGTGGCTGTGCGCGCACGAGATGGCCTTCCACGCCGTGCTCACCCGCCCGCACGTCGCAAAGCGGCTCGAAGATCTCGTCGTCGCTCACGTCCGGCTCGTCCGGCCCGATCCGCGTGACTTCGAAGGTCTGTTGCAGGGCATCGACCCGGGCTCCATCCCCGGCCTGTCCCAGATCATGGGTGACCCGAGTCTTGCCGGCGAAGGCGATCACGGGCCGTCCCCCGAGCTCGAGAAGGTTCGCGCCCAGCTCTCCTGTTTGACAGCCGCCATCGCCGGCTACGCCGAGTACGTCACTTCGGTCGTCGCCTCCCGACTGATCGGGGGCCATGCTCCCATCGGCGAGGCGATGCGGCGGCGCCGGGTCGGCCGTGGCGAAGGCGAGCGCGTCGCGGAGTCCTTGTTCGGCCTGCATCTCGATCAAGAAGACGTCGATCGCGGGGCCGCCTTCGTTGCGGGCGTGCTCGAGCGATCGGGCGAGCTCGACCTGGCAAGGCTGTGGGTCGACGAGAAGCACCTGCCGACGCCCGCGGAACTCGAAGCCCCGGGACTCTGGCTCGCCCGGATAAATCTCGGGGCGGACGGCGACTAGCGCCGCTCAGGCAAGCCCGACCTCTTCTTCGGGCACGCCGAAGTCCCACTCCAAGATCAGGTTCTCGCGCTCGGCGTCCCGGACGATGCGCTCACGGTTCCTGCGGAATTGCGGGTCGTGCGGAGGCAGCAGCACGAGGCGCGCGAGGGCGCGCTGGCGGAACTCCTCGATGACGGCCCGGTCACCGAACTCCGACTCCACCTCCCAGTGGGGCGCGACCGGCCCAAGATAGACCATGCGAACATGCCCCCGTGGAGGCTCGGGCGGCTGGTGTTCCTCCGGGTTGATCAAGCTCATTGTCTCTCCTTGGCGGCACGACCGGCCCACTGTACCGGGCGGCAGGACAACGAGGCTGCGGGCGAACGCTTCTCGTCCGGTCAGTGCATGCCCGCCCGCGCGAGGATCTGGGCCACGATGGCGCGGATCTCGTCGATCGCGATCGCGAAACCGACGTTCTGCGCGGGTTCATTGCCTTGCGAACTCGTCGCGACGGCGGTGTTCATGGCGACGACCAGTCCCGACGAGTTCACCAACGGACCGCCCGAGTTGCCCGGGTTGATGGGGGCGTCCGTCTGGATCAGGCCGGTGAGGTTCTCGGTTGTGCCGTTGTCGGTGGTGGCGGTGAGCGAGCGGTTCAGTGCCGACACGATGCCCTCGGTCACCGTCGGGCCACCGGCGAGCGCGAGCGCATTGCCTATGGCAAGCACACCGTCGCCTTGCTGGGCCGAGTTGGAGTTCCCGAAGCGGACGGTTGGCAGCGAGTGCCCCGCACCTTCGACCTGCACGAGAGCTATGTCCTTTAAGGCATCGGTTCCGATGATCCTGGCGGGGAACTGCTTGACCTGACCGTAGAGAGTCACGGTGACGGTCTCGGCCCCTTCGATGACGTGGTTGTTCGTGAGGATGACGCCGTTCGGCTCGATGATCATGCCGGTGCCGGCACCTTGCACATACGAGCCGAGGGCGCCAACGCCCCGGAAACTGCTCGTGTCGATCGAGACGACCGCTGGGAGTACCGAGGCGAGGATCGACTGGACGTCGCCGACTTGGACCTTGTGGCTTTTCGTCGGGAAGTACTCCCTGACGATCGTCTGGGGGGACCGGTTCGTGAACACGGCCACGACGGCGCTGCCGGCCACCGCGCCGATCAAAGCCGACACGAGCGCCACGCCGAACCATCCGGGAAGCGAGCGCGGGGGACGTTTCGGCGCCCTGTGCCTGGGTGGTTCGCGGTAGGTCCACTGACTCGGCCACTGCGTCTGCCCGAAGGCCGGCCCGGGCCAAGCGTTTGGTTCGTAGCCGGCGGGCCCGTTCTCCTGTTTCAGGTAGAGGCGCTCACGGTCCCCGGCAAAGCCGGCCCCTGGCGTGCGTATCTCGGCGTAGCCCGCGTGGGTGAAACTCCCCCTTTCGTGGGCGTCCCGGGGTGGCACGGTGTCGGTCGCGCTTTCGAGCTCGCCCCAACTCAGCAGCTCGCTCAGCGGGTCAGTGCCGACAATGTCGTCGCCACCTGGGCTTTGGGGCACCTTGACAATCTACCGGTCGCCTGGTGCGAGCGTTTGGGCACCGTGCCCGGAATCGCCGAATGCCGCCTCGGTCAAAGTCTTAGGATTTCCTGCGAATATGCTCACGGCTGTAGCGTCGGGCCTCCGGACAGGTCACAATGGTGACGTGGACACTTCGTGGATGGGGCGGGGGAAGTGCCGGGAGATGCCTCCGGACACCTTCTTCCCGAGTGACGGCGTGGGGGTCGAAGTGGCGCGACGAGTTTGCGCCGATTGCCCGGCAAAAGAGCCGTGCCTCGAGTACGCCATGGTCAATCACATCGACCACGGCGTTTGGGGTGGGACTTCAGAGCGCGAGCGCAGGCGGATCGCCCGCCACCGCCGGCTCATAGCAGTTCGCTCTAGCTGAGCCGGCGAGCGGTCGCCTCTGGGCCGCTGCAAGAGGAAAGCGCCTGGCTTTCCGCGCCCGAGCGGCGCACATCAAAGGCGTGCGCCGCTTCGAAGGGTGCCGGACGCGGTACCCGGCAGTCGTAGGCCGAAAGGTCCCGAGCGAGGAGAGCGCGATCAGGCTTCGCCCCGACGGCCGGGCGCCGCTCTTGAGGGGAAATTTCAGGAAGCCGTATTTGCCGTCTGGGCAAGCACACGGGCCCGCCGGACCCTGCGACGCTCCCGTTCACTCATGCCGCCCCAAATGCCGAACTTCTCGCTGTTGGCGATCGCAAATTCGAGGCAGTCGAGGCGCACCACGCAGCCTCGGCAAACCTCCTTGGCCTCCCGCGTCGATGCACCCCGCTCCGGGAAGAACAGTTCCGGATCGACACCCATGCAGTTAGCACGACCCTGCCAGGTCCTATCGAGGCCACCTTCGAGCAATGCTTGGAGTGCCATCTTGGGCGCCCCCTCCCCTAACAACTCGCAACCGTGTAGTTACAAGATGGTGATTATCATGGACCTTGGCGCGATCGGATGCAAGGGGGAGTTTCGATTTGCCCGAAAACTGGGCAAAGCGCGGCTGGGGCTCGTGCCTGCGACCGGCCCCTCCAGTACTTGGAAATGTCTTATGCGCCCCGGGAGCGCCTTTGGGACAGGCGGCGGCGGTTCTCTATGAACTCGACGAGGACGTAGTCGCCGAGAGTTTCGGGCGTCGTGAAAAAGGCCCGGCCCCGGTTCAGTTGGGTGATCTTCTCGATGAAATTGCGAAGGTGGCCCGTCGCGTCCAGGGCGAAGGTGTTGATCCGGATCCCCTCTTGGGAACAGCGCAGGACCTCGAGCAATGTTGCCTCGACGGTGGCGCGAGCAGGCGGGTAGTTGAAGAAAACCTCCCCGTCCGCCTGGATGTGCGCCGTCGGCTCACCATCGGTGATCATCACGATCTGGCGTGTGCCGTGGTGGCGCGCGAGCAACTTGCGGGCGATCACGAGCGCGTGCTGCATGTTGGTGCCGTACACGTAATCCCACGAAACAGTCGGCAGCTCGGAGGCGCGGGATCTCGCGTGCCCGCTCCGAGAAACCCACGATCCCTAGGTAGTCCCTGGGGAACTGGCCCGAGATGAGGGCCTGCATGGCGAGCGCGACCTTCTTCGCGGCAAGGAAGTTGTCGCGAAGCGGCATGGACAGGGACAGATCGATGAGGAGCACGGACGCACACTGGCTTTGGTGTTCGGTCCGCTCCACCTCGAAGTCCTCGGGGCTCAGCCGGACCGGGAACCGTACCGCGGGCCTGTCGCCAGAATCGAGGTCACCCTCGGCGACCTGGCGGCGCAAGGCGTTGCGCAGCGTCCGCTCGATGTTCAAGTTGAACGGGTCGCCGATCTCGTAAGGCTTGGTTTCCTCCGCGCGCTCGTGACCCGTCCCGATCCTCGCCAGCCCGTGCCCACCGAGACGGTCCTTCGACAAGTGCTTGAACAGGTCCTCGAGCGCCCGCTGGCCGATCCTCCGCAGCCCTTTCGGCGTGAGCTCGAGCCGGCCCTCACGTTGCTCCGCGAGCCCTGCCTCCTCGAGGCGACGCGACAGTTTCTGCAGCTGTTCCAAAGAAGCGGCGGCCTGCGTGCCCAATAGGTCCCGCATCCGATCGAGGTCGATCTCGGCGAGCGCGCCCGGCTGGGGGGAGCCCGACAGCATCCTCTCGAGCTGGTCGAGCTCGCCGAGGCGCTGGAACATGTCGGTTGTCTCCGCCAACCCCATAGTCTCACCGCCGCTGAACGACGTCCGGCGGTCCCACTGCTCGGCCGGGAAGGCCCCGCGCAGGTTTGCCGCCAGGCGACTGACCTGCCAGGAAAGGTCCATGTCGCTCAGGAGCTCGTCCATCAGCTCCTGCAACTGCGCCCGTTCGCCGGGCGTCATCGACGCGAGCATCGCCGAGACGGCCGCCATCCGCCGGGCCAGCTGTTCCAAGAGCTCGTCGAGATTCGCCGGGTCACCGGGAAACAGGTCGCCGTAGCGCTCCATGAACTCGGAGAAGCTCGGGTCGAGCGCTTCGCCCGCTGCGCGCTGCTCCATCATCGTGTTCAGGGCATCGAGGGCGTTACGGATGCGCTCACGTTCGGGAGCGTCGGACGTGGCCGCGGCGCCCGCCACCTGGTCGAGGAATGTCTTGGCCGTCTCGGCGCGCAGGCGCTCCAGGAGCTCGTCGAAGCGTTGGCTCGCCTCGCTCGAGGTGAAGTCGTAATTCATGAGGCCGCGCACCCGGCCGGCCAGGTCCTCGGGGAGCAGTCCCAGCTCGGCGCGGCGTTCGCCCACGACCTCGTCGGTGACCTGGCGGCGGCGCTCGTCTCCCGAGTCGCTCGCCGCCCGCTCCAAGTCCTCGAGCGCGCCGCGCTCCAGGTCGAGAATCTCATTCAGCTCGTCCGCGATCTCCTGATAGGCGCCGGAAGGATCATGCTGCGCACGTTCCTGACGCCGGCTCTCCCGGATCCGCTCCAAGAGGTCCTGTAGGCCTTCAATGCGCCGGCCACCCGAGTCCCGAAAGCCCTGCTGCATCATCCGCCGAAGCGCAAAGCCGACGTCACCGTGGTAAACGAGATCATCGTGGATCTCCGACAGGATGGCGTCCGCGTCAAGCTCGAAGCCGGCCTGGGTGCCGTCCCATCTCGAGTACCGGTAGATCGCCACAGAGCCCTGCCTATCGCGCCCGGTAGGTCGCCCGCGGCCCTGCCGCGTCCTTGTTGAGCCGCTTGGAGAGATGCAGCCCGTCCAACACGAGCTCGATGGCACTGGCGATCGCGGCAGGGCTCTCCGACTCGGCGGTCAGCACTCTCACCGGCGTGCGCAGTGCCGGCAGCTGGCCGAGGACAGCGACGTAGTCCTGCGACGAGATGTCCGGACCGATGTGCACGACGTTCCCGTCCTCGAAGGCGCCGACCACCTGGCCGAGGGTCTCTGGCGGGCAGTGCTCGCGGAAGGTCTGGAGGATGGCCGCCTTTATGAGCTTGTCGACGACCTCCTCGTCCTCGCCGTCCTCGAGCGACTCGATCTCGAGCTTGCCGAGGGTCGAGGACTGAAGGGCACCGAGGTCGCTCACGCGGGGAGACGCCTCCGTCTCGCCGTGCCGGAGGGCACGGCGTATTGCCGCTGCCGCCAGCGTCTCCTGGTTCGTGACGCTGAGGCGCACGGACACGCCCGAATGCTGGCTCACCCTGGGGTTGCGACGCGCCAGCTGGCTCAAGCGGGCGACGATCTCGGACATGTACTCGGGGAACAGGAGACGGACGCTCCCCGCCTCGAAGGCGCGGGCCTCCTGGGACACGATCGTGAGCTCG
Source organism: uncultured Acidimicrobiaceae bacterium (assembly GCA_963719125.1). Lineage (GTDB taxonomy): Bacteria > Actinomycetota > Acidimicrobiia > Acidimicrobiales > Bog-793 > Fen-455. The sequence goes on from CAVRAT010000001.1 coordinate 21,939, forward strand.
GTCTCGAGGTCCTGGGGGTAGTGCGTCCTTATGCGGGCCCCGAAACGGTCCTTCAAGGGAGTGATGATCCTCCCCCGGTTCGTGTAGTCCTCCGGGTTCGCCGAGGCCACGAGCAGTATGTCGAGCGGCAGACGCACCTTGTGGCCACGGATCTGCACGTCGCGTTCCTCCAGCACGTCGAGCAGGCCCACCTGTATGCGCTCGGCGAGATCGGGCAGCTCGTTGATGGCGAAGATCCCGCGGTTGGTCCTCGGCACGAGCCCGTAGTGCAGCGTGAGCTCATCGGAGAGGTAGCGGCCCTCAGCCACCTTGATCGGGTCGACCTCTCCGATCAGGTCCGCCATGGACGTGTCCGGGGTGGCGAGCTTCTCGCCATAGCGATCGCTGCGGTGGACCCAGGCGACCGGCGTGTCGTCGCCGGCCTCTGCCACCAGGTCACGGGCCATCCGCGAGACCGGGCGGTAGGGATCGTCGTTTATTTCCGAGCCCGCGACCACCGGCAGCCACTCGTCCAAGAGGCCGACCAGAGAGCGGATCATCCGACTCTTGGCCTGACCCCGCTCGCCGAGGAAAATCACGTCGTGGCCGGCTATGAGCGCATGCTCGAGTGCCGGCAGGACGCTGTCGTCATAGCCGAGCACGCCGTTCACGACCGGCTTGCCCTCGGATACGCGAACGAGCACGTTGCGGCGGATTTCCTCCTTGACGGGCACCGAGCACCACCCGGAGGCGCGCAGCTCTCCGAGCGTCGAGGCCAGCGCCGAAGGGGCGGCGAGATGGGCGCCGGCAGCAGTCGCGGGGGCACGAGAGGCGGGTCTTGGCTCAGGGGGGCGTGGCATCTCGGACATCCGGCGAGACTACGGGCGTCAACTCGCAGCACGTGCAACCCCGGTGCAATGATGATCGCCACGCCGCACGGAGGTTGTGAGGACATGTCCGACCTACGCTCGGGCGAGATCGATCCCCACGGAGGCAACTGATGAGCGTCATCGAGGAGGCACCGTCGCCGGCACCTCGGCCGCAGCCGATCCCTGTCCGCATCGGCGCGCAAAGGGCCGGACCCTCGAGGGCGGTCGTTCTCCGCAAGGATCCCTGGTGGGCACAGCCTTTGGTCACCGGGCTCGGCCTGTTGGCGTTCGTCGTCTACGCGACGTGGGCCGCCTTCCGCAACGGGCACTACTTCGTCGGTTTCGCCGAGGCGCGCAACTACCTCTCGCCCTTCTATTCGCCGTGCCTCGCGTCGAACTGCCCGCCGGCGGTGCGCTGGGGTCCGGTCACGCCGGCGAACTCCGGCTTCTCACCCGCGCTCATCATCCTCGTCTTCCCGCTGGCCTTCCGGCTCACCTGCTACTACTACCGCAAGACCTACTACCGGGCCTTTTGGCTGTCGCCGCCGGCGTGCGCTGTCGCCGACGCCGGTTCGACGTCGATCAAACGCAACGCTTTCCGCAAGCGCTACACAGGCGAGACCCGCTTCCCACTCGTGCTCCAGAACATCCACAGGTACACCTGGTACTTCACGTTCATCTTCGCCGTGCTGTTGACCTACGACGCCATCGAGGCCTTCCGCTTCCCCGGTGGTGTCGGCATGGGGGTGGGCACGCTCATACTCGTCGCGAACTCGGTGTTCATCTGGGCCTACCAGCTCGGCTGTCATGCCTGCCGCCACCTGAGCGGCGGGAACCTGAAGAAGTTCTCCGCCGCCCCGGTGAGGCGGTGGATCTGGACCAACCTCACGACACCGCTGAACAAGCACCACCAGCTGTTCGCCTGGTTGTCGCTCATGACGATCGTGGTGTCGGACCTGTACATCTACCTGGTGTCGTCCGGCGCCTTTAGTGACCCGAGGATCTTCTGATGACCGATACCGAGCGTTACGACTTCGACGTCGTGGTCATAGGCGCCGGCGGAGCCGGGCTGCGGGCCGCCATCGAGGCGCGCGAGATGGGCGCCCGCACGGCACTGGTGTGCAAGTCCCTCCTCGGAAAGGCGCACACAGTGATGGCGGAGGGCGGCATCGCCGCGGCCCTCGGCAGCGTGTGGCCGGAGGACAACTGGGAGGTCCACTTCCGCGACACCATGCGTGGCGGCAAGATGCTCAACAACTGGCGCATGGCTCAGATCCACGCCCTCGAGTCCCCCGACCGCGTCCTCGAGCTCGAGGAGTGGGGCGCACTGTTCGACCGCACGGCCGACGGCCGGATCCTGCAGCGGGACTTCGGGGGCCATCGTTACGCGCGCCTCGCCCATGTCGGTGACCGCACCGGTCTCGAGATGATCAGGGCCCTGCAGCACCGCGCCGTGTCGATCGGGATCGACGTCTTCATGGAGTGCAAGATCGTCCGGCTCCTCCAGGACGACGCCGGGGCCGTGAACGGGGCGGTGGGCTTCTGGCGGGAATCGGGGCGTTTTGTCACCTTCGGCGCCAAGGCGATCGTCATCGCGACCGGCGGGCTCGGCAAGGCGTGGAAGTTCACCTCGAACTCGTGGGAGTGCACCGGTGACGGGATGGCGCTGGCGCTGTGGGCCGGGGGCGATCTGATCGACATGGAAGCCATTCAATTCCACCCGACGGGGATGGTCTGGCCGCCTTCGGCGCGTGGCCTGTTGGTGACCGAAGGCGTGCGAGGCGACGGCGGGGTCTTGAAGAACCGAGACGGCGAGCGCTTCATGTTCAACTACATCTCGCCCTTCTTCGCCGCCGAGACCGCCGACACGATCGAGGAGGCGGACCAGTGGTACAAGAACAAGAAGGACTTCCGCCGTCCCCCCGACCTTCTCCCACGTGACGAGGTCGCCCGCGCGATCAACGCGGAGGTGAAAGCAGGACGGGGGAGCCCGCACGGCGGCGTCTTCTTGGACATCGCGAGCCGCCGGACACCAGAGGAGATTCGCCGCCTGCTCCCCTCCATGTACCACCAGTTCAAGGAGCTGGCCGACATCGACATCACGACGACGCCGATGGAGGTCGGCCCCACCTGCCACTACGCCATGGGAGGCATCCGCGTCGAGGCTGACACGGAGGCCACCACGGTGACGGGCCTTTACGCCGCCGGCGAGGCCGCAGGGGGCATGCACGGGTCGAACAGGCTCGGGGGCAACTCATTGTCGGACCTGGTGGTGTTCGGCCGCAGGGCAGGTCTGGCGGCAGCCGAGCGCGCCCTCGGCATCCCGGGGATCCCGCAGGTCTCCGAGACTCAAGTCGCCGAGGTGACAGAACATGCGACGTCCTACTTCGCCAACGAGAGCCACGAGGACGCCTATGCCGTGCACCGTGACCTGCAAGAGACGATGCAGGCACTCGTGGGCATAATCCGCGTCGAGAGCGAGCTGCTCGAGGCAAGGGAGAAGCTCGCCGAGCTGGCCGAACGCGCCTCGCACTGCGCCGTCGAGGGAAACCTCCAGTTCAACCCGGGGTGGCACCTCGCCCTGGACCTCGAGTCGATGCTGGCCGTCTCGAACTGCACGACATTGAGCGCCATCGAGCGCCGTGAGAGCCGAGGAGGCCATACCCGCGAGGACTACCCGGGCTTCAGGCCGGAGTTCGAGAACGTCAACATGGTCACCCGCTTCGTCGACGGCGAATACGTACTAGCGAAGGAGCCCAAGCCTCAAATGCCCGACGAGCTCGCAAAACTCTTCGAGGAGGGGGCGCACTGATGGCGATCGACACCGAACCGGCCCCGTCCGCAGCTCCCCAACCCTCCCCGGAACCGCCGCCAAAGGACCTCGTCATGCGCCTGTGGCGCGGGGATGCGAACGGGGGCCGGTTCCAGGACTACCACCTCACACCGCAGGAAGGCGAGGTCGTGCTCGACGTCGTCCACCGTATCCATGCGACCCAGGCACCGGACCTCGCCGTCCGCTGGAACTGCAAGGCGGGCAAGTGCGGCTCCTGCAGCGCCGAGATCAACGGCCGGCCCAGGTTGATGTGCATGACGCGGATGAGCACGCTGCCCACCGACGAGCCCATCACGATCTCGCCGATGCGCGCCTTCCCGATCATGCGCGACCTCGTGACCGACGTCTCTTACAACTTCGAGGTCGCGAAGCTAATCCCCGCCTTCAAGCCCGGCCCGAGGGATGCGGACGGCCTGTACCGGATGGCCCAGGTGGACATCGACCGCGGCCAGGAATTCCACAAGTGCATCGAGTGCTTCCTCTGTCAGAACGTCTGCCACGTGATCAGGGACCACGAGGATAACAAGCCCCGTTACGCAGGCCCTCGGTTCTTCGTGCGCCTTGCAGAGCTCGAGATGCATCCCCTCGACACCTTGGACCGGCGCGATTACATCCACCGGGACATGGGCATCGGTCTTTGCAACATCACCAAGTGCTGCACCGAGGTGTGCCCGGAGGACATCCACATAACCGACAACGCGATCATCCCCCTCAAAGAGCGCATCGTCGACTCGCGCTACGACCCCGTCGCCTGGTTCGGGCGCAAGATCACGGGACGCCCGGCTCCCCTTCCCGCCTCGCAGGCCCGTAAGTACACGGGCGCCGAGCACCAACAGCCTGCGGCGCCGACTTCGCCCAAGCCCGGTGACGGTGCCTGAGTTCTTGAGCGAGGGCTGGTTCGAGGCGTTCGCCGCGGCTTTGAGGAGCTTGCCGGTCACGGGCGATGCGGCGAATGCGCCCCTCGGCGGGCTCCGCCTCGGTCAGATCATCACCGCCGTGCCCGACGACGCGAGCGCCGCGGGCGTGCGCAACGGTGAGGTGCGCTACACGATCGTGCTGGGTCGGGACGGCTCGGGGTCGCTTGTGCCCGATTCGACCGAAACGGCGGACGTGACACTCGTCGAGGACTTCTCCACTGCGAAAGCGATCGCCTCGGAGAGCGCGTCGCTGCCGGACCTGCTGGGTGCCGGCAAGATCAAGCTGAGAGGCGACGCGCGGGCTCTGGTCGCCGCCGGGGACCTTCTCGCGCGGCTCGCGCCACTCGTCACCGCGGCACTCGGGGGCGGTCAAGCTTCCTAGTCTCGAGCGAAGGAGGCATGATGCTCGATCGCCCTTACCCGAAAGCCCGCAGGAGCGACCAGGCCGACGACTATCACGGGGAGCTGGTCCCAGATCCCTACCGGTGGCTCGAGCAGAGCGACGACCCCGAGACGCTCACCTGGATAAGAGCGGAGAACGAGCTGACAGAAGCCTTCCTCGCGGCGGTGCCCAACCGCGAGAAGATCCGTTCCCGACTGACGGCGCTGTCTGACTACCCCAGCTTCGGTGTTCCCTTCCAACGGGGCGGGCTCTGGTTCCAGACCCGCAACAGCGGGCTCCAGGACCAGCCGGTGCTGTGGGTGATGGACGACCCGGGCTCGGAAGGTCGGGTCCTGCTCGACCCCAACTTGTTGTCCGAGGACGGCACCGTGGCTGTGACCGGCCTCGAGGTCACCGAGGACAGCTCGAAGCTCGCCTATGCCACGAGCGCGGCGGGATCGGACTGGAGGACCTGGCGGGTCCGGGAGGTGGCGACAGGAGAGGACCTCGACGACATCGTCGAATGGTCCAAGTTCGGCTCTCTCGCCTGGCGAAAAGACGGCACGGGCTTCTACTACGTCGCCATGGAGCAGCCGCGCCAAAGTGCCCAGTACGTCCAGGAAAGCCGCCTGGCACGCGTCTTCTTTCACCGCCTGCACACAGGCCAAGGCGATGACGAGCTCGTCTTCGCCGCTCCCGAGGAGCCGGACTGGCTGCCGGATGCGACAGTGAGCGACGACGGGCGCTTCGTGATCGTTTCGATCACACGGGGGACGTTCCCCGAGACTCAGATCCGCGTCCTCGACCTCGAGGACCCCGAAGGCGGCTACCGGGACCTCATCGAGGACTTCGCCTCGAAAGCGTGCGTGCTCACCAACGTGGGCAATACCTTTTACGTCCTGACCGACTGGGAGGCCCAGCTGCAAAGGATTGTCGCGATCGACCTCGACCACCCGGCCCGGGCAATGTGGCGCGAGATCGTCGGCGAGACAGAGGACTGCCTCTGCGACGCGTATTTCTACGGCGGGCGGCTCGTCTGCCACTACCTGCACCACGCCAGCTCGCAGCTGCGCGTCCACGAGCTCGGCGGGCCATTTGTCCGCGACATCCAACTGCCTGCACTGTCGGCGGTGGTCAGCAGCCCCCGCGACCACGAGGGGATCGAGGGCCGGCCCGGCGCAAACCTCGTCCACTTCGAGGTCGAGTCCTTCACGCAGTCCTCCTCGGTCTTCGCGCACGACCTCTCGAGCGGTGAGACCCGGGTGCTCCGGCCTTCCGGCGCACGGACCGAGCCCGGCCTTTACGTCACAGAGCAGCTCTTCGCGACCTCAGACGACGGCACGAAGATCCCGCTTTTCCTCGCCAGGCGACGCGACCTGTCCCCGAACGGGGACGTGCCCGTTCTCCTTTACGGATACGGGGGCTTCGACATCCCGGTGACGCCGCGATTCTCGGCCATGTGCGCGCTCTTCATGGAGCAGGGTGGGCTCTTCGCTGTCGCCAACCTCCGCGGAGGTGGCGAGTACGGGAAGGCCTGGCACGATGCCGGCCGTCTCGCCAACAAGCAGAACGTCTTCGACGACTTCTGCGCGTGCGCGCGGTGGCTCGCCGGCTCGGGTTGGTCGCGGGCGGACCGGATCGCCATCATCGGCGGATCGAACGGCGGCCTTTTGGTCGGGGCGTGCTTGACCCAGCACCCGGAACTGTTCGGGGCTGCCGTGGCCAACGTCGGAGTGCTCGACATGCTGCGCTTCCCCAAGTTCACCATCGGTTGGGCCTGGACGAGCGACTTCGGCAACCCGGACGATCCCGAGCAGTACCGGTGGCTCCGCGCCTACTCACCGCTGCACAACCTGCGCCAAGACGGGCGCTACCCGGCGACGTTGCTCCTGACGGGCGACCACGACGACAGAGTCGTCCCGGGCCACTCGTTCAAGTTCGCCGCCGCCCTCCAAAAAGCCCAGGGCGCCGATCGGCCGGTCGTCATCCGCGTCGAGACCGCCGCCGGCCACGGGACGGGCAAGCCGACGGCCAAGCGCATCGCGGAGGGCACCGACGTCCTGGCCTTCTTGGAGGCCGTCCTCTCCCTCGATGCCTCTGGCCTGCACCCGTCCGAGCACGGAGGCGGCTGAAGGGAGCCGACCCCGGATCCGCGCCGTGTCCGCGGCGCGACCCCTGGTCACGCAATCGTCATCGGAGTGCATTCTGTCGCACAAACCCACGGGGGTACGCTGTCGCAACGGCATACGGAAAGGGGACCAGGAACATGACCTTGACGGGTGTGGTCGACGATCACATGCTGAGCCAGTACCGCGTGTTGCTCGACCGTGAAGACGCAGCCTTCGACGAACTCGAGCATGCTTTCGAGGACGGAGACAGTGACCACTTCGAGGCTGACTACAAGGACTGGATCCAGGCAATGAGCCGTCGCCTCGCCTATCTGAGGCGCCTCGGCATCGAGGTCAACGTCTGATCTGCTTCCTTTCCGGCACCCGCTCGTGAATCGCCCGAGCTACGCGCCGGACGATTTCGGGATCCCGCTCGCTTCTTGGGGCGTCCGCGCCGTGGGGGCCGTCGCCGATGCCGTGTTCATCGGGGTCGCCACCTACCTCCTCCATCTGGCCGCCCACGTCCGCACCCGCACCGGTTACCTCTACTTGGACCTCGCCGTGAGCTTTGCCTATTCGTTCGCCCTCGTCGGTTTCTTCGGCCACACCCTCGGCATGGCGTTGCTGCGCCTCGACGCCGTCGACGCAATCGAGGGGCGCACCCCGATCGGTCCCGCCCGGGCGGCGGTCCGATCGCTCGCCGCCGGAGTGCTGACCGTCATCCCCTTCGCCGCTTTCCTCGACCTGCTCTGGCCGCTGTGGGACAACCGCAACCAGACGCTCCACGACAAGGCTGCCGGGACCGTGGTGCTGCGCCACTAGGCGCTCGCTTCAGCCTTTCAGCAACCCTTCCGCTTCGGCCCGCTCCTCGAGCAGCTCTTTGGTCGTCGCCCGGATCTGCTGAGTCGCGAAATCCGAGTGCGGTTGGTCGGGGACGACTTCCCAATTCTTCCCGTCCGAACGCACCGGGTACCCGAACTGCAACCCCTCCGGCACGCCGTACTCGCCCCTCGACACGACCGCCAGCGACACGGCCTCACCGGGCGGCGTCGGACGCACAATGCTCGCCACCGAGTCGACTATTGCGTGCGAGGCGCTGGCAGCCGACGACATGCCCCGTGCCTCCAAGATGGCCGCGCCGCGCCCCTTCACCGTCTTCAGGAACTCGCCCTTCAGCCAGTCGATGTCGCCTATCACGTCGATCGCGGGCCGGCCGAGGATGCGGGCGTTCTCGTAATCGGGGAATTGCGTCAGGGAGTGGTTCCCGTACACGACCATGTTCGTCACCTGCCCGTTGAACACCTGGGCGCGGCGTGCGAGCAGGCTCTGGGCCCGGTTCTGGTCCAGGCGCATCATGGCGAACCAGCGTTCCGCCGGCACCTCGGGGGCGTTCGAGCGGGCGATGAGGCAGTTGGTGTTGCACGGGTTGCCGACCACGAGCACCCGCACGTCCGAGGCCGCATAGTCGGCGATGGCGCGTCCCTGGGTCTTGAAAGTACCGGCGTTCACCCCCAACAGGTCCTTGCGCTCCATGCCGGGCTTGCGGGGAACCGAGCCGACCAAGAGCGCGAACGAGGTCCTGCGAAAAGCGATCGCAAGGTTGGCCGTCGCCTCGATGTCGACGAGAAGGGGGAACGCACAGTCCTCGAGCTCCAACACCACGCCCTCGAGCGCTTTCATGGCGGGTTCGATCTCCAAGAGGCGAAGCGCCACGGGCTGGCCCGGCCCGAACATCTCACCCGAAGCGATGCGGAACAGCAGCGCATAGCCGACCTGGCCCGCGGCACCGGTGACGGTGACGTTGACAGGCCAGTGCATCCTGGCGTCAATGGCGGTTGTCGTGGCAGAAGTGTCGGTCACGGCGTAGCAGACTAACCGAGCGCAAGGATGTCCCGTAACCGGGCCTCGCAGCCGTGACCGCGCCAGGGCTCGGCTGGTCCGCCCGTTCAGAGGCGCTCGACGATTGCCTCTGCGAACTGGCTGCAGCGGACTTCGTGCGCGCCTTGCATCAACCGGGCGAAGTCGTAGGTCACGATCTTGTCGGCGATTGTCCGCTCGAGCGCGGCGACGATGTCGTCGGCAGCCTCCTGCCACCCGAAGTGCTCGAACATGAGCACGCCGGAGAGGAGCAACGAGCCAGGATTGACCTTGTCCTGACCGGCGTATTTCGGCGCCGTGCCGTGCGTCGCCTCGAAGACGCCGTGCCCGGTCACGTAGTTGATGTTGCCTCCGGGCGCGATCCCAATCCCCCCGACCTGGGCCGCCAGCGCATCGGACAGGTAGTCGCCGTTCAGGTTCGTCGCCGCGATCACGTCGAACTCGTCGGGGCGGGTCAGGACCTGCTGGAAGGTGATGTCCGCTATCGCGTCCTTCACAAGGATCTTGTCGCCGGGCTGGCCGCCGCAGTCCTCCCAGGCGACCGCCACGTCGGAGAACTCGTCGCGGGCGACCTCGTAACCCCAGTTGCGGAACGCCCCCTCGGTGAACTTCTGGATGTTCCCCTTGTGCATGAACGTGACGCTGCGGCGATGGCGTCGCACGGCGTACTGCAGGGCCGCGCGCACGAGGCGCTTCGAGCCGGTCTCCGAGATCGGCTTCAGGCCGATCCCGGAATCGGCCCGCACCGTCCAGCCGAACTCCTCTTGCACAAAGGCGATCAGCTTGCGGGCTTCGGGCGTGCCCTCCTTGAGCTCGAGGCCGGCGTACACGTCCTCGGTGTTCTCCCGGAAGATCACCATGTCGACCTTCTCAGGGTGCAGGACCGGCGAGGGCACCCCGGCGAACCAGCGCACCGGCCGCAGGCAGACGTACAGGTCGAGCAACTGTCGCAGCGCCACGTTGAGCGAGCGGAAACCGCCGCCCACAGGTGTCGTGAGCGGTCCCTTGATGCCGATCAGGTGATCCCGGAACGCCTCGACCGTCTCTTCGGGAAGCCACTCGCCGGTCGCCTTGAAGGCCTTCTCACCGGCGAGCACCTCCTTCCAGGAGATGTGCTTGCCGTGCTTGGCCGCGGCGGCATCGAGGACATGCTGCGCGGCGGGCCAGATGTCGACACCGATCCCATCGCCCTCGATGTAGGGGACTATGGGTTCATCCGGTACCAAGAGGGCACCCGCCGGCGACATCGTGATCTTCGTTGACATACAGGCGAGCCTACTTAGGAGGGCGCGCGTCGGCACAAGGCTGAGCCGCAAAGCCGCTCGGCGCCGAAGGCGGCGCCTGCTTGCATCGAGTCCCCGACAGTGCTGTTGGAGCCAGTACGGTAACCGGCAACGTTTGCCCCGTTGCAGTGATACGGCGACCTGCGACCATCGCCGCGTGCCCCGCGTGCGTGCCGCCGATGCCCCAAGGGTGGTTCACCGCTGCGCCCCGATCGCGCTGCAGACCACCACGGCCCAGCGCCGGCGCCTGTTCGCTCAGCTCGTCGCGGGCGGCGACGTCTGGGCCTGGGTGCTCGCCCTGAACGAGGCGCGCGCGGCGGGGGGCGAGGAGCGGACCGTCAGCTAGCAGGCACTCTGTCGGGAGCTTTCTGCCCGCGGACGAGCAAGCTTCGGTGAGTTGTCGGTGAGCGCGGCACGCTCTGTGCTGCGTCGCTACTCCGACGCCTGCTTCGCCGTCACAAGAGCACGTCGCGCTGGCGATGAAAGGGCGCCCTTTGCGCGCCGGCGGCGCCACCTCGTGCCGGGGCGCTTTTACACCGGGACGTTTTCACTGCTCGGCCAACAGCTGCCCGTGCCGAGGAGGCGAACGTTGGCTGAAGCGGCACTAGCCCCCGCCGAGTGCAGCCGCCCGCCGTTCGGCCGCGAGCACGGCGTTGCTCAGCAGCATCGCCCTCGTCATCGGCCCGACCCCCCCGATCCGCGGCGTTATCCAGCCTGCAACCTCAGCGACCGATTCCTCGACGTCCGAGAGCAAGCGCTTTCCCTCGCGTGAGACCCCGGCGCCGACCACTGCTGCGCCGGGCTTCACCATGTCGCGGGTGACCAGGTTCGCCCAACCCGCCGCCGCGACGACAATGTCACCCTGTCGCACGTAGTCGCCCAGGTCGGCCACTCCGGTGTGAACGACCGTCACGGCCGCGTTCAGTCCCGGGCGCTTCAACGCCAGCAACAGTGCGAGCGGCCGGCCGATCGTGAGCCCGCGGCCCACTATGACGACGTGCTTGCCACTCACGGGCACGTCGTAGGCGTGCAGCAGCGCGACGATGCCCGCAGGAGTGCAGGGGAGCGGCCCGGGCGCGCCCATCACGAGGCGACCCAGGTTCACAGGGTGCAACCCGTCGACGTCCTTGTCCGGATTCACGGCCAATAGAGCCCGCTCCTCGTTCAAGTGCTTCGGCAAGGGCAGCTGGATGAGCAGCGCGTCGACTTCCGGATTGGCACTGAGCGATCGCACGACCGACTCGAGTCGCTCCTGGGTGACGTTCTCCGGTAGTTCCTCGTGCACGGACTCGACACCGATCTCGGCGCAGTCCTGGTGCTTCATCGCCACATAGCGGGCACTCGGTCCGTCGTCCCCGACGAGGATCGTCCCGAGACCCGGGGTGACGCCGGCCGCCTTCAGCTCGGCGACCCGCTTCGACAGCTCGCCCCGTTCACGGGCGGCGAGCGCTTGCCCGTCCAGCAGGATGGCGGCCATCAGTGGCGGAAGTGGCGCTCGGAAGTGAGCACCATCGAGATCCCACGCGCGTCGGCCGCGGCGATCACCTCGTCATCGCGAACTGACCCGCCCGGCTGTACGACGGCGGTGACGCCCGCATCGATCATCGCGTCCAACCCATCTCGAAACGGGAAAAATGCATCACTTGCCCCTGCTCCTCCTTGCGCCCGTCCGCCAGCCTTGCGGGCGGCGATCCCGGCCGCGTCCACGCGGTTCTGCTGCCCGCACCCGATACCGACTATCTGCCCACCGTAGGCCAGAACGATGGCGTTGGACGAAGTCAGTCCGCAAACCCTCCACGCCAGCTCGAGATCGCGCCATTGTTGACGGCTCGGTGTGAGCCTTGTCACCACGCGCCAGGTGTCGGGTGCCGATCGGAACCTGTCGTGCTCCTGGACGAGAAAGCCTCCGTCGATCTGGCGCAGGCCGATCTCCATGGGCGACGGCGCAGGCGCGGCCATCACCCGCATGTTCTTGCGCTTGCCCGCAAAACAGGAAAGGGCGTCGTCATCGAACCCGGGTGCTATGAGCAGGTCCGACATCGGGCCCGCGACGATCCTGTCCGCGAGCACAGCGTCGACACGGCCGCTCAGGGCCACGATGCCGCCGAAAGCCGAGACGGGGTCGGCATCGAGGGCCCGCGCATAGGCGGTGCCGAGGTCTTCGTCGATGGCGACCCCGCAAGGGTTGGTGTGCTTGACGATCGCCGCCGCGTAAAGGCCCGCCCCAAAGCTGAGGCCCTCGGAGCCGACGAGCTCGTGCACCAGCCGCCACGCCGCCTCGGCGTCGAGCAGGTTCAGGTAGGAAAGCTCCTTCCCGCCGTGCTGGACCGCTTCCTCCCACCAACCGGGGGGATTGCCGCGCGCCCTGTAGAGCGAGGCCTTCTGGTGCGGGTTCTCCCCGTAGCGGAGTGACCTGACTCGCTCGAGGACGACGGAGAAGGTCTCGGGCAGCGTTCCCGCACGATTGCCGGCCTCGGGCCCGGTCTCGTCCAGCCAGCGGACGATGGCGGCGTCGTAGGCGGCGGTGTGCGCGAAGGCGGCGCGTGCCAGCCTGCGACGCGTGGCGTCGCTCACGACCCCGTTGGCCCGCAGCTCCTCCAGGACGGCCCCGTACTGCCCGGAATCGACGACCACCGTGACGTAAGCGCAGTTCTTCGCCGCGGCCCGGATCATCGTCGGGCCTCCAACGTCCATCGTCTCCACCGACGGCTGTGCCTCGAACGGGTACAGATTGCAGACGACGAGGTCGATCGGGGCGATGTGCTGGGACGCCAGGTCCTCAAGGTGGGACGGGACCGACCGGTCGGCCAGGATGCCCGCGTGGATTGCAGGGTGCAGGGTCTTCACGCGCCCTCCCAGCATCTCGGGCACACCCGTGAGCTCGGCGACTTCGCGGTGGTCGATCCCGGCCGCTTCCAGGAGCTTTGCGGTGCCGCCGCTCGCCACGAGCTCGACGCCGAGGTCGTCCAGACCGCGCGCGAATTCGTCCAGGCCGGTCTTGTCGTAGACAGAGAGAAGCGCACGCACCCGCGACGACCCTATCAGGACGGTGCCTGGAGTCTGAGCTGCACTTTCCGTCCGCAATCGGCCCGTCGTCCTGGTGCGGCAACCGCGCGATTCGTCCCTGAATTTTGCCAAGTCCGGGTGGCGAGACGGGTATCCTTCTGTGACGCGAGCCCCCCGTTGCGATGTTTCACTCGCTACGCTCGATCGAGCTGTTCGGGACAGATGAGGAGTACTTTGAGCGACGACCTCCAGGGCATCGGATGGTGGCTCGCGTCTGACGGCAAGTGGTACCCGCCGGACCTGCATCCGGCCGCGCGTTATGCGGCAACCGGTGAACAAGCCCGCATTGCCGCCCTCTTCGACGCCACGATCGGCGTGGCCCGAGTCCGGGACAAGGTCTACGCCCAAGTCCATGGCGAGGTCAGGAACGGGACTTTCTCCCCGGACGAGCGCGGCGGTGCGTATTCGGGCGCGCAAAACGGCAGTGCCGATGAAAAGAGCCCCGGCCGAGCGGCCGGACTGCGACGCGACAGCGACATGCCCCGTTTCAGGGGTCTGGACCGGCCAAACTGGCCGTTCGAGCCGCGGAGCGCATCGGAGCCGATCATCTCGAAGTCCGAGACCCGGTGGCGACCCGATGCGCGGCAAAGAGCCGACTCGAGACGGCCACCATCCCGGTCGCCGTCGGGGCCTAACCGCCCCGCTCCCACACCGCCAGCCCTGGAACGACCCGCGCGCGCAGCTGCCGTGCTAGAACCCCTGCCTCGCTGGCATCCCGTCCAGCCGCACGAGCCCGAGAAGCCCTGTGACCAGGGCACTACGTTCGCTCCGGAACCGCTGGCTGCGCCGGCCGCGACGCGCGAGCCCGTCTCAACGGCCTCGGCGCAGGCGTCAGCGTCGCCCACCGTCGCCCCCCCGCCGCCTACTCCCCCACCTCCGGCACCAAGGTTCGCGATCCCGCAGCCCACATCGGCCGCACCACCTGTCGTGGCCCCGCCGCCTGCGACAACCCTCGAGAGAATCGGCCCGCCGCCGAGCGCGCGCCGGCGCCCCTCGACGATCAGGCCAACCTCGGAACTGCGTGAGGCGGTGGCGGGAGCCGTCGCCCGCGCCGCGGCCCAGGGGCCGCTCATGCCGAGAGGACCGGAGGAGTCGGACGCCGAGGACCGTCCGGCACCGCAAGTCTCCGAGCCGTGGGCCTACGACGAACGTCCCTCTGCTGGGCTCGCAACTACCGACGCTCAGCCGGCCGTCGCCCCACAGACGCCTCCCGACGCCGGCTCGCGGATGTACGACCCCTATGACGAATTCGTCAGAATGGCCGGTGAGCGTGCCCTGGCCGACGCGGTCCCGAGACGTCGCAGCAACCGCCCGCCGGCGTCGTCGCTCGGGACGTCACCTCTCCAAGACGAGGAGCCTTCAGACCTGGCAACGGAGTCGATCCCGGCCGAGGGGGCGCCTTACGCAGCTGACTCGGATACCGCCCAGGTCGTGAGCCCGGCCCCTGCAGAGCCAGAGCTGGCTGCTTCTGCCGAACCAGAGCTTGCTGCGTCTGCCGAACCAGAGCTTGCTGCGTCTGCCGAACCAGAGCTTGCTGCGTCTGCCGAACCAGAGCTTGCTGCGTCTGCTGAACCAGAGCTTGCTGCGTCTGCTGAACCAGAGCTTGCTGCTTCTGCCGAACCAGAGCTTGCTGCTTCTGCCGAACCAGAGCTTGCTGCGTCTGCCGAACCAGAGCTTGCTGCTTATGGCGAGCCCGAGCCCGCTGCCCCTGCCGAGCCAGAGCTTGCTTCCAGCGGAGAGCAGCACTTCCCCCGTTCGTCCGACGGCGAGGGAGCAGCCTGGCCGATCGGCGAACGGCGATCGTTCGCACGCCAGGCTCGCAAGCCATTGCCGGCGGCTCTTCAGGCGGTCGTCGCCGCCGAGGTCTCCCAAGCCGACTCAGGCACGCAGGCATCCGAGCCGCTTGCCTCGAGACAGCCTCAGGCGCCGACGCCGGCCCTACTGGGCGCCACCGCCACGAGCAGCGAACAAGGCCCGGCACCGGTCACAGCCAAGAAGCCGGGCATCATCCGCCGCTACGGCTCGGCCATCGCGATTGTCGTGCTCTTCGTCGCGGCAGCCGGAGCAGCTGCCGGCATCGCCGCCTTCAGGGGCCCCACTCAGCCCGGGCTCACGACCGTCGCCCAGGCACAGCAGGCGGCAAACAACGTCGTCCTCAGGACCGGCGACTTCCCACCCCCTTGGCACGTGGCAAAGACCGGGGTCACAGCCAGCTCTTACGGGGTCGCCGCAGGGCTCGTGACACCCTCGCTCGTCCGTTCCTGGACCGCTTCGAACCCGGGATGCGCCGGCGACATCCAAAGCGTCAGCGCCGCCCTGACGGCTTCTGACACCAGCGCGGCCGCCGTGGCCTCCACCCAGGCGGCCGCCTCGGACCCGCTCGGCGGTTCCTGGCAGACCGCTGACGTGGTCGCCATCCACTCCGACGCCACAACGGTGATTAGGGACCTGGCAGCACCGCGTTCCCTGCTCACCCGGTCAGCCGCGAGATCGTGCATCAACAGGTTCTGGTCGGCATCCATGCTGGCCGGACTGCCGGACGGCTCGCACATCTCGCTGTCGGTGGCTCCGGCGGCGCTTCCCGCCCTTCCTGGGAGCCCACCCTTGTGGGCAATGTCCATGGGTGGCACGGCTGTGGTCCGGGGCGTGACGCTGCCGTTCCGTTTCGAGGTCATCTCGTTCGCCGTCGGTCACGCCCAGGTGAGCTTCACGTCGTCGTCCAAGCTTGCACCCCTCCCGCTCAGCCTCAACCAGGCGCTGCTCGTCGTGCTTGCGACCCGGGCTGAGCTACAGACCTCCTGACAGGCGACCCTCGTCCCTCGGCGCCGGTTCTCAGGCGAGATAGGGGTACAGCGGCATCGCGCCCGTGAGCTCGGCGACGCGGCCGGCCAGGGATCCGTCGCGGTCCTCGCCGCCGTTCGCGAGAGCGTCCGCGAGAATGGCACCGACCTCGGCGAAGTGCTCGCGGCCAAAGCCCCGGCTCGCGAGCGCCGTCGCCCCGAAGCGCAGCCCTGAGCACGCCGGCCCTTCGAGCGGGTCGTAGGCGAGCGCGATCGCGTTGGCGGAGATCCCGATCTTGTTGAGCCGCCGGAGCGTGGCCCAGGCCTCGCGACCAGCAGGTGCGAGGTCCACGAGCAGCTGGTGGACGTCGGTGCCACCGGTGACGACCGCCGCCCGGGTCCTGTGCTCCGCCTCGACGAGCACCTGCGCCATCGTCCGCGCCCCCGCCACGGTGCGCTCCATCCGTTCGCGGAATTCGTCGGTCCCTGCAAGCTTGAACGTCACCGCCTTGGCGGCGATCACGTGCGGAAGCGGGCAACCCTGTTCGCCGGGATATACGGCGGCGTCGATCCGCTCGGCGAGCTCGCGCCGGCACAAGATGGCACCGCCCCGAGCCCCGCCGAGAGTCTTGTGGACCGTCATCGTGCAGGCGTCCGCCAGCGGGACCGGGTCGGGATGCACCTTGGCGGCAACCAGGCCGGCGATGTGGGCCATGTCGACCACGAGCGCGGCACCGATCTCGTCGGCGATGGCACGGAATCGCGCGAAGTCGAGGTGGCGGCTGTAGCACGACCAACCGGCAAACACGACCCGCGGCCGGTGGCGCCGGGCGAGCAGCTCGACCTCGTCCATGTCCACCAGCCGGTCGTCGCGCCGCACGTGATACGCGAAGGCCCGGTAGTTGCGCCCCGCGAAGGTCTCGGTGCCGCACTGTGTCGGGTGACCACCGTGGGCGAAGTCGAAACCGAGCACTACGTCACCCGGCTTGCAAAGGGCGTGAAGCACGGCGGCGTTGGCGCTCGCGCCGGAATAGGGCTGGACGTTGGCGTGGTCGGCACCGAACAGCGCCTTCGCCCGGTCGATCGCCAGGCGCTCGATCTCGTCGATCCATTCGCAGGTGTCGTAGTCGCGTCTTTCGGGATAGCCGTCCGCGTACTTCGCCGTGAGCACCGAACCTTGCGCCTCGAGAACCGCCCGTGGTGGCACGCTCTCGGACGCGACCAGGTCGAGCGTGGACCTTTGCCGCGCGAGCTCGGAGTCGATGGCCGCACTCACCTCAGGGTCGATCTGGCTGAGCGTCTCCTCAAAAGGGCTTTCCGCGGACTTGGGCATGGGGCCAAACTACTTGGCGCAGGCGGACACCGGGACCGGACCGGCCGGAGCCAACGCCGAAAGCCGGAAACGGGGGTGCGGTCTCTCAGGCCGCTCCGTGGCCGGCCATGCGGACGTCGAAGCCGGCCTGTCTCGCTGCGTCCAGAACCGCCTTTGCGTGTTCACGGTTTCGCGTCTCCAACACGATGTGGACCGCCGTCTCGCGCACCTGCAGGTCGTAGCCCTCGCGCAGGTGCTCCACCGTGACGAGGTTGGCGCCGTTCAACCCGAGGCAGGTGAGCAGGCGGGCGAGGCTGCCGGGCCGGTCGGGGATCCGGGCGAAGAAAACGACCCGCCGGCCGGCGTTGGTCTCGTGGCGTCGGATGACCGGGGCGAGAAGGCCCGTGTCCACGTTGCCGCCTGACAGCACCACGACCGTCGTGCCGGTGGCCGGCGGAATGATGCGGCGCGCCATCAGCGCCGCGGCACCCACGGCTCCGGCCCCTTCGACCACGAGCTTGGAACGCATGAGCAGCATCACGATGGCGTCGGCGATCTCGTTCTCCCCGACACCCACGATCTCGTCGACGTGGCGCTCGATCAGCCCGAGGGTGATACCGCTGGGACGCTTCACTGCGATGCCGTCGGCAAGCGTCGAGCCGGCCTTGGTGGTGGTCGCGCGGTGACCCTCCCTCCTGGCGAGGAAGGGGGCGCAGACCGCCGCCTGCACAGCGACGACCCGCACGTGCGGCGCAAGAGCGTCGATGGCGCACGCGATCCCTGAGACGAGCCCGCCCCCTCCGAGTGGCACGATGACCATGGCGAGGTCGTCGACGTCCTCGATGAGCTCGAGGCCGAGCGTGCCCTGCCCGGCGACGATCGCCGGGTCGTCGAAGGGATGGACGAAGTGAAGACCCGCCTCCCGAGCCCTTTTCTCGGCCAGCACGACGCAGTCGTCGAGCGAGTCGCCCTCCAGATGAACCGAGGCGCCGTAGCCGATCGTCGCCTCCGCCTTGGAGACCGACGCCTCCGCCGGCATGTACACCTCGCAGCGCACGCCCGCCGAGCGTGCCGCGAGCGCGGCAGCCTGGGCGTGGTTGCCGGCCGAGGCCACGACGATGCCGGGCTTGGCCGCGGGTCCGAGAGCGGCCAGCTTCGCCGACGCACCCCGGATCTTGAACGAACCGGTGGGCTGCAGGTTCTCCGCCTTCAACACGACGCGTGAGCCCGTGAGCTCGCTGAGCAGGCGTGAGGCGAAGATCGGCGTGTGCACTGCGATGCGTTGCACGGCGGGCCGGGCGGCCTCTATCGCCTCGAGGCTGACCTCGCCCGGTCCGCTCCCCCCCGTCACCGCGTGACCCTAGAAGGCCCGCACGAGCTCGACCATGAGCTCACCGGCTTCGGTGGGGTTCTGTGCCACGAGCACGCCTGCGGCCGTCAGGGCCTCCATCTTGGCCTTGGCGGTGCCCTTCGAGCCCGAGATGATGGCGCCGGCATGGCCCATCTTCCGGCCCGGCGGCGCCGTCACGCCCGCGATGTAAGCGACGACCGGCTTGTCCATCGACGATGCGATGAAGTCCGCGGCTCGCTCCTCGCCGTCACCGCCGATCTCGCCGATCATCAGCACGGCACGGGTCTCCGGATCTGCCTGGAAGGCCGTGAGCACGTCGACGAAGCTCGAGCCCGGCACCGGATCGCCGCCGATGCCCACACAGGTGGTCTGGCCGACCCCCTGCTGGGACAGCTCGTGCAGCGCCTGGTAGGTCAACGTGCCCGAACGGCTGACGACCCCGACCGGGCCCCCCGGCAAGGCGATGTCCCCGGAGGTGATGCCGATGTTGCACTTTCCCGGCGAGATGATGCCCGGGCAGTTGGGACCGATGAGCACGACGCCGGGGTAGTCACGGCGCAGCCGCGCGTTCACGAGCGCCTCGTCCTTGGACGGGATGTGCTCGGTTATGCACACGACGACGCGGATCCCGGCCGCGGCGGCGTCGACGATCGCCGACGGCGCCGCGCGGGGCGGCACGGCGATGAAGCTCGCCGTGGCCCCGGTGGCGACGACCGCCTCGGTGACGGTGTCGAAGACCGGGATCCCCTCCACGTCCTGGCCGCCCTTGCCCGGCGTCACGCCGGCGACGACCTTGGTGCCGTAGGCGCGGTTGCGAAGGCCGTGAAAGCGGCCCTGGCTCCCGGTCAGGCCTTGGACGACCACACGCGTCGTCTCGTCCACGAAGATGCTCACAGCCCCGAACCTCCTTGCGCCTTGGGTGCACCCGCGAGCTCGACCGCGCGCCGCGCGGCACTCAGCATGGTCAGCTCGCTGATGATCTTCTCCGAAGCGCGCTCGTCGATGATCCGGCGCGCCTCGGCCACGTTGGTCCCGTCGAGGCGCAGCACGATCTGGGAAGTGATGTCCACCTTGTCCAGCGCCTTGACGATGCCGCGGGCGACCTCGTCGCAGCGCACGATCCCGCCGAAGATGTTCACGAAGATGGACCGGACGCTCGGGTCGAGGTTGATCACCTCGAGCGCGCTCGCCATGCCATCCTCGTCGGCACCGCCGCCGACGTCGAGGAAGTTCGCCGCGCTGCCACCGACCTGGCTCACCATGTCGACGGTGCTCATCGCGAGACCGGCGCCGTTGGCGATGATGCCGACCGACCCCTCCAGGGGGATGTACGAGAGCCCCTTCGACTTGGCCAGGCGCTCGCGTTCTGTGGACTCGCCCATGTTGTCGATCTCCGCCCATTCCGGGTGGCGAAAGGCCGCGTCGTCGTCGAGGGTCACCTTGGCGTCGAGGGCGCGCACAACACCGTCGGTCGTGAGCACGAGCGGGTTGATCTCCACGAGGTCGGCGTCGCCTTGGATGTAGCAGTCGTAGAGCTTGACGAGGATCTCGGCGGCACCCTCCCGGGCCTGCGGGTCGAGCCCGGCGCGGGCGACCAGTTCGCGCATCGCCTCGAGGGTCACGCCGTCGAGCGGGTTGACGTGCAGCCGCGCGATCGCGTCAGGGTCCTCGGATGCGACCTGTTCGATGTCGATCCCGCCCCGGGCCGAGACCATTGCGAGGTGCAACTTGGCGGAGCGGTCGAGCGTGAAGCTCGCGTAGTACTCCTTGGCGATGTCTGTCGCCCTCTCGATCCAAAGGCGCCGGACCTTGTGGCCCTTTATGTCCATGCCCAAGATGTTCCCCGCGTGCTCTCTCACCTCCGCGGCGGAATCCGCGAGCTTGATCCCGCCCGCCTTGCCACGCCCGCCGACTTGCACTTGGGCCTTCACCACCACGGGGTAGCCGAGCCGTTCGGCCGCGTCCTCGGCCTCGGCCACGGTGTCCGCGACCTCTCCGGGCGATACGGCGATGCCGTAGCGCGCGAAGTACTGCTTGCCCTGGTACTCAACTAGATCCACCAGTCACCTTCCTGTCGGTCGACGCAGTTGCTTCGGTCTTGGTCGCTTCAGTCGCGGCCCGGCCCCGGCGGCCCGGCACCTGCCCGCTCGCGTTCGTCGAGCGCTGCCTCCAAGAAGGCGGCGATCTCGGGCAGGTGGGCGCCGGGCGTGAAGACTGCGCTCACGCCGGCGGACTTCAGCGATTCGATGTCGCGCTCGGGGATGATGCCGCCCACGACGACGATCACGTCCTCCAGCCCTTCGGCCCGGAGGCCCTCCACGACGCGGGGAACCAGGGTCAGGTGCGCCCCCGACAGCAGCGAGAGCCCCACCGCGTCGGCGTCCTCCTGCATCGCGGTCCGGACCACCTGCTCGGGCGTCTGGTGGAGACCGGTGTAGATGACCTCGAAACCGGCGTCCCTGAGGGCCCTTGATATGACCTTGGCGCCTCGGTCGTGACCGTCGAGGCCGGGCTTGGCCACGACGATTCGGTAGCGGCGTTCCACCCTGGCGATACTAGGCAGCACGCTACCTGAGGACTAATCAAGCCTCTCAGTGCGCCGCGGCGGGCAGCAGCACGAAGGCGACCAGGCTCAGATGCAAGGCTGCCGCCGCCACGACGCAGGCGTGGAAAACCTCGTGGTACCCGAACACTCTGGGCCACGGGTTGGGACGACGGAACGCGTACACGACCGCGCCGAGGGTGTAGAGGAGCCCGCCTGCCATCATCAGAGAAAAGCCCAGCACGCCGAGGTAGTGCCAGAACTCGGGCATGGCCCCCACGGCGATCCACCCTGCCGCCACGTAGGGCAGGGCGATGGCCCACTTCGGCGCGTCCAGCCACGCGAAGCGGATCACGATCCCGGCCACCGACGCTCCCCAGACGAGGCCAAGGACTATCCACGCGTCCACAGGGGGAAGCGACAGGCCCGCGACCGCGGCGTAGGTCCCCGCGATGCAGACGAAGATCATGGAATGGTCCGCGTGGCGCATCTTGCGGCGCACACCGGGTGACCAGCCGATCCGGTGGTAGAGGGCGCTCGTGGTCAGCATCGCCGTCACCGCGAAACACACGGCTGCGGCGCAGACCTCCGCCTTGGCACCGTTCGCCTCGAGACCGATCAGCGGCCCGACGACCACCATCACGAGGGCGCCCACCTCGTGGAACCACCCGCGCAGGAGCGGTTTCGGCTTCTCGATCGCCGCTGCGGTCACCTCTGTAGCCTGCGCCACGGGCGGCACTCTACCTACTGGTCGGTAGGCTCGCCAACCGGCGGCCGTTCGATCGGGCTGAGCGCCAAGAGAAAGCGCTTCTCGCCGTGTTCGGGAAAGCAGATGGCCGCGCGGGCGTCCTCACCCGCGCCCTGGACCTCGACCACGACGCCGAGACCGAAGCGGGCGTGCACGACCGCGTCACCCGGCGCCAGGCCGAGGCGCTCGGCACCGCTCGAGGGGGCGGCCGCCTGCACCTTCGGGCGTGGGCCGCCGCCCCCGCCGGTCAGCTTGCCGTCCCATCCCCCGCCTGCGACAGCTCCTCGCCCCCCGCCGATGACGACGCCTTCGCCGACGTCTTCCACTAGCTCCTCGGGGATCTCTTTCAAGAACCGGCTCGGGAAGCTCTGCTGGATGCCGCCGAACAACAAGCGGCTCCAGGTGTGGGTCAGGTAGAGCCGTTCCCGCGCCCGGGTCACCCCGACATAGCAGAGGCGGCGCTCCTCCTCCAGCTCATCGGGCTCCGACAGGCTCTGGGAGTGCGGGAAGATCCCCTCCTCCATCCCGGTGAGGAACACGACCCGGAACTCGAGACCCTTGGCGGAGTGCAGCGTCATGAGCGACACGCTCGCACCGTCGTCGGCGACGTCTGTGGCGGCTATGAGAGCCGTGGACTCGAGGAACGACTCGAGGTCGGTGTGCTCGGACGCCACGTTCAAGAGCTCGGCCAGGTTCTCGACGCGGCCCTCGGCCTCGATCGCACGGCCCCCGCCGATCGCTATCTCGGCCTCGAGCAGGTCGCGGTAGCCGGTCCGCTCGAGGATCGCCGCGATCAGCCGGTCCGGCGGGTTGGTGAGGAGATCCCCGGAGCGCAGCTCGGAGAGCAGGCCGAGGAAGCTCCGGACGCCTGCCAGGGCCTTGCCCGACGCACCGGCCTGCTCGGCGCGGGCGAGCGCTTCGGCAAAGCCGATCCCCTGCTGGCGGGCGAAGTCCACAAGGCGCGCCTGGGTCGTGTCGCCGATACCGCGTCGCGGCGTGTTGAGGATGCGCCGCAGCGACACCTCGTCGCCGGGGTTGGCGACGGCGCGCAGGTAGGCGAGCACGTCGCGCACCTCGCGCCGGTCGAAGAAGCGGGTCCCGCCGATCACGGTGTAGGCGATCCCACAATCGGCCAGGGCGGTCTCCAGCGCGCGGCTCTGGGCGTTGGTCCGGTAGAAGACGGCGATGTCGCCATAGCCGATGTTCTCGTCCCGGTGCAGGGCCGCGATCTCGCCCGTCACGAAACTGGCCTCGTCCCGGTCGTCTCCGGCCCGGTAGCGCCTGATCCGGTCGCCCTTGCCGAGCGCGCTCCAGAGCTCCTTTTCCTGGCGGAACAGGTTGTTGCCTATGACGGCGTTGGCGGCATCCAGGATCGTCTGGCTCGAGCGGTAATTCTGGTCGAGCACGATCATGCGGGCGTCGGGGAACGCCCGCTCGAACTCGAGCAGGTTGCGCATCTCGGCGCCCCGGAACCGGTAGATGCTCTGGTCGGTGTCGCCCACGACACACACGTTGCGCTTTGCCGCGCCGAGCTGGATCACGAGCTCGTTCTGGGCGATGTTCGTGTCCTGGTACTCGTCCACGAGGACGTGCTCGAAACGTTCCTGGTAGTGCTCGAGCACGTCGGGGTGCTCGCGGAACATGCGCACGGTGCGAACCAGGAGGTCGTCGAAGTCCATCGCGTTGGCCGCGCCGAGGCGCCGCTCGTACTCGGCGTAGGCCTGGGCGATCCGCCGCTCGTAGATCGTCCCGGCGCGCTCTGCGAACCGCCCGGCGTCGACCATGTCCGACTTGGCCGAGCTGATGACCCCGAGCACGGCCCGGGGTGGGAAGCGCTTCTGGTCGATGCCGAGGTCGTCGAGCACGTGCTCGACGAGCCGGCGGCTGTCGCCGTCGTCGTAGATAGTGAAGGCGGGACCGTAGCCGATCCGTTCCGCATTGCGGCGCAGGATCCGCACGCAGGCGGCATGGAAGGTGGACACCCACATCTTGGCGGCGTCGGCTCCGACGAGCTCCACGACGCGCCGGCGCATCTCGTCGGCGGCCTTGTTGGTGAAGGTGATGGCGAGTATCTGCCAGGGCGCCACGCCCGAGACGACGAGGCGTGCGATGCGCCGCGTGAGGACACGCGTCTTGCCCGAGCCCGCACCGGCGACCACGACAAGAGGGCCTCCCTCGTGCAGGACCGCCTCCCGCTGGGCGGGGTTCAGGTCCGCCACGAGCTCCGCGATCGCCGCCGCCACAGAACCGGCGCCGGCCACGGCGCCCTCCGGTTCTGCCTGCTCCTCCACAGCCGCGGTCCGGTACAGGCTGGCGAGCGGGGGCAGGTCGCCGAGCAGGTCCCACTCGTCGGTTCCCCAGCTGCCCGGAGCGCGGGGGGGAAGACGACATCGCTCCCGACACTACCGTCGCGCCGGCACGCTCCCGGGACGGCGGCTTCGCACGAGTGCCGGCATCACTCCCATTCGATGGTCCCGGGGGGCTTGGACGTCACGTCGTAGACGACGCGGTTCACTCCCCGCACCTCGTTTATGACACGGCTCGAGATCCGCTCGAGCACGTCGTAGGGAAGGCGCGCCCAGTCGGCCGTCATGGCGTCCTCGCTCGTCACGGCACGAACGACTATCGGGTAGCCGTAGGTCCGCTCGTCGCCCATCACGCCGACCGAACGGACCGCCGGCAGCACGGCGAACCATTGCCACAGCTCTGCGTCGAGCCCGGCGCGCCGGATCTCCTCGAGCACGATCTCGTCCGCCGCCCGGACGATCGCGACCCGTTCCCGGGTCACCTCGCCGACCACCCGGACGGCGAGGCCGGGCCCGGGGAAGGGCTGGCGCCACACCATCTCGGCCGGCAGGCCGAGCTCCGCGCCGATCGCACGGACCTCGTCCTTGAACAGGAGCCGCAGCGGCTCGACGAGGTCGAGCCGCATCTCGGACGGGAGCCCGCCGACGTTGTGGTGCGACTTGATCGTCGCGGCGTCGGCCGTGCCCGACTCGATCACGTCCGGGTACAAGGTGCCCTGCACCAGGTACCTGGCGTCCTTGCGCTCGAGAGCGACCTCCTCGAACAGGCGGATGAAAAGCTGCCCGATGACTTTGCGCTTCTCCTCGGGATCGGTGAGCCCGGCGAGGGCGTCGAAGAACCGCTCCTCGGCCTTCACGTGCACGAGGTCCACGGCGAACTGGTCGAGGAACGTCTTTTCGACCTGCTCGCCCTCGCCTGCGCGCATCAGCCCGGTGTCGACGAAGACCGCCGTGAGCTGGTCGCCGACGGCCCTGTGGACGAGGGCCGCGGCGACGGCCGAGTCGACTCCCCCCGACAGGGCGCACAGCACGTGGCCGGAGCCGACCTGGGCGCGGACGGCCTCGAGCGCCGACGCGATCACCGAGGCGTGCGTCCAGGTGGGCCTGCATCCGCAGACTTGGAAGAGGAACCGCCTGAGCAGGTCCTGGCCGCGCTCAGTGTGCGCCACCTCGGGGTGGAACTGGACGCCGTAGAGGGCGCGGGCCTGATCCTCGAACGCGGCAACCGCGACGGCGGCGGTCGCGCCGGTCACGGCAAACCCCTCCGGAGCGCGCACGATCGAGTCCCCGTGACTCATCCACACCTGCGTCGAGGGGTCCCAGTCGTCCATCAGCACCGAGCCGGGCCGGGCCCGCAGCTCCGTGCGGCCGAACTCACCCGTGCCCGTCCGGGCGACCTGCCCGCCGAGCAGCTGGGCGAGGAGCTGGGCCCCGTAGCAGATGCCGAGCACCGGGATGCCGGACGTGAACAGCGCGGCGTCCAGGGAGGGGGCCGCCGGCTCGTTGACCGACTTCGGGCCGCCGGAGAGGATGACGCCGCGAGGCTTGCGGGCCATCATCGCCGCGGCGCTCATCGACGACGGGACGATCTCGGAGTAGACGTGCTCCTCGCGGACGCGCCGGGCGATGAGCTGCGCGTACTGGGCTCCGAAGTCCACGACGAGGACGGTGTCGTAGCCGGCCGGGCCGGTCACCTCCCGCTCAGCTCCCCATCCCGATCGACTGGGCCCGCTGCAGCTGCTTGCCCTCGGTCAAAAGCGCCGGGGCCACCATGACCTCCACCTTGTGGAACTCGCGGATCGTCTCGTAGCCGCACGTCGCCATCGAGGTCCGCAGCGCCCCGAACAGGTTCATGCGCCCGTCGTTGTCATGTGCCGGCCCGAGAAGGATTTCGCGCAGCGTCCCGCGCCGCTCCACTTTCACCCGGGCGCCCCTGGGCAGTGTCGGGTGGAAAGCCGCCATGCCCCAGTGGTAGCCGCGGCCCGGGGCCTCCTCCGCCGCCGCCAGCGGCGAGCCGATCATCACCGCGTCCGCGCCACAGGCGATGGCCTTGGCGATGTCACCGCCGCGGCTCATCCCGCCATCCGCGATGACGTGGACGTAGACCCCTGTCTCCTCCAAGTGGCGGGTCCTCGCACCGGCGGCGTCCGCGATGGCGGTCGCCTGCGGCACGCCGATGCCGAGCACGCCGCGGGTGGTGCAGGCGTTCCCGGGGCCGACGCCGACGAGCACGCCGGCCGCGCCGGTCCGCATGAGGTGCAGCGCCGCTTGATAGGAGGCACAACCCCCCACGACGACGGGGATGTCGATCTCGCGGATGAAGCTTTTCAAGTTGAGCGGTTCCACGTTCTTCGAGACGTGCTCGGCGGAGACGACCGTGCCCTGTACAACCAGGAGGTCGAGCTCCGCCCGCAGCACGACGTGGGCGAGCTCGGCCGCCCGCTGGGGGGTGACCGAGCCGCAGGCCGTGACGCCCGCCTCTTTGATCTCGTGGATGCGCAGGCTCACGAGCTCGGGCTTGACGGGCTCAGAGTAGATCTCCTGCATACGGGCGGTCGCCGTCTCCACGGGCTCATCGGCTATCTCGCGGAGCAGGGGCTCGGGGTCCTCGTAACGGGTCCACAGCCCCCCGAGGTTGAGGACCCCGACACCGCCGAGATGGCCGATGGCGATGGCCGTTGCAGGGCTCACGACGCCGTCCATGGCTGCTGCCATCAAGGGCAGCTCGAACCGGAAGGCGTCGATCTCCCAGGAGATGTCCACGTCCTCGGGATCGCGCGTGCGCCGGGAAGGGACGATCGCGACGTCGTCGAGGCCGTAAGCCTGCCGTGCGGACTTCCCGATCCCGATCTCGACCTCAGCCACGCCAGCCCTCCCGTTTCGCTCTCAGTGTTGCTCCGGGCGCGCCGGCGCCGACCAGAAGGGACTCAGGTCGCCTGTGAGGCTCGCCACGCCTGCCTGAGGCTAGTTCGGGACCGGCTCGCGCACCGCTGTGCCCGTGGGTGCAGGGCGCCGGCGGCGTTCCGGCGCCGATCAGCGCACCACCAGGCGCGCGGCAAGCGCGAAAGGAAGCGCGGCGAGAACCAGGACCACGACCCGCAACCACACCGGCGACCCGGCGCCTGCGAAGATCGCCTGGTTCAAGGCGACGACCGGGACGTTTGGGAGCGTGCTGTCACTCGCGAGGATGCGGGGAAGGAACTCAGTCGCGATCAGGGCTGCAAGCGCCGCGAGCGGCGCCGCCACGAGCGGTCCGGTCGCCGCCACTGCTATCCCGGCCGCGACGAATGCCAGCACGGCCGCACCCGCCGCGACCCCATGGGGCAGGTAGAAGAAGGCCGCGACGCCCAGGCCGGCCATCACGAGGGCGACCACCGCGCGAAGGTGCAGCGTCGCCCGGGCGGCGTAGATGAGCAGGAGCGCCGTCACGCCGGGCACCACCACCGCGGCCACCGCCGTGATGGCGTTGAGGGTACGCCGCGAGGCACCATGGCCGGCGGCCGAGCGCACGAGCGTGTGCCCTCCGCTCCCGACGAGCCGTTGGGCGGTGTCGGAAAGCGAAGTGGCAGCGCCGGCGAAGTAGGCGAGCTTGCCGACCCCGACGGCGACCCCCACGGCGATCCCCACGAGGAGCCAGATCCTGCCCTTCATTGGCATGATTCTCGGCAAGCCACGCCTCCTCGGGTCGCAACCACGCGGCACGATTGTGCCATTGAGGAGGTAGGGTCGCCACGTCCTTCATTTCGAGATCGAGCGCGACGCGCCCCACACCGCCACCGGAGGTTGACTGCGATGCGAGTCACTCGTTTCGGCCTGCAGATACCGAACTTCACATTCCCCGGCCTAGCCGACGGAGAGCTCTTCGAGCGGATCGCCCAGATCGCGGTCGCGGCCGAGGAGTCCGGGTTCGACTCGGTGTGGGTGATGGACCACTTCTACCAGATCGCCAATGTCGGGCCGCGCACGGACCCGATGCTCGAGGCATACACCGTGCTCGGGGCGATTGCCGCCCGTACCGAGCGGACGAGCCTCGGCGCCATGGTCACGGGGGTCACCTACCGCAATCCCGCCTACCTGGCCAAGGTGGTGACGACGCTCGACCTCGTCTCGGCGGGCCGGGCCATCTTGGGGATCGGCGCGGCTTGGAACGACGACGAGCACGCCGGCTACGGGTTCGGCTTCCCTCCGGACCGAGAGCGCATGGAACGCCTCGAAGAGGCTCTCCAGATCTGCAAGGCCATGTTCACCACACCGGCCCCCAGCTTCACCGGACGCCACTACTCCATCGCCGCAGCACTGAACTATCCCCGCCCGATCCGCCCCGGGGGCATCCCCATTCTCGTCGGCGGTGGCGGCGAGCAGAAGACCCTGAAACTGGTAGCCAAGTACGCCGACGCCTGCAACCTGTTCGGCGACGTGGCGACGATCCGCCACAAGCTCGAGGTGCTGCAGCGTCATTGCGACGCCATCGGCCGGGACCCGGCCGAGATCACAAAGACGCGTCTCGGGGGCCTCGCCATCGCCGAGACCAACGCCGAGGCGGAGCAGAAGGCACGCGCCATGGCCCAGGCGCGCGGCATGGACCCGGCACGCATGCGCGAGTACCTGGTGGTGGGTGACCCGGACTCGGTCTGCGAACAGCTCGCCAAGTACCTCGACGCCGGGCTCGACGGGATGATCTTCAACATGCACGACGCCCAGGACCTCGAACCTGTGCGCCTGGCCGGCAAGACCCTCAGCACCATTCTCGCCTGAGGGCGCGAAAGCCGCGCCCTGTCGCCGTGCGCCCTCGTTAGCTGCCCGGCGCCAAGAGGTCGCGGGCGGCATCTTTCACGAGAGCCCCGAGCTCTTCGGAGGACACGTCGGAGAACACGTCTCCGGTGAGCACGAGCGCGCCCATGACGGCTCCCAGGGTGCACGCCAACCGGACCCGGTCACGAGCCGCAATGGCCGGATTGGCGAGCACCTGGCGAAACAGGACGTCCAGGTCCTCGTGGGAGGCGTCATGGCGCTCGCGATGGAGCTCGTCCAGGGCGGCCCGGTTGCGCTCGTGGAGGACGAACAGCGCCCGGTGCCCGAGAATCTGCCCGACCAGCTGATCGAGCAGCGCCAGCCACGCCGCGGGGGACATCTCCGCCGGGTCGATCTCGCTCAAGACACCGCGCCCGAACTCGTGCACGCGCAGATGCAGCTCGAACAGGATGTCTTCCTTGCTGGCGAAGTGGTAGTAGATCGCCGCCTTCGAGAAGCCCAGTCTCTCCGCGATCTGGCGCAGCGAGGTCTTCTCGTAACCCTGCTCGGTGAACAGCTCCAGGGCGATGTCGAGGATCCGTTCCCGCGTGCTGGCCTCCTCGGCCGGTTCCGGTTGCGGCCCGGGCCCGGTCGGCGACACGGTCTCGATCATCTGGGCCATTCTACTTGACAGCAGGTAAGTGGGTCACTTACCATGCGGCAAGTCAGTAGACCTCGCAGGGACTTGCAGGAGACCCATGCCGACCGACTCCATGATCCAAGCCGAAGGCCTCGAGAAGCGCTACGGCGGGACGGTCGCTCTCGCCGGCATCGACTTGGACGTGCCCGCCGGTGCCATCCTCGGGATGCTCGGACCCAACGGCGCGGGCAAGACGACCGCCGTCCGCATCCTGACAACCCTGGCCCTGCCCGACGCGGGCTCAGCGCGTGTCGCCGGCTACGACGTCGTGGCCGAGGCGCCGCAGGTGCGGCGCAACATCGGTGTCACCGCCCAGGACGCCACCCTCGACGAGCTTCTGACCGGACGCCAGAACCTGGTGATGATCGGGCGCCTGAGCGGGCTGCACAGGGCCGAAGCGCGCTCGCGTGCACGCGGCCTGCTCGAGCAGTTCGACCTCGCCGATGCCGGCGACCGCATCTTGAAGGCGTACTCCGGTGGGATGCGAAGGCGCCTCGACCTGACGGCCGGTCTCGTGACCCACCCACCGGTGCTGTTCCTCGACGAGCCCACCACCGGGCTCGACCCCACGAGCCGCGTGCGCATGTGGGGCGTCATCCGCGAGCTCGTCGCCGAAGGCGTCACACTGCTGCTCACCACCCAGTACCTCGACGAGGCCGATGAGCTCGCCGACCGGATCGTCGTCGTCGACCAGGGCCGGGTGATCGCGAGCGGCACGGCCCCGGAGTTGAAGACCAAGATCGGAGGGGCACGCCTCGAGGTGACGCTGCACGCGCCCGATCCGGCTGCCGAGGGGGCGCTCCGGCCGTTCGTCGCCGGCGCCATCCAGGTGAGCCACGACGGCCGGCGCCTGCGGGCACCGGTCCTCAGCGTCGGCGGCCTCGCGACCACGATCGTGCGGGCCCTCGACCAGGCGGGCATCACCGTCGATGACGTGGTCTTGCACCAGCCTTCTCTCGACGACGTGTTCTTCGCCCTCACGGGACACCCGATGTCGGATCGTGCGGGTAACGGGCGTGGGGTCGAGGTGCCCGAGGACGCCATGGAGGTCGCACAGCCATGACCGTCGTCGCCGCCGGGATCGCCTTGAGTGCTGCCCCGTCCCGCCCGCAAAGACTGGTTCGCCAGCTCGGCAACGTCGCCGTGCTCACCGGGCGCAATCTCGTGCACATAGCGCGCGAGCCGCTGCAGCTGTCGGACGTCACGATCCAACCGGTGCTCTTCACGGCCCTGTTCGTCTACGTCTTCGGCGCCGGGGTGGTGCTTCCCCATGGAGGCACCTACGCCAGCTTCGCGATCGCCGGCATGCTCGCGCTCAACTTGACGACCTCGGCGATGGGAACCGCCGTCGGGCTCAGCAACGACCTCAACGGCGGCATCATCGACCGCTTCCGATCGCTGCCGATGTGGAAGCCGGCGATACTCGTCGCCCGGTCCGCCACGGACCTCCTGACCGCGGTGATCTGTTCGTTCTTCGTCTGCGTGACAGGCCTGCTCGTGGGCTGGCGCCCGGAGGGCAACGTGGGCTCGACGATCGCCGGCTTCGGGATCTTCCTCCTGTTCAGCTACTCGCTCTCGTGGGGCTGTGCGTGCCTTGGCATCATCTCCAAGGGCGTCGAGTCGGCCCAGGGGGTCGGGCTCGTCATCTTGTTCCCGCTCGCCGTCGTCTCAAACGCCCTCGTGCCGACCGAGCGCATGCCCGCCGCGCTGCGGGTCGTCGCCGACTGGAACCCGATAAGTGCGGTCACTGCCGCCTGCCGCCAGCTCTTCGCCAACCCGAACCCTTCCGCGACGGTGAGCGCGTGGCCCATGCAGCACGCCATAGTCACCTCACTGCTGTGGTCCATCGGACTGCTGGCCGTCTTCGCCCCCCTGGCCGCCCACCTCTTCGTCCGGCGCACTCGGGGCTGAAAAGGGCCTCGAGAGCCGAGCCGGAAGGCTCACACGGCGCCCGAGAGGCGCAGGAACAAAGCGTGGAGCATCTCTGCGGTCGCGCCCCAGATGACGTCCTCGCCCAAGTCGAAGAAGTGCATCGTACGAGCCGGGTCCCCGGCCCGGTCCCAGCGCTCCTGCCAGTAACAGCCGGGGGCGACGAGCGCGGCAAGCGGCACGCACAGGACACAGTCGACCTCGTCGGGGTTCGCCTCGAGGAAAAGGCGCGAGCGCGCCGCGGCCACGAAGGGGACGATCGGGGCCGAACGGAGGGGATGGCCCAGGCTCGAGAGCTCACCGAGCACGTCGAGGCTGTCGGCTCCGAGGGCCACCTCTTCTTCGGCCTCCCGCAACGCCGCCGCCAGCGGCACCTCGCCCGTCTCGATCCGCCCGCCCGGGAAGGCGATCTCACCCGGGTTCGCACGCAGGTGCGCCGCCCGGCGGATGAGCACGACCGAGGCCGGCGAATCACTGCCGCGCTCGTCCTCGGACATGAGGGTGATGAGCACCGCTGCCCCGGCCCCGACCGGTGCAGGGCGGGCCCCCGCGCCCGGCGCCCCCGGGCCAAAAGCGCGCCGGACCGCCCCCATGGTGAGCGCATCAGCGGGGCCGGCAAGCCCGATCCCGCCCATGACAGGGTCGGTCCGCCTGGCCCAGGGCGGGCGGGGAATCACTTGGCGGACCACCCGCGCAGTGTAAGCCGGAGCCCGAACACGCCGGCAGCCGGGCACAGGGCCCGGCTGCCGATCTACGTCCTTGCGACCGTCACATGAGAGCTACATCATCCCCATGCCGCCACCGGCAGCCGCTGCCACCGCCGCCGCGTGGTCCTGCGGCTTCTCGGGCTTGTCGGCGATGAGCGCCTCGGTCGTGAGCAGGAGGGCCGCGATCGACGCCGCGTTCTGCAGAGCGGAACGGGTGACCTTCGCCGGGTCGATGATGCCGGCCTTGACGAGGTCCTCGAGCTCCCCCGTGAGGGCGTTGAGGCCCGTGGTGCCCTTCGCGTGCTCGACCTCGCGCACCATCACGGCGCCCTCGAAGCCGGCATTGATGGCGATCCACTTGAGCGGCTCGGCGAGCGCACGCCCGACGATCGAGGCACCGGTGGCTTCGTCGCCCGTCAGCGAGGCGACCACCTTGTTGACCGCCGAACGGCTGCGCACGAGGGCCGTGCCGCCACCGGCGACGATGCCTTCCTCGATCGCCGCCCGGGTCGCGGAGAGCGCGTCCTCGATGCGGTGCTTCTTCTCCTTGAGCTCGATCTCGGTCGCCGCGCCCACCTTGACGACGGCAACGCCGCCGGCGAGCTTGGCGAGCCGCTCCTGGAGCTTCTCACGGTCCCAGTCCGAGTCGGTCTCCTCGATCTCCCGCTTGATCTGGGCGATCCGGCCCTTCACCTCGTCGTCTGCGCCGGCACCGTCGACGATCGTGGTGTCGTCCTTGGTGACCACGACACGCCGGGCCCGGCCCAACAGGTCGAGCGTCGTGTTCTCGAGCTTGAGCCCGACCTCCTCGGAGATGAGCTGGGCGCCGGTGAGCACGGCGATGTCACCGAGCATGGCCTTGCGCCGCTCGCCAAACCCGGGTGCCTTCACCGCGATCGACTGGAACAGGCCGCGGATCTTGTTCACCACGAGGGTGGCGAGGGCCTCGCCCTCCACGTCCTCGGCGATGATCAAAAGGGGCTTGCCCGACTGCATGACCTTCTCGAGCACGGGGACGAGGTCGTGCACCGAGGAGATCTTGCCGTTCACGATGAGCAGGTAGACGTCCTCTAAGGTCGCCTCCTGGCGCTCGGGGTCGGTCACGAAGTACGGCGAGAGGAAGCCCTTGTCGAACTGCATGCCCTCGGTGAACTCGAGCTCGAGACC
Source organism: uncultured Acidimicrobiaceae bacterium (assembly GCA_963719125.1). Classification (GTDB taxonomy): domain Bacteria; phylum Actinomycetota; class Acidimicrobiia; order Acidimicrobiales; family Bog-793; genus Fen-455. The sequence continues at coordinate 55,527 of CAVRAT010000001.1, forward strand.
GAAGGTGTTGGACTCCTCGACGGTGACCGTTCCGTCCTTGCCGACCTTGTCGATGGCGTCGGCGAGCACCTCGCCGATGGAGACGTCCGCGGCCGAGATGGCAGCCACCTGGGCGATCTCCTGACGACCCTCGATGTCTTTGGCCTGGTGCTGGATCGAGGCCACGACGGCGGCGACCGCCTTCTCGATGCCGCGCTTGAGCGACATCGGGTTGGCACCCGCGGCCACGTTGCGCAGGCCCTCGCGCACGAGCGCCTGGGCGAGCACCGTCGCGGTTGTCGTCCCGTCGCCCGCCACGTCGTTGGTCTTCGTGGCGACTTCCTTCACGAGCTGGGCGCCCATGTTCTCGAAGTGGTCCTCGAGCTCGATCTCACGGGCGATGGTGACACCGTCGTTGGTGATCGTCGGCGCGCCGAACTTCTTGTCGAGCACGACGTTGCGGCCCTTCGGGCCGAGCGTCACCTTGACGGTGTCGGCGAGCTTGTTGACGCCGGTCTCGAGCCGGCGCCTCGCGTGCTCGTCGAATACGAGCATCTTCGGCATCAGGAAACGACCTTAGCCAACACGTCACGGCTCGAGAGGATGAGCAGCTCCTCGCCGTCGTGGGTGATCTCGGTACCGCCATACTTCGAGTAGACGACCTTGTCGCCGACGGCCACGCTCATCGGGACGAGCTCACCGGTGTTCTCGGTGCGCCGGCCCGGGCCTACCGCGAGAACTTCACCCTGTTGGGGCTTCTCCTTCGCCGTGTCTGGGATGACAAGGCCGGATGCGGTGGTCTCTTCCGACTCGCTCGGCCGAACGACGATGCGGTCGTCCAGGGGCTGCAACTTCATTTCAGGGGCCTCCTGTCTGGCTCCGTTAGCACTCTCGACTTACGAGTGCCAACGATACCGTCAGTGAGCGCCGCTGGCAACCGCACCCCAAGAGTGCTACTTCGAGCTGTGAAGCTGCAGGTCAGGGACTGCCCCGGTGTCAAGCGGGGTGGGCCCGGACCGCTCGAGCTGGAAATAGCCGGCCGCGGCGATCATGGCGGCATTGTCGGTGCACATCGCCCGGCTGGGCAGGTACGAGGGGAGCCCCCGGTCCGCGAAGGCCTCGGCAAAACGAGTCCTGAGCAGCGAATTCGCCGCCACTCCCCCGGCGAGGCAGGCACCGCGCGCCCCGATCTCAGTGGCGGCGGCGACGGCCTTTTGCACAAGCACGTCGACCACCGCCTCCTGGAAGGCGGCCGCCACGTCCGCGTTCGTCACCTCGGGATGAGCCCGGACGTAGCTGATGACCGCCGTCTTGAGCCCGGAGAACGAGAAGTCGAGAGCTCGCGATGTCGAGGCCCTCGGGAACCGGATCGAGGAGGCGTCGCCCGAGACGGCGAGCCGGTCGATCTCGGGGCCACCCGGGTAGCCGAGGCCGAGATAGCGGGCGACCTTGTCGAACGCCTCACCGGCGGCGTCGTCGACGGTGGCCCCGAGCACGCGGTAGCTGCCCGGCGCGTCGAGCGCGACGAGCAGCGTGTGGCCGCCCGACACGAGCAGGACCACGACCGGCACATCGAGCTCGGGCGCCTCCAGCATGGCCGCGTACAGGTGTCCCTCGAGGTGGTTCACCCCGACGAAGGGGACGTCCCAGGCGAGGGCGAGCGCCTTGGCCGTGCTCACGCCGACGAGCAGGGAACCTATGAGCCCGGGGCCGATCGTCGCCGCCACCGCGTCGATCCCGACCGGACCGTCGGGGTCCATAAGGGCGCGCCCGCGGCGATCGAGGCCGGCACCGGCCAGGGCGTCGGTCACCACCGGCAGGGCAAGCTCGACGTGGGCCCGGCCGGCGAGCTCGGGCACGACGCCCCCGTAGCGGGCGTGCAGGTCCACCTGGCTCGAGACCACCGAGGTCACGATCTTGCGCCCCTGATCGACCACGGCCGCCGCCGTCTCGTCGCAGGAGGTCTCGATCCCGAGCACCCGGCCGCGGGCGGTCACTACTCGGGCGGGACAGGTGCCTGGCCGGCACCATGGGGCGGCCCGATGGGCCGCAGGCGGGATTGGATGGCGTCCAGGCGCTGGCGGTAGGCCTCGGTGTGGATGTCGTGAGCCCACATGACGATGGCGTCCTCGTGCACCTCGGAGTAGTAGTTCTTGCGCACGCCGGCGGGCACGAAGCCGAACTCGTGGTAGAGGGCCTGGGCGCCCACGTTGGACACCCGCACCTCCAAGGTCAGGTGCTGCCCGGAGCGCTGCCGCGCCTCTGCGCGAGCTGGAGCAGCAGCCGGCGGGCGACTCCATGGCGCTGCCATTCCGGGGCGACGCCGATGTTGGTCACGTGCGCCTCGCCGACGACCACCATCATGCCCGCGTAGCCGACCACGTCGGGCCCCACGCAGGCCACGTAGTAGGCGCGCGTCGCCGGCTGGGTGATCTCGCTCATGTACAGCCCGAGCGACCAGGGGCTCGGGAAGATCCGCCGCTCGATCCCGATGACGGCTTTCAGGTGCGATCGCCGCATCGGCACGATCTCAAGGACCCGTTCGGCGCCTTCACCGGCCTTCGGCTCTTGCGAGGTGCCCGCCTCGCGACGCCCACGCAGGTGGAACATGGAACGCACGCTCGTCACAAGCCCACCGCCTCGCGGCCCTCACGCGAGCTCCAGTTGATGCGGGCGTCCGCCTCCCGGCCGTAAAAAGGTCGCACCTCGGCCGGGTCGCGGCCCTGGCCGAGCTGCATCGCCGCGAACGCCAGCACGGCCAGCGAGGCTACCGGAGGCGCGGCCAGCTCGGGTCCCGCGAACACCGGCCCCGGCCCACGCCCGAGCAGCTCGCGATGGCGAAGGGCGCCGTCGCCGACGAGGAGTACCGACCCCACGGATACGGCGAGCCCTTCGAGCTCGCCCGCCAGCTCGGCCGGCGTGCCGACGCGCACCTCTGACGGGGCCGCTCCCGGCATCAGCCAGGCCACCTCGCCGCGGCGCATGTCGATGACCGGTATCACAGCGCCGGGAGAAGGCGGGCAGGCAGCCCGCAGCACTTCGAGGCTCGTGGCGGTGACGACCGGGAGCCCGAGGGCACCGGCAATCGCCTTCGCGGCGGCGACGCCGACGCGAAGACCGGTGAACAGCCCCGGGCCGATGTCCACCGCGACGGCGTCGAGCCCGGCTGGCGTGATCCGCGCGATCCGGCAGGCGTCGGCGATGGCGGGGTGCAGGGTCTCGGCCTGTCGCCGCCCGGGACGCGCCGTGACGGTCGCGAGCGGGCCGGTCTCGTCTGAGACCGCGACGCCCACCTCGATGGTCGCCGTCTCGATGGCGAGGACCCTCATCCCTCGCCTCGCGCGGCGTCAACGGCCGCCTTCGTAAGGCCGGCGACCCGGGCGGCCCAGGACTCGCCGCGGGCCTCGATGGCGACGGCCCGCTCCCCATCGGAGCGGCCCCACTCGAGTCGCACCACGAGGGCGTCGGCGCCGTAGAGGGGCTCGGCCGCCTCTCCCCACTCGACGATGACGACACCGCCCTCGTCGAGCTCCTCCTCGAGGGCAAGGTCGACGACCTCCTGCAGGTGGTCGAGGCGCCAGAGATCGACATGGGTCACCGGTGGCGCGGTCCGGTACCTGTGGGCGAGCGTGAACGTCGGGCTCGTCACAGGTTCGTGGCCCCCGAGCGCGGCCACCAGGCCCTGCACGAAGGTGGTCTTGCCGGCACCGAGCGAACCCACGAGCAGCACCACGTCACCCGCGGTCAAAAAGGGCGCGAGCGCGGCCCCGATCGCCCGCGTCCGGGCCGGGTCCGCGCTTGTCAGCATCGCCGGGTGGTCCATCAAGAGCCCCGGCGCCGCGGCTGGGCCGGCATCACGGGAGGAACTTCTTCGCCCGTATGAGATCGGCCCGCATCTCCGCGACGACCACGCCGCCGCCCCGCAACGCATAGGCGGGGTGGAACGTCGGCACGAGAACCCTCGAACCGTAGGGATAGGACCTGCCCCGGAGCGAGGTCACGCCCTCGGTGACGCCGAGCAGCGTCCGGCTCGCGAAGTTGCCGAGCGAGACGATCACCTGCGGTGACACGAGCTCGATCTGGGACTCCAGGAAATGCCGGCATGTGGCGACCTCCAAGGGCCCCGGGTCGCGGTTGCCGGGAGGCCGGCACTTGACGACGTTCGCGATGTAGCAGCCCGTCCTGTCCAAGCCGAGCTCCTCGGCCAGCAGCCGGTCGAGCAGCTGGCCGGACCGACCCACGAAAGGCTCCCCGGCGAGGTCCTCGTCCCTTCCCGGTGCCTCACCTACCAGCATGAGCGGGGCGGCGGGGTTCCCCGCCGAGAAGACCACCTTCGTGCGGCCAAAGGCGAGGGGACAGGCGACGCAGCCGAGCGCCACCGCCTCTAGGTCGGCGAGCGTCGTCACTAGCCGATGATCGTAGCTACGTGCAACCCTCTCGCGGCGGGAGCCTGAGAGCAAGGCGGGATCCGCGGGAGCTAGGTTGCTCGGGAAACGCCCAGATTCGAGAAGGGGTCCAGTGCAGGCACTGCTGTTCAGACACAACCTCACGCGAGAGGCCGCCACCGTCATAGGCGGTCGGCTCGACAAGCGCGCCTACGTCTCGAAGTACGCCCCCATCGCCCTGGAGGAGGTCCCCGAGCCCGTCCCGCCCGCCGCCGGCTGGGTCAAGTGCGAGACCGTCATCTCAGGCATCTGCGGATCGGACGCCAAGCAGATCTTCCTGAACGGCCGGAGGGACAACGCCCTCACGGCCCTCGTCTCGTTCCCCCATGTCCTCGGCCACGAGGCCGTGGCGCGCCGGCTCGACACGGGGCGCCGCGTCGTCCTCAATCCCTGGCTGTGGTGCACGCCCCGCGGCATCGAACCGCTCTGTGAGGCCTGTGCCGCCGGGCGCTATCCCTGGTGCCGGAACTTCCGCAACGGCGACCTCCCCGTCGCCATCCACCTCGGCAACTGTGCGGGCGCGGCCGGTGTTCACGCAGAGCGTTTCTGTGCGCATGAGAGCCAGCTCTTCGAAGTGCCCGACGAGCTCAGCGACGAAGCGGCCGTCTTGTCCGACCCGGTCAGCGTCTCGCTTCGCTCGATACTCCTGAGCCCGCCGGAGACACCGCGCCCCGCGCTCGTCTACGGGTCGGGCACGTTGGCGTTCGCCGCCATAGGGCTGCTGCGCCACCTCTATCCCGGCCTCGAGATCTGGGCGGCCACGCGGCCCGGTTTCCGGTCCTCGCTTGCCGCAAGGCTCGGTGCGGACGCCGTGCTGAGCTCGGTGCCCGACACGCTCGTGGCTGAAGTGGCTTCCCGCACGGGTGAGACCGCCATCAAGCCCTGGAGCGGCAAGGACTGGCTCCAGGACGGCCCGGGCGTCGTCTACGACACGATCGGCAGCACCGAGACGGTCGAGACCTCGCTACGGCTCCTGCACACGGGCGGGGCGCTCGTGGTGAGCGGCGTCGAGCCGCCCAAGCGCTTCGAGTGGACGCCGATGTACTTCAAGGAGATCTCGGTCATCGGCTCGAACGGCTTCGGCATCGAGGAGGTGGGGGGCGTGCGCAAGCACGCCTTCGAGCACTACTTCGACTTCGCCCGGGCCGGCTTGGACCTGACGGCGGTCGTGACCCACCGCTTCCCCTTGGCCCGTTGGGACGAGGCGGTGCTGACGCTGGCGGACTCGAGGCGCACCGGGGCCGTCAAGGTCCTCCTGCAGCCGTAGGGGTCAAGCCGCGCCGGCGCGGGCAGAAAGCGACTCGAGCAGCTTTGTGATCTCCCGGCGCCGCTCGTACATGAGCATGTGGCCGGCACCGGAGTACTCGTGCAGGCTGGAGCGCTCGAACCCGGCGGCCAGGCGTCGCGCGAACAGCGGGGGCGTCAGGTGGTCGCTTGTGCCAACGGCCACGGCCACAGGCACCTCGACGTCGCCGAAAGCGGCCCTCTCCTCGAAGGCGAGCACCTCGCCGACGAGGGTTGTGAAAACGTCCGGCTCCATCGACCGGAGCATCCGGAGCGTCTCGGCCACCTCGGCCGGACGCGGCCGGCGCCCGAAGCCCAGGCGGGAGGCGATGTAGCCCACGTCACCGGTGGGCAGTGCCGGCTGGTCCGGACGCCAGATGCCCACTCCGGCACCGGCGACCCGGCCGACGGCGGCTGCGAGCAGGCCCCAGCTCGGGACCGGCAGGCCGAGCCCGCCGCTCGTCGCGATCAAGGCGATGGCGCCGATCCGCGTCCCGAGCAGCTCGGGATGAAGACGTGCCACGCGCTGGCAGACCATGCCGCCCATGGAGTGGCCCGCGAGCACGGCATGGTCGAGATCGAGCGCCACCAGCACTTCGGCCACGTCGTCGGCCATCGCCGAGATGGTGACCTCCTCGCTACCGGCACTCGAGAGCCCGTGGCCCCTCAGGTCGAGCGCGAGCACACGGTGGGACCCGGCGAGGTCACGTAGTTGGTAGCTCCAGACCTCCGCCGAGAGGTTGGCCCCGTGCAGCAGCACGACGGCCGGGCCCTCACCCCTTTCGATCAGGTGGGACTCGCCTCCGTCGCGCATCGGGAACACACGGTGGGCGACGTCCTCGGGCAGCGAGAGCTCGGGGTCGGCGGGCACCGACAAGCCCTGGTGCCTTCTCCAGTAGCGGTGCGAGAGGGCGAAGGCGACGCCCGCCGCGCTGAACACCCCGGCCGTGGCGTAGGCGACGGCCCGCTTGCCCGTGGGCCCCACTAGAGCGGCCCGGCGGCGGCGCCGCGGACGTGCCTGCGGGGCAGGCGGGGCCCGATCCGGCAGAGGATCTCGAACGAGATCGTGCCGATCCGGTCGGCCCATTCCTGGGCGCTCACGGTCTCGGCCCCCTGGGAGCCGATCAGCACGACCTCGTCGCCGCAACGCACGCCCGAGTCCGGCCCGCAGTCGACCATCAGCTGGTCCATCGTCACCGTGCCCGCCACCCGACGGCGACGGCCGCCTATGAGCAATTCCCCCCGCCTTGGAAAAGGCTCCGCGGAACCCCGTCGGCATAGCCGACGGGCACCGTCGCTATGTCCGCCCGCTCCGCCAGCTCGTATGCCCGGCCGTAGCTCGTGCACTCTCCCGCGCCAAGCTCGCGCACATGGCTGACCTGGGTCTTCCATGTCAGTGCCGGGCGCAACTCCCCGGCGCCGGCTGCTGCGGTGGGCGCGAGGGAGACGGCTTTGGAGGGCAGGTAGCCGTAGAGAGAGATCCCGCAGCGCACGAGGTCGTAGCGGGACGACGGGTGTGCGATCGCCCCCGCCGAGTTGGCGGCGTGAACGCGGGCCGGCGAGGGGAGCCCGGCTGACCGAAGGCTCGCCGCGAAAGGCTTCGAAACGTGCCAGCTGCTCGGCAGTGAACGGATCGGAAGGCTCGTCCGCGATGGCGAGATGCGTCCAGAGCCCGCCGTAGCGCAGCTCCGGCGCCTGCACGACCTGCTCCACGATCCGCCGTGCCTCCTCAGGGTCGGCACCCACCCGGTGCATGCCGCTGTCGAGCTTGACCTCGACCTCGACGCGGCGCGATGCCCGTGCGGCCGCGGCGCGGATCGCGTTCACGCCCGCGCGGGTGTACACGGTCGGGATGAGGTCGCGGGCGACAACTTCTCCCATCGCCGCGGCGGCGGGCTCGGACAGGAGCAGGATCGGCACTTCCAGTCCCGCCTCGCGCAGCACCACGCCTTCTTCGACGAGCGCCACGGCAAGCGAGGTCGCACCACCGGCGAGGGCGGCGCTGGCGACCGGCACCGCCCCGTGGCCGTAGGCGTCGGCCTTCACGACTGCGCACAGCTCAGCCGGTGCGGCGACGGCCCTGAGCACCCTTGCGTTCGAGGAGACGGCGTCGAGGTCCACCTCCGCCCAGGCGCGACGCTGCCAGGACTCAGCCATGGGCGCCCGAGATCACGATCGCGACCAGCTCGGGCAGGTCACCGGCGACCAGGCCCTCCGCGAACCCGAGGCCGGCGGCGCGCCCGTGCACGTGCGCCGCCAGAGCGGCTGACCGCAAGGGGTCGAGGCCGCGCGCGAGGAAAGCCCCAATGACCCCGGACAGCACGTCACCGGTGCCGGCCGTCGCGAGGCGGGACGATCCCGAGGTGACGAGGAAGGTCTCGCCGTCCGGTGCCGCGACCGCTGTCGTCGAGCCCTTCAACAGCACGATCGCCCCGAGGCTCTCCGCCAGCGACCGGGCGGCGGCGACGCGGTCGGCGCCCGGGGGGCTGGCGGCGCTTCGGGCGGTGGCGGCGAGGCGGGCGTACTCACCGTCGTGAGGTGTGAGCACCGCCGGGATCTTGCGCCCCGACAGCACGTCGCGCGCCTCTGCGAGCGGGCCGAGCGCCCCCAGCCCATCGGCGTCGACGATCACCGGGACCTCCGCCTCTGCGACGAGGCGTCGCACCGAGGCCACGACACCCGGCTCGGAGCCGATCCCGGGGCCGATCACGAGCGCGCGGCACCTGCGCAGCTCACCCAGCACCGCGTCGGCGAAGTCCGCTCCCGGCACCGAGAGCGCGACGGCTTCGGAGGCGGGCAATTCGTCGGGCGACGCGCCCGGCACGCACCAGCGCACCATGCCGGCTCCCGCCCGCAAAGCGCCGCTCGTCGAGAACCGGGCCGCGCCGAACATCCCCGGCGAGCCTGCGACAACCAGGCACGCCGTGCGCCACTTGTTGGTCTCGGGCTCGCGCGCGGGGAGCCAGCTTGCGATGTCGCTGTCCTCGACAAGCCAGATCTTGCCTGGCGGCACGGCGATCCCGATGGGTGCCAGCAGCACCTTTCCGCTCTGGGCGGGGCCGTCACCCATCAACAAGCCTGGCTTGAGTGCTGCCATGGTGACGGTCTCGGTGGCGGAGACGGCGCCCTCGCAGGCGACACCGGTGTCCGAGTCGAGGCCGGACGGGACGTCGATGGCGAGCACGGGCGTCCCGGCCGGCACCGACGGTGCCCGGTACTCACCCCGAAAGCCGGTCCCGTAGGCGGCGTCGATCACGACATCGCAAGGAGGAAGCCTCTCAGGCAGCGCGCCGGGATCGAGCTCTGTGACCCTGACACCGCGGCGGCGCAGCACCGAAGCGGCCACGCGCCCGTCGTCGCCGTTGTGGCCCCGCCCTGCGACGACGACGGCCCTCTTGCCGTAGGCGGTGTGGAGAAGCCCGATCGCGGCGTGGGCCACGGCGGCGCCGGCGCGGTTGACGAGGGTGTCGAGGCCGACCTCGGCGATGGCCGCTTGGTCCGCGGCCCTCAGCTCGTCTCGGGTGTGGACTGGTTGCATGAGCTTTACCTCACTCCGCCACGACGACAGCCGCAGCGACCGAGTCGGTGTGGGTGAGCGACACGTGCCAAAAACGGACCCCGAGGGCTTCGGCCCGACGGGCGGCCAGTCCCGAGACCTCGAGCCGTGGGGCTTGCGATCCCCCGCCGACCACAGCCACATCGGCGAACCGTACGCCTCCGAGCCCGGTCCCGAGGGCCTTCATCGTGGCCTCCTTGGCCGCGAAGCGGGCCGCGAGGCCCGGCACCGGATCAGCCCGATCCGAGAGGAAGGACCGTTCGGCCGGCGTGAATATGCGCTCGGCCACCTGCGGCCGCCGGGCCAGCAGCAGGCGGAAACGCTCGATGTCGACCAGGTCGATGCCGAGCCCGATCACCTGCCGGCCCCGTTCGCTCCACCGGCCCCGGCACGAGCAGCGACGCGGCTCACTCGACCGTGACGACCTTGGCGAGATTGCGCGGCCTGTCGACGTCGTTACCCCGCGCCCGCGCCACCCCGTAGGCGAGCGCCTGCAGGGGCACGATCGCCACAGCGGGCGACAACAGCTCGGGCAGCGCCGGGATCTCCAGGAACTCGTCCGCGACCGCCTTTGTCTCCGCGTCGCCCTCGTCGCACACGACCACCACGGTCGCGCCACGAGCTGTGACCTCGGCTATGTTCGCCATGACCTTCTCCCAAAGCTCACCCCGGGTGGCGATGGCCACGACCACGGCGGCATCGTCGATGAGCGCGATCGGGCCGTGTTTCATCTCCCCGGCCGGGTAGGCCTCGGCCCGGACGTAGGCGAGCTCCTTCAGCTTGAGCGCACCTTCGAGCGCGACGGCGTAACCCAACCGGCGACCTAGGAAGTAGACGTCTTGCACCTCGGAAAGGCGCTTCGCGACCGAGAAGTAGTCGTCCATCTTGCCGATCGCACGCCCGACGAGCCCCGGCAGGGCGAGCAGTCCGCCGGCAAGGTCCCGACCCTCGTCCGGCCCGACGGTCCCGCGTCGGCGGGCGAAGTGGAGGGCGAGGAGCTGGAGCATCACTATCTGGGCGGCGTGGCACTTGGTCGATGCGACGCCTATCTCCGGGCCTGCCCTTGTGTAGAGGGCACCGTCGGCCTCGCGGGCAAGCAATGAGTCGACGACATTGGTCAGCGCGACGGTCTTGGCGCCGCGCCGGCGTGCCTCGCGCAGGGCGTGGAAGGTGTCGACCGTCTCGCCCGACTGGCTGACAGCCACGACGAGGGTGTGCTCGCCCAAGATCGCGTCCCGGTAACGGAACTCGCTGGCGATCTCGACCTCGGCCGGCATCCGGGCCCAATGCTCGAAGGCGATGCGGCCGCTCAGGCAGGCGTAGTAGGCCGAGCCGCAGCCCATGAACACGACGCGCTCTATCTCGTCGAGGTCGGAGCCGGTGAGCCGGAGCTCCTCGAGCTCGGTCGTGCCGTCCGCCTGGAGCCGGCCCATGAGGGTGTCCGCCAGTGCCCTCGGCTGCTCGTGGATCTCCTTCGACATGAAGTCGTCGTAGCCGTCCCGGCGCGCGGCGACGAGGTCCCATCCGACTTCGAGCGCCACGAGCTCGCGCCGGGTGCCGTCGAGACCGACGACGGAGACCGAATCCGGTTTGACCTCTGCGATCTCGTCGTCCGCGAGCTGGTAGAGCGTCCGCGTCGTGCCCAGGAGGGCCGCTATGTCGGAAGCGACGAGGCCCGTTCCGTCGAGGCGCCCGACGATGAGCGGCGAGGTCCTCCTCGCCGCCGCGATCACCTCGGGCTCTCGGGTGGTCACGGCCGCCAGGGCGAAGTCGCCGCGAAGCTCGCCCACGCACCGGCGCAGCGCCTCGGCGAGGCCGGCACCGTCTGCGAGCTCGCGCTCGAGCATGTGGGCAACGACCTCGGAGTCGGTCTCCGAGGACCGCGTGTGGCCCTCGGCGGCCAACTTGGCCCAGAGCTCCCGGTAGTTCTCGATGATGCCGTTGTGGACGATCGCGACGGTGTCGGTGCAGTCGCAATGGGGGTGGGCGTTGTGCTCGACGGCGGCCCCGTGTGTCGCCCAGCGCGTATGGCCTATGCCGGCGGTCATCCCGGCGGGCGCGCCCGCAGCCGCCTCCCGGAGCGTCTCGAGGGAGTGCCCGCGCACGGCGTCGCGCTTTCGCCAGAGGTGGTCGGCATCGACGAGAACGACGCCCGCCGAGTCATACCCGCGGTACTCGAGCAGAGCAAGCGCGTCCAGCATGACCGCCAGCGGCTCGGCCGCGCCGGTGACGCCGATGATCCCGCACATGCGAAGAAGGCTACGACCTGCCGGCTGGCGCGGCGGTGTCAAGCTCGCGGACCACGACCGTGACGAGCCGCTCGACCACTCGGCTGGCCATCTCGTGCGTCGGCGCCTCGGCCATGACCCGGACGAGCGACTCGGTCCCCGACGCCCGCAGGAGGACACGGCCCTTGTCGCCGAGCTCGGACTCGACGAGCGACACCTCCGCCCACACGGCCGCGGCCGTGTCGAGGTGGGACGGGTCGGCGACGTGCACGTTGTGGAGCACCTGGGGAAGGCGCGTCATCGCCTCGGCAGCGAGATCCGCCAAAGGGCGCCCGGCCCGGGCGACAAGCTCCATCAAGAGCAACGACGTCAGGATGCCGTCACCGGTCATGCCGTGCCGGCGGAAGACGAGATGGCCGGACTGCTCACCACCGAGCTGCAACCCGTTGGCCTCGATGGCGTCGCTCACGTACCGGTCCCCGACCGGGGTCTCGACGACCCCGATGCCGCGGGCGGTGAGCGCCTGACGCAGCCCCAGATTGCTCATGACGGTCACCACTATCGAACCGCCGGTCAAAAGGCCCCGCTCGGACATGTCGAACGCGAACAGGGCGAGCAGCTGGTCCCCGTCGACGAGATCCCCCCGGTGGTCCACGGCGAGCATCCGGTCGGCGTCACCGTCGAGCGCCACCCCGAGGGCCGCCTTGGAGGCCACCACAGCCTCCTGCAATTGCTCGAGGTGCGTCGAGCCGCACCCGGCGTTGATGTTGACGCCGTTCGGCGCGGCAGAAAGAACCTTGTGGGGGATGCCGAGCCGCGCGAGCACCGCCGGCGCGAGCACGCTCGCGGCGCCGTTGGCACAGTCGACCACGACCTCGAGGCCGAGACGTGCCCCAGCTTCGACGGCACGGGTGAGGTGACCGGCATAGGTCCAAAGCGCCTCCGGGTCGGCCTGCACCGCACCGAGGCCGGGCCTGCCTCGACCCTCCCCGAGCCGTAACGGAACGTCGCCCGGCGCCACCGGCCGCCCCGCCCCACCGGGCGCGGAGGACGAGGCCAGCTTGTCGAGCTCGTCCTGGATGGCGATCTCGAGCTCGGTGGCGAGCTTGGTGCCGCCGGCACCTAAGAGCTTGATCCCGTTGTCGCCGAAGGGGTTGTGGGAGGCCGAGACCATCGCCGCGGGGACCCCGCGGTCTGCAGCGAGCCAGGCGAGACCGGGAGTCGGGATGATCCCGACGTCCACGACGTCGACGCCTTCGGCCGTCATGCCGGCCGCGAGCGCCGACTGGATCATGGTCCCCGACTGGCGGGTGTCGCGCCCGAGGAGGAAGGGCGAGCCCGACACGAGCCGGGCCGCCGCCCGTCCGAGCGCGAGGGCGAGCTCAGGTGTCAGGTCTGCACCGGCGACGCCTCGAATCCCGTCGGTGCCGAACCGCGGCGCCATCGGTGCTCAGCGCTTCGAGTACTGAGGAGCCTTACGAGCTTTCTTCAAGCCGTACTTCTTGCTCTCCTTCTCCCGCGCGTCGCGCGTGAGCATGCCGGCCTTCTTGAGGCTGGCCCTCAAGTCGCCCTCGAGCTCGATGAGGCCGCGGGCTATCCCGAGGCGGAGCGCTCCCGCCTGGCCCGCGCTCCCCCCTCCGTCGATGGTCGCGTCCACGTCGTAACGCTCGGCGGCACCGGCGATGCGCAGCGGCTCGGTTGCGAGCGTCCTGTGGGTCTCCGAGGGGAAGTACTCCTCGAATGCCCGCTTGTTGATCGTGATGGCACCTTCACCGGTGCGGAGCCGCACACGGGCGACGGCACGCTTGCGGCGGCCGGTCGACTGGACGAGTGGCTTTGCCATGAAGCAGCGGTCCTTCGGGGTCAGGAAGCTCGCCGGGCGGCGGGCAGATCGAGCGGGATGGGCATCTGGGCGGCGTGCGGGTGCTCGGGACCGGCGTAGACCTTCAACTTCCCCAGCATCTTGTGGCCGAGCGCACCTTTGGGAAGCATGCCCTTGATGGCGCGACGGATGACTTCTTCTGGCTTGTCCGCGAGCTCCACGGCGTAGCTCAACGTTCGCAGTCCGCCCGGGTAGCCGCTGTGCCTGTAGGAGAACGACCTGTCGGCCTTGCCGGAGGTCATGACGACCTTGGCGGCGTTGACGACGATCACGTGATCACCGGTGTCGATGTGGGGGGCGAAGATCGCACGGTGCTTGCCGCGAAGCACGCGGGCGACCTCGCTCGAGAGCCGGCCGAGGACAAGGCCGTCGGCGTCGACGACGCGCCAAACGCGTTGCAGCTCGCTCGGCTTGGGGGAATACGTGCGCACGACCGTCCTTTGTAGAAGTCAACTCGTGGTGCTCACCCTGAGCATCCCGCGGCCAGCGGTTAAAGGGCGCGAACCTCAAGCTCAGCGGGCAAGAGCCAGCGCTCCACGATAGAAGACGCCGGGTCCGACGGCAAGCCGGCCACTCACCGGGGTGCGGCGACCCAGTCGCCACCGCCGGGTTGCCACGTCCCGCCCGGAACCAGGCTCTCGGGGTATCTCACCGCCACGAGGCAGAGCCCCTTCGGGGGCGCGGGCTGGCCGGCGCGCGACCGGTCGCCACCACGGATGGTGGCGAGCATCTCGCCGGCCGGGATACGTCCCTGCCCCACGCCCACGAGCGTCCCGACGATCGAGCGGACCATCTGGTGGCAAAAGGCGTTCGCCTCGATCTCGAAGCGCCACACGCGCTCATCGCAGGGTGCCTGCGACCAGTCGACCGACAGCACACGGCGGATGACAGGCGGCGACTCACCCGGCGGGAGCCGGCAGAACGCCGAGAAGTCGTGCTCGCCCAAGAAGGCGTCAGCGCCGACGCGCATGGCAGCAAGATCGAGCGGGCCGGGCACGTGCCACGAACAGTGTTGCAGCAGTGGATCGGGCCAGGGCGTGCGCAGCAGGCTGTAGCGGTAGCGCCGGGCGATGGCCGCGTGACGGGCGTCGAAGCCCTCCGGCGCGACCCGGGCCTCGAGAACCGCGACGGCCGGTCCGAGCTGGCGGCTCAACGACCGCCCGAGCCGCTCCAGCAGCGTCCCGGGCCCGGGCTGGCGTTTCGCCCATTTCCGGACGACCGCCTCGTCCAGATCCGCGTGCACGACCTGCGCCGAGGCGTGCACGCCGGCGTCGGTCCTACCGGCGCAGGTCAGCGCCACCTCGTTGCCGGCCATCGCGCCCAGGGCGGCGGCCAACAAGCCCGCCACGGTCCGCTGGCCACCTTGAGGCGCGAAACCGTGGAAGGACGTCCCGTCATAGGCGACAAGGAGCATTACGCGACAAAGCGGCCCCGACGGGGCCGCTTCGCTCTCGGGCTCGAAGAGCCTCACACGAGCTCGACGCGCGCCATCGGGGCGTTGTCGCCCTGACGCGGTCCGAGTTTCAGGATCCGGATGTAGCCACCGGGCCGGTCCGCATAGCGCGGGCCGATCTCGGCGAACAACTTGTGCGCCATGTCCTTGTCACGGATGAACGCCACGACTTGGCGCTGGTTGTGCACACCGCCCTTGCGGGCCTTGGTGATCAGCTTCTCGGCCACGGGCCGCATCGCCTTCGCCTTGGTCTCGGTCGTGACGATCCATCGCGGGTCTGCGGCAATGAGCGAGGCGATGAGGTTGCCGAGCATGGCCTTCTGGTGAGCGGCGTCCCCGCCGAGGCGGCGCCCCTTCTTCGGGGTGGCGGGCATCTCAGACGCCTGCTTCGCGCAGCGAGAGACCCCGCTCGTCGAGGCGCTCGAGCACCTCGTCGAGCGACTTCTGACCGAAGTTGGTGATGGCGAGGAGGTCCTCGGCCGAGCGCTCGATGAGCTCGCCGACCGTGTTGATCTGCGCCCGCTTGAGGCAGTTGCGCGGCCGCTCCGGCAAGTCGAGGTCCTCGATGGGAAGGTCCAGGTCGGGAGATCCCGTGACGGCGATGCCGACCTCACCGAGCTCCAGGCCCCGGCCCTCGCCGGCGAGCTGGGCGACGATCGAGAGGAGGCCCCGCAGTGTCTGGCCGGCCGACGCGAGCGCCTCGCGGGGCGAGATCGAGCCGTCGGTCTCGATGTCCAACAAGACGCGGTCGAAGTCGGTCGAGACCTCGACGCGCGTGGGCTCGACCACGAACGCCACGCGACGGACCGGGGAGAAGATGGCATCGACGGGGATGACCCCGATGGTGGACGCCGCCTGCTTGCGCTCAGCGGGCGCGTAGCCCTTGCCCTGCTCGACGGTGACGTCGATCGCGAGGCGCCCCTTGGCGTTCACCGTCGCGATGTGGACCGCGGGGTTGAGCACCTGGACATCGGATGTCGTGCGCAGGTCAGCACCGGTCACGTCGGCCGGGCCGCGCACGTCGATGCGCATCGTGACCGGCGTCTCCGAGTCGCTTCTGAGCACGAGGTCCTTCAGGTTCAAGATGATGTCGCTCACGTCCTCCTTCACACCGGGGAGGAACGTGAACTCGTGGAGAGCGTCGTCGAAGCGCACCTGGGTGACCGCAGCGCCGGGGATCGAAGACAAAAGGGTGCGCCTGAGCGCGGCCCCGAGCGTGTGCCCGAAACCGGGGTCGAGCGGTCCGATCGCAAAGCGCTGGTGGAACTGGTCCGTTTCGCCGATCGGCTCGACGGTGGGACGCTGGATGATGAGCATGTGGTTGTGGGGCTCCTATGTGGATTGGCGCGCTGGCTACTTCGAGTACAGCTCGACGATGAGCTGCTCGCGCACCTGGGTGTCGATCTGTTCCCTGAGCGGGAGCGACAGCACGCGGACGGCACTGCCCGAGTCCTCGACTTCGAGCCACGCGGGCGGACGGCGGTCGATCGTGTCGAGGTTGTGGCGGACCACGATGAACTCCCGCGCCTTCGCGCTGAGCTCGACCCGGTCGCCCTGGCGCACCCGGTAGCTCGGGATCGTGACGCGCTTGCCGCTCACGCGCACGTGGCCGTGGCGCACCAACTGGCGCGCCTGGTTGCGGCTGGCTCCCCACCCGGCACGGAACACGACGTTGTCGAGACGGGACTCCAGCATCCGCAACAGGTTGTCGCCCGTGATCCCGGACTGGCGGCTCGCCTCCTCGTACATGTTGCGGAACTGGGTCTCCAACACGCCGTAGATGCGGCGTGCCTTCTGCTTCTCGCGAAGCTGGGTGTTGTATTCCGAAGGCTGGCGCAGGCGGTCGCGCCCGTGTTCGCCCGGGGGGCTGGGCCGCCGCTCCATCGGGCAGCGGACCGTCTCGCACTTGGGGCCTTTCAGGAAGAGCTTGACCTTCTCACGCCGGCAGAGGCGGCAGACGGGTCCTGTGTATCGCGCCATCGTCGTCTCCCTACCTATACCCGGCGCCGCTTCTTCGGGCGGCACCCGTTGTGCGGAATCGGCGTGACGTCCTTGATACCGGTGACTTCGATGCCCGCACTCGAGAGCGAGCGGATCGCGGTCTCACGCCCTGAGCC
This sequence comes from uncultured Acidimicrobiaceae bacterium, assembly GCA_963719125.1. GTDB lineage: Bacteria > Actinomycetota > Acidimicrobiia > Acidimicrobiales > Bog-793 > Fen-455. The sequence goes on from CAVRAT010000001.1 coordinate 72,471, forward strand.
CGGACCGCGGACAAGCACGTCGACGCGGCGCACCCCGTGCTCCATCGCCCGGCGGGCGCACTGCTCGGCCGCCATCTGGGCCGCGTACGGCGTGGACTTGCGGGAGCCCTTGAAGCCGACGTTGCCCGCCGACGCCCAGGAGATGACGTTGCCCTCCTGGTCTGAGATCGAGACGATCGTGTTGTTGAACGAGCTCTTGATGTGGGCGACGCCGTAGGTGACGTTCTTGCGTTCCTTGCGGCGGGGACGGCGGCCACCGGGCTTTGTCGTCTTTGCCATCAGCGGTGGTCCGAACCTGAGCGGGTGATCCTATGCGGGGCCATGGTTACTTGCGTACCTTCTTCTTTCCGGCGACGGTCTTCTTCGGTCCCTTGCGTGTGCGAGCGTTCGTGTGGGTGCGCTGACCGTGGACCGGCAGGCCCTTGCGGTGACGGATCCCCTGGTAACAGCCGATCTCCATCTTCCGTTTGATGTCCTGGGCGACGTCACGGCGAAGATCACCCTCGACCTTGAAGTTGGCGTCGATCCAGGCCCTGAGACGGGCGACCTCCTCGTCAGTGAGGTCACGAACCCTCGTGTCGGGGCTGATCCCGGTCTCGGCGCAGGTCTGCTGGGCCCTCGTCAGGCCGACCCCGTAGATGTAGGTGAGCGCGATCTCGAGACGCTTCTCGCGCGGGATGTCGACGCCGGAAATTCGGGCCACGGGCTAACCCTGCCTCTGCTTGTGCCGCGGGTTGGTGCAGATGACCATCACACGGCCGTGCCGGCGAATGATCTTGCACTTCTCGCACATCGTCTTGACGCTCGGTCGAACCTTCACTGTCTCATGCTCCACTCGACGGGGCCGGCGCCGCCGACCCGCTCCCGCCTCGGCAGCGCTTGCTGCCCGGCTCCCAACATCCGCCATCTCCGAGGCCCGGTTGTCGACCGAGCCCCGACTCACTTGTAGCGATACGTGATCCGCCCTCGCGCTAGGTCGTAAGGCGTGATCTCGACCTGGACTCGATCACCCGGCAAGATGCGAATCCGGTGCATCCTCATCTTGCCCGAGGAGTGTGCGAGCACCTTGTGCCCGTTCTCGAGCTCGACCCGGAACATTGCGTTCGGGAGCGGTTCGACAACCGTTCCTTCCAGCACGATCGCATCTTCTTTGGGCTTGGGCAGGACAACCTCCTACAACTAATTAAGACTTTTTCGACACCGACGCGACAACCGCCGCGCAGTAGATCCTTGCGCCGGGCCCTCGCTTCATGCCGCGTACTGTCCGCCGGCTCGTGGCGCAGGAAAGCATAGCCGCCGGCCACTGGACCCGAGACGGCCCCATGATAGCCGCTCAGTCCTGGGTAAGCACTTCCGGGCCGTCTTCGGTGACGGCGATGGTGTGCTCGAAGTGCGCGGAGAGGCTCCCGTCCGCGGTCACGACGCTCCAGCCGTCCTCGAGCTCGATCGTGTCAGGCCCGCCGATGTTCACCATCGGCTCGATGGCGAAGACATTGCCCACCTTGATCCTCGGGCCTGGCGTCCCCGGCCAGTAGTTCGGCACCTGCGGGTCTTCGTGCATTGCGGTGCCGATGGCGTGGCCGACGTACTTGCGCACGACCGAGTAGCCGGCGGCCTCGGCCACTTTCTGAACCGCGCTGCCGACGTCGTGGAGGCGGTTGCCGTCCCGGAGCTGGTCGATGCCTGCCCACAGGCTCGCCTCGGTCACTTCCAACAGGCGCGCGGCCGCACCCGAGATCTCGCCGACCGGAGCGGTGTAGGCCGCATCGCCGTGGTAGCCCTCGATGATCGCCCCGCAGTCGATCGAGATGACGTCACCCTCCTCCAGCACGCGCCGGCCCGGGATGCCGTGCACGATCATGTTGTTCGGCGAGGTGCAGATGACAGCGGGAAAGCCGTGATAGCCGAGGAAGTTCGACCTGGCGCCGCGGCGCTCGAGCACGTCGCGCGCCACGCGGTCGAGGGCGGCCGTCGTCACGCCGGGGCGGATGCTGGCCCGTGTCTCGGCGAGCATCTCGGCGACCACGTGGCCGGCACGTCGCATCTTCGCGATCTCTTCGGGCGTGCGCCTCATGAATGCTCCCGCGGCGTGGGCGGGAAGAACCTGCCCCCGTGCTGGTAGGCGTCGACGACGGCGTTCAGGTTGCCGGCCACCTCGCTGGGGCTGCCTTCGCCCGACACTTCGACGAGCTTGCCCAAGGTTGCATAGCGCGCGATGAGCGGGGCGGTCGCGTAGTCGTACTGGGCGAGGCGGTTCTTGATCGCCTCCTCGGTGTCGTCCTCGCGCTGGACCACGTCGCCTCCGCAGAAGTCACAGGTCCAGTTGAACTTGGGTGGTGCGGACGTCGAGTAGATCGCACCGCAGTCCTCACACACCCGCCGGCTCATGAGCCGCGCCAGCACGAGCCCGGTCGGAACCACGAGATCGAGCACCAGGTCTATCGAGAACGGCTTCAGGATCTCGTCGAGTCCGTCCGCCTGGGCGACGGTCCGCGGGAAGCCGTCGAGCAGGAAGCCGCGCGTCCTCGTGTCGTCCTGGTCGAGGCGGGCGGCGATCATGGCCAGCACGACGCTGTCGGGGATGAGGTCGCCGGCGTCAAGATAGCGGCGCGCCTCGAGGCCGAGCGGGGTACGGGCCTTGACGGCAGCCCGCAGCATGTCGCCCGTGGAGATGTGCGGCAGCACGTAGCGACGCGACAGCCGCACGCACTGGGTGCCCTTCCCGGCTCCTTGCTTGCCGAGGACGATGAGCCTCGCGCCCGGTACCACTTACTGGAGGAATCCCTCGTAGTTACGCATCATTAGCTGGCTGTCGATCTGCTTCATGGTCTCGAGCGCCACGCCGACGCTGATGAGGAGCGTCGTGCCCGCGAACGGGATCGTGGTGATGTTCCACAGGTGCAGGAGGATCGACGGCGTCAGCGCCACGGCCGCCAGGAACAAGCTCCCGGGAAGGGTGATCCTGTTCAGGATCCGGGCCAGGTAGTGCTCGGTCGGCGCCCCGGGCCTGAAGCCGGGGATGTAACCGCCCTGCTTGCGGATCGTGTCGGCCTGCTGGTAGGGGTCGAATGTCACATGGACGTAGAAGAACGTGAAAAGGACGATGAACAGGCCGTAGAAGAGGATGTACCACAGGTCGGTCGGGTTCAGCAGGTTGTGCTGGACCCAGTTGCGCAACGACAACCAGGGCACGACGTTCGACAAGAGGACGGGGATGTACAAAAGGGAGCTCGCGAAGATGATCGGGATAACTCCGGCCTGGTTGACCTTGAGGGGTATGTAGGTGCTCTGGCCGCCGTACATGCGCCGCCCTTGCACCCGTTTCGCAAAAGTGACCGGTATGCGGCGCTGGCCCTGTTCGACGAAGACGATGGCGACGAGGAGGCAAAGGACCACGAAGATGATCACCCCGAGCCCGAACCAGCCCTTGTCGGCCTTGATCTGCTCTCCGTAGATCGGCATCGCCGCGACGACGTTGGAAAAGATCAGGATCGACATCCCGTTGCCGATGCCGCGCTGGGTGATGAGCTCCGCGAGCCACATCACAACGGCGGTCCCGGCCGTGAACACGAGGATTATGAACAACACCCTGGCAGCGGTGAAGTCCTTGATGAGGTCGATGTTGCTGCCGGTGCCGAAGAGCTCACCTGAGTGGAACAGGAACACCAGGCCCGAGCTCTGCATGACCGCCAAGGCCACGGTGAGGTAACGAGTGGCCTGGGTGAGCTTTCGCTGCCCGACGGCTCCCTGCTCGCGCCACTGCTCGAATTTCGGGATCACCGTCTGGAGCAGCTGGACGATGATCGAAGAGGTGATGTAGGGCATGATCCCGAGCCCGAAGATCGCAGCCCGGGCGAGCGCGCCACCCGAGAACAAGTTGAGGAAGCCGAGCACACCACCGGACTTCTCGGCGGCGCTGATGGACTGGATCTCGGCGAAGTTGACGCCGGGCACGACGATGTTGGCGCCCAGCAGGTAGACGCCGATGATCAGCAAGGTGAACAGGACCTTGTTGCGGAGGTCGGGAACCTTGAACATGTTCCGCAAGCTTGCGAGCATCAGATCCTTTCCTCACTAGCCTTACTAGCCTTGTTCGAAATAATGCTGTAGCCGGCGAAGCCTCGGCGACGCCGAAGAACGCTAGCGGTTGGCGAGGGCATTTCCCTTGGCGGGGGGCCGCCGGTCACCGAAGGGGGGTGGGACGACGGTCACGGACCCGCCCGCGGCCTCGATGGCAGCCACGGCCGAACGCGAGAACCCGTGCGCGCTGACCCTCACAGCCCGGCGCAGCTCGCCACGCCCGAGGATCTTCACGAGCCCCTTGTGGTGGACGATGCCCCCGGCTTCGAGGTTTTCGGGCGTCACCTCGTCGAGCCCCAGTTCCTCGAGGACGTCGAGATTGACGACGTTGTACTCGACCCGGAACGGGTTCGCGAAGCCACGCAGCTTCGGGATCCGCTGGGTCAGCGGCAGCTGGCCGCCCTCGAATCCGGGCTTGATGTTGTTGCGGGCCTTTTGACCTTTGGTCCCCCGTCCCGCCGTCTTGCCGCCCTTGCCCCCCGTACCCCTGCCGACGCGGCGCTTGGGGCGGTTGGAACCGGGCGAAGGTGCGAGCTCGTGCAGCTTCATGCGGTCTTTGCCTCCGAGACGGTGATCATGTGGGGGACGCGGGCAAGCATGCCGCGGATCTCCGGCCGGTCGGGGAGATCGTTCGACTGACCGATCCGTCCGAGCCCGAGTGCCCGCAGAGTCCCGCGGTGCTTCGGCTTGGAGCCGATGACGGAGCGGATCTGGGTGACGTGGAGACGCCCTTCGACCTTGGGTGCAGGCTCGGAGGCCTTCTTCGCGGGGGGAGCCGGCGTCTCCGCCTTGGTTGCAGGCACGGGAGCCTTCTTCGTGCGGGGAGCCGGCGCCTCGGTCTCAGGTGCCGGCTCAGCCTTGTTCGTGCGGGGAGCAGCCACCTCAGCTCACCTCCCCCGACACACGCCCGAGGCGGCGTCGTTCCTCGTAGGCGCGCAGCACGCCGGTCGGCGTCACCTCTTCGGCGGTCTTGCCCCTCAGGCGCGCCACCTCGTCGGGACGCCGGAGCTGGCTCAAGCCGTCGATGGTGGCGTGCGCGACGTTGATGGCGTTCGAGGTGCCGAGCGACTTGGCGACGACGTCACGGATCCCTGCCATCTCGAAGATGGCCCGCGCCGCCCCCCCGGCGATGACGCCGGTACCGGGAGCAGCCGGCTTCAGGATGATCCGGCCGGCGCCGGCGTGGCCGATCACCGGGTGGACGATCGTCGAGCCCGCGATCGGGACGTCGAACATGTTCTTACGCGCCTCTTCGATCCCCTTTTGGACGGCGAGGCCCGCTTCTTTCGCCTTGCCGTAGCCGAGACCGACACGGCCGTTGCCGTCGCCGATCACCATGAGCGCGGTGAACGAGAAGCGCCGCCCGCCCTTTACGACCTTGGCGACGCGGTTGACCTTGATTGTGCGCTCTTCGTACTGCGACTCGACCATTACAGCTCCAATCCGGCTTCACGTGCGGCCTCGGCGAGTGCCGCGACCCTACCGTGGTACCGGGACGCACCCCGGTCGAACACGACCTTCGTCACTCCTTTCGACAGAGCTCGGCTCGCCACAAGCTTGCCGATCTCGGTCGCAGCAGCGATGTTGCCTGTGGCGCCCCCGCGCAGCCCGTCCTCCAGGGTGGAGGCGGCCACCAGGGTGTGGCCGGCACTGTCGTCGATGATCTGGGCCGCGATGTGCTTGTTCGAGCGGAACACGGTGAGGCGCGGCCGCTCGGCCGTGCCGATCACGTGCTTGCGGACACGCCGGTGACGCCGGGCCGCCAGCTCGTGGGTACGCAGTGTCTTGCTCATGGCTACTTCGCCGCCTTCCCGGCCTTGCGCTGCACGACTTCACCCGCGTACCTCACGCCCTTGCCCTTGTAGGGCTCGGGCTTGCGTACCCTGCGGATGTCGGCGGCGACCTGGCCGACCGCCTCTTTGTCGATGCCCTTCACGATGACGCGCAGCGGGGTGGGCACCTCGAAGGTGACCCCCTCGGGCGCGTCGATGAAGACGGGGTGGCTGAACCCGAGCGCCAGCTCGAGCTGCTTGGGGCTCTTCAGCGTCGCGCGGTAGCCGACACCCACGATCTCCAGCTCCTTGGTGAAACCGGCCGTGACGCCCGTCACCATGTTCTGGATGAGGCTGCGGGTAAGTCCGTGCAGTGCCCTGTTGGCCCGCTCGTCGTCGGGCCTCTCCACGAGGAGCTGGGCGTCGGACTGGCGGACCGTGATGGGGCCGGGCAGGTCGCGCTGCAGCTTGCCCTGGGGGCCGGACACCGCCACGGTCCCGTCGTGCAGCGTCACCTCGACACCGGAGGGCACCTGGATGGGGCTTCTTCCGACTCGGGACATCAGATCTTCACCTTCGCGTCACCAGACATAACAGAGCACCTCACCACCGACACGCTGCTGGCGTGCCTCGCGGTCGGTCATGAGACCCTTGCTCGTCGACAGCACTGCGACCCCGAGCCCACCGAGGACACGTGGCAGCCCGTCGGCGCGGCAGTAGATCCTGAGGCCCGGCTTGGAGACGCGCTTCAGGCCGCCTATCACCCGGGCACGGTCGGACGTGTACTTGAGCGAGATCTCGAGCACGTCACCGGGATGGCCCTCCCTCGGGATCGTGGTGAAGCCCGCGATGTAGCCCTCGCGCTCGAGGATCTGTGCAAGCGCTTCTTTGACTCTCGAGCTGGGCATGCGGACCGTCTCGTGCATCGCCACGTTCGCGTTGCGGACGCGGGTCAGCATGTCCGCGATGGGGTCGGTCATTGTCATGGACGATCCCCTCCTCTCACCAGCTGGCCTTGGTCACGCCCGGCACCTCGCCGGCATGCACGAGCTCGCGCAAACAGATGCGGCAGAGCCCGAACTTGCGGTAAACCGCCCGCGGGCGACCGCAGCGGCGGCACCGCGTGTAGCCACGCACCTTGAACTTGGGCTTGGCCTGTTGCTTCTCTATCAATGCCTTCTTGGCCATGGGTCGGCTCTACTGCCCTTCACGTCGGAACGGGAACCCGAAGGCGTTGAGCAGTGCCCTGCCTTCGGCATCGGTGCGGCCGGTCGTCACAATCGTGATGTCCATGCCTCTGGGGGTGTCGACCTTGTCGTAGTCGATCTCGGGGAAGATCAGCTGCTCGGTGACGCCGAAGGTGTAGTTGCCCCGGCCGTCGAACGACTTCGGCGACAGGCCCCGGAAGTCACGGATGCGTGGGATCGCGAGGCTTATGAGGCGGTCGAAGAACTCCCACATACGATCGCCCCGCAAAGTCACCATGCAACCGATCGACATGCCCTCGCGGAGCTTGAAAGCCGCGATCGAACGCCGCGCCTTGGTGATGACCGGCCGCTGGCCGGCGATCAGCTGGAGGTCACCGACGGCGCCTTCGAGCAGGGACTGCTGCTGGGTGGCCCTGCCGACGCCCATGTTGATGACGATCTTGGAGAGACGCGGCACCTCCATCACGTTGGAGAGGCCGAGCTCGGCTGCGAGGGCCTGGCGGATCTCGCTGTCGTATCGCTGGCGGAGACGAGGGCGCTCGATGACGGCCGGGCTCACAGGTCACCTCCGCACTTTCGACAGACGCGGATCTTGCGGCCCTGGTCGTCGATCCGGAACCCGATGCGCGTGGGCCCGCACTCCGCGCAGACCACCGCCACCGTCGAGGCGTGCACCGGCATGTCCTTGTCAATGATGCCGCCCTGCATGGTGCCGCGCTTGGCCTTGGTGGAACGCTTGGCGACGTTGACGCCGTCGACGATCACGCGGTTCTGGGCGGGGATGACGCGCATGACCTCGCCGGTCTTGCCCCGGTCCTTGCCCGTGAGCACCTTGACGCGGTCGCCCTTGTGGATACGCACCTAGATCACCTCCGGAGCCAGCGAGACGATGCGCATGAAGCGCTTCTCCCGCAGCTCGCGTCCCACGGGGCCGAAGATCCGGGTGCCGCGTGGCTGCAGCTGGTCGTTGATGAGGACGGCGGCGTTCTCGTCGAAGCGGATGTAGCTGCCGTCGGAGCGACGGTTCTCCTTCTTCGTACGCACGACGACGCAGCGCACCACGTCGCCTTTCTTGACCGCAGCCCCGGGCACGGCGTCTTTGACCGTGGCGATGAACACGTCACCGATGGACGCGTAGCGTCGGCGCGTCCCGCCCAGCACCTTGATGCAGAGCACCTCTTTGGCACCGGAATTGTCGGCGACGCGCAGGCGAGATTCTTGCTGGATCACCGTGCACGCTCCAAGACCTCGACGAGGCGCCAGCGCTTCAGCTTCGAGAACGGCCGCGTCTCGGCCACCCGGACACGGTCCCCGGTCGCCGCCTCGTTCTTCTCGTCGTGCACGTACAGGTGGCGGGTCCGCTGGACGGTCTTGGCGTACTTGGCGTGCCGGACTCGCTCTACGACGGCAACGACCGCAGTCTTGTCCATCCGGTTCTCGACGACTGTGCCCTCGCGGACCCTGCGCCGGTTTACGCGCCCTTGCTCCTCGGTTGGCGGCGTACCGATCGCGGCACCCGCCTCGGCCTCGTTCTCGGCCATCACTGCTCCTTCGTCCCTGCGCCGGCGCGACCCACGACGACCTCCGCCGACTCCGCCAGCTCGATCTCATGTGCACGCTGTACGGTCAAAAGCCGCGCGATCTCCTTGCGGACCTCGCTGACACGTGCGTTGTTGTCCAGGCGGCCCGTGGCCGCCTGGAAACGAAGGTTGAAAAGCTCCTTGCGGGCTTCGACGAGCTTGTTCTCGAGCTCGGTCTCGTCGAGCTCGCGCAGTTCCGCTGCGGTCGTCATCAGACCAGCACCTCCGCGTTGGAACCGAGACCGGGCCTTGCGATGACGCGCGCCTTCATGGGCAGCTTCTGGATCGCCCTTTCGAGGGCCGAATGGGCGAGGGCGTCGTCCACGCCCGCCAGCTCGAAGAGGATCCGCCCGGGGCGCACGACGGCGACCCAGTGCTCGGGGTTGCCCTTGCCGGAGCCCATGCGCGTCTCGGCGGGCTTCTGGGTGACCGGCTTGTCGGGGAAAACGCGGATCCAGACCTTGCCACCACGCTTGATGTGCCTTGTCATGGCAATTCGAGCGGCCTCGATCTGCCGGGCCGTGAGCCAAGCCGGCTCGAGCGCCTGAATCCCGAAGTCACCGAAGTTGATGGTCTCGCCGCCCTTGGTCATCCCGGACGTGCGGCCGCGCTGCTGCTTGCGGTGCTTGACCTTGCGAGGCATCAGCATGGTCAGTCAGCCTCCCTGCGGAAATGCGGGACGTCGTGATGCTGCTCGCGCGTCCGGCGCTCGATGTCTTCTTCCTCGGCGAGGAGCTTCTCGAGCGGGTCCTCGGTGACGACCGGTGCCGCCGGCTCCACGGTCAGATCTGGAACGGGCACAGCCGCAACCTCCGCCTCGGGCTCGGCCTCGGGCGCGGCCTCGGGCACGACCGAACCCGGCTCTCCGAGCTCGGGCCTGCGCCGCCCGCCGCCGGCGGTGACGATGCGCCTCGGACGTGCCTGGCCGGAGGTCTCCCCGACCGCCATGGCCGCCTCACGCGAGATCTTCTCCTCGACCGAGGTCTTGTAGGGCAGGATGTCACCCTTGTAGATCCAGACCTTGATCCCGATCCGGCCGGTCGAGGTCTTCGCCTCGCGAAAGCCGTAGTCGATGTCGGCACGCAGCGTGTGCAGGGGGACCCGGCCCTCACGGTAGGACTCCTTGCGGGCCATCTCGGAACCGCCCAGGCGGCCGGAGCACTGGACACGCACGCCCTGGGCGCCCGCCTTCTGGACCGTCTGGATCGCACGCTTCATGGCGCGGCGGAAGCTGATCCTGCGCTGGAGCTGGTCGACGATGCCCTGGGCGATGAGAGCAGCGTCCAGCTCGGGCTGCTTGATCTCCTGGATGTTGAGCTGCACGTTGGCGTTGTGGGTGATGCGCGCGAGCTGGCGTCGCAGGCGGTCGGCCTCTGCCCCCCGGCGCCCGATCACGATGCCGGGCCGGGCGGTGTGCACGTCGATCCGCAGGCGGTCCCGGGTGCGCTCTATCTCGATCCGGCTCACAGCGGCGGCCTCGAGCTGGGTCATGAGGTAGTCACGGACCTTCCAGTCCTCGACCACCGAGTCCTGATAATTCCTGTCGTCGAACCAGCGTGACTTCCAGTCGGTCGTGACACCGAGGCGGAAGCCGTATGGATTGACCTTCTGGCCCATCAGTCGCTCGTTTCCTCGTCGCCCAAAGCGGCATCCGCGCTCTCGGCTTGCTCGTCGTCTTCGCCCGAAGCGTCGTCCGCGCTCTCGGCTTGCTCGTCCTCTTCGCCGGCGAGCGCCTGCTCGACCGCGGCGTCGAGGTCCGTCGCGTCGGCGGCGTCACCCGCCGCCACGATGCCCAGGACCTGCTCGTCGACGGCGGGCGCCTCGGAGGTCCCAGCCTTGGCGGCCGCGCTGGCACGTCCTTGACGACGCGCCCCGGCCACGCGGCGCGCCCGGCGGTCGGCTTGCTCGGCCGCCACGCGGGCACGGCGCCGGTTGAGCTCGTCCTCGGGCAGGCGCGAGAGGATCACGGTGATGTGACAGGTGCGCTTGCGGATACGGGTGGCACGCCCGCGCGCCGCGGACGCCACCGCTTGAGCGTCGTGCCCTCGTCCGCGTAGCAGGCGGACACGAACAGCTCCTCGGACTCGATGCCCCCGTCGTTGTGGAAGGCGTTCGCGGCGGCCGAGTGCAGCACCTTGCCGATGACCGCCGCCACTTCCCGGTCGCAGTACTCGAGGATCTCCGACGCCCGCTGGTATTCCTTGCCGCGGATGAGGTCGAGCACCTCCCGGGCCTTGTAGGCGGACACGCCCGAGTGCTTGAGGACGGCGCGGGTGCCCGGCCGCTCGTTGGTCTTCACACCGGTCACGTCAGCGCCTCGCTGCTCGTTCTTGGCCCGCGTGGTAGCGGAACGTCCGGGTGGGGGCGAACTCTCCGAGCTTGTGGCCCACCATTGACTCGGTCACGTACACAGGCACGTGCTTACGCCCGTCGTGCACGGCGATCGTGTGACCGACCATGTCGGGGATGATCGTCGAGCGACGCGACCAGGTCTTGATCACACGCTTCTCGTTCGAGGCGTTGAGCGTGTCGACCTTGCGAAGCAGGTGGTCGTCGACAAAGGGTCCTTTTTTCAGGCTACGAGGCATGATGGCTCCGCTCGGCGGTCAGCGGCGGGCGCCGCGGGTGCGGCGACGACGGATGATGAGCTGGTCAGACAGCTTGTGGCGGGGTCGGGTCCGACCCTCGGCCTGGCCCCAAGGCGACACCGGATGGCGGCCACCCGAAGTCTTCCCCTCGCCCCCGCCGAGAGGGTGGTCGACGGGGTTCATCGCGACCCCGCGGGTTTGGGGCCGGATACCCTTCCAGCGGTTGCGGCCCGCTTTGCCGATGGAGACGAGCTCGGCCGCGGAGTTGCCGACCTCGCCGATCGTCCCGCGGCAGTCGATCGGGACGCGGCGCATCTCGGTCGAGGGGAGCCGCAAGGTGGCGTACATGCCCTCCTTCGCGACGAGCTGCACGCTCATGCCCGCGCCACGGGCAAGCTTGCCACCGCCGCCCGGTCTCAGCTCCACGTTGTGGATCACCGAGCCGACGGGGATGTAACGCAACGGCAGGGCGTTGCCCGGGCGGATCTCGGCGCCGGGCCCGGACTGCAGGAGGTCGCCGACCTCGACTCGCGCCGGCGCGATTATGTAGCGCTTCTCGCCGTCGAGATAGTGCAGCAGGGCGATACGGGCGTTGCGGTTGGGGTCGTATTCGATGGCCGCGACCTTGGCCGGGATCGAGTCCTTGTCCCGGCGGAAGTCGACCAGGCGGTACTGCTGCTTGTGGCCGGCGCCGCGATGGCGGGCGGTCTTGCGGCCGAGGTTGTTCCGGCCACCCGAACCCGGCTGGGACACGAGGAGCGACTTCTCGGGAGTCGTCTTCGTGATCTCGGAGAAGTCCGAGACGGACTGGAAACGCCGTCCCGGGCTGGTCGGCTTGCGCTTACGGAGTGCCATGACGATGTCCCTCAGCCCTCGAACAGCTCGATACGGTCGTCACCGACAAGTCGCACGATGGCGCGCTTGGTGTCCGGTCGTTTCCCGTAGGTGGTGGCGCGCCTTTGGCGCTTGCGCTTTCCCTTGCGCACCAGGGTGTTCACGCTCAAGACGCGTACGCCGAAGGCGTCTTCCACCGCGGCGCGGATCTCCACCTTGCTCGCCCTCGGGTCGACGACGAACACGTATGTGTGCTCATCCATGAGGGCGTAGGACTTCTCGGAGATCACGGGGCGCAACAGGATCGAACGGCCGGCGCTCACTTGTCCTCTTCCTCATCGTCGGTCTCGGCCGCTTCGTCGTCGGCAGCCTCGTCACCTGCAAGTTCGTCCGTCGCCGGCTCCGCGATGATCTCGTCGGCCACCGGTTCACCGGCCTCGGTCGTCTCCTCGACGATCTCGTCGGCGACCGGCCTCGAGGAGTTGGCGACGACAGAGCCCTCCGGTGCGTCACTGACCTCACCGGGCATCGTCTCGTCCGTGAACACGACCCAGTCGGACACGACCACGTCATAGGCGGTGAGCTGACCTGCCTCGACGATGCTGACATACGACAGGTTCGAGAAAGAGCGCTCGGCGACCACGTCCTGGCCGCTGATCACGACGAGCACGTTGCCGTCGACGCCGAGGGCCGCGAGGGAGGCGACGGCATCCTTGGTCTTCGGCACTTCGAAGGACCAGCGGTCGACGAGGCAGACACGACCTTCCATCGCCCGGTCCGAGAGGGCGGCGCGCAGCGCCTGGCGGACCATCTTGCGGGGCGTGGACTGGGTGTAGTCACGCGGCTTGGGGCCGAAGGCGATGCCTCCGCCTGCGAACTGCGGCGCCCGGGTGGTGCCCTGGCGGGCACGGCCGGTGCCCTTCTGGCGATACGGCTTGGCGCCGCCGCCCGAGACCTCGGCGCGCGTCTTGGTGCTGTGGGTGCCCGCGCGCTTGGCAGCGAGCTGAGCAGTCACGACCTGGTGCAGGAGAGGCACGTTGACGAGGGCGGCGAAGTACTCCGGGTCGAGCTGGACGACGCCGAGGAGCTCGCCCGAGTCGTTGCAGCGCTCCACGAGCACCGACGGCCGGCTCT
>CAVRAT010000002.1:0-113916 GCA_963719125.1 uncultured Acidimicrobiaceae bacterium
GGGCACCGATTCAACTATTTGGCCATTGGATTCACCCAAGGATGTCATCCGGAAGTGCCGCTTGTCTCGTGAAATGCGAGAACCAGCTCTCCACGGACTTTCCATGATGGGTATCACCCAGGCAACCCTATTCCCCGGCCTCGACGGACTCGGAGAGCCACCGCCATGCGAATGACATCGGGTGCCCGCTGGCAGGACACTCTGCTCGGAGGCTTTCCGTGAACCCCTTCCACACGGTCCGAACTCTCTGACGATCGGCCTTAAGGCCTTCTTTTCGAACCGCTCACGAGACGCGAGGAGCCTGTACACCGTTGCCCGGTGTATCCCCAAGACCCGAGCTACGGCCGTTGCCCCGCATCCCTCCTCATGACATTCAGCGACGCAATCCGATATCCGCTCCTCCAGCAGTCTCACGGCTTCAACCAGACCGACAAGCTTGACAATGGGGGAGTGCTCCCGTCAGCGGCGCCTCACTCATCCCGACCCCTTGAACCACACCCTGGCAACACGAGCGATCACGGTTTCAGGCGCCACCTTTCGTAACACTCCCTACTTAGATCAAGAGAGGCGGCTTGCGCCGCCTCCCGGGCCGCTTCCCGGATGTCGCGCATTGTGACGCCCCAGCCTTGAGACCGAGTCCACGTCCGAAACGCTGCCTGCCGCCGCCCGTACGCCTGGCACGGCCAAGGCACGGCCCCGCGCAGATCGGCCGCTTTCGTCACGTACTTCGAAACGTATCCCGCTCACGAACCGGGGGAGCGTGCCTTACTGCCGCCGTGCTTGCTAGTCCCGATTCGCTCCAGATCGACCTCGTGACCGAAGCCATGACTCATGGCGAGCCGCTTCAACATCCTCCTGTCCAGCTGTAGGGACTTGTTGGCCACAGGAACGAGCACAACGTGATCGTGCAAAGCGCCACGCCGTTGCACCTCGCGCTTGGAAATACTCCAATGCCACTGCGGCCCGTTGCCCTCGCACCTTCGGCGACGCCTCACCACGCTTGATCGCCGACAACAGGCGATTCGTCCTCTTCGTGAGCGACGCGTTCCAATCGGCCAGGTCAACGCCGCCTTCTGGGGTGCACGGGCACACTTCGCACGTCGCACCCGTCGCGTCGCATTTCCGATGTACTTGGCAGTGTCTGCCCCTGTCCGAGGGTGCTGTCAGTGTCAGCAGCAGAGCCGTTCCAGGTCGGACCTGTTCAAGCCGGGTCTGCACGAGCGCGCGCACGCGACCTCGATACCGACGCGCACAAGGAACACACCGGCTTGCCTTCGAGGAGCCGCACGCCATGAACCCCTCAGCTGAGCACGACACCCAATAGAGGTACGAAGGGGCCTCGCAGTTCAGATCGGCTCGCCGCTCACCAATGAAGCCGACGAACTGGACGCTAGGCGAAGCACAGCACCGCCCCGGGAACGGACGGTCTTCCGACAGATTGACCGGGGGAGTGCTGTCAACATCACCGTTCACCGGACCGACGTGGACCGTATTTGGCGCGGAGGGACGCCCATGATTCGCCGCCGGCCTGCAGGTGCTCGCCGATCCAGCAGTCCTTCATGTCATGCCCGAGCTCGCCGCAAATCCAACAGCCCCGAGCCAACCTTCGCCGCTGACCCTTTCGAGCCTCCGCACCGTCCGCGTTCGCCGTCCCACGCGATCCGTCCGCGTCCTGGAACGCCCTCACCTCGACTGGCGGTGCGTCCGTCCGGCCGTCCGCCCCCCGTTGGGGCCGCGCTCGATCGCGGCCTAGCCACGGTACTCACGGTCCAGAGCCGCTTCCCGCTCAAGCCGAGTAGGACGTGGCAACGGAAGGTGCGCGGCCCCATCCAGGCCGAACGCCAGAGCGACCCTTTTCGCTACCACAGCGGCACCGTAGGCAGTACCGCCTCGCTGCGCGTGCTCGCCTAGCTCAAACAGCAACTCACGATAGAAGGCGGACTCCAAGCCGCCCTGAGATTGATCCGAAACGCTCATTCGCTTCTCCCGAAGTGCTCTCGATGACTCACGAAGCTCTGAATGGCATTCGTTTTCATCACCCGCACTTAAGCGGGGCACCTCAGACGCAACATTGCGTTCTCCGATAGCCGTTATTCCCTGCCTTGGCCTATCGGTGCCAGGCCCGGCGCAGCCTGCACCGGGATCTCTCTCAGAGCACCCTCCATAATGCCAAGTCTGCGATTCCAAAGGGGGGGGCAAGCAGGGGGGCCGTTTGTCGCAGACGCAGGGGGGCCGTTTGTCGCACATCGCGACGCCCCAACCCGTAACGCGACATAAGGACATTATCGGCGGTTTAAGAAGACATCGCCCTGTTCGCCCTGGTAGGCCTACTCGTCCGGCTCCCAATCGGCAAGGTACGCCCACCCTTCGCAGCTGTGCTGACGCAGTGCGTGGTCATCCTGGTCGTCCAGGCCGACCAACTCGCCGCAGACCGGACAGCCTCGCCGACAACGGTCCCGAGCGCGGCTGTCAGGGTCTCCCTGACGGCCTTGAGTCTCCCGCGCTCAAGTTTGTCGCAGCCAGGGTGCGGGCCGGGTTGTGTGTTGAGGCCAGGACCGACCGGGGTGCGACCGGCTGGATGGTCCTCAACTTCTGGCCTACGGACGAGAGGTCCCCAGCCGGTCCTGTTGTGCGCTTCCACCGGCTTTGCCAGCCCGAGACTTGCCGGGTTCGGTCGGCCTGTAAGGCCTTCCTCAGGGACCTGACGGCCCATCGTTGGTGCGCCGCCTGGCGAGAAACGCCAATACTTTCGCCGATTTCAGCCCACGTCCAGCCCCGAGCACGCAGAACCCAGGCCGCATCCTCCGACGCCTGGCGATCGCCGGCGAGCACAGCGGCCCGCAGCGCTGTCAAGGTCTCTACCTCGGCTTTTCCAACCTTTGCCCTGCTCAACAGGTTCATAGTTGTCAACCTACGCCGAGTGCCCCGTTTTGTCAAGGCTCTGAGCTGGGCCAATGCTAATTTTAGCGCGGCGTGTGGTGTTACTAGCACACGCCCCGAGTGCCGAGGCTGTCAAGGCTCTGACCTGCGCCTTGGATGATTCTCTCCCCGCATGTGGTGTTACTAGCACATGCGGCCCGCATCACTCCCACGCTGACCACCGCTCGTGAGCACGAACCCGCCCCAGATGCCGACCGACCCGCTGTCCAAGCCGTACCCCAGACAGTCCCAGGCAGCCCCACAAGCCTCGCAAACCTCCCGAGTGACCTCCGGCACCACGGCACCCTTCGGGAAGAACCCAGCGGCACCCAGACCCCTGCAGGCCGCCCTCGTTTGCCAGTCGGGGCGCAGCCCGTCAACCAGCTCCGCCAGAGCATCCCCGACGCGCTACCGGCGCCCCGTTCGACAGCGGTTCGGCCGACTCGCAGCAGCTCGCCGTCCGCTCCGACGTCCATCCGCCCCCCCGGCGCCGGCTCGAGGTACCTCGCGCAACCCGTAGAGGTCAAGCTCCCGAGCACTCAGCCTCTGTGCGTGCCTCATACAGCCTCACGCCCGGCGCCCAAAGTCCGGCCGCTCGACTCGAAGTCCTTCTGCTCCAATACGCCGCCCGTAAGAAGCACTGCAGCCCTCAAAGCGACCGGATGCCGCCTACTCCAATGCTCCGAAAGTGTGAAGAAAGCGTCACACTTACTGTCGTGCTCAAAAGTCAGGAATCCACAGACGAAACACTCCCCCGCCCAAGACACGTGACCTCGAGAGTACGTCCCATTGCCCAGCCGCCAAATGCCGCCCAAGTCCCAAGCGTCCACCATCTCCATACGCCTCCCACATTACTACATAACGTGGCCGTCATTATGACGAAAGAGGCGATGGTTTGACCGGACATTATCGGCGGTCTAACAAATGCAAGACCGGGGCCCGTTCCAGCACGTTTCATCGGCCTTCTCAAGGGAACGGTCCGAGGAACGGTGCTCCGAGCACCCGGCGTTCGGCGTTTGTGCGGCGCCAGCGCCACGGGCCTGCAACAGTCACTACGACGGCGAACTCGTCGCCGCGAGGCTTACCCAGACGAACTGGTCCTGCCGTCTGGTGTGTGTGAGTGTCGGCTGGTCGTTGCGGCTTTCGCTGGCGAGCCGAAGCGGATGATGTTGGCGTCGGGGTCAATGAGAACACCCGCATGCTGTCCCCACTCGGTGTCTTCGGGAAGCCTAACGTCGGCGCCGGCAGAACTGCACCTCTGAACCAATGGATCGGCGTCGTCGACGAAGAGATACGCGGAACTGGGCCGGCCTTCGAGTCATCGGGCAGGACCCCAAGATGAATCTCGATGCCCTCACAGGTTGCGAAGCCGTACCCGCCGTTCTCATACTCCCTCGTCCTGAAGCCGAGCAGTTTCTAGTACTCGAGGGACTGGTTGAGGTCGCGGACGGGAAAGATCGGCGCGACTCTCTTAAGGGTTCCCATGGAGACGGAGCGTACCGGTACCGCTGCCCAGAACCTCGTGACCGGCTCGACAAGGTGACCACAAGCTGAGTCGGCTAGTTAGCCAAGAATGACGACAGTCGGAGGCTCGAAGAGATAGATGCTAAAGACGTAGGAGTAGATGGCTATCGGTTGAGATGTGGGATGCAGGGTAGCTCGGTCACAAGACAGCCATAGCGACGGTCTGGACGTGAGCCGGTCCCCTTTAGTAATGGCGGAGATGTGCCACTTGAGTCGAAGGAACATGTGATTGCGTAGGGTGAATCTTGACGGTCGGGTTTACGTTGATTGAGATCAGCGAAGCGGCGCCGACCACGAGTTTGCCGCTTAGAGGCCGCTGTAGGACGGAAGACACATGTTGCAAGGAGCAGGCCACAGTGGCAGGGTATGGGGTACCCAGACAACAGGCATGATGAGTAGGTATTGATGGTGTGCGTGTGAGGGGATATTCATCCGCGGGGCGGAAACTGCGTTCCGTGACTGGCCGGCCCGAACGGGCGAGTCGTTACGGCGTTACAAGACGCGCCGGCGACCTGGTCGGAAGGCGGACTCGGATTCGGCCCGCGTTCTGACGTGCATGGCGTTGTTTCGGCGGGGGGCGCGAAGCACTCCTGCCAAGGCAAGAAGGCGTGGCCCGTTTCTTATCTGCGCGGCCGTGCATCCTCATCTCGGGACTGAACGGGGTTCGTCGATGACGTGGGCAGGGTCGTGGTGTTCTGGCCCCCACCTGGTGGAATGGGTCACCGGTGGCACGACACTCCCCCATCGCCGGTTCGCGGCAGCAGGGCGCGACAGCCCGAGGACTTGAACCGGGACGGTAACCGCAGTCAACTGGCGGGACCATGAGCACCGGATTACGTGCGCAACACCGCGGCGAGGGCGGCGAACTGTGACCAGCGTCCCGGTCGTGGAACTCGAAGCTGGCCCTATCGCGGCCGGCGGCGGTTGCGTCGCGAGAGCCGATGACGGGCGTGTCGTTTTCGTGCGCCACTGCTTGCCTGGCGAGCGAGTACGTGCGGTGATAACCGAGGAGACGAAGTCGTACCTTCGAGCTGACGCAGTCGAGATCACGCACTCCTCTCCGGACCGGGTGCCGCCTCCATGTCCCTACGCGGGGCCTGGACGATGCGGAGGCTGCGACTGGCAGCACGTGGCCGTTGAGGCACAGAGGAGCCTGAAAGCATCGCTCGTGGCCGAGCAGCTGCGACGGCTTGCTGGCATCGAGCGTGTCATCGAGGTCGAGGAGGTTCCCGGCGCTCCTGATGGGCTGGGCTGGCGGACTCGTGTTCGCTTCGGGATCGACGATGCCGGTCGGGTCGGGCTTCACAGGCATCGATCCCACGAGCTGGAGCCGGTGGA
The DNA here is from genome assembly GCA_963719125.1 of uncultured Acidimicrobiaceae bacterium. GTDB lineage: Bacteria > Actinomycetota > Acidimicrobiia > Acidimicrobiales > Bog-793 > Fen-455. The sequence continues at coordinate 5,782 of CAVRAT010000002.1, forward strand.
CCACTGCCTGATCGCCTCAGCCGCGGTGGAGGCGATCGGCGTCGAGAGCCACCTGTGGCCCGACGTCGACGACCTCGAGGTGTTCGCGTCGGACGAGAGCGGCGAAAGCGTGCTGTCACTCACTTCGCGTAGCCGGCGGCTTCGGGGGCTGCCATCGCTCGACACCGGACTCGTGGTGAACGGGCGCGTTGCCCGCGGGCCAGAGAGACTGGTCTTCACAGTCCTGCAGCGCCGCTACGAGGTGAGCTCCGGCGTCTTTTGGCAGGTACACCCAGGTGCCGCAAACGCCCTTGCTCGGGCCGTGCTGGATGGGCTCGACGCACAGCCCGGAGACCGCGTGGCCGACTTATTCGCCGGGGCCGGTCTGTTTGCGGGGCTTGTTGGTGATGTCGTGGGCGTGACCGGGTCGGTGCTCGCAGTGGAGCGAGACCGGTGGGCGTGCGCGGACGCGGCGAGGAACACGTCTGATCAACCTCACGTCGAAGTGCTCAAGGCGGCTGTCACACCAGCTCTGGTTAGCGAGCGGCTCGGCAGTGTGGATCTCATCGTGCTCGACCCGTCCCGGGAGGGCGCCGGGCGGCCTGTGATGACCTCGCTGGTCGCGCTTCAGCCCAGGCCCCGCCGGGTCGTCTATGTCGCCTGTGATCCGGCCTCGTTCGCGCGTGACCTGCGCGTTGTAATCGACTCAGGTTGGGCACTGCGTTCGCTGAGGGCGTTCGATCTGTTCCCGATGACCGAGCATATCGAGATAGCGGCAGTCGTCGAACCTCCCCAGACGGGCTGAAGCCAAGGTCGCTAGCGTGACAGCGGCACGTCTCGCATGGCTCGTGCAGGGAAACAGGATGTCGCCGCTGTACGACACGAGCTGTTCGTTGTTGTCGGCCGTCGTCGTGGTTCTCGCGCCGGGGCGAGCCCTGGGCACCCGGGGGTTCCTGGCGCACTGCTGAGGTGACGGGCGCCCGAGCACGAGTCAGTGTGGCTCCACTCGAGGGTTGGAGCCCTCTCTCGTCGCCTGCGGTGCGCACCAACCGCCGGGGCTCGGACCACGCCTGCCGTCGAGCCAGATGGTCCATGGTTCGATCGCAGCGATTCGGAGAAGCCCCATCGAAGCCCAAGGGTCGTCGGCGAAACGTGCCCCAATCTCACGCTCGTCGGCGGCCTCGATGACGAGCAAGGCCCGCTCGCCGTCTCCGAGCGGGCCGCCAAGGATGACAAAGCCGGCCTCGACGAGCCGGTCCATGAACGCCGCGTGCTCGTCCCAGGCATCCTGCTCCCGGATGTAGCGGGAGACGTCCCAGTTAGGCCCGTGAACTGTTGTCAACACGAAGAAAGCCACGACGTCAAGGTACTGATCGACTCCCGGGAGTCATTTCGCTATGCGCAGACTCCGAGGAAGCGCCCAGGGCCGCGAGCAGGGGCGTGACGTGAGCCCGTCCATGTGGGGTTATCCGGACCGGTTGCTTCGGACGGCGACGAACGGAGATGCGGCCGTCAGGATCATCCAGCAGTTTCCTCGGGCCGGAAAGACTTGCCCCAGCGCTTTCCCGCCCTCCAGGGCCCCTAGCGCGTGTCGACGACCTGGAAGGCCTCCGCAAGCCGCCCTTCCGGCATGTCCAGAGCAGTGGCGTTGGCGGCCGCCCACGAGCGGATCATCTCTTCGAGGTTCTGGGTCTCGGCCAGCTGACTCTGGTGACTGCGTAAGGCGGCAAGCTTGCGTTCGATCGTTGCTGTGATGTCCACGCCACGCGTCGAGCGTGGGGAAGCCATGAGCCAGACCTCCTCGACCACATGGGGCTCGAAGCCGGCCTCAACAAGCTCGGGATAGGCATACGGGTTTCTCGCATCCGGGTACACCGCCTGCAGCGTGGCCTCACCCGCCGCGAGATGGTCCGGGTGGCTCGCGCGGATGCGCTCCCAGTTGCGCTCCGGCGATTGGCAGACGACTCGGTCGGGCCGCACAATCCGGATCATGCGGGCGATGTCACGCCGAAGCTCGAGCGAAACCACGAGGGAGCCGTCCGGGTAGCCGAGGAAGTGCACGTCGGTGACACCTACCTCGGCCGCTGCCTTGCGCTGTTCGTCCTGGCGGATCTGTCTGAGCGCGGCGGCCTCGATGCCCGGGATCGCACTTCCGGCCGCCCCGTCGGTCACGATGCAATACGTGACAGGGATTCCCCGGTCGGTCCAAGTCGCGATCGAACCGGCCGCGCCGAAGTCCACGTCGTCCGGGTGCGCCGTGACGACCAGCACTCTTGTCGGATCGGGCGACGCGCTCACGATACGACGCTTCTCGGGAGCACCACGGGGATCACCCGGGTCGTTTTCTCCTCGTGCTCGGCGACGCCCGGGTAGCGCTCGGACTGGATGGCGTAGGGACGGTCCCGCTCCTCGCGGCCCGCCATCTCGACGTCAACCTCGAATGTCTCCGGCCCGACCTCAACGGCCGCACGGCGATGAGCGAGAAGGTTGTGGTACCAGTCAGGGTTGGTAGGGGCACCGGCCTTGGACGCGAAGACCCCGAGCCTGTCCCCGTCGGCGAGGTACATCACCGGTGTCGTGCGCTTGAGACCGGTCTTCGCGCCAGTGGTGGTAAGCAGCAGAAGAGGCGCCCCGGAGAACTGCCCGCCGACTTCTCCCCCCTGGGCGCGGAACTCGTCGACGATCTTCTGGTTCCAGTTGTCGCGGTCCGTCATCGTTCCTCCGAATTGACGTGGGGGTCGGAAAGTCCCCGCGACGGTAGCGCCGGTTGGCGCGTCGTCCGCTCCGCTGTGCCCGGGAATCACGGCGTTGGTCAGTCGAGCGCCAGCCGATCGATCAGAAGCGATTGAATCGAGCGCCCGATCGGCCCTCTCTCGTCCCAGAGCCTGCTCTCTGAGATACCGATCCCCTGTGGCTCTGCCAAGGTACGCGACTCGAGACCGACCCACTCCCCCATCGGCAGTCGGCTGACGTGGATCGTCAGGTCCGGATTGATGAAAAGCCAGTCGTCGTAGCTGAGTGGCGAGCTCACGCCGTTGCCGAAATCCGCAGCGGTTGCCACCCGTTCGAGCGGTGACGGCCGCTCGCCTGCGACCACCGGTACACGAAGACGCACCCACACCGTCGCGGGCCCCGGCGACTCGAACGCACCCTCGACAAAGCGCAATTCCGCGCCCTCACTGTGGAAGGTTCTCGGGACTCCCTCCCAGGTCATCGCGACGCTGCTCTCAGGCGGGGCAAACGCGAGCTCGGTCAGACGAGCTGCCTTCGGCAGCTCCATGTCTGCGGTGCGGATCCGCAAAGCACGTCCGAGCGCGACCTCAATCCCGTCTTGGCGACCGATCACCTCGACAAGCTGGACCTTGCGCCCGGGCCGGATCAGCCGGGCTTCTAGGGAGATCGGGGCGAGACTCACGGGCCGGACCAACTCGACGGTGAGCCTCGCGACCCTCAAGCGCTCATCGGGTTCGCAGCGCTGAGCTTCCCGGGCGATGAGGCCGGCAACCGGACCGCCGTGTAGGTGCTCGGCGGTCCAAGGCCCGAGAGCGAATGCGGTCGGTCGGAACCCGCCGCGCTCGGCGACGAATAAGGCCTTGGCGGTGTCGGTTTTCGGGATGGGCGTCACAGGCATCCTCGGCGTCGTCGAAAGGGCGGAGCAGGTTCGGGGACCACCGGATCGTACCGGCGACCCGGAGCTTGTCCGGCGAAACGTCACTGCCAGGAGTGCTCGCGATCGCGAGCGGCTGTCCCCGCCCGACTGCTACACTGCCGAGGTCCGGTCGGTTGACCGGTTTCCGGCTATGGCCGGTGAGGCCTCGAGACGACGTTCTGGTTGGCCTTCCTTTAGAGCTGACTGGAGTCTTCTTGCCACACACCTTCGCCGATCTTGGCGTGCCCGCCGACGTCGTCGCGCTCGTTGGCGCGCGACGGCATCACGACACCGTTCCCGATCCAGGCGGCGACGCTTCCTGACGCGCTCGCCGGCCGGGACGTCTCCGGCCGGGCGCCGACGGGTTCTGGCAAGACTCTCGCCTTCGCGATCGCGATCACAGAGGCCCTCACCTCCGGCGGTTCGCGCTCCAGGGCGCGCTGTCCTCGAGGTCTCGTCCTCGTGCCGACCCGGGAACTCGCCGCTCAGGTGTGCGGCGTGCTCAGTCCGCTCGCCAGGACTCGCAAGCTCACGGTCGCGGCTGTCTACGGCGGTGCCGGTTACGGCCCCCAGCTGCGGGCCCTGCGCGATGCCGTCGACATCCTGGTGGCCTGTCCCGGTCGGCTCGAAGATCTCATCGAGCGGCGCGAAGTGAGTCTTGCGGAGGTGAGCATCGCCGTTGTCGACGAGGCGGACCGGATGGCCGACATGGGCTTTCTCCCGGCCGTGCGACGGATCCTCGACCAGACCGCGGCCGACCGCCAAGTCCTGCTGTTCTCGGCCACCCTCGACGGCGAGGTGGACGTCCTCGTCCGCCGGTATCAGTCGAATCCGGCCCGCCACGAGGTCCAGCTGACAGCGGCCTCCTCCGGCGAGGTGCGCCACATGTTCTGGAAGGTGGACCGCAATGACCGGGTCACGCTCGCGACCAAGGTCGTGACGGGCCATCCGAGCTCGATCGTCTTCTGCCGGACGAGGCACGGTGCCGACCGGCTCTCACGGCAACTCGTCAGCGCCGGCGTTGACGCCGTGGCGCTGCACGGGAGCCGCACCCAGGCCCAGCGCGACCGGGCCCTGAAAGCCTTTCACTCCGGGGAGGCCCGCGTCCTCGTCGCCACCGACGTGGCCGCGCGAGGCATCGACGTCGAGAACGTCGCCTGCGTGCTCCACTTCGACCCGCCCAGCGATCACAAGGACTACGTGCATCGTTCGGGTCGCACCGGCCGGGCGGGCGCGGACGGAACGGTCATTTCGCTCATTACCTCAGACCAGTCGAGCTCTGCCCGCGCTCTGCAGCGTGCACTCGGGCTTCCCCAGAAACTCGAGCAACCCGTCAACCTTCCGCCTGTCCAACAGCGCGTGGCGAAACCCGCGACCGTCTCGGAGATGACACGGACGAGGACTGCTTCGCAGGCGGCTGTGCCACTACGCACGGGGCCGGACAACGCCAAGCGGTCAGGGCGCTCTGCCCGGCCGGTGCGTGCCGGGCACTTACACCCGGCAAAGGGAGAGGTCCGTGGTGGTCGGTCGCTCCGTCCGGCGACCGGCACGCTGAAGTGGTTCGACCCGGTCAGAGGTTTCGGATTCATCACCCCCGACGCGGGGGGTCGTGACGTGTTCGTGCACCGGTCTGCGCTCAGTGAGAACGACGAGGCACTTGGCGAGGGAGACCGTGTTGAGTTCCTGTCCCGCCCGGGACCGAAAGGCCTCGAGGCTGTGGAGTTGCGCGCCGGCTGAGAGCCTCGCAAGCGACGGTCGCGAGTCGCCGTCACTCGATCTGCGCGTGGCTCTGACGCGCCCCGCTCAGCTCGAGCCGGCCTCTGGTGCCGGCTTGAACCCCAACACCAGGGACACCGTCACAAGCGTGGGCCCGCGGTACAGCTCGATCGTCACCCTCTGGCCGGGGTGGGCTGCGCCCACGGCCTCGGTGAGAGCAACGTCGGTCGTGATGGTGCGACCGGCAAAGCCGACGATGACGTCACCGGCGACGATCCCGGCCAGCTCGGCCGGGGCTCCCGGGAACACGCTCACCACCTCGGAGGGAGTGACCGAGACCACTTCGACGCCCAGGAAGGCCTTCGGCCTGCCGATGGTGCCGCCCTTTCGGAGTCCGGGGATCAGAGCGCGGATGTTGGCGATAGGGATCGCAAAGCCGATGTTCTGCGTGGGCGCGTTTCCCGTCGTGCTCGCCGCGGCCGCGGTGCTCATGCCGATCACCTGACCGGCGCTGTTGACGAGCGGTCCACCGGAGTTCCCCGGGTTGATCGGCGCCTGCGTCTGCAAGAGCCCGCTCAGCGACTCGCTTCCGGCGCAGTTGTTCCCCCCGGCCGTGATGGACCGTCCTTCCGCGGAGATGATGCCTTCGGTGACCGAGGGCGTGCTTCGCGAAAGATCCAGCGCGTTCCCGATCGCGAGAACATCCTCCCCGACCGCGATCGTGGCGGAATCGCCGAACGAGACCGCCCGCAGCGAGCTGGGCCCGCGCACTTGCAGAAGTGCGACGTCGTAGCTCGGGTCCGTACCAAGCAGGGTTGCCGGGTAAGCGCTCTTCTGGCCGTGGAACGTGACTGTTATCTGGGTCGCGTTCGCTATCACGTGATCGTTGGTCAGGATCTCGCCACCGCCGGTGAGGATCATCCCGCTGCCTTCTTCGGACTGTGTCCCACCACCGAGAGGTCCCGATGTGCAGCCCGGGCCGAACGCCTGGATCGCGACCACCGACGGCAGCACACGTGCGAGCACGGCCTGGACGTCCTTCATGCCGTGGAAGACGCTCGTGTTGGGCGAGAAGTTGACGTCCGTGGTGTTGTGGGCGCGGATCGTCGCGGCCACCCCTACACCCGCTCCCAAGCCTGCCGCGGCGCCGACCAACAAGGCGATGAGCACAACGGCGATCCACCCACGACGCGTGTCGCCGCCATCGGGATCTTGAGCGGGCGCACCCGTTACAGGCCAAGAAATAGAAGGCGATACTGCCTCTCGGTCTTCACCGCGCTCCGGTGCTGAAAGATGGTCGTCACCGGCCCAGACGTCATCGGGGGACCGCCCGGTGGCGTCGCCGCGTTCCACATTTGAGGTTGTATCGCGTCGGCGGGCAGAGTGTGGCGCATGACCGTTCGCGGGCCTTCGGGGAGTCCCACTTCGCAAACTCGGCTGCAGCCTGTAGTTTGACCGCAGCATGTCTAACCGTCTTGACATCGAACTGACCAGCATCCGTAGTGACGGCAGCTACACCTGGCGCGCTGCCGGGGCTCGCCAGCCGAAGGGCGTCATCGACGCGAAGGTCCTCGCCGACAACGCGAAGGTCGGAGACATCTTGCGTGTCGAGGCAGAAGTCGAGATCGATGGGATCACTATTCTCGGGGTCCTGCCCCCCAAGGAGAAGGTGACGCCGGAGGGGCGCATCGAGCTGCTCGGTTCCTCCAAGCCGATTCCTGCGGTCACGACAGTCCTTCTTTCCGAAGGTGGCCGCGGCGACCGTCGTGATCTCCTCGACTCTCCGCGTCGCGGCGATCGAAGCGGTTCGCGCGATCGCCGGCCGGCGCGAGGAGCAGAGCGCCCAGATGCCCGGCGGCCCCAGCCTGCTGCAGGCGGTACAGAACCGGGCGCCGAGCAAAGACCGGAACGGCGACCGCGTCCCGACGGAGCCTTCCCGGGCAGGTCCCCTCGCAGCGCTGACGGTCGTCCTTCCCCAGGCGCCGATCGCAGACCCGAACGCCGGCCGCGTGCAGAAGCGGAACTTGGGGCCGGATCTCCCCGCGGCACAGAGGGCCGTCCTTCAGCCTCTGGCAGCGACCGCAGGCCCGAACGGCGCCCGCGCCCGGAGGGAGCTGGCGAGGGGGGGTCTTTCCGCAGCGCAGAGGGCCGGCCCGCAACTTCGGGCGGCGAGCGGCGGCCTTCGGCGCGTCGTCCCGGGGCGCCCACCGGCGAACGGGGCCCCAGCGACGGCAGACAACCCGCGTCCGCTCGCGCCGCACAGCCGCAGACGCCGGCTCGCAAGGCGGTCCCCCGCTTTGAACCCGGAACGGTGCATCGTGATCTCTTGTTCGCAAGCCTGGCATCCGAACAGCGGCCTATCGCTGAACGCCTAGCTGCTGGAGGCATACCCGCAGTTCGCAGGGCGATCGCCGCGGAACGCGAACGCGCTCGCTCAGAAGGCAGGCCCGAGGTGACAGGCGAGGCGATCTTTGCTCTTGCCGAGCAGCTCGCCCCCTCGGTCAAGCAGGCGATCTGGCTCGACCGGGCCGAAGCGGCTGTTGCCCAGCTCGACCAGATCTCTCTACGGGACCTTCGCACGACAGTGGTGGCGGCGGCCCCTCGTGGCGAGGCATCGCGGGACCTCGACCGCAAGCTTCGCGAGGAGCTCGATCGGCGCGTCAAGAAGCTCCGCTCGCACTGGGAGGAACAGATCACCCACGCCCTTGAAGAAGGCCGGGTTCTCCAGGCGCTGCGGTTCTCGGCGCAGCCCCCGGAGCCGACAGCGCGGTTCCCGGCAGCGCTTGTGGGCCGGCTCTCGACCAGCGCCGGCGCGTCGATGACCTCCAGTACCCCAGTTGAGCGCTGGCTGGCCATCCTCGATGCCGCTGTGAGCTCCCCGATCAGGCGCCAGATCCATCCAGAAGGCCTGCCCGAGGATCCCTCCGGTGAGGTCGTGCGAAAAGCCCGCGTTGCTGCGGGGAGTATCCCGGCGTTGGCACCCATGCTCGGGCTGTCAATGCCACCTCCACCTAAGCCCCTGCGAACGGCCCGGCCCCCTCGCCCGACGCGACCGCCCCGCCCGGCCACGCGCCCACCGCGCCTGGCGGCTTGGGCCGGCGTGGTCGCCGGCGCCGAGACGGGCCCGAGCGAGGTTCAGACGGAGGCCCGCGAGGACCATGCTCCGCCAGGGGCAGTTGAAGAGGTGGAGACGCCCCGGACGACCGAGCCTTCCGACGACCATGCTCCCTCAGAGGCGGCCGGAGAGGTGGAAACGGCCTCGGCGGAGGCTTCGGACGCTACCGCCCCGCCAGAGGCTTTTGAAGCCCCACAGGAAGCTCTCACGGAGGTTCCTGCGGACTTTGCAGCTGCAGTCGCTCCTGAGCCCACGGAGGGCGCCCTGACCGAGTCTCCCCCGGAGTTCGTAGGCTCCGCGGACGACACGTCTCCAGGGGACAACGCTCCAGCTGAGGCTGACAACGCTCCAGCTGAGGCTGACAACGCTCCAGCTGAGGCTGACAACGCTCCAGCTGAGGCTGACAACGCTCCAGCTGAGGCTGACAACGCTCCAGCTGAGGCTGACAACGCTCCAGCTGAGGCTGAGGCTCAGAGTCAGTCCCCGGCTGCAGACTCACCCGCCTGACGCACCCGCTACTTCGCCAGGCGCAACCAGCTACCTCGCCAGCCGGCGATGCATGATGAGAAGGCGCGCGGCAAAACCAGAGCCTTCCAGGAAGTTCTTCGACGTTCTCATCCCCGGCAGCACCGGCACGTCGATCCCAGTGGCACCGCGCCCTGTCGCCCAGTCGGTCACTTCGGCGAGAAGCTTCTCACCGACTCCCACCTCGCGCGCCGGCGGGTCGACGTAGAGGACTTCCACAGTCGCCAGACGCGCCGACTCCGGTATCTCCTCGAGCCGGGCGACGCCTAGGCCTACCGCCACATCGTCGATCGTCCCGAGCAGGACGAGCCTCCGGTCGTCGTGGACCATGGCGCGAAAGTGCGGCTCGAGAGGGTCCGCAAAGGCCTCCTTCAGCACGTGAACGCTGCCACCTCGTTCACCGGCGAGCGCTTCCCGACAAGCTCGGTACAGCTCCGCAAGCGTCCGCAGGTCGGCTTCGGTGCCGACGCGGGCCCCGATGTTCATGCCGTCGATTTGCTCTTCGCGCTCGGACGGCTCACGCCGTGGCGCCGTTGCGTTCGGAGCTCAGCTGAGCGATCCGGTGCAACACTGTGCGGCGACGACGGGTGGCCGATTCGTGCTTTCGTACAGCCTCGAGTTCGCCAGCCGTCAGCGACGCCAGCCGCTCGACGACCTGCGATGCGGCAAGCGTGTCGTAGGCGGGGATCGGAAGTTCACTGCTTGCGAGAATCGTCGCAGGGCCGCCAGCGCCTGTCTTGTCAGCCTCGGAACCGGACGGCTCCCTTTTCAGGTCCATGATCTCGCGGGAAGCCGGTGCCGTCTTGGGAGCGGGTGCTGGCGCGGTGGCGTCCTCCTCGAGCCTGCGGTCGCGTGCCCTCTCCCCCGACGTGCGAGACGGCCCGCCAAAGGGGTCGCCTCCGAGCGTTTCCAGTCGCCGGCGGGCCTCCGCCACGGCGAACTTGCCGACCACCCGAGCGACGGCGACCCGCTTTTCGACACGCTCACGGCCGCGGTCTGCCAGTCGGGGCAGCTCGTCGGCGAGCACGAGGGCGGCTCCGAGCGGCGCGTAAACGAAGGCGTCCAGCAGTGTCTCGTAAGCGGGGCGATCTTCAGCCACGACCCGACGCTACCGCAGGCTCAGCGAGGCCTGCCGCGTCATCTCACACGCAGTCTCGGCAGAGAAGCCGCCTCTTGTCCGCGAGCTGAGTCTGGCTTTTCACAAGGAAACAGGATCGGCAGACGAACTCCCCTGGCTGCTTGGGCAGAACGCGAAGTGAGCCCTCGCCGCGCTCTTCGGAGTCCGGAGCCTCCTCCTCTTCGTCCTCCTCGTCGTCGACGACGACCAGTCGCTCCTTCAAGATCACATCCAGGCTGGCCTCGATGTCGTCGTCGTCGAGGTCCTCGTCGTCCTCGTCTTCGCTCTCGATCGGCACCAGCTCGACTTCCAGGCCGACTCCGCCAGGGCCGACTACCTCATCGTCATCGTCAAGATCATCGACGAGCGCGACTTCGCTGAGCTCCTCATCGTCGTCTTCGAGCAGATCCGCGTCCGCGAGGTCCTCGAGGTCGGCCTCGTCCGCGTCAGGCACCTCGAGATCATCGACCTCGACGGGCTCTTCCAGGTCTGCCGTGTCCTTGGTGTCCTTGCGCATCAACGTCCTTCAAGTCCTCGGAGCCACAGTCACGCTGACCTCGAACCTGTGCAGAGGTCGCGGCCGGATGGACTATACGGCACCAATGATTTCGTTGCGGCGACTTCTGACGAGATTTCCCCCACGAGCCAGAACTCAGTGTCCCTAATCGTGCGGTAGGACCCAGGAAGCCTTTGGGGCCACCCTTCTCGCCTGCCCGGGCGATACGCCGACATGAGGTGTCGACGGGGGCGTTCTCTACTCGACTCCTGGGTCCCCACTACTCGCAACACCCCCAGATGCTTTTCGAGCAACTCCCGGAGGTACCGGTCATTGCCCTCGGCTTGAGGGGACCCCCTAGTTATTACCACCGTTGCACCGCTAGTCAAGAGGAGAAGAGAAGTCCCCCGTCAGAGGCTCGGCACCGGACGCTCGCGCCTGTCCTGCGCGCGCTGCTCGGCCTCGAGGCGGCCGAGATCGGTCTCGCTGTGGTCCACGAAGGTCATGGCATCGGCGATGGCGCGGTGCCCCGCATGCTCGGCGATGAGCCGATGCATCTCTTGGGCGATCTTGCGGTACGCGGGGTGGCCCTGGGGACCGGACCGCAATTCAAGGACGTGCATCGCCTCCCGGGCGTTCAGCTGTAACACGAAGCGAATGTTGAAAGCCAGCGCCACCGCGTACGCGCTTTGCTCCGGAAAACAAGGGGCAAGGGCCTCGTGCAGGCTCTTTGAGCGTTCGAGCGACTCGAGGAACCGATCGGAGAGGCCCGCCGCCACCACGAGCGGGGGCATCTCGAAGCCGAGGTCGGTACCGAGCCGCTGCCACTCGACGGTGAGCATGCGATGGCGTTGGAGGTCCCTGAAGGCTCCGTAGTCCGCCACGATGTCGAACCGGTAGGAAGTGCACTCCAGGGCTCTGCCGGGGCGGTGGCGACGATTGGAGCGGTCTCCGACGTACGCCTGCACGATCCTCCGGCGCTCTTCAGGGCCGAGGGCGGACACGTGCCGCGAAATCTCCTGCTCGGAGAGGTTCAGGTGGGGATAGCACATGGCTGCGAGCACCTTGTCCTCACCGACCGGGTCGAAGTCGGTGAGGGTCACCGATCTCCCAGGTGCGGGGACTGAGGGGGGCCACAGCTCGTGCACGACCTGGTCCATCTCATCGCGGCGGGCCTGCAGGTACTCGGTCCATACTCCGCCGCGTTCGGGACGGTCGATCCTGGCGAGGAAGGACGGGATCACCTTGCGAAGTTCGACCAGCATGAGGTCCGCGTACTTGCCGGCCTCCGGCAGCGGGTGCGCCCGCATGCGCAGCAGCAGCTGCTCATAGCTCTGCCCCGACCCGAAGATCCCCACGTTGGACAGCGAGCCGGCCGGCAGCAGGCCCCGCAGGGCATCGAGGCAGCGCGCCCGGACAGCCTGACGGTGGGCGAGCTCGGAGACACCCCCGTGCCTGGGGTTCTCTCGGGCGACGAAGGACTGCAGAGCCGGCAGGAGCTCCGCGTACGTGTCGAACATGCGGTCCATCTCGCCCACGTAGCGGGCACCGAGGGGCGACTCGAGGACGGCTGGGTCGCGGTGATAGCGGTAGTGCCCCGAGGGCAGGCGGCTGTCGTAGGGGATGTAGCGCGTCGACTGCTCGAGGTAGGACATGAGCCGCCCCCGCTCGAGGATCTTGGTCAACACGTTCGACGACTGCTCGCACGCGAGATGCACCCCGCCCAACTGAGCGACCGAGTCGTCCCCGTACTCACTGAACACCCTGGAGTAGAGCTCCTCGGCGCGTCGCAGGCCGACCGAGGCGTCAAGGCTGGTGTCACCGGCCACGTTGAGTTCGTCGACGAACTCGTCCAGGAACAGCCGGCGTAAGCTCTTGGAGGACCGTGAATAGCGCGGCGAACAACGCGCCCTTGACGACCTCAGGCAGGTTCACGAGCGCGAACACAGGCCCGTCGAGATTCGTGAAATACCTCCCGAGCAGCTCCCGCTCCCCGGCGGTGAACTGCTCAACGCCCGCGATAGACATGCTCAAACGACATTACGGTGCGGGTTGGTGCCCGGCGCGGATGGTCCCGTGCTCGACGGGGATGGTGACCACCGACGAGGCTGCGACAACGTCACGGAGGAGGCGCTCGGCCGCGACCCGAGCGCTCTTGGCCGTCTCGGCACTGGCGGCGACCACCGCCACCTGGCGGAGAAGGTCGATCACCTGTTTCACGTTGCGGACGAAGTCGCCCCCCGACATGACCGGCGCGGCCTTCCTTCCCCTCCGGCCAGGTCCCGCGCCCGGCTGCAGGACCTGGCGCAGGTCGCGACCCCTCGCCCATTCGTAGGCGAGCGACGCGAACCCGGAGTCGACGCCCCGCGTCACCGGCAGGCGCGCATTCTTCTCCTCTTCGGAGAGAGCCTCGGAGAGCAGCCCGATCGCTTCCAGACGCCCGGCCACCTTGACATTCGGCGCAGGCAGAGGCGCTTCGCGCTCACGCCGGGCCTCGTAGCACAGGCCCGAAGCGACCGAGGCCAGGCTCGCCGGGTCAAGACCGTCGAGATGGCCGGATTCGAGTGCCTCGGCCACAAGCAGGTCAGCCTCGTGGTAGAGGCCCGCGAGCCGCTCCCCCGCCTCGGTGACCCTCCAACCGTCCAGGTAGCCGCGGCGCTCGAGTACTCCGAGCACCGAGTCGAGCTCGCCCACCAGGTCCTCCTCGGTCAGGAACTGGGCGAACGAGGAGCTCACGAGCGTGTAGGCAGCCTCGCGACTGTGACGCCGGACGAGGTTGACCGCAAGGTTGTAGGTGGGCCGGAACGAGGACGACAACGCCCGCGGCCGTCCTCCGGCGATCCGGGCAACGTCGCCGAAACTGTGGAAGGGGGAGCACAGGACGGCCGCGTATCCGATGTCGTCGATCCCCCGCCGGCCCGCCCGACCTGTGAGCTGGGTGTACTCGCCCGGCGTCAGCTCCTGGTGACCCCTGCCGCCGAACTTGGTCACTTCTTCGATCACCACCGATCTCGCCGGCATGTTGATCCCGAGAGCGAGCGTCTCGGTGGCAAACACGACCTTGACGAGTGCCTCCGCGAAGCACGCTTCGACAGCTTCCCGAAACGGCGGCACCATGCCGGCGTGATGGGCTGCCACGCCCGCCTCGAGCCCCGCCGCGTACAGCGGGTAGCCGAGGACGCCGAGGTCGTCATCGGTGAGCGGATCCACGTACGACTCGACGATCCCTCGTATCCGGCGCCGTTCTTCGGGCGTGGTCAGGTGCAACCCGTCGTCGAGGCAATGCCGGACCGACTCGTCACATCCGGCTCGTGAGAACACGAAGTAGATGGCCGGCAGCAGCCCTTCGCCGGCGAGGCGGTCGACCACCTCGACCCTGCGCGGCCGGTACAGCTGGGCGCGCGCCATGCGCGACCGGCCCCCGGGACCCGTCCCCCCTCCCCCGCCGGGCGCGGTTCCGACGCCGCCCCGTCGCCCGGACCCGGGGCGGGCCATGAGGCTGTCGAGCCGGATGGCCTCACGGTTCGGCCGGCCGTCGACGAAGGTGGGCAGCAGGTGGAGATGCTCTGCGGAGCGGTCGCCCACCACGAACAGGTTCTTGAGCTCGACCGGCCGGTGTGACTCGATCACCACTCCCGTGGCTCCGCGGACTGCGGCTATCCATGCCGCCAGCTGATCGGCATTCGCCACGGTTGCGGACAGGCACACGAGCGTCACGTTCAAGGGCGCGCCAAGAATGACCTCCTCCCAGACGCCTCCTCGGTAGGGGTCCTGGAGGTAGTGAACCTCGTCGAGCACCACGTAGCGCAGGTCGGCGAGGCGACCCGGCTCCGCGTGGATCATGTTGCGCAGTACCTCGGTCGTCATCACGACGATGGGCGCCTGACCGTTGACCGAGTTGTCCCCCGTCAACAGCCCCACCCGATCGGCGCCGTACTTGCGCCGGAAATCACCGTACTTCTGGTTCGAGAGCGCCTTTATCGGTGTCGTGTAGAACGCCTTCGCCCCTTCGGCGAGGGCGAGGTGGACGGCGTACTCGGCGACGACGGTCTTGCCGGAACCGGTGGGCGCGCTGACGAGGACCGACTGGCCGTCGTCGAGGAGGTCGAGGGCATCGAGCTGGAACCGGTCAAGGGGGTAAGGGTGTTCCGCGACGAACTGCTCGCGCGACGCTACGCGGGCGTCCGGCGCCTTCATGCGCTCCTTCGCGGGCCGCCGCTCACTTGCCGAGCAGCTTGCCGACGACGATGGACGCCTCGTAGAACAACAACAACGGGATCGCCAGGGCAAGCATCGAGAACGGGTCCGAGCTCGGGGTCACGACAGCTGCGAACAGGACCATCCCGATGATCGCCCAGCGCCGCCACTTGGAGAGCTTCGCGGGCGTGAGCACCCCTGCGATCTCGAGCGCGACCAGGACCACCGGGAACTCGAAGGTCACCCCGAAGGCCACCATCAGCAACAGGATCAGCTGCACATAGGAGTTCGGCGACAAGATGGCGACGATGGTCTTGCTCGGACCGCTCACATCCAAGAGGAAGCGCATGGCGTGGGGGAAGGTGAGGTACGCCACGTACGAGCCGAGCGCGAACAGCCCGGCCGTGGCGAACGTGAACGGGAGGGCGTACTTCTTCTCGTTCGCCTTGAGGCCCGGGGTGACGAACTGCCAGAGCTGGTACAGCGTGATGGGCAGCGCTATGAGGAGCCCCCCGTATGCCGACACGTTGAGGCGCAGGGCGAAGCCCTGCAGGGGCTGGGTGACATAGAACTGGCATCGGCGTCCCGTATGGGTCACCGCCTGGCAATACGGCGACTGCAGCACGGCAAGGATCTGGTCGTAGAGCACGTAGGTGACGACGGCTCCCGCAGCGACCGCAACGATGCAGATGATGAGGCGGCGGCGGAGCTCTCCAAGATGCTCGCCGAGCGTCATCGCGTCCGGGCTCGGGCGCGGGTGCTCTCTTCTGGCGCGAAGCCTTGCAAGCCTCGCCGGTGCGGCCATCGCTCAGTTCATGCTCGGCTCGTCGACCACGAAGACCGTGTCGGCGCCAAGCGAGCCCGCCCATGACGACGACGGCATCGAAGGGGGCCTCCGCGTCGAGGCCGAGTCCTGTCTTGCGAGAAGAGGCTGCCAGGTGGACCGGGTTGGCTCGCGAACGCCCTGGGCGTGCCGGGAGACCCTCCTGCCCCGGCTCGCGGCGGCGTTCTCGGTGCCGTATGCGGGCTCACCGACAGCCTCCTCCACGCCCGAGGCGGCACTGGCGACCGTCGTGTCCTGTCCGGAGATGAGCCCCGTCAGGTAGCCCGTTATCGCCCGGGACGGGCTCGTCGGGATGTTCGGGAGGTCGAGGTCCGGTACAGCGGCACGGACCTCCTGCTCGAACTTCTCCCGCATCCGGTTCAGCTCGCGCCACATCCCGCCGAGCTGACGCGCTAGTCCGGGCAACCTCTCAGGCCCGACGACGATAAGCGCGATCACTAGGATCAGGAAGATCTTGGTCGGGTCGAGGCCGCCCATGCGGGCGATCCTACTGTGCTCAGGGCCCGGCGACCCGACGGGACCCGGTCGCGGTCACGTGACAAGCACTCCGGCCGCCCTCGCGATCCTCATGGCGCGGGGAGGTTGACCGCCCGTCCGGGGCGACCACGCCCTCGCGGCTCAGAACCAGTGGAAATACGGGTGCCCGAAACGCCACACGATCACGAACACCCTGCCCACCACGAGTGAGCCCGGCAGCGTCCCCCAGACGCGGCTGTCGGCCGAGTCACCGCGACAGTCGCCCATCACGAAGTAGTCACCAGGCGGGATCTTCGTGCGGGGGATGTTCTCGGCACTCTCGGCGCAGATCCCAGTGAGACGGGGCAACCACGGTTCTGCCAGCGGCCGTCCGTTTATGAGGACCGTGTTGCCACGCGACGAGATCGTCTCGCCGGGCAGTCCTATCACGCGCTTGACAAGATCCTTGTCCTGCGTGCCGGTATCTGCCGGGGGCCGCTTGAAGACCACGATGTCACCACGGTGGATCGTGTATCCCAACTTGGTGACGACGATGCGGTCACCGACCTGCAACGTCGGGAGCATCGAGCCCGAAGGCACGTAGAACGCCTGGACGACGAAGGTGCGAAGCGCACCGGCAACGAGCACTGCGAAGACGATCACGACCGCCCACTCGACGATGCGTCGCCTGTTGCGGGGCCTCCTCTTCGATGCGGGGGTCGTCGGTCGGGGTGCCTCAACGGCAGGTTTCACCTGATCATCGGGTGGCAGGTAAGCCCCGTCATTGCCGAAAACAGGGAACTCTTGCACCGACGGCGCGGAGGGTTCGCCCAACTTGTCCGCGTTCATCGAAGCCTCTCTTGCGTCGGTCACCGGCCTGTAGCCTAAATCGACTCTATGAGCCGTTCGACGCGCTCATCGTGCGAGCGGAACGGGTCCTTCAGCAGAACCGTTCGCTGCGTCTGGTCGTTGAGCTTCAGGTGCACCCAGTCTACGGTGAAATCGCGCCGCTTCTCCTTGGCCCGTTTTATGAACTCGCCCCGCAGCCGGGCCCTTGTGGTCGCCGGAGGTGACTCCATGGCCTTGGTGATGGCCTCGTCGGTAGTCATGCGCTCCACGCGGCCTTTGGCCTGGAGCAGGTAGAAGACACCGCGACGGCGATCGACATCGTGGTACTGAAGGTCCAACAGGGCCACCCTCGGGTGCCCGAGGGGAAGCTCGTGGCGCGCCCGGTAGGCCTCGACGAGGCGATACTTGATCACCCAGTCGCATTCACGATCGAGGCTGAGCGGGTCCTTCTCGATGGCCTCCATGCAGTGCTGCCACATCGAAAGGGCGCGCTCTTCGAGTGGCGGCAGGCCGCGCAGCTCGTGGTAGCGCAGCGCCCGGTCCAGGTATTCGCGCTGGATGTCGAGTGCGCTGAGCTCCCGGCCGTTGGCGAGGCGTACCTCGCGCCGGCACGTGATGTCGTGGCTGATCTCGCGGATGGCCCTGATGGGGTCCTCCAGCGTGAGGTCGCGGATGACCACGCTCGGGTCCTCGAGCATGCGCAGCAGGATGGCCGTGGCCCCGACTTTGAGGAACGTGGCGTACTCGCTCATGTTCGAGTCCCCGACGATCACGTGCAGTCGCCTGAAGCGCTCTGCGTCCGCGTGCGGCTCGTCCCTCGTGTTGATGATGGGCCGGCTACGGGTTGTCGCCGAGGAGACCCCTTCCCAGATGTGCTCGGCCCGTTGGCAGAGGCAGAATGTCGCGCCACGGGCCGTCTGGAGCACCTTGCCCGCTCCGGAGTAGATCTGACGGCTCACGAAGAACGGGATGAGCACCTGGACGAAGTGTGAGAAGTCATCCCGCCGGCTCGTCAGGTAGTTCTCATGGCAGCCATAGGAGTTCCCGGCGGAGTCCGTGTTGTTCTTGAACAGGTAGATCACCCCGCGGATGCCTTCTTCGCTCAGGCGGGCCTCGGCGGACGCGATCAGGCCCTCGAGGATCCGTTCACCTGCCTTGTCATGCGCGACCAAGTCCTCTATCGAGTCACATTCCGGCGTCGCGTACTCGGGATGGCTGCCCACGTCGAGGTACAGCCTCGCCCCGTTCTCGAGAAAGACGTTGCTCGAACGTCCCCAGCTCACGACGCGCCTGAACAGGTAACGGGCAACCTCGTCCGGACTCAGGCGACGCTGGCCGCGCAGGGTGCAAGTGACGCCGTATTCGTTCTCGAGCCCGAAGATCCTGCGGTCCACCGAAGTCCACGGTAGCCTCGAAGTGGATGCAGCCATCCGACCGCATGGTCCACTTGACCACTGTCGTGGGCTCGTTCCACGGCCACGTCCTCGCAGCGCGACTGGGATCGGAAGGGATCCCGGTGGAACTCCGCGGCCTGAGTGATGGTCCCTATCCACTTCCGGCCAACATCGAGGTGTTCGTCCACGCCGACCAACTCGAGCTGGCGCAGGCCATCCTTCTCGGCGACGCCGTCGACGCCGCCTTCGATGAGCGTTACGACGGGTTGGGCCCCGATGATCCCGGCGTGCTGGACCTGCCTCCGGTCGATCTCGCCGGCACGGCCCGGCCCCGACGCGCGCGTACCTTTCTCGTACTCACCATGGTTGCCCTGGTCCTGCTGGTCGGCGTCGTCGCGTCCTTTCACTGAACGCACGCAGATACTGCCGCCCGGCGGCAATTTTCCAGCGCGCCACGATGCGCTCGCTGCCGCGCCGGAGCCCGCTCTTAGGCGTGCCCGGGCGCGCCTTCTCCGGTCTCCTCGGTCGCCAGGCCGGGGCCCGCATCCTCCCCCGCCGAGGACTCCGCGGCCATCTCGGCCGGCTCCCCACGCGCGAGCAGCTCGGCCAACTCGTCATCCTCGACACGCCTGAAGCACCGACGCCAGGGCCCGTGTTCGAGCACCGCGACCTCGAGATCGGCGGGGCGCAGCCTCCGGGTCGGCCCCGACAGGCTCGAAACGGACGCCACGACCGCCTCGTCCAGGGTCCAGCCCTGACGGAACCTCGCCGCCATGCGGTGGGCGATCGCGTCCGCTTCCCCACCGAGCACCGTGAAGCGTTGCTCGTCTGCCACGGTGCCGTCGTAGGCGATGTGGAACAGCTGGTGCGCCGTGCCGACCGGGTCGAGCTCCGCGACGAGGATCTCGACCTCGAGGGGCTTCATCTCGTGGGTGAACACCTGGCCGAGGTACTGCGCGTAGACGTTGGCGAGCGAGCGCGCGTCGACGTCCTCCCGCGAGTACGCGTAGCCCTTGGTGTCGGCATGGCGTACGCCCGCGACGCGAAGCTGGTCGAACTCGTTGTAACGCCCCACGCCCGCGAACGCGACACGGTCGTAGATCTCGCTGATCTTGTGAAGGGTGCTCGAGGGGTTCTCGGCCACGATGACCACGCCCTTGTCATAGGTGGTCCCGACAAGTCCGCGGCCCCGGGCTATCCCCTTCTGGGCATACTCCGCGCGATCCTTCATCACCTGCTCGGGAGCCACGTAGTACGGCATCGTCATGAGGACGCGCCTCCCTCGTCCCGCTCGCTGCGGCGCTGCAGGATGTGGCGGAAGTGCTCGGCGACCTCGGGGTCCTCGAGGCGGCGATAACCCTCGGCGTCGACCGTCGCGACGACAGGGTAGATCCCCCGGAGCGGGTCCGGACCACCCGTGGCGGTGTCTTCGTCGGCCGCCTCGTACAACGCGGTCACGGCGAGATCCACCGCCTCGTCGCGTCCCAGCCGTTCGCGGAAGCTGAGCTTGACGGTGTTCTTGGCGTCGCGCCCACCGGACCCGGTGGCGTGGAAGTCCGTCTCTTCGAATCGGCCTCCGGTGACGTCGTAGGTGAAGATCCGCCCCTTTTGCAAGCGCAGGTCGTAGCCCGCGAACAGCGGTATGACGACCAGCCCCTGCATGGCCATCTGCAGGTTCGCGCCGACCATCTGACCCAGCTGGTTCGCTTTGCCCTCAAGGCTAAGAGTGGTTCCTTCGACCTTCTCGTAGTGCTCGAGCTGGGTCTGGAACAGACGCACCATCTCGACGGCCGCGCCCGCTGCACCGGAGATCGCGACGGCCGAGTACCGGTCCGCCGGGAAGACCTTCTCGATGCTGCGGTGGGCGATCATGTTGCCCTCGGTCGCGCGCCGGTCTCCCGCTACGACGACGCCGTTGTCGTAGCGGAGCGCCACGATGGTCGTGCCATGCGCCACCCCGGGCAACCACGTCGTCGCGAGGCCGCCGGGGGGACCGGCGGTGCTCACTATGTCCGCCAAACCCCCGGCGGGCACTTGTGCCCCTGCGTTGCGCGTCCGGCGGAGCAGCTCGACGAAGCTCGGCCCCGGGTCGCTGCCCGAAGGGAACAGGGGCAGGCTCATATGCGCCACCTTTGTTGAGACGCGGCTCTGCTCACTCGCCGCCTTTTTGGACGTAGTTGCGGACGAACTCCTCGGCGTTGTTCTCAAGGACCTCGTCGATCTCGTCGAGCAGGTCGTCGATCTCGGCCTTCAACCGGTCCCCGCGTTCGGTCGTCGCCGGCGCCTCGGTCTCGGTCTCGGCCGCCGCCGCCTCACGGCTCGTCGTCGGTCGCTTCTTCAGCTCGCGCTCTGCCATCACCGTTCCTTATGAGCCCAACCGCCTGAGCAGCTCTGCTGGAGTATTGCACCCCTCGAAGAGCGTATCGACATGGAGTGCAGTCCCCTTCAACGGCTCCATCATCGGGACGCGACGAAGCGAGTCCTCCCCGATGTCGAACACGATCGAGTCCCAGTTGGCCGCGACGATCGCCGAGGAGAAGCGCTGCAGGCATCGGCCGCGGAAGTACGCCCGCGTGGTCACGGGGGGTTCCGTGGTCGCCCGCGCCACCTCTTGGTCGTCAGTGAGCCGTTCCATCGCGAGACGGGCGAAGAGCGACTTCGAAGGCCGCAGGTCGTGATACTGAAGATCCAGCGCAGCGAGCCGCGAGTCGTCCCAGTCGAGGCCGTGACGCTCACGGTACGCCTCGACCAGCCGGAGCTTTGCAACCCAGTCGAGCTGGCTCGCCAAGGACTGCGGGTCGCTCTCGAGGCCCTGGAGGACCGCTTCCCAGCGATCCAGCACCCGGCGGGCCACGTCCTCGTTGCCCACAGCGTCGGTGCCGCGTTCGGCGGTGTACTTGCGGGCGAGGTCGTAGAGCTGCCACTGCAGCTCGACGGCGGTCAGCTCGTCACCCGAGGCGAGCTCGACGGTCGTTCGCAGCGTCGTGTCGCGCGAGACCGACCGGATGGCAGTCACGGGCGCCGCCAACCTGAAGTCCCGGTTGGCCAGGAAGCCGTCCTCGATCATCGCCAGCACGAGAGCGGTGGTGCCCAGCTTGAGGAAGGTGGCTACCTCGGCGAGGTTGGCGTCGCCGACTATCACATGCAGCCGGCGGTACTTCTGCGGATCGGCGTGGGGCTCGTCGCGGGTGTTGATGATCGGTCGCTTGAGCGTCGTCTCGAGGCCGACCTCCTCTTCGAAGAAGTCCGCACGCTGGCTCAGCTGGAACTCCGGCGCGTCACCCCCATGGGCGACCTCCTCGCCGATCTTGCCGGCCCCGGTGTAGATCTGACGCGACACGAGGTGCGGGGTCAGCTCGTGGACGATCCTGGAGAACGGGAGGGCCCTGTCGAGCAGGTAGTTCTCGTGGCAGCCGTAGGAGTTCCCCTTGCCGTCCGAGTTGTTCTTGTAGATCACGATCTCCTCGCCCGCAGGCAGGAGACGATTGGCGGCCTCCATCGAGCGGCGCAGAACGAGCTCCCCGGCCCGGTCGTGGACGACGGCCTCGAGGGGGTTGGAGCATTCCGGGGTCGAGTACTCCGGATGAGCGTGGTCGACGTAGTAGCGGGCGCCGTTGGTGAGAACGGCGTTCACGAGGTGCGTCTCGACCTCCGGCGGCATCGAGCCCTCACGGGCGAAGCCACGGGCATCACGACCGGGCGACTCGTCCTCGAAGTCCCACCCGATCTTGCGGTCGAGTTGAGCGACGTAGGCGTTGATCAAGAGCGAGGACGCCGTCGTCGGGCTCGGGTCACCCGCGGTGTCCACGTGAATCCCGTACTCGGTCTCGATCCCGCAGACCTTGGTTATCGCCACTCCCGGACGCTACCGCACCGTCTCGCGTTGTCTGCAGCACCGTCGCCGATCCGCAGGTCGCGCGACCCGCGCCAAGATGGCGACGCGCTCGGCACGCGAAGAGCCCCCCAACTGCACCGGCCAGCACCCGAAGCGAAGCCGGTTGCGAAGCTCAGAGATACTGCCCGGTCCCGACCCGCTCGATGGCACGTCCTCCGCGCTCTTCTCCGCCCTGGCCCACGAGCGTGCGGATGTAGACGATCCGCTCGCCCTTCTTGCCCGAGATCTTCGCCCAGTCGTCCGGGTTCGTCGTGTTCGGCAGGTCTTCGCTCTCTTTGTATTCCTGCCTGATCGACTCGATCATGTCCGCAAGGCGGATGCCGTGACCCTCCCCGGCGATCTCCCGTTTGATCGCGAGCTTCTTGGCGCGCCGGACGATGTTCTCGATCATCGCGCCAGAGGAGAAGTCCTTGAAATACAACGTCTCTTTGTCACCGTTCTGGTACGTGACCTCCAAGAAGCGGTTCTCGTCGTCGGCCCGGTACATCTCGGTGACCGTCTGCTCGATCATGACGGCGACGGCCTTGTCGGGATCGCCGCCACCGAGCACGGCCACATCGGTCCGGTCGAGCGGCAGGCTGTTGATCAGGTAACGAGTGAAGACCTGTTGCGCAGCGCTCTCGTCGGGCCGCTCGATCTTGATCTTCACGTCGAGGCGCCCGGGGCGCAGTATCGCCGGATCGATCAGGTCCTCGCGGTTCGAGGCCCCGATGACGATGACGTTGCGAAGTGCCTCGACCCCGTCGATCTCAGCGAGGAGCTGCGGCACGACCGTCGACTCCATGTCGGAGGAGATGCCACTGCCGCGGGTGCGGAAGAGCGAGTCCATCTCGTCGAAGAAGACGATGACCGGCACACCTTCTTCCGCCTTCTCCCTCGCACGCTGGAAGACGAGCCTGATCTGGCGCTCGGTCTCGCCCACGTACTTGTTCAGCAACTCGGGACCTTTGATGTTGAGGAAGTAGCTCGTGACCCGCGAGTTGCCGGTCTGCTCAGCGACCTTCTTGGCCAGCGAGTTCGCCACCGCCTTCGCGATCAACGTCTTGCCGCAGCCGGGAGGGCCGTAGAGGAGGATTCCCTTCGGCGCTTGCAGGCGGTACTCCGCGAACAGCTCCCGATGCAGGTAAGGCAGCTCCACCGCGTCGGTGATGGCCTCGATCTGGTTGTCGAGGCCGCCAATGTCGGCGTAGGTGACGTCCGGCACCTCCTCGAGCACGACCTCTTCGAGCTCGGGACGGGGCAACTTCTCATAGAGCAGCATCGTGCGCGGGTCCAACAGGAGCGAGTCCCCCGCGCGCAGCTTGACGCCGGACAGGTACTCGGAGATCTCGGCCACCTGCTCCTCGTCGGCCCTCCCGACGATCAGCACGCGGCGCTCGTCCTCGAGCACCTCGAGCACCGAGACGACTTCGCCGCCCAGCTCGGGGTCGCGCACGAGCACGACGTTCAGGGACTCGTTGAGGACGACCTCCTGTCCCTTGCGGAGTTCCTCGGCATCGAGTCCGGGATGGATCGCGACCCGCATCTTACGACCGCTCGAGATCACGTCGACGGTCCCGTCGTCGTTCCCGCTCAAGTACGTGCCGTAGGCGGAAGGAGGCTGGGTGAGCTTGTCCACTTCTTCGCGCAAAGCGGCGATGTGCTCCTTCGCCTGCTGGAGCGTAAAGGTCAGCTTCTCGTTCTGGGACACCGCGTGCGCGAGCTGCCCCTTTGTCTCGAGCAACCTCTCCTCGAGCGTGCGCACCCTCCCGGGCGCTTCTTGCAGCCGCCGCCGGAGCTCGGTGATCTCGTCCTCGGCCTGCTCGGCCCGGCGGTGCAGTTCCTCCAGATCGTCCTCGTCTTCAGGGAACCCGTCGTTTCCGTCACTTTCCATCGGCGTCACCACCTCCTCGAACGGCGCGATCTTCGCCCTCCCGTCGGGACCCTACACCGGTGCCGGGTGAGTTTGATACCCGGGCGCGTCGTTACGTTGCGCCACGTGAGGCGGCGGTGACCCTAAGCTTCACGCGAGACGAGAGAGCGGTCGTGACTCGTTGCGGTCAACAGGCGGCAAAACGCTCCGAGGAGATGAGTAGCTGATGAGGGTGTGGATCGACCAGGACCTCTGCACGGGAGATGGCCTCTGCGAGGAGATCTGTCCCGCGGTGTTCACTCTCCTCGATGACGGTCTGGCCTACGTCAAGCAAGGCGATACCGTCCTGAACGAGCCCGGTGGCTCCTCTCAGATGGCGAGTGTCGCCTCCGAGCTGGAAGACGCCGTCACCGAAGCCGCCGAAGAGTGCCCAGGAGAGTGCATCTTCATCGTCACCGAATAGCGGGTGGGGCCTTTTCAGGCTCTACGCGACCAACTGGGGTGAGTGGGCCCGCATTGTCGTAGCCGGATGAGCGTCCCATTTGATACCACCACAGTGCAAGAGGACGCGTAGGCGGTAGTTGCGGAAGCTCTTGAAGCCGTGCCCGCAGCGCTTGATCTTCTTCACGAGCAGGTTCATGGCCTCGGTCGGTCCGTTCGACGCACCGGTCAGGTGGTGGGCGAGGATCTGGGTCCGCCAGTGCTTCAAGGTGTTGCCGAGAGACACGATCTCGTCGACCTCGTCTGCGAGACAACCTGCAATCACCCGGTCCAAGAGCACGGCGGCCTCGTCCGGGTCCTCGGTGAGATAGACGTCACGCAGTTACTCCTTGGCGAGCCACGCTCCCAGCACCTCGTCGTCGGGGTCTCCCAGACGAAGCCCAAGGGCCATGCGGTCGACGCCTCTTTGGTTCAATCGCTCCGAGCCTGTCAGCAGCACGCGACGGATCTTGTAGAGCGGGTCGTCTTTCCGACCGCGGTGGCCTAACAGCTCGTCTTGCACCCGGCGGCGCACGTGATCGACACAGCGGTTTGCCGCCGCGACGACATGGAACGGGTCGGCCACCTGGCGGGCATGGTCGAGGTGCGGGTGCAGTCCGGACCGGTAGCCCTCGTGCAGGTCGCAGGCGACCGTGGCGATGCCGGTGAGGAAGGCCTCGTCCTTGGCTGACAGCCAACGCGAGACGTCGATCGCCCTGTTCCCCGGGATCATGTCGATGAGCACCCGTCGCTCGAGGTCGACAAGGCCCGTGACATACATCGTCGGGTGCTCGGCGTTCGCCTTCAGAAACGCTGTCTCGTCGATGCCTAACGAGTTCACCTCTTGGACCCGGCCCGGGTCGTCCACAAGCGGTGTCCCGTAGTCGCGCACAGCCGACATCACCGTCGCCCAGGAGACACCGAGCCAGCGTGCGAGCGAGGCGACAGATCGGGCCTCTTGGCCAACCGCACGCGTGCACTCACGTCCCGCACGCGCCGAGAGCACACGGCGATCGGGGAGCTCTTCTGAGCGCTCTGTCCAGGTCTGCTGGGGACAGTCCGGATCCGGGCAGCAAAAGCGGCGCTTGGACCAGACGAGCCGCACGCGATGGTTGAACGCTGGCAGGTCTCTGATGATCACGCGGAGCCGATCCTTTGTCCTCGCGATCACCCCGCACGAAGGACACCCCGCCGCCCGGCGGATCGTCTCGATGCCGACGAGCAGCTCATCGCCGTCTTCGCTCACCGCCACCACCCGAAATCCGGGCAGTCCCAACAAAGCGTCGTCGTATTCGGTACCGTCACCCATGGCAGGGGGTCTCCCTCTCTCGAAGCTTTCGACAGCCACGAGAATGGCGAGGCCCCTTGCCGCGCCGGTGGATACCTATCTGGGCGCGGTCAGTTGTTCACGCGCCCCAGTTAGTTGAGAAGAGCCCCTTTTCAGGCGGCTTTTTCGCTCGCCGGCAGCGCGTGGTCGCGGCTCAGTTCGCCAGCAGGCGGGCGGAGGTTATGAAGCCGGTGTGCGCCACCATCCGGTGGTCGGGCCGCACCGAGCGCCCTTCGATGTGCCAGGTACGCCGCAGGATCTCGAAGGTTTCCGCCATGGCGAACCCGCTGTGCTCCAGTACGGCGCGCAACTCTGCCGTCTGGTTGATGCTCGGTAGGTAGGCCAAGAAGATCCCGCCGGGCGCGAGCGCCCTTTGGGCGTGGGCCACCACCTGCCACGGCTCGGCCAAGTCGAGCACGACACGGTCGAGGCCTTCGGCGTCGATCCCCAGGTAGACGTCGCGCTCGAGCACCGAGTACGACTGGTCCGGGCCGAGGAACGCCTCCACGTTCGCCTTTGCCCGCTCGGCGAAGTCGGCTCTCAGCTCGTAGCCGGTGATCACGGCGCCCGCGCGCAACATCGCCATCGAGAGCGCGCCCGAACCGACTCCGGCTTCGAGCACACGCGCCCCCGGGAAGATGTCCGCAGCGATGAGGATGGCACCGAGGTCCTTCGGGTAGATCACCTGGGCGCCGCGCGGCATCCCGACGACGACGTCGGCGAGGGTGGGGCGGAGCACCAGATACCGGGCGGAGTTCGTGACCCGGCCGTCACGCTGGTGTGCCTCGACCTCTTCGCCTTCGCGCCGGCCGATCACGCTGTCGTGCTCGACGACGCCTGCGTGCGACTGGAACGACCGGCCTGGCTGCAGCGTGACGAGATAGCGACGGTCTTTCCGGTCGATCAACAGGACCCGCTCGCCGGCTGCGAGCGTCCGGCCCCGTGCCGGAGGCGCCTCAGGGCTCACGCCGGCTCCTCTAGATCCCCTTCCGAGCGACGGCCAACGGACGGGTCGCCGGGGCCGGGCCGCCGGCCCCTCTTGGGCCGGGCTTGCACCCGTGCCCTCTTCGCCTCCCTCTCCGCTTCTGCCTCGGCGGCTTTCTTCATGGCGCGGGCGTAGCGCCGACTCGCCTCGCGTTTGGCTTGCGCTTTCGCCCTGCGTTGCTCGAGCTTGGCCGCCTTCCGAGCGGCCTTGCGCTTCGCGCGTCTGGAGCGGGGAGGGGCCGGGACATGACTGACGACAACCGACTCACCGAGCCGGAGTTGTTCGACGCTCACCATGGGAGAAGGCTTTCGGGCGAGGAAACGCAAGAGCCACGCGATGGCCCCGATCGAGAGCCACACGTTGCTCCCCTCGATCAGGCCCGATCGAATGCCGCGCTTTATGAGCTCGCGCGCCCAGCGGTCGAGATACTTACGCACGCCGGCCCCGGTCCCCGCCGTGCACCGTCACACGCGACGGATCTCGAGCACCGAAGCTCGCCGGGCGCCGCGTCGCCGGCCGAGCAGGTAGACGGCCGCCACGGCAATCACCCCGGCTGCCACCATGGCGCCGATCGCGGACGGGGCCGCGTCGCTCGCCAACGACTGTGCGTTCGTGCCGAGCTCGCGCAGCTTCTGCTCCACGTCGGACAGCTTCACGCGTCCCGGGTCTTCGGTCGCCAGCGGCAACTGTCGGACCAGCCGGATCCTCATTATCCTGCCTCCGATCGCTTCATCGTCCTACCCTCGTTTCGTCGCGGCCCTGCCCCGAGAGCGCAGGAGCGCGAACCCGGAGCCGCCGACGACGACCAGTCCGAGGATCCCGGTGATCGGGTACGGCACCCACGACCAGGTGCCCGCGAAGGCCCTGCCCGTCTCGGTCTGAAGCACCCGGAGCACCCCGAGCAGCAGCAGAACGGTACCTATGCCGAGCAAGGTCGCCGCCGCACCCCCGAAGAGCAATGTCCGCCCGATCGTGCGGATGGGGGTGATCGTCTCCTGGATCACGTATCGACGGAGAAGGTCGAAGAGCTCGGCTCCCTCTTCCCGCGGACTGGCGTGCTTGCCGTCACCTTTTCCCGACATGAAACCGCAGGCTATCGGGCCGGCCGACGGACCGCTAGCCATGTTTGCGGTGAGCCCCGGATCTGTCTGTTCCACTGCAGCGATCGCTGCCTGCCTGCCCGGCACCGGGGCTGGAGCGAGGGCCCGGGTGAGGCCGACGCAGGCTCCGTGCTCAGGGCTCCAGGGCGGCGCGGAAGAACTCGCGCAGGTGTGCCAGCCGGCGATCGAGCTCGTGCTGTCCGAGCGGCTCGGTCCCGAGCAGGGCCTCGAGGAAAGGAACGTCACTGAAATACGTGAGCAGCGCACCGTAGCCGGTGAGAACGAGCTGCTGCGCGTCATGGGAACGGAACCGGCCGGCGGACATCTCACGCTCGAAGAAGGTAACCGCTCGTTCCAGCATCGGACGGAGGGAGACACCGAGCTCTCGGGCCACGCGGCCGCCGCCTTCGAGCGCCTCGCGGCGAACCAGGCGGACGAACTCCGGGCTCTCGGCGAAAAACCGGAAGCCGGTCGTGAGCACCCGGTCGACTTGCTCCCAGCCGTCGCGTGGCCGGTCGGTTGCCTCGGCGACGCGGACGAGCCAGTCCGAGAAGGAAGCCTCCACCACCTCGCGATAAAGCGCGTCCTTGGAGGCGAAGTGATGCAGAAGGCTCGGACGGCGGATGCCCACGAGCTCCGCGATGTCGTTGAGGGAGGTCCCTTCGAAGCCGTGTTCGGCGAAGCACCAAAGCGCGGCGTCGAGGATCGCCTGGCGCGTCGAAACACCCGGCTGACGGGCCAAGTGCGGGGGGAGAACGCTCGTGGACGCCCCCCGCCCGGTCTCGCCCGCGGCCAGATCACGCGGGCTCGACATTCCTGAAGCCTACCTACCAGACGGTAGGTCCTCACTGATACCCTTCACGCGTGCCAGGACCTCTCCTCGCTGTGATCGTGGGACTGGTGCTCAGCCAGCTCGCGCTCTTCTGCACGACCGTCTACTTACACCGGGCGCTGTCCCACCGGGCAATCACGCTTCGCCCTTCGGTCCGAGCGGTCTTCCGCGTGCTCATCTGGCTCATGACGGGCATCCGGCCCCGCCAGTGGGTTGCCGTCCACCGCCGCCACCACGCCTTCACCGACGTCCCGGGCGACCCCCACTCCCCCGTGCTGCTCGGGTTCTGGCGGGTGCAGCTGACCAACGCCGCCCTCTACCGCAAGGTCGCGCGAGACGGTCAGACGACCGAGCGCTATGCCAAGGACCTGCCGGCGGACCGTTGGGACAAGCTTCTCTTCGACCACGCCTTCATCGGCCTCGGCATCGGCATCGCCGTGCTGTGTCTCGCGCTCGGCTGGCGCATGGGTCTTGTGGCTGCCGCCGTGCACGCACTGAGCTACCTGGCGCTCAACGCCGCCATCAATGCCGTCGGGCACAGCTTTGGGACCAAGAGCTACCCGAACACCGCCTTCAACAACCAGTGGCTCGCCTTTGTGACCGGCGGGGAGGGCCTGCACAACAACCATCACGCCGCGCCGACCTCCGCGAAACTGGCACTGGGCCGTCACGAGATTGACCCCGCGTGGTGGCTGATCCGGCTCATGGTGCGAGCCCGCATGGCAACCCTGCGGCACAGCGAGACCCGCTTCGTGAAGACGTCGTCACCGTCCCCGATCGGCTGACCCCACGGCCTGCCCGCCGTGCATAGTCTTAGGGTCAATGCCTGAATCCGATCTGGAACAACTCTGCGTCAACGTCGTCCGCGGCCTTTCCATGGACGCTGTCCAACGCGCGAACAGCGGTCACCCGGGCACGGCGATGGCCCTCGCGCCGCTCGCCCACGTCCTGTTCTCGCGCGTACTGCGGCACGACCCGAGCTGCCCCGACTGGCCCGACCGGGACCGGTTCATCCTGTCCAACGGGCACGCGTCGATCCTGCTCTACTCGATGCTGCTCCTCAATGGCTACGGGCTCGAGTTGAAAGACATCGAGCAATTCCGCCAATGGGGATCGCGTACCCCAGGTCATCCGGAGGTGCACGCCCTCGCGGGCGTCGAAGTCACCAGCGGGCCTTTGGGCCAGGGATTCGCCAACGGCGTGGGCATGGCCGTCGCCGAGCGCTTCCTGCGTGCGCACTTCGGGCCGGAGTCGATCGACCATCACATCTTCGGGATCTGCGGGGACGGGGACTTGATGGAGGGCGTGAGCCACGAGGCAGCCTCTCTCGCGGGCCATCTCGGCCTCGGGCGCCTCGTGTACGTCTTCGACGACAACCACATCACGATCGACGGTGCCACCGAGCTCGCGTGCTCCGACGACGTCGTGAAACGCTTCCAGGGCTACGGCTGGCACGTCGAGACCCTCGGGGAGGTGGCCAACGACCTGGACGCCCTCGAGGCGGGCCTGCGCCGGGGCATGGCCGAAGCGGACCGGCCGTCGCTGCTGGTGCTGCGCAGCCACATCGGCTGGCCCTCGCCCCACCGCACCGACACCAAGGAGGCGCACGGAGAGCCGCTCGGTGCCGAGGAGATAAGCCTCACCAAGGCCCTGCTGGGCCTGCCTGCCGACCAGGATTTCTACCTCCCCGAGGAGGTTCCCGCCTTTTATGGGGAGCGGGCACGACGCGGCCGGGCCGAGCGCGAGGCCTGGGAGAAGCGCCAAGCCGTCTCGGTCGGCGACCGGGAACGGTTCCAGGCCTGCCTTCGCGGAGGCGGCCTTCCGGGCTGGGCCGACAGCCTGCCCAGCTTCGAAGCGGGCACGAAGCTGGCCACGCGCAAGGCCATCAACAAGTGCCTGACGGCCACGAGCGGGAAGATCCCGGGCCTGGTCGTGGGCGCTGGTGACCTCACGGGCAACACGGGCACCGACCTCGGGGGCGGCGCCGAGACCCAGTCCCGCGCGCATCCTGGAGGGGCCCAGGTCCACTTCGGCATCCGCGAGCACGCCATGGCGGCCTCGATGAACGGGATGGCGCTGCACGGGGGCGTGCTGCCGGTCGGCGGCACGTTCTTCGTCTTCAGCGACTACTGCCGCCCGGCCGTGCGCCTCGCGGCCCTCTCGGAGGCCCATGTCGTGTACTTCTTCACCCACGACTCGGTCGGCCTCGGCGAGGACGGCCCGACGCACCAGCCCGTCGAGCAGCTCGCATCGCTGCGAGCCATGCCGGGCCTGCGCGTGATACGCCCTGCCGACGCCAACGAGACCGCGGCCGCATGGAAGATCGCCGTGGACTCGAACGGGCCGACAGCGCTGGTGCTGAGCCGTCAGGATCTGCCTGTGCTCGCCGAGACGGCCGCCCTCGCCGGCGAGGGTGTCGCCCACGGTGCCTACGTCGTGGTGCAGGCAGGCTCCCCCGTCGACATCGTGCTGATCGGGACCGGCAGCGAGGTCCAGCTGTGCCTCGCAGCCGCGAGCCTCCTTGAGCGTGAGGGAATCCTCGCCCGGGTCGTGTCGTTTCCCAGCTGGGAGCTGTTTGCGGAGCAGGAAGCCGGGTATCGCGATCAGGTCCTGCCACGAGGTGTCCCCCGGCTGGCGGTCGAGGCCGCGGCCTCGTTCGGGTGGGAGCGCTTCGCCGACGCGACCATCGCGATCGACCGGTTCGGTTCTTCGGCACCGGGATCGGTGAACATGGAGAAGTTCGGCTTCACGGCCGATCACGTCGCCCAGAAAGCCCGCGAGCTGCTCGCGACTCGGGCCCGATAGTGGGGAGAGATATGACGAGACTGCACGACCTCTACGAGTGCGGGGGCCAGAGCCCCTGGCTCGACAATCTGAAGCGCTCTTATCTGACCTCCGGCCGCCTGGCCGAGCTCGTCACCGCGGGCGTGCGAGGGCTCACCTCGAACCCGACCATCATGGCCAAGGCGATCGCGGCGAGCGCCGACTACGACAAGGAGTTCTCCGCCGCCCTGGCCCAAGGCCAGAGTGTCGAGGAGGCCTACTGGGAC
This sequence comes from uncultured Acidimicrobiaceae bacterium, assembly GCA_963719125.1. GTDB lineage: Bacteria > Actinomycetota > Acidimicrobiia > Acidimicrobiales > Bog-793 > Fen-455. Next base: position 37,640 of record CAVRAT010000002.1, read on the forward strand.
CTCGTGATCGCCGACGTCTCCGGGGCGCTCGCTGTGCTGCGGGGCGTGCACGACGACAGCGCCGGCGGTGATGGTTTCGTGTCGATAGAGGTCTCGCCGCTCCTCGCCCACGACACCGCCCGCACGATCGAGTCCGCCCGCCAGCTCCACGAGCGCATCGACCAGCCGAACCTGCTGGTGAAGATCCCGGCCACGCACGAGGGCCTCGGAGCCATCCAGGCCTTGATCGCGGAGGGCCGGAGTATCAATGTGACCTTGATCTTCTCCCTCGAGCGTTACCGCGAGGTCATCGAGGCCTACCTCTCGGGACTCGAGGAGTTCGTGGGACAGGGCGGAGACGCCTCCAAGGTGGGGTCGGTGGCGTCCTTCTTCGTCAGCCGCGTCGACACCGAGGTGGACCGCCGCCTCGAACAGATCGCCAAGGAGGACGCCGGCTCGCCCACGGCGACCCTCGCTCTCGCCATGCGCGGCAAGGCCGCCGTCGCCCAGGCCCGGCTCGCGTACAAGGTGTACCTCGAACTGTTCGCGGGGCCTCGCTGGGAGGCGCTGGCGAAGGCGGGAGCACGCCCGCAACGCCCCCTTTGGGCCTCCACCTCGACGAAGAATCCGGCCTATCCCGACCTCGTGTACGTCGACACCCTCGTCGCCCACAACACCGTCAACACCATGCCGGAAGAAACGCTCGAGCATTACCTGGACCATGGGCGTGTCGAGCCGATCACCGAGGCCGACCTTGCCGCCGCCGAGGCGAACTTCGAGCGCCTGGCGGAGTGCGGCCTCGACGTCGCCGACGTCGCCGCCGTCCTCGAGACCGAAGGCGTTGCAGCCTTTGCCGCCTCCTTCGACGACCTCCTCGACAAGTTGCACGAGAAGGCGGACGCGATGGGGATGACCCGTTGACATCTGATCTCCTGGCCCGGCTTTGGGCCCGTGACCACACGCTGTGGCCCGACGGCAATGTCGCGCCCAACCGGCTCGGCTGGCTCGGCATGCCGAGGAGCATGCTCGACAACGCACGGACCTTGAGGAGCTTCGCCGCCAGCGTCGACCAGGACACGATCGTGCTCTTGGGCATGGGCGGTTCCTCGCTCGGGCCGGCCGTCCTCGCCGCGGTCAGGGACAACCTCGGCGGCGTGCAGGGCCGCCGCGTCGTCGTGTGCGACACCACGGACCCTTCCACGGTCGCCGGCCTGCCGCTCGAGGATGCCTTCATAATCGTCTCCTCGAAATCCGGCACGACCCTCGAGCCGAACGTCCTTTTCTCCTACGCCCGCAGCCGCGTCGGCGATCCCTCCCGCTACGCGGTCGTCACCGATCCCGGTACCCCTCTGGCCCGTGCGGCCGGCGAGCTGGGTATCCGGCACGTGTTCGAGAACCCGCCCGACATCGGCGGACGCTATTCGGTGCTGTCGTTCTTCGGCCTGGTCCCCGCCGCGCTCATGGGCTACGACGTGGCCGAGCTGTGCGAGCGAGCTCTCGACGCCGATCGGGAAGAGGCCGTGGCGCTCGGCGAGGAGATGGGCGCGGCGGCACTGTCGGGGCGCGACAAGACCACCATCGTCGTGGGCGGGCCGACCAGTTCCTTCGGCCTGTGGGTCGAGCAGCTCATCGCCGAATCGACGGGCAAGAAAGGCCGCGGTTGCGTGCCCGTGCCGACGACCGAGCAGGAAACCGGGGACGACAGGCACACGATCACGGTCACGATCGACGAGCCGGGAGATTTGGGAGCGGAGTTCTTCCGCTTCGAGCTGGCCGTCGCCATCGCCGGCCACGCCCTTTCCATCGACCCGTTCGACGAGCCCAACGTCGCCGAGTCGAAGGCGAACACCTTGAAAGTGCTCGGTGCTCTCCCCCTCCCCTCGCTCCAGTCCTCCGCGCCCGAGGACCTCATGGCCCTCGTCGCCGCGCAGGTCCGCCCGCACGACTATGTGTCGATCCAGGCCTATCTCCCCTTCGGCCAGGACGCCCAGCTCGAGGCGCTCCGTCGCCGCGTACGGGACGCGAACGGCGAGATGGCCGTCACGGTCGGCTACGGGCCCCGCTTCCTGCACTCGACGGGCCAACTCCACAAAGGCGGACCGAACAGCGTCGTCGCGGTCCAGCTCGTCCGGTCGACGCCGTCGGCGGAGCTGTCCATCCCGGGAGAGCCGTACGACTTTGCCACCCTCATCAGTGCGCAGTCGATAGGTGACCACGAGAGCCTCGTAACCCACGGCAGGCGGGTGATCCGGGTCGAGCTCGACCAGCTGGACGAGATCGGATGAGCGGGGGCGGCTGGGAGACGGACGGCAAGGAAGGAAGCGGACGATGAAGATCGGCATGGTCGGGCTCGGCAAGATGGGCGCCAACATGACCCGGCGCCTGATTGAAAAGGGCCATGAGGTGGTCGGCTTCGACCTCGGGGCCGAGGCCCGCTCGGCTGTGGCCGCCTACGGGGCCGACACCGCCTCGAGCCTCGAGGAGTTGGCCGCCAAGCTGTCCCCGCCCCGCGTGGCCTGGGTGATGGTGCCGGCCGGCAAGCCCACCGAGGACACGGTCAGGTCTCTCGGCCAGCTTCTGGAAGCAGGGGACCTCGTGATCGACGGGGGCAACTCGAACTACAAACAAGCCGTCCCCTACGCCGAACGGCTGGCCCAACGGGGCATCCATTTCGTGGACGCCGGTACCTCGGGGGGCGTGTGGGGCCTGGAGAACGGCTACTGCATCATGGTCGGGGGCAGTCCGGAGGCGGTCGCGATCGCGGAGCCGATCTTCCTCGCCCTCGCACCTGAGGGCGGCTACGCCCACGTGGGGGGCGTCGGTGCCGGCCACTTCGTGAAGATGGTGCACAACGGCATCGAGTACGGGCTCATGGAGGCCTATGCCGAAGGCTTCGAGATCATGTCCAATGCCGCCGAGTTCGACCTCGACCTGCACGAGATCGCCTCGATCTGGCGCTACGGCTCTGTGGTCAGGTCCTGGCTGCTCGAGCTCACCGAGCTGGCGCTTCGGCCGGGAGCCGGTTTCGAGGACATCGAGCCGTTCGTCGTCGACTCCGGGGAGGGCCGTTGGACACTCGAGGCTGCGCTCGAGCGCAACGTACCGGTCCCGGTCATCGCCGCCTCACTGTTCCGGCGCTTCGAGAGCCGGGAGAAGAACTCCTACGGGATGCGGCTGCTCGCCGCATTGCGCAACCAGTTCGGGGGCCATGCCGTCCTGCGGGCGTCGGAGAAGGCGCCGTCGTGACCCCGCAACGGTCTCAGACAAAAGGGCCGCCGCTGGCGCTGGTGATGTTCGGCGCCTCGGGCGACCTCACCGCGCGAAAGCTCCTCCCGGCCCTGGCGTCGCTGGCGGGCAACGGCTCGCTCGCGGACGGCTTCGTCCTCGTCGGTGTCGCCAGGACCAAGTGGACCGATGACGAGTTCCGCAAGCGCTGCCTCGAGGCGGTCTCCGACGCCAAGCCCGCCTGGACTGACCTCGTCAAGCAGTTCCGCTACGTGAGCGGGAACTACGACCACGACGCCACGTTCAAGAAGATCACCGAGATCCTCGCCGAGCTCGACGAGGCAAAAGGGGGCGGGGGCACGGCGGGCAACAGGATCTACTACCTCGCCACCATCCCGGCGCTTTTCGGGGAGGTCGCCCGTGGCCTGGCCCGCCACGGCCTGAACCGTCCGGGGCCCGGGGGCAAGTTCGCCCGACTCGTGATCGAAAAGCCCTTCGGCCGCAACCTCGAGACCGCCATGGCTCTCGACGAGACCCTGCACGAATGCTTCGACGAGCCGCAGATCTACCGCATCGACCACTACATGGGCAAGGAGACCGTACAGAACGTCCTTGCCCTGCGTTTTGCCAACTCGATCTTCGAACCCGTCTGGAACCGGCGCTATGTCGGCCACGTGCACGTCACGGTTGCAGAATCTCTCGGCGTCGAACACCGGGGGTCGTTCTACGAGAGCGCCGGGGCGCTGCGCGACATCGTGCAGAACCACGTGATGCAGGTCCTGGCCCTCACCTTGATGGAACCGTCGGCCACGATGGACCCGACCTCGATCCGCGACGAGAAGGTCAAGCTGCTGCGCTCGATCATGGGCCCACGCGTTGACGAGGTCGGCACCGGGGTCGTGCGCGCCCAGTACACGGCAGGCACGATCGACGGCAAGAGCGTTCCCGGATACCGCGGGGAGGAGGGCGTGGACCCGCAGTCGATGACCGAGACGTTCGTCGCCATGCGGCTCACGGTCGACAACTGGCGCTGGGCCGGCGTGCCCGTGTTCATCCGTACCGGCAAACGCCTGGCCAAACGGTCCACAGAGGTCGTGATGGTGTTCCAGCGGCCGCCTCACCTCCCCTTCGCCGGCAAGCTCACGCGGGGGCTCCAGCCGAACGCGCTGATCCTGCGCATCCAGCCCGACGAGGGCATAACGCTCCGTTTCGGAGCCAAGGTACCCGGTCAGGACTACCGCGTGCGCACCGTCGCCATGGAGTTCTCCTACAAGGACGCCTTCGGGACCGATCCGCCGGAGGCCTACGAGCGGCTCCTGCTCGACGCGATGATCGGCGACCCCACCTTGTTCATCCGCACCGACGAGGTGGAACAGGCCTGGCGGCTTCTCGAACCGCTCCAGGAGGCGTTCGCGGAAGGGTATCCGCACCTGTCGCTTTACAGCGCGGGTAGCTGGGGTCCGCTCGAGGCCGCGCGGCTGTTGGAGCCCGACGGGTACGAGTGGGTGAACCCCTGAGTGTCGCCCGACGTTGAGCCGAGCGTCCCCGACGGCGAGCTGCGCGTCGTCGACGACGTGCCGGGCGCGTTCGCGGACCTGGTCGCCCGGGAGATTACCGACGCGGGCACTGCGCGCGACGACCGGTTCAGCCTCGTGCTGTCGGGGGGATCAACCGCCCGCGAGTGCTACGAGGAGCTCGCCACGCGAACCGGCCTCGACTGGAGCCGGGTCGAGTGCCTGGTCGGTGACGAGCGCTGCGTGCCGCCGGACGACCCGGACGCGAACCAGCGCATGATCCGCGAGGCGCTCGTCGAGCGCGTCGAGCCGCGCCCGGCACTCCTCCCGATGGACTGCAAGGCCCCGCCCGAGGCCTACGCGGCCGTGATCGCGGCGCGCCCGCACCTCGATCTCGTGCACCTCGGGCTCGGCCCGGACGGCCACACCGCCTCGTTGTTCCCGGGCTCGGCCGCGCTCTCGGCCCCGGCGGGGCGGCTGGTGGAGCACAACGTGGACCCTTCGGGCCGCAATCGCCACGAGCGGGTCACGTTGACCTTCGCCGGGATCGCGCGCGCCCGCCTGGTGGTGTTCACGGTCGCCGGAGCCGACAAGCAGGAGGCCTTGTCGCGGGTGTTCCACAACGAGGACATCCCCGCCGCACGCGTGCGTGCCGGCCGGGTGGTCTGGCTATGTGACCCGGGGGCGATCGGCTCGGGATCCCCCGCCGTAGGGTGAGTCCATGACCGACACGGCCCGAACCTCCAGCGCCCCGGGAAGCGTCGTCTCGGGCGGTGTTTGCGACCTGACCGACGACGAGCTGCTCGGCACCTCTCCCGCAGAGCTCTTGGCCGAGGCGCGCCGGATCCGCGATCTCCGCTACGGCACGCGGGTCACCTTCTCCCCGAAGGTCTTCATCCCGCTGACGATGCTCTGCCAGGACCGCTGTGGCTACTGCACCTTCGCCAAGCCTCCGGCTCGCCTCACCGCTGCCTACCTCGACCCCAGCCAGGTACTCGCCATCGCCCGAGCGGGTGCCGAGGCGGGCTGTCACGAGGCCCTGTTCACCCTCGGGGAGCGTCCGGAGCTCCGCTACCCGGTCGCAGGAGAGTGGCTGGCAGCTCACGGCTTCGCCTCGACCGTGGACTACCTCGCCGAGTGCTGCCGTCTCGTGCGGGCCGAGACGGGCCTCCTCCCGCACGCGAACGCCGGGGCGCTTCTCGAAAACGAGCTCGCCGAACTTCGCGAGGTGACGGTGAGCCAGGGGATGATGCTCGAGTCCCTCGCCCATGACCTCGCCTGCCACCGGGCGTCCCCGGACAAGACGCCCGCGCGCAGACTCGCGACCCTGGATGCCGCCGGCCGTCTTGAGATCGCCTTCACGACGGGGATCCTTGTGGGCATAGGCGAGACCCGGGCCGACCGTCTCGTCGCCCTGCGGGCGATCGCCGCCAGTCACGCCCGGTACGGTCATGTCCAGGAGGTGATCGTCCAGAACTTCCTCCCGAAGCCCGCCACGGCGATGCACGCCGTTGCGCCCTGTCCCGCGGAGGAGCACCTCTGGTCGATCGCCGTCGCCCGGATACTTCTCCCCCCCGACGTCCACCTCCAGGCACCCCCCAACCTGACCGAAGACTTCTCGACCCTTCTCGACGCCGGCATCGACGACTGGGGCGGGGTGTCGCCCGTGACCGCCGACCACGTGAACCCCGAGCGCGCCTGGCCGGCGCTCGAGCGCCTCCGGCAGGTGACCGAGCGGCACCACCATGTGCTCGCCCCCCGCCTCGCCGTGCACCCGGAGTGGGCCAGCGAGAGATTCATCGCCTCCGACCTGCGCCATGCGGTGCTGGACCACTCCGATGCCGAAGGCCTGGCACGGGACTCGAACTGGTGCGCCGGTGGCGATGTGGCGCCACCACATCTCTTGCACCAGGCCGCGCCTGTGTCGTCGCGCCGACCCGCCGGCGGGGCCGTGGGCGAGGTGCTGACCGGCGTCCTTGCAGGCCAGGAGGTGGGAGAGGACGAGATCGTCACGCTGTTCGCAGCGCGCGGTCCCGAGGTCGCTGCCGTCGCAGAGGTTGCCGACGAGCTCCGCCGCGCAACGGTCGGCGACGTCGTCACCTTCGTGGTCAACAGGAATATCAACTACACCAACGTCTGCACCTTCAAATGCCGGTTCTGTGCGTTCTCCAAGGGCCCGCTGTCGCTGAACCTGCGGGGCAGCCCCTACCTGCTCGAGATCGACGAGATCACCCGACGCGTCGTCGAGGCGGCGCAGGCAGGCGCCACCGAGGTCTGCCTGCAAGGTGGGATCCACCCGAACTTCGACGGCGAGTACTACCTCGAGGTGCTGAAAGCCGTGCGGGCCGGTTCGGACAGCATCCATATCCACGCCTTCACCGCGCTCGAGGTTCACGAGGGGGCGCGTCGCCTCGGCGAGCCTCTGGACGCCTATCTGGTACGCCTCAAGCAAGCGGGCCTGCGCACGTTGCCGGGCACGGCCGCGGAGATCCTCGACGACGAGGTCCGGTCGGTGCTCTGCCCCGACAAGATCAACACCGAGCGCTGGCTCGAGGTGCACCGCGTCGCGCACAGCGTCGGCTTGCGCTCCAATGTCACGATCATGTTCGGGGCCGTCGAGCAGCCTCGCCACTGGGCGCGCCATATCGTGCGCACGCGTGCCCTGCAAAAGCAGACGGGGGGTTTCACCGAGTTCGTCCCCCTCCCCTTCGTCCACATGGCATCGCCCATCTACCTCCAGAAAAAGGCGCGCCGCGGCCCGACGTTCCGCGAGGCGCTGCTGATGCACGCCGTGGGCCGCATCGCCTACAACGGCTGGATCGACAACATCCAGGCGAGCTGGGTGAAGATCGGCCTCGACGGTGCACGCCAGCTGCTCGCGGCCGGGTGCAATGATCTCGGTGGGACCCTCATGGACGAGAACATCTCACGGGCGGCGGGAGCCAAACACGGTCAAGAAATGCACGAGTCAGACTTCCGCGACCTGGCGGCGTCGGCCGGGCGCCCCCTCGAGCAGCGCACCACCCTTTATGGACGTGTCCTCAAAGCGGCCGACTGAGCGATGACTCCGACAGCGCCCGCCGGTCTCGGCGAGGAGATCGAGGGCCGTGTGGCGGAGCTCTTGGACCTGGCCGGTGCCCGGGGGAACCGCGACCTGCTCCGCGACATCCTCGTGACGGGCCTCTCGCTCGCCCGCATCGATGCCAGCCGGCTAGACCTCAAGATCGCTGCCTCGGCGCTCGACGAGATGGAGCGGGCCTTCGAGCTCTTCTCGCACTATCGGGGCATCCCGAAGCTGACGATGTTCGGCTCGGCCCGGACGGCGGTGTCCGACCCCCTCTACGCCCAGGCGACAGACCTCGCCGCCCGCATGGCCCATGAGAAGTGGCTGGTGATCACCGGAGCCGGGCCTGGCATCATGGCTGCGGGGGCCGACGGCGCCGGCACCGACATGTCGCTCGGCGTCGAGATCCGCCTCCCGTTCGAGACCGTCTCGCATCCCCAGCTCGCCGCCGAAGGTCGCCTCGTCGAGATGAAGTACTTCTTCACACGAAAGCTCATGCTGATGAAGGAGTCGTCTGCGTTCGCGGTGCTGCCGGGCGGCTTCGGGACGCTGGACGAGTCCTTCGAGCTGTTCACGCTGCTCCAGACGGGCAAGGCCGAGCCTGCACCGATCGTCCTCTTGGACCTTCCGGGCGACCCCTACTGGGAGCAGCTCGCGGCGTTCCTGAACGGCGAGGTGATGCGCCGGGGTCTTGTGGACCCTGACGACGCGGCCCTCTACCGCATCACCGACGACGTCAGCGTGGCCGTCGAGGAGATCCTCGGCTTCTACCGCAACTACCACTCCCGCCGCTTTGTCGGAACGACGATGGTCATCCGCTGCCGGTTCGCGCCCTCAGACGAGGAGCTGGATGCGCTCAACACCGAGTTCGCCGACATCTGCTCGCCGAAGGGGATCTGGAGGACCGGTCCCCTGCCCCCCGAGCGAGCGGGCCGCGACCACCTGGAACTGAAGCGCCTCGCGCTCGAGTTCGACCGGCGTTCCCACGGCCGGCTCCGCATGCTCATCGACACGATCAACTCCTGGCCCGCTGCGAGCTGAGCGTCAGTCGCAGGCGTCGACGACTCGCTCGCCCGCCTGCGTGGCGGCGTGTTCGGCCTGCGCCACGAGCGACGAGGCGCGTTCGACAGCGTTGCGGGCTCGCGACAGCAACTTCTCGCGGACGAGGTCCGGGTCGGCCTTGGAGGGCTTGGCTCCCCGGCGGAGCTGGGCCCGCAGGCAGTCGTAGGCAGCGTCGGCGAGCCGTTCGGCCACAGTGTCGAGCTCAGCCCTGATCTCTTCCAAGGTCTCGTCGCCCACGATGCCTCCCGCGTCCCGTCCGCTCCCTCGCGGGCCCAGTACACCGCGTCCGGAGGTGTTCTCACGCCCAGCGCCTGCAGGACTCGCGATCCCGGCCAAGAACCACCAGGCCCGGTGCTCCTCGGTAATCTTGCCATCATCGGGGGGCCATCGAGGAGGTTGCCGATGGGGCAAGGGGAAGGACTGGACGCGCCCGGCTTCGAGGCTGAGCGATTGGGCAAGCCGATGGTCCGCGCGCTTGAGCCCATCGCTGCCGCCCGTTCCGGGCCGGTGCTGCTTTTTGCCTGCGACCGCGAGGGCGTGCTCACCTTCCTCGACGGTGGTCTTTTGTCCGAGCTCTGCGAGGCTCCCGGCTCCCTGCTCGGGAGGAGCCTGTCGGACATTCTCGCGGACTACCCGGACATGGCCGCTCTCGCCCGGCGCCTGCTCGGGGGCGAGCGACTCGAGTTCGCGTCCGTCCCTTTGAAACGGCACCACCTGGAGGTCTGGGGCGTCCCGTTACACAGCGAACTGGGCGAACCCGACGGGGCGGCGGGGATCATCATCGACATCTCGGCCCGCGTCGCCGCCGAACGGTCCCTGCTCGACGCCGCCCGGCGGGAGATGGCTCTGGTCGAGCACGCCTCGGATGTCATCGTCTTCATGACACGCGACGGGCTCCTCCTCTCCGCCAACCCGGCCGCCCACCGTCTCTTGGGCCCCGGGTGGAGGGAGGGCGAGGCGCTCCAGCTCGAGACGCTCGTTCACCCCGAAGACCGAGAGCGCGTCCGGCGCCACTTCGCCCGGGCAGGCGAAGACCCGGGCAGTAGTGCGCCGATCGAGTACCGGATCGCAGACCCGGACGGCACCTGGCGCACTGTGGAGTCGATTGCCAACAACATGGTCGACGACCCGGCCGTCCGCGGCTTCATCGTCACGATCCGGGACGTCACGACCCACCGTGTAAGCGAGGAGCGCCTGGCTGCAAACGCCGCCCGCCAGGCCGCGCTCGCTGACCTCGGCCGCTGGGCGCTCGTCGGGCTCGCCTACGGCGACCTTGTCGAGGACGCCGTCACCCTTCTCGGTGAGCAGCTCGCAGTGGACTTCGTGCACGTGTTCGAGGCGACGCCGGACGCAGCCTTCGTGACGCTGACCGCCAGTCAGGGTCACAGCCCCTCCGGTCCGGAGCTGCTCTCGACCGATCCGACGTCCTCACCGGTCAGCTTCGCGCTCGTCACCCAGGAGACCGTCGTCTGTGACGATCTCGCCCGCGAGGCTCGTTTCGAGATCCCCGAGCTCTGGACCCGCGTGGAAGCCATGAGCGTGATCGAGGCGCCGATCCCGGGACAGGACTCACCTGCCGGTGTGCTCGGAGTGGGATGCCGCAGCCCGCGCCGGTTTGCCGAAGAGGACGTGAACTTCGTCGTGGCCGTCGCGAACGTGCTCGCGGCGGCGGCCGCCCGCAGCCGTGCCGAGGCCGCCATCCGGGACCAGGCGCTGCACGACCCGCTGACCGGCCTGGCGAATCGCCTGGTCCTCGCAGAGCACGGCCACACGATCGCGGCGCCCAACCAGTCCGAGATGAGCGGGGCGAGGCGCACCGTGCTCGTGCTGGACATCGACCGCTTCAAGGAGGTGAACGACATTCTCGGGCACGCCGTGGGCGACCTCGTGCTTGTGGAGGTCGCACGACGGCTCCGCGGTCTTGGGGACCCCGTGGAGCTCGTGGCCCGCCTCGGCGCCGACGAATTCGCGATCATCGCCTCGAGCGCCGCCTCACAGGCCGACGCGGATGTCATGGCCGCTCGTGTGCTCGCGGTCCTCGCCGAGGCGATCGACGTCGGCGGCGTGAGACTGCGCATGCGCGCAAGCGTGGGCGTCGCCGAGGCCGACGTGGACGAGAACGGCCTGAGCCTGGGCATACCGGCCCTCTTGCGCCGCGCGGAAGCGGCCATGTACCTCGCCAAGGCCGAGCACCGCGGCGTGCGTCACTACAGTGACGACCTCGAGCGCTCGAGCGTGTCGCGCCTCGCGCTCGCGAGCGAGTTGGCCGACGCCCTCGAGAACAACGAGCTCCGCCTCGTCTACCAACCCAAGATCGACGCGCGCACAAAGGTGGTGACGGGAGTCGAGGCCCTGGTGCGGTGGCGCCACCCGAGCCGTGGGCTCCTGCTCCCCGACGCCTTCATCCCTCTCGCAGAACAGACCGGCATGATCCGCGAGGTCACGAACTGGGTCCTCCAAAGAGCGCTCGCGGAATGCGCCGGTTGGCATCGCGCGGGACGCCTGCTCCCCGTCGCCGTGAACCTGTCGGCCGCCACCGTGCACGATCCTGAGCTCATGGACGCGGTCGCGAAAGCTGCGAGCGATTCCGGGCTGCCACCGGAGTCCATCGAGCTCGAGATCACCGAGAGCGCAGTCATGTTCGACCCTGAGGGAGCGCTGCTCAGCCTCCAGTCCCTGGTCAACTACGGCGTGCGGCTCTCCCTGGACGACTTCGGCACGGGCAGCTCCTCGCTCTCGTACTTGCAGCGCCTCCCGGTCTCCGCGGTCAAGATCGACAAGTCTTTCGTCGAGCCATTGCTCAGCGACGAGACGGCCAAGGCAATCGTCCGTGCGGTGGTCGACCTCGCCCACAGCCTGAACCTGTCGGTCATCGCCGAGGGGGTCGACTCCCGGCCGGTCATGGAGCAGTTGACGGCGCTCGGCTGCGACGCCCTGCAGGGCTTCTACGTGGCAAGCCCGATGAGCCCGGACCGCCTCGAGCTGTGGATAGCCACGAACTCGCCCAGCGCGGCCCGGCGCGGCGAAGTAGCCCGAGGCGGCGCCGGCGGCGCCCCGATCACCGGAGAGCCAGCTGACCGGGCAGCACGGGCGCGAAGAGATCACTCCGGCCCATCAGGTAGCGGTCCACGCTTGCCGCGGCGGAGCGGCCCTCGGCTATCGCCCAGACGATCAGGCTCTGGCCCCGCACCATGTCGCCGCAGGCGAACACACCGGGGACGGAGGTCGCGAAGGACTTGTCGACGGCGACATTGCCCCTCGGGTCGAGACCGAGCCCGAGATCGGCCACGCATCCGTTGACTTCAGGGCCGACAAAACCCATGGCGATCAGGATGAGGTCGGCCTCGAGCTCGAAGGCCGTTCCCGGCACCGGCATGAACGAAGGGCGCCCGTCGACGGTGGTGAGTTCGACTGTCTCGGCGCTGAGCGCGCGTACCGCACCGGTCCCGTCGTGCAGGAGCTCGGTCGTCCCCACCGAGAAGAGGCGCTCACCTCCCTCCTCGTGGGCCGCGCTCGAGCGCAGGATCACCGGCCAGGTGGGCCAAGGGTTGTCCTCTCCCCGCACCGGTCCGGGCATCGGGAGGATCTCAAGCTGAGTGACCGAGACGGCGCCCTGGCGGTGGACCGTCCCGAGGCAGTCTGCCCCGGTGTCGCCACCCCCGATGATCACGACGCGCTTTGCGTGCGCAGTGATCCGCGGCTCGTCGAGGGCACCCTCGCAGACCAGGTTGGCCGACTTAAGGTAGTCCATGGCGAAGTGGACGCCCCGCAGCTCGCGCCCGGGCACGCTGAGGTCGCGCGGGCGGGTCGCACCTGCAGCCAGCACCACGGCATCGAAGTCGCGCAAGAGGGCGGACGCTGAGATCGCCGAGGCGTCCGGGGCGCCGGCCCCTGCGACCTCCGCGGAGCGCGATGGCGCCGGCCCCCCGACGCAGACACGCGTGCGGAACTTAGTGCCCTCCTGTTCCATCTGGGCGAGGCGCCGGTTCAGCACCGACTTCTCCAGCTTGAACTCCGGGATCCCGTAGCGCAGCAGGCCACCGATGCGCTCGGCCCGTTCGAAGACGACCACCGCGTGCCCGCAGCGTGTCAGCTGTTGGGCGGCCGCGAGCCCGGAGGGGCCCGAACCGACGATGGCCACCTTCTTGCCGGTCGTCCTCGGCGCCCGGTGCGGCGCGAGCACTCCGGAGCTGGCCGCCCACTCGGCGGTCTCGAGCTCGACCTGCTTGATCAGTACCGGCTCCGACACGAGCCCCAGCACGCAGGAGCCCTCGCACGGCGCCGGGCACAGCCTGCCCGTGAACTCGGGGAAGTTGTTCGTGGCATGCAGGCGGTCGCTCGCCTCGGCGAAGCGCCCACGCTCGACCAGGTCGTTCCATTCCGGGATGAGGTTGCCCAGCGGGCAGCCCTCGTGACAGAACGCGATGCCGCAACTCATGCACCGGGCGGCCTGCTCGGTGAGCTCCTCGCGCCCGAAGGGGAGGTACACCTCCCGCCAGTCCCGGACGCGGGCCTCGACCGGTCGGCGCTTGGGACCGGTGCGCTCGTAACGGAGGAATCCCCGGGGATCAGCCATGAGCGGCCGCCATGACCTCGTCGTCCACGGAACCCCCCGCCTCGATGGCCCGCCGCGTGGCCTCGAGCACCCGCCTGTAGTCCCGGGGCATGACCTTGACGATCTCACGCACGGTCTCTTCCCACCGATCCAAGAGACGTGCCGCGAGTTCCGAGCCCGTCGCGGCGACGTGCGCCCTGCACAGCTCCTGGACCGTGCGCTGGTCCTCCTCGTCGAGCTGTTCCAGCTCCACCATCTCGGCGTTGAGGCGCCTCGGCAGCATCATGGCGGGGTCGTGCACGAACGCGACGCCCCCTGACATGCCCGCCGCGAAGTTGCGGCCCGTCGGGCCGAGCACGACGACGGTGCCGCCGGTCATGTACTCACAGGCGTGATCGCCCACACCTTCGACCACCGCCGCAGCACCGGAATTGCGGACACAGAATCGCTCGCCGACCTGCCCGCGGATGAACGCCCTGCCCGAGGTCGCCCCGTAGAGCACGACATTGCCGGCGATGATCTGCGCCTCGGCCGCAAAAGGCGAGGTCTCCGGTGGCCGGACGACGATGATCCCGCCCGAAAGCCCCTTGCCCAGGTAGTCGTTCGCGTCTCCGATGAGCTTCATCGTGATGCCAGCAGGCACGAAGGCGGCGAAGCTCTGACCAGCCGAGCCCCGGAAGGTGAGCGAGATCGTGCCATCGGGCAGCCCCGCCCCGCCGTGGCGCCTTGTCACCTCCGAGCCGAGCATGGTCCCGACCGCGCGATGGACGTTGCGGATGGGGAGCTCGAGCTCGACCGGGCGCCCACCTGAGATCGCCGCCTCACAGGCCTTTATGAGCTGGCGGTCGAGCGCCTCCTCGAGACCGTGGTCCTGGTCACGCGTCCGGTGCAACGCGGTCGGCAAAGACGTTTTCACCGGCTCGAGGATCGGGCGCAGATCGAGCTTGCCCGCCTTCCAGTAATGGTCGATGGCGCGGGCGGTGTCGAGGCTCTCGACGTGCCCGACGGCCTCGGCGATCGTGCGGAACCCGAGGGCGGCGAGCAGCTCGCGACACTCCTCGGCGATGTAGAGGAAGAAGGTCTCGATGAACTCCGGCCGACCCGTGAAATGCTTGCGCAGCTCCGGGTTCTGGGTCGCGATGCCGACCGGGCACGTGTCGAGGTGGCAGACGCGCATCATCACGCATCCCGATACGACAAGCGGGGCCGTCGCGAAACCGAACTCCTCGGCCCCGAGCAGCGCGGCGACAATCACGTCCCGGCCCGTCTTCATCTGACCGTCGACCTGGACGGTGATGCGGTCGCGCAGGCCGTTGCGGAGCAGGGTCTGCTGCGTCTCGGCCAATCCGAGCTCCCAAGGCGCGCCCGCGTGCTTGAGCGAGGTGAGAGGCGCGGCCCCGGTGCCGCCGTCCTGGCCGGAGATGAGCACGACGTCGGCATGCGCCTTGGCCACTCCGGCTGCGACGGTCCCGACACCGACCTCTGCCACGAGCTTCACGTGGATGCGGGCGGCCGGGTTGGCATTCTTCAGGTCGTAGATGAGCTGGGCTAGGTCCTCGATCGAGTAGATGTCGTGATGCGGGGGCGGCGAGATCAACCCGACGCCGGCGGTCGAGTAGCGGGTCCTCGCGATCCATGGGTAGACCTTGTGGCCCGGTAGCTGCCCGCCCTCACCGGGCTTGGCCCCCTGGGCGATCTTGATCTGGAGGTCGTCGGCGTTGACGAGGTACTCGCTCGTGACCCCGAAGCGCCCGGAGGCAACCTGTTTGACGGCACTGCGGCGCCGGTCGCCGTTGGCGTCGGGCACGTACCGGCGCGGGTCCTCGCCTCCCTCGCCCGTGTTCGACCGGCCGCCCAACCGGTTCATCGCGATCGCGAGCGTCTCATGAGCCTCGGCGGAGATCGACCCGTACGACATGGCCCCGGTCGCGAAGCGCTTCACTATCTCCCCGACCGGCTCGACCTCGTCGAGCGGCACCGGTGGTCGCACCGCGGCCTCCCCGACACGCAGGCGCAAGAGGCCCCGCAAAGTCGCCAACCGTTCCGACTGGTCGTCCACGAGGCGGCTGTACTCCCTGAAGATGTCGAAGCGCTTGGCGCGTGTGGCGTGCTGCAACTTGAAGACCGTCTTCGGGTTGAAAAGGTGGTACTCACCGTCGCGGCGCCACTTGTACTCGCCCCCGACCTCGATCTCGAGCTGGCCGGGGCTCGCCGCTGGCGCTTCGTAGGCATGGCGATGGCGCCGGGCCACCTCGTCGGCCAGCTCGGCGAGGCCAATGCCCCCGAGGCGGCTCGGGGTCGAGCCGAAGTACCGGTCCACGAGGTCGCGGTCGAGCCCGATCGCCTCGAAGACCTGGGCGCCGGTGTAGGAGGCGACCGTCGAGATGCCCATCTTCGACATCACCTTCAGCACGCCCTTGCTCGCGGCCTTCAGGTACTTGCGGAACGCCTCTCGCTCCGAGATCTCCCCGAGCAGGCCGTCGCGCACCATCTCGGCGACCGACTCGAGCGCCAGGTACGGGTTCACCGCCGCCGCGCCGTAGCCGATGAGCAGGGCGAAGTGGTGCACCTCGCGGGCGTCGCCGCTTTCGACGACGAGGCCCACCCGGGTCCGCTCCTTCTCCCGCACGAGATGGTTGTGCACGGCGGCGGTGAGCAGGAGCGACGGGATCGGGGCGCTCGTCGGGTTCGCGTTGCGGTCCGACAGCACGATGATGTTGGAGCCGAGAGCGATCGCCTCCGAGACTTGCCGGCAGACCTTGTCGATCGCCGCCTCGAGCCCTGGCCCACCTTCGCTCACAGGGAACAGGCCGTCGACGGCGAAGCCGCTGAAGCCCGGTGTCTCACCGTGCTCGTTGACGTAGAGCAACTTGGCCAGGTCGTCGTTGTCGATGACCGGGTACGGCAGGCAGATCTGGCGGCACGAGGCCGGCTCAGGCTCGAGCAGGTTCCGCTCCGGCCCGACCGTGGCCTCGAGGGAGGTCACGAGCTCCTCCCGGATGGCGTCGAGCGGGGGGTTCGTCACCTGCGCGAAGAGCTGGGTGAAGTAGTCGTACAAGAGGCGAGGGCGCTCGGAGAGCACGGCGATCGGTGTATCGGAGCCCATCGAGCCGATGGGCTCGGCGCCGGTCCTCGCCATCGGCTCGATGATGAGGCGCAACTCCTCGTTGGTCATCCCGAAAAGCCGCTGATGGCGCACGACAGAGGCGTGCTGGGGAGTCAGCATGATCCTCGCTGGCAGATCGCCGAGATGGACGAGGCTGCTTGCGAGCCATTCCCCGTAAGGGTGCTCCGCGGCCAGCGAGGCCTTGACCTCGTCGTCGGAGACTATGCGCCCGGCGGCAGTGTCCACGAGGAACATGCGCCCTGGCTGCAGCCTGCCTTTGATGACGACCGATGCCGGATCGAGGTCGAGGACGCCCACCTCTGAGGCGAGCACGACGAGCCCGTCATCGGTCACCCAGTAACGAGCGGGGCGCAGGCCGTTGCGGTCGAGCACCGCCCCCACCACCGTCCCGTCCGTGAACGCGATCGCGGCAGGGCCGTCCCAGGGCTCCATCAAAGAGGCGTGGAAGCTGTAGAACGCCCGGCGCGCATGGTCCATCTCGGTGTGGTTCTGCCACGCCTCGGGGATCATCATGAGGACGGCATGGGGAAGTGTCCGCCCCGCGAGGTGGAGCAGTTCCAGGACCTCGTCGAAGGTGGCCGAGTCGCTCGCCCCGGGCGTCACGATCGGGAAGATCCGTTCCAGGTCGCCCTCGAAACGGTCGCTCGCCAGGAAGGCCTCGCGGGCGCGCATCCAGTTGCGGTTGCCTGCGAGGGTGTTGATCTCGCCGTTGTGGGCGATGAGGCGGTACGGGTGCGCGAGCGGCCAGGAGGGGAAGGTGTTGGTCGAAAAGCGCGAGTGGACGAGCACCATCCGGCTCTCGAGCCGCTCGTCGCTGAGATCGGGGAAGAACCCCCGCAGCTGCTGGGGTGCCAACATTCCCTTGTAGACGAAGGTACGCGTCGACAGCGACGGGAAGTAGAGGCCGACCCCCGCATGTTCCACGCGCTTTCGCACGACGAACAAGCGGCGTTCGAGCGCATCGCCGCTCACAGCCGTCTCGGCGGCGTCGGAACCGCCCCGGCCACAGGCGCCCGGCGAGGCGAGGAAGACCTGCGAGAACCTCGGCGCGACAGCCCTCGCCCCTTCGCCCGCAGCGGAGAGGTCCACAGGCACGTCGCGCCAGCCGAGAACCTCGAGGCCTTCCTCGCACGCGACTTTCGCGACGAGCTCGAATGCCTGCTCGGCCGCCTGCGGCTCGCACGGGAGGAATGCCATCCCCGTGCCGTAGCTCCCCGCTGCGGGCAGATCGAAGCCGGCCACCTCCCTGTACAGCCGGTGCGGCACCTGCACGAGCGCTCCGGCGCCGTCGCCTGTCCCGGGGTCTGCCCCGAACGCACCCCGGTGAGCGAGGTTCTCGAGAGCCGTGAGCCCGAGCTCGACTACGCGATGGCTGGCGGGGCGCTCCAGGTCCACAACGAACGCGACCCCGCACGAATCGTGCTCGAACGCGGGGTCGTAGCAACCCCCCACGTCATCTTTCCTGGTCATCGGCGTCCTCTTGGCGATCAAACGGACCTGGCGACCATCTCGGTCCCCGGGTCGGACTTGTTTCCGGCTCAGCCGTTCGGCTGCTTTACCGTCGGCTGATAGCCGGGACGCCCTTGGCCCAGCAGATGTGGCCAGAGATTACACGGAAATCCGCCGACGCCCAGTACCGCTTCGCGCGAGCTCACGGTGGAGGCGCACGCGGCTCACGGCGTCACAGTGGGTCTGTGCTGATCTTCCCGGCGTCGGCCACGTGCTCGGTGAACCTGGTCCCATCCCAGTAGCGCAGCTCGTGGCGCCCGCTCGGATCCGGGAGCCAAGACCGCGGCGCAGGCGGCGGCTGGGCCGGGGGCGGCGCCGATGCGAAGGCCCCGCCGGGAGGTCCCGGTGGTCCGAGGCCCGGGAACACTGTCCCGGGAGGCGGAGGTGCCTCCCAGCCGCCCGGGGGCGGCGCGCCCCCATAGCCGGGCGGCGGTGCCTGCCACCCGCCCGGTGCCGGCGCGTCCCAGCCCTGTGGCGCGCCCGGGCCCCACTGGCCGGGCGGCGGTCCCCCGGCACCCCGCGGACCAGGGCCCCAGGGTTGGGGCCCGCCGGCCCAGTCCGTCGGCCCGGCCTTCGGCCGCGTCGTGAAGCAGGCGATCACGTACATGAGGACCCCGATGAGCGAGAGGAGGAACAGCAGGACAGCCCACATCCCCGATGGCACTCTCCACGGAGTCACACCGTGGGACCGCTTGTAACGTTCGGAAAGGAAGTAGCCCAGGGATGCGAGGACCACGCCGAGCACGAAACCGTCCACCAACGTCGTGCTTGTGTAGACGAGGGTCAGGCCGATGAGCCTCTCAAGGTGCACGCATCGAGCGTATCCCCCTGTTGCACACCTGCTGCGAACCTGTCACCGACGGGACGAGGCCGCCCGTCGCAGCGCGTGCCGCGACCTGCGCGGGGCCCTCACCGGTGCGCCGGGGTCACAACGGGGTCCTGGTCGGTGAGACGAACCTAGGATCGCCGCCGTGGACCACGACTTGCAGGCGCCCGCGCCAGAGCCGAGCCCGACCCCGAGGGTCGCCCTCACCATCGCTGGAAGCGATTCCGGAGCCGGCGCGGGCATTGCTGCCGACCTGCGCACTTTCGGGGCCCTTGGAGTGTTCGGGACGCTCGTGGTGACCGCCGTCACGGCACAGAACACCGTCGGCGTGCGTGAATTCCTTGCCATGACCCCCGAGATGGTGGCAGCTCAGCTCGACGCGGTCCTCTCCGATTTCGACGTGCGCGCCGCCAAGACCGGGATGCTGGCCACTTCGGGCACCGTTGACCTGCTGGCGAGCCGCGGCGCGGCCGGGCAGCTCCCCCCGCTCGTGATAGACCCCGTGCTCGTCTCCTCGAGCGGCAAGCCGATGTTCCCCGGCGACGACGTGGCCGGCGCCTACCGCGGCCTGTTCGCCTACGCCAGTGTCGTGACGCCCAACCTTCCCGAGGCCGGGCTGCTCACCGGCCGTGAGCTCGACGACCTCGGCGCCATGGAGGAGGCAGCCCGTGAGCTGCAGGCCCTCGGGCCACGGCTCGTCATCGTCAAGGGTGGACGCCGGCCCGGTACCGAAGCCGTCGATGTCGCGTTCGACGGGCTTTGCGTGACCATGCTGCGGGCCCCGTGGATCAACACCGCGAACGTCCATGGCACGGGTTGCACGTTCTCAGCCGCGATAGCGGCCAACCTCGCGCTCGGGCTCGAGCCACTCGAGGCGGCGCTCGAGGCCAAGCGCTTTGTCACCCGGGCGATCCTCGGGGGTTCGCGATGGCGGCTCGGTGCCGGCCACGGGCCCCTCGACCAGCTCGGCGCCGCCGCGGCTCAGACCCGCGCCGGCTGACGCGGGCTCGGTTCTGCGGGGCCGCCGCGG
Source organism: uncultured Acidimicrobiaceae bacterium (assembly GCA_963719125.1). GTDB lineage: Bacteria > Actinomycetota > Acidimicrobiia > Acidimicrobiales > Bog-793 > Fen-455. Next base: position 57,531 of record CAVRAT010000002.1, read on the forward strand.
CCTGACGAAGACGCCAGGAGGCTCAGAGGCGGCTTGGGGCGCCGTAGGGGTGGAGCACGTCGGGCACGGCGACGTGGCCCTCAGGATCCTGATTCGCCTCGAGCAGGGCGATGAGGAACCTCGCCGTCATGGCAGTCCCGTTCAAGGTGTGCACGAACCGCAGCGATCCGTCCTCGTCACGAAAGCGGACGTTGAGCCGCCGGGCCTGATAGTCGGTCGTGTTCGAGCAGGAGGTGATCTCCCGGTACCGTTGCTGGCTCGGGATCCAAGCCTCTACGTCGTACTTCTTGGCCGCGGACGGCCCGAGGTCGCCGGCGGCGGTGACCACGACCCGATATGCGATCCCCAGGCCGCTGACGAGATCTTCCTCGATGGCGAGGATCTCCTCGTGGTGCTCGGGGGAACGCTCCGGATGGGCGAAGAAGAACATCTCCACCTTGTCGAACTGGTGCACCCGGAATATGCCCCGCGTGTCGCGCCCGGCTGCACCCGCCTCACGCCTGAAGCAGGTGGAGTAACCCGCGTAACGCAGCGGCAGCTCCTCGGCCGGGAGGATCTCACCCTGGTGCAGGCCGGCCAGTGCCACTTCGGAGGTCCCCGTCAGGTACAGCCCGTCGCTTGTGACCTGGTAGAGGTTGACCTCGTCGGTCGGCAGGAAGCCCGTGCCGTACATGGCGGACTCCCGTACGAGCACCGGCGGCAGGACCGGCTCGAAGCCGCGCCCGACCAGCCGGTCGAGGGCGTAGCGGTAAAGGGCCAGCTCCACGAGCGCGACGCCACCTCTCCGGTAGGCGAACCGGGCGCCTGAAACCCGGGCCCCGCGTTCGAGGTCGAAACCGGGACGCCCGAGGCCGTCCCCACCGGAGGAGCCCGACGCCGAGGTCAGCTCGACGTGGTCGCGGGGCGTGAAGGAGAACTCCGCCGGTGTCCCGACCCTGCGCAGCTCCAAAGCGTCCTCGTCGCTGTAGCCGTCCGGTGCGGAATCGTCGGGCGGGTTCGGCAGGGCGGCGAGCAGCTCCGAACGGCGGCCCTCGAGCTCTTCGAGCCTGGACTCGGCGGCCCGCAGCTGCTGGCTCACGAGCACGAGGGCGGCCCGCTCCTCTTCGGTCGGCTTACCCTTGGGTTTCGTCCTGCGGCGGAGCTCGTCGACCTCGGTGGTCAGCTCCCGCCAGAGCCCGTCGACCTCCAAGAGCTTGTCGAAGTCTGCGTCGGCACCCTTGCGGGCGAGGGCGCGGCGGAATTCTTTTGGGTGCTCGCGGGCCAGCCGGATATCGATCATCGCGAGCAGCCTAGGAGCAGCGCCGCAGCCGGCCCGGGATCGCTCCGGTGATGACGGTGTGGCCTCGCACGGCAGCTACCGGCGCTTGCCCTTCTTGCGGGGCCGCGGTGGGGGACGGCGAGCCGGCGTGCCGGCACGGGGTGCTCCCGCAGGCGGCCTCGCAGCTGCGCCGCCGGAGGGTGCCCCGGCCGCGCCCGGGCCTGGCGCCATCGGCTCCCCGTCGGCCGAGCCCAACGAACCGGCTGACTCCTTGGCGCCGGCAGCGCCGTTTTCCTCCAAGGCGTCCCCGTTCACGGCCGCTGGGGAGCTGCGCCGGGTTGCGCCGGGGCGAAGCGTTGCGGGCTTCGCCGTGGCCGCACCCGAGGAGCGACGGCGCTTGAGCGAGCTCGTAGGCTCTGGGGTGCTCAACGCCCCCGCCGCCACGGCCGCAGGCGAGATCAGCAGCGTTGCGCTCCCGCGCGACTCGAGTCGCTCGCGTATCCGCCGGTAACGCTCCTCGTGCTCCTTTTCCATCGCCAGGAGCGGCGACGCGATGAAGATCGACGAATAGGCCCCGCTCGTCAGGCCGATCAGGAGGGCGAGGCCGAAGTACTCGAGCGTGACCGCACCGAGGATCTCGGCCCCGAGGACCAGCACCGCGAGGATCGGGAGGATGGCGACGAGCGAGGTGTTGATGGACCGGGCGAGTGTCTGGTTCATCGAGAGGTTCACGACGTCGGTGTACGACAGCTTCCCGGTCGCGCCGAGGCCGCGCGAGTTGTCCCGCACGCGGTCGAACACGACGATCGTGTCGTACAGCGAATAGCCGAGGACCGTCAGGAACGCCACGACTGTGTCCGGCGTGACGAGGAATGCAAGAAGGGAGTAGATCCCGACGGTCACGAGGATGTCGTGCGCGACCGCGACGATTGCTGCAACCGCCATCTTCCACTCGAAGAAGATCGAGATGTAAGCCGAGATCACGATGAGGAACACGATCAGGGCTTCTACCGCCTTGTGGGTGATGTCGTTGCCCCATGTCGGTCCGACGTTCTCGACCGACACCGAAGAGGCCGACTTGTGCGTCAGCGCCGCGAGGGCTGCGGCCACCTTGGTGGCTTCGGTCGTACTGACCCCGACCGAGTTCTTGGCAAGCTTCGCCTCGACGTCAAGGCTCTGCTTGGAGCCGCTCCCGAGCATTGTGATCGTCGCGCCCCGAAGCCCAACGGGATGAGGGCTTTCTGGGCCTGGGCCACTGTCACGCCAGGTGCCGCGACCTGCCAGGAGGTGCCTCCTACGAACTCGATGCTGTAGTTCAGGCCTCTCGTGCCGAGCGAGACCAGGCCCGCGATGATCACTAGGGCGGAGGCGGCGAACCACCATCTCCGCCTGCGGACGAAGTCGAAGCGGGTCTGCCCGTGGTAAAGGCGTAGCAGCACCATCGGCCTGCGCGCATCGGCGCCGCCCAGCTCAATGGAAGCGGTGCTCATGATGCGGCCTCCGAAGTTGCGGCCAGTCCGCTCGCGACACCGAAGCCCCGGGCATCGGTGAATATCCGGTTGCGCCCGAGGAGGATCACGAGGGGACGTGTGAACGTGTAAGCAGTTACGACATCGACGATCGTGGACAGCCCGAGCATGAAGGCGAAGCCCCTCACCGCGCCGATTGACAGCAGCCAGAGCACGAGTGCCCCGAGGAACGACACGGCGTCAGCAGAAAGGATCGTCCGGTAGGCGCTCTTGAAGCCCCGGTCCACCGAGGACCGGATAGACCGGCCCGATCGCACTTCGTCCTTTAATCGCTCGAAATACACGACATAGGAGTCGACAGTGATGCCCACGGACACGATCAGGCCCGTCATGCCCGATAGGTCCAGCGTGAGGCCTGCCGACGTCGCTCCGAGCAGGCAGATGATGGCGTAGATCAGGGCGCCCGTACTGACGAGACCCAGCACGACGACCACACCGAGAGCCCGGTAGTAGAAGATCGTGTAGAGCATCACTAGGAACAGCCCGAGCAGCCCCGCGAGCAGGCCGGCCTGCAGCGACTTCTTCCCGAGGGTCGGAGACACCGTCGTGTAGGTGGCCTGGGTGAGCGCGATCGGGATCTGGCCGTACTTGAGGACGAGGGCGAGTGCCTGTGCCTGCGGCTGGGTGAAGTCGCCGCTGATCTCGCCGGAACCGCCGAAGCTCTGCGCGTTGATGGTCGGCGCGGATTCGACCACGCCGCCGAGGTCGATCGCAAGCGGCAGGTGGTACTCCTTCTTCGCGATCGTGTCGAAGAAGGCGGAGTACTGCGACTTGATCGTGAAGTTCACGACCCAGCCCGCGGTCGTCTGCAGCTCGGCGGTCGCCGAAGCGAGGATCTCGCCTGTCGCAGGCACGGTCCCGTCATAGGGCGTGGGGCCGAGCTCATAGCGTTCCGGGCAGGGGTTGGCCGTGGACGCGCAGACGAGCACGTCCCGTGACGCCTTGTCCTGGCTGGGCGGCGTGCTGGGCACCGAGTTGAGCGCCGGATCGGGCGGCGAGCCGGGGTTCGAGTTCTGAGACGTGCTGTAGGTCGCCGTCGTGTAGAGGTAAGCGGACCCGCACGCAGGCGGCTTCACGTACGCTCCGGCAACCTTCTTCGGCTTCGGCACCGTCGTCGTTGTCGTCGACGTCGCGGTGGTCGTCGACGTGGCGGCCGTTGTTGTGGTCGTCTTCTTCGGTACCGTCGTGGTTGTCGTGGTCGAGCTCGGCGCTGTGTACGCATTGGCGGCGCAGAGCACGGGACGGAAGAACAACTGGGCCGTGTTGCCGATCTCTTTGATGACCGTCGAGAAGTTCTTCACGCCCGGGAGCTGCACGACGATGTTGCTGCCCTGGGTCCCGATGTTCGGGCTGGCGAGGCCGAGCCCGTTCGCGCGTGCCTGCATGATGGCCACGACTGTCTGCAACTGTGCGGGCGTGGCCTTCTGGGGCGGCTGGAAGACGACCGAGAGGCCGCCCTCGAGGTCAAGGCCCAGCTTTGGCGACCATCCCGCCGCGATGACGCCTCCGAGCGCGCCGAAGCAGACGAGGCACACCAGAACAACGCTCAACACCAAGTTCCGTCTCAACGGTTACTGCCTCCGCTTCCATTGCCTCCCGGACTGTTGCCGTCGCCATCCTCATCTGAATCCGGCGACTTGTCCGCTTCGAGAGGCGGCACCGAGTACGGATCATGATCGGATTCGTCGATGAGGTCGTCATGGTCGTGCCCGTCGAAGGGAGAGTTCCCTGGGTAGGCGCCCCCGGCGTCGGTCGCTTCCTCGACGCGCTGGGTCACTGCCGCCCGCAGGACTTCTATGACCATTCCGGGGGCGACCTCGATTCTCGCGTGATCACCCACGAAACCTTCGACCCGACCGAGGATGCCCGACGACAGCATCACCTTGTCCCCGACGGAGATCTGCTTTCCCAATTGGAGCTGACGCTGGCGCCGCTGGCGCTGCGGGCGGATTAGGAACATGTAGCCGACTCCGAACAGCAAGACGAAGAAAATCAGCGTGAAAGACCCGCTGGACTTCTTTGCGGCAGCCGCCGCAACAAGACCCGTGAGGGCCGCCAGATTGTGGGGGCTGGAAAACGCGAGCACGTGCACGAGCAACATGAGAGGCCTATCGATCAAGGAATGATGCGACGCATCACCTTAGTCGCCCGTTCAGGAGTCCTCCGTGCAAGCCTCCCCGTCGGCCCCCGAGGCGAACAGGACGTCTTGGACGGCGCCGCTGCCTCGGCTTGCCCGCGACGACGCCAAGGCCGACTGGTCGGGGTCCGAAGCCGCGAGAAAGCTCAATGATTGCGCCGGGATCGGCAGGCCCAGATGCTCGTAGGCATTGGGTGCGGCGACCCTTCCCCGGGGCGTGCGCATGATCAGGCCCGCCTGGAGCAGGAACGGTTCGTAGACGTCCTCGACCGTCTCCGGCTCCTCCCCGACGCTGACCGCCAGCGTCGAGAGCCCGACGGGCCGACCGGAGAAACGGACGCAGAGGACCTCGAGGATGTGCCTGTCGATGCCGTCCAGTCCGAGCCCGTCGACCCCGAAGACCGTCAGGCCCTCGCGCGCCGCCTCTTCGGTGATCACACCGGAGCCGCGGACTTCGACGAAGTCACGCACACGGCGAAGGAGCCGAATCGCCAGGCGGGGCGTGCCCCGCGAGCGCCGGGCGATCTCGCTTGCTCCCCCAGGCGTCAGCTCGACCCCGAACAGCTCGCCGGTGCGGTGGACGATCATCTCGAGCTCGCCGTCGCTGTAGAGCTCGAGACGCGCGACGATGCCGAACCGGTCGCGAAGCGGCCCGGTGATGAGGCCCGTGCGGGTCGTCGCGCCCACGAGCGTGAACTTCGGCAGGTCCAACCGGATCGAGCGGGCAGTCGGTCCACGACCTAGCACGATGTCGAGCTGGAAGTCCTCCATCGCCGGGTACAAGAGCTCCTCGACCGCTCGCCCCATGCGGTGGATCTCATCGATGAACAGCACGTCGCCGGGCTGAAGATCAGTCAGGATGGCTGCAACGTCTCCGCTTCTCACGAGCGCCGGCCCGGAAGTGATCCGCAGGCCCGCACCCATCTCACAGGCCAGGATGCCTGCCAGAGTGGTCTTGCCGAGCCCCGGTGGCCCGGCGAACAGCACGTGGTCGACAGGCTGGCCACGTCGCCGCGCGGCCTCGAGAATGATCTGGAGCTTCTCCCGCAACTGCTGCTGGCCCACGAAGTCTGCGAGGTGCTTCGGGCGTATCCCGACCTCGAAGGCAGCCTCGCCCTCGAATTGGCCGCGGTCGGAGAGCGACCCGGCGGCGTCGGTGAGGACGGTCGGGTCGTCCGTGGGGAGTATTTCCCGGCGCGGGCTCATCGAGGCGTCATCTCCGCGGCGCAAGGCTCCGCAGCGCCTCGCGCAGCAGCTCCTCGACGCTGCCTTCTCCAGGCAAGGTTCGCAGCGCCGATCGGACCTCGTCGGGGGCGTATCCCAGCTGGGTGAGTGCCTCACCGACCTCGGATGTCACCGAGGCGAGCCGGTTGGACAGGGACGCGCCAACCCCGATCACCCCGTCCGCGCTGAGCAAGTCGAAGCGCGCCTGCAACTCGACCAGCAGGCGCGCCGCGGTCTTCTGCCCGACGCCGGGAACGAGCTTCAACGCGTCGACGTTCCCGTTCGCGATGACTTGGGCCAGCCCGGCTGGGTCGTGCACGCTGAGGATCGCGAGCGCCAGCCCGGGCCCGACGCCGTGGGCGCCCAGGAGCAACTCGAATGCCGTCCGCTCCTCAAAAGACGCGAACCCGTACAAGGTGATGGCGCCCTCACGGACGTGCGTGTGCACCGCGAGGAGGACCTCGTGGCCCAGCTGCAAGCCGCCCGCAGTCTTTGGGGAAACGACGAGGCGGTAGCCCACGCCGGCGACGTCGACGATCACCTCGACGGCAGCGTCGCCGACCGCCCTCCGCTCTGTCACGAGGCCCCGCAGGGATGCGATCACGGTCGCGCAGCCTCTCGGAGCCGTCCCTCGCCTGTCCCGCCACCGCCCGGCGGGGGCGAGGACGCACGTGCCCAAACAGCAGTGCTCAAGTGACAAAGGGCGAGGGCCAGGGCGTCGGCGGCGTCGGCGGGCTTCGGCACGGCCTCCAGACCCAACAGGCGTGCCACCATCCGCTGCACCTGGTCCTTCGTCGCTGCACCGAACCCGGTCACTGCGAGCTTCACCTCGTTGGAGGTGTACTCCACCACCTCGCAGCCCAGCTCCGCGGCGGTCAAGAGCGCGACCCCGCTCGCTTGGCCCACCGACATCGCCGTTCGGGCGTTGGTCTGGAAGAAGACCCGTTCGACGACGACGACGTCAGGATGAAGATCACTCATGAGCTTGTGCAACTCCATGCGGAGCGTCGCCAGCCGTCGCGGCAGCGATTCATCGACGGCGGTCGTGATCACGCCGGCAGCGACCGCGTGCCTACGCGACCCATCAGTCCTCACACAGCCGTAACCGCACCTGGACAGGCCTGGATCGATGCCGAGGACAAACACTCGTTCGATCGTAACCCGCGCGGGCCGCGACCCGGCGGATCGTGCCCCGAGGACTCAGAGCTCGACGCGCTCGAGGATCTCGTCTGGGATGTCGAAGTTCGCCCACACGGCCTGCACGTCGTCGTGCTCCTCAAGCAGCTCGATGAGCTTGAGCACACGCTTGGCAGTCGAGTCGTCGGTGACCTCCACACGCGTCGTTGGCACCATCTCGAGCTCCGCCGAGTCGACGTGGATCGAGGCCTTCTCAAGGGCGCTGTGCATGGCCGCGAGCTCTGCGGGCGCGCTCGTGACCATCCACTCGTCGCCCTCGTCACGAAGGTCCTCCCCACCCGCTTCGAGCGCGACGGTCATGAGCTCATCCTCCCCGACCGACTTCGGGACCATCACGACCCCCTTGCGCTCGAACTGCCAGGAGACCGCGCCCGGCTCTGCCATCGAACCACCGTTACGCGAGAACAGCGAGCGGACCTCCGAGCCTGTCCGGTTCCGGTTGTCCGTGAGGCACTCCACGATCATGGCTACGCCCGAAGGGGCATACCCCTCGTAGGAGATCGCTTCATAGCGGACGCCTTCGAGCTCGCCGGTACCACGTTTGATGGCGCGCTCGATCGTGTCGAGCGGCACGGACACGTCCCGCGCCTTGGTGAACATCGTGCGCAGCGTCGCGTTCGCCGACATGTCACCGCCACCTTCACGAGCGGCCACCTCGACCTGGCGGATCAGCTTGGCGAACAGCTTCCCGCGGGCCGCGTCGACGGCACCCTTGCGATGCTTGGTGGTTGCCCACTTGGAATGGCCTGACATCGCCTCAGCCTCCCTCGATGCCCGATAACACGCCTCGGCACGACCGTAGGTCTCCCGCCGGATCAGGGTGGAACGCTACCGGCGTGGCAGGCCTGTGTCCTGGGGCTCGCTCACCCTGGCGAAGGTACCTCAATGCCGGACGCGTTCCTGGTGCACCCGGCAATTCGACCACGATCGGGTCTGGCTCGCCAGTCCGGGCTTCACGGTGCGAGCACATCTGACCAGCTGTTCACAGCTCCCTCAAGACCGCGACGCGCTCTGTCAGATCGAGCGCCCCAAGGTGCTCGAGCTCGCCCGAAGGCTCCTCGAACGGCGCCAACCACAGCCGCGAGGTCGACTCCGTGACGCTGCGCGGAAGGCAGGTCGGCCTTCTGTTGGGGGCGGCACCGATCTTGTCGAGGGCGTCGATCAGCCCGGGTGGGTAACGAGTCAACCCCACAGCCGCCAGATCGGCCAACGGCTCGCGCCCATGGCCGGCCACCTGGTCGGCGATCCGGCCGAAGGTCGGGATGTAGCGCTTCAACGGGTCGAAAGCAAGCACGGCGATGGCTCCCGAGACGGTGTCGCCACGCTTGATGTGCGCGAGCTCGTGTGCCAGCACGGCCTCGAGCTCGATCCTGTCCAGGAGCAGCACGAGCCCGCTCGTGACGAACACGACGCCGCGGTCGGGCGAGCGGCCCACCGACATGGCGTTCGGCGCTGGGTCGTCGAGGACCCGGATCTCCGCACTTGGCAGGCCGAACACGGCGAACAACCCCTCCGCGACGTCGACGAGGCGGGCAGCCTCGGCTGCGCTCAGGATGCTCGGTCGCCGCTTGGCGGTGACCACGGTCCCGCCTATCCGATTGACCAGCACGGGTGTCGAGCGGGCCCACATCAACCACGACACGAGCGCGATCGCGCAAGCGATGGCCGCCCCGGCGATCAGGAAGTCGATAGAGACGATTCCGAGCACGCCCAGCGCGAACGCCACGGCGAGCGGCGCGACAAGCGCCATCCTCGCCCGGCGCTTGCTAGCGCGAGCGGCGTGCCGCCAGGAAGCGTCACGGCGCCGCGCCGCCACGGCCAGCACCGCTCTCGATGCCTCATAGGCAGCCTGCTGCGCTTCGACGGCCCGGCGCGACCTGCCGTCGCTGTCGGAGGCACGGCGCTGCCAGCGTGTTCGGTCCTTGGCCGCTGCAGTCACTTCAATGAGGCTACCCGGAGCGGGCGGTGCGCCCTAACCGGAGGTAGTTGTCGCGATACAACCCGGCGATGACCCCCATGTCGTACTGCGAGGCGCGCTGGCGTCCCCGACTGCGAAGATCCTCTCGTTCCCCGTCGTCGAGGAGAACGGTGCGGATGGCCGCGGCGAGGGCCACCCGGTCGCCCGGCGGCACGAACCGGGCCGCTGACCCGGCTGCAAGCTGATAGCCGGGTAGGTCCGAGGCGACGACCGCCGTCCCAGCTGCCATCGCCTCGAGAAGGACGACCCCGAAAGACTCACCTCCGAGCGACGGGGCCACTAACACGTCCGCGCCGGCGAGGCGTGCCGCGCGCTCCTCGTCGTCGAGGAGTCCGAGCCACTCGATGCGTGTGTCAGGACCGAACTCGGTCCGCAGCCGCCCCGTCTCAGGTCCCTCACCCACAACCCACAGACGTGTCGGCTCCGCCAGCAGCCCGAAAGCCTCGAGCAACACCCGGAGCCCCTTGCGGGGCTCGTGACGGCCGACGAACACGATCGTGGGCGCGCTCGTTGGCCACGGGTCGGCGCCGGCAAACCTCTCGACCTCGACTCCATTCGGGATGACCTGGACCGTCTGCGAGAGACGTCCGACACACGCCTTGGCCGTGGCTCTCGCCGCCTCGGACACGGCGAAGGCGGCGTCCAGCCGGCGCGACCAGACGCCCACGACGCGGCCATAGGCGCGGTAGGCGAAATCGGCACCGGAACGGTGAAAGGTCCCGACAACGGGGCGCGGGCCCATCACGACTGCGCCGAGCGAGGGGCCGGGGGCGAACGGCTCGTGTACGTGGACGACCTCGGGTGCGAAGTCGCGCAGGGCCGAGACGGTGCGCGACATCGTCCACGGCCATGGCGAGACCGGGGCCCGCGAGCCATTCACCGAGACGCTCGTCCCCGTGCCCACCTTCAAGAACACGGCACCGCCGAGCGCGACTGGAGCCAGTCTGCCGGTGCCAGGCGCGCCCTCGGCGGGGGCGAGTATCGCGACATCGTCCCCCTGCGAGGCGAGCGCCCTCGCCAGCCCCAGGACCTGGGTCTGTACGCCACCAGGCATCGTGCAGCTGTAGGGGCACACGATCGCTATCCGCATCGCTCATGACGCTATAGGCACTGGCCGTTCACGACAGGGTGCCGGGCCGGTGGCCTGGCGCGCCACCGCTTCGTCAGTGCCCGAGCTCCCGGTCTGACGGCCAGTTCGGCTGGAACTGACCCCTGGACTTTCGCGACATCCCCATGCGCCAGAAAACTGCCTCTGACCTCGGATTTCGCCTCTCATCAGTTTGTGACATTTCGCATCGGTTTTCGATATCCCGCGGACATTCCGCGGACAAGGCGTAGTGTCGGGGACGTGATAAGCGACCACGAGCCGACCCTTTGGGGCGAGACGATTCGCCGAGCCTTCGCCATTCCCGATGGGATCGCCGATTGCCATGTGAACGAGATCATCGCTCGAAAGGTCCTGAGGGCGATCCCGCCGCCTGCGCCTGAAACCGACTCGGCCGGCGGGGTTTTGCCTGCCCTGGCCGAGTCGTTCACTGGCTGGGTGGAGTCCGCCGAGCTCGTGGTCACAGCGTTCGTCACCGCGGCGAACGAGGGCAAACTCGATCTGGCTCTCTGCGGTTTCGGAGAAGTCACTGAAAGCAAGCGAGACGTCCGCGAGGCAGCCAAGCTGATCGAAATAGCCGGCCAAAGATTTTGGCAGACGTCACCGGGCGACACAGCTGTCGGAGTCGTCAAACCGGGACCCGTTGTCAGCCGAGTCGAGGTGCAGTGGATCCGATGGCTCTTCGCTGAAATTCTCAAGGTACGTGAAAGCGGCTCCGTACGACTGAGCGAACCTAAGCACTCCTCCTGAGCTGGCGCCGACCGCGGTCGGACGTGCCGGCCCCGTGAGCAAATGCTCGGCCGAGAGGCTCAGCGCAAATGCGAGGCACTCCGGCTGAACCTCGCACCGCGCGCAGTAGGTCCGGGCCGGCTCGAGACTCTCGCCTCGCTCAGGAAAGAAGAAGTGGATCCCACCCCCCGGCTGCGTGGGTGCTAGTGGTGGCCGCGACGGGCGTGCTCGGCGAGTACCTCAGCACCAAGCGGCCCTTTTTAGCGCTCCTGAGCGATCGTAGGGCGAGGCCAAGTACGCGTACCGTCACCACATGACCAAACTGCAGATACCCGACCCGCCAGACGTGAACGTCCTCAGAGAGACGGTCCGAGTTCGCCTTCCCGTAAAGGGCGACGCGGGCGTGACGGACGATCGCTGGAGGCGTGTCTACAACGATCTCGCTTCCGGCGCTGGTCTGCCCGCCGATGCTCTAGGGGCCTGTTGAACAAGGCCTTTCCCGCCACCCAAGACCGGCGTAGCGTTGGTCTTGGTCTCGGGGGTAAGCCCGCACCGAAGAGCCGGGGTAGAGGGTGAGAACCGGCCGCGCTGGTAGGTCTTTCGACCGCAGGTGTCGTTCCCTCCTTGGGACGCTCCCGAGGAGCCGTTAGGTGCCGGCGAACACCCAGGTGCCCTCGCTCCTCGTAAGGCCGAGAACGATGAGCCTGCGTAAGTTGAGCGCCGCGACGCGTCGGTTGAGCCACGCCTCGTTGCGCTCGACACCGCGATAGCGAAGCCGCCGGTTCCCCTTCGCGACGAGCCAGGCGATCGAGCGCTCGGCCATCGGGCGGTGTTGTCGATAGGTCGCGCGGAGCTCGGCGTCGCGCCAGTCCGCTCTGGCAGCGACGAGCTCAGAGTCGTGCTCAGAAACGGTGAAGCTCCGCGGCTCTGGCCTTGGTGCAACGAGACCGCACCGCACAGGAAAGACAGTGCGGGGCGAAGCTCGCGATGCCACCTGCAGAGAGCCGGGCGACAAGTCCGACCGGGCAGGTGACACAGCGGGCGTCATGGTCGACCGAGAAGTCGTCGCGGGCGAACCCGCCGGGGATGTGGGGACGTGAAGGGAGGGGCTTGATGACGAGGCGGTGGTTCTTCTCCTTCAAGGCGGTGCGCACGGCACCTGAGCCATAGGCCGAATCGGCCAGGACCTCGAGACCGTCGGGCTCGTCTTGCATGAGAGCGACGCCGACCGGCCCGTCAGGGTGGTTGGCCGGCGTGAGCTTTAGGGCGGTGACGATCCCGGTGTCGGGTTCGGTGGCGAGATGCGCCTTGAAGCCATCGGTGCGCACGGCCGTGGACTTGTGACCGTGGCGGGCCTCCACATCGACTGTCGAGATGACCCGGTCCTTCGCGACCTTCTTCGCGATGCGCCAGGTGCCTTCTTTCGCACCGGGCTCGACGTCCTGGCCCGCGATGAGAGCGAGGAGGCCGACGTCGTCGTTGCCCTCTTGGCTGAGCCGAGCGGTTTCGGCCGCGGCGAGGACCGCCTCGGCGTCGTTCACGAGCCCTGTCACAAGGGCGTTGCGGGCGCTCTGGTCGGACCATTCGATGACCGGCTTGCCACCTTCGTCGCTCGCTGTCGTGAGGGGAACACTCGCGGCCTCAGGCACCGACCGGCGGACCCTTCTCATCGCCGAGATGAGCTGGGTGACGGTGTCCTGGGTAGCGACGGCGTCGTCGAGGATGGACGAGTCGAGCGCCCTGCGGTGCTTTGTCTTGAGCACACCGGTCGCCTCCACGACGGCACGGATGGCGTCGAAGATCCGTTGCGGCCGCTCCGAGTGGCGAAGGCGTGTGCGCCAGTAGGTGAGCACGGTGAAGTCAAAGCCCGGGTCGTCGAGGGCGAGTCCACAAGCGACCTTCCAGTCGATGCGGGTCCGCAGCTGTCTGATGGCGTCGCGATCCGACAGGCCCTCCAAGGCCTGGAGCACCATCACCGAGCAGACGAGGACCGCCGGGACCGAGGGACGGCCTTTACCGGAGGGGAACAGGTCGGCAAAGTCCTCGTCTTTGAACAACTCGTTTCGGTGATCAGCCAGGAACGAGTAGATCGTGTGATCCTCGACGAGGCCCCGGCAGAAAGCGGCGGCGTCCAGCATCTGACGATCTGGACCGGATTTTCCCTGCATACGCCAATTCTTCTATGTGGAAGAAGAAATCGCGAGCACCCTCAACGTGGTTGCTTAAAACAACAGCCCCCTAGGGAGCGACAATCGAACCGTGCTCATCGTCGAGCTTCCCGTGAGTTTGTCGGCCGAGGAGGTCGCGGCCCGTCTCACCAATGCCGGGAACCTCCTCGGTGAAGCCGACAAGAGACGACAGACGGAGCTAGATCGGCGCTCGAACGGAACTGTCGCCGTGGCAGCACGGAAATGGTGCAACGACAATCGGACGAACTCGTCATCGTAAAACCGCAGGTCGCATTTCGCCTAGAGGCGTTGAAATCGACGGCGAGGGTCTCGGCAGCGGGCGATGGTGGGATCAGCGCGGCGAAAGCCGGTTCGGTGGGCGCCAATGCGGCGCGCTGCCTTCGGGTGGCGAGCCGTCTTTCGCGTCAGGGATGAAGATTTGCGTGTACGTAGCTCGTCTAAGTATCGTGACTGCCGCACGACCCCGTCCTTCCCTCGCAAAGACGACGGGCGTCGTTGCTGGCAACACCCCTCCAGCCGAGCGGCCCGCTGCTTCGGTGGCGGGCCGTTTCGCGCCCCAGAAATCGCCGCCCGAAGGGGTCGGGGTGCCTCTCCCGCTTCCGCTAGCGCGTCGAACACGTGTTCGCTACCGTTGGAGCATGGCTGACCTGTCGCCGGAGGAAGCCGAAGTCCTGCGACGGTCGATCGCGATGCTCCCACCGCAGGCGCCGAGCGGTCTCAGTCGGGAGCGTGCGCTTGCGATCCTTGGCCAGCTCGTGCGGGCGCTGAGGGAGCTGCGGCGGCGATAACGCGCACCCTTCGTGCCACACTGAGCGTGGATGTCACTCTCAAGCCAGCTCAGAGACAAGTCGAGTCCTGCCAGCCGGTTCTTTACGGAGCGGTTCCCAGACGCACGCAGCGCGCAGCGGGACCTTGTCGCACGCGCGGCAGACAGCAAGACCCTGCTGCCGGATGTGTCCGGCACCTATCAATGGAACCTCGTGGGCACCGCCGTCGACTACCGCATCCGCCTCGCCTTCCCGCAGTCGGTCGCGTACGCCGACCGCTGGGATGTCATACCGCCGATGGGATTCGTGCTGATGCGCGGGCACCACCTGCTACCGCCGCTGCCGGCTGAAGAGAGCGCTTGCACCGGAAGGCTGGAGGGGTGGGCAGCACACTTCTTCGCGAGCCTTCGGGACACGCTTCGCACCGCCGCCCGCTCCCTGCCGAACCCCGAGACGGAGCGGGAGCTCGCACGACACTGCTACGTCCTCGGGCTCTATGACTCGGCGTATCGCGCTGGCCCCCGAGCTCCCTCGCCGCTCTACGACGTGCCGGCCCTGGCGGGTGTCGCCGCCATCCCGAGACTCTGCCCGAGCGGAACGGTCGAGGATCGCGATGTCGGACTTGTTCCGCGAGACACAGGCCGACCTCCTCAAGCTACCGGCCTGCCCCTTGTGGACCACCTTCCGGCTCGAACGATCAGGATCGACGCCGGCCTGCCGGTGCCCACCAATGGCCGGTACGGAGACGCGTTCTATCAGGCAGTCGCCGAGGTCTATCTGCAGCTTCTCCGCTACGTGCGGTCCCCCGCCGGCGCGATAGCGGACGCCAACAACGTGCCGGTGTCGACGGCCCATCGCTGGATCAAGATTGCCAGGGCGCGGAAGTACCTGCCCCCTGGCGCGAGAGCAAAGGCAGGCTGAACATGGCAAGCATCAAGCGTCGAGGCGCCTCGTGACAGGCGACCTACCGCGGGCCCGACGGCCGCGAGCGCACGAAGAGCTTCCGACTCAAGGTCGAGGCCGAAGGCTGGGTCAGCGACGAGCTCAGCGCGCTACGCCGCGGAGCGTGGATCGATCCGGCAGCCGGCAAAATCACCTTCGGCGACTTCGCCCGGTCGTGGCAGGCGGCGCAGGTGCATCGCCCCACGACGGCGGCAGCGATCGACTCGCACCTTCGTACTCACGCGTTCCCGACGTTCGAGGCACGCCCCGTCGCTTCGATCAGGCCGAGCGAGGTGCAGGCATGGGTTCGCGGGATCTCGGGCCAGCTCTCCCTCGCCACCGTGCGTGTCGTCGTCCAGGATCTCCGGTCCATCTTCAATGCGGCCGTGCGCGACCAGGTCATTGCCCGGAGCCCGTATGTCGGCGTGAAGCTGCCAGCCAACGACCGCCCGCAGGTCCAGCCGCTCGAGACGGCCGAGGTCTTCGCGCTCATCGAGGCGCCCCCGATCGGTACCGCGGGCTTGCCGTGCTCGGAGCCGGCGGCGGCCTCCGCTCCGGTGAGGCGCTCGGCGTGTCGACCGACGAGCTTGACTTCCTGCGCGCTCGCTCTCGGTTCGCCAGCAGCTCGTGACGCTGCCAACGGGCGACACGGTCGTGTCGCCTCCGAAGACGGCCTCGAGCGTGCGGACGATGCCGCTGCCCGACTTCGTGACCTCAGCGCTCGCTGAGCACTTGGCGGCTTGGCCGGCCGGCGAGAGCGGCCTCCTGTTCACCATGCCCGACGGGGGACCGATCTCCCGCAACAGGTTCGGCGACCTCTGGCGGGCAGCAGTGAAGACGGCGGGCGTGCGTCACGGTGCCAGGTTCCACGAGCTACGGCACTACTACACGAGCCTCCTGATCCGCCACGGCGAGAGCGTGAAGACGGTTCAGGCCCGTCTCGGCCACGCCTCGGCCGTCGAAACGCTCAACACGTACGCGCACCTCTGGCCCGACTCCGAGGACCGTACGCGCACGGCGATCGACGACGTGCTCCTGCGTCCCGCGGACATTCCGCGGACATCGGCGGCAATCGCTGACTGAAAGCCCAGCTCAGCGGTACAGTCCCCGGTCTGACGGCCAGTTTGGCTGGAACAGGTGCCACTGCTCGGGTGCCTGGTGGATCAGCCCCTCGAGGGACAGCGCTATCTCCTCGGTAAGGCGCTGCACGTCCTGGCGCAGGCGCCCGGTGCGTGCCGAGTCGAGCGGGGGCCGCAAGACAGCGTGGTAACGGCCTCGCGGTCTTTGGTAGATGGCACAGGTCATGATCGGTGCCCCGGAACGCAGGGCGAGCAGGGCAGGGCCGCCGGGAAGCGTCGTCTTCTCGCCGAAGAACTCGACTTCGATGCCGTTGCCGACCAGGTCCCTGTCCGCTAGCAACCCCACGACGCGGCCTTCCCGCAGCGTGTCCAGGAGCCTCACGGTCGTGTCGGGGCCGGGCGGCAGCACGGTGAGCCCGAGTGCCGCGCGCTGGGCGGTGAACCATTCGAACAGCTCCGCAGGCTCCAGCAGCTCGCCCACCGTGGTCATGGGATAGCCCTGTTGGGCGAGCCAGCGGCCCCCGTACTCCCACGAACCGACATGGGGGAGCACTATCACCACCCCGCGGCCCCTCGCCATTTCGAGGCGGAAGCGCTCGAAGCCCTCGATGCTGAAGATCGACTCGATCTGATCGGACCGAAGAGCCACCGCCTGTGCGGCCTCAACCCAGTAACGGGCGTAGGAGGAGAACGCCTTTCTCACGAGCCGGCGCACCTCGGCCTCGTCCGCTTCCGGTCCGAGGACTCGCCTCAGGTTGGAGTGGACGAGTAGTCGCTTGGCACGCGACACCCCCGCGATCGCGAAGCCCGCAGCGCTCGCTGCGACCGCAGCGACTGGGCGCGGAATGAGCTGCAGCGCTGCCGCGAGGCCCCGGTAAGTGAGGTAGCGGGCCTGCTGGTCTCGCGTGGCCATGGCGGCTGCCGGGCTCTTGCCTACAGGTTGCGCAGCTGTGCTCAGCTATCTGTCCCCGGGTGGCGGCGCCGCGCCGAACCGATACCGAGGCTGCGGCGCTCCGACCGCTGACTTACACGGCGAGTGCCGGAGCGCTCGCTGGCGAGCACACGGCGCAACCGCACACCGAGGGTTTCGCTGCGGCGTCGGGCGCGCACACGGCTCGGTGTGGTCGCGCGGCGCCTGGTGCCGCTGGCGCGCGGCTGACGCCACGACTGCCACCGCGATTCGACACGCCCACGTCGCCACGGCCCTCGGCCGGCCGCGAAGCTCGCGGCCTCCGGGCTCGCCTGGCGCCAGACCTTCGCGAAGCGTTGCCCGGCCGTGAACACCGTCAGCGCCAGCAACACGCCGAGCAACGGTACGAAGATCACGTGGAACAGCAACGCGACACCAAGGAAGATGAGGCGCTCGGCGCGTTCCATGAGGCCGCCCTTGGCGTCGTAGCCGAGGGACTCCGCCTTCGCCCGCTCGTAGGAGATGACCGTGCTGACGCCGAGGATCGCAAACGGCAGCAACGCCAGCCGTGGCTGGCTGCCCGAGGCGAAGTACCAGGCCACGCCACCGAAGATGAGGGCATCGGACACACGGTCGGCGACTGAGTCGAAGAATGCGCCCTTCTTGGAGGCCGTGCCCGCGGCCTTGGCGACGGCACCGTCGAGGGTGTCCATGAGCCCACCGACTGTGAGCAGCACTATGGCGATCCAGAACTGACCTAGTCCGATGACCACGCCGGTGGCACCGGCAAGCACCATGCCGACGACCGTGACCTCGTTCGCGGTGACACCGTGTCGTGCCAGGCGGGCACCGATTGCAAAACCTTTGCGGATGTCACGCTCCGGCGGCTTGGGCGCCGTGTGGGCCGGCGGAACCGGCTCAGGAGTCGGCACGACCTGATCTTCGACTGCGGCATCTTCGGTGCCACTCGCCGTTGACTGGCCCCGGTGGCCGTCGATCATGTCGCTCCTGTCTGGCAGACTGCAGTCGAAAACGCCTGCCCCGCAAGCTCGCGTGACACGGTCCTCTCCCCGAGAGGATACCAGAGGCCTTCGCGAATTCCCCGGCCTCCTCGTGGTACGCGCGCGACCGATAGGCTCGCAACCTGTCCAGCGAGTTCGTCGACCAGTCACCCACGGTGAAGCCGGTCCCGGGAAGTGAGGTACCCACGTGAACGCCGTGCCGTCCACGAAGATCCGTAACGTCGCGCTCATCGGCCATGGTGGTGCCGGCAAGACGACCCTTGCCGAGGCACTGCTCGTGGCAGGCGGCGTGCTGACGCGACTGGGACGCACAGAGGACGGGACGACTGTCTGCGATTTCGAGCCCGAAGAGGTCAAGCGGCAGATATCGGTCTCATTGGCGCTGGCTCCGTTCCTCTACGAGGACTGCAAGATCAACATCATCGACACCCCCGGGTACGCCGATTTCATAGCCGAGGTCGAGGCCGGCCTGTCGGTTGCCGACCTGGCCGTGTTGGTGGTCAGTGCCGTCGAGGGCGTAGAGGTCCAGTCCGAGGAGACCTGGCGGCTGGCGACCGAGCTCGGCATCCCGAGGCTCGTGTTCGTCAACAAGCTCGAGCGCGAGCGGGCCGACTTCGAGAGGACCCTGGATCAGCTCCGGGAGCGCTTCGGCTCCGGCATTGCCCCTTTGGAGCTGCCCATCGGCAACGAGGCAGCCTTTCACGGAATCGCTGACCTCCTGACCGACTCGGCGATCTTCTACGGCGCAGGCAAGCCCACGACCGGCCCGATCCCCGAGGAGATCTCGGAACTCGAGCATCGCGTCCGTGAGACCTTGATCGAGGGCATCGTCGTGGCTGACGACGCCATGATGGAGCGGTACCTGGAAGGTGAGGTGCCCTCGGCCAAAGACCTCGAGGCGACGCTCGCCCACGGCGTCGCCTCGGCGACCGTCTTTCCGGTCATATGCGGATCGGCGCTTACCGGTGTTGGAGTCGACCGCTTGGCTTCGCTCATCTGTGCCATCGGGCCGAGCCCGCTCGCGCGCAAGTCGTTCACGGTGCGTGCCGGCAACGACACGATGCAGCTTCCCCGCGATCCCGACGGGCCCCCTCTGGCCCGCGTCTTCAAGACCATCGCCGACCCCTTCGTGGGGCGGATCTCGCTCATGAGCGTTCTCTCCGGCACGCTCCGGCCCGACATGACCCTCGTCGACAGCCGCAGTCACTCCGAGGAGAAACTGCACGCCCTTCAAGTCATGCGCGGCAAGGAGACCCAGCCCACCTCGGCCGCCCCAGCCGGTGACATCGTCGCCGTGGCGAAATTGAGCGGCGTTCTGACCGGCGACACCTTGGCCCCGAAGAACCAGCCGGTCGTGGCGGAGGGACCCAGGCTGCGTACCCCGGTGCTGTCGATCGCCGTCCACCCGAAGGCCAAAGGCGACGACGACAAGCTCATGACCGCGATCCACAGGCTCCAAGAGGAGGACACGGCCCTCCTGGTCCGCCGGGACGACGAGACGCACCAGACCGTGCTGTCCGGCATGGGCGACACGCACCTGCAGATCGTGTGCGAGAAGCTCAGCCGCAAGTTCGGCGTGGCAGTCGAGACCGAGCCGGTGCAGGTCCCCTACCGCGAGACCATCACCAAGTCCGCCGAGGCCGAGGGCAAGTACAAGAAGCAGACCGGGGGCCACGGCCAGTTCGGTGTTGCCAACCTGCGTGTCGAGCCGCTCGAACGCGGTCAGGGCTTCGAGTTCGTGGACGCCATCGTCGGCGGTGCGATACCCCGCCAGTTCATCCCTGCGGTGGAAAAGGGCGTCCAGGAAGCGATGGTCACTGGCGGCCACTTCGGCTACCCCGTCGTCGACGTCCGGGTCACGTGCTACGACGGCAAGTTCCACACGGTCGACTCTTCCGAGATGAGCTTCAAGATGGCGGCCTCCCTCGGCTTCAAGGAGGCTCTTGCCGCCGCCGGCCCTGTGATACTCGAGCCCGTCTGCCGGCTCGAGGTCACCGTGCCCGCCGCCTATCAGGGCGACATCCTCGGCGACTTGAACTCACGGCGCGGCCGAGTGCTGGGCACCGAGGCCGGCGAGCGCGGAGAGCAGGTCGTGATCGCGTTGGTCCCCGCGTCGGAGATCCAGCGCTACGCCACCGACCTGCGTTCCCTCACCGGTGGCCGGGGCCGCTTTGCAGTTCGCCACGACCACCACGAGGTCGTGCCGGCGCCGCTCGCCGAAAAGCTCGCCAAGCAGGCCTCCGACACCTAGAGGAGGAACTCAGGCCGTCAGAGCGCTCCAGGCCGCAGCGACCTGACGGTTCCCTGTCAGCTCGAGCACCTCGAGAGGCGTACGGTTCCAGCAGTACAGGTACAGGTCCGACGCCGGACCGACAAGGACCGCGTCGGCAGGTCCCCTGCCATCGCGCCAGCGCAGCCGCCCGGCGGCGATCTCGACCGTCCAAGCCGCACCCGCGTCGGCACAGGCCAGGCACAGCACACCGCCGAGCGACACGCCCGGCGATTCGGGCACCTCAGTCGCCAGGTGGACACCGATCCACTCGTCGATCCCGTCGACGGCCAGGTCCCTTGCGATCGGCGTCGGCGAGCCGATCGAGAGCTCGACGTCGTAGCGATGCACGGCCGACTCGAGTGCCATGCGCCGGCAGACCCATTCAGCGGTGAGCTCGACGCCCGACCAGTTCCAACAGGGATCCTCAGGATCACGAACGGCCAGGGTGGAGAGGAGCTTCGCGGAGGCGGCTTCTAGCCATTCGACGATGTCGACCCCGGGGGGCACCCCTCGGGAGGCCGGCTCGGCCGGGGCTTCCGGCGATGCCACCTCGAGCTGGGTGGTCCAGAAGCTGAACACGTCACCGAGATGCGCGACCAGATCGGAGAGCTTCCAGTCCGGACAAGTCGGAACCGGGAGCTCCAGAGCCTCGCCGCTCGAGTCGATGATGACGTCGCACTCGTGTTCAAGTGCCGCGCGGTGCGATTCGTAGCCCAGGCGATGACTGTTCACGACCTCAATCCTCGCCTGTCGCGAGCTCGTCCTCGTCGCGGCGCTCCCGCCGTCTCGGTGCTCGGTCCGGTGCCGAGGAGTTGGTCCCGACACCCCCGGGAACTCGTTGGGTCGCTCTCGTTGCGGCCAGGCGGATCTCCCGCACGGTGCGCTCGGCGTCAGCTACCTCGATGACCACATAGCGCAGGCGCTCTCCTGAGCACTCGATGAGCACGGCGTTGCGGCCGAGCCCGATGGACCAGAAGGACCAGCCATCGAGGCCGTGATAGGTGCCGACGCGCCAGACTCCCTGGCCATGCTTGCGCCACTGGCGAAGGCCTGTCTTGACGTGCGCGCGTGCGAACGGGTCGTGGTCCACCCGCACTACCGAGGCGAGGGGGAACCTGATCGTGCCCTTCGTGGCAAGGAGTCTGCGCCATCCGTGCAGGCGGACGACCACGCCATCGCCCTCCACCTCGCACTCCCCCCAGACCATGGGCGCCCGCCGCACGTCGGGCACAGAACCGCTCACTTCCAGGCGGCCCGTAACTTCGCCCAACTGTCACTGAGGGCCTCGGGAAGAACCCGGACCCCGGCAACCGAGGTCATGAAGTTCGTGTCGCCGATCCATCGCGGGACGATGTGCACGTGCAGATGGGCGGGGATCCCTGCTCCCGCGGCCCGCCCGAGGTTGAGGCCGAGATTCATGCCCTCGGGACTGTAGGCAGCCTTCACGGCGGCCACCGCGCGGTAGATCCCGCCCGACAGCTCGGCCGCTTCCGCCGGCTCGAGCTCGCACAGGTCGCGCACATGCCGGACAGGCATCACCATCACGTGGCCGGAAGAATACGGGAAGGCGTTCAACAGCGCGACGGTGAGAGCGCCCGTCCAGAGCACGTGGCGCACCTCGTCAGGCGCGCCGGAGCCGACGATCGCGCAGAAAACGCACGCCGCCTCCGCCTCGCCGCCCGCTCCCGGACCGGCCGCGGCGGCCGTCTCCGCGAACGAGCTCACATAGCTCGATCGCCAGCCCGCCCAGAGGTGGTCGAGACTCACTGCTCTCCTGCGCCGTCGGTGTGCCCGCGGCCGAGCGGCGGTGCCGCCTCCACGCGCAGCTTCTCGACGAACGAGTCCAGGCCGACACCGCGCTCGGGCTCGTCCGAACCCCGCGCGTTGACGCCCACGGTCCCCTGAGCCACGTCCGAGTCCCCGACGACGAGTACATAGGGCACCTTCTCCAACTTCGCGCGGCGGATCCTCGCACCGAGGGGTTCGCCCGCGTCGTCTGCCTCGGCCCGCACACCGGCCGCAACCAAGACGTCGCGGACTTGTCGTGCGTAAGGCGTGTGGTCATCGCGCACGGGGAGCACCCGGGCCTGGACAGGCGAGAGCCAGGTCGGAAACGCCCCGGCGTAATGCTCGACGAGCACGGCGAAGAAGCGCTCCACCGACCCGAACAACGCACGATGGATCATGATCGGCCGGTGCCTGGTGTTGTCCTGACCGACGTAATCCATGTCGAAACGCTGCGGGAGCTGGGTGTCCACCTGGATCGTCGAGATCTGCCAGGTCCTCCCGATCGCGTCCCGGGCCTGGACCGAGATCTTCGGACCGTAGAACGCGCCGCCGCCCGGGTCGAGCACGAGCTCGAGATCCATCCCGAGCGCAGCCTCGCGGAGAGCCTCGGTCGCCTCCTCCCATTCCTCCAGGGTGCCGACCGCCTTCTCCTCCGGCATCGTCGAGAGCTCGAGGTAGAAGTCCTCCAGGCCGAAGTCGCGCAGCAGGTCGAGCACGAAGCCGAGCAGCGACCGCAGCTCGCCAGCCATCTGCTCGCGAGAGCAGAAGATGTGCGCGTCGTCCTGGGTCATGCCGCGCACACGTGTCAGACCGTGCACGACGCCTGACTTCTCGTAACGGTAGACCGCGCCGAACTCGAACATCCGCAAGGGAAGCTCGCGGTAGGAGCGCTGCCGGGACTTGAAGATGAGGATGTGGAACGGACAGTTCATGGGTTTCAGGTAGTAGCGATGCCCCTCGTCGAGCTCCATCGGAGGGAACATGCTCTCCGCGAACCACTGCAGGTGGCCCGACGTCTCGAACAGGTCCGAGCGTGTGATGTGCGGCGTGTTGACGAAGGAGTACCCGGCCTCTATGTGGCGCTGCCCGCGAGTAGTCCTCCATCACCTTGCGGACCAGTCCGCCCTTCGGGTGAAAGACGGCCAATCCCGAACCGAGCTCGGCGGGGAAGGAGAAGAGGTCAAGCTCGGCCCCGAGCCTGCGGTGATCACGGCGCTCGGCTTCCTCGACACGATGGAGATGGGCCTCGAGGGCCTTCTCCGACTCCCACGCGGTGCCGTAAACCCTCTGCAACTGCGGCCTGTGCTCGTCGCCCCTCCAGTAGGCGCCGGCCACGCGTGTCAGCTTGAAGTGCCCCAGCCGGTCCGTCGCGGGCACATGGGGGCCGCGGCACAGGTCCACGAACCCCGGCCCGTTGCGATAGGTGCTGACCCCGCCCGGATTCCCACCTGCTTCGGCCACCAGCTCGGCGTCGAGGCCCACGACAACCTCGGCGACCCCCTCGATGATCTCGCGCTTGTAGGGCTGGTCGGCGAAGATCTCGAGGCCTTCGGCGAGCGTGTGCTCCTCGCGCACGAACGGCTGGGACTCCCCGACGATCGCCCGCATCTCCGCTTCGATCCTGCTCAGGTCGTCCTCGGAAAAACGGGCCGCGTGGGGCAGCTCGAAGTCGTAGTAGAAGCCGTCGGCGATGGCAGGGCCGACTGCGTAACGCGCGCCCGGCCAGAGCCGGAGCACCGCCTGGGCCATGACGTGCGCCGACGAGTGGCGCAGCACCTCGCGGCCCTCGTCGGTGTCGGAGGTCACGATACGGACCTTGGCGCCGTCGACGAGTGGCTCCGAGAGATCGACCAGCACGCCGTCGAGTTCGGCGGCCACCGCGGCCGCAGCCAGCCGGCGTCCTATCCCGGCGGCGAGTTCCGCGATCGTCGTGCCGTCGGGGACACTGCGTGCGGACCCGTCAGGCAACAAGACCGTGACCTCGCTGGGCATCTCAACCACTCCTCGTGCTGGCGACGCGTGGTCGCACTCCGGAAAGGCTTAGCCTACCGGCCCGCCAGGACTGTTTAGTGGGCTCGCCTCACAGGCGTACGCCCAACAACGAGGCGGCCTCCGCGATACCCCGCCCGGCTCCCGCCTCATCGTCGATGGCCGCGATGGCTCCGGGAGTGTCCAGGTCGTCGTCGAGCCTGGCCCGCACGGCCTCCAAGCCAGCGGTGCCCGGTCCCGCGACACGCCATCTCTCGAGACGGCCTTCCGCCTCCTCGAGCAACGAGTCCGTCCACTCCCACGCCCGCCGGTAGCTCTGGGAGAGCAGGGCCAAGCGGATCGCGGACGGATCGCGGCCCTGTTCGAGCAGGTCATGAACGAAGACGAGGTTGCCGAGCGACTTCGACATCTTCTCTCCACCGAGACCCACCATCGCCACGTGCATCCAGTGCCGGACGAAGACCGAGCCCGTCGCCGCCTCCGACTGGGCGGACTCGCACTCGTGATGCGGGAAGATGAGATCGGCGCCCCCGCCGTGCAGGTCGATGGTTGTGCCGAGCTCGCGGATTGCCAGCGCCGAGCACTCGATGTGCCATCCCGGACGGCCGGGGCCCCACAGCGACTCCCAGGAAGGCTCGTCCGGCGCCGATGGCTGCCAGAGGACGAAGTCCAGGGGGTCGTCCTTGAAGGGGTCCTCCGGTCGACCACCGCGGAGGGCGGCCAGAGCGACCATTTCATCGCGCTCGAGGTGGCTCAGCTGCCCGAAGCGCGGAAACGAAGACACGTCGAAGTAGACCGCCCCGCCTGCACGATAGGCGTGACCCGTGTCGAGGACCATGCCTATGAAGCCGAGGATGTCCGGAATGGCCGAGGTCGCCCGCGGCTCGGAATAGGCCTTCAGGAGCCCGAGCGCCTCCATGTCGGCGTCAAAGCGCGCAATCTCGCCTGCGGCCAGGTCCAGGTAGTGAACGCCGAGCTCGCGGGCCTTGCGCAGGATGTCGTCGTCGACGTCGGTGATGTTGCGGACACACAAGGTCCGGTGGCCGAGGTCACGAAGGCGCCGCTGCAACACGTCGTAGGTGATGTAGACCGCGGCATGGCCGAGATGCGCGGAGTCATAGGGCGTGATCCCGCAGGTGTACATGGTCACGACCTCGCCCGGTGTGAAGGGGACGACCTGGCGACGAGCCGTGTCGTAAAGCCGCATCACCGACAGTGCGTCAGACGGGCTGACAAGGCCTAGAGGGCTTCTGTGCGCAGGCCGGTCAGCCGGATGCTGGCGTGCGAGCGGGAACGGATGTTGACCCCGATCAGCACCGCCGTGAACGCCTCTATGGCAGCAGCCGCCGACAAGGTGCCCGCGTCGATCCCGCGACACCCAGGTATGCGGTCCACCAGCTCGATCGTCGCCTTGGTGGCAGTCGCGTGGTCCGAGCACACAAGGACGTCCGCGTCGAGGGGCTCGTCGAGGTTCGCAAGGCCGCGCGCCGGGAGATGATGGAAGGCGCCCGAGACGAGGGCTCGCGGGGCGGCGCCCTGGACGGCCACGCACAGCGAGCCACGTGCCGGTACGACGGCCTCCATGTCGTCGCCAACCTTGAACAGGGCATTGGCCATCGAGATGACGACCTTGCCGTCGAGGTGCTGGGCGAGGCCCGCAACGGTCTGCGGCGCGCCCTCCCACGGTGTCGCGACCACGACCAGGTCGGCCGCACAGGCGGCCTCGTTCGACGCCCCGTGCAAGTCGAGCGCACGTGCCGCCCACTTGTCACGAAGCTTCGCCGCGGTCTCCCCCCCGCGCTCGGCCGAGCGCGAACCGATCGACACCGACATACCTACCGACGCCAGTCTGACGGCAAGGGCCTTCCCCGCCGGACCCGTCCCTCCGAGTATTCCTACATCCATGGTCCTAGCCTTTCACACCTGCAGCGGACGGCCCGAGGCCTTCGGGGTCGGTGGTGTCATAGCGGGCGAACCTCGGCATGAGCCAAGCCACGAGGGCAGCGCCCACCACACAGCCGAGCCCCCCCGAGACAACCGAGATCTGTGCCGTCGAGAGCGCCGCCACGGCGCCCGCTTCGACGTCGCCGAGGCGCGGTCCTCCCGTCACCACGGCCGTGTGGATCGAGGAGAGCCGGCCGCGCAGCGACTCCGGCGCCTCGAGCTGAAGGATGGTGCCCCGGAAGACCGCCGAGACGACGTCGGCCGCGCCCGCCACACCGAGGAGCACGAGACCGACGACCAGCCAAGGCGCGATGCCGAAGAGAGCTATCGCCGCTCCCCAGACGACGACGGCAATGAGAACCGCCCGACCCTGCCTGCGCACCCCGACCACCCAACCTGTGAGCAGGGCACCGATGAGCGCGCCCGCCCCAGGCGCCGCGTAGAGCAGGCCCACAGTGCCGGCACCGCCGTGGAAACGTACGAGGGCGAGGGCCGGGAACAACGCCCGCGGCATGCCCAGCACCATCGCGTTCAGGTCCACGACGAAGGTCCCTTGCAGGACAGGTCGTCCCTTCAGGAATCGCAGCCCTTCTGCGATCGAGCGCAGCCCGAAGCGTGTCCCGCCGTCCGGCGGCCTGAGGGCGGGAAGGCTGGCAACCGCAAGCAGCGAGATTGCGAAGGTGCCCGCGTCGATCCAGTAGACCGAGGCCATACCGAACTGGCCGAGAAGCAGTCCCGCGATAGCCGGTCCTCCCACCTGGCCCACTTGGAAGAGCAGCTGCCAGAGTGCGTTCGCGCTCGCGAACAGCGGACGTTCCACCAAGGTGGCGATCACCGCGGATCGCGTCGGGCCGTCGATGCTGGCGACGCCCGACCCGAGCGCGCTCAGGGCGTACAAGGGCCAAAGTGCCGCGTGCCCGCCGGACGAGTTCAAAGCGAGCCCGACGCTGCAGGCAGCCAGCGAGATCTGCGTGACGAGGAGCAACCGGCGCCGGTCGACGGCGTCGGCGATCGAGCCTCCGAACAGCGATCCGCCGAGCACCGGGACGATCTGGGCCAGACCGACGAGACCCACATCCAACGAAGAGTGCGTCAGCCTGAACACCTGGTACGGGATCGCGACCACGGTGAGCTGCGACCCGAGCGTTGTGACGAGGTACCCTCCCCAGAGCCGCCGGAAGGGCTGCGAATCTCGCAACGGCCCGAGGTCGACAAGAAGCCGTCCTCTCGCCATGCATGAGAAACTACCGAGACTTACGCTCCGACCGGGAGGCCGCGGACTTCCTTCGGCCCGCCGCGCCCTAACCTTGGTGTGAACAAGCAGAGAGCACAGGGTCGATGGGCCGGTCATTCCGAATTGGGAGCGTCAGGGGCGTCCCGATACGCCTCCACTGGAGCTTCCCGCTGCTCGTCGTGCTCGTGATCCTGCCGACCAGCAGCCGCACGACGGCGCGTTCGCTCGTCGAAGGTCTCATCTGGATCGCGGCCCTCTTCGTCTGCATAGTGGCGCACGAGCTCTCCCACAGCTTCGTGGCCCGCCGCCGCGGCTTTTTGGTACGTGACATCGTCCTCTTGCCGATCGGCGGGGTCTCGGAGATCTCCGGGTTGCCGGGTGCCCCCCGGGACGAGCTCGCCATCGCGATCGCCGGTCCCCTGGCCAGCCTCGCACTCGCTCTGTTGTTCGCGCTCGCTGGTCTGGTGTCCGGAGCGGTGCTGTGGCCACCTTCGCTGTTCGCCGGCGCGATCTTGAGCCGCCTCATGTGGGCCAATCTCCTGCTCGCCGGCTTCAACCTCCTCCCCGCCATCCCGATGGACGGCGGACGGGTGCTCAGGGCCCTGCTTGCCCACAGGCGGACCGACCTCCGCGCCACGGGCCTCGCGGTACAGATCGGGCGCTTCATCGGGCTCGCGATGGTGGTGGTGGGGTTGCGCTATGACCTATGGCTTTCCCTTGTCGGACTGTTCGTGTTCGTGGGAGCCGCGGGCGAGAAACGGGCCGCTGCGCTCCGAACGGCGGTCGGCGGCCTCAGGGTCGGCGACGTCATGGTGCACGATCCGACGACGCTCGAGGTGAGCTTCCCGCTCGCGGCCGTTTCCCCGTTCCTGCAGGCCTCACCGGGACGGGTCCTGCCTGTGGTCGACCGCGGACGGTACGTCGGCCTGATCGCGGCCGACCGGCTCCCAGGCCCGCCGGGAGCGCTCTTGGTGGCCGACGCCACCGATCGCGCCGCTGCGTCCCTCGCGCCGGACGACCCGTTGTACCCGGTCGCGGTGGAGTGTCTCGGCGCCTTCCGGCGTCGCGCGGCCGCCATCGTCGAAGACGGCCGCGTCGTCGGTGTGCTCTACGCGCCCCACCTCGAAGCGGCGCTGCGCCGGGCGACCACAGGTCCAGGCATCTCCGGCATCCGACGCTGAAGAGCCGGGGACCGCGAGGGCCGAGGCCGTCTTCCTCAGCAAGGAAGACGGCATGCTGAGCCGCGAACAGCACAGATGACCGGGGCGAGACTCAAGGTCGAAGGACCGCGCGCCGATGACACGACTGGTGTTCGAGCATCAGCGGGGCCATCTCCGGCGCGAGCGGAGCCACGCCATGCCAGAGGGTTTCACCGCATTGAGGCCGTTTCCGAGTCATTACGAGTTCGCGGCGATGTTCGCCGCCTTCGCCGACCTCGTCACTGTCCATGAGCTCGACGGGACCGTCCGGTTCGCATCCGACTCCTCCCGCGAGATCCTGGGTCTGGCTCCCGACCAGCTCATCGGCCGGTCGGCGTCGGAGGTTCTTTGCTGTGCGGAAGACGCCGCGCTGCTCACCTCCGCCATCGAGCGCGTCCGAGGAGGCGATGACACCGCTGATGTCACATTCCGCGGCCTGACGCAGGACTCGCAGTCCCCGTGGCTTGAGACGAGGATCGGAGTCGTCAAAGGCCTCAAAGGTTCGGCCACCGGCTTCGTGGCCGTGTCCCGGCTCGTGACCGACCGGGTCGAGCTCGAGCGCCGCCAGACCCAGCTGCTGCAGCGCTATCGCCAGGTCACAGATGCCGTGCCCGGGATGACCGCCTGGATCGTCGACCGGGAACTGCGGTGCCGCTTCGCGGCCGGGGCTGGTTTCCCGTCTCTCACAAGCGGCCCGGAAGCCTGTGTGGACCGTCCTCTCGCTCAGCTCCTGAGTGCGGACCGTTTCGAAGCGGCGCGCTGCCACCTCGAGGAGTGCTTCGCCGGCCTCACCCCGACCGAAGAGAGCTCGAGACCCGGCCGTCACCAGTTCTGGACGCGCTACCTACCTGTCGTCCCGAGCTCGGGGGAGATCCAGGAAGTTCTCATCGTTAACCTCGAGGTCACCGCACGCGAGAGGACTCACGAAGCGCTACGTCGCAGCGAAGCGAGCTTCTCGAGCGCCTTCGACAACTCCCCCATCGGCATGGCCATCATCGCGCCCGACGGTTCGGTGCTGCGTGCGAACGACGCCTTCTGTGCGCTCACGCGACGATCGCGTGAGGAGCTGCACCGGGGATCTTGGTCGGAGGTGATCCACCCGGACGACGTCGAGGCCAACCGGGAGCTGACGGTGCGGATGCTCGCTGGCGAGAGGCGTACTGCGATGGTCGAGCGACGGTACCTGCGACCCGACCACTCCGTTGTGCACACGGTGATGAGCATCACGCTCGTGCGCGACGAGGTCGGGCGGCCCCTTCATCTTGTCATCCAGGTCCTCGACGTGACAGACCGGCACCGCCTGGAGGCCTATCTCGAGGAGCTCGTGCTGCGCGATCCGCTGACCGGGGCTCACAACCGCAGGGCTCTCGACGTCGAGCTCGCCCGACGGCTCAGCGCCGAATCGGCCGAAGCACCGAGCGGCGCGCTCGTGCTGTTCGACATCGACCACTTCAAGGATCTCAACGACACCTTGGGTCACGACGTCGGCGACGACGTGCTCCGCCACCTCGTCGCGCAATGGCGGGAGCGCCTGCGCCGCAGCGACGTCCTTGTTCGAATCGGCGGAGACGAGTTCGTTGTACTCCTCGGCGACGGCGACCCGGACAGCGTGGAGTCGGTTGCACGTGACCTCTTGACGCTCGCGGACGCAGCGATCCTGACCGTGACGGGTGTGGCGTCCTCGGTCAGCGCCGGAATGGCGCTGTTCCGTCCTGAGGAGAACGCAGCGCAGCTCTTGCGACGCGCGGATGACGCTCTTTACCTGGCAAAACGCGCCGGTCGGGGCCGCCTTGTCGTCGACCGGGCAGACCCGGAGTTCTGACGGCACAACTGTCTTCACTTCCCGGCGCCCAACGGGCGCCGGTGTGCATCAGTCCTCTTCCCACCCGGGCGTCGCGGGCACACGCCTGCCGATCAGCCGGCCCGGCGACCACCCTCGGTCTGGCGTGCCTCGCTGCGGAGTCGCTCCCGCTTGGACTGGGCGGTGTGCCTGCCCCTGACGGTCTGGTCGAGCACAGCCTTGCGCAACCGGACACTGGCCGGTGTGGCCTCGACACACTCGTCGTCGCCGATGAACTCAAGCGCCTGCTCCAGCGAAAGCAGCCTGGGCGGTATCAGGCGGACCAACTCCTCGGCTGTGGAAGAGCGCACATTGGTGACCTTACGTTCCTTGGTGGCGTTGACGTCCATGTCCTCGGAGCGGGCGTTCTCCCCGATGATCATCCCCTCGTAAACCTCGACGCCGGGACCTACGAAGAGCATGCCGCGGTCCTGGAGATTCATCAGGGCGTAAGTGGTCGTCAAACCACCCCTGTCCGCGACCAGGGAGCCCGACGCACGCGTCCGCAGCTCACCGTGCCACGGCTCGAAGCGGTCGAAGATGTGGTGCAACACGCCCGTTCCCCGGGTCTCGGTCAAGAACTCCGTGCGCAAGCCGATCAAGCCGCGGGACGGCACCGAGTAGTCAAGCCTCGCCCAGCCCGTGCCGTGGTTGACCATCTGGACCAGGCGCCCTTTGCGCAGCGAGAGCAACTGGGTGACGACCCCGAGGAAGTCCTCGGGGACGTCGATCGACACCGCCTCGACGGGTTCGTGCAGCTTGCCCTCGACCATCCGGGTCACGACTTGCGGCTTGCCCACCGTGAGCTCGAAACCCTCCCGGCGCAGCATCTCGACGAGAACGGCGAGCTGCAGCTCACCGCGGCCTTGCACCTCCCAGGTGTCGGGCCGATCAGTGGTCAGCAGGCGGATCGAGACGTTGCCCACGAGCTCGGCATCGAGGCGATTCTTGAGCAGCCTGGCGGTGACCTTCGTCCCTTCGGTGCCTGACAAGGGTGAGGTGTTGATGCCGATGGTCATCCCGAGGCTCGGCTCGTCGACGATGAGGACCGGAAGGGGCCGCGGGTCCTCCGGATCCGAGAGTGTCTCACCGATGGTCACATCCGACAACCCGGCCACGGCGATGATCTCGCCCGGTCCCGCCTCCGCGGCATCGACTCGATCCAGCCCCTCGGACACGTAGAGCTCGGCAACCTTGAACCGCTCCACGCTGCCGTCAGCACGGCACCAAGCCGCCTGCTGGCCGCGCCGGATCGTGCCGTGCAGCACACGGCAGATCGCGAGACGTCCGACATAGGCGGACGCGTCGAGGTTCGTGACCAGGGCCTGCAGCGGATGCTCCGGCTCGAAAGTCGGAGCAGGAATGTAGTCGCAGATGACCTTGAACAGCGGCTCGAGGTCCGTACCCACCACTCTCGGGTCGAGCGAGGCGCGTCCCGCCCTGGCATTGCAGTACACGATGGGGAACTCGATCTGCCCCTCGTCCGCGTCGAGGTCCAAGAACAGCTCGTACACCTCGTCGACGACTTCCTTCGGGCGGGCATCGGGGCGGTCGATCTTGTTGACCACGAGCACGACCGGCAGCAGCCGCTCGAGCGCCTTGCGCAGCACGAAGCGGGTCTGGGGCAAGGGGCCTTCGCTCGCGTCCACCAACAGCAGGACGCCGTCGACCATTGCGAGCGCCCTTTCGACCTCGCCGCCGAAGTCGGCGTGCCCAGGAGTGTCCACGATGTTGAACTTCACACCTGCGTGGCGCACGGACGTGTTCTTGGCGAGGATCGTGATCCCCTTCTCGCGCTCGATGTCCATCGAGTCCATCACACGCTCGTTGACCTCTTGATTGGCGCGGAACACTCCCGACTGCCACAACATCGCGTCAACGAGCGTTGTCTTCCCGTGGTCGACATGAGCGACGATCGCGAGGTTGCGGAAGTTGGCGCGCGAAAGCATGTGAGAAATACCCCGGAGAAAAACACGGCAAATGCCGTGAACGATTATTCTACCGGGTCGACAGGGCGACAGCTTCCCAGCCAGCGACCTCGCCGCTTGGCCTAGCTATCGGTCCTCGAGGCTTCAGTTGCTTGCTGGCAGCCCTCAGCCCAACGCCTGCGCCATCCGGTAAAGGTCTTCCGGTACGAGCCGCGGCTCGGCAACCACTTCTGACAACTGGACGGCCACGACGTCGTCACCGCGCTTGATCGGGATCTGACCGAAGCGCCCCTCGCTTATCAACTTGTAGGCGCCAACGCCGACGCGTGTCGCCCAGATCCTGTCGTAGGCGGTTGGCGTGCCGCCCCGTTGGGTGTGGCCCAGCACCGTGACCCTGGTCTCGAAGCCCGTCACGTCCTCGAGCTGGCGACCCAGGCGCTCGCCGATCCCGCGCCGGCTGAGCTGCTCATGACCGAAGGCGTCAAGAGGCGCACCTGTGTCCGACGGGCCGGGCAAACCGCCGACCTCGGCCCCTTCCGACACGGCGATGATGCTGAAGGTCTTTCCCTGCTTGCGGCGGTCCTGGAGATGGGCGACGACCTCTTCCAGTTGGACTTCGAATTCCGGGATGACCATCATGTCCGCCCCACCGGCCAAGCCGCCCATCAAAGTGACCCACCCGGCTTCGCGTCCCATCGCCTCGACCACCATCACCCTGTGGTGCGAGGCAGCCGTGGTGTGAAGCCGGTCCACCGCCTCGGTGACGATCGCGACCGCAGTGTCGAAGCCGATGCAGTACTCGGTGACCAACAAGTCGTTGTCCACCGTCTTCGGCACTCCGACGACGGGCACTCCCCGCTCCGCCAGGGCCGCTCCCACCGACAGCGTGTCGTCCCCCCCGATGGTCACGAGCGCGTCCATGCCGAGTCGGCCGATATTCGCGATGACAGCATCCATGGCTGCCGGGTTCGTCAGCGGGTTGACCCGCGATGAGCCCAGGATCGTGCCTCCCCGGGTCAGGATCCCCGACACGTCCCCAGGGCGCAACGGGATGGCATCGCCTTCGCCGACCAGACCGGCCCAACCGTTCTGCACGCCGAGGACATCGACCCCGTCACTGAAAGCGCTGCGTGCCACGCCCCGGATCGCCGCATTCAGCCCGGGCGCGTCTCCTCCACCAGTCAGGATCCCAATCTGCACGAGTTCCTCCGCTCTTTGGTTGAATTCCCGGCCGAGTATAACCCTGGCGGGAATGGCGGAAATTGCCTGCCTGCCCTCCCGGACAGCCCTCCCCGAGGCGCGCAATTGCCCGTTATGGCAAAGAATTCCCGGCAGAAATCCCCGAGACGAGGGCACGGCGCACCCTCCGAGTCGCCCTCGCGGCGCGGCGGCCGCCGGTGAGTCGTCGCCCCGCCAGGGGTCAAGGGCAACTCCACCCGAACGCGCGCCGCGGCCGCCCGCGCTCAGTTACTGGCTGAGGCTCAACGCTCGCGGCGCCATGTCCCGAGCAACACCGCCGCGTAGCGGAATCCGTAGAGGACGTTCGTGCCCTTCTTCGACTGGCCTGAGGCCCGCTCGTGCCACACAGCGGGTCGCTCGCTCACTCTCCAGCCCCGCTTGAGCGCCGTTATCAGCAGCTCCGCGGTCTGGTACTGGTCCTGTTCGAGGCGGCCCTTCACGTCCGCGAGCATCGTCACGCGGAGCGCCCGGAAGCCGTTGGAGGTGTCCGTGAGGTGCGCCCCGGTGAGAAGGGTCATGAGCGTCGCGAAGAAGACCACCCCCAACTGGCGGTACCGGTCCCCCGTCTTGTCCACCCCTAGGCGCCTGGAGGCAACGACGAAGTCGGCCTCGTCGTCCACAAGTGGCTGGAGCAACTCCGGCATCTCGGTCGGGTCGTTCTGCCCGTCGGCATCGAAGGTGACGACGTACTGGGCCCCCAAGCTCACGCAAAGGTCGTAGCCGACACGCAGCGCCACGCCGTGACCCAGGTTCACCGGGAACACGAAGGTGACCGCCCCCTCCTCCATGGCGACACGGGCGGTTTCGTCTTCACCGCCGTCGACGATCACAAGTGGCGTGACCTCAAGCCCGCAGGCCGTCTTCGGCACGCGCCGCAGCACGTCTCCGATGTTGGCCTCCTCCTCGTAGGCGCAGATCAGACCAACCACGGGTGTCAGCTTCAAGTCGCCGTACTGCTCATCGAATCTCTTGCGACCCATGTCGATGACGAGCCGCTGAAGCGCCCGCAGGCGGGTCTGCTGATGGTCCGAGATGTTTGCCATGCCTGGAGCTCCTGGGTTCAGCGGATGTTCGGGCTCGCGAAGACCTCACGAGACATGCGCCGTGGGTGAGCGGACGACCGCGGAACCAATAGCTTCATTCCGAAGCCGTGCCTTCCCACACAGTGCTGACCGACGGTCTTGTTGAGATTCTCATTTCGGCTTTAGGGTGGCGGATCGCCCTTTGCAGGACTCCTTCAGCTTTCCTGCGAGCTGACCTTATCGCCCCTGGTCACGTCTTGGAAGCCGTGCGCAAGGCGGGCCCTGGCTTGCTAGCTCGCAAACCGACGGCCTCGTGTGCCAGACTCGCGATCCTGATGGAGGCCGGTTCAGACGCTGCCGGATGCATTCCGGTGACCACACCAGGCGCTGCCCCTGGCAAAGCCTGCGCTTCGCGCAAAGCGCGAGACTCGCGACCCTCCCCAGGCCAGCGTGCGTTCGGTGAAACACCTGTCCGTTGCCGTCGACTGGCTGCTGGCACGCTCCGCGGCGAGACACCGTGATCCGTCCCCTCTCGCCTGAGCGGCAGGCGACCATGAACCGGTGGGCGCTGTGGCTGACGACCGCGGCGTTGATCGTCTTCCCCTTCCTTTACGGCCTGGTCGCGCTCCACCGTGGTGAGGACGCCGACTGGGACCTCATGAACTACCACTTCTTCGATCCCTTCTGGGTCCTCGTCAATCACCAGCACGACGTCATGCCGGCGCAGTTGCAGACCTACTACAACCCCCTTCTCGACTTCCCCTTCTACCTCGCGGCCCGACACCTCTCCGCCCGGACCGTCGCCTACGGCATCGCTTTCGTGGAGGGCCTGTCCTTCCCCATCTTGTACTTCATCGCTCGGGTGTTCACCCGCCGTCGTCTGCTCGCGCTGCTGGCGGCAGGTTTGGGCATCTTCGCCGCCGGGGCGTTCTCGGAAATCGGAAGTGTGATGGGCGACACGCTCACGGCGCCCTTCCTCCTCGGTGGCATCCTTCTCGGCCTGTACGCCTGCAGGCCGCCCGCTCACGGCGAACGCAGGCGCGTGCTGGCCTTGGCCGTCGCGGCCGGTCTCGTGTCCGGGTTCGGCTCCGGCCTCAAGCTCTCCGCGTTCCCCTTCACCGTGGCCACCGTCGTCGCGTTCTTCGTGATCGGCCTGCCGTTCCTGCGCCGGTTGGCCTTGGCCTTCGCCTGCGGCTGTGGTGCGCTCGTGGGCCTGCTGCTCTCCTACGGATGGTGGGGCTACGAGCTCGCCACCCGATGGGGAAGCCCTTTGCTCCCCTACCTGAACCAGGTCTTCGCTTCGCCCTACGCACCGCTCGCGTCGAACACCGACGCCAGAAGATTGCCGCACGGCGTGCTGCAAGCGCTCTTCTACCCGTTCCTGTGGACCCAGCAGCCGTTGCGCACCAGTCCCCAGCCTTTCCGAGAGCTCACGATGCCCGCTCTGGAAGCGGTCCTCTTGCTTCTGGCCCTAAAGGCCATCGCGGTGACGGCACGCCGGCGGGGGTGGCGGCCGATCTTCGGCTCCGACGCGGAGCGCTTCATCGTCGTGCTCACAATCGTCACCTACCTGATCTGGGTGGACATCTTCGCCATCTACCGGTACCTGATCCCTCTCGAGATGCTCACCTTCGTGCTGCTCGGGATCTGCGTCCGGCGCCTGTTCTCCCCGCTCAAGCCCTGGCCGATCGCGGCCGTGGTGCTGGTGGCGATAATCGTGGCGTCACTGGTCACCGAAAAGACCGACAACATCGGCCGGACGGCATGGGCGTCGCGGTACATCACCGTGCTGGTGCCGGCATCCATCGTCCACCCGGCGGCATTCTTGATGATCGGTACCCAACCCGAGGCCTACGTCGTCCCCTACTTCCCGAGTGACGACTTCTTCGCACGCATCCAGGCCAATATCCGGCCGACACCGACGGTCGTGGCCCGCATAAAGAAGGACCTGCGCGCCTACAGCCACGTCTATCTCTTCTGGGTCGACCCCAACTCGTTCCCCACCGACGCCGCGCTGCTCTCACAGCCGAGGCCTCCGTGGGCGAGCTACGGCTTCACAGTGAACACCAGCGCCTGCGTCGCCATCCCGACGAGGATCGGCACGGTCGGTCAGTCCGTTCGCACCTGCCCGCTCGTCCGGTCCTGACGACCCAGGTCCAGGCATCCACCCTTCAGGGGGCTAGCGAGCTCTCCTACCCCCGCCCGGGAGCGTCCGCGGACGCAGACGGGCCTCGAGCTCGGCGATACGGCCGTCCCTGGCGTGGATGATCTCCTCCTGAGCCGCGACGAAGGTCTCGAGCTGTGCCACGTGCGCAGCGCGCGCCTTCAGCTCTGCCTCGAGGTGGCGAACGTAGCCCTCGACCCGGTTGAGGTTCTCGGAAACGAAGTTGTCGAGCACGCTCGCCGGGGCGAGCAGGGGCACGAGCCCCGGCTCCTCGGCGCGCGCGTAGAACCTGTTGATCCCGTCGAAGGAGGCGAACAGGTATCCGGCGGCAAGCAGCTGCGGCTCCCAGCGCGAGTGGTTCTGCTGGTAAGACCACGGGTCGGTCGCCTCCACGACGAGCACCCTCGGACGCCAACGCGACCAGTCGTTGCCCGACAGCACCTCGGGCTCCGCGCCCTCGACGTCGATTTTCAAGAAGGAGATCTCTCCCGTGCAGTGCTCGTCGAGGACATCTGCCAGGGTGCGTTGCCTGACCACGCGCTCGCGCACGGGACGGCCGGCGCGGACATAGCCTGCTCCCACCTCCGCGTCTGTGCTCGACAGACCGCGTTCGTCACCGACGACGTAGAGCGTGACCTGGCCGGGGGCAGCTCCCAAAGCCGCTTCCACGACGGCGTCACGCGGCCGGGTGCGACGCAGCTCCGCTGCCTCCTCGGCAAGGGGCTCCACATCGATACCGCTCCAGCCCGCCTCGTAGAAGTGCCTCGTCACCGAGCCCAGATACGGAGAGGACGCCCCGACGTCGACGTACCGGCCACTGGCCCCACCAGTGCAGAGGGCGCGGTGCAACACGACGTCCTCCGCGTTGGCGGCGTGCGAGATCATCCGCTCGGGACCGGAACCTCCCGTGCGGAATTTGCTTCGCGCGTCCTCGGAGCGGTCAGCGGCCACGCGAGCCGATCAGCTTTCGTGCCCAGGCGCGCCCGAGACGCTCCAGTGCCGGTCGCCTGCTCACTTGGCTCACGAGCGCGTCCGCCACTCGGTAAGAGGCGCGCGCCCGCATCGCGATCATCTCCTGCTCAGCCCAACGAACAGCCTTCGTGTGCTCCTCGACTTGGCGCTCCATCTCACGGCAGTAGGCCGTGCGGACCTCCAGGTCTCGCTTCAAGTAGGCCAGCTCCGTCTCGAGCGTTTCGGCCCTCTCGACCCATTCCCGCAGGCGTAGTTCCAGCTCCTTGACTTGCGCCTCATCGGCACCTGCCTCGTGCGGGGCACGCGACCGCTCGCGAGCCGAGTCGTCGGTCTCGCCAGCACGCTGGAAGCTGAGCCAGGCCCCATCCTCGGAGCCTTCGTCAAAGGCAAGATCGGGGCCGGTGCTCGGCCGTCTCGGATCCGGGAGCTTCCTCATATTCCTGCCCTTTGTTCAGGTCGCAGATCGGTGGCCATCCGGTCACCTACGACTTCCGCCAGAATAGAGCCCCAGGTGACCCTGGATGCTTCGGATCTGCGCAAGACATCCAGCGCCTCGATCTCGGCCCGCTTGCGTTCCCAGGCCTCCCGGTCGGTGAGAAGCGAGACGAGCCCGTCTGCGAACTCCCTCGGGTCGTCGGCAACCCACAACGCCTCGGTGCCACGAAGATCGATGCCTTCGGCTCCGACACTTGTCGCCACCGTCGGCACGCCGTACTGGAGTGCCTCCACTGTCTTGATCTTCACGCCGGCCCCGTAGCGCAGCGGCACGATGCAGGCCCGCGTCCGGCCGTAGAACTCGGCCATGTTGCTCACCTGGCCTTCGAAACATATGCCGCGACCCTCGACGTCACGAGCCACCTTCGGTGGCTCCGGGCCGGACACGTGCACGCGCACCCACGGCATCTTGGCGCGGACTATCGGCAGCACTTCGCGCACGAACCACACGAGCCCGTCGACGTTCGGCGACTCCGGCCCGGCCAGCCAGCCGGCCACCAGGAAGGCGTCGGAACGCTCGGCGAACCCAGCCGGTGTGAGCGCCAGGTCGCTCAGCCAGGGCTCTACCACCAACGGATCGCGTGCACCGAGCGCGCGAAGCGCGGCCGCCTCGTCTGCGGACACGCAAACGATCGTGTCGACGGAGAACGCCATTTCGGCCTCGACCGTGCGCGCTTCGTCGGCCGCGTTGAGCAAGGCCTCCTGGGCTTCCTCTGTGGTCGCGAACTCAGCCTGCGCCTCCAGGCGACGATGGAACAGCGCCTCGGCGTCGTAACAAAGGTGCGCCTCGGGTTGCAGCTCGCGCACGAGCGTGCCATACCGCTCGAAGTTGTGCGGGCGGGAGATGATCACCGCCTCGTAGCGCGCCGAGCGCCGGCGCAGGTGCTCCGCGAGCGGCTCTGTCACGACCCCGACACCGAGCGTGCCGAGCACGTCGGGGTCGTCGATGATCCCGATGGTCGGAAACACCGAGACCCGATAGCCAGCTGCCGCCACTTCCCGCACGACGTCGAACATGCGCTGGTAGCCAGAGCCGAGACGGGGATCGGGCAGCCGGTCGTCGATCACGAGAACGCGCGGCGGGGACCCCATGGCCAGGTGGATCGCCTCTTCGACCGAGTCAGGGTCGATCGGCTCGGCGTGCGTGTCGCGCTCGAAAACCTCGGGCCATTTCTCGATCAGCCTTTTGCGGTGCGTCAGGCAGAGGAACTCCTTGTAGAGCTGCGTTGAGCTCCGCGACTCGAGATGGCGCACGACCGAACGCGGCTCGTACAGCACGATGTCGCCCCGCTCGGCGATCTTGAAGCAGAAGTCGACATCCTCGTAGTAGGCAGGGAAGTACTCTTCGTCGAGACCTCCCAACTCGTTCCAGATGTCTCTCCGGACGAGGAAGTTAAGCGCGCTGCAGTATTCGACGCGGCGGCGGAATCGCAACGAGACCGCATCTCCGGGCAGATCGCGGCCCACGCCGTAGCTGGAGCCGTCCTTCCAGATGATCGAGCCTGCCTCCTGCAAGGTCCCGTCTGACAACAGAACGCGGCCACCCACCGCACCCACTCCCGGCGTCTGGGCCGCCTCGACGAGAGGCGCCAGCCAACCTGGCTCAGGCTCGGCGTCGTCGTTGAGCAGAACGAGGTAGACACCACGCGCTTGGCGCGCCCCCAGGTTGCAACCACCCGCGAAGCCCCGGTTCACCCCTGACCGGACGGTGACGATGCCGCTCACACCGAACGCGAGGTCGTCCGACACGCCCGGGGTGACTCCGTTCTCCACCACGATCACCTCGAAGGGCACATCTTTGGTGTTCATGGCCAGAGCCCGCAGGCATCCCAGCAGGTCCGGCGCAGCACCCGTCGCGACGATGATCACCGAGACGATCGGGTCCGGCGACGGATTGAACTGCACGATTGCTGCTGCTGTCGACTGCACAAGCTGCTCCTTCAGTGCGAGCTGGCGGCTCGCGTTCACGTAGCATTTGTTGTAGCACAACTCCCCTTATTCGGCCGAACTTCGCCGCCCATCGGGGCCCACCGACCGAGCCTTTCCCCTGGCACGAATGCCACCGGACGCCCTCGTCAGGTGAGTCGGCCGCGCACGAACCGTCGTAAGTCCCGATCAGGTGGCCTGACTCGCGAATGCCCGGAGGACGATCAGCCAGACGTGAAGAACGGCTTGCCCGTCTCGCAGCACCCCGGTGTGGACAAGGACCGCCCGGTATGGACCGAGATACTGAAGCGCACTCTCGAACATGGCGCCGGTGGTACTGAGAAGAAGGATCTCGGCCGGCCGCCTCGCCGCGAGCATCGCCACATCGGGCACCGTGAGCACACCCGGGTTGCTCGGAAGCGAATTGAAGCGTCCGTGGTACATGCCGACCGGCTCGGTGAGCACGCCGCTCGGGTCGTAGGGGAACCACATCAGCAATTGCTCGCCTCGATAGGTGGCGTTGCCCACGAAAGACGGGAGATCCGCGCTGACCCGGTACCAGTCGATGAGACGGCTGGCGCCCCCGCCCAGAGCGGTCGAGTACGGGGCTGCCGGGTCGGCCGCACGAGCCATGTCCTGCAGCGGCGCGTGTACGGGACTGGGCGCGACCGTGAGGACGAGCAAGGACCCTGTCACGGCGACGACCGTCGTCGCCACGCCGAGCACGGACCAGAAGCCGGACGCCGGACGCGGCGCCCGGGCCCGATTGTGGAACCTCGCGATCCCCGAGAACACGACCGGGACCGCAGCCAACGCCGCGCCGGCCGGCAACCACGCGAAGGCCGGTGGGTGCGGGTCGACCTCGTACGCGAGAGCGATTACAACAAGCAGGCCCGCGGGCAGCCAACGGGCGAGAGGGCGTGCCCAAAGCGGCCGGCAGAGCTCCGCGAGCACGACGGCGAGGGTCAGGCAGATCACCCCCCACAGCGTGGAGGAGAAGTAGTACATCTCGAGGGATTCCACGTGGTAGCCGAACTGCAGGTAGACGAAGACGGCGAACTGGGCGGCGCAAGCGAGGCCGACGAACAGCTGGGGTGTCGAAACGGCACGCAGCCTTCGTGCGAAGGTGACCCAGAACGCGGCGATGACCGAAGGAGGAACCAACAGGTACGCCAGGTAGAGAGCCCAGCGCCAGTTGGCCGAGTGGAAAAGCAGGATCTGGCCCGGCTGGTCCAGATAGGCAGCCGCGGCCAAGGTCGGCCGGATGAAGTCGAGTTGACCGAACACGAGCGCCGAGGCGACCATGAGGGCGAGCGTCGTCAAGACGGCGACCCCCGCCACGACCGCGCCGTCTAGAACGAGGCGTTCCCTGGCCCGCAACAGCCGCACTGCCGCGTAGACGACGACCGTCGTCGCCGCGAGAACGGTGCCCATGCCATGGGACCAGACCGCCAAGGTCAACAGCAGCGCCGCGAGCACGAGACAAACCGAGCGCCACCTGCCCCGAGATGGCATGGCAAGGCAGGCGACCGCCCCGACTATGTAGGAGACGACTGCGGAGTTCGGGTAGTCGGTGCCCCAGGCCGTGATGACGACAGGCGAACTGAGCAGCGCGACGACGGCGATCGCACCGGCCGGGATGCCGTACAGCCGCCTCACGAGCACGTAGGCAGGCACGATGGCGATCAGCGCGAACAGATAGCGAGTCGCGAAAAAGCCGGGCACAGCCCCGAAGACGACGTAGAAGAGGCGTGCGACGAGGAGGAATCCCACTTGGGCGCCTTCGCGCAGGCGCGCCGTCGGTGCCAGCGCGGCCCCATACCGGAGGAACATCTCGCGCGGATCGACGATGTAGATCGTGTGCATGGCGGGATCGGGCAGCTCGTTGGGTGCCATGCCGCGGATCCTGAGGACGAAGTACGCGACGAGGGGCGAGAGCGCGACCGCGGCAGCTTCGCCG
The DNA here is from genome assembly GCA_963719125.1 of uncultured Acidimicrobiaceae bacterium. GTDB lineage: Bacteria > Actinomycetota > Acidimicrobiia > Acidimicrobiales > Bog-793 > Fen-455. The sequence continues at coordinate 99,569 of CAVRAT010000002.1, forward strand.
ATCAGCGCCGGGCGGCTGTCCCGGAGAGGGTGCGTTGCCGCGCGAGCGACCGAGGTCGCCTCGGCCGGCGAGGTATCGGTCGCGAGCACTGAACGACCCTACCAAGAGGCGCCAGCCCGGCGAAGTCGAGCTCCGACAGCCTGTGACTACACTCGCAGCGTGCTCAACGGGAAACAGATCACCGCGGTGCTCCCCGCCTACAACGCCGGGGAGACGTTGAAGCGCACCGTCGACGAGCTCGACCGGGCGGTGGTGGACGAGGTCCTCTTGGTGGACGACGCGAGCAGCGACGACACGCTGGAACAGGCGAAGAAGCTAGGTCTCATCTCGATCCAGCACGACCGGAACCGGGGCTACGGGGCGAACCAGAAGAGCTGTTACAAGGCGGCACTCGAGCTCGGTGCCGACATCATCGTCATGCTCCATCCCGACTACCAGTACTCGCCACTGCTGGTGCCCGCCCTGGCGGCGATGATCGCCTACGGACAGTACGACTTCGCTCTCGGGTCGCGCATCCTGGCGCAGAACTCGATGGCGCGGGGCATGCCTGCTTACAAGTACGCAGCCAACAGGGTCCTCACGCTCTACGAGAACATCGTGCTGCGCCAGAAGCTCTCCGAGTATCACACCGGCCTGAGGGCCTACAGCAAGGAGCTCTTGGGTGCCCTACCGTTCGATCGCAACTCGGACGACTTCGTCTTCGACAACCAGATCATCGCGCAGGCGGTCAAGTTCGGCGCGAACATCGGGGAGCTCTCCTGTCCGACGCGCTATGCGGCGGACTCTTCCTCGATCAGTTTTGGCGCGAGCGTCCGCTACGGCTTGGGCGTGCTGCGCACGAGCGCCCAGTACCGCCTGCACGTCAGTGGGGTCAAGCGCTTCGCGTTCCTCGATTTCCCTCCCCGCGCCGCGACTTCCGCGGCCGGCTAGAGCCGTCGCCACCTCGCGCCAGGGCGCGGCCTCGGCGCCGCGACAGTCCTGACGACGCCTGCCACGCCGTCAGGAGACGTGGCTGAGGTGTCTGTCCGGTCAGACCGTCTCCACGAACGCCTCCCTGAACTGGCTTTCGTACAAGTCGGCATAGAAGCCCTTCTTCGCGAGCAGCTCGGAATGGCTGCCCTGCTCGACGATCCGGCCTGCGTCCATGACGACGATGGTGTCCGCGTTTCGGATCGTCGAGAGCCGGTGGGCGATGACGAAGCTCGTCCGCCCGTGGCGCAAGCGGGCCATCGCTTGTTGTATGAGGACCTCGGTCCGGGTGTCGACGCTGCTCGTCGCCTCGTCCAGGATGAGGATCGTCGGGTTCGCGACGAAGGCGCGGGCGATGGTGACCAGCTGCTTCTGCCCGGCGGAGATGTTGGAGGCATCTTCGTCGATCACGGTGTCGTACCCCTCGTGTTGGGTCCGTACGAAATGGTCGACGTGCGCGGCCTCGGCGGCCGCAATGACCTCCTCCGCCGTGGCGTCTTCGCGCCCGTAGGCGATGTTGTCCCGGATCGTGCCTGTGAACAGCCACGTGTTCTGGAGGACCATGCCGAAAGTCCGCCTCACGTCGTCACGGGTGAGGTCGCGCGCGTCCACGCCGTCGAGCAGGACGCGCCCGGAGTCGATCTCGTAAAAGCGCATGAGCAGATTCACGATCGTCGTCTTGCCCGCGCCCGTCGGCCCGACGATGGCGACGGTCTGGCCCGGCTCGACTGCCAGGTTGAAGTCGGCGATCAGGGGCCGGGTGGGCTCGTAGCGGAAGCTCACGTGATCGAGGTCGACCCGCCCGCCCGGATCGAGCAGCTGCGCGGGCTGGGCGCAGTCCGGCTCCTCTTCCTCGGCGTCCAACAGGGCGAAGACCCGTTCCGCCGAGGCGACACCGGACTGCAGGAGGTTCATCTGGCTCGCCACCTGCGTGATCGGCATGGTGAACTGGCGTGAGTACTGGATGAAGGCTTGGATGTCGCCGAGCGAGAGCGCGCCCGAGGCCACCCGGTATCCCCCGACGACCGCTATCGCCACGTAGTTCAAGTTGGCGAGGAATTGCATCGCGGGCTGGATCACACCTGAGAGGAACTGCGCCCGGAAGCTCGCCTCGTAGAGGGGCTCGTTCTGGCGGTCGAACTCCGCGATGGAGGCGTCGCTCCTCCCGAACACCTGCACCAGGGCGTGACCGGTGTACATCTCTTCGACGTGGCCGTTCAGGGTCCCAGTGCGCGCCCACTGGGCGGCGAATTGCACCTGGGAGCGCCGCGCCACGAACAACGTCACGACGAGCGAAAGGGGGATGGTTATCAGCGAGACGCCGGCCAACAAGGGGCTGATCCAGAACATCATCGCGATCACACCGAGAATCGTGAGCCCCGAGCTCAGCAGTTGGCTCAAGCCCTGCTGGAGAGTCGTCGTGACATTGTCGATGTCGTTGGTGACGCGGCTCAGGATGTCCCCATGGGAGTGGCGGTCGAAGTACCGCAGAGGGAGCCGGGAGAGCTTGGACTCCACGTCCTCGCGCATCCGGTACACGGTCCGCTGCGCCACGCCGGCCATCACGTAGCCCTGAGCCCAGTTGAGCATGGCGCCCAGGAGGTAGACGAGCCCGGCCAGGCCGAGCAGCGTGCCGAGATGACCGAAATCGACTCCTGAGCCAGGAGTGACCGACATTCCCCCGATCATGTCGGCGAGCTGGTGCTCGCCCCTCGACTGCAACAGGGCGATCACCTGCTGCTTAGACAACCCCGCCGGGAGCTGCTTTCCGATGACCCCGTTGAACAGGACGTCGGTCGCGTTTCCGAGGATCTTCGGGCCGAACACGGTGAACGCCACGCTCGCCGACGTCATCGCGATCACGAAGGCGATCCGGATCCTCTCCGGTCGCAGCCGTCGACCGAGGCGCCGGACCGTGTTGCGGAAGTCCTTGGGCCGCTCGACCGGCATTGACATCCCGGGCCGCCCCGGTCCGCCGAAGCCTCGTCCCATCCCGGGTCGCTGCCGAGCCGCAGGCGTGCTCATGCGGCCTCCTCACCGAGCTGAGAGGTGACGATCTCGCGATACTCGGGGCAGCTCGACATGAGCTCCTCGTGGCGACCGATCCCGACGACCCGCCCGTCGTCGAGCACGATGATCCGGTCGGCGTGAAGGATCGTGCTCACGCGCTGGGCCACTATCAGCACCGTCGCGTCCGCGGTCTCGGACCGCAGGGCAGCCCGGAGCTTGGCGTCGGTGGCTGCGTCCAGGGCCGAGAAGCAGTCGTCGAACAGGTAGATGGACGGGCGTTTCACGAGTGCCCTCGCGATCGACAACCGCTGGCGCTGCCCGCCCGACACGTTCGTGCCGCCTTGGGTGATCTCTGATTCGAGCCCTCCGGGCATGGCGGAGACGAAGTCAGTCGCCTGGGCGACCCCGAGCGCCTGCCACAACTCCTCGTCAGTGGCATCCGCCCGCCCAAAACGCAGGTTCTCCGCCACCGTGCCGCTGAACAGGTACGCCTGTTGCGGCACCATGCCGATCTTGTCCCAGAGGGCGCTGCGCGCCTGGTCTTTCACGTTCACCCCATCGACCAGCACGGCGCCACTCGTCACGTCGAACAGGCGAGGGATGAGGTTGAGCAACGTCGTCTTGCCCGAGCCCGTGCCACCGATCATGGCCGTTGTCTCACCGGGCAGAAGCGAGAAATCAAGGTCGTGCAGCACCGGTTCCTCACTGCCCGGGTACCGGAAGTCGACCTCTCGCAGTTCCACCAGGCCCGCCGAAACTGTCGGGACGACGGCTTGCTCCGGGTCGACGACCGAAGGCTCGACGCGCAGCACCTCCTCGATCCGATCGGCGCTGGCGACCGCCCGCGGTAGCAGGATCACCATCATCACGGCGATCATCACCGACATCAGGATCTGCAGGATGTAGCTGATGAAGGCCGTCAGGTTCCCGATCGGCATGCTGCCGCTGGCGATGAGATGGCCGCCGAACCAGATCACCGCGACCGTCGACAGGTTCATGATCCCCATGACCGTCGGCACCGCCAGTGCGAACATGCGGTTCACGCGCAGTCCCGTGTTCGTCAGCGCCGCGTTGGCGTCCGCGAAGCGCTGCCGCTCCTGATCGTTACGAATGAACGCCCGTATCACCCTCACGCCGGTGATCTGCTCGCGCAACACGAGGTTGACCCGGTCGATCCTGGACTGCATCGACCTGAACAGTGGGACAGCCTTCGACATCAGGATCGAGATGACCACGAGCATCAGCGGAACGACGACCACTACGAGCGTCGAGAGTCTCACGTCCTCCTTGAGCGCCATGATCACGCCGCCTACGCACATGATCGGCGCCAGCACCATCATCGTGAGGGCCATCTGCAAGAAGATCTGGATTTGCTGTACGTCGTTGGTGTTTCGCGTGATGAGCGACGGCGTGCCGAAGTGGTTGATCTCCTGCGCCGAGAATCGCTGCACAGACTTGAAGACGGCACCACGGATGTCCCGGCCCAAGCCCATCGAAATCTTCGAAGCGAAATAAACGGCGACCATCGACATCACACCCACGACGAGCGTTATCCCGAGCATCCAGCCGCCCGTGGTCCAGATGTAGCCGATGTCGCCCTTCTCGATGCCGTTGTTGATGATGTCGGCCGTCAGGTTCGGCAAGTAGAGGTTGGAGACTGCTTGCACTATGAGCAGCGTGACGACCAGGCACACCTGCCCGGTGTAACGGCCCATGTAGCGACGTAAGAGGCTGATCAGCACTGGCTGGCCCAGACCGGACGTGTGTCTGAAAGTTGCGCCGCCTGCCTCAAGACGAGCCGCAACCGCCTGCCCGCCCTCGAGGTGACGTTGAGCTCCTCAGCCGCCACGGGCGTCTTCCAAGTCATGCTCCAATGACGTGGCGAACCGTCCCAGCATTTCCGCGAAGGCTGCCAGGTCCCGGTTGTCCCAGCCCTCGAGCAGCCTGTCGAACCACGCCCGCCGGGCTTTCAGCACACGCTCGAGCGTCCGCCGACCCTTGTCCGTCAGCGCGATCCGGGTCGCCCGATGGTCCTCGGGATCGGCGTGACGGGCCACAAGGCCCTCTCGCTCCAATTGCTGGATCTTCCTCGTGACCGTGGGCACGTCAACACCGAGCAGCTCCGCCAGCCCTGTCACCCGCACCGACTCGCCGTGGGCCTGGAGCATGTAGAGCAGGGCGCCTCCGGCCCGGTCGATCCGGACACCCGCCGCCCGCAGCAGGCGTTCGTGCAGGCGGACCTGGCCCATCGAACGCCCCACGATCCAGAACGCCGCCCGGATCTCGTCCACGCACTGCTTGGCCGGCTTCGGTCGGGGCTCCTCGAGTCCCACATTAGTTACTTGTGGCACATAACTATCTTAGCGCTCCCCCGGCCAGGTGCCAATCGCGACTCTTTGGCGAGCTGTGGTCATCTTGATCCCAACGGCCTCGGTTGCCCCGGCAACCGTGGTCTTCGCTTTGACCGGGACGCGCATGACCACGGCACGCGCGGCTTCTCACCGGAGGTTTCTCGGCCACGCGAGGGCGTCATTCGCAGATACCTTCGAGGAGATAGGCCACGACGTCAGCTGCCTTGTAGCTGTCGCGACCATCGCGGAGCAATCCAGGTAGGAATGAGAGGTCCTGCCCGATTGTCGCGAGCGGGGGCTCCACGGCTCCGTCGCGGTGGCGCTGCCCCAGCCCGATCGCAGCGATCAGCCCGTTGCAGACACAGCGCCGCTCGGCCGTGTCCTCCAGCTTGCCTCCCTTGCGCACGTAAGCCGAAGACGGCTCGGCTGGGCAGCGGTACCCGATGTCACCGTCTTCCCTGCGGTACGGCACCCGGAGATAGCCGGCCTCGCAGACCCGCCGGCGTTGCGCGTACACGTCCGGTTCGGCGACGGTCCCCGGCAAGTCGGCCACCTTGAAGGGAAAGCCCGTGGGCGAAGCCAACGGATCAGTACGCACGTGCAGCTTGCCCGACAGGGCGCTCTCGATGAAAGCACGCCGCAGGGAAGGCTCGAAGCCCGATTCTTCGCACAGCGCGAACGCCGAGCCGACCTGAACGCCTGTCGCGCCGGCTTCAAGTGCCGCCCCGAGCAGCTCACGGCTCGCGTAGGCGCCTGCAAGCCAGAAGGGCAAGCCGATTGACACCAGTTTTTCCAGGTCGACGACGTCACGGGCTCCGTAGACGGGCTGGCCCTCCTCGTCGAAGCTGAGCGGACCCCGTGGCGGCGCGTTGTGGCCCCCCGCCACGGGACCTTCGACAACGAAGCCGTCCGGACGTGTACGGGCTTCTCGCGCGAGATACGACGCCAGCACGTGCGAGGCCACGATGGCAAGGAACTTCGGCCGGTGCAGCTCGAGGTTCGCACCGGAGACAAGCTCGGGGCGCACGCCCACCGTGTAGCGGTTGCTGCCCGCACCGACGACGTCGACGGAAACCTCGCCAGCCTGCCCCGCCGCCAGGGCGTCGAGCAGACCAGGCAGCTCAGCTGGGATGCCCGCTCCGACCAGCACGTAGTCGACTCCCGCAAGCATCGCCCCGTAAGCCGCTGCTGGAGTCGCCATCTGGATCTTCTCGAGATAGTTGACGCCTACGAGGCCGTCGTGGCCCTCCTTGGCCAGGAATATCTCCACAAAATTGGCCGCGACGACGAGCTCGACAGCGTGTTGGCTCGGATCCAACGACAGGCGCGGCACCAGGCGGAACGGCGCCCCGGGGTTGAGGCCACCTTCGACGAAGTAGCGGCCCAGGATCTCTTCGGACACGTCCGCGCTCGGGAAACTCACGAGCGCACGGCGGATATGGCCGCCGGGGTCTCCGAGCTGAAGGCGGCGGGCCAAGAGTGTGTCCAGCGCCACGCCTGAAACCACTCCAAGTTGGCCGGTCGCCGCGACTGCCCGTGCCAAGGGCCAACCCGAGACACCGACACCCATTCCGCCCTGAATGATCACTGGCAGGTCGCTCTCAGCGCGCCAGCTCGCCACCGTCGATCCTTGGCCGTGGCTCTGTGCGCGCAACGCCTGCTCGGAGCCTCCGGGGATGATCACTGACAGCCGAGGTCCGTCCTTCGATACCGCGAGGCTAGCCGACGACCTCAAGCCATCCACGCGAAACCCCTCCAAGACCGGGCGCAGGCGAACCTTGCTCGCGCGGCCGGGCTCACACCTTCAAAACGTAACCCCGACCGGCATGACCGTCGTGCTCTGGTGCGCCGACAACGAGCGACGTTTCCCACAGGCCCAACGAAAAGCCGAACTCGTCGCTGGGGGCGGTGTCCAAGCCCTTCAGCTCGGCCACCTGCTTCCAGCCTCCTGGCGTCTTGGTGAACATGTACACCCGGCCCGCGCCGGATGCGTGGCCGGTGGCACCCACGACGATCCCGATGCTCGCGATCGCCACCGAGATGCCGAAGCCGTCGACGGGAGCGGTGTCCGAGCCCTTCAGCTCGGCGGTCTGCTTCCAGCCGCTGGCCTTTGTGAACACGTAGGCCCTGCCGGCGCTCTTGGCGTGGAGAAATGCGCCCACGACGGCGGTGGTGCCAGAAATCCCCACCGACCAGCCGAAGTGATCACCGGCGATGGTGTCGAGTCCCTGCAGCTTGGCAACCTGCTTCCATGCGGAGCCGGTCTTGGCGAAGACGTACGCCCGACCGGCAGCTGCGGAGCGGTTGGTCGCACCAACCACGATCGTCGGGCCCGAGATGGCCACGGAGGAGCCGAACTGGTCCCCCGGGAGGATGCCTGCGGACTTCAGTTCAGCGGTCTGGGTCCAGCCCTTCGGGGTCTCAGTGAACACGTAGGCCCGTCCTGCGTTCTTGGCGTGGCCATAAGCCCCTACCACGATGGTCTCGCCCGAGATGGCCACCGACCAGCCGAAGTAGTCGCCCGCGACGGTGTCCGAACCCTTCAGCTCGGCGGTCTGCTTCCAGCCGCCCGGCGTCTTTGCGAACACGTAGGCCCAGCCGGCGTGATCCGCGTGGCCCCCAGCCCCGACGACAGCAGTGGTGCCCGAGACCGACACAGAGGAGCCGAACTGGTCGCCTGAGACGGTGTCGGAGCCCTGCAGTTCAGACATCTGTTTCCACCCGGACCCCGTCGTCGCGAACACGTAGGCCCTCCCGGCGCTCTTGGCGTGGTCGTAGGCACCCACGATGACCGTCGAGCCCGAGATGGCGACCGCATTGCCGAGACTGTCGCCTGCGACGGTGTCGGAGCCCTTCAGTTCCGCCAGCTGCTTTCCGATCGGCGTCGAAGTCCGCGGGCTCGCCGCGACCACCGAGGCGTTGCACGCCAGAAGGGGCAGGACGATCGCTCCTGCCGCGACGAGAGTGGCTAACCGGGACGTGCGCATGTGACCCCTTCGATCATCTTTGACGCTTAGAAAGTTCGACGACATCATTGTCAGCCCGTAGACCCCTTGCAACATCGCCCGGCGTCTCCCCCGACAACTCCAGTCGGCGCCGAGCCGCGGCCACACGCCCAGGGCCAGGAGTTGACTCCGCTACGAAGAACCGTTGCAGGCGAAATCGCCGCCCTCGCAAGGGCTCAGAGAGTCGAGGATGCTGCCGCTACGTGCGGCTGCTCAGCGCCTCAAGGTCCAGATAACGCGCGCGTCGCCACCGAGGTCGTCACCCCGCGCGCAGTTCACTGTCCGGGAACCCCAGCTGGAACCCGTCTGCAAGGGACGGCCTGAACTCAGCCGAGCGCCGGTACGACCTCCTCGCGAAGCAGCCGCAGCTGCGTCCTGTCGAACGGGGGGCCGAAACCGATCACGCAATGGGAGATGCCGACGTCTGCATAACGCCGGAGCTGGTCGGTGACCTCTCGCGGTGTGCCAAGAAGCCAGTGACCTCGTTGGCCTTCGATGTCCTGGCCATGGCTCGCGGCGGTCCGCAACGCCAGGTCCTCGGCTTCCTCATGTGTTCGCGCCAAGGCGATCAGCGGGTGCACCGACAGCTCTATCTCGCCGAAGTCCCTCCCCACTTCCTCGCAGCATCTCTCGAGCACAGCAGCCCGCGCGGCGCACTTTGCGGGCGAGCCCTGCATGTTCCAGATCGTCGCGTACCTGGCTGCCAGTCGAAGGGTACCGAGGCCCGACCCGCCGATCGTGATCGGAGGGTGCGGCTTCTGCAAAGGTTTCGGCTCACAAGGTGCGTTCTCCACCTTGTAGTAGTTGCCCGTGAACGTCGTGCGGTGCTCACGCCAGAGTGACGTAACGATCTGGAGCGCCTCATCCAGACGGCCGTAACGCTCAGCGAGGGAAGGGAATGGCAATCCGTAAGTTCGGAACTCCCTCTCTGCCCACGCGGCTCCCAGGGAGAACTCCAGCCTTCCGCCACTGATGTGGTCGACCAGGGCTGCGCTCTTCGCCAGTGTCGCCGGGTCGCGGTAGAGGACACCGCTCACCAGAATCCCGATTCGAATGCGAGCCGTGAGGGTCGCCATCGCCGCGAGGGTCGTCAGGGCATCGAAACAGTCGCCGTCGTCCGCCCCGGAGAAGGGCAGCAAGTGGTCGCACGTCCAAACCGAGTCGAAGTCCAGCTCCTCGACCGACCGCAGCGCCTCGGCGTAGTCCTGCCAACTGGTGCGCTGAGCTTGAAGCTGCACGCCGAGATGCAGCGGTCTTCCTCGTACCTCCATGAAAAGCCTCCTTTTCGCCCGCCGCACCCGGCAGCCCTTGGCGGCGCCTCGCCCGAGGGCCGATCCTAAGCGGGCCGGGAGACAGGCAACCGTTGCGCGCTGACGCAACGATCAATCAACGTTGTAGCAAGAGCACGACCACGGCACGAAAGCGGCCTGAACTGAGCGTTGTCGACGCCAGGGGGGCAGGGGCCGGCGACCGGGGTGCGATGGCACGGTCTCACCCACTCATAGCCGTCGTTGCCGTGCGACCGTGAGGCAACTGACCTCCGGGAGTGGTGCCGGAGGCGCCTGGACTCCGGCCGAAACATGTCATACCCTGCTGACGCTGGGGGAGGGGACGTAATGCGCATACTCAGCTTTTTCGCTTTGGCATCAATGTCGTCGGCGCTGGTTGGAGCGGGCCTGGCTGGCGCCCCAGGCACAGGCCGAGCCAGCGTGGCAGCCCAGCCCATGGCGCCGTCCAACTATCTGGCGGGGTCTACCAAAGAAGTTTGCCCCCTCACGGGCCACGGTGAGACCCAGACGGCGGTGCGTTTCGGCTTGGAAGCTGCTGATCACGGCTACTCGTTCCGCTACCAAGGCAAGCTGTGGTTCCTGTTCGGCGACGCCCAGCCCACCCCAACGTTCCCGCTCTCAAGCGACGTCTCCAACGAGAACCGCTGGTCCGACGACCCTTCGTCGTTGCTCAATGATGCCATTGCCTACGCTTCGCCCTCTGTCCCGGGAAGCTGCCCGGTGCTCCAGTTCATCCCCCAGACGACAACGGCGGTGGGCGCCTACACCGACCCGACTGTCACCTATGACGGGCACCTGTTGAGCCTGCGAACCAGCGAGTCGCCCGTCGCCGGCATCGGTCTGACCGTCAACTCGCAGAGCAGGATGTACGTGGTCTTCAACACCAACAACCCGAAGGCGACGTCCACGCCAAAGACCTGTGCGGGGAGACCCGCAGGTTGCCTCGGATACCCGTACACGTCGGTGATGGCAGTGCTCGACGACCCGGCCAAGCTCTCCTTCCGAGCCCTCTACACATTCTCGGGGCCACCACCCGGCCCGCCGCCGTACTCGGCTCCGGGAAAGTTCGTCAATGTGGCCATGGCCCTCGCGCCCGATGGGTACGTCTACTTCTGGGGCACGATTGGAGCATCGGAGCCGTGCGCCCCCGGCTTGTCTCAGTGCTACCGACACAGTTACGTCTACCTTGCTCGAATCAGGGCCACCGAGATCGCTCACGCCTCGGCCTCCGGTAGGCCGGCGGCCATCGAGTACTTCGAGCGCACGCGGTTTGTGCCGGGCTCCTCGGAGTCGGCTGCCACCCCTCTGTTTCGTGACGACCCACCGTGCATGGGCGAGCTCGGAGTGGAGTGGAATCCGATCTTCAGAGAGTGGATGATGCTCTATAAGTGCTTGACGGCCAGCCCTCGCGGCATCGTGATGAGGTTGGCGCCCGCCCCGTGGGGACCTTGGAGCGGGCCTCAAACGATCTTCAATCCCCTGACGGATCACGGCTATTGCTACTTCATCCACCTCCAGGTGACCAGGCACGAGACCTGCCCCGCTGGGACGCCCAACCCCGGGGCAGGAACATCGGGTGGAGACTACGGGCCCTACTTCATCTCCGGATGGACTACCGGCCGTTACCAGACCCGTACCGCGCCGGCCTACTCCACCTTCTACTACACGGTGGACACCTTCGACCCTTACGGGGAGGTCATCATGAAGAGCACCATTGAGGGACCGCGTCCGCAACAACCTCACCCGACGGCGACCACGCGCCCAACCCCGTGTGGGACCCATTGCCTCTAAGAACCTGACAAACGAACGGCGACGTCTTCGTAAAGTGCTTCAACACCTGAGCCGCTGTCATCGCTTCGGCGATCGCCTGCAGTTCCACTCTTCAAACGAAGTCCCGAACAATCTCGTCGTGTCCACTGTGCTACGCGAGGATCCACAGCAGTCCACTCCCGACCGATGCACTGGGAAAGGCGTTTCCCCCGCGCGATGGACGCGCGATGAATGGTTCCTGATACGCAGGGGGTTCAGCAGATAACTAGCCTGAGCAGGACTTTTGCCGTAGGCGCTGCAGGACTTGAACCTGCGACCTCAGCTGCATGAAGGCTGATGTCGCCAGCGATTACAGACCACTTGAGCCGCTCTTTCTCGGTGCCTCTTTCACAGATACGGCGCTCCGTGCCACACTCGTGCCACTTCCTGCTGCAAACGCCTCGCCGAAATGAGCCTGCAAGGCCTCAGCTGCCACCCGATCAGCAGCTGTCGTCCGATGCGAGTACACCTCCATCGTCATGCGCGCCGTGCTGTGACCGGCCCTCGCCTGGGTCACGTTGTACGGCACGGCGGCGTCCGCCATCGCGGTCACCGCGCCGTGCCGAAGCGAATGGAAAGTGAGACTCGTCGAGATACCTGCCCGCTTCCCCGCCGGCCGCAGAATGCGCTCGCCGAAGCGACGCCGCAGTGTCCCGCCGCGTGGACCGACGAAGATCAGCGCGTCTGGGTCGACGTGCTGACCTATCACGTCTTGTCGGTGCTGCTGCAGGTGACGAGTGAGTTCGTCCATGAGGAACCCCGGAACAGCGAGCGTCCGCAGACTGGATCGCGTCTTCGCCTCTGGAACGATGCGCAGATGACCCGATAGTTCTTCAACGGTCTGAGCGATCGTCACGGTTTGGCGCATGAAATCGACATCGCGAACCCGCAGTCCGACTGCCTCCCCCCAACGCAATCCAAGTACCGCTCCAACTAGCACGAGCGCCCGGTAGTGCCCGGGCACCTCTTTCACGAGCGCCGCGAGCTCCAATGGGGATAGGCCCGATCGCTCCGGATGCACGACTCGAGGCAACGCGATGTTCCGAGCGGGTGATCGAGCGATCAAGTCGGCGTTGACGGCCGCGTTAAGCACAGCCCGGAGCGCCGAGAAGTCTCGGGCGACGGTGGCGGGTGCCGCGACCTTCGATCGCAGGTCCACTGCTTCTTGGATAAGCCCGGGGGTGAGCCCTATCAGGAGCACCGAACCGAGATGAGGGCGGAACGACGCGAGCGCCTGGCGATCTCTTGCCGTCGATGCCTCTCGCTTACCTGGTCGCGCCAACCAGCGGTCTGACCACGCGGCGAAGGTCACTCGTCCCGCGCGGGGATCGATGTACAGCCCTCGCGCTATGTCCGCCTCCACCACCGCGAGGAAACGGGTCGCAACGGCCTTGGTCGGAAAAGTTGAAGGCGCGGAGAACATCTGGCCGGACCCATCTCGGTACCGCGCCTGCCACCTTCCAGAAGGCAACCTTCGGACGGTCCCAAACTGTCGCTCGCCACTCATTACAAGTGGTCCTCCTCTCACCGCGTACTTGGTTATGGACCTTGCCTCAACCGAGATATTCGATCTGACACCGCGGGCCTGGTGCTTGCGCCAAACGACGGTCTGCGGTCACCAGGGTCGCCGCAATCGTCTCGGCCAGGGCCACATATGCCGCGTCGTACGGCGTGATGTTTGGATGCAGCTCCCATATCCGCACCAATAGTGGTCTGTGGCTTACTCGTTCCAGATCGAGGTCCGCGAGGTCTGCGAGGGCAATGGCAGCTCGGCGTTCATCAAGCACTCCAGTGAAAAGCGCCTTCCGGATAACTGCGACCACCTCAAGGTCGAGCAATTCCGGCGCCACGAGACGTTCACCTTGTAGACGTTCGCGGGCGCGGTCGCCGTCTGCGTCATCGTCCGCGAGAGCCGGCGCGATGACCGACGCGTCAACGACGATCACCCGGCGTCCCTATCTTCGCGAACCGCCTCGCTTGCGAAGCGGAACGAAACGTGCCCACCGCTTCGCTGGCCGGCACGGCTCAGAAGGTCGTCGAGACTGGGCCGACGTGCCTCCTCGACTAGACGGCCGAGTAAATACTCTTGGAGCGATTTTCCCTCGTTTGCTGCGCGTCGGCGTAGCTCTGCGTGGACGTCTTCAGGAACGGACTTGATCTGGACACTTGGCATGTCCCTCACTGTAGCGCCATTCTGGCGCCACAAGGTGCCTACTGGCGCTAATCCTTCCTCCGAGAGGGCAGAGCGGAGCTGACGGAGGATGCCGCCGTCCCGATCGCGCTCGACGGAGCTCGCACGTCGCAACACAGCCGAATCGACGATGAGCAGTTCCGCGCGCCGGGTTCCGAGGAGGAGCCGCCTGACGGTAGCGAGCACAGTGACGACGGCACCCGGCAGGCGCGACGAATCGAGCAGCAGTCGCTTCGCGCCTACGAGCGAGCGCGCCATCACCTCGAGGACGCCGAGCGCGCCGCTCGCCAGCTCAGCAAGGCACGCACCGCACAGGAGCGTCGTCAGTCCTTCCTACGCGAGCACCCGGGCACAAGGCGCTGGATCGAGCAGCTCGAAGAGCGCGTGGCCGTGCGCGACTACGAGCTCGCCCGCGCCGAAGCCAGCGAGCGTCAGGTGACTCGTGACGGACGCGCCGAGCAGACACCTGGACGCGCACGCTTGAAGCGGACCAGGCTCAAGGCTTCACCTGCCGGCGACGCGGCCACCCGCGCCGTGCTCGAGCGCGCGTCGAGACACGATCCGGGGTATCGGGCGGCGCCGATGCCGCCGCCGCGCCCGATGGAACGGGAGGGACCGAGCCTTGGGCGGTAGGGCTGGAGCCTCCTATCTCCCGCCTTCTACGCCAACCAGGCCACGCAGAACCCTGCCGAATCGGTGCGCAAATCTCAAATCGGTGCGCAAA
>CAVRAT010000003.1:0-66510 GCA_963719125.1 uncultured Acidimicrobiaceae bacterium
CGGCCCGCGGCATCCCGCGCCCGCCCGGAGCTCCGCGGCCTGCACCACGTCCACCGGGCCGCTCGCTCGTCGTCCGCTGCGTGAAAGGAAGAAGCGCCAACTCACGGGCGGTCTTGATCGCCAGAGCGACCTCACGCTGGTGCTGAGCGCAGTTGCCCGACACTCGCCGGGCTCGGATCTTGCCGCGGTCTGACATGAACTTGCGCAGCAGGTTCACGTCCTTGTAGTCCACCCAGGTGGCGTGTTCCTTGCAGAAGATGCAGATCTTCTTCTTCGTCCGCCGACCGGTCTCTTTCGGAACGCGGCGGGTACCACGATCTCGATCATTGTTGCGCGCCATCTAGAAGGGCTCCTCGTCGTAGGCCGCGAGAGGTTCTCCGGCGGGTTGAGCAGCCGGGCGGGGGGCGGCACCCCTACCGCCACCGCCGCCAGGACCGCTGTCTGAAGGTCCGCGCCTCTCGTTCTTTACCACCTGTGCGGTTGCCCAACGGAGGCTGGGGCCAAGCTCGTCGGCCACGATCTCTACCTTCGACCGCTTGTCACCCTCGGCCGTCTCCCAGCTGCGCTGTTCGAGGCGGCCGGTGACGATCACTCTTGCTCCGCGGGTCAGGGTCTCACTCACGTTCTCCGCCATCTCCCGCCAGCACACGACATCGAAGAAGGAGGTCGCTTCCTCCCACTCCTGGGTCTGGCGATTCTGCCAGCGGCGGTTCACCGCCAGGCCAAAGCTCGCTGTTGCTTGCCCGTTCGGGGTGAATCGCAGCTCAGGGTCACGAGTGACATTGCCCACCAGCGTGACAGAGTTCCCATTCGACATTTCATTCGCTCCAGTTCGCTCAGCTCGCCGCTTTGGCCCGAGCAGCCTTGCGAGCGGCGGTGTCCCGGCGCTTCGCTTCAGCTCGAAGGGCACGCCCGCTCTGCTTGTCCGGTTGCCGGAGCACCTTGTGGCGAAGCACGTTGTCGTCAAGAGTCAGCATCCGGTCGAGCTCAGCCACCAGGGCTGGATCGGCCGTGAACTCGATAAGGACGTAGTAACCCTCGCTGCGGTGCTTGAGCTCGTACGCGAAAGTCCGGCGACCCCAGCGCTCCGCGCGGCCGGGGTTGCCCCCGCGCTCGCGCACCAGCGATGTGACGCGGTCAAGACTGGCGTTGATGTCGCCGTCCTCTAGGCCGACATCGAAAATAACCATGACTTCGTAGGGCCGCACGGCGGCCTCACCTCCTCCGGACCCGGCGCGCTGGACGCTCGGGGCCCCGGTTCTGACGGGGCAGGGGTATAGGGAACGACATCATGGTAGCCGAGCCCGGCGGCGCTTGGCGCAGGTGGCCGTCCATGCCAAGAGCTTCGCAGCCACGTGTGTCACCCAGGAGGGCCGGCCTTGTCAAGACGGCAGACCGAGCGCCGCGCGCAACTCCGCCGATGCGTGGTACGACTCGGCCTCTGACGGATACCGTCCCTCCCGGACGTCGGCTGCCCACTCCCGCACGGCCTCGGTAGCGGCGTTTCCCAGCTCCGCATAGCGGCGCACGAACCTGGGAACCTTCGGTCCCGCCAAGCCGAGCAGGTCGTGCAGGACGATGACCTGCCCGTCACAGGCCGGGCCCGCCCCGATGCCGATCGTCGGTATCTCGATCTCTTCGGTGATGCGCTCGGCCAGAGCGTCGGGCACGCCTTCGAGCACGATGGCAAAACACCCCGCGGCGGCCAGCGCCTCCGCGTCCCGACGGAGCTCCGAGGCGGCCACCGTTTCCCGCCCTTGAACCTTGTAGCCCCCCATGGCATGAACCGACTGCGGAGTGAGCCCGAGGTGGCCCATCACAGGTATCTCGGCCTCGGTGATGGCCCGCACGGCCGTAACCCGCCGGCGCCCGCCCTCGAGCTTCACTGCGTGGGCACCGGCGCGCACGAGGACCGCCGCGTTGCGAACCGTGTCGCTCGCCTCGAGATGGTAGGTGAGCCAAGGCATGTCGCCTACGAGCAGCGCCCGTGGCTTCGCGCGCGCGACAGCTGCGAGGTGGTGTGCAAGGTCCTCGATGCCGACATGGAGAGTGTCCTCCCATCCGAGGACCACCTGGGCGAGGGTATCGCCGACGAGGATGACGTCGACGTCGGCTTGGTCCACGGCGCGGGCGAAGGGCGCGTCGTAGGCCGTGATCATGACGATGGGTTGTGCCCCCCGGCTCCGCTTGCGGGTGCGGATGTCGGGCACCGTCACCTGTTCTGTCATCTTCGGACCTCCTCCCGTCCGGCGCACCAGGGCTGCCGGCGGTCAACCAGTGGTCAATCAGTGGTCGTTGCCTGCTGGGGCGAAAACGCTCAAGAGATGATTCCAAGCACATCCGGTACAAACTTCGACCACGTAGCAAGCTACGTCGGCACTTCGCTTTCCCGTCCTGCGCTCGACCTCGCGGAGGTCGGAGAGCGGCAGTCCCCCCGAGGGAAGTCCCGGGCCGAACGCGAACGTCACGTGCACGAGCTGCTCGTGCTCGCAGATCGGGCACTCGGTGTCGGTCTCGCGCCCGAGGTTCTTCGCGACACGCAGCAGCTCGGGCTGGGCGTCGCAGACGTCGAGCCGACCGAGGCGGCCCCGTCGGTACTCCTTCACTATCGACTCGCGGATCAGCCGGTATTCGATACGACCGGGACGCGGAAATCCCCCGACTCCCCAACTCGACTGTGGACCGCTCCGGACACTCGACATCCCGGCCAGGCTACCGTGCCCACCGCTCTGGCTTTGACCGTCCCTCGTTCAGGAGACCGACGTGGCGGTTTGCGCCACCTCCGCGGGACACGGTCACCGACGGCGAGCGCCCCACCACCCCCACGACCAGCGGCGGGCCACGGCCCACGTACCGTCACAAGAGTGTCATGCGACATATCGCATCGACATGTCGAGGTGATACAGTGGCCTCGTGCTCGAGTTGGCGATCCTGGGGTTGTTGAAGGAACACCCCATGCACGGCTACGACCTGCGCAAGAGAATGCGCGAGGATTTCGGCCTTCTCTCGAGCCTTTCCTTCGGTTCGCTCTACCCGGCTCTGGCACGACTCGAGGCTTCGGGCGCGGTCCGCGAAGTCGCTTCAGAGCACCGCAACGGGGGCGTGCCGCCCGCCGCCAAGTTCACTTCTGCCGGCTCCATCGCCGGTGAGCGGGCGGCATTCAGGGCGCGCCTCGCTTCTCGCCGCGCGACTTCGACCCGATCCGGAGCCGGCACACGGGGCCGGCGCGTGTACGAGATCACAGCGCGGGGCGACGAACTGTTCCACCACCTGCTCGAAACCGAGGAACCCAAGTCGGAAGGTGGGCGTGGCTTCGCGCTGCGCTGGGCCTTTGCTGGGTACTTGAGCCCCGAGGGCAGGCTGGCTCTCCTACAGCGCAGGCGCGCCCAATTGCTGGCCACTCGGGAAGGGTCGCGGCAGGCGGTCGAATCGCCCTGGCGGACGCTCGACCGCTACCAGCGTTCCCTCGTCGACCACGACAAGGAAGCCACCGAGCACGATCTGAATTGGATCGACCGTCTCATCGCCACCGAACAGGCGGCCCAGGTCTCCTCACCGGCGCCCCACGCGGCGTCCGGATCCACCCAAGTCGTTGATGAAAACCCGTCTGCGATCTCGAACGCGTCAGTTGCCCACGCGCTTCCGGCGTTCAAGAGAGCGGTCACTGAAAGGAGCAACACATGAATCGCAGCGCCCGCAAGATCAAGGTCGCCATCGCAGGAGTCGGCAACTGCGCCTGTTCGCTGGTGCAAGGCATCGAGTACTACCGCGACGCGGATCCGGAGGATCACGTGCCGGGTCTCATGCACGTATCGCTCGGTGGCTACCACGTCGGTGATACAGAGTTCGTGGCAGCCTTCGACGTGGACGCGGCAAAAGTCGGCCTCGACCTTTCGAAGGCTGTTTTCGCCTCCAACAACTGCACGCTCCGGTTCTCCGACGTCCCTGCCCTCGGGGTGACCGTCGAGCGCGGGCCGACATTCGACGGTCTCGGCCTGTACTACCGCAAGGTCGTGGAGGAGTCGCCGGCCAAGCCTGTGGACGTCGCCGAGGTGCTGCGCAAGACCGGGGCCGAGGTGCTCATCGCCTACCTGCCGGTCGGCTCAGAAGAAGCTCAGAAGCACTACGCCACAGCTGCCCTCGAGGCCGGTGTCGCGTTCGTCAACGCCATCCCGGTCTTCATCGCGAGCGATCCCGAATGGGCGGACCGTTTCACCGCCGCGGGCATCCCGATCATTGGTGACGACATCAAGAGCCAGGTCGGCTCAACGATCGTCCACCGGGTGCTGACCCGCCTTTTCGAGGACCGGGGCATGATCCTCGATCGCACCTATCAGCTGAACGTGGCCGGCAACATGGACTTTATGAACATGTTGGAGCGCGAGCGGCTCGTGTCGAAGAAGATCTCGAAGACCCGCGCCGTCACCAGCCAGATCGACCGCGCGATCGCGCCGGACAACGTGCACATCGGGCCTTCGGACCATGTGCCCTGGCTCGAGGACCGCAAGTGGGCATATATCCGCATGGAGGGCCGCAACTTCGGTGACGCGCCTCTCAACTTGGAGGTCAAGCTCGAGGTCCACGACTCGCCGAACTCCGCAGGCGTCATCATCGACGCCCTGCGGTGTGCCAGGATCGGTCTCGACCGGGGCCTGGGCGGTCCGCTCATCGGCCCGTCGTCCTACTTCATGAAGTCGCCGCCGGTGCAGTTCCACGACGACGAGGCCTACCGAATGGTCGAGGAATTCGCTGCCAACGCCTGACGAAGCCCCATCCAGGATGGCACCCGACACCTCTGCGATTCTCGATTACGCGTCAGTTGCTGGGTCAGCCACGCCGCCTTCATTGTTCGCGCGGCGGGGCGACCCGGCTCTTGCTCGGGCCTTCTCGGAAGTACTGAGGGTTCCGCGGCCCATAGATCAAGTTGAAGGTGTCGAACTTCTCGCAAAGCTGTTGTGGGACGACGTGCTGCGCGGCATCAGCTCCGATCCGGAGCTGATCCGCCTGGCAATCAACTTTTTCCACGAAATGGGCTTGCTTTGCAAGTACAAGTCCTACGGCGTGAAAGTGGCGTCGCCCTTCGGGTACTCGCTGTTCGTCCTCGAGGACGGCAAGGGCTTCAGCTTTCAGCTGCACGCCGCTCGCAAGCTCGAGGCGTTTCACATCCTGGAGACTGCGAAGTCGAGCTTCGTGTATCTCTCGTCAGAGGCCGAATGGTACGAGACCGGCGCGCGCGAAGCTCGGGACTGGGCTGAAAAGGGACGCCTGCAGCCTGAGTCTGTTTGTGCCTATCGACCCACCGCCGGTGACGTGATCGAGGTCGGTCAAACGCAACTCGTCCACACGGTGATCGGCTGTGTTCTCGAGGAGTTCGCGACGTGTTCGACCGACACTGTCGTCCGGCTCTTCGATCAGAACGCCGGTCAGGCCGTCATGCTGCCGGTGGCACATCTCGACATAGCGAGCATCTTGCGGCGAACGGCGTGGTTGCCGAGGAGAAAGCTGAGCCGGGCCGAAGGCGGTTGGTCAGCTATTGCCTTCCAACCTGACTCGCCTTTGATAGACGTCCGAGGCGAGCTGACCGCGAGACGCGTCCTGTTGCCGGGTTCCCGAGACGTTCTCAGCTTCGCGCCGCTCAACGATCGGCTCGTTGTGATCGTGCCATTGAACAAGTCAGTGGCGGTCGACGCCGTCGGGACGAGCTGGAACGTCGCTCCGGGCGAGATCTTGGCCATACCCCAGAACGTTTCTTTCGGCGTCCACAGCGCCGATGCGGGCAGCCTGTTTGCCCTTCACGTGGTGAGCAGCGAGCTCGCTCTCAAGGACTGGAGATAAGGGCCCGAGTCGGGCCGACGGCACCCGAGGCTCGCGGGCCGCAGCAGAAACGGACCGGTCGCTCCCTTTTCGGCGGCGGCGATGGTCCTCGATCTAGATGCCCAGGCGAGCGCGCCTCATCAGCTCGCCCTTGGTGCGGATCGTGACCGGTTGGTAGCCGGACAGCGGCAGCACGTGCTCGTGTATGGCGTCGAGCACCCAGGACGGCTGAGGAAAGAACATCGAGTCGAGTTCAGCCGCGGGAGTGATCCAGTTCCGTGCCCCCACGACGGCCGGCGGCGCGTCGAGGTCATCGAAGCACATCTGGGTGAGGTTCGCGGCGACAGACTGTATGACGCTGCCGCGCTCGACCTCCTCGGACACGAGCACGACCTTGGCGGTCTTGCGCACGGACTCGGCCAGCGGCGCATAATCGATCGGGACCGCGGCACGCAGGTCGATCACCTCGGCCGACACGCCGAAGCTCGCTGAGAGCTGGTCCGCCGCCTTGATTGCTGTGTACAGTGCCGGCCCGAGTGTCACGATCGTCAGGTCGCTGCCGGGACGCTTCACCGAGGGTTCACCGAGTTCGATCTCGTAGTAGCCCTCGGGCACCCCCCCGGGTTGGAATTGCTCGCCCAGGTCGTAGAGCTTCTGGCTCTCGAGGAATACCACCGGATCGGTGCCGACGAGCGCAGAGTTCATCATCCCCTTGGCGTCATAGGGCGTCACGGGGTACACGACTTTGAGGCCGGGTATGTGGTGCAGCAGAGCCGTCCAGTCCTGTGAGTGCTGCGCCCCGTACTTGTCACCAACCGAGATGCGAAGCACGACGGGCATCCGGAGGACCCCCGCCGACATGGCCTGCCACTTCGACAACTGGTTGAAGATCTCGTCACCTGCGCGGCCGATGAAGTCCGCGTACATGAGCTCGGCGACGGCACGGCCTCCTTCCATGGCGTAGCCGACCGCCGCCCCGACGATCGCGGCCTCCGAGATGGGCGAATTGAACAGGCGGTGATAGGGCAGGGCCTCGGTGAGGCCGCGGTAAACGCCGAAGGCGCCGCCCCAGTCGCGGTTCTCCTCGCCGAAGGCGACCATAGTAGGGTCGATGGCGAAGCGGTGCAGCAACGCCTCAAAGATGGCGTCGCGGATGTTGTAGAGCTTCAGCTTGGGCACCGGCTCGCCGTCCACCACGGCGGTGCGCTCCTTGCCGGCGATCTGCCTCACCCGCGGGTTATCGGCCAGGTCGCCGAGGAGTTCAGGCTCGCGTGCGTCGAAGCGCTCGACTCGTCCGCCGGAGAACATGACGCCGCCCACCATCTCGGAGCTGAGCTCGACACGCGGGCTCGCCTCGAGGTCGACCGCCAGCCGGAACATGTCGAAGACCATTTCCTCGGCGGTGGTCCTCGCCTCGTCCAGTGTCGACTCCTTCACCGCACCGGTGTCCAGGACGTGTGCCCTAAAGCTCGCTACGCAATCCGCCGCCTGCCACTGCTCGATCTCCTCACGGCTGCGATAGCTCGACGCGTCGGAAGGTGAGTGGCCGCTGTAGCGATAGGTGAGTGTGTCCAACAGGACCGGTCCGCGTCCCTCCGAGAGGGTGACGCGGGCGCGCTCGAAAGCGTCGATCACCGCGAGCGGGTTGTAGCCGTTGACCTCCTCGGCGTGCATCTGTTCGGGATTGACCCCGGCGCCGAAGCGGGCGATGGACTGCATGCCCGTCGTCTCGCCTTCGGGCTGGCCGCCCATGCCGTAGAAGTTGTTCATGCAGTTGAAGATGATCGGCAAGCCGCCACCGATGGACGGGTCCCAAAGCTTGCGGTACTGGTCCATGGAGGCGAACGTGACGCCCTCCCACACCGGGCCACAGCTGAACGAGCCGTCGCCGATGTTGGCCACAACGATGCCCGGTCGCCGGTTCACGCGCTTGAACAGGGCCGCGCCGGGAGCGATCGAACCCGAGCCGCCAACGATGGCGTTGTTGGGGTAGATACCGAACGCGGTGAAGAACGCGTGCATCGAGCCGCCAAGCCCTCGGTTGAACCCGGCTTCGCGTGCGAACATCTCGGTGTAGGCGCCGTACACGAAAAAGCGTTCCGCGAGCTCGCCTACCGGGACACTGTAAGCCTTCTCCACGGGAGCGAGGACCGCGCCGTCGCGATAGGAGCGCATCACGTGCTCCAGTTCGTCATCACTCAACCGGCGGATTGCCGACAGCCCCTTGGCGAGGATCTCGCCGTGGCTGCGGTGCGAGCCGAATATGTGGTCCTCGGGGCTCAGCGAGTAGGCCATGCCCACCGCGGCGGCCTCCTGGCCGATCGAGAGGTGCGCTGGCCCGGCATGGTTGTAGGCGACGGCCTTGTAGGCGCCCTTGGTCTTTATCTCGTTGAGGATCGTCTCGAACTCGCGGATCGCGCACATGTCGCGCCAGATGTGCACGAGGTCCTCGGGCGAGTAGCGGGCGCTCTCCTCTGCGATGGACAGGTTGTAGGCGTTGACCGGGATGTCTTTGAAGTGGATCGCACCCGGACGGAACACCTCGTCGGGGACAACCGGGATGGACTTGGGCATCGACTCTCTCCTAGGCCACTTGTCACTGAGCCTTGAGGATCGCTGCGTGCAGCGCCTCGGCTACGGTCGGGTGCGGGAAGATGACCTCGCCCGCCTGTTCCAGGGTCATCTCGGCTTCGATCATCGCTCCGGCGGCGACGATGAACTCGCTTGACAGGTCACCGATGGCGTGCACGCCGAGGATCTCGCCGTGCGCCGCGCCGGCGAGCACTTTGACGACTCCGGTCTCTCTCACGTGCTCGACGAGGAAGCGCCCAGCGAGCGCCATCGGCACCACGGCCTTGCGATATTCGATGCCGGCCGCCTTCAGCTCTTCCTCTGTCTTTCCCACCATCGATACCTCGGGGTGGGAGTAGATCACCGCCGGAATCGCGTCGTAGCGCATGCGATCGGGCCGGCCGAACATCGAGTTGACCGCCACGATCCCTTCCCGGACCGCCACGTGCGCGAGCATGTGCCGCCCCGTCACGTCGCCACAGGCCCAGATGTTGGGCACGTTGGTACGGCCCTGGGAGTCCACGCGGATGCCTCGGACGGACACGTCGACTCCTGCCTCTTCCAACCCGAGATCGCCGACGATGGGAGTCCGGCCGGTGGCGTTGAGGATGTACGTGGCCGAGTCGCTCTCCGGTGCGCCCCCGGAATCCTGGTACCGAAGCGTGGCGCCCTCGATGCCGAGCACCGAGCAGGACAGGTGGAACGCGATGCCGCTGCGGCGCAAAATCTTGAGCAGCTCGTCGCCGATGTCACCGTCGCAGCCGGAAGCGATCCTCGGCAAGGCCTCGTACACCACGACCTGGGTGCCGATCTCGTGGAAGAAGGAGGCGAACTCGAGACCGATGTACCCGCCGCCGATGATCGCGATCCGCTCCGGCACTTCCTTGAGCTCGAACGCTGACGTGGAGTCCAGAACACGCTCTCCGCCGATGCCGGGTATGGGCGGTATTGCCGGTCGCGAGCCGGACGCGATGAGTATGTTCGCCGCTTCGTGACGCTCCCCGGCGACCTCCACCGCGTTACGTCCGACCAGGCGACCGGTCCCGTGGAGCACTTCCACGCCCGTGTTGCGCAGCAGAGTGGACACACCGCGCTTCAGCGTGCCGACGACGTTGTCCTTGCGGACAAGGAGGGACCGCAGGTCGAATCTGGGCGCGTCGAGGACGATCCCGAAGGCGGCTGCTTCGCGGCACTCCCTAAACAGCCGGGAAGAGCGCAGGAAGGTCTTCGCCGGTATGCAGCCTACGTTCAGGCACGTACCGCCCAGCTCAGCCTTCTCAACGACGGCCACGCTTTTCCCGAGACTGCCCGCATGGGCGGCAGCCTCGTACCCACCCGGCCCGGCACCGATGACGATCACATCGAACATAACGACTGCACGCTCGCAATCTTTTGCTTGACGACATTGAGGAATCCCGCTCCAGGTGCTCCGTCGATCACCTGGTGGTCAAAGGTGGCCGAAAGACCGATGACATCGACGAACTCGACTCCGCCATCGGGCATGCGCACCGGCCGCAGCGTGATGGCGTCCACGCCCAAGATGGCGACCTGGGGTGGATTGATCACGGGGGTGAACGACTCGACCCCGAGCGCGCCGAGATTGCTCACCGTGAATGTGGCGTCCACCATGTCGTCGGCACCCAAAGTTCCCTCGACCGCCTGCGTGGACAGCGCCCTCATCCGGCCCGAGAGCTCTGCGACGCTGAGCTCCTCTGAGCGGTGGACGACGGGGACGACAAGGCCGCGCGGCGTGTCGCAGGCAAAGCCCAGGTTGACGTGCGCACGCTGGTACAGCCGGCCTGCAATGAACTCTGCATTGACCGCTGGGACTTCGAGCACGGCCTGGATCACGCAGAACGCCACAAGGTCGTTGATCGTGATGTCCGGCGCGCCCGGAGTCGCCTTGATCTGGCGGCGGAGCGCCAGGAGACCGGTCGCGTCGGCCGAGGCGTGCAGCGTGTACTGGGCGGTGGTCGCCAGCGACTCTCCCATGCGCCGGGCGATCCTCTCGCGCATGCCCGTGAAACGGACCGGTGGCGGCACGAGGTCACCGGCGCGGATCATGCCTCCCAAGCCCGATCCCGCCCCGCGGATCTCGTAGCCGCTGTCCAACAGCCTGCGAGCGGCGCGGGTGACCGGCGGGGTGGATCGCAGCTGGGCGCGAACATCCCTCTCCAAGATGCGCCCACCGGGCCCGCTACCGGGCGGCGCGGGCGGGCGAAGGCCATGTTCGGCCGCGAACCGTCTCGCCCGCGGGCTCATGCGGCCGACAGGCGGGGCGACGTCCTCCGGCGGCGTTGCGGGTTGGGTCGCGGGCCACGATCCGTTCGGTCGCCGGGACCCCGCCCAATCGGCGACGCCGTCGGGCGCCGTTGACACGGCGGTTGCCGCGGGGAACGTCTGCGCGGCTGGTGGCTGGGCACTTCCGCCGATCGCGCCCGCCGGCGTTCCGGCCGTGACGGACCGGACGGGCATCTTCGGGCGATAACCCTCGACCGATTCCCCCTCCTCGCCGATGACACACACGTTGGTGAAAACCGGGACCATCGCGCCGTCATCGAAGAACAGCTCCAGCAGTGTCCCGTCCGTGGGCGCGGTGAGATCGAAGGTGGCCTTGTCGGTCTCCATCTCAGCGAGAACCTCGCCTGTTGAAACGGCGTCGCCCTTGCGCTTGTGCCAGGCCACGAGCAGGCACTGTTCAACGGTGTTGCCCAGCTTGGGCATCTCGACTGGTGTCGCCACGTGCTCAGAACCTCCCGGCCGACCTGCGGCTCATGGGGTCAGCCACCTTGGCCATCCGCGGGCGTGGGTGGTTGGCCGGCCACCCTCAGCAGCTCTTTCTCCGCCTCCGCGCACCAGTGCCCGTCGTCAAGCTTGGAAGCGACAGTCGGGAAAGCGCCGCCGAGCTCGGCGAGCGACAGCAGCCCGACGTCTCGGAGAGAGGGATAGATCACGATCTTGCCGGCCATTGATCTTTCCTGCAGTGCCGCCAGTCCGGCTGCGGCTCCCGCCATGCCGGAGACGGCATCGACGGACAGGTTGGTGTCCAACCGCCCAGCGGCGATCCTTCTCAGCAGAACCTCCATGTCACTTACGACCGAGCCGCTGGACCCGAACATGTAGCACTGCCGGGCGATGTAGGTGTCGAGGTCGATGTCCCCCCGCGTGGCCACGGCAATCCCGGCAAAAATGTTGATCAGGCTGCGATCCTCGCTTTGGGCAATCGCGTCCGCGACCAGCGACGGAACCGGCACGAGGATCAGGTGGTAACTGAAGGTGCCGGCCAGAGGCTCGTCGTTGGTGTTCAACAGCCGCAGGCTCACGCCGTTGGCCTGCGCCAGGGGCTCCGCCTTGAGCGCGAGCGCGCGCAGCCGTGCGTCGTCGAGGTCGGTACCTACCACGGTGAGACCGTCCACGCCCACCGAAAGGCTCCGAATGATGTGCATCTGACCCATCGGTCCAGCGGCGCCGACAGCCAGCAAGGAGTCTCCCGGTCGCAATTCCCCCGAGGGCGGGATGGTGGTGTAAGAGTCCGCGGCCGATGACCCGGCGGTCCCGATCCAGCGCGTCATCTCGTAGTGAATGCGGCCGACTCCCACAGACACCGGCGTCCCGATCGTCGCACCGCCGAGGACGATATTGATGATCCCGCCGCCGGCGAGCTTGTCGTTGAGCACGTCGATCGTCGACTTGGACGCCCCGAAATAGACAATGTCGTCGAAGGCGGCGTCCTCTAGGTCGCGGACGTCGCCCGCGCGTGTCGTCTCCACGTCCGGACCGGCCCAGGCACAGTCGACCTCGGCAGCCGCGACGATGGTCACGAAAGCCGGCGGCTGACCGGGCTCAGCTGCCTCGGCCAGGCCCGACACGTCGTGACCGTCATCGACGACCACAAGCAGTCGACCACCTGGCGCAAGCGTGCGCCGGTTCGGCGCGGAATAGGAATTCTCGACACAGGCCCACGGCTCGACTAACGCCACGGCCGATGCGCTCGGCTCCTCCGGCACGGGGATCAGCGACCGGACACCGGTTGGGTCCACGACGACGCGCTCGTCCATCAGCACGTACTCCTGGAGCCCGCCCTCGAAGTTGTACCCGAAAGCGGCGTTGGAGCCTTTGGTGGGCAGGTAGCGGTAGTCGGTCTGCACGAGGCAGCGCTCGCCGACACTGTGGCGAGTCACCCCACTGCCCACCGCGACGATCCGGCACGACACCTCGTGTCCCGGAACGGTCGGCAGCTCGCCGGGCACGTAGCTCGGGATCTCCCGAAGCGCCTCCGGGGCGATGCCGGACACGATCTCGCCCTTACGGGGGTGGGCCGAGAACTGGTTCCACAACTTGAGGTCGGAAAAGCACAGACCTACGGCCTCGATCTTGGCCAAGATCTGGTGAGGGCCGGGCCGCGGGACGCTCTTGGCGGCATTGCGCACGAGCCGACCGGGCCCGACCAATTGAACGGCGTTCTGCGTGGTCGGAAGAGCGTCGTCGTGTTGGTCTGGTGTCATCGTGTCCGTCTAGCGTGATCGTGAGTGACCGGAGTGCCGTTCTTTGCGGGCGATTCCGGGCCTATATGGGATCGTAGACGACCGCTACGACCACACGACAGTTGAGACTAATGGAGCATTACTTGGCCGCCGGTCACAGGCAGAGCCTGGCCCGTCTCGTACTCCTGTTCGACCAAGTAATAGATGGCCTTCATGACGTCGGCGGTCGTGCACCCGCGCCGCATGGGCACCTTGTCCGTGTAGTACCTCTTCACGTCCTCCACTGTCTGAGCGCCGGGTACTTTCCCTGTATTTAGGTACTGAACGAATAGCCCCGTGTTCGGGTCCGACCACAAGGGTCCATCCAGGAAATTCCCGGGGCAGACAGAGTTCACTTTGATGCCGTCGGCGACGAGCTCTAGGGCAAAGGACTGGGTCAGGCCGACTCCGCCGAACTTGGAGCCCGCGTAGGCAAAGTTCTTCTCCGATCCCGCGAGACCTGACTTCGAGTTGATCTGGATGACGTCGCTCCAGTGGCCGGGGCGCACGCGACGCGGGATCGCCATCACTGGGACTGCCTTCTGCACGCACAGGAAGTAGCCCTTGTAGTTCACGGCCGTGGACAGATCGAAATCGCGCTCGGCCTGAGTCTTGACACTGGCTGCCCTGAGCACGCCGGCATTCGAGATCAGCAGGTCCAAGCCGCCGTAAGCGCGCACGACCTGGTGGATCAGCTCGTCGACCGACGCTGCCGCGGCGACGTCGACGGGAAAGCCCATCGCTCGCCCCTCCCCCCACTCCTGCGACAGGGCCCCGGCAGCCGCCTGGGCACCCACCTCGTTGACGTCGGCCAGGGCGACATGCGCACCCTCAGAAACGAGGTCCTGAGCTATCTCCAGCCCGAACCCCTGTGCCGCTCCAGTCACAAGTGCCACCTTGCCCGCGACGCGCCCGGCGCGGCGGCCGGAGGAAGCCACCTCCCGTCTGTAGGACTCGACCTCCCATTCCTCGATGAACCGTCGCAGCCCCTCGCCGAGGTACTGGACGCCGCCGAGCCCGACGGCACCCGCCATGACCTCGATGGCGTCCCTGTAGACCTGGCGCACCGCGTCGGCCGCAGCCCACGTGTCGCCGGCGGCGAACAGTCCGAGTCCTTTGACCAGCACCACGTTCGGCCATGTCTGGTGCTGGCGCCGGTACTCCCCGACGGCATCCGTAAGGCGCGCCAGGGGGTCACCGCCTGCTTCGTCCTCGAACCACAACGGGAACGACTTGCAGTACACGATCTGGTCCGGGCAGAGGGGACCGGGAGCCGTCACCGCTTCTCCGTCGGTTGCGCCGGCCAAGCGCATCACCGAAGGTGAGTCGTCGAACGTCACGACCTTCATGGCTTCGCCAGGGCTCAAAAGAGCGCGCAACGCCGGAGCGACTGCGTTGACCAGCTCGTGTGACCCAGCACCCTTCAAGGTGGTCACGGCGCCGAAAGGCTCAAGGGATCTTGTCGGTGCCAATACGCGCTCCAGCTCCAGGAACAACCAGTCGGTGTGGGCCCTTATCTCCTCAGGGGTTTCGCCACTGACAACCAAACCATGGTTGCCCATGATCACGGCGCGCGGGCCTTCCCTGCCGGTTCTGGCCCGGTAGTCGTCCAAGGCCCTCTCCAGGGTCTTGGCAAGAAGGAAGCCGGGATCGACCGGGTCGATCCAGAGCACCTGGTCTCCCAGTTCACGTTCGAGGATCGCGCTGCCGCCGCGCGCGCAGCTGAAGGTGTTGACCAGCGTCGGGTGTGTGTGCACGACGAAGCGGTTCGGGATGAGGTGGTGCAGCACCGCCTCGACCGAGGGACGTCGTCCTTTCTGAGGCTCGACACGAGCCGCGAGCACCGCCGCTTTGAATTGCTCCTCGCGCTGTTTGGGGTCGGTACTGAGAGTGCTCTCCAGCAGCGTCTGCAGCGCCTCCCGGTCCAGCTCGACGATCCCCTCGAGGCCGATCGTGGCGAGCGCGTAACCGCTGGCCTTGACGAACAGACGGTCCCCCAACTTCACGGACGTATTGCCGCCACCGGCCAGCACGAACTGCGGGTCAGAGCCGTAGTAGTGCGACAGGTCGAGGAGATGTTGGAGCGGGCTGGCCGTAGCCTCGAACGACGGCCAAGGCCGCCTGGGCGCCGTCACGGCTGCGCCGTCCCCACTGGTGCGGTGTTCGTCGGCTCCACGGCGCTGCTGGTGTCCTTGCCGGGTCGGGTCAATGCCTCGATGACCCTCGCGCCCAGCCGAGCAAGGTCACTGATGCGCTGCTCGTGGGTCGTGAACCCCGGGTTCAAGCTGCCCGTTGCGTCCACGTAGCCCACGTGACCGCGTGCCGACAGGTACTGGTGCGCTGCAACCACGCAAGCTCCTTCCCAGAACAGCTCCGCCACGCGCTCGGAAACCGGCACGCGGCCCTTGCACTCGGGCGTTATCGGCGCCAGATCGAGCGTGTTGTGCTCGGTGCCGCCCAG
This sequence comes from uncultured Acidimicrobiaceae bacterium, assembly GCA_963719125.1. GTDB lineage: Bacteria > Actinomycetota > Acidimicrobiia > Acidimicrobiales > Bog-793 > Fen-455. The sequence continues at coordinate 15,370 of CAVRAT010000003.1, forward strand.
CACGACTACCCCGGCGCTGCGCAGCGCCGCTGTGTAGCGATCCACCGTGGTGGCGGCGTTGCGACTCGGGATGACTTCGGCACACCAGATCCCCCGGGCGATCAGCGCGTCAACAAGATCGTCGACCGACTCCTCGAACTGGCACACCGGGGACGCGCCGTCGGCCAGGATGGGGTAGCACGGCACACCACCGAGCGCGAGCACGAGCGCATAGGCCATGTCGGCATCCAGGACGGACTCCTCGACGTAGGCGGGCTTGCCGGCCTTCATCAGTTGCGAGCGGACCTGGTTCTGCACGCTCACCGGGTCGTCAGGTGCCGAGCACTCCGCGCCCAACAAGCGCCGCAGCACCCCGGCTCGTTCCGTCGCCTCGAGCTTTGCGAACAAGACCTCCTGGAATGCCTGTGCGACGTGGCGCTCCTGCAGGTACACCGTGCCCGCAGGCACCGCGTAGCGACGCGCCAGTGCCGAGCGGACCGACGCGGTGGTGACATCGGTGCCGACGCCGTTGTCGTGCACCAGTGCGCTCACCCGCTCGATCATCACGTCTATACGCGCGCTATCGGCGTCACGGATTCGCTGCATCAGCTGCTCCGCCTCGATCGCCATGGGGGCAAAGCGCGTGATGCCCTTTCCGCACAGGTACATGCGTCCCGGATTGTCGGGGTCGTTGACCTTGATGCCTGCGGCCTTCAGGTCTTCGACCAGACTGATTATCTCCAGCCCGAAGAGGGGGAAGACGCCGCGCGCGCGCGCCGAAGCCGCGAAGCGCGCGTAGATGCTGAAGTCGTAGTAGTTGCTCGAGCCCAGAACCTTCAGCCCGGCGTCTGCGGCCAAGTCGACCGCCTTTTCGACTGTCTCGAAAGCAGAGAAGTTGGGCGGTAGGTGAACGTGAGTATTGACCTTGGAGCGCGTGTCCGGCGCGAGATCGTCCGGCTCTGCCCGGTCCTGATCGGGTACGTCCTGGGCGCCGGTCGGGGACGAGGCGGTCTCAGTAACGCCCTTGAGCCCGAGATCGGGAAGTCCGCGCAGCGAGGCGAGCGGGTCGGGCCACTCTGAGCCAGCCAACGGGTCGGTCGCCGCCTGAGGTCGCTGTTGCATCGGCGCTACTCGCCTGCCGATCGCCGGGCGACTCGAGCCTCCGCCTGCTGCCAGATGTCCTCCCGCCCTGACGGCTGGTGGACGGCGCATTCGGTGCTCGTGCGGACGACCGCCCGCATCTCGCTGAGACCGCCCGAGAAAGCACCGTGGGCCCTGGCCTGCACCAGCAAACTCCCGAGCGTGGTCGCCTCTGCCGGGCCGGTGATGACCGGCAGACCCAGGGCGTCGGCCGTGAGCTGGCAAAGCAGGCGGTTGTGTACGCCGCCGCCTACCAAGTGCACTACCTCGATGTCCCGCCCGGTCAGGACGCGCGCCTCGTTGATGGTGCGCCTGTGGGCAAGGGCGAGGCTGTCAAGAACGCACCGGACGAGTGCTGCGGGTGTCTCCGGCTTCGGTTCGCCAGATCGGGCGCAGGCGTTGGCGACCCGGCCGGGCATGTCGCCCGGAGGCAGAAACACTGGATCGTCGACGTCGATGAGCGACCGCAGCCCGGGCAACCGGGCAGCCTCGGCGATGAGGCCTTCGAGGTCAGCAGGCTCGCCTGTGCGCCCGAAAGCCGCGACGCATTCCTGCAGTATCCACAGGCCCATGACGTTGCGTAGGTAGCGGACCGTGCCATCGACCCCGCGCTCATTGGTGAAATTGGCGCGGCGGCTCGCTTCGGTGAGCACGGGGCGATCCAGCTCCAGGCCGACCAGCGACCACGTTCCGGAGGCGATGAAGGCGAAGCGCTCAGAGGAAGCCGGGACGGCGACGACCGCGGACGCCGTGTCGTGCGAGCCCACAGCTGTGAGACTGACCGGGCCCTTGAGCTCGGTTTCACGCATCACCTCGGGGAGGAGGTCGCCGACCGGGTCACCAGGATGCCTGAGAGCCGGGAAAAGGTCCCTGCGGATACCCAGCTCGGTCATGAGCTCGGTGTCCCAGTCGCCGGTGGCGATGGACAGCAGCTGTGTCGTCGACGCGTTCGTCACCTCGGCGCCGACCTTACCGGTGAGCCAGTACCCGAAGAGATCGGGCATCAGCAACAGTGTGGTCGCCGCCTCGAGCTGTGCCGTACCTGCGGCCGCGACGAGCTGGTACAAGGTGTTGAACGGCAGGAGCTGGATACCGGTACGCCGGTAGAGGTCGGCCGCGGGGATTTGCTTGAGGACCGACTCGATGACGCCCTCGGTGCGACGGTCCCGGTAGTGGACCGGGTTGCCGAGAAGTCGCCCGTCACGATCGAGGAGCCCGAAGTCGACGCCCCAGCTGTCGATGCCCACAGAGTCGAGCCTGCCGACATGCCTCCCGGCCTTTCTCAGCCCATCGAGGATGGACTTGTACAGTGCCAGGGCGTCCCAGTGCAACATGCCGCTGACCGTCACCGGTCCGTTCCAAAAGCGCGCCACCTCCTCCACGTGGAGCTCTTGGTCTTGCACCACGCCGAGCACCATGCGGCCGCTGGAAGCGCCGAGATCGACCGCGACGTGGTGGGTTGTCGGTGACATCTAGGGCGTGGGGGCAGCAGTCACGCCACCGTCGCGGTGGAACGCGTCAGGAGCCAAAGGCTTGATGCGCCTTTTCACGCTGGTAGCAACGGCTCGGGCGATCCTCCGGGCCCGGTGGGGATCACCGGGTGCGCCCTGGAAGTCGGGACTGATCACCATCCTCCTCTTTCAGGAGCCCCATCCCGCCTGGCTGCCCTCTGCCCTGAGCTCGATGATTCGCTCGGCATAGCCGGACCGGGAGTAGGCCGCGAGAGGATCTGGGTCGAGGTCCATCTCCTCGCGCACTTCGGCCAGCAACGGACGTACATCGGTGTTGTATGCGTCCATCAGAACACCGTGCGCACCGAGCACGTCACCCACCTCTTGGCGCTCCCTGAGCGCGTCCCGATCTACGAGCAGTGCTTTGGCGGTCGCCTCCTGCACGTTCATGACCGAGCGGATCTCGGCCGGGATCTTCGACTCGAGGTTGTGACACTGGTCGAGCATGAAGGCGACACCGCTGTCAGTCCCGAGAGCTGACGCGGCGACGATCTCGTTCATGATCCGGAAGAGCTGGAACGGATCTGCGGCACCCACCATGAGGTCGTCATCGGCGTAGAAACGGCTGTTGAAGTGGAAGCCGCCCAGCTTCCCGGCCCGGAGCAGCACCGCCACGATGAACTCGATGTTTGTGCCCGGGGCGTGGTGCCCGGTGTCGACCAGCACCTGTGCCCGTTCGCCGAGCCGGATGCAGTGGGCAAAAGAGGTGCCCCAGTCGGGGACGTCGGTGCTGTAGAAGGCAGGCTCGAAGAATTTGTACTCGAGCAGCATCCTCATGCCCGTGGGAAGCGTCCCGTACACCTCGGCAAGAGCCTCCGCCATGCAGTCCTGGCGTCTAGCAATGCTGTCCTGACCCGGGTAGTTCGTGCCGTCGGCAAACCACAGGCTCAAGATCGTCGAACCGGTCGCCTTTGCCACTTCGACACACTCCTTAAGGTGCCCGATCGCGTGCCGGCGAACAGCCGGGTCCGGGTTGCAGACGCTGCCGAGCTTGTACTCGAGCTCCTGGAAAACGTTGGGGTTGACAGCACCGATCTCGACTCCGACGCTGCGGGCGTGCTTGGCCAGGCCCTCGTAGTCGTCGACCCGGTCCCATGGGATGTGGATGGCCACCGACGGGGCGATGCCCGTGAAGCGGTGTACCTGGGCGGCGTCGTCGATCTTCTCGTAGGGGTTGCGTGCCACGCCGGGCTGGGGGAACACCTTGAACCGGGTGCCCGAGTTGCCGTACGCCCAAGAGGGCGTCTCGATTCGCTGCCGGCGCAGGGCTTCTCGAACCGCAGATAAGTTGGTCATCTTCCTCATCTTCTCATCGGATGGCGGGTGGAGGCGTCTGACTGTCACTCAAGGTGGAAGATCTCCGGGATGGGCACGATGCCACGGTCGGGAGGCCCGCCACCGAGTCCCACAAAGTACTCGGCCATCTCGGCCTGCCAGCGAGCATTTACGGGGGTCGATTCCATCGCCCGCTGAGCCTGGTCCAGGTCCTCACATTCAAAGTAACCGGTCAGCAGGCCGGTCGTGTCGAGGAAGAGCGAGTAGTTGTGCCAGCCGGCGGCCGAAAGCGCGTCACGCATCTCCGGCCACACCGAGGCATGCTGCTCGCGGTACTCAGCGAGACGGCCCGGGTCCACCCGGAGGTGAAAGCAAATACGTTGCATAGAAGGATAGGGAACTGGGGAGGCGAAGGGCGCAGGCCGGAGCCTGCGCCCTTCGGGGACTCGTTTAGAAGTGGAACTGCGCGATGTTCGACTTGTTGAATATGAACGGCAGTCCGAGAAGAATCGTGTCGTCAGCGCCAACTGTGTACTTCCCGAGCTTGCCGGCGGTGAAGCTCTGGCCCACTGCGTTGGTGATGACACCGGAGGCGTAGTTCACAGCCGCGTACGCGGCGAGGTATCCGAGGTTGGCCGGGTTCCAAAGGGCGAACTCCGGACAGGTCCCGTCCAGGACGTACTTCTTCATCGCCAAGGGTGTGGCCAAGCCAGTGACCTGGATGACGCCGCGGTACTTGGCCGTGTCCAGCACCGCTGCCACTGCGGGGAGCCCGACGCTGGTCGGCGAGATGATTCCCTTGAGGTTCGGGTACGCCGTGAGCAGGCCCTCGGTGACCGTCGTCGAAATGGCCGTGTCATCCATGCCGTAGACGATCTTGACGAGCGTAATCTTGGGGTACTTCTTCAGCTCTTGCTTCATGTAGACGATCCAGGCGTTCTGGTTGGTCGCCGTGGGAGCTGCCGAGACGATGGCGAGCTGACCCGCGTCGCCCATCTCCTTGGCGATGATGTCGACCTCGATGTCGCCAATGCCCTGCGCGTTCGCCTGATCGACAAACAGGTCGCGGCACGTGGGAGCGTCAGAGTCGTAGGTGACGACCGTAACCCCTCTAGCCATCGCTCCCTTGAGCGTCGGGCAGAGCGCGTCCGGGTCGGTGGCCGAGACGATCAGCACGTTGGCGCCCTTGGTGATCGCACCCTCGATGGCGGGGATCTGGGAGCTGGGTGTCGCAGCGGTCCCGCTGGTCTCGGTGCCGAGCTCACCCAACTGCCTCAAAGCGAGGAGAGCTCCGCCAGTCTTGACGCTGTCGGACGTGGTGAAGTACGAGTTGCCGAGGTTCTTGGGGATCACGAACACCTTGAGGCCCTTCTCCAGGGGCCGGGTTGCCTTGGTGACCCGAGGCGAGGATGCCGCTGTCGCCACGCCGGACACGGCAACCATGCTGGCCACCGCTAAGCCGACCGCTACCGCACTCAGCAGCGAGATCCTTAGATGGCCGCTCTTAATGGGGTTCTTCATAAGTTGAATCCTCCATTCCAGTTCCAACCGACAACAATCGGTTGGATTACAGTTGCATAAATAATGGGCAACTACATCGAACTGTACAGCGGCATTGAGTAGTCCGCAATAGGCCATTCAGCGCGTAAAGTCGAAGGGCCTGACCATCGGCCGTTTCCAGCGGCCGCCGCGCATGGGTCTGAATAGCTCTGCCTCTCTTTCTTGCTAAGCCTGAGGCGAAATCATTCCGCGTCACAACCCAATCACTTACAATTTCAATTCTCCGACGACTTGAATCTCGTCGCACGCGCGTATGTCTCCGCCTGAAAGGGGCATGTCGCCCCAGATCGTCTCAAATAGGCTGCCCTCCTTGACCGGCTGCGCTACTGCTGTCGCCTGTTGCCCGCGACTGGACGACAGATCCGCTGTGAGCAATGGCCGCCTGGGGTTCTTGTCGCCGCAGGCGGTGACGTCCGGCGCGCAGCCGCGATCGGAACTCGGGCACGCTGGGCACCAACACGCTGAGGAGCAGTAGCCCGCCTATGACGATGCCGCTCGCCTGCTGGGGGAATCCCGTGAGCAGCAGCGCATCCAGCAGGCCGGAGTAGATGAGGACGGCAAATACCACGCCGACCATGGAGCCCTTGCCACCGAAGATCGAAACGCCTCCCAACAAGACGATGGCGACCACGGAGAGGACCAGTCCCGTCCCGTTGTCGTACTCGGCGGTGGAAAGCCTGAAAGTGTAAAGGATGCCGGCGCCTGAGCAGACGATGCCAGAGACGATGTAGAGGATGGTCTTGGCGCGCTTGACCCGTATCCCCGAAAAGATGGCCGCCTCTTGATTGGCCCCCATGGCAAAGAGCGATCGACCGAAGGGGGTGAAGTGAAGGACGCCACCGAAGATGATCGCCAGCCCGAAGAAGATCACCGTCGAGTAGGACAGGCCGATGCCAGGCACACCGTATACACCGAGGTTGGTGTAGGCGGCAGGAAAGTTCGAGACGATGTTCGAGCCGAGGAGGATCTCGCCGATGCCCGCGTACAGCAACATGGTGCCGATGGTCACCGCGATCGATGGCAGGCCGACGCGCGTGACGAGAAAGGCGTTGAAAGCTCCCAGGAACGCTCCGCAAATGAGGACCACGACGATGATCGCCGGCATTGGCCAGCCGTGCATCCAGAGAAGTCCGAGCAGGCTGCTCGCAAGGCCGAGGGTCGACGAGACCGAGAGGTCGATCTCGCCGGTAACGACGATCAACGTCATGGGGAGGGCCATGATCGCCAGCTCACCGTTGGAGAGCCCCATGTTGAAAAAGTTGTAGTTGGTGAGGAATTCAGGCGACAGCACCCGCCCGACGATGAAGACGACCACGAAGGTCGCAAACAGGGCGATCTCCCAGCGCGCCAGGACCCGGAGTCGCGAAAAATGGGCGAGCCCGGTGCCACTTGGCTGGGGTTCGCCAGCCCCGGGCGTGGCTGACGACGTCGGTGGCTCCGCACCAGAGGAAGGCGGCCCCACTGCCAAGACGCCGGCGCCGGCCACGGGCTCAGGGTTCATGGCGGAACGCCCGCTTCCTCATAACCTCGGCAAGCCGGACGGCGATCCCCCGGTCCAGGGTGATGGCCAGAACAAGGAGAAGACCGTCGAAGGCTGGGTCCCAGAACGGCGACACGCCGAGAGCGTAAAGGGCAGTGGAGATGGTGGAAAGGAGCAGAGCGCCGAACGCAGCGCCGGCCGCGCTCCCGCTGCCGCCGAAGATGGCGACGCCACCCACCACGACTGCTGTCACGACCGTCAGCTCGTAGCCGGTGCCCGCGGTGGAATCGACCGTCCCGTAATAGGACGCCCAGATGACCCCCGCGAGGCCGGCGATGGCGCCACTGGCCACATAGGCGGAGAAGACGCGCCGTGCGATCGGGATTCCAACCAGGCGGGCTGCGTCCGGATTCGACCCGATGGCGTAGAGCTCGCGTCCCGATCGGAACGAGCGGAGGAAGTACGTGCCGGCCGCGATGACAACCGCCACGACCATGGTGATGTATGGAATGCCGACCACCGAGTCGGAGCCGATCGCAGAGAAGTGGGCAGGCAACGAACTCGCGACCACCTCTCCGCCACCGATGATCGAGATGTCGATACCTCGAATGATGTAGAGGGTGGCCAGCGTGACGACCAGCCCCGGCACACGGGCTAATGCGGTGACGGCACCGTTGAACACGCCGCACACGAGGCCGATCCCAAGGCCGGCGAGAAAGACGACCGGGATGGGAATTCCGTGCACCTGCCCGAAGAGATTGGAAGAAACATAGGCAGACAGGCCCAGTACCGAACCGACAGAGAGGTCCATCTGCCGGCTGACCACGACCATCGTCTCGCCTAATGCCAACATGGCATAGATCGTGGCGTTCAGCAGGATGAACTTGATGTTCTGCTGTCCGATGAACCGGGGCTGAATGCCCGTGGTCACAGCAATGAAGATGATGAGGACGACGATGATCCCGTACTCCCGGAGACGGAAGACGATGTCGACCAGCCGTTGCGGGCTGCCGGTGGCTTGCACCAGAGCTGTGTCCTGGGTACTCATATCTGCCACCAGCCGCGAGTGGCGTGGTTGGGCGGTCGTGTGCTCATGGTGCACCACGTCCCATGACGTCGCTCTTGGCTCGCTGGTCCACGAGTTCGGTCTGGCCCGTGGCTGCGGCCACGATGCGTTCCTCGGAAACCTCACTGTGGGAGAACTCGGCCACAAGCCGACCCTCCCGCATGACTAGGGTCCGGTTGCCCATCCGCAGGACCTCCGGAAGCTCCGACGAGATCATCAGCACCGCGACCCCCTCATCGGCCGCGAGTTCCTCTAGGAGGCGGTGGACCTCCGCCTTCGTCGCGACGTCGATGCCCCGCGTCGGTTCGTCGACGATGAGCAGTGACGGGTTCCTTCCGAGCCATTTCGCGAGGACGAGCTTCTGCTGGTTCCCCCCGGACAAGGTGGAGGCGTTGCCGCTCAGCCGTCCGTACTTGAGGCGGAGCCGGGTTGCCCAGTCAGCGGCGAAGCTCCGCTCAAGGGCGCCCCAGATGAGCCCTCTACGTTTCAGGTGGTCGTAGGAGGCGAGGGCGATGTTGCGGTCGATCGCCATCGCCATGACCAGCCCCTGCTGGCGGCGGTCCTCAGGGACGAAGCCGACGCCGGCGGCGATCGCATTGGTCGGCGACCCCGACCGCAGCGGTCGCCCGTTGATCGACACGCTCCCGGCGTCGCGGCGGTCGATCCCGAAGATGGCCCGCGCCACTTCGCTCCGGCCAGAGCCGACCAGGCCCGCGAGCACGACGATCTCACCGGAGCGCACGGTGAAGGACACGTCGGTGAAGACGCCCTCTCGGCTCAGGTGATCGACTGCGAGGACCACATCGCCCATCTGCTGGCCACCCCCAGTACGTCGGTCGACGACCTCGCGTCCCACCATCGCCTGGACGAGGTCGTCCGCGACCAGCCCGGCGAGCGGCTGAGTGAAGACGTGGCAACCGTCGCGCATCACCGTGGCCCGCTGGCAGATGTCGAAGACCTCCTGGAGGCGGTGCGAGATGAAGAGCACAGCTGTGCCGTCACGGCGGAGCAGCTCGATCATCTCGAACAGCCGGTCGACCTCGTGAGCCGACAGAGATGCAGTCGGCTCGTCCATCACGATGATGGATGCATTGAGCGAGAGCGCTTTTGCGATCTCCATGATCTGTTGGTCGGCGACCGAGAGCCCTTTCGCGATCCGACGGGGGTCCAGACGGACGCCGAGACGGTCGACGATGACGGCAATCTCCTCGTTCATCGTCTTGAAATCGATGCGACGCCCGCTACGCAGCGGTTCGCGGCCGATGAAGACGTTCTCCGCGACGCTGAGGTCCGGAAACACGGATGCTTCCTGGTGGATGACGGCGATTCCAACGGCTCGAGAAGCGGCCGGGCCGTCCAGCCTCACCTCCCGGCCGTTGACAACCAGGCGACCGCTCTCGGGCAGGTGGACGCCGGCCAGTATCTTGACCAGTGTCGATTTGCCGGCCCCGTTCTCGCCCACAAGACCGTGCGTCTCACCCCAGTGCAGCTCGATGCTGCCGTCGACGAGCGCGTGCACTGCGCCGAACGACTTGGTCGCATGGTCAAGGACCAGAGCAGGCCCCGGCGCTCTTTCGCCCAACCCTGCTGCCTCGTCGACCGCCACCGGCTGGGCGCCATCGACAGAGAAGTCACCCTCTCGTTGCTCGGCGGCCCCCTGGAAGCTGCTCATGGGGTCGCTGGGAGGCGGGCCGCCGACCTTCATCTCGACGCGCTTCTCCGCATCTCACCCTCCGCCCCGATGACTCCATTGTCTGGACCATCTGGGTGCCGGCCGCCGCACAGCTCCGTGTCTTGCCCCTGTGTTGCGACAGACACTGTCGTGTACCGTGTCGACCACGATGTCGTCGCCGTTTCTCCAGCCTGCGCAACGTGCCAGTCCGACGACATTCCTGGGTCTCAGCTTTCTTCCGCAAAGGAATGAATCGTTTCAAGTCGGGCACACAGTAACCAGTTGCTGCGGTCCCGTTGGAACAGCCGCCAAAATGTTCCCACGCGAAGATGGCCCAATCCACCTTGCTCAAAGCTTTACGGGACCGAACGCTAACGACGTACCTATTCGCTGTCAAGGCACCGGGCGATGACCGAGGACTGCCTCCCCACTGGTATTCACGATGCGGTGGTCCCCAGTGAGAGTGCGGGACCAGCTGAGAGGTGTCACCCGGGCGCTACTGGGGTCGATCGCATTTCTGCACAGCGTCGGGTCACCATCCGCGAGGTCGCCAACATGGCGCAGGTATCCCTCGGCACAGTATCGAACGTGCTCAACAACCCTTCCGTCGTGGCCCCCAACACGCGCAAGCGGGTTCTCGAGGTGATCGACTCGACGCGATTCGTTCGCAACACGGCAGCACACCAGTTGAGAGTGGGCAAGAGCCGTACGATCGGCGTTGTCTTACTGGACATCGCGAACCCGTTCTTCACCGAGATTGTCCGCGGAGCCGAGCACGTACTTCGTGAACAGAGCTACGTCCTGATGGTCTGCTCCACGGACGAGTCGGCCCGACGCGAGCAGCGCTACCTCCGTGTGCTCGAGGAGCATCGAGTGGATGGCCTTCTGGTCTCCCCGGTCGACAGCGACCTGGAGAGCGCCGTCGGGCTGGCGGCTCGCGGCATACCGACCGTGCTGTTGGACCGGGACGGCAGCAGTCACGGACTGTGCTCCGCGGCGGTGGACGACATCCGAGGTGCCGAACTTGCTGCTGACCATCTCTTCGGACTGGGGCATCAGGCGATCGCACTCGTCAACGGCCCGGCGACGATCCGACAGTGCATCGACCGCAAAGAGGGCGCCCGCCGGTCGGCACGGCGGGCTCGCCGCGGCGGCCGCGCCGCGCTCCAAGAAATTGTCGTGGGCGCTCTCACAATCGACCGTGGCGAGGATGCGGTGGCGGCGCTCCTTGCCGCTGAGCCCCGGCCGAGCGCGGTGATGTGCGCCAACGACCTTCTCGCCTTTGGAGTGCTCCGGGGTCTCGCCGCGGCGGGAGTGGCCGTTCCCGAACAGATGGCCGTCGTCGGCTACGACGACGTGGTCTTCGCCTCGATGCTGTCGCCCCCGCTCAGTTCTGTACGCCAGCCCAAGTACGAGCTAGGCGTCGCCGCCGCCGAACTGCTCCTCGAGGAGGTAAGCGGCGCACCGCATGAGCATCGGGCCGTCCGCTTCGAACCCGAGCTCGTGGTGCGTGCATCGAGCACACTGCGCGCGTGAGCCGTCCACCCGTGCAGTTTCTCGGTTGACTGGACCCTTACCGGATGGTCGAGGATTCACCGGCAACTCCTGAGGCACCGCGGAGGGGGCAACACCGCGACCAGCACCGTCAATCAGCCCGCGACCGGTCCTTCCACCAGGCATCGAGGCGTCGCAGGATCTCCTCCTCGTCCAGCAGTCCCTCGTCCAAACGGATCTGCAACAGGAACTCCAGCGCGGCACCCACTTCGCGACCAGGGGGAATGCCGAGATGTGCCATCACCGCGATGCCGTCCAGCTGTGGACGTATGGCGTCCAACTCCTCACGCTTGCGAAGCTCCACGAGGCGTCGCTCGAGATCGTCGATTCGCAAGGCGAGCTCTTTCGCCTTGGTCTCGTTGCGCGTCGTGCAGTCGCAGCGGGTCAACTCGTTCAGACGGCCTAGCAATGGACCGGCGTCGTGCGCGTAGCGGCGCGCCGCCGAGTCAGTCCAGCCCATCTTGTAGGTGTGGAACCGCAGGTGAAGCTCCACCAACCGCGCAACATCTTCGATGACGTCGGTGGGATAACGAAGCTCCTGCATCCGTTTGCGCGTCATCCTCGCGCCGACCACGTCGTGGTGGTGGAAGTGAACCCCACCTGGGCCGATCGAGCGCGTCGCGGGTTTGCCGACGTCGTGAAAGAGCGCGGCCAGGCGAAGAACCCTCTCGGGGCTTGTCTTCTCGACAACCGCGATCGTGTGAGCCAGGACGTCCTTGTGACGCTGGACCGGATCCTGCTCGAGGGCGAGCGCGGGCAGCTCTGGCAGGAACTCCTCGGCCAGCCCTGTGTTGACGAGGAACCAGAGACCTGGTGCCGGGCGGGGCAACAGGAGCAACTTGTCCAACTCGTCTCTTATTCGCTCCCTGGAGACGATCTCGAGTCGTGCACGCATGGACTCGACCGCCGTCACCAGCTGAGCGTCGGGACTGAGTTCGTAGCCGGCGATGAATCGGGCGGCTCGGAGCATGCGCAGGGGATCATCCGAGAACGACACCTCCGGTTCGAGCGGGGTACGCAGGCGTCTCTCCGCTAGATCAGTGATGCCGTTGAACGGATCAACCAGTACGAGGCCCGGCAAGCTGAGGGCCATCGCGTTCACGGTGAAGTCCCGGCGCGATAGGTCGGTCCCGATGTCGTGCCCGAATCTGACCTCGGGCTTGCGGGACTCGGGCACGTAGGCCTCCGCCCTGTGAGTCGTTATCTCGAAACGGCGCCCTGCGCGCATGAGCCCGATGGTCCCGAATCGCTTGCCCTGGTTCCACATGGCATCGCTGAGATCCGCGACCAACTCCTCGATCTCGTCAGGAGTCGCGTCCGACGTCAGGTCGATGTCGACCTCCGGGCCGGGTTCGACACCACCGGGGCGCCCTGCGATGCCGTCACGCACGGGTCCACCTACAAGGAAGATCTTCTTACCAGCAGACTTGAAACGCTCGGCAATTGGCCGCGTCGCCTCGAGAACCGAGCGGAGGCGCTCGGGGACCACAGTCGGAGGTGCTGGCTTCTGGCTCATCTTGTGAACGCGGCCCGATGGTAGCGACCGGCCGTGGCGATGACTTCACGTGCATGCTGAGTCGTCTCACCCCGTGAGGCGGCTTCGGGGCGGTAGTCGACTCCGCCGAGCGTAGCCACGCACGCGCCGACGCAAAGGGCCAGCGACGCCAGGTCGTAGCCTCCTTCCAGGAAAGCGACAAGACGGCCACGCGGCACGAATTGCAGTGCGCGAGAGGTCAGGTCTGCGAAATCGCCCGCGGTGAGCCCAAGATCGGTCAATGGATCAGCGCGATGAGCGTCGAATCCGGCGGAGATGAGGAGCCACTCAGGAGCAAACTCCTCAGCCAGCGGCGCGATGAGGTCGTCGAACGCCAAGCGGTAGGCGTCCCCTTGAGTTCCGGCAGGAAACGGCACGTTCACCGTCGCACCCATCCCCGCGCCTGCCCCGACTTCGCTCAGTGAGCCGGTCCCGGGGTAGAAGGGGAACTGATGGAGCGAAACGTAAAGGACGTCGGAACGCTCGAAGAAGATCTCTTGGGTGCCGTTGCCATGGTGCGCGTCCCAGTCGAGCACCATCACGCGCTCGCCACGCGCCGCGATCGACCCCGCCGTGACGGCCACGTTGTTGAACAAGCAGAAACCCATCGCCCTTGCCCCGAGTGCGTGGTGCCCCGGGGGCCGCACCGCCAGAAATGCGACGTCGCCTTCCCCCTTTCGCAGGCGTTCAACTGCGTCCAGGCCGGCCCCAGCGGCGCGGAGAGCCGCGTCGAAGGAGGCAGGGACCGCAACGGTGTCCTGATCTAGGTGTCCGCCGCCACTGAGGCAGTGATCCTCGATGCGCTCTATATAGGAAGGGTCGTGGACGATTTCAAGCTCTGCCGGTGTTGCGCGGCGGGGTTCGAAGGGGACAGTCACTTCGGCTGCTGGCGAGCCTTCGACACCGGCAAAAACCGCCTCCAGACGCTCCGCGCGCTCGGGGTGCCATTGACCTGTGGCGTGCGCTGCGAACTCCTCATGACGTCCGAACAGCACTGGCATTCCACGACCGTACCGTCCCCCGAGGTCCTCCGCGCTCTGGTCCACCTGTATGAGCCTGCTGCGCACAGATAGGCTCGCTGCGTCTCGCGTGTCCGATCGGAGGACAAGACCACCGTTGCCGTCCGCCTCATGGCTCAGGGATGCCCAGTCGGCTCTGACGTCGCTCGGGTGGCTCACCGCACGGGCTGTGCTCGCCCTGTTCGCCGCCGGCGCCCTGGTCCTCGCCACGACCTCGATCGGCAACTTCCGTCCCGCCGGAGCTCAGGCCGTCCCTAAAGGTCTCATCACGCTCGTATCGCAGAGCCCCTGGGTGGAGAGCTCGAGTGTTCCTGTTCGCCTTGGTCTCAGGGTGCGTTCGCCGGTCGCAGCCAACGATCTCCTCGTCGACGTGGCGCTCTACACCGAACCAGACCAATCGGCCCTGGCGAGCCGTTATGAGTTCAACACAACGCTCACGGGACAGCTCGCAGGCCTAAACCAGCTCGCGCTCACAACGTTCTCGCTGAGCTCCATCACCGAGACGCAAGCCTCGGTGGAGGTCTACGTGACAGGGTCCGAGCTCTCCGGCCAAGTCCCGGCAGGGGTCCCTTCAGATCAGGTGTTCCAGCTCCCTTGCCCACCGCGATACGGGGGCTGCGGCGGCGTCTACCCGCTGCAGGTGTCCCTCGTCGACGTCTTCACCGGCCAGCCGGTCACCATCGACTCCTTCACGACGTACCTGATCGTCGTCCCCTCGAAGGTCCCGCCCCAAGAACGCCTCCGTTTCTCGTTCGTCGTGCCGGTCGGGGTACCGCCGGCGTTCACCCCCGCCGGGGTGCCGAAAGTGCCCCGCGGGACCCTCTCCCGGATCGAGACTGTCGCCCGGGCAGAAGCGAGCTGGCCTCAAGCGCCACTCACGATCGACCTCTACGGGCAGACGCTGCTGGCCGTGGCTCAGAGCAGGAAGAACGCAAAGCTCGCCCACACGCTCGCCGCCAATCCTGACATCGTCGTGGGCGGGCCCTTCAGTGCCGTCAATCCGACCCGGCTGATCCGCGCCGGTCTCCAAAGCGACCTCGCGAGCCAGTTCGCCCGCAGCGACCAGGTTTTCGCGAAAGTGCTCCGTGCATCGGCAAGCTCGGGCATCTACGTCGCAACCACGCCGATCGGCGCTCACGGCGTCGCAGATCTCGCCGCCGACGGCATTACGCGCATCGTCGTCCCGGAGAACAACCTCGAGTCGGTCCCGAACTCCAAGCCGGCGGCAACCCAGTGGCCGTACACCTTGTCAGCCCCGTTTCGAATCGCAGGCTCCACCATCAAAGGTCTGCAAGCCGACCCGGGTTTGGCGACGCATCTAAGTACGCTGGGAAGTCCCGCGCTCGGGGCTCAACAGTTGCTCGCTGACCTTGCTGAGCTCTACTTCGACTCGCCGGACTACCCGCAACCGAGAGGCGTGGCCCTGGTTGCTCCTGACTCCTGGACGCCGACGGCGGGATTCCTCAACGCGGCGCTCCGGGGACTCGCCTCCAGCCCAATTGTCACAACCCTTCCTCTCGGCCAACTCTTCCAAACAGTCCCGCGGGGAACCTGCCAAGAGCCACCCAGCGTCGTCACGGGTTGCTCACCTGCCGTTCGTTCGATCGTGAGCCCGACGCTCACCGGAGTGTCGATCAACCCCGGCAAAGTGCAAGCGGCTCGTGTTCAGCTCGCGGAGCTCTCTTCGGTCATCCCGAGCGACACGGCCACGATCAACGCTCTCGATGACGGGATCTTGCTGGCCGAGACCGCCGGGCTGGATACCGCCGCCCGCCAGGCGTACCTGTCGGCTCCCCTCGCAATGATGGACAAACTCGGCTCTGAGCTCAGCTTGCCGGCGGGCCGCACTGTGACAGTGACCTCGTCCTCGGCCAGGCTCCCGATCGCCATCACCTCGACCTCGAGGACGCCGCTTCACGTCATACTCTTGGTCTCGGGCCCGAATCTGACCTCATCGACCGATGTCCCGGTCGTGCTCAAGCACGGCACCACCAGCTTCATCGTCCGCGTGGGGACCCGCACGTCGGGCGATTCCACCCTCCAGCTACAACTCGTCTCTCCGGGTGGTCTCCTCCAGCTCGCAAGCGCCGAGTTCACCATCCGCTCCACGGCGATCTCGGGCGTCGCGATCGTCCTCACCGCTGGCGCGGGGGCCTTTCTCCTGTTCTGGTGGTTCCGGTCCGCGTCGCGGCGCCGGCGCCGCCACGCTGCTCGACGTGGCCGCACCCAGCAGCACGAACCGATGTCGGGCACCGTCGCGGAACCGGCCTCGTGAGGCACAGGCGGCGGCGCTCCTACGGCCGCAACAATCAAAGGACGATCTACCGAGGGCGTCTGCCGCGCACGCTCCCGGGCATACCCGCGCCCTCCGGACTCACAGGGATTCGGGGTCCCGCGCAAAGAGCCCTTGGTTCTGCGCGGCCAGCGCCGGGCGACCGCGCTCGTAGCAGCCCTCCGCGCCGCGGCCTGGGAACTGCCACGGCCTATGTCGCGGCCGGCACACTCATTTCGCGAGTAACCGGACTGCTGCGCATCCTCGTCGCCATCTACGCCCTCGGGTACTCGACGCTTTCCGACTCGTTCAACCTCGCCAACAACACGCCGAACATCGTGCACGATCTCGTGCTGGGCGGAATCCTCACTGCAACATTCGTCCCGGTTTTCGTCTCGCGCCTGGCGACGCGTTCGGAACAGGAAGCTGTCGAGTCGATCTCCGCCGTGTTGACGTTGGCAGTTTGCCTGCTGCTAGTCGCGACCGTCGCGTTCTTTCTCGCCGCTCCTTTGATAATCGACCTGTACACCGTCGGTAGCCACGGTCCGGAGATAGTCACCGAACGCCAGGTGGCCACCTATCTCCTGAGGCTCTTCTCGCCGCAGCTGCTCGCGTACGGCGCCATCAGCCTGATGACCGCCGTGCTGAACACCGCCCGCCGTTTCTCGGCGCCCGCTTTCGCCCCGATTCTCAACAACATCGTCGCCATCGGTATCCTCCTGGCTTTCGTCGCGGTCGGCCACACCCACAACCTTGCTGCGGTTCAACACGACCATGGGCTGTTGTTGATGCTCGGTATCGGAACGACGCTCGGGGTTGTGATCCAAGCTGGCGCCCTCGTGCCGAGCCTGTTGAGCTGCGGGCTGCGCATACACCCTCGCTGGAGTCCGAACGACCCCGCCGTGCGAGAGATCATCAACCTCTCCGGCTGGACCTTCGGGTTCGTCATCGCCAATCAATTGGCTGTCTTTGTCGTATCGGCGATCGCTGTGAGCATAGGTACGGCGTCGCTCACCGCCTATACGTATGCGTCGATCTTCTTCCAGCTGCCTTTCGGGATCGTCGCCGTTTCGGTCATGACGACGATGGCCCCCGGACTCGCATCGCGTTTTACCAAAGGGGACACCGCCGGCTTCGCCCTACAGTTCGGGCTCGGGCTTCGCCGCACGATGGCAGGCGTGATCCCGGCCGTCGTCGGCTACCTGCTCCTGGCCCAGCCTGCCATCTCTCTCATCTCCTTGGGTGCGGGGACAGCGCACCACCTCAGCGGAGCACACCTAACAGCAACAATGCTGGAGCTGCTTGCGTTGGGCTTGCCCGGATTCTGCATATACCTGCTCGCAATCCTCGCCTTCCAGGCGATGCGCGACACCCGCACTCCCTTCTTTCTCTACCTCTTGGAGAACGGGCTTAACATCCTGTTGGCGTTCGGGTTCCGTAGCACGCTCGGGGCGAAGGGACTGGCGCTCTCACTCAGCGTCGCATACACGGTCGCCGCGGTTGCAGCCCTGGTCGTGCTCAGGAACCGGGTAGGGGGACTCGGCGGCTTCGTTGTGGGCCGCTACGTGTCGCGAACAGTGATCTGCTCGCTCGTCATGGCCTTTGTCGTCGCTCTGGTGCTCGCAGGTGTCGGATCGGGCCAGGGAGTCGGACTTTTGGCGCGCGTGTTCGCCAGTGTCCTGGCGGGCATCATCACGTACGCGCTTGCGGCAGGACTCGCCGGGACCTTTGTCAGCTGGCAAACTTCCAGGAGGAGGCACGCGATTGCAGGAAAGGGACGTCATGGCCGGGATCCGAGTCGTCACCGATAGCGCGGCGGATATCCCCGCGAGTCTGGTTGCGGAACATGACATCCGGATCGTCCCACTCGATGTCCGACTCGGTGACTGGGGACCAGACGAGATGAGGTTGATCGAGCCCTCGGAGTTCTGGCGTCGGTGTGCCATGACTGCGGCCCTGCCCGAGACTTCTGCGCCATCACCGGGAGCCTTCGCAGAAAGCTTCACGCAGGCGGCAGATGACGGCTGCACCGGCGTTGTCTGCCTTACGCTCTCAGCGAGCCTCTCTTCGACCTATCAGGCCGCTTGTGCCGGTGCCGACGAAGTGCGGGGGCGCATCGAAGTGCGGGTGGTGGACACTCGCACCGTGACCTTGGGGCAGGCGATGGTCGTGTTGGAAGCGGCGAGAGTCGCGCAAACCACCGATGACCTCGACGCAACCGAGGCGGCTGCCCGAGCTGTTGTCCCGAAGATCAGAGTGTTCGGGGCTCTCGACACCGTGGACAATGTGCGCAAGGGCGGCCGGATCGGAGCGGCGAAGGCACTCTTGGGATCGCTCCTGTCGATCAAGCCGATCATCGAGATCCGAGACGGAGTGGCCGAAGCCGAGTCGCGACAACGGACACGCGCGGGTTCGCTCGATTACCTCGTCAACAAGCTGAAGCAAGCCGGCAAGTTGGACGGCCTGGCGGTGGCACATGCCGCGGCACCCGATCTCGAGGTGTTCTTGGACATGCTCGCCGGGATATATCCCCGCGAGGAGATTCTCATCAACTACATCGGCCCGGTGATCGGGACCCACGCCGGGCCCCGCTGCATGGGCATTTGCTATCGGCTTGCGGAAACCCTAGACGGCTAACCTACTGGGCATGTCTTCTGAGCCGGCTCCCAAAGACGACTGGGCTGCACAACTGACCGAGAAGGTCGGACAGCTCGTCGAACTCGTCCGTGACCACACCGTGCGGCCCGTGGAGAAGCTCGTCCGCACAGCCATCTTCGGTGCGTTGGCCTTCTCGGTTGTCATCTTCGTCCTCATCGCGCTCGTCATTGGTGTCATTCGCCTGCTCAACAACGAAGTCTTCGACCAGCGCGTGTGGGCGAGCTACTTGTTGATGGGTGGAATCTTCGTGGTGATGGGGACGTTGATCTCCAGGATGCGCCACAGCCGGAGCTAGCCGGCGGCCGGTAGGAAGGGAAGCGACACAAATGGAGTCCGGCGCGATACGCGACGTAGTGATTCTCGGCTCAGGCCCTGCCGGCTTGACGGCTGCGATCTACTCCGCGCGTGCCGACCTCCGGCCGCTCGTGCTGGAAGGTGAGCCTTCGTCATCGAGTGACCAGCCAGGCGGCCAGCTCATGCTGACGACCGAAGTCGAGAATTTTCCCGGCTTCGCCCATGGGGTACTGGGTCCCGAGCTCATGGTTTCGATGCGGGCCCAGGCTGAGCGATTCGGCGCTGAGATAGTGACGGAACGGGCATCGAGGGTCGACCTGTCCTCCGCGCCTTTCGGTGTCTGGATCGGCGATCGAGATGCGCCCGAGCCAACACTGAGAACGAGGACGCTGATCATCGCGACCGGGGCGCGCTCGCTGATGCTCGGACTTGAGAACGAGTCCCGGCTGCTGGGTTATGGGGTCTCGACATGTGCGACCTGCGATGGTTTCTTCTTCCGGGACAAGCAGATCGTCGTCGTGGGCGGTGGGGACTCCGCGCTCGAAGAGGCACTGTTCCTCACGAAGTTCGGAGATTCAGTGACCGTTGTGCACCGCCGCAAAGAGCTTCGCGCGTCCAAGATCATGCAAGACAGGGCGTGGCTGAATGACAAGATCACATTCCGCTGGGACGCGGTCGTCGTCGACGTGCTTGGCAACGAGCGCGTAACCGGACTGCGGATAAGGGACGTGAACACCGGCGAGGAGTCTGATATCCCCGCAGACGGTGTCTTCGTCGCCATCGGGCACGCACCGAGCACGGAACTGTTCCTTGGGCAGCTCGAGACTGATGAGGCGGGATATCTCGTCACCCACGGAAGCACAAAGACCAACGTCCCTGGCGTTCTTGCGTGCGGCGATGTCCAGGATCATGTCTACCGGCAGGCTGTCACGGCAGCCGGTTCCGGTTGCATGGCTGCAATCGAAGCCGAGCGGTACCTCTCATCGCTCGCACAGACCTGACACACAAGGAGATTGGAATGAACGACGTCATCACGGTCAGTGACGACACTTTCGACGAGGCGGTTGGCCTTTCGGACATCCCGGTAGTTGTTGACTTCTGGGCTGAATGGTGCGGCCCCTGCAAGATGGTGGCCCCCATTCTCGACGAAATCGCCAGCGCACACAGCGGCAAGCTCAAGGTGGCGAAGCTGAACGTCGACGACAACCCGCGTACCGCGCAGCGCTTCCAGGTGATGAGCATCCCCACGCTGCTGCTGTTCAAGAACGGCGAGACGCAGGCCCGGATCGTGGGCGCAAGAAGCAAGTCACAGATCATGTCGGAGTTCGAGCCTCTTCTCTGACACGAAGAACTGCCCTGATTCGACAGTTCTTCGTACTACCAGCGCTCGTCCGGCATCTCCTACGATGTCGGAGATGACCGAAGTGCCACAGAGGTCGGGCTTATGAGCCGTCCGCGGACGGCATCTCCCCGCGAAGATCTCCTGCCACTTCATGAGGGCGACTCGGGCAAGGCCGTGGTTGACCTGCAGGAGAGGCTGGGGCGGCTCGGGTTCGAGCATGGAGACGACCAGCTCGGTGCCTACGGCCCCGGGACGGCGGTGGCTGTGCAGGTGTTCCAGTCCCAGCGCGGCCTTCGCGGGGACGGCATTTGCGACCACGAGACTTGGTCGAGCCTTGTCGAGGCTGGTTTTCGTCTCGGTGACCGACTCCTTTATCGTCGTAGCCCGATGCTGCACGGAGACGATGTCGCTGAAGTGCAGCGGAGGCTGAGCGGTCTTGGGTTCGATCCAGGAGGGGTCGACGGGATCTTCGGTGACAACACCCACGCCGCGATCGCCGAATTCCAGCACAACATGGGTCTCGTGACAGACGGCATCTGTGGGCCGGTGACACTGTCGGAGCTCAAGCGCGTAGCGCCGGTCCGGGGAGGTAGTGCTCTCGTGACCCCGTTGCGAGAACAACTCAGGGTCGCCGCGGCACCGGCGACGCTCAGCTGCAAGAAGATAGCCGTCGGGGAGGAGGGGGGGTTCGCGACGGGTGTGGCGGCAGTTCATCGCACCCTCTTGCTCGCCGGGGCACAGTCACTCGAATTGCACGATCCGGACCCGTTCGCGCAGGCTCAAGCGGCGAATACTGCACAGGCCGACTGTTACATCGGCCTGCGGCTGGAGCCGAGCCATGAATCGGTCAAGACATACTTCTACCGGGGGTTTCGCTACGAGTCGGCCGCCAGTCGACACCTTGCTGAGCTGCTCTTGCAGGCCGCAGCAAGCTGGCTCGACATGCCGGAGGCCGGAGCGCACGGTATGGCCGACGTAATCCTCAGACGAACCGTCATGCCTGCCGTTGTGCTCGAGCTGGGCGCTCCACACCAGGTGGCGATGCAGACTTCGGACATTGCAAAAGCGGTTCAGGAGTCCCTTGAACGATGGCTGACCACGAGCGGAGAGTGAAGTGTTCCACAACCTCATGCACAGGTTGTGGATCAACTTGGACCGACAGTAGAGGTCAAGAAGGTAACGGGAAAGTAAACTTTCGGTGGTGTTACGACAGTAAAAGGTCCTCTTACCAGGGAAAACGTGTGCGGGTTCCGACTCTCGGCAGTCTTGTGCACGAATTCACAGCCTGGGGATGACGACGCGTTCGCGGACCCTTGGCTGTGGGGTATCTACCTCAGGTTAAGGTCTCTCCGACAATTACGCGGTAGATCCGTTCCAGGTCGTCCAACGTGGCGAACTCGATCACGAGTTTGCCACGCTTTCCACCCATGTCCACTTTGACACGTGTGTTCAGGCGGTCTTCCAGGAGCTCCTCGAGATCGTGCACTCCTGGCGGCCGTAGCGATCGCCCGAGCTTCGGCTCCGGGGTTCCGGGCAACGAACGCTGCTCTCCGGCGGGTGTTCCGCTCGGGTTGCCGGCCTCGTCGAGCTCCCCTTCGAGCCCATTTTCTTCCGCCTGCTCCCGTCGGAGCTCGTTTCGGACGAGATCTTCGAGCGAGCGTACGGAAAGGCCATTGTGGACCGCTTCGGCGGCAAGCCTCTCCTGCAAGATGCGGTCCGGCGTGCCAAGCAGCGCGCGGGCGTGGCCAGCGCTCAATTGGCCATCCCGGACGTATCGCTGGACCGTCGGAGGAAGCTGGAAGAGCCGTAAGGCGTTCGTGACACCCACCCGGGACCGGCCGACCTTGCGGGCGACCTCTTCGTGTGTCAGGTTGAACTCCTCGATCAACTGTTGGTATGCGCCGGCCTCGTCGAGGGGGTTGAGGTCTTCACGGTGCAGATTCTCCACCAGAGCTTCTTCGAGACTCATGGCATCGTCGGCCACGTGGACAAGCGCCGGTATCGACTGCAGTCCGGCACGTCGCGCCGCGTGAAAGCGACGTTCTCCTGCGATCAGCTCGTATTCATCCGGCCCGACCTCGCGCACGAGGATCGGCTGAAGAATGCCCACCGACTTGATCGAATCAACAAGCGCGGACAGGCCCTGTTCGCCAAATTGGTTACGGGGCTGGTACGGGTTCGGACGGATCCGCGCAAGTGGCACTTCACGGAGCATGGAACCGGTGGAAACACCGGGTGTCGGCGGGATGAGCGCCCCCAAACCCTTGCCCAGACCGCTACGCCGGACCACCGCTGACCTCCTTTGCTAGCTCTCGATAAGCAATGGCGCCTCTTGATGCTGGCGAATGGACAGTGATCGGCTCACCGAACGAGGGTGATTCGGAGATCCGTACCGTGCGAGGAATCACATTCCTGCAGACGGCCTCACCAAAATGCGTGCGAACCTCCTCGACCACGTGATCAGCCAACCTCGTCCGTGAGTCGTACATCGTCAACACCATGGCCGAAACCTCAAGCTCGGGGTTCAGGTTGCCTCGCACGAGCTCTACGTTCCTGAGCAGCTGGCCAAGACCCTCCAGGGCGTAGTACTCGCATTGGATCGGGACGAGCACTTCGCTAGCTGCCGCAAGGGCGTTCACTGTTATCAGTCCCAGCGAAGGTGGGCAGTCGATCAGCACGTAGCCGAAGTCCTCCCGGATCGGAGCGAGCACGCGTTTCAGTCGAAGCTCTCGGCTGAACACCGACACCAGCTCGATCTCGGCTCCGGCCAGGTCGATAGTCGCCGGTGCCAGGAACAGGTTCTTGATGTTGGTCGGCTCGACACAATCCTCGAGTGCGACGTCACGAAGAAGAACGTCGTACATCGAGTAGTCGAAGTTTCGACCCTCGATCCCGAGCCCGGTCGTGGCGTTTCCCTGTGGGTCCAGGTCGATGATCAATACTCTGTATCCAAGATCGGCGAGGGCGGCACCGAGGTTGATGGTGGTCGTCGTCTTGCCGACGCCGCCTTTTTGATTGGCTACTGCGATAACTCTCGGCAGCGTCCGCACCACGGCGGGCTGTTTGTCCTCGACCCGTGCCACCCGGGTCTCGGAAGTCTTGAGCCCGGTGCGGGTACCGGACATCAGCTTCTCGAGCTCAGCTTGACTTCTTCGATCTTCGTCGTCCTCTGGGTCGTTCATCACACCTTCGGTTCAAGGGGAACTGTTCCACGTGAAACATTTGTCGGCCAAACGGCTGAGGGCAGTCGTTCTGGGAGAACAGGACGGACTCAATCGGGAGCATAACGCGCGCGCCGGGCCGGACCCAGTGACTGACCGGGATTGCCGATCGGAGCCAGCGCAGATCACGCGTGATGCAGCATGGGCTCGAGTCGGGCAGCAACCGGGCGGTAGCGGGACACGGGAATCAGGTGCACGCCCCGGAAAGCCCCGGACTCCCGAATGGCCAGCAACAGTTCACACGCGATGTCGATCCCGGCCTTCGGGTCCCGGTCTACTCGGTCGACAATCTCGCTCGGAATGACAATGTCGGGAATCGTCTTTGACAAACTGCGAGCCATCGTGGAGCTGGCGAGAACTATGACGCCCGCATAAACGGCCATCTCTGGCCGCACTCTGTCGTTCCAGCGCAGCAATGCCTCGAGAGAGAAGCCGACCTGAACGAACAGAAAATCGGCCTCCCGCTTCCAACTGGGGAGATCGCCGAGGCCGGTCGCCGTGCCCAACCGCAACTTCCTGCCGCCGGAGAAACCTAAGGTGCTCTCGAATGCCCGGGCCTCGGTCAGCATTGTCCGAACCGTGAGCTCGCTTGTCCGCCGGCCCACCCTTGGTTCGTCTCCACGCACCAAGAGGAACTGATCCACTCCGTAAGCTTCAGCGGTCAGAAGATCCCGTTGGAAGCCGAGCAAGTTGCGGTCCCTTGCGTTCAGACAGGCGATCGAACGACCACCCATGGCCTCCACCTCATGAGCGACGGCGACACTGGAGACCGTCGCCCGGCCGATGTGGTTGTCAGGGATGAGAAACGTCCCGGCTATCGAACTCAGGACGCCGATCTGGTGCCTTACATGCTTGAGGTCTGGTCGAGTAGCAGGCTCGATTTCGCAGACCAGCTCGAAGCCTGCTGTTGTCATCGGAGCTAACACTATCGAGGCGTAGGCCGCGCCCGTGGCGCTTCAGAAAAGAGCGGCCGCTTGGTAGGAATCCCGGGTCGGCGAGGATAGCGGTCGGGGCACTGACATACTTGCCGGAGTACGGCGAACCCGAACTCGTATCTCAGGCCGGCCTCAGGTACCAGACCGAGCTTCTCGCAACCCTCGACCGGCCACCGGCGCGCTGTAGGAAGCGAACTGTCACCGGACTTGCACAAGTCCTCGCCGGGCGGCTCGGAAACTATCAGTCGGCCGCCGACCTGGAGAAATGGCGCTGCACATTCGGCCGTCACCGCGGGCGGGCCGAAGCTCCTGGCAACCACTGCTGCAAAACATCCCCGGTATCTCTTCTCGCGCCCGAGCTCCTCGGCTCGAGCATTGACAACCTCCACACGCGAAGACAACCCGAGCTCCTCGACCGCCCACCTCAAAAAGTCAGCGGAGCGGTGCGTCGAATCGAGCAGGACGAGACGAAGGTCTCGGTCCTCGACCGCAAGCACGAGGCCAGGCAGTCCGCCACCGGCTCCGAGCTCGAGAACGGGACCGTTGACTGCTTCCATCAACAGGGCCCTAAGGAACTCCTCCGAGTGCGCCTTCTGCACCGCGAATGGCAAGTTGCCTGTCAGCGACCGGTGTCGCGCTTCGGCGAGCACTGCCTCCAGACGATCCTGACCATTGGCCAGGCTCATGGTTCAGCCTCTACCTGGCAATAATGAAGCATGGTGAGAGCCTGCCGCTCTCCCATTCAGCTCAGATCTTCCGGCTCCTCGGATCGATCGTCATCCTCTTCCAGCGGAAGAGCCGACGGATCCTGGGCTGCGAGGGCCGATGCCGGACGGATGACAACATAGCGTCGCGGCTCGATCCCCTCAGAGCTCGTCTCCAAACCTTCAAGCTCATTGACCGTGTCGTGAACCACTTTCCGGTCCGAAGGAGACATCGGCTCCAGCGCCTCGGGCACACCGGTACGCAGCACATCCGCAGCGGCCTCGAGCACGAATTGGCGCAAAGCAGCAGCTCGGCGCTCGCGGTAACCGCCCACGTCCACGACAATCCTGCTCGTGTGCTCTTCCGTGTGCCGTTGGACGACTGTCCTCGTCAACTCCTGCAAAGCCTCAACAGTCGCACCCTTCGGGCCTACCAAGAGCCCAAGGTTGTCCCCATCCACGCTTATGTGGATGCCGTCGTCCTCAGTCCGGCGTGCAGTGGTCGTGGCGGAGATCCCGAACCGGGCGACGACCTCCCGCACGAAGTCAGTTGCGAGCTCCTGCTGGGTCTCGATGCTCATCTGCGCCTCCTTAGGTGATCCCGTGCCACGACCGGCTCCACTTGAAGACTCGTCCCCGGTTCCATTCGAGCCGCTCGCGACACGCCCACGGCCACCGCGGCCCCGGGAACGCGACCGTGGGCGAGCACCTGCTGTCGGAGCAACGGGCGCACCAGCATCCCCGTCCGTCGCCTCTGCGGCTTCGTGCGCCACACGCGAGCGAGCTTTCCGCGAACCATTCTGACCCGGCCCTTGATCTTGGCGGGATTGACCACGGGTTGTTCCCGGAGCGGAGTTAGCAGCAGCTTTGCCGCCGACTTCTTCACCCTCGTCTTTTTCGGCGGACTTGCGCGTCGGGCTTTCGGGGTGAGCCGCCTGCCGGCGATGCCCGCGCTCATTCACACCCGACGGGGTTCTCGGCCGGCGCGAGGGCCTTTTTGCCCTGGGCTGAATCGGGCGCACCCGAGCCCTTATCCTGGCGCCACTGCGCCGAAGCCCGAACATGCCCGATTTCGGCTCCTCGACTATGACGATCTCCGCGTCCGTCTCGGCCACACCGAGCTGCTCAAGGGCTGCCTCGACAGCTTCCTCGACCGTTCTTCCCGTCATCTCGACCCATTCCACGGACTATCGGCCCTTTCGCGGTCGCTTGTCCCTCGAGCGAGGTTGTGACTTTGCGCCGCCACCTGAGCCGGCTGACCTGGACGCCTGCGGAGCTGGCCTCTTCGCGGGTGCTGCGTTCTTGGAGCCGTTCTGGCTGACCGGCACCTTCGAGCCGGTGGTAGCGCGCTTGGGTCCGCTTGCTCCCGTGGACCTTCGCGTGGCTCCCGTCGCGGGCCGGGTCGAGCCCGTATTCCCGCTCGCTTCGCGCATTCTCGCGAGAAAGCCTTTGCCGGCTGTGGCATCCCGCGACGCGGCACCCCTGGTGTCGACAGCGTCTGGGCTTGGATTGAGCGCCTCCGCATGCTTGCGCTTGGTCAGCTCCTGAATGGCCTTCACGATCGTTGGGTCATGCTTGTACATCCACTCCTGCTGACCGACCCGGAACAAACTCGAAACGATGAAGTAGACGCCGACACCTGCTGGGAGCGCGATATAGAGCACCAGGAAGATGAGCGGCATGTACTTCTGCATCTGCTGCATCTGCTGGTTTGACGCCGCGGCGGCTGGGTTGCGATTCGTCACCTGCCAGATCGACACGTACTGGAGGCCGACGGCAATCAACACGAGCGCCGCGTAGGGGAGGACATCAACCACATGCGGCTGATGCGTGCGCACTGAATCCGCGAGATTGATGCCCAAGACGTGCATCTGACCATGAGCCGCGACGAGGTCTCGGTACATCCGGCTCGTCTTCGGGATGTTCTGCGGCGTTGCCTTTACTAGCAGCCTGCCGTGTACGTAGATCTTTTGACCCTTGGCATTGAGGACGTCGGCGGTCTTGGCGAGACCCCTGACAACGTCGTAGAGGACGATCAGGATCGGGAATTGGAGGAACATCGGCAGGCAACCGCCTGTCGGATTCACTCCGTTCTCGCGGTAGAGCGCCATCACCTCCTCGTTCATCTTCTGACGGAGCTCTTGCCTCTCCAGGGTTGGCATCCCGGGCTTGGCCTTGTAACGCGCTTGGATCTTCTTCATCTCCGGCGCCAGGAGCTGCATCCGCATCATGGAGCGGGCACTGGCGCGGGTGAGAGGGAAGACAACGATCATCACCGCGATGGTGAGCAGGGCGATCGCTACGGCGTAGTTCGGGATCAGCCCGTAGAAGAAGGCGAGGACATATCCGACGAGGACGAAGATCGGGTGCAGGACCGTGCCTATGACGGAAGTACCGGCTTTTGCGGTGTGGGTGGCGGCGGCGAAAAGCATGTCCGGCCTCAGCTCGGAACCGGGTCGAAGCCCCGGCTACCGAAGGGGCGGCAGCGGGCGACGCGCTTGACAGCCAACCAGCTCCCCCGCAACGAACCGTGCAGCTCTATGGCCTCCACGGCATAGGCCGAACAGGATGGGACCAAGCGGCACGGTGACGGTCGGCCGGCTCGCAATGCCTGGTAAGCACGCAGGAGCAGCAGCAGCACCCTGACGAGCGGCGTTGGTTCCGCCTTGACAGTGCTCATCGAGCACCTGACTGGCTCGCCCGTTGCATCGCTTCGATCACTCTTGCCCTCAACTCCTGGAACGGAAGGTCGCGAACACCCTGGTCAATGGCAACGAGATAAGTTCCCGCAGGGATCGACGCCGTGTTCTCGGCCACTACCGCCCGCAACCGACGACGGCAGCGATTGCGCTCAACGGCGGTTCCCACCTTACGGGGCACCGCGAAGGCGACGTGCCGGTCCTCTTCGGCCTTCCTTGCCGGTAGGAACTGTACTCTCACCGGCCCAGCGAAGACCCTTCGCCTCGAGCGGCGTAGTTCGGCGAAAACGCGGCGGCCGTGCACCGGCCGTGGGCGTGGCGCGTGATGCGCCTCACTGAGAACTGGCAACTCACTGCCCATTGTTGTTCGGAAGTCGCAACGGTGTCGTACTGTGATTCAAGCCGACAGCCGGACGCGTCCGCGGCGTCGGCGCGCTTTCAGAACCGCGCGGCCCGCGCGCGTCGCCATCCGATGGCGAAAACCATGTCTTTTCGACCTCTTGCGGGTGTTGGGTTGGAACGTCCGCTTCATCTCAGCCTCGTTTCGTCGTTCCGGTGCCGCGCGTTCTTGGTGTCTGCCGACGCGGCGACGGTCCGGTGAAGCAGGTGCAATCGACCCGCCTAGACGATCTGTGGATCTGGCGCGCGAAAACACAGGTCCACCAGACAGCAGGGACCGGCCGGGGTAATTTAGCGCACGATCCACCTCCGGACCAAGCGGCAGCCCCCAGGCAAGCGGTGCACAGGGGCTGTACGATTCGCCTCACACCCTGCGAGCTCGCCCCGCCGTCCACACCTGTGGATGCTGGTGTGGAGAACTTCTTGACCGGAGGGCCTCGAGCTGGTGACAGAAGCACAGCAACTGTGGAATGACTGTTCGGACGCTTTGCGCTCGCAGGTGTCTGAGGCGACCTGGCGCGCGTGGTTCTCCGCTATCCGACCGGTGGCGGTCACAAACGGGGTTCTGGTCCTCTCTGTGCCCAGTGGCGTGGTTCGTGACCGTCTGGAAGGGCGGTTTCACGGTCTTGTGCACGACGCTCTCCTCGACAGCTCGGGCAAAGAGGTTCCTTTCCGCTTCGACGTACAGATCGACGACCCCGCTCCGGAAGAGGTCGCGACAAGCAGAGAACTTGCTCAACTGAACGCCGAGGAGCAGGTATCGGCCCACTCTTTTCAGCACAATGGCGGGAGGACTGTTCCGGCGCGCCCCAAAAACGGCTCAAGCGCTGACGACGTTCCCCTGAACCCGAAATACACCTTCGACGCTTTTGTCACCGGGCCTTCCAACCGCTTTGCTCACGCGGCCGCGCTTTCGGTAGCCGAGGCACCCGCTCGCTCGTACAACCCACTCTTCGTCTACGGCGCGGCCGGCCTTGGCAAGACCCATCTGCTCCAGGCGGTCGGCAACTACGTACGCGAGAACTTCACGAGGATGAGGGTTCGTTACGTGTCGACCGAGACCTTCATGAACGAATTCGTGGAGACCCTTCGTGCAAAAGACGACATGGGGGCGTTCCGCAGGCGGTATCGCGAGTGCGACCT
The DNA here is from genome assembly GCA_963719125.1 of uncultured Acidimicrobiaceae bacterium. Lineage (GTDB taxonomy): Bacteria > Actinomycetota > Acidimicrobiia > Acidimicrobiales > Bog-793 > Fen-455. The sequence goes on from CAVRAT010000003.1 coordinate 44,827, forward strand.
TCTCCTCATCGACGATGTCCAGTTCATGGACAAGAAAGAGTCGCTGCAAGAGGAACTCTTCCACACCTTCAACTCCCTCTACGGCTCCTCCAAGCAGATTGTCCTCACCTCCGACCGAGCCCCGCGCGCCATCGCAACCTTGGAGGACCGCCTCCGCAGCAGGCTCTTGTCGGGGCTCACAACGGATATTCAGCCTCCTGAGCTGGAAACCCGCATCGCAATCCTGCGCACCAAGGCTGAGCACGAGCACGCGGTGGTCAGCGACGACGTGCTCGAGCTCATCGCCACAAAGGTCAAGGAGAACATCCGAGAACTCGAGGGCGCGCTCATCCGTGTAACGGCTTACGCCAGCTTGAACCGGCAGATGCTCACACGCGATCTCGCCGACTTCGTTCTCGCCGACTTCGTCGGTTCCAAACAACCCCGGCAGATCACCGCGGGTCAGATCCTCGAGATAAGTGCTCGTCATTTCGGTTTCAGCGTGGACGAACTGATCGGCCCGAGCCGGCGGCGTCCGCTTGTCATAGCCCGACAGATTGCGATGTATCTGTTTCGCGAGCTCACCGACTTCAGCTATCCAGCCATCGGACGAGAATTCAGTGACCGAGATCACACGACTGTTATCCACGCCGTCGAAAAGATCTCTGCCCTCATGAAAGAACGTCGACAGGTGTATGACCAGGTCACAGAGCTGAGCGTCCAAATCAAGAACGGTTTATGATCTGTGGATAACACGCTTGTAACAGTGGATGACCCACCTGTTGATCCCCAGGTGCTGACGCCCACGAACGACAGGCTGTGCGATCGGAGGATAACTCCGCCGATGGTGCAACCCTCCCGAACAGGAAGAAGCCTGGGCTATCCACAATCCCCAGGACCTACTACTCCTGTTTGTCTTTTTCTCTAATTCGAAAGGAGTAGAGCATTCCGTGAAGTTCCGTGCCGATCGTGACACCCTTCTCGAGACTCTCGTCACAGCATCGAGGGCAACAAGTACTCGTTCTGGGCCGAGTTTCGGCGTCGCCGGACTGAAGTTGCACCTGCGTGGGCAACATCTGGAAGTGTGCGGCTCCGATCCCGACCTTGTGATCGAAGCCCGTTGCGAGGTCGCCGGTGACACCGATGGGACAGTGCTCGTACCGTCCCGGCTCGTTGTCGACATAGTGCGCTCGTTCGAGCCCGGGGCAGTAACCGTCGTTGCCGGCGAAGAGGACGTTCGGTTCTCTTCAGGACGAGCTGAGTTTCTCGTCAGGGTCGCCATCGGGGCTGAGATCACACGGCTGGGTGTGCCCGAACAAGAAGGGATCGAAATCCCGGGAGCGGTTTTTGCCGATGGGTTGCGCCAGGTGGTCCGGGCGGCACTCGTCGACGATTCGCGGGCACCACAGCTGACAGGAGTGCTCATGGTCGCCACCGAAGGGGGCTTGAGGCTGATCGCGACAGACTCGTATCGCCTCGCGTTCCGCGATTTCGCTGGCATGACGGTTGTCGAGCCGGGCGGGCAAGTGCTCGTCCCAGCAAAAGCGCTCGCCGAGGTGCAACGACTGGCTGCAGCTGGCAAGACAGACGGGGACCGGACGATCATCTTCCGCCACAGCGAGCTGGACGCGGTTTTCGACCTCGATGACGTCCGAATCACCACGAGACTCCTCCGCGGTCAATTCCCGGAGGTCGAACGATTAATCCCCGCTTCTTACGCGTATCACCTGCATGTCGCGCGCGACGATCTCGAAGCTGCGTTGCGAAGGGTCCGGCTTGTTGTGAGGGACACGAAGGACGCCACGACACCGGTACGGCTTGCTCTTCACGCCGGGGGTGTGGACCTCACGGTGCTCACACCAGAGAGCGGCCGGGCCGAGGAATGCGTCGAAGGAGATTTCGAGGGCGACGATCTGACAGTGGCTTTCAATCCCACCTACCTGTTGGACGGCGTTGAAGCCGTTCGAGCTGACACACTGATCCTGGAAGTGAACGATCCGGGCAAGCCGGCTTTGGTACGCGGCGAGGGTGAAGACGAGTACCGCTATCTCCTCATGCCAGTGAAGGTGTCCTGAGCACAAACTGGAAGTCCGCATGAACGAGACGGTGATCCTGCGGCTCGAGTTGCGCGATTTCCGCAACTTCAAAGCTGTCGAGCTCCGTCCTTCAGTGGACGGGCTGACAGTCATACAAGGTGAGAACGGGGCAGGGAAGTCCAGCCTTCTCGAAGCGATCGTCTACAGCTCGACGCTCCAGTCCTTCAGAGGCGCGCCCCGTGAGGCCATCGTGCGCCAGGGTGCGGCCGAGGCCGCTGTGCACTGTGACGTCCTGGCCGGTAAGCGCAAGGTCGAGGTCGAGGTCGAGGTCGTGCCGGGTCGGCGTGATCGCGCTTGGCACAATGGGCAGAGAGTACCTGGTACACGTGGCCTTCTCGAAGTGCTCCGGACGACGCTGTTCACTCCGGACGACCTCGCTCTCGTCAAGGGTTCTCCCAGCGGACGCCGTGACTTCGTCGACGACGTGCTCGCCAAGGCCTATCCGCGACTGGGTGCCGATCGCTCGGGGTTGGACCGCGTGCTGCGGCACCGCAACGCTCTCCTGCGCCAGCTCGGCGGTCGGCTCGATTCCGAAGCGGCGACGACTCTCGATATCTGGGACGACCGCCTGGCGCAGATCGGGGAGCGCCTCGCTCATTCCCGCGCCGAGATGGTGGAGGCGCTGTCGCCCTACGCCGCTGAGGCCTTCTCCATCCTCGCTGCTCAAGCCGGTGGTTTCAGCATGCGTTATGTCCGTTCCTGGGACGGGACGTTGGGCGAAGCTCTCGCTGCAGCGCGCCGCGAAGACTTGAGGCGGGCGACGACGACCGTCGGCCCGCAGCGAGACGACGTCGAGATCGAGGCCGGTGGTCTCGACGCGCGCACCAGGCTTTCGCAAGGGCGACAACGCTGCACCGCCCTTTCGCTGCGTCTTTCGAGTCATCGCCTAATGACGACGATCACGGGGGTAACACCAGTGCTTCTCTTGGATGACGCCTTTTCCGAACTTGACGAGGGGACGGCCCGGGCACTCATGGGCGAGCTGCCCGAAGGGCAGGCCTTCTTGACAACGGCGGGGGAGCTACCGCCGGGGGCGGCGCCCAAGCTCGTCGTGCGTTTGGTCGACGGTAGGCTTGACCAGTGAGCCGTCCCTCGGCAGAGCCCGATCGCGTGCGTGGGCAATCGACGGCCACCGATCCTCGCGGTTCAGAGACGGAGGCAGCCTCGGCAGTGCCGATCGGTGCTGCTGTTGATCGGTTGCTGCGGCAACGTGGCATGGAAGATGCCCTCGTCCTCGGTCGTGTCACCAGCTGTTGGGAGGGAGTCGTCGGTCCCGAGGTCGCGCGTCAGGTGCACCCGCAACTGGTTCGCGATGGCGAGCTCGTGGTCTCGGTCGACCATCCCGCCTGGGCGACTGAGCTCGAGCTTGCAGGCTCCGCGGTGCTTGCCCGCCTCTCCGCAGAGCTCGGGGATATGGCCCCAAAACGCCTCAGCGTACGTGTGGTGCCGCGCTCACGCAGGTAGACTGTAGGCGTCGTCGGGAGTCGTACCCGCCTCCGTCAAGGGTCCATCTCCGGCCTGGTTCGCTCGCCATCGTTGGAAGGTCGCGCCTATGGGCTTGGACAGCGGCAAGGGAACTGGTACCGAGAGGCCCGACGGTGTGGATTACGAGAAGGAGTACAAGAACGTGGTTCCAAAGCCGGTGGCGCCCGCTTCCTACGAGGCGGAGGACATCACTGTGCTCGAGGGTCTGGAGCCTGTCCGGTTACGACCGGGCATGTTCATCGGCTCGACAGGGCCCACTGGCCTTCACCATCTGATCTGGGAGGTAGTCGACAACGCCGTCGATGAGGCGATGGCGGGATTCTGCACCCGCATCGACGTGACGCTGCTCGCGAACGGTGGTTGTCGCGTGATCGACAACGGCCGAGGGATTCCCGTGGAGCCGATCCCTGGCTACGACAAGACCGCAGCAGAGGTCGTGCTCACCGTTCTGCACGCCGGGGGCAAGTTCGGGGGCTCGGGCTACAAGGTGTCCGGGGGTCTTCACGGCGTGGGCGTGTCGGTCGTGAACGCCTTGTCGAGAAAGCTCGTGCTCGAGATCGACCGGGGTGGCAATCGGCACAGAATGGAGTTCGCCGACGGCGGCCGGCCGGAGGGCCCGCTTGAGGTGGTCGGGCCGTCACCCAGGGGCCGGGCGGGCACGCTGGTGACCTTCTGGCCGGACCCCACGATCTTCGAAGAAACGGAATTCAGGGCACAGACCGTGCTCGAGCGCCTGCAGGTCATGGCGTTTCTCAATAGGGGTCTCGAGATCCGGTTCAAGGACGAACGGCCGGAGCACCAGGCCGAGGAGACCTACCGCTACACGGGCGGGATCGTCGACTACGTGAAGCACCTCAACACTTCCAAGGAGTCCCTTTTCCGGAAGGTGGCCTCCTTTCTCCAGGCGGAGCCCGACCAGGAGGTCGAAGTCGCCCTGCAGTGGAACACCGGTTACTACGAGAGCATCTACTCCTACGCGAACGGCATTGCGACCGGCGAGGGGGGCATGCACGAAGAAGGTTTCAAGAAGGGTCTGACCAACGTCGTCAACAAGTACGCGCGGCAGCGCAATCTCGTCAAGGAATCCGGGGACAATCTCACCGGCGAGGACATCCGCGAGGGACTCACTGCGATCGTGTCAGTGAGGATGACCAATCCTCAGTTCGAAGGACAGACCAAGGCGAAATTGGGCAACGTCTCGATCCGGTCTCTTGTCGAGAAGGCCACGAACGACAAGCTTGCCGAATGGATGGAGGAGAACCCGAAAGAGGCGAGCCAGATAGTGCAGAAAGCCTTGCTGGCACAGCGCGCCCGGGTCGCCGCGCGCCAAGCCCGCGACCTCACTCGGCGAAAGAACGCCTTGGACGGGGCTGGACTTCCGGGCAAGCTCGTCGACTGTTCATCACGAGACCCCGCGAGTCGGAGCTGTTCATTGTCGAGGGTCTTTCGGCGCTCGGCACCGCGCAGGATGCCCGGAACCCCCGCACGCAGGCAATCTTGCCCCTTAGAGGCAAGATCCTGAACGTCGAGAAGGCCCGGGTCGACAAGATGCTCAAGAACGCCGAGATCCAGGCGCTGATTCTGGCGATCGGTGCGGGCGTGGCGGAGGACTTCGACCTGACCAAGATCCGCTACCACAAGGTCATCCTGCTCGCGGACGCGGATGTCGACGGTTCCCACATACGAACGTTGCTCTTGACCTTCTTCATGCGCCAGATGAAGGCGCTCATCGAGGCAGGTCACGTGTTCGTTGCCCAGCCACCCCTGTACTCCACCCTGGTGGGCAACGCGAAGGTCTACCTGAAAGACGACATCGAAAAGGCACGGTTCGTCACAGAGCATCCGAATCACACAAAGGAGTTCCAACGCCTGAAGGGTCTGGGCGAGATGGACTTCACCGAGCTGCGGGACACCACGATCGACCCCGGCCTCCGGTCCCTCCTGCAGGTGACGATGGAACAGGCGTCGATTGCGGACGACATCTGCTCGATCCTCATGGGCGACGACGTCGACGTGCGCCGCGCCTACATCCAGACACACGCGAAGGACGTTCGTTTCCTGGACATCTGATTTTCGGCCCCAGCCGGTCCGTCGGGACCGGAGGGCGCCACATTTCCAAGACGAGTAGCGGAGGCAGTGCAGTTCATGGTACGAGGCAACGGGAACAACCCGGGCACATCTGGTGCACACGGACCGGGGGACGACGGCGTCAGCCCGGTGGTCGGCGCGATCGAGCCGATCGAGATCCAAGAGGAGATGGAGCGCTCCTTTCTCGAGTACTCGATGTCGGTCATCGTGTCGAGGGCGCTTCCCGACGTTCGTGACGGCCTCAAGCCGGTTCACCGCCGGATCCTCTACGGGATGTCCGACACGGGGCTCCGGCCGGATCGCCCACATGCCAAATGCGCCAAGGTCGTGGGCGATGTCATGGGTCGCTTTCATCCGCACGGCGACTTGGCGATCTACGACGCTTTGGCCCGGATGGCCCAGGACTTCAGCCTGCGGCATCCGCTCATCGACGGCCATGGCAACTTCGGTGCTCCTGGGCCCGACGCCGGCCCCGCCGCGATGCGGTACACCGAGTGCCGCCTGGCCCCGCTCGCGCTGGCTCTGCTCGACGGTATTGACGAAGGGACCGTCGATTTCATCCCCAACTACGACGGGAACGAGGTTCAGCCCGTCGTCCTGCCGGCCCGCTTTCCGAATCTCCTCGTCAACGGCTCGCAAGGGATCGCGGTCGGAATGGCGACCAACATCCCGCCCCACAACCTCGCCGAGATCATCGACGCGACGCTGCACATCCTCGAGAACCCGGACGCGACGCCGGACGAGCTGATGCGGTTCGTCAAGGGCCCCGACTTTCCCACCGGCGCCCTGATCCTCGGTCGGGCCGGCCTGCTAGACGCCTACCGGACCGGCCGGGGTTCGGTCAAGGTGCGCGCCGTGGCGGAGATCACCGAATCGCGCTCGGGTGCCGACCAGATCATCGTCACCGAGATCCCCTATCAGACCTCTGTCGCAGGCATCGAGATGAAGATCGCGGACGCCATCGAAGCGGGCGATCTGACCGGAATCAGCAGTGTGCAGAACGACTCGGCCGGGAGGGTCTCACGTCTCGTCATCACCTTGAAGCGTGATGCGAACGCCAACGTCGTGCTGAACAACCTGTACAAGCACACGCCTTTGCAGTCGACCTTCGGCGTGCACATGCTGGCCCTCGTCGACGGTGTACCGCGCCTTTTGAATCTCGCCCAAGCTCTCAAGGCCTACGTCGCGCACCAGGTGGAGGTCGTGACGAGGCGCTCGCAGTTCCGACTTCGCAAGGCATTGACACGCGCGCACATCGTCGAGGGACTGCTCCGTGCCATCGACATGCTCGACGCGGTGATCGCGAGGATCCGAGCCTCCGAGGACCGGGGCGATGCGAGGGCGAACCTGATGGCCGAGCCGTTCTCTTTCAGCGAGGAACAGGCGAATCACATTCTGGACATGACTCTCGGCCGGTTGACGCGCCTCGGGCGCAGCGAGCTCGAGACCGAGATGACACAACTGAGGGCGACGATCGAGGGGCTCGAAGCCATTCTGGCCGACCCTGCCAAGCTTCGTGCCGTGATCTCGGCCGAGCTCGAGTCGATCAAACAGCAGCACGCGCAACCACGTCGCACGCGCGTCATCCACGATCCAGGCGAGCTGTTCGTCGAGGACCTCATCGAGGACGAAGAGCTCGTCGTCACCCTCACCCGGGCTGGTTACATCAAAGCCGTCCAGGCCGATGCCTTCCGTGCGCAGGCACACGGCGGACGGGGCGTGCAGGGGACGAGGCTGAAAGAGGAGGACCTGATCGACCAGGTCCTTCACACCACGGCCCACTCCCACCTCCTCCTGTTCTCAAATCGTGGGAAGGTGTACCGCCTGAGGGCCCACGAGGTTCCCCTGAAGGAGCGCAACGCCAGGGGAACGCCGATAGTCAACCTCCTGCCGCTGGAGCCGTCCGAGAGCATCCAGGCCATCGTCGAGACACGAACGTTCGATCCTGATCAGTACCTCGTCTTTGCCACCAAGACCGGTCAGGTGAAGAAGACGGCCTTTTCGGAGTACGACAAGTCGCGCAGGGAAGGGTTCATCGCCATCAACTTGAACGAGGGCGACGAGCTCGTGCGCGTCGTTCGGACAGGTGGGGACGACGACTTGCTGATGGTGAGCAAGCACGGCACGGCCATTCGCTTCGCGGAGTCCGAGGTCCGGCCGATGGGTCGCAGTGCCGCTGGGGTCCGGGGCATGCGGCTGCGTGCGGGCGACGAGGTCGTGTCGTGCGACGTGGCTCGTGACGGAGTGGACCTGCTCATCGTCACCGACGCCGGCTACGGCAAGCGCACGAAACTTGATCACTTCAATTCCCAGACCCGAGGGGGTCAGGGCGTTCGCGGCATTCGGCTCACCCAGCGCCGAGGATCCGTTGTCGCAGCGCTCATGGCATCGCTCGAGGACGAGATCATCGTCGTCTCGTCCGCCGGTGTGATGATGCGCACCTCGGTGCGACAGATCGCAGCTCAGGGACGCGACGCGACCGGGGTCCGGGTCATGAACCTCGATGACGGCCAGACGGTCGCGGCCGTGGCCAAGGTCTCGCAGGAGACGGAGACCGTCGGTGCCCAATCGAGGCTGCCGATCGTCTGATCATTGGGGCTGCCGGCCTGGGAGGCAACGGTGCAGTTGGTGTAGCGTGACCATTTCGTCGGGGCTATAGCTCAGTTGGTTAGAGCGCAGCACTGATAATGCTGAGGTCGCTGGTTCGAGTCCAGCTAGCCCCACCGATCCAGTTCCCGGTGGACTCCGCGCCGCCGGCGCACCGCATCTGTCCGGCATGCTTCTGATAGCGGTCTGGCCGCTTGGGACTGGTAAGCGACGCCCGGGACAAACCGGGCGTCGTGCCCCATGAGCGTGTCAGCCCCCAGGGGGTCGGTACGACGACTGCATCTTGACGCCGGCGTCGACCTCAGCCGGCGTCAAGAGGGCCACTGTACGGACCTTCGCGCCACCGGCGGCGGTCACGGCGAGTACCGCGCCTGCGGCCGTTGCGACGTCCGGGTAGTCGACGATCAAGTAAGCGTCATTGTCGCCGAAGGCGAAGTAGAACGACTCGACCTTGCCTCCGGCAGCCTCGGTCGCGGCGGTCACAGCCGCCACGCGAGCCGAACCGCCCTCGGTCCTGAGCCCCCGTATGCCCTCAAGGGTGTAGCTGACTGCAAGCAGGTACTTCGGCATCTGTTCCCCCCTGTTCGATGAGGAAGTCATGATATTCGACGGCTGCGCACGCCGCTCAAGGCACGACGGAGCTCATTGGCTCACCGTTCGTCGCCACATTTGGTTCGCCAGCTCAGTTTCACGGCATACTACGGCGGACGCCGGGCTATGAAACCCGCTCTGCGTGACGATTCCCCAACTTCGAGGTAGAGAGTCCATGGTCATTGGCACCGCCACCAACAACGAGTCCCCGCCGAGCGATCATTGCGCCTGCGGAGCGGTCCATGGGGTCCCGACCAAAACGGTCGTCATCGACGAGAGTGCCATAGAGCAGCTGGTCGCCTATTCGAAAGGGCGCGGCTGGTCGCGACCTTTCGTCGTCATGGATGCAAACACCGAAGAAGCTGCCGGTTCCAAGGTCATAGACGAGTTGTCGCGATCGGGTCTGCACGTAACGGCGTTCTGCTTTCCCGAGCGCGACGGCTTGCTCGCCAACGAGACGAGTGTGTCGCGTCTGCACGAGCCGTTGCAGGGCTCGGGAACCGACTCGATTGTCGCAGTCGGGTCTGGAGTGATCACCGACACCACCCGATACGTCGCGAGCCTCATGAGCCGCGAGTTCGTGAGTGTGCCGACTGCGGCTTCGATGGACGGGTACGCGTCGAATCTCGCCGTGATGGAGTTCGGGGGGTTGAAGACGAGCTTCCCTGTAGCTCCCCCGGTGGCGATCTTCGCAGACCCACGCATGATCGCCGCAGCGCCCCTGGACATGACCCGTGCCGGGCTCGGGGACCTTTTCGGCAAGGCGTCCGCCAAGGTTGATTGGCTGGCGTCTCACGAGCTGTACGGCGAGTACTTCTGTGCTGAGGTTGAACGACGTGTGACAGGACCGCTCGTTCATGCCGCCACGCACGTCGCAGAGGTCCTCGAGGGATCGACAGAGGCCGTTTCCGGCTTCGTGCGCGGGTTGGTCGAGTCTGGAATCGCCATGGCGATGATCGGGAACTCCCGACCGGCAAGTGGCTGTGAGCACCACGCTTCGCATTTCTGGGACCTTCTTGCGGCGACCGGTCGGCGAGCCCACACGCCGCACGGCTTTCAGGTGGGCTACGCGACCCACTTCGTCATGCGCCTCCAGCGGTACGCATTTGGCGGGGGCATACAGGAGCTGTCCACCCCGCGCCCGGTCATCGCCGACAGTCACGAGGCGCGTTCGTGGTTTGCCGGTCATGAAGCCGAGGTGGACGCCGTCCTGGATGAGAAGCGCCGCTTCCTCGCCGGGCACGGTTCCGCATGGCCTGAAACACCGTCGCGCTGGGAAGCGGTGCGTGAGCAGATCGGCGAGGCGATGGGAGTGTTCCCGCTCGTCGCTGATGCCTTGTCGGTGGCGAGGATCCCGTCCGAGCCCGGGTTTCTCGGCCTTGACGCCGCGACGCTCAAAGCAACCTTCCGCTGGGCGAACCGGATCCGGGCTCGCTACACGGTGCTCGACTTCCTTGAAGGTCAAGGCAGGCTCGATGAAGCGATCGGTGCCGCCCTCTCCCCGGAGGGGCCCACGGCCTCGTGACACCGCTGAAGAGTTGCCGGGAAGACCGGGACGGCGCATGCCGCGGATGGAATGCCGCGTCGAACACCTGAGCTTTGCCTGGACTGTTCCGCAACGGCGCGCACGACAGACAGCGGAGCGACGACGGCCAAATCCGCCGAGTGCGAGGGCGCGACATAATGTCGAGATGGTCCCTTATTTTCTGAAGTTCTTGTCTGAGGCAGCGCGCGCGATCCGTCCGAAGCTGCCCGAGGCCGCAGGGCACTACATCATGGCGGGTGGAGCGTGAGCGCGGTGGGCGCGCCAGCCGGCCGGCGCGTGACGATCGGCGTCGATTTCGGGACCGAGTCAGGCCGCGTGCTCCTTCTCGATCTCGGCAGTGGCGAAGAGCTTGCGGTCGCGGAAATCCGCTACCCCAGTGGCGTCATCGATCAGAAGCTCCCCTCGACCGGTGCAGAGCTCCCGCCGGACACGGCGCTACAAGACCCTGACGACTACCTCGAGGTCCTTTACCGTGGGATTCCAAAGGCGCTAGCGGCTGGCAAGGTCGCGGCCGAAGAGGTGATCGGCATCGGCATCGACTTCACCTGCTGCACCGTCTTGCCGGTAACGGAGGATGGAGTGCCGCTGTGTGAGCTCGACCAGTGGCGAGACCACCCTGACGCCTGGGTCAAGCTCTGGAAGCACCACTCCGCCCAGCCGATCACCGACCGGCTGAACGCGGTCGCGATCGAACGCGGTGAGGCCTTCCTCGCCCGCTACGGCCGGCGGCTGTCTTCGGAGTGGTACTTCCCCAAGCTCATAGAGACCTGGCAGAGGGACCGCCCCGTCTACGACGCCATGAGCGCCTTCGTCGAGGCAACCGACTGGATCATCTGGCACCTCACGGGCACGCTCGTGCGTGCGAGCTGCTCGGCGGGGTACAAGGCGTGCTGGTCAGCGAGCGAAGGACTGCCGCCCCGTGCCTTCTTCGAAGTTGCCTACCCCGGCTTTCCGGACCCGACCGAGAAGCTGGGTACGAGCTTCGCCCCCCCCGGCCAGTGTGCCGGGACACTACGACCCGAAGTGGCAGCCCGCCTCGGCTTGCACGAATCGGTTGCAGTGGCCGTCGGCAATGTCGACTCGTTCGTATCGGTTCCCGGAGCCGGCGTGCAAAGTCCTGGAGTGTTCCTCATGGTCGTCGGCACGTCTATCTGCGACCTCGTCATTGATCGGCACGAGGCCCGGATGCCAGGGATCACAGGTGTTGTGGAGGACGGCATCCTACCGGGGTTCTTCGGTTACGAGGCTGGCCAAGCCGCTGTCGGGGACATGTTCGCATGGTTCGGGGGTCGTCTTCTTGGCCTTAGGGGCGGTGAATCGGGCTCCGGAGGGAGCTGGCACGAGGAGTTCGAACGGGAGGCAGCCAAGCTTGCGCCTGGAGCAAGCGGACTTGTGGCCCTCGACTGGTGGAACGGCAACCGGACGATCCTCGGCGACGCCGACCTCTCGGGCGTGATTGCCGGCCTGACCCTAGCGACGACGCCGGTGGAGGTCTACCGGACCCTTCTCGAGTCGGTCGCCTTCGGGACACGGCGGATTGCCGAGAACTTTGTCGAGCACGGAGTCGCCGTTCACGAGATCGTCGCATGCGGAGGGATAGCTGAGCGCAGCGCACTCATGATGCAGCTGCTCGCAGACGTGACGGGGCTACGTGTCACGATTCCTGACTCGAGCCAGATTCCCGCGCGTGGCGCGGCACTGTGCGGTGCGCTTGCTGCAGGCTCGTCAAGGGGCGGCTTCGACGACTTCGAAACAGCAGTTGGCAAACTCGCGCCCACGATGTCACGCCGCTACGAGCCATCCACGCAACACCGCGAGACCTACGACGAGGTCTACTCGGTCTTCTGTGCGTTGCACGACGCGCTCGGCAAGGAGCACGTGGAGTGGCTTCACCACCTGAAGCAGATCCGCCGGGCCGCCTTGGCTCCAACCGCGTGACGGCGACCCGGACACGCGGCGGCGAGCGAACACCCAAGGGGATTCTCCAATTGGATTGGTGCGAATCAGGAAACGAGGGGACATGCATCGCGAACGTGTGGCCGCAGCGTTGAATCACGTGTCACCCGACCGCTGCCCGTGGCAGTCGACGTTTACACCCGAGTTCGCCGAACGGCTCCGCGCTGATCTGCGCTTTGATGTCTCAGCCGGGGCGCACAATCCTCACGGCGGCGGCAATCCGTACGACCTTGAGATAGCTCTCGATCAAGATCTCCTCATCACGTCCGTGGGCTGGGCGAACTCCTACTACGGGGAGGGCCGCGAGTACCTCGACGAGTGGGGGGTCGGTTGGCTGTCGGTGCCTTACGCGACGCCGTACGGCGTGGGCCACTACACCGAGCCGTGCGGCCATCCCCTGGCCGACGCCGACGTCGAAGCGGTCGCGCGTTACCGGTCGCCCGACCCGAGCCGACCAGAGCTCTACGTCGACGCCGCGCGGCTCATCGCCGAGCATGGGTCCGAGTACTGGATTGTCGGATCCACCGTCACGACCATCTTCGAGACGGCGTGGGCGCTACGAGGGCTCGAGCAGCTGCTTACGGACTTCATCGAAGACCCTGATCTTGCCGACGCCATCTTGGAGATTCCCTACCGTTACCACCTCACAGCGGCCGAGACGCTGGTGCAGATGGGTGTTGACATGATCTGGCTCGGTGACGACGTGGGCCAGCAGCAAGGCATGTTCATCTCGCCCCGGCACTGGCGGCGCTTCCTGAAGCCTCGGATGGCGCACATCGTCGAGCGCGTGAAGGCCATCAACCCGGACGTGAAGGTCGCGTACCACACCGATGGCTGCGTCTACGCCGTCATTCCGGAGCTGATCGAGATCGGGATCGATGTGCTCAACCCAATTCAGCCCGCCGCGATGGACCCCGTCAGGGTGAAACGCGAGTACGGCAAGGACCTCTGTTTCTGGGGCTCTATGGATGAACAGCACACTCTGCCCTTCGCCAGCCCTCAAGAGGTCTCCAAGGAGGTGGCCGACCGCGTCGCCACACTCGGTGCGGGAGGCGGCCTCATCTTGGCGCCGACTCATCACGTGCAGCTGGATACGCCGCTCGAGAATTTCTGGGCGATGGTGGAGGCCGTCACAGGCAACGTCAGGGTGCCTTGAATTTCGCGAGAGGAACACTGGGCAGCAGATAGCTGGGCCACCACGACGGTTAATGAAGCAAAGAGTTGTGCAGCATCACCGCGGGAGCCGGAAAGTGCGCCTCGGTTGGTGTCACCTTACGATGATCAGGAGCCGCTGGACGAAGGTCCGTGGCTCGATGATCCGCATGGACCGCTTTCCAGATCGTCGTTGCCGGTGGCGAGCGGCTTACTGACCGGGGTGATTCGATGAATTCGATTGAGAGGGTAGGGGCTGCCATTGAGCTACGCGAAGCGGACCGCGTGCCCGTGGATCTGCACGACTTCCAGGTGGCCGCCCGTGCCTCCGGCCTGCCGATGTCAGAGATCTTCCGTGACGGCGCGCTGCTGGCCGAAGCGATGCTCACGGCCTGGCGCGAGTTTGGCCATGACATGATCCTGCTGGAGAACGGTACCGCCTGCAGTGCCGAGGCGTGCGGCATGGAGGTCCGCTACGGCGATGACACGGCCCCGGTGGTCGGCCGACCCCTCCTCGACACCCTCTCCAAAGTGGCCGATCTCCAAGTGCCGGACCCTTACGTGACCTTTCCGATGTCCGAGATCTTGAAGGCGACGCGCATCCTTGCTCGTGAGATCGGCGACAAGGCTTGGATCTGCGCGCGGGCAGACCAAGGGCCGATGGACTTGGCAGCAGAACTTCGTGGAATCAGTGAGTTCATGCTGGATGTGGCGACCGGCGAAGAGGAGGATCTGGTCCACGCGCTGCTCGACTATGCCAGGCGTGTCGCAACTCGCTACGCCTATGCCCTGATCGAGTCCGGTGGTCGCTCCACGTCGATCGGCGAGCCGATAGCGGGACCCGCCATGATCTCGCCCCGGCAGTACAGGCAGTATCCATGGACTCACGAGCGCCGCATGGTCACCGAGCTCAAGGAGCACGGGATCATCCTGCACCTGCACATTTGCGGGAACACCGAGCGGATCACCGATGATTTCATTGCAACCGGGGCACAGGTGCTCGAGATTGACCACAAGACTGACGCGGCACACCTCAAGGCGGCAGCCCGTGATTCCACGTGCCTGCTTGGCAACATCGACACGAACCTGCTCGCGCTCGGATCGGTGGGTGAAGTTGATGCCGCCTGCCACGAGCTCATCGACATTTGTAAGCCGGGCGGAGGGTTCATCCTCGGCCCCGGATGCGCCATGGCCCCGACCACACCAGCGGAGAACATTCACGCCCTCGTCGAGTCGGCGAAGAAATACGGTTCATACCGGCGCTCGTGAGCACGACCTACGGCGCTATTTTCAAGCGCGTCCGAGGCCGAATACCCCACCGGTGGCCAAAACCGCAGCTCGCTACCATGAGGCCATGGAAACTCGACGACTTGGCAAGACCGGATTCAACGTCAGCGTGATCGGCTTTGGCGCGTGGGCGATCGGGGCAGACTGGGGCGACGTGGACGACGAAACGTCCATGAAAGCCCTGCACGCCGCAGTCGACGCCGGGGTCACGTTCTTCGACACAGCCGATGTCTACGGCGACGGCCGCAGCGAGCAGCTGATCGCCCGGCTCCGGCGTGAACGCGACGAGCACATCGTGATCGCGACCAAGCTGGGGCGTAGGCTGCCGGTCCAATCGGTCGCCGGCTATTCGCCGGAGAACATCGACTTGTTTGTCGCGCGGTCCCAAAAGAACCTCGGGACCGATTGCCTCGATCTCGTCCAATTGCACTGCCCTCCGACGGACCTCTTCTACCACCAAGAGGTATTCGCCAGCATGGACGACCTCGTGCGTGCCGGACGGATTGCCAACTATGGAGTCTCCGTCGAGCGAGTGGAGGAGGCGCTAAAGGCGCTCGATTACCCCGGGGTCTCGACGATCCAGATTATCTACAACATTTTTCGCCAGCGGCCGGAGGAGCGCCTCTTTCCCGCTGTCCAGATCGCGGACGTGGGGATCATCGCACGCGTACCCTTGGCCTCAGGGCTGCTGACCGGGAGGATCACGACCGACACGGTTTTTGCGGCGAATGACCACCGCAGCTACAACCGCCACGGCGAGGCGTTCGACGTCGGCGAGACCTTTTCGGGTGTCGACATCGAAGCAGGTCTCGCCGCCCTGGCCGAGATCAAAGCGATTCTTCCAGAAGGCGAGACCCTGACGAGCCTGGCGCTCCGCTTTTGCTGCTCACATCCGGCGGTGTCCACGGTGATCCCGGGAGCCAAGACGCCGGCCCAGGTGCGAGACAACGCCAGGGCGGGTGACCACTGCACTCTCAGCGAGGACACGTTGGCCCGCCTTCACGAGATCTACCGGTCGTACATCGCTCCGTCTGTGCACAACCGCTGGTAACGAGGCGTCGCGGCTCCAGGGCTCCCAGTGCACCAGCCGGCCTGTGGGAAGCCGCGAGGTTCCGGCTGCAAAGCGCGAACCGACCGAGTCCCATGAACTGACTGACCAGGTGGACCAACGGTCGGGATCCCCTTCCGCTGACCACTTGAAATCGGCACGGCCGTTCAGGTTCTTGCAAGAACCTCCGGGAACAAAGCGACTGGATCGTCGATGATCCGCCGTGTCGTGACGCCCGCCGCCCCTCTGACCGAAGCCTCACCGCCGAGGGACGACACGACAACCTCTGTCGGCGACCAGGAATGGTTGACGACGCGGTCGTGCAACTCGGCGGTCACTGGTCCGATCAGCCACGGTGCGAGCTCCGCGTAGAAACCACCGAGGACGACAGTTGGAAGGTCCAAGACATTGAGCAACGTCGAAAGCGCAATGCCGAGCGCAGTTCCAGCCTGAGCGAGGGCGAGAAGTGTCCCCGGCTCGCCCATGATCGCCTGCTGAACGATCTCTGCCACCGATCCACCTGGGTTTGCCCTTCCGGTCCGAGCCTTTGCCGGCAGCCCCGCGGCCACGAACAACGCCTCTTGCCCGGCTACACGTTCGAGGCAACCGCGGGCACCACAGCTGCACTTCGGGCCCATCGGATCCACCGTCACATGCCCGAGCTCGCCTCCGAGGCCGCGCACACCGCGAAACAGCTCGCCACCGATGACGATCCCGGCCCCGACCCCGATTTCGCCCGACACGAGCACGAAGTCCTGCAAGTCGTCCCTGCCACCGAACCAGTGCTCGCCCAAGGCCGCCAGATTCGCCTCGTTGTCGCAGTAGACGGACCGTAAAGGGCGGCCGAGCATGTCAGCGACTACCTCGGCAAGGGGGATGCCCTGCCAATCCAGCAGGTTGGGGGCTCGATGGAGAACTCCGTCGAAGTCCACCAGGCCTGGTACGCCGACGCCGACCCCCAACACTGTGAGCCCTGCAGCATCGGCCTGGCTCCAGAGGAGATTCGCGGCCTGAACCGCCCGCCGCAGCACGGCCTCCGGTCGCAGCAGCCGATTGTCCCCCACGATCGTCCGCCGGAAACGGACCGAGCCTGTGAGGTCCACGACGCAACACGACACGTAGTCGACGTTGATCTCGATGCCGAGCCCGGCAGGTCCCCGCGGATTCAGGCTGAGCGGACTGCCGGGCCGTCCTATGAGGCCCCGTTCCGGGTCGCGCTCCACCACCAGCCCAGCATCCATCAGGGCATCGACCAGTGTCGAGACCGTCGCCTTGGTCAGGCCGGTGTGCGCTGCCAGTTGAGCGCGGGACAGCCTGCGCGAAGCCGCGATCTGGCGGAGCACGAGAGAAAGATTGTGGCGCTTCAGCAGCTGCTGACGCGCGGGCGCGCTCGAAAGCGATCTCCCCGCCTGATTCGGCATCCGGGCAAATTCGCGATTGCCCCTAGCCATGGTCCCCGTTATCTCTCGCCTATGCGTGCACGGGATATGTGTTCGTCGCGGACCTCCGCGTAGCGAGCTCGTACCTGGGGAGAAGGTTCGGCATCGAACCGCAATGACCCGCTCAGGGGCCAGGGCGCTGGCTTGTGGTCCGGATCGAGCACCCACATCGCCTGGAATGCGGCCCCGTCGGCGACGTACTCGCCCGGGGGTGGTACGAGGACCGGGCGGCCGAAGATGGCCGGCGCGATCCGTCGCAAGGCCTCGGATCGACTGCCCCCACCGATGAGGTGCACGCGCTCGATCTCGACGCCATGTGACTCGACGGCGTCAAGAGCGTCCGCCAGGCCACACAGCAAGCCTTCGACCGCAGCCCGGGCGAGGTGGGCCGGGCTCGATGTCTTGAGGCTGAGTCCGTAAAGCTCACCGGTCGAATGAGGCAGGTTCGGGGTCCGCTCTCCTTCGAAGTAGGGGAGGAGAACCATTCCATCGGCCCCCATTGGTCCAGACAATGCCAGGTCGGAGAGCCCTTGTTGATCGACGCCAAGGATCTTGGCGACACCATCGAGGACTCGGGCGGCGTTGAGAGTGCAAACCAACGGCAGGTAGCGCCCCGTCGCGTCGGCAAAGCCTGCGACCGTACCGGAGCTGTCCGGCATCAGGACATCCGAGCTTGCGAATGCGGTTCCGGACGTCCCGACCGAGACAACCACGTCACCGTCCATCGGGGCCACGACAAGGCCGGCCGAGGCATTGTCACCGGCACCGGGCCCGAGCCGGGCAGAACCGCACGGCCCGGGGCTCTCCGCCGGTTTGAGGACACGCGGGACCTTGACCACGCGTCCCAACGCGCGCTCCAGCAGGTCGAGTCGGTAGTCATCGGTGATGGCAGACCAGTAGCCCGTCCCGCTCGCGTCGCTCCGATCGGTCGTCAGCGATTCGATCGTCAGTCCGCCCTGGTGCTGGGAGCCCAAGAGCCTCCAGGTGAGCCAGTCGTGCGGTAGGCAGACAGCCGCCGTGCGGCCGGCATTCGAAGGCTCGTGTTCGGCAAGCCACCGGAGCTTCGAGACGGTGAAGGCCGCCAAGGGGACGCTGCCGACGGCGCGTGCCCACGTGTCGGCACCAAGCTCCGATACGAGCGCCTCGGCCTGAGGAGCCGATCTCGTGTCATTCCACAAGAGCGCCGGACGTATGACGTTCCCGTCCTCGTCGAGGCAGACCATGCCGTGCTGCTGCGCGGCGATGGAGATGGAGGCGATCCCGTCGAGGCCTCCAGCGTCCGCCAACGCACTCTGCAGGGCATTCCACCAGTTCTCCGGGTCGACCTCGGTCGCATCGGGATGCTGGGCCCAGCCTTTGCGGACGAGCTCACCTGTGGCAGCGTCGCGAACGACAACTTTGCAAGATTGTGTGGACGAGTCCACTCCCGCGACGAGTGTCATCGGAAGACCTCGCTTCCGCGCCGGGCAGGCGCGCATCGCCGGAAATCACACACGCTCGGGTCGGTCATCGGGCACCGAGTACGTGCTCGATAGCGAGTTGGTCCAGATGCGCGAACCCGAAGCCGTGCACAGCGGCCGTCTTGAGGTCGAAGTCCTCGAAAGCGGAACGGTCCGCGAGCAGATCGTGATAGGACTCGCCGTTGTTGAGCGTCGGGGTTGCGAGCTCTCCGACCTGGCTCGCCCGCAAGGCTTCCTGCACGGCCGGATCCGCGCGGAAAGCAACCGCCCGCTCTTTCAGGAGCAGGTACGTCCGCATGTTGGACGCGGCAGAGGTCCACACACCGGCTGCATCCTCTGTCCTCAAGGGCTTGTAGTCGAAATGCCGGGGGCCGTCGTAGGCGGGCCCGCCGCCAACGCCACCGTTTTCGAGGAGGTCGACAAGGTAGAAGGCGCTCAAGAGGTCGCCATGTCCGAAGACGAGGTCCTGGTCGAACTTCGCCCCACGCTGACCATTGAGGTCTATGTGGAAGAGCTTCCCGTGCCAGAGAGCCTGTGAAACGCTGTGGACGAAGTTCATCCCAGCCATCTGCTCGTGGCCCACTTCGGGGTTCAACCCAACCATCTCGTGATGCTCGAGCGTCGAGATGAATGCGAGCGCGCTTCCGACCGTGGGCAGCAGGATGTCTCCCCGTGGCTCGTTTGGTTTCGGCTCGATCGCGAACCGGATGTGATAGCCACGGTCGATGACGTACTGCGCGAGAAGGTCCATAGCCTCTCGGAAGCGGTCCAAGGCTGCTCGCACGTCTTTTGCTGCGTCGGTTTCAGAGCCCTCGCGTCCGCCCCAGAAGACGTATGTTTCTGCCCCAAGTTCCGCCGCGAGGTTGAGATTGCGCATGACCTTGCGGATGGCGTAGCGGCGCACGCCGCGGTCGTTGCTGGTGAAGGCCCCGTCCTTGAAGATTGGATGGGAGAAGAGATTCGTCGTGACCATCGGCACGACCATGCCGGTCGCCTCCAGAGCGTCCCGGAACCGCTTGATCCTGCGGGCGCGCTCGGCCTCGTCTGACCCGAAGGGAATCAGGTCGTCATCGTGAAGCGTCACACCGTAAGCGCCGAGCTCGGAGAGGCGGGACACTGCCTCGACCGGGTCCAGCGCGTCTCGCGTCGCATCCCCGAACGTGTCCCGGGCCTGCCAACCCACCGTCCAGAGTCCAAACGAGAAGCGATCATCACGGGTCGGTTCCAGCATCAAGGCCTCCTCCGTACTTCGTTGATGAGTTGAACTTAATCATGGCTTGTGGCGTCGTCAACAGAAAAGGCTTCAGAACGAGCGCCGGCTGTCGTCACCGTCTTGGGGGCACTCGTCATTCTCAGCCCCTTGCACCGCCCGCCGGAGTGCGGCTGCGTCAGGTGTTGGACAGCTGATAGACCGACGTTTGGCTGTAGATCTGACCGGGGCGAAGCAGGGTCGAGGGGAAGTTCGGCCGGTTCGGGGCGTCCGGGAAATGCTGGGTCTCCAGGGCGAATCCGTCGCTCTGGCGGTGACGGCTCGTACCGACGAGCGTCGCGGTCGAGACGTTGCCTGAATAGAACTGGAGTCCGGGTTGGGTCGTGTAGATGCTGAGCTCACGGCCGCTCGAGGGGTCCCATGCCCTGGCCGCCAGGATCAGCGAGGGCGGGCTTGTCTGGTTGAGGACCCAGTTCAGGTCGTACCCCTTGCATATCCGCAGCTGTTGATTGCCCTCGCCGAACTGCGATCCGCCGTCGATGTTCTGGCCGATCGCGGTCGGTTTCGTGAAATCGAAGGGTGTTCCCGCCACTGGCTCGATGGCGCCGGTGGGGATGAGAGCCGAGTCCACCGGCGTAAACTTGTTGGCGTTGATGTAGAGCATCTGGCCGTAGACCGATCCCGAGAACTCGCCGGCCAGATTCCAGTAGGTGTGGCCGGTGAGGTTGACCACGGTGTCTGCGGTAGTTGTCGCGTGGAACGTGAGCGTCAGCCGGTTCTCGTTGTCCAAGGTGTAGGTCGCGATCGTGGTGAGCGTGCCCGGGAATCCCATCTCGCCGTCGACGCTCACGTATGTGAGCTGGAGCGACACCGTGCCGGGACCAGATGAAGTCGCCGGTGTCCAGATTTTCCTGTCGAAACCGACGGTCCCACCATGCAACGCGTTCCTACCGTTGTTGACCGGGACTTGGTAGCCGAGACCCCCGATCGTGAGCTCGCCACCGGCAATCCGGTTGGCGTAGCGGCCGATCAGCGCCCCGAAGTAGACGCCGGCACCAGTGGTGTTACCCGGGTAGGCCGCAGGGCTGTACGCCTCGTAGTCGGCGAGGGTCGCAAAACCCAACGTGACCTCATCGGAGCGACCCTGGCGATCGGGGAACGAGATTGACTGAATGATCCCCCCGCAATTGAAGATCTTGACGACCATCCCGTTGCGGTTCGCCAGAGTGTACAGGCCCACACCCGCCATCTCTGTGGGCGTCGCGCTGACCGTCGGAGCGTAGGCGAGGTGATCCATGTGGCGCATCAGATCGCGCCCACTACCGCGGCGGGCCATGGGCGGGAACGCCCACGAGCCCGACGCTTGGTACGCTCGTAGGCCGCGCAACGTTTCACCTCATCCATGTTCCCATGCTTCGGCGGCCCGTTCGACACAGGTGTCGAAGGCACCCCGGCACGGAGTCGAGCTCTGCCTGGTCCAACGACTCGGCCCAGTTGGTGGGGGATAGGGATCACTATGATCGCCTGCATCAACGATCATGTCGGACCCCGGGGTTGCCACGTGCGGAACCTTGCGTTGCCGAAGGCTGAGTCCCACCCATGGGCGCCGCCGGCGGGCCACAGCGGTGGGTTACGACCGGCGAGTTCGGCCTGGCAACGATCAACCTGCGAAGGTCAGCACTCGATGGCCGTCAATGACCAATCTGGAGGGAGCTCACGTGCACGAGACCAATGAGACTC
>CAVRAT010000004.1:0-34934 GCA_963719125.1 uncultured Acidimicrobiaceae bacterium
GATGAACCTCGAAAGCCTTATTTTTTCGGTGGATCCGGGCTTAGCGCCCGGGCGCCTGGCGGCCCACCTGATAGGTAGGGAAATCTTGTAGGGCAGCACGCCATCGACGTCGGGCGTTCTTGGTGCCTTGCGCCCGTGGCTTAGCGTGACGTGGAGGCCCCGAGCACCGATGACTGCCGCTTCGAGCGCGTGCCTTAGATTTCAGACCCTCGGCCTCCTGGCGTGGTGCATCCCATGACCGCCTAAGGAGGTTGTCCCATGGAACTTGTTGTCGAGCGCTGTGCCGGGCTCGATGTGCACAAGGACCTCGTCGTCGCCTGTGTCCGCTATCCCGGGCCCGATGGCGTGCGCAGGACCGAGATCGCGAGCTTTTCGGCGTTCACGGCCGATCTGCTCGCCCTTCGGGACTGGCTCTGCTCCTACAACGTGACCCGTGTCGCGATGGAGGCGACCGGCGTTTATTGGAAGCCGATCTTCTACGTTCTCGAGGACGCCATGGAGTGCTGGCTGTTGAATGCCCGTCACATGCGCAACGTCCCAGGCAGGAAGACCGACATCGCCGACGCCGAGTGGATCTGCCAGCTCACCGAGCACGGGCTCGTCCGGCCGAGCTTCGTCGCGCCGAAAGAGATCCGCGATCTGCGCGAGTTCACCCGCTACCGGCGCACGCTCGCCGAGGAACGCACCCGTGAGGCCCAGCGTCTCGACAAGGTCCTCCAAGACGCCGGGGTGAAGCTCTCCTCGGTGGCCTCTGACGTCCTCGGTGCCTCCTCTCGGGCAATGCTCGCCGCTCTCGTGGAGGGGACACGGGACCCCGCGACGCTCGCCGATCTCGCCAAGGGCAAGCTGCGCTCTAAGTTGCCGGCTCTGCGCACCGCCCTCGAAGGGCGCTTCGGGCCCCGCCACGCAGTCTTGGTCTCAGAGATCCTCTCCCATCTTGACTACCTCGACGAGGCGATCGGACGGATGACCTCCGCCATCGAGGAGGCGATCGCCCCTTTTGCTGAGGCCCGGGACCGTCTCTGTTCGATTCCTGGCATCGATCGTCGCATCGCCGAGGCGGTCATCGGCGAGATCGGGGTCGACATGGGCCGCTTCCCGACCGCGGCGCACCTCGCCAGCTGGGCAGGGATGTGCCCAGGCCAGCACGAGTCGGCGGGCAAGCAGAAGCGCGGGACCGCCCGACACGGGGACAGCTGGCTACAGCGCCACCTCGCTGTCGCGGCGATGGCCGCAGTCTGTTCAAAAGACACCTATCTGCGCGCGCAATATCGTCGTCTCAGCCCCCGGCGTGGCAAGCAACGAGCTCGAAAGGCCGTCGGCCATTCGATCCTCGTCGCCTGCTGGCACGTTCTCGCGAGCGACGACGCCACCTACCTAGACCTCGGTCCCGACTGGTTCGACCGACGCAACGCTCCAGCGGTCCGCGCCCGCCGCAAGCTCTCCGAACTACGAGCTCTTGGTTGCCAGCTCTACGTCAACGACGACGGCACGACGACCGTCGTCCTGCCCGCAGCCTGAATGAGACGCAAGCGCCGCTGTTCGATTCAGGTGTCGCGGCCGAGGGAGCTCGCGACGTCAGGATGATTTCGCCTTAGCTTGCGTAGCTGCGGCGGGCGACAGGAAGCGTGCGGGTCGTCAGCCACTGCCCGATCGTTGTCCTCGACCTGCTGTTGGTGCCGATGTGGCTAGCGATGTTGGCGATCAGTTTCTTCTGGCAGCTCTTCGTCGGCCACTTCGCCACGGCGGGGGTGTTCCTGTTGCTTTTCGGGATCTTCATGCCGAACTTCGCAAAGCTGCGCAAGGCCGCTGCCAGGGCCGCCAGCAAGCCCTAGCAGTCGTCACTCGGACGGGGCGGACTCAGCCCCTGAGGTGCCGTAGAGGCCAGTAGCGACTGGCCGGTACTGAACCACCCCCCGAGGGTTTTAGGGCAGCAATCGAGGTTTTGATGCCACACAGCTTGGATCTGCGACTTTTCGTCAACGTGCGAAGCGCGACGCTGCGCGGCGCCAACGGGGATGCTCGAGGCCTACCCGATAACGAACCAGGCGATCGAAACCGAGACATTGACGGGCGCTGTCAGGTAGATCGTGAAGGAGTCGGCTTGCACGTTCGGTACGACGGCTGCGACCGCGACCGCGACGCTCCCAGCACTGACGGCATAGACCTGGGGCGTGGCGAAAATCAGGCTGCCTGCGGTCAGTGTGACTCCGGAGACGGTCACGCTCGCCTCGGGATTGGCGGCGGTTCCCGCTACGAGCGCCGTCCCGCTTCGCGAGAAGGTTGCAACCCCCTCGACTTGGAGCGCCGTGCCGGTAGTGCTTGCGGCCGACACGCCGATCCCTGTGCCGCTTGAGCCCTGCACGCCAAGACCGCCGTTCTGAGAGCTGCCGTAGACGCCCACGCCGCCTTCTGAGCTCGTGTTGACGCCTTGGACGCCGTACTTGCCGGCCAGCGCACTTTGGCCGTAAACGCCGGTGCCGTTCTCCGAGGTTCCTTGGATGCCGTAGCCACCGCCTAGGCTCGTATCGACACCTTCCACGCCGCTCTTGCCATTCGCTGCGGTTTGGGCGTAGGCACCGGTACCGTTGGTCGAGCTCCCGTTTATGCCGTAGCCGCCTCCTTTGCTCGTGTCGACGCCTTCGACGCCACTTTGGTCATTGGTCGTGGTAGTGCCGTAGACACCGGTGCCGTTGTCCGAGCTTCCCTGGACGCCGTAGCCGCCGCCTGGGCTCGTGTTGACGCCTTCGACACCGCTCTTGCCGGCCGCCGAGGTTTGCCCTTGGACACCGGCACCTCCGCTGGAAGTTCCGTAGGCGCCGATCCCGTTCGCAGAGGCCCCGAACGTGCCGTAGCCGCCGGCAGAACTGGTGTCGACGCCCTCGACTCCGCTCTTGTTGGCCGCCGAGGTTTGCCCGCGGGCTCCGGTGCCGTTCTCTGAGGTTCCCTCGATGCCGTAGCCACCGGCAGAACTGGTGTCGACGCCTTTTACGCCGCTCTTGTTGGCCGCCAAGGTCTCGCCGTAGGCGCCGATGCCGTTGGTCGAGCTCCCGTAGGTGCCGTAGCCGCCTAACTTGCTTTCGTCGACGCCTTCGACGCCGCTCTTGTTGTCGGCCGACGTTTGGCCGTAGGCGCCGATGCCGTTGATAGAGCTGCCGTAGGTGCCATAACCGCCCAACTTGCTTTCGTCGACGCCTTCGACGCCGCCCTTGTCGGTGGCCGTGGTCTTTCCGTAGGTGCCGGTGCCGTGCACTGAGGTCCCCAGGACTCCGAAGCCACCTTCCGGGCTGCTGTCGACACCTCTCACGCCGCTCTTGCTGGCCGCCAAGGTCTCGCCGTAGGCGCCGGTGCCGTTGGTCGAGTACCCGTAGATGCCGTTACCGCCTTGCTTGCTGGTGTCAACGCCTTCGACGCCGCTCCTGCCGTCGGTCGTGGTAGCGCCGTAGACGCCGGGACCGTTCTTCGAGATTCCTTCGACGCCGTAGCCGCCCTCTGCGCTCGTGTTGACGCCCAAGACGCCGCCTTTGTTGGCCGCCGCCGTCTCGCCCTGCACACCTACACCTGCGCTGGAGGCTCCATAAACGCCGGTGCCGTTGGTAGAGCTCCCGTAGGTGCCGCTGCCGCCTTCCTTGCTCGTGTCAGCGCCTTCGACGCCGTTCTTGCCGTTGGTCGCGGTAGCGCCGTAGACGCCCGTGCCGTTCTTCGAGGTTCCCTCCACGCCATAGCCACCGCCTGCGCTCGTGTTGACGCCCTTGACCCCGCTCTTGCCAGTCGCGGCGGTCTCACCGTGGACGCCCACACCTGCGTCGGAGACTCCATAGACGCCGGTTCCATTGGTCGAGGCTCCATAGGTGCCGTAGCCGCCTACTTTGCTCGTGTCGACGCCCTCGATGCCGCTCTTGCCGGCAGCCGTAGTCTGGCCGTAGACGCCGGTACCGTTCTCTGAGGTTCCTTCGATGCCGTAGCCACCGTCTGCGCTCGTGTTGACGCCTCTGACGCCGCTCTTGCCAGCCGCTGTGGTACGGCCGTAGACGCCCATGTCTCCGCTGGAGTCTCCATAAACGCCGATTCCGTTCGTAGAGCTCCCATAGGTCCCATAACCGCCTGCCTTGCTCGTGTCGACGCCTTCGACTCCGCTCTTGCCCGTCGCCAAGCGTTTGGCCGAAGACGCCGGTGCCGTTCTCTGAGGTTCCTTGGACGCCATAGCCACCCCTCTTGCTCGTGTCGACGCCCTCGACGCCGCTCTTGTTCTCCGCCAAGGTCTCACCGTAGGCGCCGGTGCCATTGGTCGAGCTGCCCGTAGGTGCCGTAACCACCTGACTTGCTCGTGTCGACGCCCTCGACGCCGCTCTTGCCGTCCGCCGCGGTCTCACCGTAGGCACCTGTTCCGTTCGTCGAGTTCCCGTAGGTGCCGTAACCACCTAGCCTGCTCGTATCGACGCCTTCGATGCCGTTCTTTCCGGCCGCCGAGGTTTGGCCGTAGACGCCAGCACCGTTCTCTGAGGTTCCTTCGACGCCGTAGCCACCGTCTGCGCTCGTGTTGACGCCTCTGACTCCGCCCTTGCCGGCTGCCGAGGTCTCCCCGTAGACACCGGCATCTCCGCTGGAGCCTCCATAGGCCCCGATTCCGGTCGTAGAGCTCCCGTGGGTGCCATAACCACCTGACTTGCTCGTGTCGACGCCTTCGACGCCGCTCTTGCCAGTCGCCAAACTTTGGCCGTAGACACCGGTGCCATTCTCTGAGGTTCCCTGGACGCCGTAGCCACCCTTCTTGCTCGTGTCGACGCCTTCGACGCCGCTCTTGTTATCCGCGAAGGTCTCACCGTAGACACCGGTGCCATTGGTCGAGCTTCCGTAGGTGCCGGTGCCATTGGTCGATATCCCGTAGGTGCCGTAGCCGCCTGACTTGCTCGTGTCGACGCCTTCGACGCCGCTCTTGGCGGCAGCCGTTGTCTCGCCGTAGGCGCCTGTGCCATTGGTCGAGCTCCCGTAGGTGCCATAACCGCCGAGTTTGCTCGTGTCGACGCCCTCGACGCCGTTCTGGCCGGCAGCCGCCGTCTCGCCATAGACACCGGTGCCGTTGGTGGAGTTCCCGGAGGCGCCGTAGCCGCCTCCTTTGCTCGTGTCTACGCCTGCGACGCCGCTGCGGTTTGCCGCCGACGTCTCGCCTTGCACGCCGGTGCCGTACTCCGAGGTTCCTCGGACGCCGTAGCCTCCGCTCGGGCTCTTGTCGACGCCTTCGACGCCGCTCATGTCATTGCCGAACGTCCTGCCGTAAGCGCCGATCCCGTGCGTCGAGAGCCCGATAGGTGCCGTAGCCGCCGCCCGAACTGGTATCGAGCCCTTCGACGCCGCTGTTGCCCGTCTCCGAGGTGATGCCCTCGAGACCGGAGCCTTGGTCGGTCGTGACGGCGGTCGTGGCGGTGGCCGAGTTCGTCGTGCCGAGAACGCAAAGCGTCGTTCGAGGCTTCCGTGGGGTCTGCGCCGGCGACCAGGCCGGCAGTGATCCCCACGCCGGTCGCCGCCGCCCCGAGCATGAGCGCGCGTCGACCGTATCGTGTCTCAGCCCTTCCCTGATGCATCACTGACCCTTTCGGGTACAGCCCCAGAATCGTCAAGGGGTCGCTCGTTCACCTGAATGTCCTTTCGCTCCGTTGAGTCATTGGGTGACGCCAATCGATATCGCTTCTCCGCCAGATAGGCGTTGTTCAGCCCGTAGCGGACACGCCCGCAGCCGTGTCAGCGACGGACGTCGCGACCACAGTCCCGTTCTTCTCTTTCGTGCCCTGCACGATCACGGTGTCGCCCGGCTGCATCGCTGAGGCCGTGCTCTTGGCCTCACGGGTGTAGGTCGTGGATGTCCCGAGCATCACCTTGACCAGGCCCCCGCTCGCAGTCGTGACATAGAGCGTGTTGCCCTCGATAGTCGTCACGATGCCGGCGGCCGCGCCCGCTCGCGCCCGAGAACCCCGAGAAACCGCCTCGAGTGGCGCCGGACGAGCCCGTGGAACTGAACAGCCTTGCGAAGTTCGACGCAGCACTTGCCGTACCGCTCGTCCCGTGGGCGCGCTGCAAGGCGGCTCCGCCCCAGAGCCCGCCCGCACCGATGAGAAGGGCCAACAGTACCGCCGTCGGGTACTTGAGCCGAAGACCCGGTCGAGGGCTTCGTATCGGCCATTCGTCCTCGTCCGCGATATCGGCTTTCGTCTCCTCCAAGTTGTCCCGCTGGTTGCGGTGAACCGGTGAGCTCCGAAGGGGCCCCGCCGACTCTCGACCGGTTCCGTTGTGGCACCGCTGATCGGAGGAAGCTCCTCGGTTGGTGTTCGGGTCGTCTGGCATGGATGCTCCCCTGTCTTCACTCATAACGAAGGGCGTCGATGGGTCGGAGTGAGGCGGCACGATTGGCGGGGTAGAAACCGAAGAACACCCCGACGGCGATCGAGACGCCGAAGGCGAGCACGATCGAGTACGGGGCTATGACAGGCTGGACACCGGCGATCTTGAACCGCGAGCCGACCACACCGATGGCTACGCCAACGGTTCCCCCGATCAACGACAGCAGGACCGCTTCGAACAGGAACTGGGCGAGGATCGCCGACTTCGGAGCACCGATCGCCTTGCGGATCCCGATCTCGTGAGTGCGCTCGGTCACGGTCACGAGCATGATGTTCATCACTCCGATACCCCCGACGAGGAGCGAGATGGCGGCCACGGCGCCGAGCAGCACGGTGAACGTGCCAGTCGTCGACTGGACCGTGGAGAGCAGGGTCGCCTGGTTCAGCACCTCGAAGGGCAGGTCTGCGACCGTCGTGTCGTTCTGTGCCGCGAGGACGTTCTCGACCTCGGCCTCGGCAAGGTTCAGCGTTGAGGCGGACGTGCCCTGAACGATGAGCTCGCTGAACGACTGGGAATAGCCTGTCAGGTGGTCCTCGACCGCGGTGTAGGGCGCAATGGCTATCGCGTCCTGGTTGGTCAGACCGCTCGTGCCCTTCGATGCCAGCACGCCGATCACCTCGAAGTTGGTCGAACCGATCATGATCGTCGCTCCGAGAGGGTTCTCGCCGGTCGTGAACAGGTTGCTCGCGACATCAGACCCGATGTCGACGACCTGGGCGTGAGATGCTGACGTCCTGGCTCGAGATCGGGCTGCCGGCCTGGACGGTGTAGTCCTCGGCGCTGAGATAGGAGGGGGTCGACCCCTCAACAGTGGTGGTGTAGGTGGCCGCGCCGTATGTGGCCGTCTCGCTGGTGCTCACCACGGGAGAGACCGACTTCACGTCCGGGGCGTTGTTCGGGTTCTCCAAGGTGTTGACGTCCGCGATCGTCAACGTCGCCTGTTGGGTCTGGGTGCCGCTCGAAAAGGCCCCCCGGCCGAAGCGGCCGGTGTTGAAGACCGTGAGGGTGTTCGTCCCGAGCTGGTTGATCCGGCTCTCGACCGCCTGAGAGGACCCGGTCCCGACCGCCACCAGGATGATGACGGCCGCGACACCGATCAGCACGCCGAGGGTCGTGAGCACGGACCGGAGCTTGTTCGAACTGATGCCGCCGATGGCGACTCGGAGATTGTCGAAGACGTTCATGTCGCTGCTCCCGCTCAGGTTGCCTGACGCCGGCGCAGCGTCGCCCGGCGCCTCGCGCTGCTCCATTCGCGTCTCCGAATGCACTGGGACGATTCGGCTGTCCTCGTAGATCTGCCCGTCGCGCAGGCGAATGATTCGACGCGCGAAAGAGGCGATGTCCTGTTCATGGGTGATGATCACGACGGTTCGACCCTCGGCGTTCAGTCGACTGAAGATCGCCATGACCTCGTTGCTCGAGGCGGTGTCCAGATTCCCCGTCGGCTCGTCGGCGAGTATCAGCGCGGGGGCTGTCACGAGAGCTCGGGCGATGGCGACACGCTGCTGCTGGCCGCCGGACATCTCGCTCGGGAGGTGACGGCTGCGGTCCTCGAGGCCGACCTGGCGCAGCGCGGCCATTGCCCGTGCGTGCCGTTCTTTCGGTTTCACGCCTCCGTAGGCGAGTGCGAGCTCCACGTTCGCCACGGCGGTCGTGCGCGGGATCAGGTTGTAGTTCTGGAAGACGAAGCCGATCTTGCGGTTGCGGATCCGCGAGAGATCCAACTCCTCGAGTTCACGTACGTCCACTCCCTCGAGCCAGTAGTGCCCCCTCGTCGGCACGTCAAGGCACCCGATGATGTTCATCATCGTCGACTTCCCAGAGCCGGAAGCCCCCATGATGGCGACGAAGTCGCCTGCCTCGACGCTCAGGGAGGCCCGCCGGAGCGCCTGAACTTCGATCGCCCCTGTGTTGTAGGTCTTCGATACCGAGCGCAGGACGACGACGGGTCGTCTCCCGCCAACGGGGACCGAGCCCGTCGGAGCCGTCGCCCCTCGGGATGGCAGGGCGCGAAGGCCGTCGGGTGACCTGCCACCGTGGCGAAAGAGCTGTCGCCTGCTCATCCGAGGCCGCCACCACCTACGAGGCCACCACCGCCACCACCGCCACCGCCGCCGAAGCTGCGTGTCGGGCTTGTCGTGCCTGTCGTGCCGGACGAGATCGTCGCTGTCGGCTCCACGAGCTTCTCTCCTGCGGTTACGCCGCTCAGGATCTGCGTCGTCGAGCTACCGACCAGGCCGACGGTCACGGCGGTGGTGACATCCTTGCCGTTCTTCAACACCGTCACGGTCGAGGTGAGGCCGCTCGTGGTCACTGCGGCGCTCGGGACCTCGAGCACATTTGCCGCCGTCGCGACGACGACGCTCACGTCTGCCGTCATTCCGTCCAAGACCGTGGCCGGAGGGTTCTTGAGCGTGATCGTCTCGTCATAGGTGACGACGTTGCTCGTGACCACTGACGTGGGCGATATCGCAGTGACGACGCCCGCGACCTCAGTGGAAGGCAGGGCTGCCAACGTCACGGTTGCCGGTTGACCAACGGCGATCTTCGTAGCGTCGGCTTCGGCGAAGCCGGCGACGACCTCGAGGTCCTTCAGGTTGTCGATGGTGACAAAGCCGCCCGACGACGATGAGCTCGACGACGATGAGGCGCTCGCAGCGCTGGAGCTGTTGGCGGCCGAGGACGAAGAACTGCCTCCGCTCACCGTCTCACCGACCGTGCCGTTGACCGCAGTCACCGTGCCGGAGATGGAAGCAGTGAGGACCGTTCCCGTAACCGCGTTCTCGTCAGAAGTGACGGTCTGCTGGTCCTGGGTGACCGCCTGCTGGTCCTGAGCGATGGTGGCCGTGTCGATGGCTTGGCTTGCCTTGGTGGCTGCCAGGCTGGCCTGCTGGAGCCGAATGGTCTGCTCCTCGTTCTGCACCGTCTGCTCGTCGCTGGCAATTGAATTCCGATCTGTCACACACGACCCGGTGGCGGTGATGAAGTACTGGGACAAGCCGTAGGAGGTTCCCTTACTGTTGGACGCCACGAGTCGGAAGACGTACGAGGTTGTCGCCTTGAGCCCGCGGACCGGAGCCGAGACGGCGACGGTCGTAGAACCTGCTTCGACCGTCGTCGGTGGGGTCTGCGACCCGTACACCGTGGTGGTTCCGTACTGGAAGAAGTAGGTCGTCTCGGCTCCATCGGGGTCTAGTGATCCCTCGAGCATGGCCGTCGTTGTCGTGACGGATCCCGCCGATGACGTTACGACCGTGGGAGCCGTCGCCTGGTCGCTTGCCGAGTCAGAAATGCTGATGGCATGGCTGGAGATGGAGCCGGTGGAGCTGGTGCCGGTGGTGCTCGTGGTCGTGGTTGTCGTCGGCGCCTCGGTGGTTGTCGTCGGCGCCTCGGTGGTTGTCGTCGGCGCCTCGGTGGTTGTCGTGGTCGGCACCCGGGTGGTGGTCGGCGCTGGCGTCGTGGTCGTGGTTGTCGTCGGCGCCTCGGTGGTTGTCGTCGGCGCCTCGGTGGTGGTCGTGGTCGGCACCCGGGTGGTGGTCGTGGTCGCCGGCGACGTGGTCGTGGTCGCCGGCGACGTGGTCGTGGTCGTCGGCGCCTCGGTGGTGGTCGTGGTCGGCACCCGGGTGGTGGTCGTGGTCGCCGACGCCGTGGTCGTCGTTGTCGTCGGCGCCTGGGTGGTGGTCGTGTTCGGCGCCTGGGTGGTGGCCGTGGAGCTGGTTCCGGTGGAGCCGGTGGAGCTGCTTCCGGTCGAACTCGTAGAGCCGGTGGAGCTGGAGCCGCTGCCGGACGAGGACGAGGAGGAAGAGGCCGCCGGGCAACCAAGCCTCTGGTCCGTAGCGAGCTGAGCCTTTTCAGTTGCCAGCGTCGACTGGTCCGAGGTGAGCTGCTGCTTGTCGGAGCTCAACTGGGTCTGCGCGGATGCGAGTTGCGACTTGTTCTGCGCGAGCTGTGAAGCGGAGCCGCCCTGTTGAGCTTCCTGTAAGGCTGCCTCGGCGCTCTGGAGGCTGGCAACGGCAGTCGCGAGGTTCGACCGTGCCGTGGTCGGGTCAAGGGTGGCAAGCACTTGTCCAGCCTTGACCTGGTCCCCGACTGAGACGTCGACGGCGGTGGCCGTACCGCTAGCGGTGAAGTTCTCGCTGGCGTCGGTGGCAGGGCTGATGTTGCCGGAGGCCGTGACACTTTCTTGGACGATGCCGCGCTGTACTGTCACGGTCCTAGCGATGCCGGTCGACGCTGAAGTGGTCCCGTAGATCGATCGCAGGCCAAATCCGGCAACCGCGGCGACGGCCAAAACAAGGACTGTGTAGAAGGCAATCTTGCGTCCTCGTCGTGCGGGAGCCGCGCCGGTGGAGTCTTCCGCCGCCGAATTCGAACGCGACTTACGAAAAACAGACTTCACTGCCAATCCTGTCCTTTACTCATCGGGAGAGACCGGCTAGCTGGGCGACGAAAGCATGAAGGCGATCAGCTTGTCGTCGACGTCGAGGTTGTGCTGGACGGCGGGGTGGACCTCGGCAGCAGGCTTGCGCAGGCTGCGAGCGCCTTCTGGACGGACGCGCTCTTCGTGTTGAGTGTGGTCGACGTGGTCGAATTGGCGCCTCTGGAAGACCCGCTGGGCAACGTCACGCCGTGGAGCTTGAGGCAGTTGCGGTACGCGGTGAAAGCCGCGCTCGAGAAGCCGCCCGCCCCCGTGCCTAAACCCTTCGGCCGCAGGCTTGCACAGGCGGCGAGCGCCTTCTGGACCGACGCGCTCTTCGTGTTGAGCGTCGTCGACGTGGTCGAGTTGGCGCCTGAAGGCCCGCTAGGCAACGTCACGCCGTGCAGCTTCAGGCAGTTGCGGTACGCGGCAGAGGCAGCGCTCGAGAAGCCGCCGGTCCCTGTGCCGGATCCCTTCGGGCGCAGGCTCGCGCAGGCGGCGGAGGCCTTTTGGAACGCAGACGAATTGAAGCTGCCGCCTGTCGGGAAGCTGCCGCCTGTCGGGACGCTGCCGCCCGTCGCGCCAGTTCCGAACCCACCGAACTTCACACCGTGCTTTTGCATGCACGCAGCGAATGCGGAGGATGACGCCTTTGAACTGCTGCTGGCACTTGTCGCTGCGGTTGTCGAGGAGGTCGTCGAGGAGGTCCCGCTCGATGACCCGCCGCCCCCGCACGCGCTCAACGCAACCGAGCCGGCGAGCACGATGGCCAGCAGAGGAAACAGGACCCGCCGCACCGATCGTACTCGGAGCGCGGGCGATGAAGAGCTATCTCGGCGGACGGCTCCGCGCATGTAGGCTCCCTTTGGACGTCGGGGTTATCTTCATCCGATGTCGACATTCGGATTGACAAGGAAATACAGCATAAACGTCGGCTTCGGTGTCGGGAATGGGTGTGTGGTATGGGTCATGATGATTCTGGATCTCGATTCTGAGAGAAAGCTGCGAACTGGTCAAGGATCTCCTGTGTCTCTTGCCAGTTCCATAGGACCACGCCGCCACCAGAAGCATGGGACCAGCTCGCGCACCACATCGTGCACGGGGCGGACGGCGGCCCGACCGATCCTGACAACCTCGTGATGCTGTGTCGCAAAGCACCATCGGATCCTACATGAGCGACATTGGCGGATCCTCGGTGATGGCTTAGCTCCGATCATTCACGTGACTACGTGAGCTGACCGCCGGAAGGACGCAGATTCGCCCTCATCATAAGGGAAACTGACGGTGTTCGAAGTCAACAGTCCCAAACCAGGAGCGCACTTCCGAGATGACCGCTGCCAGCACCCGTCGTGTGAAGGTGGAAGCCGGTGGGGCCGTATCGTCGCCGACTTCGGCTTGCACGCTCTTGGTCGCTTCGCTGACCGGTTGAGACTCGGTGATTCACTCTCGGCTCGCATCCCGTTGGCTCCGAGCGGGCGCCTCTGGACGATCGCGGCAAGGTCCTCGTCTAGTCGGCCCTCATGATTGCCGGCGCCAGCGAGAGCTGTGCCGACGTCAAGCGCCTACGATCCCAGATGAGCTGTTCGGCAACGTGGCCTCAGACTCGACGGTTTCCAGGGCATTCCACGAGATCACGCCTTCAGTGCGGGCCGGACTTTGCGAGGCGGTCGCCGAGGTGCGCTCGCAGGTGTGGGCGCGCTCGGCTACGAACGAAGCGAACCCGGTCTACCTCGTCAGGTCGTCAAGTGTCACCGAGGGATTCGGCATAATCCGAACGCTCTGACTGAAGCTTCTCTCGTCGCGACAGGTGGAGAGCGATATCAGTCATGAGCTTTCAACGTGATGGAGAGCTGGCGCTCTATGCGCCTGGCTTTGCGGAGCACCTTGCCGCGCAGGGCTACACCGACAAGTCGATTACCAGGCAGTTGGGTGTGCTGGCCCACTTGGATCGGTGGCTCGATGCGCAAGGATTGGCGCCCGGCCAATTGAACGTTGAGGTGGTCGATCGCTATCTGACCGCGAGAAGGGCCGAAGGTCGCCGGCTCTACTGGTCCCGGCGGGGCATGAAGCCTCTACTCGACCACCTGTCGAGGGTGGGTGAAGCGCCGATGCCGGCGGGCCCTCCGGTGACGACAGCACACGAGCGAGTCCTTGCGCCCTGTCGCTACTACCTTGTCGAGGAGCGCAAGCTCATGGCAGCGACGGTGAGCAACAACGAGTACTACGCAGGCCTGTTCGTCTCGGGTTTGCCGATTCCGGTGCGTGTGGATCTGTCCTCTCAGCACTCAGCCGGCTATCAGCGAGCAGCGAGGTCGCTCTGCAACGATGGGATTCACGAAAGCAACGAACGAGGGAGTTTAACGGTGCCAAACGGGCCCGACTCGCCAGCGAGGATTCTGGTCGTCGACGACGAGGCATCGATCGTTGATTCGGTAGCGGCAGTCCTTCGTTATGAAGGATTCGTGGTGGATGTCGCAAGCTCCGGACGGGTCGCTTTGCAAAAGGCGCAGGACAGTCCGTTCGATCTCATGGTCCTCGACGTCATGCTTCCCGATCTCGACGGTCGCGAAGTGGCGAGACGCATCCGTTCGAATGGCCTCGACGTTCCGGTCCTCTTCCTCACCGCGAAGAGCGACGTAGAGGCTCGTGTGGCTGGTTTGACGGTTGGTAGCGACGAGTGTGTCTCCAAGCCATTCTCGCTGATCGAGATCGTTGCGAGAATAAGGGCCATCTTGCGACGGCGTCAACCTCCAGATGAGGACCAGCAGCTCCGATTCCAGACCTCCTGACATGTGGCGATGTTCTCCCAGGTCAGGACAATGGTCCTGGTCACGGGCGTGCGACAATCGTTGCAAGGCGTTTCGACTTTTGCAGGCCACCTTCGCGCGATGACCTGGGACGCTTGGCCGGAGACGCGTCATACGGCTCTCATTCGTTTTGCGCCTGGGTCAAGAGATCTGGATTCGCCGATCTCGTCATGGACGAAGACAGACACGAGGTCTGGCGTTCGGGAAGTCTGATAGGTCTGACGGCGACGGAGTTCAATCTTCTTCGGCTCTTTCTCTTGAACCCGCGCTGTGTGCTTTCGAAGGATCGGATCATCGACCACGTCTGGCACTACGGCTTTGGCGGCAACCTGCACATTGTCGCGATCTACGTTGGCTACTTGCGCAAGAAGCTCAACGCGTTCGGTCCGCCATTGATCCACACGATCCGTTTCGTGGGCTATGTGTTGCGTGAGGATTCATGAGGAATCGGCTGTCCCTTCGTAGCTCGCTCCTGCCGTAGCCGCCGTTGCTCTTCTCGCGTTGGCATTCGCCGACGTCATCGTGTACACGTCGCTCAAGTCCTACCTCTAAAACCAGGTGGATTCGACACTCCAGCTCCCGCATATCTCTGTCGAGGCAGCGGTAACCGGCCCGACGGGTCAGAACAGTTCGAGCCCCGGGTTTCCTGGGCCGCCTGGTCAGGCACACGGAGCGTCTAGGTTTTGCGCGGTCGGCCGCGAAAGCGCTCCCGGCATATTCATCGAGGTCCGTGATAGCGCGAATGACGTGGTCAGTGGTGAAGCGTGACCTGCCTTCGCGCCGGGCAAGAATTCGTACTCGCCAAAGTTGCCCACCGTGATAACTGGGTTCACCAAGACCGCTGCAGATCCCAATGAACCGGTCGTGTACTTCACGGTTTCCTCGACGACTCCGGGTGGCGTCGTTTCGTGTCCGTGCCTCCACACCAAACAGGGCAACTCTATGAGTGCGCCGC
The DNA here is from genome assembly GCA_963719125.1 of uncultured Acidimicrobiaceae bacterium. Taxonomy (GTDB): domain Bacteria; phylum Actinomycetota; class Acidimicrobiia; order Acidimicrobiales; family Bog-793; genus Fen-455. Next base: position 14,576 of record CAVRAT010000004.1, read on the forward strand.
CGACGCCGCGACCCATGAATGCTCGAACGGTCACACGGATCGAGATCGCTCGAAGGGTCGTGGTTTCAAGGCGTTGTGTTGCGCTTACCTTCACATCAGTACGACGCTTGTCAGCGACCCGTTGCCGCCACCGTGCAGCCTACCCGCCGCCTCCCCCTCCTTACAGCCCAACCGCGCTGGCGGCGTTCTCACGGAACAGGGAGCCCTCGCGGATGTACCGGCGAAGCACCGCCGTGCCCTTGTGACCTGTCTGCTCTGCGATGACGCGCTCGGGAACTCCAGCCGCAGCAGCCGAGGTCGCCAAGCCAGCCCGCAGCGAGTGTCCGGCCACCTCACCGGGGTCGAGCCCGGCCCGGGCAGCGTGGCGCTTCAACACGAGGGCCACCGCCTGCGCGGTGAGACGCGTTGCACCGATGCGGCCATGCCGGTCCACGGGGCGAAAGGCGGCTCCCTCGGTGATGCTCGATAGTTCAAGCCACGCGCGCCAGGCGCGGACCGGGCAGGTTGCCGGGTTCGACCCGTAGGGGACGCCGACGGTGCGCCCGGCGCCCTCCTGGTCCGTCTTCGAGCGCCTGAGGTGGACGGTGAGCCCGTCGGCCCCCTCGGTGACGTCGGCCACGTCGAGTCCGACCAGCTCGCTCCGGCGCAGTGCGCAGTCCGGTCGCTGACCCGGTCATGGCGCGCTCGCCGTCAACCGATCGGCGCGGCCATCCTGCCCGAAGCTGTCGAAGCACGCCTCGTGAACGACGAACAGGTCCCTCATGGGCGGCACACCGAACTGGAACTGGCCCAAGGACGCCGAGTGGTGGCTTTACGTGGGAAGCCGAAAAAGGGCTTTCTGGCACCGGAAACTAGCGGGAGGGGGACAGGCCCCCCTCCCGGCCTCCTCCCTGCGTCGCCGGTGAGGACTTGGGTAGTCGGGCCGGCAAAGCCGTCCCTCGGGCGCGAACTGTCCTTCCTCGTGAAGCCGCGACAATCCAGCCGTGTCAACTGACAAGCCCTTAAACAAGTGACGGCGCGCCGCCACATATCGCAGACCCGCACTCGTTGAGCTGGCCCTGGGCGGCACAGTGGACCGATACTCCCAGGCGAAACGAGATACGCGTCCGCAACCATGCTCCACCTTGACTGGGCTGCTGTCCAGGAAAACTTGTCACAAATTCAAGAGTTCCGCGGACCAAGAAGATCTAGGGAAACCCACGCGACAGCACAAGACAAGTAGGAACCCTGGAGATGGAGGAAAATTGTATGTTTAGGTCATCCCGTGAGGGCCCGACGGAGGAGAAGACGGGTAGGCGTATGCCGATCCGGCTCGGGACGGCCTTGATTGCCGCGACCGATCTGCTCCTCGGACCACTTGCATTAGCCACCTCGGCTTCGGCCACAATCCACCCACATGCGACGACGGCCGACCCGGGCACCTACGTCCCAGTGACGCCCTTCCGCATCACCGACACGCGGACTGGCTCCGGCCTGCCGAACGCAGGTTCGACTCTCACCACTGCCGCCCCCACGCTGACCGTGCAAGTTACCAGCGTGGGCACCGCGCCCGTACCTTCAGGAGCGTTGGCGGCGGTGCTCAACGTGACCGCCACCAACACGAAGTCTTCCGGGTTCCTGACCGTCTTCCAGGCGGGGATCACGATGCCGACGGTCTCCAACCTCAACTTCGTCGCCGGTGAGACAGTGGCGAACCTCGTGACAGTGCCGCTGAGCGCTGCGGGTGCGGTCTCGATCTACAGCTCGGCCGTTGGCGCGGACGTCGTGGTCGACGTGGAGGGCTACTTCACGAGCGCTCCTGCGGCCAACGGCTACGGGTTGTTCAACTCGATGTCTCCCGTGCGTGATCTCGGCACCCTCGCCCTCGGCGCAGCGGTTGCGGCGAACACGAGCGTGCCCGTCACAGTGGCGGGGGGTACCACCACCGTGCCCGCCAACGCGAGCGCTGTTCTGGTCAACGCGACTGTCGCCCACGACAGTGCGGCGACCTTCCTCAGCCTCTACCCGGCGCCGGCGGTAGCGGCACCGCTGACGTTTTCAGACCTCAACGCCTCGGCTGGCGAAGCTGTTGCCAACCGCGCCATCGTCGCAGTCGGCACCGGCGGAGTGATCGAGGTCTACAACCACGCCGGCACCGCTAACGTCGACATCGACGTGGACGGGTACTTCACCGGCGTCGGTGGCACCGGCTCGGACTTCGTGCCCCTCGCCGCACCGGTCCGTGTGGCCGACACCCGCACAGCCAGCTTGGTAGGCAGCGAGACACCGATCACGGCGAAGGCCTCGGAGAGCTTCCTCCTCGCCACCACCGCGAGCGGGATCCCCACGACTGCCACTTCGGTGGATGCCAACGTCACGGTGGTTGCAGGCGCCACTTCCGGCTACGCCTCGGTCTACCCGGCACCGGCCATGACGACCCAGCCAGGCTTTTCTGACATCAACTGGGTTGCCAACGGCATTGTCCCGAACCTCACCATCGCGGACACGAACGGCACCGGCAGCGTCGAGGTCTACAACAGCTACGGGACGATCAACCTCGTGGTCGATGTCTTCGGGTACTTCGCGACTTACGCCACTGCTGGGCCGGTCATGGCTTCGGCGGTCGTGACCAACGCGAACATCGCGATCACCTACAACCAGGCCGTGAACTGTGCAGCGTTGACTGCTGCCGACTTCACGTACTACTACACTGGTGCAGCCTCCGGCGGCGCGGTCGCCTCTGGTACGTGCTCCGGTTCTGTGCTGACCCTGCTGCCCGGCGGTGGCGGCTTCACCTTGCCAGTGGGTACTGGCACCATCGAGTACATCGCCTCTGGCGTCGCTACACACGACGTGTACAACACCGCTGGGACGGGTGCGCTAACGCCACAGGCACTCACGGTGGCCTCGACGGTGGGTCTCAAGATGGTGTCGGCGCAAGTGATCGGAGACGACCTCTTGATCACCTACAACGAGGCCGCGTCCTGCCAAGCCGGCGCGAACGGTACTGCCTTCAGCGATTTCGTGTACTACTCGTCTACTGGAATCCTCGGTGGCGCGATCAACAACTGCCTACCCGGAGCGAGCGCTGACATACTGGAATTGACTTCGGCTGCTGCCTTCCAGGACCCAGGGACCGGTGCCGAGGTCGTGTACACCGAACCGACGACACCGATAGCCACGGCTGCGGCGGCTCCGTTTGGGAACGCGGTCTACGCCACCGGCGGTACGTCAGTGTTTGCGCCAACGCAGACGCTCACGACGTGGGAGACGCCGGCCATGGCGACGGGGATCGTCACGCCTGGTATCTACGGGACGGGGACAATCGCCGTTACCTACAACGAGGCACCAATCTGCCCGAACACATTGGCTGGCATTCAGGCGGCCTTTGTGTACAGCAACGGCGGCAAGCCCGCCTACCCGACCGTGTGCGGTGTTGGTGCTGACGTGCTGACGCTGTCGGACTTCTACGCTGGTGCGACCGGTACGACAGCAGTGACTCTGGTCACCCCGGTGTCCACGGACACACTCGTGTACACCGCGCCTGCGACGAACGGCGTTGCGGTATCTGTGAGCACGGCTGCCGGATTCCCGGCGTACGCGGTGACGCAGACACTTCCATACAGTGGTCTGACGGGTATTCCGGCCATGGTGTCGGCGGTCGTGACCTCAGGTGTGTCAATCGCGATCACCTACAACGAGCCCGTGTTCTGCCCGTCAACGTTCACTGCGACCGACTTCACGTACGTCTACAGCACCGGACAGCCCAATGGAGCGAACACCGCCTGCACGGACACCAGTGCCGACGTGCTGACCCTGACTGGAGCGTTCAACGCACCACAGGGCAGTGCCGTCCTTACGTACGTCGTTCCTGGGGCCCCCACCGCTACGAACCAGGTGTACGCGGTGATCGCGGGCACGAACGTCTACGCGGCAGGGCAGGCCCTCGCGGGTTCGCCGATTCCGATTAGCTAGCCAAGGGACCAACGCCTTCTAGCAAGGTGTGATGGGAACCCCGGTCCTCACAAGGGACCGGGGTTCCTTTCTTTTTGGGGATGGATCTGCACCGTGGGTCGGACCCGAAGGCTTTATCGGAGGTGAGACGATGAGCATTGCCAGGCCACCGAGGTCCCCTGCCCCTGCTCAAGGTGAGCGCGGAGAGCCAGACCATGGGTGACGAGCCGCAGGGGGCAGGTGGGAGCGAAGTTCGAAGGCAGGCGCGAGCACTCCTTGAGAGCTACTTGTTCGAGTCGGGCTTTTACACACCGGAGATGACGCCACGGGGGCGGTGGGTCGCCGAGGTTTTCGACTGTCGAGGCGCGAAGTTCCCGAGTGACTACCTTGAAGCGTCAGGTCATCTCGATCCCGGCGTCGCGGTCAGGCTCCATGACACCTGCGCTGCGCTCTACGACGGGCACCTGAGCATCCAGGAAGCCTACGACGGCTGGGACGGGCGGGAGAGCGTGCTGATGGGGTTTGTTGCAGGGTGCAGCCTCGACTTGCTCTAGGAGCTGTTGGGCCTCGCGGACCCGCTCATTTCCAGAAGAGCGCCCGCCCGCGGAGCTCCCTTGCGCCCCTTGACCGGGAGGTGGTCTCGCGCGCGATGGATTGGCTCAAGGGACCGGTTGTACCACTTCCGGATGATGTGCTAGAAGTAGCACATGACGAGCGTGGGTGTCCGAGAATTGCGACAGCGGGCAAGCGAGCTGCTCCGCTTGGTCGAGGGCGGCGAAACGATCGAGATCACTGATCGCGGCCGGCCGGTCGCTCTTCTGGGGCCGCTACCCGATGGCAGTCCCCTGGAGCGGTTGCGAGCGGCGGGCGAGTCCGAGCCCGCCGAGGGCGACCTCGATGACCTTCCCCCGCCGCTGTCCTCGCGTGGCTCCGAGTTACCATCGGCGGTCCTGGCTCGCCTGCGCCGGGACGAGCGGTGATGCCGGCGACGTACCTGGACTCGTCCGCTCTCGTGAAGCTCGCGATCGAGGAGTCTGAGTCGGGCGCGCTGCGGGCGCACTTGCGACGACGCAAGATTCTGGTGTCGAGTGCGCTCGCCCGCACTGAGGTGTTGCGCGCTCTGCTCCTGGAAGGCGAGGAGGGCATCGCGCGGGGCCGCGCTGTGCTCGGACGGGTTGAGCTCATCCGCGTCAACGACCGCCTCCTCAACGCGGCTGGCTTGTTGCAGCCTCCTGACGTGCGCTCCCTCGATGCGATCCACCTCGCGACAGCACGCGAGCTCGGATCGGACCTCAGTCAAGTGATCTCCTACGACGAGAGGATGGTTGAGGCAGCCAAGGGTCTCGGGCTGAAGACGGCCTCCCCGATCTGAGACCAAGTCGGCGCGCTCATCCCGTCGCGCTCAAGCGCTGTAGGGTCCATACCATGCCCGGGACCGGAGGGGATCTGACCGACGAGAAGGCGGAGCGCCGCGCAGCACGGGAACTGATCGCGACATACCACCAGACGCAGCTGCGAGCTCTTCTCGACCGCGTTCGCGCCGGGTTCAACCAGTTCGACGCCGGCGACATCGACGAATTCGAGCTCGACGGCCTCATCCACCACTACAAGCGGTCGGCCGCCGAGCTCTGGAAGTTCTGCGGCTCAACTGGAGGCCAGTGGCTCCAGGCCGCCCGGACGCTCAGTTACCTCCGCGAGCGAGGTGAGGAGCCCGACTGGTGGAACGTGGGCGCCCCCCGCCGCGGCGGATCGTCCTGATCTGGCCGTACTCGGGGCGTGGGCTTGACGATGGCCATGGCGCCCCGAACGAGACGGTTCTAAGGTCACACGGCGCAAGCTCTGGCATCGAACAATGGCGGAATCGCCGAGCCGAGCGTATGTGCAGCCTTCGTCGATGAGTGCGTGATCCTCCCCTGCGGGGTTCGAACGTGGATCATTCACTGCTTGGACGAACACGGCGACTGCGCGCTGAACTGGCATGACGTCGTGATTATGACGACGAGCGGAGGGAGTGGGATTCGAACCCACGGTGCCCTCACGGACACAACGGTTTTCGAGACCGCCCGATTCGGCCACTCTCGCATCCCTCCGGGTGCGAGGTTAGCCGAGGACGTCGCGGCGGTTTGCGAAGAAGTCCCGCAGCAGTGTGCCGGCAGGTCCAGCGCTCACGCCGCGGACGACCTCGATCTCGTGGTTGAGGCGGGGGTCCGCGCACAGATTGAGAAGTGACCCGCAGGCGCCAGATTTCGGGTCGAACGCGCCGAAGACGAGTCGGCCGATCCGGGCGAGCACCGCCGCGCCTGCGCACATCGGGCAGGGCTCGAGCGTCACAACGAGCGTCGCGCCGTCGAGGTGCCAGGAGCCGAGCATCTCGGCCGCATCTTGCAGGGCAAGGATCTCGGCGTGGGCCGTCGGGTCCTTGCGCAGCTCACGTTCGTTGTGACGCTGCGCGACCACGTGGCCCCCCACGAGCACCACCGCCCCTACCGGCACATCGCCGTGATCAACGGCGAGCGCGGCGTCCCGCAAGGCGACGGCCATGGCCTCGGCGTCGTTCACGCTGGGAGCGTAGATCCCGGCGTCGACGTACGTGCGGAACGAGGCTCTGCGGCGGAGCTCACCGCAAGCTCGAGGGTACCGGTGAGCGAGACTGTCTCGAGAACGCGGCGGTCGTGGGTGACGAGCAGCAACGTGCCGTCCCAGGACGCGAGTGCTGTCTCGAGCTGTTCGATGGCCGGGAGATCGAGGTGGTTGGTGGGTTCGTCGAGCACCAGGCAGTTGGTGCCTTTGGACATGAGCAACGCCAATTCCGCACGCGTCCGCTCGCCGGGCGAAAGCGTCCCGAACTTGCGCTCGACTTCTTCCGCCCCCAGGGCGAACTTGGCGAGCAACGAGCGCGCTTCACGAGTCGGAAGGCCGCTTGCGGCGAGGAAGCCGGTGATCAGTGGCTCGTTCGCCCCGAAGCGTTGCCTCGCCTGGCCGAGCTCGCCGAACACAACTCGTGGGCCGACCCATCGCTTGCCCTGATCAAGCGGCACCTTCCCAAGTATCGCCGACAGCAGCGTCGTCTTGCCCGGCCCCGTTCCGCCCGAGAATCCCCAGCCGGTCGCCCCACCTGATCTCGAGGTCGATCGGCCCCATATGCCAGCTTCCACGCCGGACAACCGCCGCTTCGAGCCGAGCGACGACGTCGCCACTTCGTGGTGCGGCCGCCATCTCGAGGTGGAGGAGCCAGGGCTCGAACGGCTTTTCCGCCTCCGCGAGCCGTTCAATTGCCCGTTCGGTCGCGCGGACCTTCGAGGCCTGTTTCTCGGTCCGATTCAGCCGGAAGTCCCTTTGTATCTTGTCTTTGTCTTTCGGGCTTCTGGCGGCCTTTGAGACGCCTGTCACCGCCCACTGTCGTTGTTGGCGCGCTCTGGCGGCGAGCCGTTCGTGTTCGGTGGTGTAGGTGGCATAAGCCTCCTTGGCGTGGCGTTGCGCAGTGGACCGGGCGTCGAGGTAGGCCTCTCAGCCTCCGCGGTACAGGGTCATCCTGTGAGAGCCGGGGTCGATCTCTCCGACCGATGTCACGATGCGCTCCAGGAACGCCCGGTCGTGGGAGACCACGACAAGTCCGCCGCCGCGGCGCTGAAGGAAGTCCTCGAGCCGCTCGAGGCCGTCGAAGTCGAGGTCGTTGGTGGGCTCGTCCAGGAACACGATGTCGAACCGGGACAACAGGAGCGCCGCGAGCGCCGCTCTGGCCGCCTGTCCACCGGAAAGCTGCGCCATGCCGAGATCCAGCAGTGACGCCGGGAGCCCGAGGTCGGAACAGACGCTCCCGGCCCGTGTTTCGAGGTCAGGACCGCCGAGCGCGAGGTAGCGTTCGAGCGCGGCTTCGTACCGGGTCTCGGCACCTTTGTCTGCGGCGGTTATTTCGCCTGCAGCCCGGTCGAGGGCGGCTTGTGCCGCGGCGACACCTGTTCGCCTCGCGAGGTACTCGGTCAGGGTCTCGCCCTCCACGACCTCGCGTTCCTGTTCCAGGTAGCCCACCGTCGCAGTAGGGGGCAGCAGCGTCACGCTGCCTTTGTCAGGCTGGTCCAGGCCCGCGAGGATCCTCAACAGCGTGGTCTTGCCGACACCGTTGGGCCCGAGCACGCCCAGTTTCGTCTCGCCGCCGACAGATAGAGCGACCGCCTCCAAGACCGTCTGCGCACCCCGGTGCTTGGTCACACCTCGGGCGACCAGTGTCGCGGTAGCAGCCGCCGACGCTCCTGCGGCGGAGGTCGTGAGGGCGTTGCGTGCATTGCGTGCGTCCGGCATGTTGATCCCCAAATTGAGACGGTGGTGGGCGGAGCTCGGAGCGGGGATCAAATACGCACGAAAGAAGGTTAGCGCCCGTGACTCGGAGCGCCCTCCGGTTGGGGCGGGACTCAGCCGGGGATGCGTCTCCAGATCGGGCGGGGGAGGACCCTGAAGATCCAGAACACGTACCGGAGCACACGCGGGACCCAGACGACGTCCGCGCCGGTCTCGAGGCCGCGCACGACTGCGTCCGCGACATCGGACGCTTCCACGGCGAGGGGGGTCGGCCTGCGGCCGGCGGTCATCTTCGTTCTCACGAAGCCCGGCCGTACCACCATCACGCTCACACCACTTCCGGCCAGCGCGTCTCCGAGCCCGAGGGCGAAGCCGTCGAGGCCCGCCTTGGCCGCTCCGTAGACGAGATTGGCGGCCCGCACGCGGTATCCGGCGACGGATGAGAGCACGACCATCCGGCCGTGCCCCTGGGCGCGCAGCACGCGGGCGAACGCCGTCATGGCGGCGGCGGGACCCGTGAAGTTCGTCGTCGTGAGCGAGGCGACCCTGGAGGCATCGAGAGTCGTGAGGTTCGCCATGTCGAGCTCGCCGGCGGCGATCAGGACGAGGTCGATGCCACCGAGACGCAGGGCTGTAGCGTCGGCGAAGTTCTCGAGCGCGCCGATCTCTGTCACGTCGAGCCGCTCGGTCTCGACCTTCGGGACCGAGAGCCCACGCAGCTCGGTCGCCGCCGCCTCGAGTGTCGCGGGGCTCCTCCCCGTCAGGAGGACCGAGACCAGGCGGCGGTCAGCAAGGGCGCGCAGGATGGCACGGGACAGATCGGAGCCGCCGCCCAGTACCACTGCCGTTTGTGGCATGGCGGTGACGTCGTTCATGCTCCGGCGCTCACGATGTTCGGCGCCGTTGTCGTCCGTCCCGGCCGCTCGGTCGAGTCCGAGCGGGCGCCTGCACCCGGTCCGCCGCCCCTGGCGGAGATGTCGAGGCGCTCATAGTGACGACATTCTGCCGGATGCAGGACCTGAGCGGGTCGTGGAGATCGTTCCCGCTCTTCGAGCTGGCGCGGCGGCCAAAGGCGCTCGGCGGCCGGGCTCGATAGGCTCCTATTATGGGCTTTCGTGGATGGAGGGCCGAGGCGATCGAGTTCTACGAGGGCTTGGAGGCTGACAACTCCAAGACGTACTGGAACGCGAACAAGTCGGTCTACGAGGAATTGGTCTTGCAGCCGATGATCGAGCTGCTCGCCGAGCTCGCTCCGGAGTTCGGTGAAGCCAAGCTGTTCCGCCCTTACAGAGACGTCCGGTTCAGTGCCAACAAAGCGCCCTACAAGACGGCCATCGGCGCGACCCTCGGATGGGGTGGCTACGTCCAGCTGTCGGCGCAGGGCCTCGCTTCGGGAAGCGGCATGTGGATGATGGCCCCGGATCAGCTGGAGCGGTACCGGACGGCCGTCGCTGCTGAGACCACCGGTCAGTCGCTCGTCGGCGTGCTGAAGGCGCTGCGGGCGGCCGGGTTACAGGCCGAGGGGCACGACAGTTTGAAGACGGCGCCGAAGGGCTATCCGAAGGATCACCCGCGCATCGAGCTTCTCCGTTACAAGGGCGTCACGAGCTGGAAGCAGTGGCCGCCGGGTGCTTGGCTCGGCAAGGCGACCGCCAAGGACCGCGTCGTCACTTTCCTGAGGACTTCAGTGCCCCTGAACGAGTGGCTGGCGGCCAACGTCGGACCGTCTCAGCTCGAGCACTCGGGACGCCATTGAGGCAGTTGTGCCTTCGGCACCGGTGAAGTAGAGCCGGTCGAGTTCACGGCGTTTCCGGCCGAGCGCACGGGCGAGGTTCACCGATCGTCCAGGTATTGCCGTATGAGACGCGTCGGTGCTCGGGCCAGCCATGCCTCGACGGCTAAGTGCGACAACTGGTCGACGGAGATGAGCTCCAACCGCACGAGCACCGCGGCGTAGCCGTTGAAGTGGGGAGTGGTGAAGAAGAGCTCCCGGTTCTCGGCCAACAGCGCCTCTTTCTCTCCCAGGTCCGCGACCATCGCCCCGAGCACTGGTCCTTTGGGCGCGCGATCTCCAAGTGCCTCAAGGTCAGGCTTGCGAAGCGGCCGTTCCCAGACGAACAGCTTCTCCTTCACACGCCATTGCAGGTTGCCGCGGGACTCGCGTTCGCTCGTCTCGGGCAGCGAGAGGGCAAGGTGACGGACGTCGTCCCAACCGGCCACGAGTCTCTCCGATCTCAGACGAGCCAGCGGCCGTCTTCCATGACGGTGCGCTCCTCGAGCTCGTCGACTTCGCGCCAAACCCGGATGCGAAGCGGGCTGAAGACGATCCAGACCATCGACTCCACGGGTCGTGGGTCCCAGCCTGCCTGCGCGCAGTAGCGATCCGCGTCCTCCTCTGCGATCGCGTCCAGGTCGCAGATCACCGCCGTGCCCTCGAGCGAAACGACGTCTCTGGTCGGGCCGAGGGCGAGATGAGCAGAACCGGTGGCGGCGATGTTGCGCGCTGTCCGGTTGCGCCTGGAGGTGACGAGGATGATTCGCCCGTCGATCCAGGCGAATGAGAGTGGTACGAGACAGGGCTCGCCCGTCCCGCTCGTGGTCGCCACCCAGACATCGTTGCCCGAGGACAGCTTCTCCAAGGCGTCCGCCTTGCGCTGGAGGAGGTCTCGTGGCTCGCTCACGGTGCCCATGCTAAGAGGCGCTGGTCCCGGCACCGGCACCGAGAGGGGTGCGGCTCACCACCTGGGAGGGTGAACGAGGTGCCAAGCAGCCGAGGGCCGTGCACCCTTAGACTTCCTGTCCGAACGCATGTCAAGTTGGGGAGTCGGAGGACACCATGACGATTGCCGTTGGCGACCGCATACCCGATGTCGAGATAAAGGTGATGGGTAGTGACGGACCGGAACCGATCCGGACCGGAGACATCCTCGGGAGGGGAAAGGTCGTGATGTTCGCCGTCCCAGGGGCCTTCACCCCCACCTGTTCGGACTACCACCTCCCCGGTTATGTGATCCGTGCGGGCGACCTGCGGGCCAAAGGGGTCGACATCATTGCTTGTCTGTCTGTCAACGACCCGTACGTGATGGACGCGTGGGGGAGCGACCAGGAAGTCGGCGATTCGATCGTCATGCTCGCCGATGGTAACGGCACCTTCACCCAGGCGATGGGCCTCGAGTCTGACAAGACAGCTGCCGGCCTCGGAATGCGATCCCAGAGGTACGCGGTTGTCATCAACGATGGCATCGTCACGGCGCTCATGGTCGAGCCCGCCGGGGGCCTGAGCGTCAGCTCGGCCGAATCTGTCCTGGCCAGCTTGTAGCTGCCTGTTTGCACGGGCTCACCTACAGCGCGTCCGGGGATCGCCGTTAGGCTCGGTCGCCCAACAAGACGTTCAGATCGGGGGATCCTATGGGTCGGCGGTCCTTTGGCGGGACGAGCCGCGTGTTGGCGGGCGGGACGCTCGCTGCGGCGATTGCACTGGCTCTGGCCGGTTTTTCGGGTGCCGCCGCGTCCGCGTCTTCGACAAGCGCCGGTTCTGCCCAGGTGCCTCGCGAAGCCTCCCTGCAAGGGTTTCAGGGCCATCGGACGCGCCCGTACCGGGTTGCTGCCACGTCACTCGGTGACCTTCTGACCTACGACTACGGGAACACGCGCTCGGGCCAGGACACAGTCGATCCCCCGATCAAGAACCTGTCAGCCAAGCCGGCCTGGGACGACAACGCCCTCGACGGTGCCGTCTATGGCGAGCCTCTCGTCTACGACGCAACGGTGTATGTCGGCACGGAGGGTGACTCGGTCTATGCGATCGCCGCCGGCACCGGCAAGGTGCTCTGGCACCTGGACGTCGGGCACTCGGTGCCGAAGTCGGTGGTCGACTCGGCACCCACGGTGGGTTGCGGGGACATCGATCCGCTCGGTATCACAGGCACTCCCGTCATCGACGCCGGGACAGACGAGATCTTCGTCGCCGAAGAGACCGAACTGGCCGGCCAGACCGGCTGGCAGGGGATCCGGCACTGGCTCGTCGCGATCAGCCTCCGGAGCCACCAGGAGCTCTGGCACCGGGACATCGATCCGCCCTATGCCAACAACCCGAACCACTATTTCATCGCCGCCGAGCAGCAGCGCCCCGCGATCACGCTCGCGAACGGGCGGCTCTACGTCGACTTCGGCGGCCTCGACGGTGACTGCGGCCAGTACCATGGTTACGTCGTCGACCTCCCCATCTCCGGCGCCGGGCCGCTGGAGAGCTATCAGGTCCCGACACAGCGCGAGGGCGCGATCTGGGAGACCAACGGGGCGGTCGTCTCGCCCCAGGGCGACCTGTACGTCGCAACGGGTAACGGGAGCTCCAACACGGTGGCGGACTTCGACGAGGGGAACTCCGTCGTCGAGCTTTCCCCGAATCTGGTGCGGCTCGGCTACTGGGCCCCGAGCGACTGGGTCCAGCTGAACGACCAGGACTGGGACCTCGGATCGGCCGGGCCGATCAACGTGCCGGGGACCTCGCTCCTCTTCGTTGCGGGCAAGCCCGGCGCGAACGGCGACTCCGGATACCTCATGAAAGAGGGTCACCTCGGCGGCATTGGCCACGGTGCCTACACCGGTCCGGCATGTCCGGGTGGTGGTGACTTCGGGGCGGACGCGTCCGACGTGATCGGTAGGCGGATCTTCATCTACGCGGCTTGCGGCAGCGGGACCGAGGCATTCCAGGTCACCACTTCGCCCATGGCGTTCCAGCGCGTGTGGTCGCCGTCGACCGGCAGCCCGAACGGGCCGCCGGTCGTGGCGGGCGGCCTCGTGTGGGCCCTCGACTGGGATGGAGCGGCCCTCTACGGCATGAACCCGGCCAACGGGCACGTCGTCGTCCAGCGCAACACCGACGCGCTCAACCACTTCGCGACACCTGGTGTCGGAGACGGGATGGTATTCGTGCCGACCGCCGGGGGCGTCGAGGCCTTCCGCGCCCTCGGCTGAGCCGTGGCAGCCGGACCGAGCGGCGTGGAGCTCAGGCGGTCAGTGCCACCGCCGCTTCGGGAGTCGCCACTCGGAAGCTAAAGCTCTCCTCGAGGTATAGGTATGCGCTGTCAGCATCGTGGTGGCTGTAGCCGAGGGTCAGGTCTTCCCCCGACTCGAAGAGGAAGTCCCCGCCCCGCAGGCTGACGACGACCGCACCTTCCAGCCCTGGGGCCCAAACGATCGGGCCACCGAGGATCTGGCGCAGGTGGTCGAGCACCACGAGTCCGCCGTGCTCGGTCGTCTCCACGACGCCGGTGTACTCCGGCGGGCCGAGGGCCAGGCCATATGGGCCGCTCACACCGGCCTCCAGCAGGGTCTCGACTGCCTTTGCGACATGTCCCGGGTAGCCGGCGTAGGCGGCGCCCAGGGTGATGGGACCATGTGAGGAGGCGTCGGCGATTCCGACGATGCCGGCCTCGGGCCAACCGTGGAAGACGGCGATGTTCTCCGCCACGGCGATCCGGCGTGCCGCCGCGTCCAGCTCCGCGAGGTCGAGATCGGTGGCTCCCCGATCGGCGTCGAGCAATTCGTGACGCGAGATCGCGAAGGGAGCCCGCAGCTCGACGAGCGGCAGGACCCGGCGCTGGCGCGCCTGCAGGTTTTCACCGGGAGCCTTGACTTCGGACACACGTCCGAGGTTCATGGCCGAATGCCCCCAGCCCAACGGGCCGGAGAAGTCCACCAGCTTGCGTGCGCCCAGCGCAGGCACGAGCCGGTCGCGGCCCTCGGCATCGAGACGGCTCCAGGCGGTGTCGGTGATCGGCGCATGGGAGCGCAGGAGGTGGTTCACAGTGACTCTCCTTTAAGGCTGCCGATGCCGAAGGTGCCGGAGGCGCCGGCAGCACCGGCGCCGGTCTTCTCCTCGGCGCCGGCTTCGATCTCGGTCACCGGCGCGCTCGTGAACAGGTACGTGCGCAGGTCGCCTTCCAGGACGGCGTCGTGGCGGCGCAGCCACTCGAGGAGCATCGCCGCGTGCTCCTTTTCCTCGTCGCGGTTGTGCGCCATCACCGAGGCCAGGTCGGTGTCGGTCGTGGCGTCGACCCTCTGGTCGTAGCGGTCGATCGCGTCGAGCTCCTCGTGGAGGGACGCGATCGCACGGTGCCTGTCAGCTGTCTCGGGTGAGAGCCGTGATTCGGACTCTTGCAGCCCGGCGGTATCGGTCATGGTGGGCCTCCTCAAAACCATCACGGGTTGGTCGGTGGAGCGACGAAGGACTAAAGCGCACGCCTTCCGGTGCTCCGGATCCCGCTCGTTCGACCTTAGTCCCCGGCGTTCTGTCGGTGGCCGGCCGTCGCGTGTTATCCCATCGCGCGTTGCCCTCGCGGGGAGGGAGGGGGCCGGTCCCCGCGTCCGAAGCGCGCCGTCCCGAACACGCAGGAACGACAACGCTCCGTCGCTCCCGCCGAGAGACTCGAAGCGGCATCGACCGGGCTTGCAACTGAACCGATCCTGGGCTCTTGACGCGGCCCGCGCGGGGACAGCAGCTGGCCGTCCGTCCTTTCCGTCGTCAGGCCGGCAGCGCCTACTGGCGTTCAACTGAACCGGTTGCGATACTGGTTATGTCAGACGGGCCGTCGCGCGCCCGGTTCGTAGAGGAGACAACGTGCAGTACGGATACTTCGACGACGATCACCGGGAGTACGTGATCACCCAGCCGGACACGCCCCTTCCCTGGATGAACTATCTCGGGACTGAGGACCACTTCGGCATGATCTCCAACACCGCAGGTGGTTGCTCTTTCTATCGGGACGCGCGCCTGCGCCGGCTGACCAGATACCGGCACAATGGCGCACCGTTCGACCTCGGTGGCCGTTATCTGTACCTGCGCGACGAGCTCGACGGCGATTACTGGTCACCGTCGTGGCAACCGACCCGTAGCCCGCTCGACGCCTACGAGTGCCGCCACGGACTCTCCTACACGTCCATCGTCTCGGAGCGTGCCGGCATTCGCGCCGAGATCCTCTACTTCGTCCCCCCCGGCGAGACGCTCGAGGTCTGGCGGCTCCGGGTGCGCAACGATCGGGGCACGAGGGCTGACCTTTCGGTCTTCTCGCTCGTGGAGTTCTGCCTCTGGGACGCCCTGGACGACTCGACGAACTTCCAGCGCAACTTCTCGGTGGGCGAGGTGGAAGTGGTCGACGGTGTCATCTACCACAAGAGCGAGTACCGGGAGCGGCGCAACCATTTCGCCTATTTTGCTTGCTCCGAGCCGGTTGCCGGTTTCGACACCCAGCGCGACGTTTTCCTCGGGCCCAACCGGGGATGGGACTCACCGCTGGCGGTCGAGAGGGGCCGCTGTTCCGACTCGATCGCATACGGGTGGGCTCCGATCGGCTCCCACCACATCCGGCTCTCGCTCGCCCCGTCAGAGGAGCGGGACGTCGTGTTCATCCTCGGCTACTCGGAGAACCCGGCCGAGGCGAAGTTCGACCCTCCCGGAACCCAGACCATCAACAAGGCCCGGGTTCGGCCGGTGATCGAGCGCTGGCTGGCGACCGATGAGGTGGAACGGGCTCTTCGCACCCTGCGTGACTCCTGGGACGATCTCCTCTCGGTGCTCGAGGTCGACACACCCGATCCCGACACTAACCGGATGGTGAACATCTGGAACCCGTACCAGTGCATGGCGACGTTCAACCTGAGCCGGTCGATCTCCTTTTACGAGTCCGGCATCGGCAGGGGCATGGGATTCCGTGACTCGAGCCAGGACATCCTCGGGTTCGTGGGCATGGTCCCCGTACGCGCCCGCCAGCGGCTCTTGGACCTCGCGGCCACGCAGTTGCCCTCCGGTGGCGCGTACCACCAGTACCAACCCCTCACCAAACGAGGCAACGACGCCATCGGATCCGGTTTCAACGACGATCCCCTGTGGCTAGTCCTCGCAGTGAGCGCCTACATAAAAGAGTCGGGCGACACAGGAGTGCTCGACGAGCTCGTCCCCTACGACAACGCGCCGGGAAGCGAAACCCCGCTGTCGGAGCACCTGCACCGCTGCATCCGTTACACCCTCGACCGGTTGGGGCCGCACGGCCTGCCCCTGATCGGGCGTGCCGACTGGAACGACTGCCTCAACCTGAACTGTTTTTCGGAGAGCTCGGGTGAGTCGTTCCAGACCACCCAGAACCGGGAGGGCGGGGTCGCAGAGTCGCTCTTCATTGCCGGGCAGTTCGTACTGGCATCCAAAGAGCTCGCCGGCGTCGTACGACTACGTGGTGATGACGAGCAGGCTGCATCCTTGGAGGCGGCCGCGCAGCGCATGGTCGTGACGGTCGAAGACCACGGCTGGGACGGCGAGTGGTTCCTCAGGGCCTACGACTCGCTCGGTGGGGTCGTCGGGTCGCACTCGAACGAGGAGGGACAGATCTTCGCCGAGCCGCAGGGCATGTGCGTCATGGCGGGGATCGGCTTGAGCGACGGGAAGGCTGCGGCCGCCCTGGCGAGCGTGCGGGACCGACTCGCGAGCGAGCACGGGATCATGCTCGTGAACCCGCCCTTCTCCCGCTACCACATCGAGCTCGGGGAGATCACCTCCTATCCCCCGGGTTACAAGGAGAACGGAGGTGTCTTCTGCCATGTGAATCCTTGGATCATGATCGCCGAGACGATGCTCGGCGACGGTGAGGGCGCCTTCGACTACTACAAGCGGACCAATCCCTCTGCGCGGGCTCCGATCAGCGACGTGCACCGCTGTGAGCCGTACGTCTACGCCCAGATGATTGCCGGCCGCGACGCCGCCAGCTTCGGCGAGGCGAAGAACTCCTGGCTGACCGGATCCGCGTCGTGGCACTTCACGGCGATCTCACAGTGGATCCTCGGCGTGCGCCCGGAGCTCGACGGCCTTCGCATCGACCCCACCCTTCCATCAGTCTGGCCGGGGTTCACCGCCAGCCGGCGGTGGCGGGGGGCAACCTACGAGATCACGGTTCACCAGGAGCCGGGCGTGAAGGGCCGTGTCCGGAGGCTCCTCGTCGACGGCGAGAGCGTCGAGGGGAACCTCGTGCGCCCGGCGCCTGCGGGATCCACCGTCAAGGTCGAGGCGACCGTGGAGGGCGCGCTACCGCCTCGTTGACGTGGCGACGCGCTCGTGGAGACGAATGAGCAAGCCTTGACACCTAACCGAATAAGTAGTTCACTTCTTTACGAATGGTTTACGGCGCGGCGTCAAGCGTGCGCGTGGTTGAGCGTTCGTTGGGCTCACGTGGATGCGGGAAGCTCGGGGGAAATGGTGTCGCGCCTCGGTAAGGGGTACCCCCGGATCGACGCCATTTACCGTTCAAATGCAAGGGGTCCGGCGATGCGCAGCCGGTACGGCGCGACAGGCTTGCGTCCCTCGCCGGTGTCGGTCGTCGGGCGCGGTGGCAAGCTCGCCCGTTCGGTCCACCCCTTGCCTGATCCGGCA
This sequence comes from uncultured Acidimicrobiaceae bacterium, assembly GCA_963719125.1. Classification (GTDB taxonomy): domain Bacteria; phylum Actinomycetota; class Acidimicrobiia; order Acidimicrobiales; family Bog-793; genus Fen-455. The sequence goes on from CAVRAT010000004.1 coordinate 32,223, forward strand.
ACCCAACCCGGACACCGCGAAGTCGCGACGCTTGAGCGGTTCAACAACCCTTATCAATCGAGCTTCGCCGTCAGCTCCCGTCTCACCGCGGCAGGGAAAGCGGCTGTGCCCTCCCACCAGGTGTTTTGCACGATGCCGCCTGCCAGGACGAGTGCCTCCGGCACCTCACCAGGGCTCGGTCGGCCGCTGTCGCGAAGCCGAGGTGTGCGGGCTGCGCCCCCGGACTCACCGGCGGCGCCCGGATCGTCACCGTCTTGGTCGACTGGCCGAGCGGCACCAACACCGGCGGCCGGTCGGCACCGTCTCGCTGGACCTGCAAGCGCCGCGTTTATTGGTCTAGGCTTAAGCGGTTCGGCACGGCGGCGTGGTACTGCGAGGGTTTGCAGCCCCGCGGCATTCACCGGACAGTTTCCCAGATCGGCAATGGTTTCAACGAAGACCACGAGAGAAGAGGAGGAGCGCGTATTTTGAATCAGCCCGTGCGTGACCGGTCGGTACTTGAGCGGTCAGGCGGGGGCGGCGCTACGTCATCACAGCACCGCGCTACGTAATCAGAACGCAGCGCAGCGCAGATGCGAGCAACCCAAAGACAGGAGAGAACTGGAATCATGTCAATCCACAAGAGAAAGCTGGCAGTCGGCCTCGTCACCGCCGTTGCGGCGTTTTCACTGATGCTGCCACTGCTCGGAGCCGGCGCTTCCGGTGCATCGACTCACGCGACGAAGGTGGCCTCGATTACGAGCCTTCCGCGCAACGAGACCCTCTACACGAGCGGCGCCGCGTACAGCGCACCGACCATCTGGAACCCGATGGACCTGGGCAACTTCGCGACCGGGACTGAGGGCCTGATCTACGAGACATTGTTCCTCTACAACCCGGTGGCGAACACGTACGTTCCGTGGCTGGCCAAGAGCGGTACGTGGACGACCCCGAGCACCTACACGATTGTGTTGCGCAACGGTGTCACGTGGAGCAACGGGAAACCGTTGACCTGCGCCGACGTGGCCTACACGATCATGCTTGCTAAGACAAACCCGGCTGTGCCGTACTCCAACCTCGGCGCGGACCTGAGTGGGGTCTCGTGCACCAACACCACAACGGCAGTGGTCACGTTCTCCACCCCGGCCTACACGCAGTGGACGAGCTTCCTCTGGCACGACCCGATCATCAACCAGTCGGTCTGGTCGAAGTTGTCCGCCGCCGCGCAGGTGACCGGCGCCAACACTCACCCGATCGGTTCCGGCCCGATGCTGTTCTTCGCCGCCAACACCCAGGAGGTCGTGTACACGGTCAACCCCAACTGGTGGGCGACTAAGGACCTCGGCTTGAAGTTCCACTTCAAGTACCTCGTTGACATCGTGAACGCAGCCAACCCCGTCGAGCTCGGCCAGCTACTCGAGGGCAACATCGACATCAGCAACAACTTCCTTGCGGGCATCGGGTCGCTGGTCAGCTCTCCGGCGTCCACGGGCGTGCTCAACGGCACGGGCGGCGATGGCCTCCTCACCTACTACCCGACGGCGCCGTACATGATGTCGGCCAACACCGTCTGGTTGGAGCCCAACACGACCAAGTTCCCGATGAGCAACCTGAACTTCCGTAAGGCGCTTGCGTACGCCATCAACCCGGCCCAGATCGCATCCGTGATCTACGACAACATCGTGAAGGCTGCGAACCCGGTCGGACTGCTGCCCAACCTCTACCCGTTCATCCCCGCCAGCATGAAGCAGTACGAGTTCAGCTACAACCCGGCGAAGGCGAAGGCCTTCTTGGCGGCGTCCGGTTACAAGGGCACGGCCGTCACGATCCAGGACCCGGTCGGCTGGACGGACTGGAACTCAGCCACCGACCTCATCGTTCAAGAGCTCAAGAGTGTCGGCATCAATGCAGTCGCGTACTTCCCGGAGGACGCGGCACGCAACACGAACCTGACGGACGGGACCTACGACCTGGCGCTCGACAACAACGCTGGGCCGGACTCCAACCCGTGGTCGTACTTCAACCGCGTGTTCGCGCTGCCGATCCTGAAGGCCCAGACTGCGCAGCTCAACTGGGAGCGCTTCAATGACCCAGCAGCGTGGGCGCTCGTCCAGAAGATTGGCACGATCGTGCCGACGGACACGGCGGCCCTCCAGGGCGTCTACACCCAGCTCGAGACGATCTTCCTGCAGAACTTGCCGGAAATCCCCCTCTGGTACAACGGGGCGTGGGCGCAGTACAACACCACGTATTGGCACGACTACCCGGTTACGACCAACCCGACTGACCAGTACACCCCCGTGGTATGGGGTGGCTGGCTCGGCAACATGACCACTGTCCTCGGGCTGGCTCAGATAATGCCAACCGGGGCCAAGTAGAAGTCACCAGCTAGCCTGTTGTGAAACCGGCCATCTCGCCTCCTGCGAAGGGCAGGGGCGGGGTGGCCGGTCGCGACGGGTAGAAGGTTCACGAGGAGAGCCGTGCGGCGGTACCTGGTGAGGAAACTCATCATCTACGTACTCACGTTCTTTGTCGCGGCCACGATCGACTGGATCCTGCCGAGGCTCGTCTCCGGGAACCCGATCTCGATCCTGCTGTCGAAGATGAGTCTGCAGCCGGGAACCTACAACGCCACTTACAAGCTGTACATGAACGCCTTCGGATTCAACCGGCCGTGGTGGAAGCAGTACCTGACCTTCTGGTCGGCCCTGTTTCACGGGAACCTAGGGGTAA
>CAVRAT010000005.1:0-42522 GCA_963719125.1 uncultured Acidimicrobiaceae bacterium
GGGCGTGAGCGGCAGGATCGACCTCGGGGCACGTCTAGGACCTGCGCTGACGGCTTGCATCGGCGTCACAACAAGGGGCGTCCGGGCAGCACACACACGCCTGATGCACAAGGTGCCAGGCCGGCGGCGGCGCCCGGCGCGGACGTCCGAGCGTTTCGGCACTCACGATCGCGCCGTGTTCGCGGAGCGTAGTAACTCACGAGGACCTTCCGTCGCTCGACACCGAGCTTAGAGCTGGATTCAGGCCGTCACCTTGGCGACCATCCGCCACTCCGCTCCGAGGGCGTCGGCGAGACGAAGGAGCGTCTTCTCGTTCGGGAAGATCGAGCCACGCTCGATCCTGCTGATGTCGCCCTGGTCGATGCCGGTCCTCCCGGCGAGCTCGGTCTGGGTCAGGCCGAGGAGCTCCCGCCGCTCCATCACCTGAACAGTGAGCCGGTAGGTCTGTCCGAAGACCGCCCCGTCGCTCCGCGCCTCGACGGACAGGCGCGCACGGCGGGTCGCCGAAGCCTCGTCATAGTTGCGAGCCATATCGCCTCCTCGGATCATTATGGGCTTTCGCCCATAGCACGCCAAACGTGACCACGGCACGATGATCCCGGAAGGCGTGCACCGCTTCCTCGGTCCCCGCTGACAACCCGATCCCGAGCCGCGTCGCTCCGACCGCGCCCTTCACTTCACAGGGCTGTGAGCTGGGTCTGTGAGTGTTGCTGTGAGTGTTGCTGTGAGTGTTGCTGTGAGTGTTGCTGTGAGTGTTGCTGTGAGTTGCCGAAGCGCGCAAACCCTTCCGCAGGGGGTGGTCGAACCGAAGATCGTCCCGCCGGGCTCGTCTGTGAGTGTTGCTGTGAGAGGTGCTGTGAGAGGTGCTGTGAGTCGATTGGCGCACCATTGCGCGATGATTCGGCTTCGCTCCACCCATGACGATCGCCCGATGTTGGTGCCATCGCGAGCGTTCTGGCACGCCGACACCGCATCGAGGGTGCCGGCCGCCGGCATCGAGACGAGCGATAAGGCACGGATCTTCTCGGCGGATGCGCCGATCCCGCGACCAACGCGAGAGCCCTGACGTGGCGACGAGCGACAGCGCGCGAACGCCCTCATCAACCGTGCGTTTCCTCCGGGTCGACGAGGCGGCAAGGATCCTGCGCATCGGACGAAGCGCTGCCTACGAGCAGGCAAACCGGTGGATCGCGACCAATGGCCAGTGTGGGCTCCCCGCCGTCAAGGTCGGGCGGATGATTCGCATCCCAGCCGCGGTACTCGAGGCGTGGGCGACGACCGGGAGCGACGCCGACCCGATATCGGAAAACCGGTAGGCCCGCGAGAGCTACCCCGGCGTCCGCCGCAACGCCTTCACGGCATCGCGCTTTCCGGTGTCGGTCCGACCGTCATAGTGGAGCCGCAGCGTGACCTCGCTGTTGCCGAGCAGGTCCGCGACGGTCCGGTACGGCACGCCTGCGTCGAGCATGGTCGTCGCGACGTAGTGGCGCAGGTCCTGGAGCGTCACGTTCGAGTCGCCGCGCGCCTCGGCGAGTCGATCGCTCAGCGAGTCCGGTCGGATTGGCTTCGTCCCGTCGGGGTCACTCGCGAAGATGTACTCGTTCGGCCGAGGCTCCCGGCCAGTTTGTTCACGCCTGCGTGCGAGCTGGCGCTCGTAGGCCTCCCTCACCGAGTCGATAAGCGGAACGTCGCGCCAATCCGACTCCTTGGTCGGCTTGCGCACGAGACCGACACCCGGCCCGCCATCGGCGATGGCATACGCGACATGCATCTCTTGCGCCTTCAAGTCGACGTCCTCGACGAGCAGAGCAAGCAGCTCTCCTTTGCGAACTCCGGTCCCGGCGACGATCTCGACGATGTCGAAGAGCTCGGCGACCTCTGCGGCCTCGACGGGATCGTCGATCTGCTCGCTCTTCTTCCGCAGCGTCTCGGTGAGCGCGTCGACGACAGCGGGTGGCGGGGAGTAGGGCTTGGAGCGAGTCGTCCGCGGACGGGCCGCCTCCTGGCAAGGGTTGGAGTCGATGACGTCGCGCTTTTTTGCGTACTCGAGCGACCGATTGAGCACGGTGGCGCACCGACGAATCCAGTCGACGCCCAACCCATTGCGCCTCATCGTGGCATAGAGGTCCTCGATGTCCGCCCACATGAGGCGATCGGGCCGCGCCTCACCGAAGAGGCGACCGTCACTCAACCGCTGCCTGCACATGGCGTTGGCGGCCGACTTCGAAGTCACCTGCGTCTTCACCGAGAGCTCGATCCGCCCATCTTTCGCATCGCGTAGGTAGAGATCGAAGACCGCCCTCATAGAACGCCGATCCGCGCGCCGGACCGGCTGGCGCTGCCGGGAGGCGAAGACTCTCAGGTTCGCGAGCGCGAGCTCCGCATCCTCACGCGTGCCATAAACAACGCGAGTGGCTCGTCGACGCTGGCCAGTCTCCGGGTTCCGCTGTGTCTCGGTGCTAAGGCGCCACACACCGTCGCGAATGGGCAGCACCCCGCCGGTCCCTTGCGGTCGACGAAGCCGATCGGACTTGCGTGCGGAACGACCAGTTTTCGACAACCGGCGTGGAACCTTCTCGCTCCGGGGTTCAGAGTCCCGACGAGCCCCGTTCTCGTCGGGGCCTGCACCATCAGGCATTCCCTCGACGGATACTGCCCGAGGCTCGTTCGCACTCGCCGGCTCTAAGGTGCCCGCTGAGAGCGCCGGACCGTATTGCTTGAGAGCACGTTCGGCGTCCTCACGGGTGCCATGGATAAGCCGAGACCTGCGTCGGCGCCGTCCCGTCGCCGGGTCACGCGGAGCCTCGACGTCGATACGCCAGACCCCGGACCGGACCTCAATAACCCCGCCAGTACCTCGACGGCGAAGAAGCGAGGCGGGTACACGAGAAGGGTCCGCCGTCATCCCCACGGTCCTTCTCCTAGCGGGCAAAACGCTCCGCCCAGACGCACCAGACACACCTCCTGCGGCGCTTCGGAGGTCGTAGACCGATGTCGTAGACCACCCATCAGTAACATGGATAGTAACGCGCCGGTCTACCAACGCGAATCAGGAGCCCTCGACGGGCCCCTGACCTGCACTTCTTTGGAGCGGACGACGGGATTCGAACCCGCGACCCTCACCTTGGCAAGGTGATGCTCTACCACTGAGCCACGTCCGCGTGTCTGTCGGATATTACCAAGCCTCCAAGGAATCTCACCACGACCGGCTGGCCCGATAGCTGAAGAACGCGTGGTGGGCCTCCTGGCGGATGGACCAGCGCCAAGGCTGCCCGTCATCCCGAGCGAATGACTGCCAGCAGCTCGTCGAGACTCTCGGTGACCATCACCTGAAGATCCTTTATGCCGGGCATGGCCGTCCTGCAGCCGTTGAGACCGAAGTACACCTTGTCGCAATAGCTCATCACTGTCATGTTGAGCCCGGCACCCTCGACGACAGGCCCGAGAGGATACATGCCGGCCACACGCGCTCCGGCCATGAACAAAGGAAACTGCGGCCCGGGGATGTTCGAGATCGTGACGTTGAACGCCGGGCGGACGTGGTCGAAGAACCTCGTCGACGAGATCAGCCGAGCTGCCCGCCTATGAGAGCGGGAGGCGTGAACTCCGTCCAGTCCGTGAGCAAGGCCGCGCCCATGAGAGACTCCTGGGACTTGGCCTCCGACATCGCGGCAGAAATCGTGTGCAAGCGCATGACTGGGATCCGCGATGTCGGTCGCGAGTGAGGTGAGCATCGCCGAAAGGCGATTCCCACCGCTCAGCCTCTCCTCGTCGGCTCGCACCGACATCGGGACCAGGGCAACAAGCGGCCTTTCGGGGAGCTCGCCGCGGCCGAGCAGATAGCGTCTCAAGGCGCCAGCACAGAGAGCCAGCACGACGTCGTTGACGGTGCAACCAAAGTGGTTCTTGACGACCTTCAGATCCCCGAGCGCAACGTCGCCGAGGCACACGCGTCGATGAGGAGTGATAGCCACGTTGAAAGGCGTCCTCGGTGCGCTGAAAGGCGAGGGCGGGGGCATGGCCGCCGAGTCGCGGTTGTGCCCGGAGACGCGCAGCGCTGTCTCGACCCAGCGTCGGGCGGTCCTCGCCGCTTTGACGGGACTGGAAACGAGCTGAGCCCATGCACCGATCAGGAGCTCGATCTCGCTCGGGACGCTCTCGGGTTGCCAGGTGTCTTCCTCGCCGACCTCCGGCGCGGGCGTCCGGATCGACATCAAGCCAGGCTGCGGCGAGCTCGGCGCCAGAGACCCCGTCAATCGCCGCGTGGTGCACCTTCAGCACGACCGCCTGGAGTCCTGCTTCGAGACCTTCCACGAGGTGGAGCTCCCACAAGGGGCGCTGCCGGTCAAGCGGTAGACCGACGATCTCACCCACGTACTCCTCGAGCGCCGGCCAACCTCCAGGAGACGGCAGACAGCGGCGGTGCAGGTGGTAATCAAGGTCGAACTCGGGGTCCTCGATCCATACGGGTTGTGCGATGCCCAACGGCACCTCGACGAGGCGACGCCTCAAGGGCAGCGCGCGGTGAAGTCGGCTCGCCACCATGGCGCGCACCTGGTCAAAGGAGAAGCCCCCTGGCGCAGTCGTCGGGTCGAGGAGGAACAAGCCGGTGACGTGCATGTGATTCGTGGGCGTCTCCATGTAGAAGAACATGGAGTCGAGCCCGCTCAGCCGCTGCATCTCACATCGCTCTTCGGCTCATCGGCCGCTATGACCGAAACCTCCCTCGCCACGTTCACTCGTCTCGAGGCTCTCCACTGCAACGAAGCGGGCCTCCTCCACCCGGCAGATCACCAACTGGGCGATCCGGTCCCCACGGTGGACCTCGTAGGGGGTGCTCGGGATCGGTGTTCACAAGTATGACCGCAACCTCGCCGCGGTAACCAGGGTCGATCAGGCCCGGCGCGTTGAGGCAGGTGACGCCGTGCGGGCGGCGAGCCCGCTCCTCGCCAGCACGAGGCCCGCATAGCCCTGTGGGATCGCGAGGGCGATCCCTGTTGCGATCGTTGCACGACCACCGGCGGGGGCGAGGACCGCCCCGGCCTGGCAACAAGGTCACAACCGGCGTCGCCTGGCCGCGCGTAGGCCGGCACCGGAAGCTCCGGGTCAAGACGGACAAGTGGGACCTCGACCACGACAGCGCACCGTAGTAGAGCCGGCCCGGATCCGGGTACGATGCCCCTCGGTGCTCGCCTGGATGGATCTCGAAATGACCGGACTCGACCCCGCGCACAACGTCATCGTCGAGATCGCGACGATCATCACCGACGACGATCTGAACATCGTCGCGGAAGGGCCCGACCTGGTCATCGCTGCCACACCGGAGCAACTCGACGACATGGACGACGTCGTACGCAAGATGCACACGACAAGTGGGCTGCTCACAGCAATCGGGAGCTCCACTGTGACGGTGGAACATGCAGCTGAAGCGACCCTCGAGTTCGTCAAGTCACACGTTCCCACGGCCGGCTCGGTACCACTGTGCGGGAATTCGATCGCGATGGACCGACGTTTCTTGCGGCGATACATGCCGGCCCTGGACGAGTACTTCCACTATCGCACCGTCGACGTCTCCACCCTGAAAGAGCTCTGCAAGCGCTGGTACCACGGCTTGTACGTGACACGACCCCAAAAAGTGACGGCACACCGCGCGCTCGACGACATACGCGAGAGCGTCGCCGAGCTGTGCTACTACCGCGAGATCCTCTTCCGTACACCGGCTGAGCTGGCGGCACGCAACGTCGTCCCCCAGGCGGCAGCCGAGCATGAAGCCCCGTCCACAGAGGAGCCGTCCGTAGCCGCCGGAGACGTCGCCGAGCAATCTGTCCCGACCTAGCCTCTCGTACACGCCAGGCTGCGCCAGGCCGAGGGCAGGCCGGCAATAAGCTGCCTGGACCATGGCAAGTCCCGACCGGCCGCGGCCGACGCCTACGGGCTATGCGAAGACCCCGCTGACACGAAAACCCTGACACGAAAACCCTGTAACAAGCACGCGCGGGGTCAGGGTGCGGGGCAGAGCCCCGTTCGGGACGAAGTCCCGAAGTTCAGTTGTCGATCAGCTCAGGCGGCTTCGGCCGGCTCGATGATGACGCGGTAGCCGAGGGCTTCTATCTGTCGGGCGAGACGCCGCGCGTGCGCGTCGGGTCGGCGCTTTTGGAACCAGTCAGCGCCGAGGTCCGCGTAGGGGACGCGCTGATCGAGGATGTGGAAGGTGGCGACGAGCATCGAGTGCTCGACGGCCTTTCTCGCCTTCGTGTGGCCAATTCGTCCCCGCAGGCGCTGGAACTGCGCGCCGAGGTAGGTGTTCTTCGAGCGCCCGGCAGCCTCCGCGGCCTCGGCGAGATTGGCTGCGAGCCACTTCGAGCCCTTGCGCGTTCTTCCCGATCGTCGTCTCCCGCCCGACTCGTTGTTGCCCGGGCACATACCCGCCCAGGAGGACAGACGCGCCGAAGTGGAAAAGCGGCCCATGTCGACACCGATCTCGGCGATCAGGCACTCGGCGATGCGACGGTCGACACCAGGGATCGTGTCCAAGAGCGCGACCTCAACCTCGAAAGGGCCGATCAGCACCTCGATCGCGTCGGAGAGTCCGGCAATCGCCTCCTCTAAGAAGTCGAGCTTCGCGAGGATCGTCGAGACGATGAGGGCGTGATTGGCGGAGAAACGCCCCTCGAGCGCACGCCGAAGCATCGGGATCTTTGACCGGAGCCGGCCCCTCGCGAGCTCGGCGAGGACCTCTGGGTCACGGGTGCCCGAGACGAGTGCCTCTAACATGTCCCGACCGGACTTGCCCAAGATGTCGCTCGCAACACTCGAGAGCTTGAGCCCCGCGTCCTGCAGCACCTTGTCGAGTCTTTGGGCTTCACGCCCGCGCTCTTCGATCTGGGCCTTGCGATAGCGCGTCAGATCCCTCAGCTCACGGATCGGCTTCGGGGGCACGAACGAGGGCGAGACGAGGCCGTGCTCGACGAGCTGGCAGATCCACTCGGCGTCTTTGACGTCGGTCTTCTTGCCGGGGACGTTGCGCAGGTGCCTCGCGTTCAACAGCCAGCACTCGATGTCGTCTTCGAGCACGTAGAACACGCATTTCCAGTAGACCCCGGTCGACTCCATGCCACAAAGCGTCACGTCCATCGCACAGAGCCAGTCCCTAAGCGCCAACAGATCGGCGGTCATCGTCCCAAAGGTGCGCGTCTGTTGGTCTCTTCTTCCTCCTTTCCCCGGCGTCCGCACACAGGCGACGACGGTGTCCTTGTGGACATCGAGACCGCAGCAGCGCTCCACGACCATGTCCATAACTTGCTCTCTCCGGCCCCGGGTCCGACGTCGGTCGATGGGGGTCACCCGGAGGAGCCTCATTTCGATGGAATCTGACACTCGTGCTCAAGGCAACAGTTCTGTGCTCCCGAGGCCCCCGCGTCTGACTAGTCCGCGGGCTCAAGACACCAGTGGGTATCCGACGTCGCCGGGTGACCCCAGCACAGTTTTCCCTGCTTGCGAGCGTCGCGCCAGGGCAGGGAGACTAGCCCGAAAGCTCGGAGTCCACGAAGGCTCGACGGTCGCTCTCGTGGGTGCCAGTGCGGATTTCACGATCCCCGACCTCCCGGCCGGCGTCGGACTCCGGCGGTCTGCGAGGGGCCGGACAGACGTGACGCTCTGGTTCGTGCGCTCTGCCGCCGAGTTGCGCAACGGCATCGGTGAGATGGCAGAGCGTGCCGACAAGAACGCTCTTTGGATCTGCTGGCCCAAAAGGGCCTCCGGCGTCCGCACCGATGTCACCGAGCACGCCGTGCGAGCCGCCGGTCTCGCCAACGGGCTTGTCGACTTCAAGATCGCCGCGATCGACGAGACATGGTCCGGGCTCCGCTTCGCCAAGGTCTCGAGCCGCCGTACCATGCCCGAACCCATCCGAGGTGCCAGGGTTAGAACCGAACGCGCTTGACATCGGCGGTGAACCGCGGAGCTGGTCGGCGACACGAGCGGTACGGCCCCGGTTCGCGATCCAGGCTGACTGCCGACAGCAGGACTGCCCGTTTATGTTTTGTTTACGGTTCGCGGCACTTTATTTACGCCCTGTTTACGCGGCCCGCCAGATACTGGCCCGCATGGCTGACTTCCTCGTGGTGCTGGGCACGGTCGCTTTCGTGCTCGTCTTCTTCGGCTTGATCTGGGCACTGGACAGAGTATGAACGCCGTCCAGGTCGTGCTGCTCATCGTCTCGGTGCTGACGTTCATCTACGTCGGCGTCGCCATGTTCAAGCCGGAGTGGTTCTGATGCAGTTCTTCTGGACGATCGTCGCCCTCGTGGTGGTGATGGGCCTTTGCTGGCGGTTCCTCGGCTCGTACATGGCCTCTGTCTTCGAGGGCCGAGTGCACTGGCTCGGATTCATCGAGCGACCCGTCTACTGGGGTCTCGGCACCAGTCCCGAACAGGAACAGAGCTGGAAGCGTTACGCCGGCTCCCTCGTTGTGTTCTCCGCCGTCTCGATCCTGATCACGTACCTGATCTTCCGGATCCAGGGCTCGCTTCCCCTCAACCCGCAGCACCTCGGGGCTGTGTCGCCCGCCTTGTCGTGGAACACGGCAACCTCGTTCGTGACAAACACGAACTGGCAGAACTATGACGGCGAGTCGACGATGTCGTACCTATCGCAGATGGCGGCTCTCACTGTTCAACAGTTCGTGTCCATGGCTGTCGGGGTCGCCGTGGCCATCGCCCTCGTGCGCGGCTTTGCACGCCGCAACTCTCGTACGATCGGCAACTTCTGGGTGGACGTCACCCGCGCCCTCCTCTACATCGAGCTGCCCGTCGCCTTCGTCTTCGGGCTCATCTTCGTCGCCCAGGGCGCGGCACAGACCCTGAGCGGCCCGGTGCACATCCACGACATCTTGAACAACATGACCCAGACGATCGCCGTCGGCCCGGTGGGCTTCATGGAGGTCATCAAGCAGCTCGGCACCAACGGTGGCGGCTTCTTCAACGCAAACGGCGCGGACCCCTTCGAGAACCCGACCGGGCTCACGAACTTCCTTTCGTTCGCCTTGCTTTTGTGTGTCGGCTTCTCCCTCACTTACACCTTCGGCAAGATGGTCGGGAGCATCCGCCAAGGCGTCGCCTTGTTGGCCGCCATGGTGATCCTCTTCGGTGCTTGGGTCGGATTCTCCTCCTATGCCGAACACGTGGGGAACCCAGCGGTTGCCGCCGCGGGCATCAAGAGCCAGCCCACGGGCAACATGGAGGGCAAAGAGGTCCGCTTCGGCGATACCCAGTCGGCCCTCTACGACATCGCGTCGACGCAGACCTCGACCGGTAGCGTCGACGGGTCCAACGACTCCTACACCGCCATGGGCGGCTTCGGGCTGCTGACCGGCATGATGCTCGGCGAGGTCACCCCGGGAGGCGACGGCAGCGGGCTTTACACGATCCTCATCTTCGCCATCATCGCCGTGTTCATCGGTGGTCTGATGATCGGGCGAACACCGGAGTACATCCGTAAGAAAATCCAGGCCAAGGAAGTGAAGCTGGCGGGGTTGGGAATGCTGGTCATGCCCATGATCGTGCTCATCCTGACCGCCATCGCCGTCTCGGTCACAGAGGGCCTAGCAGGCCCGCTGAATCACGGACCGCACGGCTTCACCGAGATCCTCTACGCCATCATCTCTCAGGCCAACAACAACGGTTCGGCCTTCGCCGGACTGACGGGCAACACGCAGTTCTACAACGTCATCGGCAGCATCGACATGCTCCTCGGACGCTTCGGAGTCATGATCCCGGCACTGGCACTGGCCGGATCGCTGGCGGCCAAGGGAGCCGTCGCGGAGTCGATCGGCACCTTCAGGACCGACAACGGCATGTTCGTCGGGCTCTTGATCGGCGTCATCCTCATCGTCGGTGGCCTCACATTCTTCCCCGCCGTCTCGCTCGGCCCGGTCGTCGAGCAGCTCATCCACACGAAGTTCTTTTGATGGAGCCCTCACACATGAACGAATCAACTGAACCCTCGAGCGGCGTGAGCTCTGCCACGGCGGTCGTCACTGGGAACGCTCCCCAGAGTGCACCGCACGGCGTCGCTCAAGCACGCAGCCTGTTCGACCGGGAGATATTCGGTCATGCGTTCATCGACTCGTTCAAGAAGCTCGATCCGCGGGTGCAGGTCCGCAACCCTGTGATGTTCGTGGTCCTGGTCGGCACGGTGGTCACCTTCATCGAGTCGATCGCGCATCTAGGCCTCTTCGACTGGTCCATCACCGTCTGGCTGTTCTTGACCCTCATTTTCGCCAACTTCGCCGAGGCGATGGCCGAGGGCCGGGGCAAGGCGCAGGCCGACACGCTGCGCAAGATGCGCTCGGAAACAGAAGCGCGCCGGCTGTTGCCGGACGGGACCGAGCAGTTGGTCGCCGCCGCGGCGCTCGTGAAGGGCGACCGTGTCGTCTGTGAGGCCGGTGACCTGATCCCCTCCGACGGTGAGATCACAGACGGCATCGCCTCGGTCGACGAGTCGGCGATCACCGGCGAATCGGCGCCGGTCATCCGGGAGTCCGGCGGTGACCGCTCCGCGGTGACAGGTGGTACCAAAGTGCTTTCGGACCGCATCGTGGTCATGGTCACCGCGGAACCGGGACAGACCTTCCTCGATCGCATGATCACCCTCGTGGAGGGAGCGAACCGCCAGAAGACGCCCAACGAGCTTGCCCTGACAATCCTTCTCGCCGTCCTCACGATCATCTTTATTCCGGTGGTGGTGACCCTGCAGCCCTTCGGCCACTACGCGGGGGCCACGGTATCTGTCGTGATCCTCGTGTCGCTCTTGGTCTGCCTGATCCCGACGACGATCGGCGCGCTGTTGTCGGCGATCGGCATCGCCGGCATGGACCGGCTCGTGCAGCGCAACGTGCTCGCGATGAGCGGCCGGGCCGTGGAAGCGGCCGGGGACGTACAGACACTGCTGCTGGACAAGACCGGCACGATCACGCTCGGCAACCGCATGGCGTCGGACTTCTATCCTGTCGGCGGCCACTCCGAGCAGGAAGTTGCCGACTCCGCGCAGCTTGCGTCGCTGGCCGACGAGACTCCGGAAGGACGCTCCATCGTCGTGCTCGCCAAGGAACGCTTCGACATCCGCGCCCGCGAGCTCGGCGTGGACCACAAGTTCGTCCCCTTCACGGCTATCACGCGGATGTCCGGGCTCGATCTCGGCACCAGGAAGATCCGCAAGGGGGCCGCCGAGTCCGTCAAGGCATGGGTCACGGCGATGGGTGGGTCGATCCCTGATGACTTCGACCGAACGGTCGAGCGGATCTCGCGGGCCGGATCTACGCCGCTCGCGGTCGCCGACGGACCGCTGATCATCGGCGTCATAGAGCTGAAGGACGTGGTCAAGCAAGGTATACGTGAGCGTTTCGACGAGATGCGTGCCATGGGCATTCGCACTGTGATGGTCACCGGCGACAACCCCTTGACCGCCGCGGCCATCGCGCAGGAGGCCGGGGTGGACGACTACCTCGCCGAAGCGACACCCGAAACGAAGCTGGCCCTCATCAAGTCCGAGCAGGAAGGCGGCAAGCTCATCGCCATGACCGGCGATGGCACGAACGATGCCCCGGCCCTCGCTCAAGCAGACGTCGGCGTGGCCATGAACTCGGGTACCACCGCTGCCAAGGAAGCCGGCAACATGGTCGACCTCGACTCCAACCCGACCAAGCTCCTCGAGATCGTCGAGATCGGCAAGCAACTCCTCATCACCCGTGGGGCGCTCACGACCTTCTCGATCGCGAACGACGTGGCGAAGTACTTCGCCATCATCCCGGCCCTCTTCGTCGCGACCTACCCCCAGCTCAAAACACTCAACATCATGAGGTTGCACAGCCCGCAAAGTGCGGTGTTGTCCGCAGTGATCTTCAACGCGCTCGTCATCATCGCCCTCATCCCGCTGGCACTCCGCGGCGTGAAATTCCGGGCCGCCAGCGCGGCTGCGATCTTGCGACGCAACGTCTACATCTATGCAGTTGGCGGCATCATTGCACCCTTCATATTCATCAAGCTGATCGACCTGATCCTTACCGCACTGAAGGCGTACTGATGATTACTCACCTAAGACGTTCAGTTGTACTCGCCCTGTTCTGCCTCGTGTTCTTCGGCCTGCTGTACCCCTTGGCGGGCACTGGAGTCTCCCAAGTCCTCTTCAAGCACCAGGCCGACGGCTCGATCACGGCGAACGGCTCGACGCTGATCGGCCAGAACTGGACCAGCCCGAAGTTCTTCCACGGCCGCCCCGACGACTTCGGGCCTTATGCCGGCGTCGGCGACAACCCGCTCGTCGCTAACGGCAAGAGCGGCGACACGGGTGCCACAAACCTCGGACCTCGGTCCGAGGTGCTACTCGAGAACACCAAGGCACTGATCGCCTACTGGCACAAGATGGGCGTGAGCCCGACGGAGGACCTTGTCACCACCTCTGGAAGCGGTCTCGACCCCGACATCACGCCGGTCGACGCGTATGCCGAAGTGCCCATGGTGTCGAAAGCGACCGGGCTCTCGCCGAAGGTGCTGGACAAGCTCATCGTCCGGGAGACCAACTCCGCTGAGTTCGGGTTCCTGGGCTCGAACTACATCGACGTCCTCCAGTTGAACGAGGCTCTCGCCAAGATGGAGTAAGTGTCCTGCCGTGAATGTCTCAACCTTTGTGTCAGAGCCTCGAAATCTGTCCACTGCCGGCGTGCGGCTTGCTGCGTCAGCCAGAGGCCTCGGACAGATACTGGGGTCGGACGGTGGCTAGCGACGCCGACTCCACCGCCAGAAGCCAGGAAGTCGATCAAGGCGTTGAGCCGACCGGGAAGTTCCGCGTCTACCTCGGAGCTGTGGCCGGCGTCGGCAAGACCTGGGCCATGCTCGACGAGGGTTGGCGCCGCTACAAGCGCGGCACGGACGTGGTCATCGGCTTCGTCGAGACGCACGGCCGGGAGCTCACGGCTCAGCAGATCCGAGACGTGCCGATCGTCCCTCGCAAGGTCGTCGACTACCGCGGCACGGCCTTCGAGGAGATGGATCTCGAGGCTGTCCTTGCCCGTAGGCCCGAGGTCGCGCTCATCGACGAGCTCGCCCACACGAACGTGCCCGGTTCGGGGCCGCACCCCAAGCGATGGCAGGACGTGCTCGAGATCCTCGACGCGGGGATCGGGGTCATCAGCACGGTCAACATCCAACACCTCGAAAGCGTCGCTGACGCGGTGCAGCAGATCACCGGGGTGGCC
The DNA here is from genome assembly GCA_963719125.1 of uncultured Acidimicrobiaceae bacterium. Classification (GTDB taxonomy): domain Bacteria; phylum Actinomycetota; class Acidimicrobiia; order Acidimicrobiales; family Bog-793; genus Fen-455. The sequence continues at coordinate 13,252 of CAVRAT010000005.1, forward strand.
GTTCGCGAGCGGGTGCCCGACTGGGTCGTGCGCAGGGCAGACCAGCTCGAGCTGATCGACTCGTCCCCCGAGCAGCTGCGTCGGCGCATGCTGCATGGTCACGTCTACCCTCCCGAGAAGATTCCCGGTGCCCTCACCAGCTTCTTCCGTTATCAGAACCTCGTGGCGTTGCGCGAGCTCGCGCTTCGCTTTGTTGCAGACGAGACCGAAGAGGAGCTCCTGGGATTCCTCGTCGCCCGGCACCCCGACATCGTCTGGGACACCGCCGAACGCATCATGGTGGCCGTCGATGCAGCGCCGGGAACCGACGCGGTGCTGCGCCGCGCGGCCAGGATCGCGGTACGGGCACACGCCGACCTACAGGCTGTCCACGTCATTGGAGACGACAGTTCGCGGCCGGCGTCCAGGGAGGCGCTCGCGGCCGTCAAGCACCTCGCGGAGGACCTAGGAGCCCGCTGGCATGAGATCACCGCGGACGACCCCGCCTCGGCACTGGTGCAGTTCGCCAAGGACAACCAGATTACCCAGATCGTGCTCGGCGCGTCGCGCAGGTCGAGATGGGAGAAGGTTACGAGCAGGGCCTCGGTCGTCCAGCGTGTGCTCCGGTTCGCCCGCCAAGCCGACGTCGACGTTCACGTCATCGCCCGTTATGGCAAAGGCGTCCCCCTTAGCACCGCGCACGCTCCCGAGGATGGGGACGAGTGAGCACAGGCCGCCTTCTGGGCGGTTGAGACTCAGAGAGCTCGACGAGTAGTGCAAGGAGATGGCGCCGTCGACGGAGCTGAGCAATACCAGACATGTCGGACTATTGCGAGCACAAGACCCCAAGAACGCTACTGCGCGGTAACCGCGTCCACGATGCCCGCAGACCGCCCACCGTCGCGCGCGGAGGCGCGCAATCGTGTTACGGGTGCTTGATTTACCGACGAGCTATCTGGCGGGTTTGGAAGGGAAAATGAGCCATCAGAAAGCCGCCGGGTTCGCACCGCATTGTCGAACCGAGGGCTTGTCCAACCGGCCATCCATTCATGGCGAGTAAGTGGTCTCAGACTCGCTTCTAACCAACGATAAAGCTAGTTTATCGTTAGTCACAAACGAGGAAAAGAGAGGGACCGTGACGCTGCTCCAAAGCACCGAACAGGCCGTCGAGCTGGCCGAGATAGTGGCCGAGGCTCGTGACTACGTGGCTGCGAGCCGGGCCGAGAACACGACCCGCGTCTACCGCACAGGCTGGGCGCAGTTCACGGCCTGGTGCGACGGGCACGGGGTGACACCTCTGCCAGCCAGCGCGGAGACTGTGGCCTTCTACATGACCGACCTGGCCAAGACCGCCAAGCCCGCAACGATCGACCTTCGCCTGGCCGCGATCAGCGCCGCCCATCGGGCCGCCGGGCACGACAGCCCTACCAAGCAAGAGGCCGTCCGCCTCGTGCGCCGTGGCGTGCGCAGAACCCTCGGGACTGCCCAGCGCCAAGTTCGCCCGGTCACGGTGCCCGACCTGCGCACGATGGTCGAGGGACTTGGAACCGATCTGGCGGGGTGTCGCGATCGGGCACTTCTCCTGCTGGGCTTCGCGGGTGCGCTCCGTCGAAGCGAGCTTGTCGGCCTCGAGGTTGCCGATGTCACCGAGGGCGCCGATGGTCTTACGCTTCGCCTCAGGCGGTCGAAAACCGACCAAGAAGGCGCCGGGCGCACGGTCGGTGTTCCTTACGGGTCGAACCTGGCAACCTGCCCGGTCCGGGCCTGGCGGGCTTGGCTCGAGGTCTCAGGCATCACCGAGGGAGCGGCCTTTCGCCCCGTGGACCGCCATGGCCACATCGGCGCGACACGTCTGCGCGCTCCGGCGGTGGCGCTCGTCTTGAAGCGCCACGCCGCCCGAGCCGGGCTCGACCCTGGCGAGGTGGCCGGTCACTCTCTGCGGGCTGGCCTTGCGACCTCCGCTGCTGCCGCTGGTGTTCCCGAGCGTGTCATCGCTGAACAGACCGGCCACAAGGGCACGGCAATGCTTCGCAGGTACATCCGGGAGGGCTCCTTGTTCCGTGAGAACGCCGCCAGCGCAGTTGGGCTGTAGTAGAGGCGGCGGGTAAGCGCGCCGGGCACGGTCGAGTTGTTCGCGGGCTACTGGCTGTGCCGGCCGTGCTGTGACCGCCTCTCTTCCTCGTGACATTGGACGGACTTCCGCCAGACCGTTGTCGTCGCCCAACGCCATATCACGCTCGAGACCGCTCTTCGGTTGCAACTCGAGAGAACCTTCGACATGGTCGGTCCAGCCATGGCGCCCTTCATGATCTGCGATTGCACACGCGATTCGGGCCGTGATCGACGAAGCGCTGGCGGCCAAGGAGGCCGGTGAGGAGAAAGTGATCCTCTTCTCATACTCCGGGCATGGGGTGCTCGCCCTGGCTGCCTATGACGACTACCTGCACGGGCGGCTCGACCTGGGCTGAACAGGGCTCTCCGCCGCTTCGACCGCCGGTCGGCCTAGCGAGCCCAGTCCGGATCGAGCTGACTGAGGAACAGCGCACAGCGCTGCGCCTCGTCGATCTCTCCTATCGCTTCGGCAGCTCGGCGCAGGGCCTCGACTGAGCGCAGGAAGCCACGGTTCGTCTCGTGCCGCCAGCGCACGTAGCCCGAGCCTCGCCAGCCCGCGGCCCGTAGCGCGTCGAGCCCGCGGTGATAGCCGACTCGGGCGTAGGCGTAGGACTCCACCTCGTCCTCGGCCAGTGAGGCCAGTGAGGCCCAGGCCTCGAGGAAACGCGGGTACGCGCGGACAACGGCCTCGACCGCGGTTTCACGCTCCGCACCCGACATGGCGAACGCGTCCGCGAGGGCCTCCGTCCACTCCTCGGGCGGAGCGGGAAGCACCGTCTCAGGGAGGCCTCGGCTGAGATTGACTGCTGCGTCGTCGGTCATGGCTTCATCCTTGCTCAGGCCGCCGCGGGCGCGCCGCTTCGACCGCAGCCGTCGGTGACCAGAGCCGGCCGGCCGAAGTGGCCTGGGGCCGGCTCAGAACGTTCTCGGCGTCGCGCCCCGTCGCATCGCGAGCCCGGCCAGGACCTCAAGGACGACGCGATGGGCGTTGTTCACCGTGATGTCGGCCCAGTCGTAGGCAGGGGCGACCTCCACGACGTCGAGCGCGACGAGGGGCACCTCCATGGCGAGACGGCGCCACCCGGCTCGGGCGTCCCGGTCCCGGGCGCATAACCCGGGTCCAGCACGTCGATGTCCACCGACATGTACACCGCGTCGCAGCCGTCCATCGCCTCGGCGACCGCGTCCTCGATGACCGCCGCCAGCCCTCTCTCCCACACCTCCTGCATGAGGTTGTCGGCGCATTTCCTGAGTGTGCCTCCAGGCGAACACGTCGGCCGGCGGCCAGTAGCCCCGGAGGCCGACCTGCACGAAGTTGCGACCGCGAACGGCTCCGGATTCGATGAGCCTCCGCATCGGGGTGCCGTGGCTCGCGAGGTTTCCTTGGATGGAGTCGGCCGTGTCCGCGTGCGCGTCGAAGTGGACGACCCCGACCTGTCCCCATCCCCGGGCTTGAGTCGTGCCCTCGATGGGTTCGCTCGCGGTCGTCGGGAAGACACGGCTGCAGTCGGGCGGTGGCGGTCGCAGACGGCAGACAACGAGGGCTTCTACGACGAAGGGTCAGATCGGCACCAAGGCGTGTAGCGGCGTCGAAACAAGTAGCAAAGGCGGTCAAGGAAAGCAGCCGGCCGACGCGGTCGCAGACCGCCCAAAAGGCTGCCAAGGTCGCCGCGCAGCCAAAGAAGGCCAGCAAGCCCCAGCGGTGAAGAGGCACCCGACTCCGATGGCGTTTCAGCTTGTCGAGTGTCTCGAACGCCTCGCGGAGCGGAACTCGGGGCGGAGATAAAGCTCTCGAACAGGCCGTTGGGAAATCGCCACCTTCACATGCGGGAGGTGCGGGTTGCTCACCGCAGGAACCCCGGGGTAAAGAACGTTTCCATCCGGTGGCGTAGCGCTGTCGTGCTCGTCGCCAAGTCCGTCGCTTCCTTCCTCCGGTCGTCCGCACTCGCCTGCGGTGGGGGCGGTGTGGACGGACGACGAGATTGCCGTGGCTGACGGGCCCCACAAGTACGGTGTTGGACAACCCACTTTTCGGCCGAACAAGCGGGCGCGTAAGGTGTGGATGGGCCCTCGAGGGTAAACCCGCACCGAAGAGCCGGGGTTGAGGGTGAGAACCGGCCACGCTGGCAGGTCCTTTGACCGCAGATGTCGTTCCCTCCTTGGGGACGCTCCCGAGGGCCCACTACCTCGGCAGTACCGAAGTCCCGTTGTAATAGGGCCCAATAGTGAGCAACCACCGTAGGTTCAGTGCGGCGACGCGGGTTTCCTCCCCAGGGGCATCGTGAGGACGTGACCGCTCGGGAGTGTTGGGATCAGTCGCCGAGGGGTCGCCGTCGGTGCGGCCTGTCAGGGCGGGGTGGGATGGCGAGGTTCAGTCCGCCGAGACGGTCGGAACGGGATCACGGTAGGCCTTGTGGGCGTGGGGCCACCGCCTCGTCGTAGGTCTTCTCGGCCGCGGATCCCGCCTCGTCGTGGGTCTTCTGGGCCGGGGCCATCGCCTCGTTGTAAGCCTTGCTGGCCGAGGCCATCGCCTCGTTGTAAGCCTTGCTGGCCGGCGCAACCGCCTCGTCGTAGGCCTTTTTGGCCGCGGATCCCGCCTCGTCGTGGGTCTTCTGGGCCGGGGCCATCGCCTCGTCGTAGGCCTTTTTGGCCAGGGCCAGCGCCTCGTCGTAGGCCTTTTTGGCCTGGTCCAGCGCCTCGTCGTAGGCCTTTTTGGCCTGGTCCAGCGCCTCGTCGTAGGCCTTTTTGGCCTGGTCCACCGTCTTGCGGTAGGCATTCCGGGCCTCAGTGGGCTGGTCGGTGCTCATCTTCTCTTCGCCTTTTCGTAGTCCTTCTGGGCCTGGGCCACCGTCTTGCCCCAGGTTGCCGACCAGGGCCACCGCCCCGGCGAGGCGCCGGTAAGGGCTCGTACGAACGACGACGAGCCTTGGGCACTCAGGCCATGGGCGACCTCTCTGTCATCGAGCGTACCGTGCCGGCTGCATTACTCCGACCAGCGCGGCGAGCGCCTCCCACGTGGACACGTGAGGCGTCCACTTCCCACGCCTGATGTCCGACGCTGACGCCTTCGAGCATCCCGCCGCCTCGACGATCTCGGAGAGTTTCACGGTGGCGAGCCACGGCAGGATGTCCCGCCGGAACAGCTCCGGGTCGTAGACCGCGTCCGGGTTGGCCTTGTCCCACTCAGAGAGCGCTCGTTTGCGGGCCGCGATGGCAGCACCGCGCCTGCCACGGATCTCAGGTGCTTGCGCAGGGTCGGCGGCGATGCAGGCATCGCCAGCGGACATGGCGAGGGTTAGTGACAGTTCCTCCGCAGTCAGGACAGGTCCACAACGCAAGCGCGACCGACTGAACGGATGGGCGCTGGAGGCTCCTGCCAGCAGCGGCACGACGAGACGCCTCGACCTTGCGCGCCTCACGACCGCCTGCGCATCGCGATGACGGCGTGACGTGAGCGGGATGGCAGCCGAGTACGTGCCGTCCATCGCCTTGCCGAAGACGTGGGCGACGTGTTCTGCGATCGGGCCGAGCGACTTGGCCCACTGCGGCATGTTCTCGGCCAGCTCGTGCGTGAGCGGTGAGCGAATGCGAACATGGCCATCGGTCGTATCCACGAAGTCGACCTTGCGGAAGATGTGCTGCTCCACGAGGGCGAACACGAAGGAGTCGACCTCGGCCCGGACGGCACCATGACGTCGAGGGCGAGTGACTGGCGCCCCCGGGCGTCGGCGTGGACGATGCCAAGACCTGGGTCAAGGCCAACCGTCTGGCAGGCGAGGATCGCTTCCGCTTCGACGAGCGTGTGGATGCCCGGGCCCCGTTGAGGCGGCATGGATGTTGTTCGACGCCCTGGTGAGGCGGTAGAGCTGGCTGGTGAGGCTCTTACGACGTGGCATCGGTGCTCGCATCCTCTAGCGGTACGGCGTCGATCAGCCCTGACATGTGCTGCTCACAGGTCTCAACGAGGTAGATCTGGCGTCCCGCATGAAGAGAGCCGACCCAGGTGCTCTCCCGTGGGCATTGTCCCCCGCCTTGCTCGGTCTCAACGACTCGCTGACATTGGCGCGTGGCGAGAACTCGGTGGTCGGTCACGATTCCATTCTCCCATTCCCCGCGGTGCCGCCCTCACCGATCGATGGGACGACCTATCCGCTCTGTTGCTTCGGACGCCGGTCGCCGCCGCGACGGTCCGGGACGAGACGGCGCTTGAGGTCATCGGCGCCAGGACCGCCGTCGTGGAGCAAACGGCCCGCCGCCTCGACGACTCCGCTCATGGTGCTCCGATGCTCCTTGGCGATGCGGTCGAGTGCTTCGAGAGCGTCGTCTGTGAGTGAGACAGTGCGACGCTTCACGGCAGAGGTGGTAGCTAAATCATACTTTGCGTGCTCGGTTTGACCTGATGTCTGACGTCGGAACTTGCTCCGACTGGGATGCCTGACGGCCGGGTCGTCGCGGCCAACGCGGCAAGCGGCGCAGCGTGCCTACGCCCGGCGACTGACGCTCAAGCAGTGAGCTGCCCAGTCATTGGCTATTGGCTGGCGCTACTCGGCTCCGCCTCGCTGGGCCTGCTTCGAACCCGAGCGTGTCCTGCTCGTTGTTCGCTTACGTTCGGTCGCCGCTCGTCGAGCGAGCACCTGCTGGCCATGCTTGTTGTGTGGCCCATGTGCTTTGCCGCCTACCCCACCGAACGTGGCGAAGTGTGTCGGCATCTTTCGCCTGCCTGCGGCCGTTGACATAGTGGCTACCTGCTTCCCACCCGGCGTGGCCCGAGTCTTTAGATACCGCAGTATCTAACACCGGCGTGCCTACCGTTGAAAGTCATCGTTCGATTGCCCGGTGTTGTCATCAGACGCTGCCATGCCGTTGCCCCGTCCGCCCGTCTGAGCGCCCACTGCCGGCGAAAGGTGTGGGTCGGGTTGGCCAGACATGCCGCGGCGTGACACCATTCGGTGTATGGCAGTCGTTGGTGATCGCGTGCAGGTCCCTTCGAGGAAAGTCGGCGAGGCTCCCCGCGATGGAGTCGTGACCGGCGTGACCGGGTCGCTCTTGCGGGTGCGGTGGTCGACGGGGGAAGAGTCCATTGTCGTGCCCTCGATGGGCTCGCTCGCGGTCGTCGGGAAGAAGTCGGGCAGTGGCGACTCGGATAAATCCAAGACGAGCTACTCGAAAGCGAGCGTGCTGAGCCATGTCGAGCGGCTCGCCATCGTGCGGTACTCCGATGAGCACGGCGTGAAGGCGGCGGCCGACCACTTCGCGGTGGCCCAGAACCGCGTCTACGACTGGCGATTGGATCGGCACAAGCTGAAAGCCGCGACCTGACGCTGAGCGCCGACCTGGAGGAGCTTTGGGAACGGCGCAAGCGGCTGCTGGAAGAGGCGGCGCTGCGCGACGTCCAGGACGCTGCTGGCCAGCGGACCCGAGGACGGCAAGGCTCTCCAACCGAGCGCGCTACAACCTCGACCAGCGCCCGACCCACGCGCTTGCGGCGATTGTCCCGCAGCTCCTGAGCAGCCAGCAGATCAGAGGATCCCAAGAGTTTCCTGGGGTTTAGCGTGCGTGGTTGCAGCTTGTGTCGAGATGACCTCTGAGGCCAAACCAACATTCCCGAGTAGAAGAAAGGGGGAAGGCACCATGGCGACGAACCCGGCCTGCTGACGCCGTTCCAACAGCGGTCCAAACATGGCGTTTATCAAGGCGAAACCCCACCCCATGACCAAGCCAGTCGCGTGGCTTGCCCGCATGCGTGCAAGAAGTGACCTTCGCTGACCTCGTGACGATCAGAGCGGAGAGCGCGCACCGGCATGACATCGTCGCGTCCGGCACGTCTGCTCTAAGACACTTTCTCCAGCAAAGTGAAGGAAAATACGCGTCTTAGAGTCGATTGTGTCAAGCACTGTGCGTATGGTGTTCGATGCGTTCAAGTGCGTCTGGTAGCAGCTTCTTGTGCTTACAAGCGCCCCGCATGAGATCGACCAAAGACGGGGGAGCGAGGCGATGACGCCCGCCACCGGAAGGACCGAGGAACCGAAGATGAGCAAGGAGATAGGAGATTAACCATGGCCGCTAGAAGGCTCAACCGAGAAAGCGGGGACGGCCCTGAACTTGCTCTCGCACAAGGACCCATGCCGATGAGCCGACTTGGAAGCGAGGTCCCAGACGAGGCCATGGTCTTGGACGGGTACGACGCGCACCTTCAGCTCCTGGAGAACAGGCCGAAGACGACCGCGGGCACTTATCGCTCGCACGTGAAGGGATTCCTGCGCTACCTGGCGATCAACTACCCGTCGGTGACCTTGAGCGAGGTGACCAAGCTCCAGGTGCGAGCGTGGTTCCTTCACGAGGCCAACCGGGGGATAGCTCCAGTTACCCGATCGACCAAACTGTTTGCTGTCCGTAGCTTTTACAGGTTTCTCATCGCCGATGACCTGAGCGAGGAGAATCCCGCCTCCTTGGTGACCCTCGCGAGTCCTGTCCGGTCGCGGATTGAGTTCTACAGCGACCCCGAGGCCGACGCCATCATCGAGTGGGCCGCCGCACAACCCGGTCTTCGCTGGCAGGTGGGCCGGGTGCTCCTCCTAACGTTGAGATACACCGGCTTGCGCATGAAGGAACTGGTGAACCTTCGCACCGAGGAGGTCGACCTCGATGATCGGCGAATCTCGCTCGTCGGCAAGGGCCGCAAGCCTCGCGTGATCCCCATTCCCCACCTGCTGGCGGACGTGCTCCGCGAGTACCTCGACGAGCTGCGGGCGAGTCTCCCCAAGTCCGCGTACTTGTTCGCCAACCCCAGGGGCAATCGGAGCCTCCGCGGTCGTTACGGGCCTCGGGCGCTGCACAATCTCGTGGTGGAGGCGGGGACTTCGGCAGGAGTGGCCGGTCGGCACTTTGCTCACCGATGGCGTCATAGCTACGCCACGAGCCTCGTGCGCCGGGGCGAGGACATCCATGTCGTCCAGCGCCTGATGGGACATTCCAACATCGCGACAACCACCAGGTACCTGCACCTATCGGACGCCGACCTCATCGACGCCGTCGACAGGGCCTTTCCAGGGAGCTAAGGGTTCGCAAATAGGTCGCCCTGCCGAATCGGTGTGAGGCTCCCGCTAGTCCAACACCTTCCGAAGGGTGTCGTTCTGTCGCGTCACTCAACCGGGTGTTCAGCGATACCTGGACTCCAGTCGGCATCGGCACGGTGAATCAGGTGATGAATATCCCTCCCTGGCTCAAGGCGATGGGCGATGAGTTGGGTAGTCCCGACGCCCGCGAGAAGGCACGTTGGCGCCCAAGCCGTTTCAGGCAGCCATGTCCAGCTTCAGCAGGCGCTCGAGAACGGGCACGTGCGCTGCCGCGGAACCGAAGGTCTTCGCTCCGCGGCCCATGACTGCGCCGTAACCGGTGGTCTTGGTGTTGTCCGCGACACCGACGAGCTGGCCCCCATTCACCGGTTTCGCGTAGGTCCAGCTGAACGCTGTGGGGCCGAGGGACGGGAGTGCCGTGAAAAGAACCTTCACGCCCTTGGGCGACTTCGCGGAAACGCTTGCCTCGGCCGCTTGAAGCGTGGCGAGCTGGGCGGGCGGGATCTTTGGATTCATAGAGATGATGACCTCCCATCCGCTCGCGCTGGTGGGCTCGAAGATGCACTCGTACGAGGAGTTCTCGATGACGGCCTCCAAGAGCCTTTCGTTCGCCCCTACGGTCGAGGAGACGGTCTTGACTGGAAAGTGGGCGCAGAAAGCCGAGATTGCCGAGCCCGGAGCCGAGCTCCGGCCGGCCGACACGGGTGCCGCGTGCTGTGATCCTGCTCCGTGTTGCTGTGCCTGAGCCGTAGCCGGGAGGAAGGCCAGAGACGCCGCGCAGCCGCTCGCGGCAAGTAGTGCGAGCCACCGAGCGCGAGGTCCGCGACGGATCGAGGTTGCTGCGTCATTGCGCGGCCTGGCGCTTGAGGTGCTCACAATCTCTGCCCCTTGGTCGAGGTTGCCCTGGATGTTCCCGAAGACCGGCCGAGACTGATCAGTACACCCCCTGAGCTCGATCGATCTCACTCTGCGTGCCGCGATGATATCGGTCGACCGTAGTTGTCCGGTCCCGACGAGCCCGGTTGTCATCGACGACGAAGGCATCAGCATCCAACGCGTTCGAGTTTCTGAACATCCGCTCCACGAAGGAGACGAGTTCGGGGGCTGACTTCGTGCTCGACGACACGTGTTGAGACCGCGGGCCGATGGTCCGTCTCGCTGTGTCGGTCAGGGGCGCCTACGCAGGCGCAGAACTTCCGATCTGAGCGCGCTCGCTCTCTGCTGCCGAAGTGCGGCGCCGCGCCCGATCGACGTTCGGGAACGGCCGATTCGCCTGAGGTCGCCGGACCGTCCTACCCGCGCAGTTCCTCCAAGCGCGCTCGGCTACTCGGTCCGCATCTCGGGGTACATGTCGAGCCACGCTTCCAGCGCCTTGAGGTAGGCCCGGTCGGCCTCGGTGAGGATCACGTCCTCGTCCTCCTCGATCGCTTCAAGAAGCTCCGCTGCGGCTTCCAGCTCCTGTAGCTCATCGGAGCCGCAGGTGGCCACGAAGGCGGGGACGAGCTGATACCAGTCCTCCCAGTCCTCCCAGACATGCTCCGGGGTGATCGACCCGTCGAGCAGGGCGCTCGTGTAGAAGCGAAGACGTTTGACGGCATCGAGCTTCAACTCGTCGTCTTCGTCGAGGTACTCCAGGAGCCGCTCGTCGATGGAGTCCAGGTATGTGACGAGGAAGTCGCTCACGGGTCCATCATGGCCCATCACGACGGGCCGAGAAATACTCCTCCGATGTTCGTGGCTGAGCGGAAGGCGCGATGCTCGCCGTACGAGCTGCGGTGGCCCTCGACCCGGCACGTACTGGGCCGGATCAGGGGCGTGACGGGCGAGCGCGCAACCTGACTCCGTACACTCGGGAGTAGCGATCTTTTGAGGCGAGTGGTTGCAGTTCACAGGTTGAAGCTCTGTCTATTGGTTGGGGTCAGTGGCCTTGGTCTGCTGGCATTAGCTGTGCTTATTCTGCTCACAAACACCGTGGCGCTCGTGATCTCACTGGCCATTACTGGCACGATCATTTTCCTGCTCGTGCGGTGGGGCCTTGCAGAGGCACGCAGGACGAACGCAGGAAGCTAGATCGGCCAATCACAGGTGGGCACTGTGACGACGAGAAAGTCGTTCACTAGGTCCATCATGGCCCATCACGACCGGGGGGAGAGGTACTCCGAGCACGTCGGCTCTGGGAAGGTTTGAGCTCCGCGCTCGGGAAGCTACCGGTTTGCGGCCGACGATGCGCACCAGAACGTCCCAAGCGCTCAAGGGTCGTGGGTGCGGCCTCGAGGGCCTGCTATCCGGGGCTGTTCGTAGGAGTCTCAAGCGTCACGGTGAGGATCCCCGGGGACCTCAAGGACCCGAACCCGAGGACGCTTAGCTCGAGACCGACAGCTCGGGATCCGGAGCCCCGATGCTCCAGGACCAACGGTCCCCGCGGTGCTGCGTCAGGTACCTCGAGGAGCTGCGCGGAAGCCCGGCGAAAAGCTCGAGGGCGGCAGCCTGCCAAGGGGCGCGCAGGCCTTCTAGGCGGTGAGAGCCAGGGCACGCTTGGCCTCGAGCTCGTAGACGAGCAAGTGGCCGGCGCACAGCCGCAGGGTATCGTCCGTTGCAGGCGCACGGCACCCGCTCCGCGGCACACTTCGCCATGGCCAGGGCACGGCAGCCAGGGACTCACTCCGAAACGGACGAGCTCACGTGCCGAGCTAGGTGGCACGAGCCGGTTTGCGTAGGCTGCGACGCTCCTACACGCGGCGAGGACCGTCGCTCATGCGGGCCGGCCTCGGCCGGTCTTGACCTGAGCGCCGAGCCACGGGGCGCCAACGCACGCCAGCGCCAGCGCCAGGGCGATGAGAGCGCTCGCCAACCACGTGGCGAACATCTCCGAGAGGAACAGGCCGTTGGTCTTCAGGGAGGCGATGAGAGCGAACACAAACAGGACGACTGCACAAAGGTAAAACAAGCTGCCAACAAACATGTAAATGACTTTCATAACTGCTACCAACCTTTCTCCAACAAGCGTACTTCTACAGGCGGAACGGCGCGGCAGTGAAATCCACGACGTCCTCGCACTGTGAAATCTCTCCGAGAGCGTGAAGGTGGCTGGCTGAAGACCCCGGAAGCCTGAGGACGACTCGTCCGGAACGCAATCCTGGCCCTCTCGTTAGGACTGAACTCTATGAGTGGGAAGACCGATGAAGTCGAGGGAAGAGTGGCGGACACCAACGTCGGCGCGAAAGGGTCCGACGTCATGATGACGGGCCAACTCTGTGTGCATGAAAATAGGTGCGCGGAGTCGCCCGACTCCCGTTGCCTGATCCACACCGAGGCATCTCCAGGCTCGAAGCCCTTTTGATAACGAAGCTCTGCCCCAGTCATTGCTGAGTGATGTATCCGCGCCAGGCGGCCGCCCCTGATCGTAAAATGAACTCTTGCGAGCCTCATAGACGGGCGTTTCAGGTCGTAGACAATCCAGGCGCGGTGACCCCCGTTCGCTCTATCCAGTGGAGCCATTGACCCTTCGTGATGTCCGTGCCCTCATCGCCAGCCTCGAGAGACTGCCGGGCACGTCACGGTACGTCGACTTGTTCGTCAAGCGAGTCCCCTCATCGACCAGCTCCGGTTCTGCGTCACCATCCTGATCGGGGACCGGGCGCTAGCTGTTCGGGTCTTCGTGCCTGCTCGGGTGCGCGATGACCAGCTTTTCGAACTGACGCCGATCTAGGGTATTCACGAGGCGAACCTCAGAGTTGAAGTCTTTCGCGCTGCTGTCGTCATGTAAGTGGACGCGCGCATGACCCGTCCGCAACCAGCCACTGGGCGCCCGTCCCGCCGGTAACGACCACGCGCAGCTCTTCGCGTGGCAACGAGTACAAGACCGCGCGATGCGGGAAGGAAAGGTCGGTCAGAACGGCGCGTCGGGCAAGTGCTGAGCGCGCGCAACCTGTGAGGCCCGACCGAGCGCGTGCAAGCCCTCATCGATGGACAGCAGGGTCGTGGTCTTGAAGGCGCGCACGTCACCCCCACTGCTCACAGCCATGGACCAGGCCGCAACTCCGCGGCTGTCTGGAAAGTCGACGATTCCCATCAGGTCATAGTCGCCAAAGCAGAAGTACAAGCTTTCGATCGTCCCGCCTAGGGCCTCTGCCGATGCCTGCACCCGTTCGACCACCCGTTGCGGCCCACGGCTCCTCGCAGCCCACGCCTTCGCGGTATAGCCGACCTGGACGAAGTACTTGGACATGTGGGGCCTCCTTCGCCGGCACCCCGACCGCTCAACGTGTACGGGTCGCAGCGGGTACCTCGCGGTAGCAACACTACCGACTCGACCTGGACGATCAACAGTGTCCTGGCCGTCTCCCAACTCCTTGGTTCCACGGGCGGGGTCGGGGGTGAGCCGTGCCCACGAGACGCTCAGCCCGCCAGCAGTGCACCCAGCACCAACGCTCCGACGCAAACGAGTGCGGTCACAGCGTCCCTCCTGGCAAGCGTTCGAGCGCCGAGCGACCCGAGCCGATGGCAACTGGTGCACGACCTCCGCTGCCTTGCCCGAGGGGAGCACGGTGTCGTGCACCCGGCCCGGTGTCCCGCGGGACCGGGCGTAGGCCAGCAGCACGTCCAGCTCACGCGGACATCGAAAGTCCGACGCAGCACGGCCCCGCCGCGGATGGGTGCAACGGGGCCGGATCGCCCGAGGGGCGATCTGCGCGACCCCTTGTTGCCGTGCGATTGGGGACAAGGGGCCGTACACGGCCACCGTATCCCCACCGACCGGGCGTAGGCCAGTCAACCCTCGGGCGCGGAACTACCCCGTACCACACTGTCGAGGCCAGTCCGAGGTATTGCGAGTGGTAGCGGGCTGGTGCTGTCGCCGGCCGAGCCGCCCAGACCGAAGCTGCCGACAAAGCCTGAGTGTCGTGGCGATTCTCGCCTTAGCAGGTCTCGCCGGGGTGCGATAGTCCCGCGCGACCGCTCGCCGATCAGCCTCAGTTTTGACCTGACGCAGCAGCGCCGCCGCCAATGGAGGCAGCGGCGCCCGATTGCCCGACCCGGCAATCTGCACGCGGCCCCTTGTTGGCTTAGAAGGAGAGCAAAAGACCACGCACCCGCAGGGTACACCTCCAGTTCGCGCGGACACTGAGATGCAGGACGGCCCCGTCGCGCTATGAGTTGTGGCGGGGTCAAGAGCTGTTCAATACGACTCAGCTTTGTAGAAGAGAGCAAGAGGCTTTTCGCACCGCTCGCCATCCTTACCCGGACGCTGATATCGGCTAGGTGATCACGGCAATGACAGATGCTTTTTCCTGGAGAGATCGTGGTGGTGTCCGGGCTACGCGAGGGTGGCCGCGATGAGGGTAGATGACGATTGACAAAAGGTGCACGACCCGCGGGTCGCCTTGCGAGGGAAGCCTAAGGGCCGTGCACCCCGTCATCCCGTTAGAAACCCTTCGGGAGACGCTTGTCGATGGGCCAGTGGAAGACGGGAGGGCCTTTCACTGGTCCATCTCGGGCCTGGTACGTCGGCGGTGTTCAAGGGCCTGATGACCCGTGGCGACAGTGACTGCGGTGCACGACCCCCGGTCGCCTTGCGAGGGAAGCCAGGGGGCCGTGCACCTCGTCGTCCTGGTCATGGAATCCAGGAGTCGCTTGTCGATGGAGTCCGGGAGGTGACGGTACCAGCCTCCATCATGGTCCATCACGACGGGACGAGAGGTGCTCCGTCCCTATCGCCCGCCGTCGTCAAGTGCTCGGGTTTCTCACGCGCACGTCGGCGTGGAGAAGGACCGACGCAGACGGTACGGTCGCTAGGCTCCCGCACCGTCTGCTCGTGTCCCTCCGTGTCCCTCGGGAACACGTCGACTCTGAGAGAAGCGTAAGCCTCAGGCGCTCGGGAAGCCATTTGTCTGCGGTGTCGTGGCACCGGTCGGGGCTGTGCCTGCCGCCACGCACGCGCTGCTCGCCATTTCAGGCGAGTATCAAAGGCCGACCTACCCGTGTCGATAGTGGTGCACGACCCCCGGTCGCCTAGCGAGGACACCATGGGGGCCGTGCACCTTTCTTAAGTTTGGGCGAGAAAGCTGGCGCTGCGCAAAGAGGGATCGTGCACTCGAATAGCATCGGCCGATCCGCACCGAGGCGTGCGCAGGCTCAACAGCCCGGTTGACGACTGTCCTCGGACAGAGCCAATCGGAGCAGACGTCACCCGCGGGCATTGCCACTCAGCCCGGCGCGTACTGGGCTGGATCAGGGGCGGGACAGACGAGCGCCCGACCTGGCTCCGTACACTGTGGAGCAACGATCTTGTAAGGCGAGTGGTAGCAGTTAACAGGTTGAAGCTCTGTCTATTGGTTGTGGCTGGCGGTCTTGGTCTGCTGGCACTGGTTGTGCTCGTGCTCCTCACAAACACGGTGGCGCTCGTGATCTCACTGGCCATCGTGGCCACGATCATCTTCCTGCTGAGCCGGTGGGGCTTGGCAGAGGCACGCAGGACGAACGCAGGAAGATAGACCAGGTAAATCAAGGCGCTGTGACGACGGGGAAGTTCTCCACGGGGCCATCAGGGTCCATCACTCCGGCCAGAAGTGCACCGGCCACCTGGGCTGTGTTCAAGGCCGGAGCGACCCGAGCCGATATTGATAGATGGTGCACGACCCCCGGTAGCCTTGCGAGGGACGCGAGGGGGGCCGTGCACCTTTCTCAAGTCGGGTGTAAATGATGATCGAAAACGGCAGCACCTGAACACCGGAACGCGTTGATCGAAAACGGC
The DNA here is from genome assembly GCA_963719125.1 of uncultured Acidimicrobiaceae bacterium. Lineage (GTDB taxonomy): Bacteria > Actinomycetota > Acidimicrobiia > Acidimicrobiales > Bog-793 > Fen-455. The sequence goes on from CAVRAT010000005.1 coordinate 29,170, forward strand.
AGCACCTGAGCATCCCTGAATCTGTTCGTTCCTGCTTCAAGGCTTCGTGCCTGAGCGGACGAGCAGAACGGGAGAAAGGTGCATACCGACATGGACGAATGGACTGAGATCCGGCGCAAGGTCCTGGTGGAGGGGGCATCGAAGCGCTCGATCCACCGGGACTACGGGATCGGGCACCAGGCATTGGCCAAGATCCTTGCCAACCCTGAGCCTCCCGGATATCAGATGTCAAGAGCACGAAAGAAGCCCGTACTCGGGCCTTTTCTGGGCGTGATCGACGAGATCCTGGCCGCCGACAAGACCGCTCCGCCAAAGCAGCGCCACACGGCCAAGCGGATCTTCGAGCGCCTGCGCGACGAATACGGGTATCCCGGTTGCTATTCCCAGGTTCAAACAGCCGTGGCGTCGGCCAAGCGCTACTCCAAGGAGGCCTACGTCCCGCTCTCGCACCCGCCCGGTCACGCCCAGTTCGACTTCGGGGAAGCCGTGGTCGAGATCGCCGGTCAGCGGTGCAAGGCCGCGCTCGGGGTCATCACGTTGCCCTATTCGGACGCGTACTTCCTCTCCGCCTATCCGCGTGAGTGCACCGAGACCTTCCAAGCAGCCCATGTGGCCGGCTTCGAGTTCTTCGGTGGCGTGCCGGTGCGCACCAGCTATGACAACACCACCATCGCGGTGACCAAGGTGATGGGACGCGAGCGCGAACTGACCCGGGCGTTCCTTGCCCTGGAGAGCCACTACCTGTTCCACCATCACTTCTGCCGGGTGGGAAGGGGTAACGAGAAGGGGCACGTCGAGACCCACGTCGGCTACTCCCGGCGCAACTTGCTGGTCCCGGTGCCGTCGTTCCCGTCCTGGGCCGCCCTAAACGAGTACCTCGCCGCCTGCTGCTATGCCGATCTGTTCCGCCGTGTGCGGGGAAAGGTGGGGACCAAGGCCGAGCGCCTGGCAGATGACCGCGCCGCCATGTTGGCGTTGCCGAGGGAGGCCTTCGAACCTCGGCGCGTCGCCCAGGGGCATGCCAACTCGCTCTCGCTCGTGCGCTTTGACCGCAACGACTACTCGGTGCCGACCGCTTATGCCCATCACGAGGTGACGGTCATGGGCGGCATCGAGGAGGTGGCCATCACGAGTGGGACGACCGTCGTTGCCCGGCACCCACGCCACTGGGGCAAGGAGCACACCAGCTTCGACCCTTTGCACTACCTGGCTCTATTGGAGCGCAAGCCTGGGGCCATCGACTTCGCCCGGCCGCTCGAGTCCTGGGAGCTGCCGGGGTGCTTTGCCACTTTGCGCCGTCGGCTCGAAGCCGACCTCGGTCATTTGGGGACCCGCGAGTTCATCAAGGTGCTGCGGCTCTTGGAGGGTGCCAGTGTGCCGGCTCTGACCAAGGCGGTCGAAGCGGCCCTTTGCATCGGGGCGACGGGGTCCGACGCCGTCGCCTTGATCCTGTTTCACCATGCGGAACAACCCGTCGGGCTCTTCAGCCTCGACGGCCGTCCGCACTTGAAGTCCTTCGTCATCGACCCACCCGACCTGTCCGAGTACCGGACACTCACCGAGACCGGAGCTGCATCGTGAAGACCACAGAGACCAAGTCCGTTTTGCTCTTGCACCATCACCTGAAGGCGCTGCGATTGCCGACCGTCGCCGCGGAGTGCGAGAAGGTGGCCACCCAGGCAGCGGCCGACAACGCCGATCACCTCTCCTATTTGCTGCGGCTCACTGAGCTCGAGCTGTTGGAACGGGAGAAGCGTGCAGCCGAGCGTCGGGTCAAAGCAGCACGCTTTCCGACCATAAAGACGCTCGAGACCTTCGACTTTGCCGCCAGGCCGTCAGTCAACAAGGTGCTCGTTGCCGAGCTCATGAGATGTGAGTACATCGACCGGAAGGAGAACATCTTGTTGGTGGGCAACCCCGGCACCGGGAAGAGCCACTTGGCCACCGCGCTTGCCGCCCAGGCCTGTGCCAAGGGATATCGGGTCCGTTTCATCCGCACCACCGAGCTCGTCACCGCCCTCATCGAGGCGAGAGACGAGCGGAGCTTCCTCCGCCTAAAGGCACAGTTCGCAAAGCTCGACCTTTTGGTTCTCGACGAGCTCGGCTACGTGCCTGCCTCCAAGGTCGGCTCCGAGCTGTTGTTCGACGTCATCTCGACCGCCTATGAGCGCACCAGCCTCATCGTCACCACGAACTTGCCTTTCGAATCGTGGACAGAGGTGCTCGGCTCCGAGCGACTCACCGGGGCGACCCTCGACCGGCTCACGCACCGATGCCAGATCATCGAGACGAAAGGAGAGAGCTACCGGCTCCAAGACGCCAAGGCCCGCACGAGCCGGTCCGCCAAGTCAGTGTCCGCGACTGTGGATGGAACCCCTACCCGAAGCTAACCTCACAGAACCGAAGTGCTGCCGCTTTCGATCGGTTCGCGCTGCTGTTTTGGATCAACGTTCACAGCTGCGACGTCCTGGATCAGCGCCTAGCCTCGAAGATCGCGTCCTCCACTTGGTGTCTCCGCGGCGAAGGAGTGCTCGGCTTCCGGTGCTGGACCTCCACCCAGCTCGAACGGTGCCGACCTTCCACCGTGCCTCGGGCTTCCCGTCCCCTGAGCTGGTAGCAACCGGTGCAGCAGATCACTTGTTCTCGCGACGTGGTTGACCAGCGCACGCACCGGTCAGAAGGCGCGGAAACGACGGCTACAGGCGTAGTAGACGAGATAGCGCCGAACGCCGATCGGGGCGGGTCCGCGCGCTCAATCGGCTGAACGTTCTGGCGCGCCCGAGTCCCGGCGATCGGGGACAGCAAAAGCTTTCATGTCAGCGCGCGAGCGAGAGCGTCTCAACTTCACCTCCATTCGGAGGACTCATCGATTCGAACTGCGGCTGCACCGTGTTGCTCAATCGGACGGAGTAATCCGATACAGAGCACTGAAGCGTCCGACTGTTTCGGTACCGGACGGCGACGGGACCGGCGGATCGAGAAGGAAGAACGATCCCGCGAGGGTTACGCCGGTCCATGAAGTAAGCGGCGACAGGTAGAGGTACTTGGCGGATCCCGAGTACCCGGCCTTCCACGCCGCCTCGATGCTCAATGCCCCCGACACCGGGTCGATGCGCACGACCTGTTGCTCGTCATACGCCGTCGGAGGCGCGGCCCACAATCCGTCAGCTGCGTCCCCGACCATGCCAGAATCGCCAAGCGTCTCGAAGACCTGGACGAGGCTCGCGCTCTCGGGAACGTGCCAAACCGGCTTTGCCTCCGGACCTCGCAGCATCCACACCACGCCAACGTCGCTCACGGGTCGCGGCTGGGCGTTCACCCAGACGTCGTCGCCGGACGCGACGATCCACTTCGCGTACCCTTCGCCGGCGAAGTGGAAGACCGGCGTCGCCACCGTGGCCCCCGGAGCGACGCGGTACAACGCTTCTGGCTGAACGGTCTCGCCCGATGGCGCGATCCAGAGGCCGTTGTCGTTGTAGGCGAGGATTGCGTGTCCCATCTTCGGCACCCGTATCCCCTGAAGGACAGCACCAGTTGTGGCAGAGATCCGCATGAGGTCAATCCCCCCGGGGTTAGCCCATTCGTAGAGCCAGAGATCGCCGCCGCCATAGATCCATGTCGGCGCAGAGTCGCCCCACGCCAACGCCGGAAAGGTCATCACGACGGGACCGAGCGTGTATCCCGGGGATTGGGAAACGACGTGGGCGATGCGCACGACCGCGCTTGGGCCACCAGAACTCGCGGGCAGGTTCTTCTCGATCGCGAACACCGGCAATACCTGTCGACCTTCAAGTGCCGGATCGGCGCAGCTGGCAGCGCGCTCGTCGCCCAACACGAGCGACGACGGATCGACCGAAGCGGAATAGCAGGTGTCCGCGACTTCCGGGTCGTTCGACTGGCTCGTCGATCCGTAGAGCAAGATGCGGTCGTCGACGACGGCGATCTCGGAGTACTTGTCGCTCTGACTGAGATCGACCGTCGCAACTCGCGCGACCTGCGTCTGGAGAGATGTTGGCCGCGAAGCGGCGTGCACCGGCGACGTGGTCAGAAAGGGCAGGCAGACTCCGATCGCTGTCAGTACGACGGCTGGGCGCAATCGGACGCTCCGCACGACGGAACTGTATGTTGTAAACGCTGATCGAAAAGGGGCGCACCTGAGACCCAGAACGCGCTGATCGAAAAGGGGAGCACCTGACCATCCCCGTGCTTGCTCGAACACGCCCACAGGCTTCGCCTGGGAATCGAGCGAGTGGACGGGAGAAGGGTGCACACCGACATGGAGATGTGGACAGAGATCCGGCGCAAGGTGCTCGTGGACGGCGCGTCGAAGCGCTCGATCCGAAGGGACTACAGGGTCAGCGCTCGGACACTCGAGAAGATCCTGGCCAATGCCGAACCGCCCGGCTATCGCCAAAGGACCACTCGCCCGAAGCCGATGCTCGGTCAGTTCCTTCCCATGATCGACGAGATCTTGGAAGCCGACAAGACCGCACCGCCAAAGCAGCGCCACACGGCCAAGCGCATCTATGAGCGGCTCAGAGACGAATACGGCTACACGGGGTGCTCATCGCAGGTGAGAAGGGCCGTGTCCAGGTCCAAGCACTACTCGAAGGAGGTCTTCGTCCCGCTCTCGCACCCGCCGGGACATGCCCAGTTCGACTTCGGCGAGGCGACGGTGCTGATCGCGGGCGTCGAGACAAAGGCCGCGTTGGCGGTGATGACGCTTCCCTACTCGGACGCCTACTTCGTCTCTGCCTATCCCCGCGAGTGCACCGAGACCTTCCAGGCCGGCCATGTGGCCGCCTTCGAGTTCTTCGGCGGCGTGCCCGTGCGCACGAGTTATGACAACACCTCGATCGCGGTGAAGAAGGTGGTGGGCCGCGAGCGCGAGCTCACTACCGAGTTCCTCCGGCTCGAGAGCCACTTTCTCTTCGGCCACCACTTCTGCCGGGTGGGCCGTGGCAACGAGAAGGGCCACGTGGAGACCCATGTGGGCTACGCGAGGCGGAACCTGCTCGTCCCGGTGCCGCGCTTCTCCTCTTTCGCCGAGATGAACGAGTACCTCGCAGCGTGCTGTTATGCCGATCTGTTCCGCCGGGTCCGGGGAAAGCCCGAGACAAAAGCAGAGCGTCTCGTTGTCGACCAGGCTGCCATGTTGGCGTTGCCGTCCGAGTCCTTCGAGGCGCGAAGAGTCGAACAGCGCGGGGCGAACTCACTGTCGCTCGTGAGATTCGACCGCAACGACTACTCGGTGCCCACTGCCTTCGCCCATCACGAGGTCACCGCCCTCGGCGGGATCGAAGAAGTCCGCTTGCTCGTCGGCACAGACGTCGTGGCCACCCACCCGCGGTGCTGGTCGAAAGAACAGGTCAGCTTCGACCCCCGCCACTACCTGGCCCTCTTGGAGAGAAAGCCCGGTGCCTTGGACGTCGCCCGCCCGCTCGAGGACTGGGATCTCCCCGAGTGCTTCTCGGTGCTGCGCCGGCGCCTCGAGGCCGACCTCGCCTCGGCGGGGACTCGTGAGTACATAAAGGTCCTGCGTCTCATGGAATCAGCGACGCTCAAGGAACTGACCGGAGCTGTCGAACAGGCGCTTTTGATCGGGGCGACCGGTTCGGACGCCATCGGGCTCATCCTCTCCCACTCGAAGGAGCGACCGGTCGGGTTGTTCAGCCTGGACGGGCTCCCGCACCTGAAGGCCGTCGCCGTCGAGGCCCCCGACCTTTGGGCCTACAGGGCGCTCACCGAGATCGGGGCTTGAGGCCCCCCACACCTTTTCGGCGTAGATCGCGCAGTTAGAGAAAGGAACACCACCTTGAAGACATTGGAGACCAAGTCCGTCGTGTTATTGCACCATCACTTGAAGGCCCTGCGATTGCCGACCATCGGCGCCGAGTGCGAGAAGGTCGCCAAACAGGCGGGGGCCGACAACGTCGACCACCTCTCCTACCTGTTGCAGCTCTTGGAACTCGAGTTGTTGGACAGGGAGAAACGCTCGGCCGAACGAAGGTTGAAGGCGGCAAGGTTCCCGACCATCAAGACCCTCGAGAGCTTCGACTTCGCGGCCCGCCCGTCTGTCAACAAGGTGCTGATCGCCGAGCTGGCGCGTTGTGAGTACATCGACAAACGGGAGAACATTTTGATGATCGGCAACCCCGGCACGGGCAAGTCCCACCTGGCCACGGCACTCGCCGCCCAGGCGTGCCACAAGGGCTACAAGGTCCGGTTCTTTCGCACCACCGAGCTCGTGACCGCGCTCATCGAGGCAAGAGACGAGCGGACATTCCTGAAACTGAAGGGACAGCTCGCGAGACTGGACCTGCTCGTGCTTGACGAACTCGGATACGTCCCTGCCTCCAAGGTCGGCGCCGAACTGCTCTTCGACGTCATCTCGACCGCCTATGAGCGCACGAGCCTGATCGTCACGAGCAATCTGCCCTTCGAGTCCTGGACAGAAGTCCTCGGCTCCGAGCGCCTCACCGGGGCGACCCTCGACCGGCTCACTCACCGCTGCAACATCATCGAGACCAAGGGCGAGAGCTACCGGCTCCAAGACGCCAAGGCTCGAACCCGGCGCGCCAAGCCAACAACCGATTCCGCAGGCAGCCAACCTGTGGACCAAGCGCAAATCACCAAGTAACTTCAAGCTCAAAGTGCTCCCGTTTTCGACCGGCGCGCGCGCCCCTTTTCGATCAGCATTCACACCTGTTCCGAGATGTCGATCGCCGTTCCTCGAATACCACCACTTCGATCCAGAATGGCATGTCGAACACCATCAGCGGCCAGAAGGTCTGATCCCACTCTGTCCGACGCACCACTCTCAGGCTGCCGCGTTTACGGTCACCCAATTGCGACAGTTCAAGAACACAGCGCACGAACGACCGGAGGCGGCTGGCCGGTTCGAATGGTTGCGTCATGAGCTTGTCGGTGCCGTCGGTGGTGGTTTATATCACGAAACACCAGTATTAGTGCAGGTCGGCTCGGAGCCAACGGTGTGGTTCAACCGCGATGAGTTCGGCCATGCTCTGCTGAATGTTCGGATGCTGACGACTGCCGGTCACGAGGCGGAGCGCATCCGGATCCAGGACAACGACTTCATCGTTCGTGGTACTCCAACGGACTTCGAATGCCCGCCCAGCGGTCGCCTGCTCAGAGTTCGGTACGCCAACGGAGACTACATGCGGGTCGAGTTTCGGGAGGTCCGAAGCCTGCAAGCAGTATCCAGACGGTTTCCCCAGATTCGAGAAGCTGCAATCGCAATAATCGGTGACCATTGGCCGATGACCTTTGTAATGGTCACGATGCACGCAGGCGGAACGAGCGTTCGGTTCGGCCCGACAATGACGAAGTTGCCAGGAGGCAACGTCATGAGGGGATGCGTAGTATCCCGTTGCTCCGTCGGTCTCGTCTTCTGATAGCCCCGACCCGTGCCTTGTTTCGGAGCCAACGCCGTGGCCCCCGGTCGTCGTTGACCAGAAGCGGATGCGCCTGCGGTCGTGCAAGAGGCACGTCGAGGGTTTAGAAGATCTGCGGCAGACTTAGCTCCTGAGGTGCTGGTGAGAGACCAGCTCGATCCAAGTGACACTCAAAGGTGGTCCGGTTATGCCTCCCTTTGCGAGTGCCTGGCCAAGGCGCTCCTCCATAAACTTGGCTTGGTGCTCCGGCGTGTCCCACACCTCAATCACGACGAGGTTTCCGGCTTTGTTGAGTCCGGCTGAATGGGCCACCATCCCATCGGGCCAGTCTCCCTCCCCACTTTCCGGGTCGATGCCGAGCTCCTTGTTAACCGCGTAGTACTCCTTCGTGGTGACGCCCTCGAATTCCAAAATCAACTCAGCAGCCATGATGGTCCCCCTCCTTGCTCCGTGCCGGTCGGCACGCCGTCGCAGCATTGCAGATCTGTGCGGGTCGCGCCGTCCGTTTGGCTCTGATGGCCACCTCACCACAATCCGCTGGGCGACCGTGGCTGGCGAACATGCCTGTTCGCTCATGTCAGTCTCTGCCGGCACCCCCATCCGCGGCCCTGTCCGTACCTGAGCGCCCGTGTCCGACCCCCCGTCTGAGCTCAGCCCATTCCGCATGTGTCCCTCGGCTGCGGCCGGAGGGCGGCTGCGCCTTGGGCCGGCCCGTGTGCCCAGGCCCCGCCTGGCAAGGTGTCGACGGTGTAGGACGCAACGAAACGAGCCAGATCACCAGCTAACCGTCATGGTCCGGTGCCACGGCGGGCGGCCTGTCCTACCTGGGCACCGGTGAATGCGGGGCCTAACGCAACGGCCCCCCAAGCGGCCGAACCGCCCGTACGCAGGGCCGGGGGCACGGCCGCGCGAGCGATTGGTTATGCACAATGAGCACGAACCGCCCCGCACCCAGAGACCGTGCCGCGAAAGAATTTGTTCGATCATGGGGACCCCTAGTAGATCGCCAGTGGGATCGGCGAGCGCGGCGGTGAGAAGGCCTGGTCGATCGCGTGCAGGTCCTCGGCGTCCAGGTGCAGGTCGAGCGCTGCCGCGTTGGCTTTGAGGTGGCGCGGTGAGGATGCCTTCGGGATGGCCAAGACGTTGTCGTGGGCAAGGACGAAGGCGAGGGCGATCTGGGCCGGTGTCGCAGAGTGCTTCTCGGCGATGGCCGTAAGGGTGGACGCCCCGACAAGAGTGCCCCGGTCGATCGGGCTGTAGGCCATGAGCGGCATACCGTGTCCGGTCATCCACCGCAGCAGGTCGAATTCAATGCCGCGGTGCTGCAGGTTGTACAGCACCTGGTTGGTCGCGCACCCGGCGCCGCCACTGGCGCCGACCGTGTGCTGCAGGGCGGAGAGATCGAAATTGCTGACGCCCCATCGCAGAATCCGTCCGTCAGCTGTCAATGCCTCGAAGCCCTCGATGGTTTCTTCGATCGGGTGGCTGCTGGGCCAGTGCAGCAGGTAAAGATCGAGTCGGTCGGTCTGCAAGCGGCGCAGGCTGTGTTCGCAGGCCTGGACGACTCCGGACCTGCTGGCGTGGTACGGGTAGACCTTGCTGACCAGGAACACCTCGTCACGGCGACCCGTGATTGCTTTCCCGACCAACGTCTCCGCCGTGCCATCGCCGTACATCTCCGCGGTATCGATCACCGTCAGCCCCAGGTCGAGGCCGCGGCGCAGTGAGTCGATCTCGTCTGATCGCCGTGAGGGATCTTCGCCCATTTCCCAGGTGCCCTGCCCGAGAGCGCACACGCATGCGCCTCCGGGAAACTGCACCTGCCTCACGGCTTGACCAGGGCGAGGCCGGATTCTGGATCGACGACCTTCTGCAACGTGACTGAGCTCTCGGTGATCACGACCTCACAGGTGGGCCGCATGTGGACTTCGAGCAGATGACCACCGTGGGTCGTGCCGTCCTTAGTGCTGACCACGACGTTGGCATGTACGACGGGCACGCCGTCTTTGAGCGCCGCGTCCCCGATCAGCGACAGAAGCTCGATCTGTTCGTCGAGGGTCACCGACCGTTCGTACTTCTTGGAGTCCCAACTGAACCAGCCCAGCTGCACCGAGGACAGGGCACCGATGGCCGTGAAGCTGGCCGCCGACAGGTGCTAGTCCTTCGCGAAATGCTGGAGACCGCCGGCTAGCTCGTCACCGGTCTCGAAGACGAGGACGAAGGTCTTCGGTGAGTCGTCAATCTTCCTGAATTTCATGACTGCTTTCTCTAGAAGTTTTCGCGGGGAGGCGCTCGGTTTGTGAAATGCGATGGTACTTCAGTGCCGTCTTGAGGACGAAACCATTGCTCATCTGGTCCACGATGCCCCGCTGGATCTCTTGCCACGGGGTGGCGCTCGGGGGGTGCTGGTAGCCCTCGCTGGCTTCGCGGTCCTTGCGGCGTTGCTCCAGTTCCTCGTCAGAGATCGGCCGAGACTTCGGCCCGAGCCGGTATGAGCGTGCAATGAAGTGATCCAACATGAGTGTGCAAGATCGCCCTGGTTGGGCGAACGACCCCATTCACGCGGCAGGCGGGAGGCGGCACTACAACTCGATGAGACAGTTCCGCGCCGAACTTCGTCGGATCGAGATCCTCTGCTTCCTCGCCGAGAGCGGCGTGTCCCTGCTCGCGCGAGGTACCCAGCGGGCGCTTGCTCGTCGGTTTGGCGTGTCAGAAGCGACGATCTCCCGCGACCTCGTAGGCATCCTCGCCTAAAGCGGCCGTCGTCGACACTGTCCCTTCTGCGGAGCGAAGCCACTCGACGAGGAAGGGGTGCGCGCTATCGAAGAGGGATACGACAGGTTCCGTCGCTGGCTCGGCTTGCCTGAGGATGAGGACACGAAGGAAGGTGAACCTGACCCTGATGACAACGCCGGGCAATCAAAACGGTGTTGGATGACTGCAACAAGTATCTAACGACTCGGGCCACGCCGGGATGGAAGCAGGCAGTCACTATGTCAACGGCCGCAGGCAGGCGAGCGATGTCGACACACTTCGCCCCGTCCAGTGGGGCAAGAGGGAAAGCGCACGGGCCACACAACAAGCATGCCCAGCAGGTGCTCGCTCGACGAGCGGCTATGGAACGTAAGCGAGGAACGAGCAGGGCACGCTTGGGTTCGCAGCAGGCCAAGTGAGGCGGAGCCGGGTAGCACCAGCCAATAGTTACTTCGCCAGGAAAAACGATGCTTTGGCGTGACACCCCACGGCAAGCAACCCGCCGCAGCGGGCCGTGAGGCCCCGATCCTCATGCCTGTGGCCTCAAGATCTGCCGTTTCCCTCCGCCATTTCGAGCGGCGGGGCGCGGCGGGTGAAGCCGACAGGAACGAGGATCTGTTCAAGCAGTGCAGCGACTTGTCGGTGATCGACCGGTCGGCGGGCCGGTGTCGGCCGTGTTCGCGCGATGTCGTCTTTGGCGGGCCGTTGTCGGCTTGTCCTTTTTTTCTTCTGCGAGGGCGCTGATCTTGACGCTGTTGTGGGCGAGCAGTCCCCAGCCGCACCATGTCTTCGCACCGTCGATGCCGTCGAGCATCGTGCGCTCGAAGCCGAAGCTGTGCTTCAGGTGCGAGATGCGGCCCTCGGACCCGGTCCGCCACTTGACAAGGCTGCGGAACCCACGTGCGGACTCGACTGCGCGGCGTGCATTGCCCGGGTTTCCCTTGCGGGGAATGGCGATCCTTTCCACCCCGAGATCCGCCAGTCCGACCTCGACGCTCGCCTCGCCGTAGCCGCGATCGGTGGTGACCGCCTTCGGTGCACGGCCGAAGAGCGCTTTGATGCGCTCGATCGCCGGCACGAGCATCGGGGCGTCAGGTGGGTTGCCCTTGAACATGGCCATGTCCAAGACGATCCCGTCGACATTGTCTGTGACCTGATTCTTGTACCCGAACTCCACGGGCTTGCCGAGCCTTCCCTTGGCGATCGGGCGGGCGTCGGGGTCGTGGAGGGAGACGATCCTCGTCGAGCCGTCAGGCACCTCACCTAAGAGCCGTGTCCGTGTCTGGGCGACGATCTCCTCCAAAAGCCTGCAGGTCTGTTCGATCTCAGCGACGAGGCAGATCGCCTTTCGGGGAGCGGACCTGCCGTAACGGGCGAGGGTCCGTTTGGCGTTGCGGGCCACACCGAGCGCGTCGAGGATCGTCGCCTCGGCGATGCCGGCGAGCTCGCCTGTGATCTTGAGCACCTCTTCTTTGGCCTCGTCGTTGCGCCGGCGCAGCCACGCCCCGATCGAGTGCGCCCTGCGCCGCACCGAGCGGGTGCGGTCCCTAAAGCTCGTGCGGGTGGCGAACCCGAGTGACTTCAACGATGAGACGGAGCGGGCGAGCTTGGCGACTCCCTTGGCTAACAGGCCCGAATCGGTCGGGTAGGCCACGTTGGCCGGGACGACTGTCGTATCGGCCCGTACCTTGTCGAGTTTGACGAGTTTGTTGGCGTTCGCCTTTCTTAAGAGCGCCTCGTTCAGCTGGGCTACCACGTCTGGGCCGCAACGCTTGGTGATCTTCATGAGCGTGGAGGCGTCCGGCACCTTGTCGTAGGGACCGATCCGGCAAAAGCGCCGCCAGCTGAGCGAGTCGGTGACCTCGCCGCACAGCGTCTCGAACCCGAGGTCGTAGCGAAAACGCAGGTGCATCAGCCGAAGGTACGTCTCGATCGGGGTCGACGGCCGGCCGTAGAGAGGATCGAAGTACGGCACGAACGGTTCGAAGAACACCGGGTCGTCCAAGAAGGCGTCGACGGCGCAAAGCCCAGGCGGGAGGCGGCGGAACTCCTCTGGCAGCAGCGATTCCCACAACGTCGCCTGAGGATCTACCTTGGTACGCAGCACGATGGCTCCAATCGCTTTGCAAAAGGGGGATCGGAGTCATCGTGCCAACATTCGTACCGGATCGCGAGCACCCTGCCCACACAGAGGCCCTGGTCAGGGCATATTTTCAGGTTTCCTTTTTCCGGGCGAAGTAGCTAGGTAGCGGGCTAGTCACGGCGGCGGGCGGCTGCCTAAGCGGAAGTTACGTCACCATGAAAGGGCATTGAGTCCTTCACGAGGGGAAATGCTGAGATCTCGACGGCTTTCCTGTCTACAGGAGGCGGAGGGGGACGTTTGCGCCGATGAGCTCGAAGGCCCGTCGCTGGACCTCGGTTAGCTGGGCGAGTTGCTCGAAGGTCTGATCTGTGCCCGGCACCGTACAGGTGTTGCGGGTGAGGGTCCCGAGATGGTGGAGGATCCCTGGAAGCTCTGCACGGGAAGCCCCTCCTCATTGCGCTTTCTTGCTGCCTTGCGGGCTGCAGAGGCCGAGCGTTCCGCTTTTGCCACCCGGTCGTCGCGAAACGGTGGTGCCTCGTCGGCGAAAGTGAGCGGGGCAAGGGCCCTGCGCAGGTGCCAGACGAGATGAGCAGCGAGCAGGCAGAGCGAGGCACTGGGCGCGCACCCGGTCGGCGAGGCGGTGGCGGATGGGCCGGATCTCGATGTCGAGGGACTTCATGGAACGAAAGTCCCTTTCGATGCCGGCGAGCGACTTGTAGCTGCGCACGACGTCGGCCGCAGAGAGCCGCTTCGGCGCACAGCTCGTCCGCAGTACATAGATGCCGTCTAAGGCTGCCTCAGCGGCGATCGCCTCTTGTCTTCTTGAGAAGAGGAGAAGCTGCCCTCTTCGATGAACAGCTCGAAGTGCTTGGCCATCTTGTAGCGGTTGACGACCCGCCCCAGGCGAAGCCCGATCTTGGCCCGGTCCGAGAGGCGGCCCGCCACAACGGCGTCTTTTACCTTTGCGAGCTCGAGCTCAGTAGCAGAGCAAGAGCGCTTCGCGCTTTCTCGCCCGCTCGGTCGCAAGAGCCGGGTTGCGACACCACCGAGGCGCTCGCCGGGGTAGTCCGGGTGGGTGATCTCGGCGAAGTTCACCTCGTC
>CAVRAT010000006.1:0-197346 GCA_963719125.1 uncultured Acidimicrobiaceae bacterium
TCTCGCTGAAGACGGCGATCGAGGAGCTTCGTGATGAGCAGGATCGCGACGACGAAGGCTGGCCTTCATGTTTAGAGGTCGCGCGGATAGGCGCTCACCAGCCAGGGAACGGCGGCCTGCTTCCATCCAGTCGCCGTTCTTGATTGCTGTCAGTCACGAGGCCCCGCCCCGGGGCGCCCTTGTCCGGCGCCCGGGCAGGGGTGATCGGACCTAAGTGACTGTCGCGTTTGTTTCCCCAGCGCGATCAGGTGATCGGTGACTGGGTGAGTCGGCGGAGGAGGTAGCGGCTGTGGGCGGCCCATATGAATCCCTCGGTGATGACCGGATCGCGCTCATAGTCGACCTGGAGCCGTCGGCTATTCATGAGCCACGCCCAGGTCCGCTCGACGATCCAGCGGTTGGGGAGGACTTCGAACCGGTTCGCGTGGATCCTCGTCACCACCCCGACGCCGACGTGATGACCGCGGCAGTGCTCGATGAAGGTGGCCTTGAACCCCGCGTCGCACCAGAGCTTCGCGAAGCGCCCGGAGCGCTCGCGAGCGCGATCGGTGACAGCGATCCCACCGACGTTGTCCGAGATGCTCGCCGCAACGACCACGACGGCGACGAGGAGACCGAGGGTATCGACGATCCCGAAGGTCTTGCGACCGTTGATCTTCTTTCCCGCATCGAATCCTTTTGTTTTCTTGCTCACCGTCGAGGACGCCCGCACCGAGCGGGCATCGACGATCTCCGCGGACGGCTCGCCCTCGCGACCTTCGGCCTCGCGGACAGCCGCGGCGAGACGGGCGGCAATGTGCTCCCAGGTGCCGTTTCTCGACCACTCGAGGTGATAGCGGTGCACGGTGTTCCAGTTCGGGTAGCACTCGGGAAGGGCTCGCCACTGACAGCCGGTCGCCGCGACGTAGAAGATGGCGTCGACCACTCGACGCCGGTCGACCTTGATCGGCCGGCCCATCCCACCCGGAGTCCAATACGGAGCGACAAGATCGGCGATGAGCTCCCACTCGTTGTCGGTCATATCGCCATGGGTCGTGCGCCAGGTCTGTGCCAATGCGGCCGAATCGGTATCCACGGACTCAGCCTATGCGAAAATCGCACCCTACACTGGCCAAATTGGCCACCTAACCAGCAATAATTTTCCGAACACTGTCTAAGAGCCGACGTGGCGACAGGAGATCACCATTCGGTCGGTTCCAGCTCTCCGATTTCGGCGGCATGGCGGTGCACTTTCTCGATTGCGTCGACGACACTTTGGGCGTCTTGCCTGCTTCCGGTCAGCACCTCGGTCTTGAACCAGATCGCCGTCTTGGACAGGTGCTCGGTGACCGGCATATGCAATGACGCGTAGGCGGGGTAGGCGCTCGTACCTCTGATGTGCGGGGCGAGACCGCCCTCACGGCTGAACATTTCGAGTTGGTGCATCGGCGGGTAAGCCGTCGTGAGCGGCATGCCCTCGGCGAGCAGAGCGGTGCGAAGCCTGTCCCTGTGAGGGAACAGCTCCGGGTCGAAGTTGACCATGTAGTCGTAGTTGCCCTGGGAGGTGCACCCCTTGAGGCGACCCAGGGGGACGGCGCCGGAGATATCCGCCAGAGTCGCGGTCAAGAAGTCGACGTTGGCCGAACGGATCTCTTGCTGGGCGGGAAACCG
Organism: uncultured Acidimicrobiaceae bacterium; assembly: GCA_963719125.1. Lineage (GTDB taxonomy): Bacteria > Actinomycetota > Acidimicrobiia > Acidimicrobiales > Bog-793 > Fen-455. Next base: position 1,651 of record CAVRAT010000006.1, read on the forward strand.
CTGGAGCTGGATTCGCAGCACCGCGCCCTGCCACTCGCTGAGACGCAGGTTGCCCGCCAGCTCGAAATGACGGTAGTACCAGCAACCGGCGTGCCGGCCGCAGTTGACCAACGAGGTCACTCGTTCGAGTATCTCGGGGCGTCGGCTGACGACGGCGCCGCCCTCGCCCGCGGTCATGTTCTTCGACGCCTGGAACGAGAACGTTCCGGCATCTCCGACCGTGCCGGCGTGCTGGCCATGCCAGGTCGATCCGTGGGCCTGAGCTGCGTCCTCGAGGATGACGAGGTCGTGCTCGGTGGCCAGCTTGCGCAGGCCGTCGAGATCCGCCATGCCCCCTCCGAGATGGACCGGGATTATCGCCCTGGTCCTGCCCGTGATCGCCGCAGCCGCGGCGGCGACGTCGATCGTGCCCGTGTGTAGGTCGACGTCGACGATGACCGGGATGGCGTTGGCTGCAAGGACGGCGCCGATCGTGGCCATGAAGGACCAGGCGGGAACGATCACCTCGTCTCCTTGCCCGACGTCGAGCGCGGCCATGGCGACTTCGAGGGCGGCGGTACCGTTGGTGAGCGCGGCCGTCCCGGAGGCTCCCGTGAAGGCGGACCACTCGGCCTCGAAGGCTCTCACCTCGGTTCCCTCGGTTGCCCACCAGTTGCGCGAGTCCAGAACACGTAGGACGGCTGACCGCTCTGCGTCGTCGAACTGGGGCCAGGGCGGGAACGGAACGGAGCGGACGGGAGTGCCACCTTTTGCAGCGAGCTTGTCCATAACGCGTTTACTCCCTTTCATCGTTGTAACTCGGTCTTGAGTGTCAAGGTCGGGAGGCTGGGCCTTGCAGAGGTCACCTCACGGCGCGGTAGGTACGTCGGTCCAGGCCCTGGTAGCGGCCGAATCGAGCACGGCCTCGGTGATCTCGGCCGCACGTCGGCCGTCGGAGAAGCCGGGCAGCCCGTCGGGCGTCTCGCCGGCGATGGTCGCGTAGCAGTCGGCCACGAAGGCATTGAAGCAGTCCTGGAAGCCTTGGGGATGGCCGGCGGGTACCGTGACATACTTTGCGGCCGCGGGGCGGAGGCCTTCAGGTGAACGGGAGAGCAACTGGTTCGTCGACCGTCCGCCTATCCAGAGGCAGTCGGGATCCTCGTGGTCGAACACAAAGCTCGCCCGGGTCCCGTCGAGGGAGAGCCAGAGCCGGTTCTTGCGCCCGAGCGCCACCTGACTGAGCACAACCGAGCCGATGGCGCCGCCGTCCGTCTCGAAGTTCACGGTAACGGCGTCCTCGGTGTGGACGGCTGCTGGGCCGTCCGGACCGCGCCGGGTCGGGAACACGGTGAGGAGTTGGGCACAAAGGCGGGTGATGCGCTGGCCGGATGTGAACTCGGCGAGATCGGCCCAGTGCACGCCTATGTCCGCGAACACTCGCGACGCACCGCCGAGCTCGGGGTCCACACGCCAGTCCGTGTCGGACTCCTCGGCCAACCAGTCCTGCAGGTACGAGCCGTGAAGCATGGTCAAGGTGCCGGCCTCGTGGCTGCGCACCCGCTCGCGTATCTCGCGCACGATCGGGTAGTAGCGATAGACGAAGGGAATGGCTGCGACGACACCTGCATCGTTGGCGAGGCGTTCGAGTTTCTCGGCCTCGGCTATGCACGTCGCAAGGGGCTTCTCGCAGACGACGTGTTTGCCTGCAGCTATGACGTCTTCGACCAGAGGAGCGTGCAGATAGTTGGGCACGCACACGTGGACGACATCCACCTCGGGGTCGGCGATCAGGTCCTCTGCCCGTTGGAAGACCGTGTCGAAGCGTAAATCCTCCGCCAGAGAAACAGCGCGCGAAGGCAACAAGTCAGCGATGCCGGCCAGGCGGTTTCCAGTCATTTGCACCGCCCTGGCGTGCACGCGACCGATGAAGCCTGCTCCGATGATTCCAACTCTAAGCGGCTTTCCCATGTTGCCTCCCTATCGCATGAGGCTCGCCCAAGAGCGATGATAGGCCGTGGAATATGCCGTGCGCCAACTGCCGAGAAGTTAAAAGGCGCATCACCGTGCAGTCGTCGCAAAGGAATCTGCAAGTTGGGCCCTCCGCGCCCTCAGTCTTGGCTCAGCTGGTGTGTCTCAGGCAAACATGCATTGCTGATAGCCTCCTGAAAGCTGCCCTTGCGTGAACGGGTGATACGTCCGTAAAGGAAGGAATATGAGTGACAGCGTGCTTCTCGTCACAGGTGGAGGCTCCGGCATTGGGCGCGCAGTAGCCCTTCTTGCGGCCAGGTCCGGCTTCCGTGTGGCCGTGCTCGCCCGCTCGGCCGACTCGGTACGCGGCGTGGCCGACGAGGCCAGCAGGCTCGGAGCGCCGAAGGCGGTCGGTATCGCGTGCGACGTAACCTCAGAAGAGGCCGTCGTTGCAGCTTTTGATGCGGCCGAAGAACAGCTTGGGCCGCTCTCTGGGTTGTTTGCCAACGCCGGCATCGAGCAGCCAAGGCTTGCTCACGAGCTCTCGCTGGAGATGTGGAACGCGGTCATCGCGACGAACCTGACCGGGACATTCCTGACGTGCCGGCAAGCACTGCGCTGCATGTTGAAATCGGGGCGCCGGGGCTCGCTGGTTCTGTGCTCGTCACCTGCGAGTTTTGCGGCCTTCGCAGGAGGTGGTGCGAGCTCTTATAGCGCCTCAAAAGGGGGAATATCATCTTTGATGCGTACGCTGGCCGTGGACTACGCGAAGTATGGGATCCGAGTAAATGCAGTCGTGCCGGGGGCGACGGATACCCCTCTGACATGGGCAGGACTTTCGAGGGATCAAAAGGACGTGCTTCGAGACACTCTTTCCAGGGAAATCCCGCTTGGAAGACTTGCGGATCCGGAGGAACCGGCAGAGGCGGTCCTGTGGCTTTTGTCGGAACAAGCCCGCTACGTGACCGGGTCACATTTGGTTTGTGACGGCGGCATCCTTGCGAAGGCATCAATCAGCGCGTGACCCGATTATCCACGGTGGCTGACGAGGGCAGCTGAATGTGGGCACAACCTCCTTCGTGCGGTGCTAGTAAAGCCAGCACGCTGCCCACTGCCCGCCTTCAAGCTGGATCTGGCCAGGCTTCTGCTCTTTACAGATGTCCATGACGTGAGGGCAGCGCGGGTGGAAGCGACACCCAGAAGGCGGGTTGATCAGGCTGGGGGGCTCGCCAGTCGAGGGCACGGTGCTCGTCGACTCCCTTTCCGGGTTGGGAGCGGAGTCGCGCAACAGTTGCGTGTAAGGGTGGGCGGGGCGCAGGGCCACTTGCTCGGATGGCCCGCCTTCGATCAGCTGGCCTCCGTACATCACGAGCGTCGTGTCGGCGAAGTAGCGGGCGGAGGCGATGTCATGGGTGATGTACAGCAGCGCGAGGTGCCTGTCGGTGGCCAGACCTCGGAGGAGATTCAGCACGCCGAGCCGCGTCGACACGTCGAGCATCGAGACGGGCTCGTCCGCCAGGATCACCGAAGGTTGCGCCGCCAAGGCTCTCGCGACCGCGATCCGCTGCCGTTGGCCACCGGAGAGCTCGTGGGGATACTTGGATACGAACTGGTCCGCCGGCGTCAGCTGCACATCGGCAAGGAGCTTTTCCACGGCTGCCCTGGCCCTTTTGCCTGAGCGGGCGAAGCCGTGGATCACAAGCGGCCGTGCGAGGTGATAGCCGACTGTGTGCAGCGGGTTCAGGGAGCTGAACGGATCCTGCAGGACGATCTGCACGTCGCGCACGTACTCCCTGTGTCGCCGGCCACGTCTCGTCTTGATGGGACGCCCGTTCAGAGCGATCGTCCCCCCTGTTGCGCTGTAGAGCTGGGACAGGACCCGCCCGATGGTCGACTTGCCGGAGCCGGACTCGCCGACAAGCGCAGTCACCTTGCCCGCGTACAGCTCGAGTGAGATGTCGTCGACGGCTCGCACGACTCGCCTCACGGCCTGGCTCCGGCGGGGACCCTGATGGACTGGAAAGAACTTCTGGAGCCCTTTCACCGAGAGCACAGGTTCCTCGCCGGCGTGGTCGCTAATTGAGGTGCCGTCGCTGCTGGCAAGAGAAACGGCCCTCGCCTTCAGCTCCGGGACCGACCGGTCGTCGTACAACGAGCAGGCGACCACGTGGTCGGGTGTGTCACCCGGCGCGGGTGAGACCCTCAAGGGGGGACGGACGCGGTCGCAGCCTTCGTGCACGTACTCGCAGCGCGGATGGAACGGGCATCCGTGGGGCAGAGATCTCATGTCGGGGGGGAACCCCATGATGCCGGTGAGGGTTTGTCTTGGCCCGTGAAGCAGGGGGAATGAGTTCAACAGCCCGTAGCTGTAGGGGTGGCGGGGAGTCTTGTAGATCTCCTCGGACCGGCACTGCTCCACGACCCTGCCGGCGTACATGACGGCGATCTCGTCGGCGACCTCTATCAACAGCGACAGGTCGTGGGTTATGAAGATGACCGAGAAGCCGAGCCGGCTGCGCAGGCCCATGATCTCCGAGAGGATCTGACGTTGCATGACGACATCCAGCGCAGTCGTAGGTTCGTCGAGGATGATGATCTCAGGGTCGAGCGCGAGGGCGATGGCAATCATTGCCCGCTGACGCATCCCGCCCGATAGTTCGTGGGGAAAGGCCTTGGCCCTGTCGCTGGAGATGCCGACGAGCTTGAGCAGTTCCGCCATCCGGTCAAGGCGGTCCTGGTGCCTCATCTCCGGCCGGTGGGCGGCAAGCACGTCGAGGATCTGGACGCGAAGGTTCAAGACGGGGTTCAAGGCGTTCATCGCCGACTGGAACACGATGGCCAACTCGGCCCAGCGGAAAGCCCGCAGCTGATCGTCGGACATCGCGAGTACGTCGACCGCCGGTCCTGAGCGGGGGTGGTACCGCACGCGGCCGCCGGCGATGACGCCGGGCGGGCGCAGCAGTCTCGTCACCGCGTAAGCAAGGGTGGACTTGCCCGACCCTGACTCGCCTGCGATCCCCAGGACCTGGCCCCGTCGCAGGGAAAGGCTGACCTGCCTCACCGCCGGCAACGGGCCAGTGCTCAATTCGTAGTCGACGTCGAGATCCTCGATCTCCAAGACGACCGGGCTCATCGTCGACCCGGATCCCTCATCGGGAGAACGCTTCTCCACCTACGCCTCCTCCACGGACCCGGCGCGCCTGACCGGCGTGAACCGGCTTCCGTCGGTGACAGCCGCTCGGAGCGGCTGCACCGGGGCGGCAGGTGTGGGCGGTTGTCCGCGCTTTGGCCTCTTTACGGGCCTTACCGACCGCAGGCGAGGATTGGTCATCTCGTCAAAGCCGAAATTCAATAGGGCGAGGCCCGTGCCTACGAGCGCGATACACAGACCGGGTGGGACAAACCACCACCATGCACCCGCCTGCAGCGCCGAGTCGTTCTGTGCCCAGTACAGCATCGTCCCCCAGGACCACTCCGAGACGTTCGCCAGACCGAGAAAGGCCAATCCGGCGGCCGTGAGTATTGCGAAGATGGCGGTGAACAAGAAGCTTGCCGTGACGATCGCCAGCTCGTTGGGCAGGATCTCCCACAAGAGGATGCGCCAGGTTCCCTCCCCGGTGGCCCGAGCGGCTTCAATGTAATCCCGCTTTCGGATCGACAGAGTCTGGGCCCGCATCACGCGCGCTCCCCAAGCCCAGCCCGTCAGAGCGATGACGAGCGTGACTGAGAGATCCCCTCTGTTCGGCAGGTAACCGGCGAGCACGATGACGAGCGGCAGCGTCGGGATGACAAGGAAGATGTTCGACAGGACCGACAGCAGCTCGTCGCTGACCCCGCCCAAATAACCGCCGGCCAGACCCACGATGATCGAGACGACCGTTGCGATCGAGGCCGCAAGCGCGGCAACGATGAGCGTGGAGCGGCTGCCGTCCACCAGCTGCGCGAGCACGTCTTGGCCCTCTTGGGTGGTGCCCAGCCAGTGAGCCGAGGAGGGAGGCAGAAGTATCGCCAAGGACATTGTCGACGGATTGGCCTTCACGAGGTACGGACCGACGATCGCCATGAGGACGAAGAACCCGACGATGACGAGACCGGCGATGACTTTCCACGACCGCAGCGCGTTGAAGCGCCTGCGCTTGTGGCGGCTCGGCGCCGAAGACGGTGGCTCCGTGTCTGCCACCCGGCTCTCGTCGCTCCCGGTGATCAGGGCCATCTCAGCCTTCCTGCCTCGTTCTCGGGTCGAGGAGAACGTAGAAGACGTCGGCCGCGATGTTCGCGAAGAGCACCGCCAAAGTGATCACCAAAAAGACGCCCTGCATGAGCGGATAGTCGCTGTTGTTGACGGCCGCGAACAGGACATAGCCGATGCCGGGATACGAGAAGACGATCTCCACGAGGATGGCGCCACTCACGACGAAGCCGAGGGACAGGGCGAAGCTCGCCAACGACGGCAGGATGGCGTTCCGGGCGGCGTAGACGAAGCTGATCCGAGCCTTCGAGAGCCCTTTCGCCTCCGCCAGGATTATGTAGTCCTCGTTGAGGGTCACGATCATCATGTTCCGCATTCCGAGCAGCCAGCCTGCTATCGAAGAGGCGATAATCGTGAAGGCGGGCAGAATGGCATGATCCGCAGCCGAGAGCAGGAATTGCGTGTTCCATCCGATCGTGTCACCTGACGAGTAGCCCCCGGACAAAGGGAGCCACTGGACCACCACCGCGAACAGGTACAAGACAACGAGGGCGAACCAGAAGTACGGGATCGCCGAGAAGAAAGTGCTGATGGGCAGGCTGGCTTCGAGCCAGGACCCTCGCCTCGATCCGACAAGGACGCCCGCCACGGTCCCGATGATGAAGCTCAGGATCGTCGATGTCCCAACGAGGACGGCCGTCCAGGGCAGCGCACCCATAATGACCTGGATGACGGGCGTCGGGAAGTAGGTGAACGAGATACCCAGATTGCCGTGCAACAGGTTGTCCCAATAGCTCCAGTACTGAGACAGCATGCTCTGGTGGTTGAGCCCGAACAGGATAGTGAGCGACTTCATCGCCGCCGGCGATATACGACCCTTGAAGTGACTTATCAACAGCTCGACGGGGTTCCCCGGCATGAGGCGAGGAATGAGGAAGTTCAGTGTGATCGCGGCCCAGGCAGTGACCAGGTAAAAGCCGAGACGACGTATCAGATAACGCAAGTGTCCTCCGGACGTGCGTCACAAGTCGTCGCATGCGAGCTGTAGCAAAGTACGGCGGCCACGTACATAACCTATCCTACTTCCTTCAATGCGAGAGGCTAATGGGCTGAAGGAGCTACGCAAGACATGTGGGCGAGAGTCACGGTGCGGTGGGCGAAACACGACCTAGCGGGGATTGTTCCAATGAGGAGGGTTCACATTGCACACAAACTCCGGCGGGAGGACTGGATGGCCGGCTGACCAGCGGCGCCATGGGGTCGCTGGTCAGCCGGGTGGCTATGAGATCCGAGAGAGCCGCAGGTTCACTTGCCTACTGGGTGCAGGTGCAAGATGACGAACTCCTGGTTCGCGGTCTCGATCGGCCCAGCCGAGCTGTAGGGATCCTGCGGCGTGGGCCAACCGGTGACGACATTGGTCCTGTAGGCGCCCCAGTCGATCGAGTACACGAGAGGAATGACGGGCAGCTCGTTGACCATGATCCCTTCGATGCCGTACATGGCGGCGTTTCTCTGGGCGTTGGTGGTGGCGCTGAGGTAGGCGTTCAGGTACTTCTGCGTAGCCGGGTCCCTCCAGCGCCCCTGGTCAGCTCCCGCTGCCGTTCCGATAGACGCCGTCAGGGAATCGTTGAGCCAGGCGTTGTAGATGTAGTAGGGCTGCGGCCCCGTGTTCGAGTAGTACATGGCGAGGTCGAACTCACCGGTCGCCAGGTCGGAGGTCCATGTCCCGACGGAGAGTCCCTGGACCGAGGACCCGATCCCGATGGTCTTCAGGGCTGCGGCGACGACTGAGCAGTCCGCCATGTAGTCCACCCACGAGGACGGGTCGATCAAGCTGAGCGAGATCGCCTTGCTGCCCTTGCCGAGGAGGTTGCCGTTGCTCGCGAACTTGAATCCGGCGCCCTTGAGAAGGGACCTCGCCTCCGAGACGTTCGTCGCATAAGTGGTCTTGGCGTACTGCGGTGCCAGGAACGACTGGTAGTTGGGCAGGATGAGCCCGGTGGCGGTGCTGATGGGGGGCTCATAACCCCACTCTCCCAGCGTCGAGACGGTCTTGCGGTTGACGACGAGACTGATGGCCCGACGCACAGCCTCGATGTTCAAGGGGTAGACGGCGTCGTTGGGGAGCAGCGCGGTGATTCCCACCGGTGGGTACCAGTACTTGTTGTAAGGGCTCTTGGCCACGTAGAGGCGCTGCATGTCCGGCTCGGTCGCTGAGGCCCAGGTGTAGTCGCCGGCATTGAAAGCCGCGTTCTGGGCACCTGCGCTGCCGACGGCCGGGTAGGTGATGGTGCCCACCTTCGGCAAGCCGGGCTGCCAGTAGTGGTTGTTGCGTGCGAGCACCATGTACTCCGGGGTGAAGGACTTGAGCACGAACGGACCGGTCCCGATCGGGTCCGTGTCGGCGTAGCTGGCCGGGTCCTTTATCGTCGACCAGATGTGAGCCGGCACGATCAGCGTCTGGTTCAAGATGTAGTAGAGCTCGGCGAAGCTCGGGCGGCTGAAGGTCATCTGCACCTTCAGCGGGCCCTGTGCCACTACTTTGGTGAAGGTGATGCCGTTCGTGTTCAGCGCCGGGAATTTCTGCAGCAGGCGGAAGGTCTCCACGACGTCGGCACTCGTAAAGGGCTTGCCATCGGACCACGTGACACCCTTGCGAAGGGTGAGGGTCAACAGCTGGTCGTTGTCGGTGAGGGAGTACGCGGTCGCCAGCCAGGGATAGGTGACCGTGGGCTTGACGACGTCGTACTGCCAGAGGGGCTCGTACATCATGGCCGTGTTCGCATCCGAGGCGTTGTCAGTGCTCGTCGGGAGGAACGGGTTGAGGTTGTCCGCCTGGGGTCCGAAGGCGTTCGTGCTGATTGTGAGGTTGATGTTCGCGTAGGGGGTGCTGGTCTTCGTCGCAGCGCTTGCCGCGCCGAAAGTCGGCACCGAGAGCACGCAGGCCCCGCACAACAGCGCGGCACCGACTACGTAGATGGGTCTACAGCGTTTGAACATACTTGAGGCCTTTCTCTGATCTCATGTACCGCCGAGGAAAAGCTCTGCCCTCCTCCTTTCCGGGCGAGAGCCATCACGAAGTGGATGGTCGGTGTCTGATGAGGTTCGCGCACGGTTCAATCCGCGTCAGTCTTTCAGGGCGGCGAGATCCGCGTAACGTCCGAGGGCGTCGACGTCGAGCTCCAAGCCGAGGCCAGGAGTCGCGGGGATGCTGAGCATTCCGTTCTCGTCCAGCTGCCACGGCTCGGCCACGATCCCGTCGACATACGCGGAGCCGGCGATGTACTCGACGAGATCGGTGGCGGGGAGGGCGGAGGCGAGTTGGAGGTCGGCCGCCAGGCCGATCGCGGTGTTCCAACCGTGCGATATCAACGAGATCCCGAAGCTGTCGGCGAGCCAACCTATGCGTCGGGACTCGCTCAGGCCGCCGACCTTGGTCGAATCGGGCTGCACGACGTCCACGGCGCCCCGCTCGAGCCAGGGCAAGAAGCTCTGACGCCGGGTGAGCACCTCGCAACCGGCGATAGGGACATTCACCTGTCTCCGCAAGGCGACATAGTCGTCAATGCAGTCCGGCGGCAGTGGCTCCTCGAACCAGTGGACATCGTAGTCGGAGAGCATCCTGGCTGTTTGGAGGGCCCACTTGTAGCCGTGCGACCAGGAGGTGTCGCTGGCGCCGGCATCCACCATCAAGAGTGCTTCGGTGCCTGCCGCCTCTCTCGCCGCCGCGACCACGGCTTCGTTCGAGCTCGCGTTCTGCCGCCCGAAGGGACCCCAACCGATCTTGAACGCCCTGAAGCCGCTGCCGACGAGCTCGACGATTGCGTCTCTCAAGGGAGCGGGCGAATCCGCGAGGAGCGAGGCATAGGGTCGTACCTTTTCGCGGTACCGGCCGCCGAGGAGTCGCCCCACCGGTTGGCCCGTCGCCTTGCCGAGGATGTCCCAGAGGGCGATGTCGATGCCGCTGATGACATGTGTCAGCGAGCCGCCGCGTCCGAGCCAGAACGTGGAGCGGTGAAGCTTTTCGCTCACCCTTTCCGGCTCCAGAGCGTTCTCCCCGGACCAGTAGGGCATGAGTGTCTTTACGGCGGCCTTCGCCAACTCGTCGTTGGTCGAGGTGCTGCCGTAGCCGGTCAGCCCTTCGTCGGTGTGCACGACCACCAGGGTGTGAACGACGTCGTCTGGCCCTAGCTCTGCGGTCCAACCGCCTCTTGGAGTTGCACCCCGCAGTCCCGCCACGCGGATGGACTGAATCCTCAAGGCGTATTCCTTGAGACCGACCCGGGTACATCAAGCCACCGGACTGTCGACCACGGTGGGTACCACAGCTGGTGTTTCGGCCCGGAAACGAACATGACTATCAGGCGAACCTATCGCCGCCCTGATTTGACGTCAACCCGACGAAACTCGGGCGGACACGGCGACGCGAACGAAGATGCCGACGCTGGGACCGAATAGTCGGTGCGCCAGGGGCGCCCTGAGCCGGCAAAGTGATCCATGCCGGCTCAACGGAACCTCTTGACCACAAGGCCGAACTTCGAGGGCGCCGGTCCTCTCGCCGTCGGCCCGCACGCACGACCATCGCCCGAGCCGGCCGGAACGCGCCTGTCGACCAGCCTCACCCGTAAGCGTCACATCGACCTCCTATTCTCTTGAAGCGTCGTTCGTCGTGCCGAGGGCTTCGACGGGGCGATCAAGGAGGATCGAAGGCCATCAGCACTCATGTGAGCCATTCCGCGCCGGACCGGGCCGCCGGCGTGTTGCTGGGTTCCGCAGCCGGCGACGCCCTCGGTGCCGGCTATGAGTTCGACGCGGTGGGTCCGGCCGACCCCGCCATGGTCGGTGGCGGCTATTTCGGTTGGGAACCTGGCGAGTGGACCGACGACACGGAGATGGCGGTCTGTGTCGCCGAGGAGGCAGCCAGGGGTTTCGTCGAACCGGGTCCCGTCGGTTCCCGTTTCCTGGACTGGCTCAACGCGGGACCCCGCGACGTCGGCAACCAGACCCGGGCGGTGCTGTCGGCCCGCGGTTCACCAACGTTGCTCCCGGCTGAGGCTGGCGCGTACTTCCGGGCCCACCCGCACAATGCCGCGGGCAACGGCAGCCTGATGCGCACCGGCCCGGTCGTGCTCGCCGCCTCCGGAGACGACTCGAAGCTCGGAGAACTGGCCAGGAGTGTTTCCGAACTCACCCACGCCGATCCTTTGACCGGCGACGCCTGCGTTCTCTGGTGCGTTGGCATCGACCGCGCCATGCGCGGGGACCGCCTCGATGGCGCGCGGGACGGGTTGGCCCTTCTCCCCGAGGAGAGGCGCGAGTTCTGGGCCGGCACGATCGCGGAAGCGACGAGGAGGCCGCCGTCGTTTTTCACCCCCAACGGGTATGTCGTGACGGCGTTCCAGGCAGCACTGGCGTCGGTCCTGCAAACTCCTGTACCTACGGCCCAGCCGTGCCGGCACCTCCAGGAGGCACTGAGGACGGCGGTCCGTGTCGGCCACGACACCGATACCGTCGCCGCCATCGCCGGCTCGCTGCTCGGTGCCCGTTGGGGAGCGACCGCCGTCCCGGCGAGGTGGCAGGCCGTGTTGCACGGCTGGCCCTCCTACCGGACGCCGGACCTCGTGAGGCTTGCAGTTCTGGCCGTGTCCGAAGGCCGGGACAACCCGACCACGCGCTGGCCGTCGGCGGACGACCTCAGCGGCTATTACCGAGCCGCGTTCCCTGCCGACCCCATCCACGAGGCGCTCGAGGACGACGACGGGGTTATCGTGGCGAACTGGACCGGTGCCGCCGAGGTCGAGGCGGATGTCGCCGTGTCACTGTGCCGAGTCGGGCGCCGACAGATCCTGGCACCAGAGCGTGTCGAGGTCCGCCTGCTGGACGAGGATCCGCCCGAGGCCAACCCGAACCTCGAGTTCGTCTTCGCCGATTTGGCTGAGGCGGTCACGGCCTGGAGGGACAAAGGCAAGAAAGTTATCGTGCACTGCGTGCAGGCCGAGCGGCGCACACCCGCGGTCGCGGCCGCCTACCTCGCGAGCCGCCTCGGCATCTCGGGTGACGAGGCTTTCCGGCGTGTGCAGCGGGTCCTGCCCCGTGCCCGGGTGAACCCGTCGTTCCGCTCCGCCCTGGTGCGTCTCTGGCCCTGAGGGTGGTGGGCGGTCACGACAGGTCGAGCCCGCGCTGAGCCCATTAGCTTCTGGTCGTGCGCGTAGGCGACATCGAACTGGTCCCGCTCAGCGACGGCGTCTGCAAGATGCCGCAGGAGTTCTACGTAGGGCTGGACTTCGCCACGCACAAGGAGCTGCTCGCCGACGACGGCCGCGTGCACATCCCCGTCGGCTGCTTCCTCCTCCGCGGCGGTGACAGGACCGTTCTCGTCGACGCGGGGCTCGGGGACCTCGACGTCGGGTGGGGCCGGGGCGCGGAGCTGCCGGGAGCGCTCAGGGCTGTGGGTGTCTCTCCGGAGGACATCGACGTCGTGGTGTGCAGCCACCTCCACATCGACCACATCGGCTGGCTCGTCGTGGCGGACGCCCCGTACTTCCCGAACGCCGTCGTGCGTTACGGTGCCGCCGACTGGCAGCGGTTCGTCGCCGATGCGGATGCCGACGACCGCCGCCGGCGGATCATGGAGGTCTTGGCCGACGCCGGGCGCCTCGACCCTCTCGAAGGGGACATGCTGCCCATCGCACCAGGGCTGACGGCGCGCCATACGCCGGGGCACACGCTCGGCCATTACGGCCTGGTCGTGTCTTCCGGCGAGGATCGCGCGGTGCTCCTCGGCGATGCCGTGGAGTGCCCGCTGCAGCTGGAGGAGCCGGATTTCCATACCTTGTCGGACGTCGACCCGGCTCTGGCGGCCCGAACACGCGAGGCACTTTGGCGCGAGCTCGAAGGCGCGGATGTCGCGGTCATAGGGGCACACTTCCCCGGTCTCCAGTTTGGTCGCGTGCTCGCGGGCAGCGGGAGACGCCTCTTCTCGCCACTGGGCTGACAACTCCGGCACGGTGCCAGGCCGGCCCTGTTGCCGGACCGGCACCGTCGCCGGACCGGTCAGCCGGGGCGCGGCGGGCCGGTGCGGTCGACGAAGGTGACGGGTCGGTGATGGACCGGGAAGTTGACCGAGCGGGCGATGAAGCAGAGCTTCTCGGCGTCGTCGTGCAGGGCCGTGGCGCGTTCGCTCATGGCGGCATCGGCGACGGTGACCTCCGGGCGGAGCAGTACCTCCACGAACTCGCCGCTGCCGTCCGGGTTCTCGTTCATGGTGCCCGACGGGGTGTCGCCGTAGGCGGTCACGACGATGCCGGCGTTGGCGGCGAGGTGCAGGTACGAGAGCATGTGGCACTGCGAGAGGGCGGCCACGAGCAGCTCTTCGGGGTTCCAGCGCTGCGGATCGCCACGGAAAGCCGGGTCGGAGGAGCCGGGGATGACGGGCTTGCCGGCGGCGCTGACCTCGTGGTCACGGCCGTAGGCGCGGTAGCTGGCGATGCCGGAACCCGTGTTGCCCGTCCATCTGAGCGAGAGCTCGTAGGAATGGGTGGCGCTCATGGGTCAAGAGTAGGGAGTGGTGAGGTGCCGGTCCTGCCTGTTCGCATCGACGCCGCCTTTGACCAAGGCGGAGGCGAAACGGCGCGGACAGACCGCGACGGGCAGGAGTCGGCCGGGAGGACGGGACGCCGAAGCTCTAAGGGGAAAGCCGGGCCCGGATCTGCTCGACTGCTGCCCGCCGCGAGGCCTCTTCTGTTTGCAGCTGCTCGACGACCACTCTTAGTGCCGCCACCTCCGCCCTCAGCACGTTGACCTCGTCCGCCAGGACACGCAGCGCGCTGCCTTTGGGTTCCGGCAACTCGTCGTCACCGGCCTCCTCCAGGTCCGCCATCCTGGACTCGAGCTCGGGAGCCCGGTCAGCGCCCGTCCCACCAGCTGGGCTGTCATAGCTGTCCGTTGGCGCCGCCGGTGTGAGCAGCTGCACCCAACGCTCTTCTTTCTGTCCCGGGCGACGCCGCGAGTCGGCGCACGAGCGGCTCAGGACGGTGGGCCATACGTTCCAGTTCCGCGTTGGCGGCGATACCGCCCAGCCGCGCCATTCGCTCGGTCCGCGACCGCAGCTCGGCGGCGGTCTGGGGACCGCGCAGCAGCAGGACGGCTATCAGGCCCAGCGCCTCCTGGCCGATCCCGAGGTATTCGTCGAGCACCTGGCGGTACCGGGTCGCCGACCCGCCGCGCGACGGGTAGATGAAACGGACGAGTCCGATGTCCTTGAGCGAAGCCAGTGCCCGCTGCACCGTGCCGTCGTCGTAGCGGACTACCGGGTCGCGGTTCGAGCTCTGGTTGCAGGCTGCCACCAGCGCGTTGAGGCTCAGTGGGTACTGCTGCGGCGTCGTCAGCTGCTTCTCGATGAGGCTGCCGATCACGCGTCCCTGCTCGAGGCTCAGGCGCATGAGGGGATTCTAGGCCCCTCCAGTTGCCCGACCCGGAGCTACGCGGAGCTTCAGCCCCTCAGGGCGCTGAGCGTCACGACACCCACGATCACTGTGGCGACCCCCAGGACCTGGTGCCGGCGAAGTCGCTCACCGAAGAGGAAGTACGCCGCGACAGTGGTGATGGCGGCACTCTGCGATGCGAGCACGGCGGCGACGGCGAGATCGTGACGCGCCCCGAAGGTGTAGCTCACGAGGCCCACGACTTCCGCGACCCCGGCACTCAACACGAGCGGGAACGTCCGCCGGCTGATCCTCAACTTCCGGCGGACCAGCAGTGGGGCCGTTATGAGAAGCGTGCCGAAAAGCCTTGCCGGCAGCAGCGCCCAGATGATGGGCGCCTCCGTCCCGGCGCGTCCGGTGGCGTAGAGGGTGGTCCCGAACAAGAGCGCCACGGGGATGACGAGGAGGGCGGAACGGGTGTGGGATCCGTCCAGCCTCCTCATGACCTGGCCTGGGAGCGATCGCGGGCCGTCTTGTGACCGGGAGCCGGCCAGCTCGTCCCCGGGCGGGTCGAGGTGAGCGGCTGCCAGCACCACGCCGATGGTGATCACGACCAGCAGCACGATCGTGCTGGCGGCCAGCGGCGCCCCGAACACTGACGACAGAACGGCTGCCACCATCCCCTCGGTCGAGGCGATGGCGACCACGATGCCGACTGCCACGCGGCGAAACGCCACGTACTCGAGGTGAAGCCCGGCGACGTTGCTGAGCCCCGCGATGCAAAGCAGGGCGACGGTGTCCCCGGAGAGGTGACTCGGGTGTCCTGCGAGTGTGATCGGGACGACGAGCACGCCGAGGCCGAGTGCCATCACCCAGGCGAGGGTCGACACGGCGCCGATCTCCCGGCTAGAGCTCGAGGCGCACAGCGCCGCCAGGGCGAAGCAGAGTGCCGCGCCGAGCCCGCCCCCTACCGCGATCAGCACGATGCAGCTCCTCCTCTGAAAGGCTGGTACGCGGATGCTCGGGCGAAGCGTACCGGTCGAGGGCAGGCTCGCTGAAATCCGCGCAGGCGACCAACTCGCGCCGGGCGAGTGATGCCACAACGAGAGGGAGAATCAGGCCGTGGGCAACGAACGCCGAGTAGCGGTGAGCACGCCGAAGGCACCATCGCCCCGTTTTTCCTACTCGCAGGGGATCATCGCCCAAGGCCTGCTCTTCATCGCCGGTCAGGTGCCGATCGATCCGGAAACGGGAAGCGTGGCGGAGTCGTTCGCCGAGCAGGTCCGTCAGACGCTGAAGAATCTCGCGGCAGTGGCTGAGGCGGCCGGCGGATCGCTCGCGGACGCCGTGAGGGTGAACGTGTACCTCGAGGACATCGACCGGGTCCGGGAGATGGACGCCATCTACCGCGGTTACTTCGCCGAGCCGTTGCCGGCCCGCACGACGATCAGAGCGGGGCTGCGCGGGTTCCTGGTCGAGATGGACGCCATAGTCGCGCTCTAGGGTCAGAGCGCGGAGCCCCTTCGGGCTCCCGTGAACAGGTGGATCGTTTGGCTGCACCTGGGACTTTGTCGGCGCTAGACAGGTGGGAGCTGTAGGGCACCATCGAAACGGAGGTTTCTGGGATGGGAAAGTCTCAGAGTGTGACGCCACGCTACGGAGGCCTTTCGTGAGCACCTCCAAGTTCACGGGTGAGGTGCGCTGGGGCATCCTCGGCGCGGCCAACATCGCCAGAAAGCAGTTCCTCCCGGGCCTCCGGGAAGCCGGGGGCGGCCGGGCCGTCCTCGTCGCCAGTCGCGACGGAAATCGGGCAGAGGCATTTGCCCGCAACCACGGTGTCGAACAAGGTGTCGCAGGCTACGACGCCGTCGTCGACTCGCCCGGCGTCGACGCGGTGTACGTCGCCCTGCCCAACTCACACCACGCCCGCTGGACGCAACGCGCCCTCGAGGCGGGCAAGGCCGTCTTGTGCGAGAAGCCGCTCTGTGTCGGTTCGGCCCAGACAGCGGCCGTTCTGGAGACCGCCAGCTCCACAGGTTCGTTGCTGTGGGAGTCGTTCGTCTTCCCGTTCCAAGCCCAGCACCGCCGACTTCTCGATCTCTTGGCTGCGGGGGCCGTCGGTGAGGTCCGCGAGCTGATCAGCGTGTTCTATTTCAACCTGTCGCGATCCGAGGACATCCGCCTGTCGGAGGAGCTCGGTGGTGGCGCTCTCGCCGACGTCGGCTGCTACCCGATCGCTCTGGCGCAGGAGGTCCTCTCCGCACGTGACCTGTCGACGGGCGACGTGGTGGGGTTCTCGACCGGCAACGGCGTAGTCGAGACCGAGGCTGTCGCGATAGTCCATTACGGGCGCCAGCGGCTCGTGCTCGGTTGCGGGTTCGAGCGCGCCTTCGACACCTTCACCCGTGTGCTCGGCACCGAGGGACAGATTCACTTGACCAACCCGTTCCATCCCGGGCCGGATGACTCACTTGTCCTGTTGCGGGCTGGGGAGGTGACGGTAGAGCACCCGACGGTGGACGCCCGGCCCTTCACCGCGGCCCTTCGTCACATCCACGCCGTCATCCGCGAGGAGGAGGCGCCCGCGCACCTCGCGGCGAAGGCGTCGCTCAGGACCGCCCGCGCTCTCGAAGTCGTCGCCCAGGCGTGCTCGGTATGAGCCAGGCCCGGCCGTGCACGGTCGTGATCGGGTCATTCCTCGAGCCCGAGCTTGTCGAGCGCATCGCCGCGTCCGGCCCCGAGCTGCGGGTTCTCTACCGCCCCGAGCTGCTGCCGGTGCCGCGGTATGCCTGTGACCACGGTGGTTCGTCCCGGGAATTGGGCCCTGAGCAGCTTTCGCTCTGGGAGGAAACGGTCGCCCGGGCCGACGTCTTCTTCGATTTCGACTGGCTCGATCCCGCGGGCATGCCGCGGCGTTGCCCCGACCTGAAATGGATACAGGCGACGAGCGCAGGCATCGGCGCCTTCATGCAGAGAACGGGACTCGACCGCAGCGGGTTCGTCGTGACCACGGCCGGCGGGATCCACGCCGTACCGCTGGCGGAGTTCGCCTTGACGGGCGTGCTGTACTTCGTCAAAGGGCTACCTGTCCTCGGCCGGTGGCAAGGCGAGCACCACTGGGAGCGCTACACGACCCGTCAGCTTTCCGGCCTGCGTGTCCTCGTCGTCGGCCTCGGTGGCATCGGCCGGCGCGTGGCGGCCGTGTTCGCCGGGCTCGGCGTGGAGGTGTGGGGACTCGAGCGCGCCGGCGTCAGCCGTGCACTGCCATTCGTCGACCGCGTGATCACACGCGACGACCTCGACGGGGCCCTGCCGTCGATCGACGCCCTGATACTCTGCTGCCCCCTCACCAAGGAGACCGAAGGCCTCATAGGGGCCGACCAGATCGCGCGACTGGGGCCGCGAGCCGTCGTCGTCAACATCTCACGGGGCCAGGTGATCGACCAGGCCGCCCTGCTGGAGGCGCTCCAGGCCGGGCGGATCGGCGGGGCCTGCCTGGACGTGTTCGCAGAGGAGCCCTTGCCGGTCGACAGCCCCCTGTGGGACCTCGACAATGTGATCGTCTCGCCCCATTCGGCCTCGACGGTGGTAGGCGAGAACGCCGCCTTGGTCGAGCTGTTCATCGACAACCTGAACCGATTCCGTCAGGACCAGCCGCTGCGCAACCGTTACGACCCCGCCGCCGGGTACTGACGAGAGGTCCTGACCAGGTAATTCAACCTGGTGAGGCGAGTTCTCGAAAATCGCCTATTGACGCCGCCGCCGAAACAGGGTTCAGTTGTGTCGACAATCGACGGAATGCGTCGCGGCCACTTTCAACCCGAAGGGGGAAAATCGTGAGACGAGTTTTCGGCAGGTTCCGACTCCTGAGCGCATGCGCCGCGACGATCTGTATCGCGGCCGGCATCGTGGCGGTGAACGCCTCGCCCAGTTCCTCCTCGACGTCCAAGCCGTCCGGCTCCGGGGTCGCGGCGGTCCTCTCCGCCACGGCGCACAGGGGCGGGGACCTGATCATCGCCTACCAGTCGGACCCTGACACCTTCGATCCCCAGGTCTGCTACGACGCCACCTGCTGGGACAACATGCAGATGCTGTTCGACCGTCTCTACGACTACAAGACGAACACCACGGACCTCGTGCCGGAGGCGGCGGTGGCGATGCCGAAGATCTCCGACGGCGGGAGGGTCTACACGATCGACATCAGGCCTGGCATGACCTTCGACAACGGCCAGCCGGTGACGGCCGCAGACTTCGCCTACACCTTCTCCCGGATTTGCAACCCGGCCACGAAATCACCGGTCGTGGGCTTTTGGACAGTGGTCGTCGGATGCACGGCATACGCCAAGCACCCGGTCGGCTACATGTCCGGGCTCAAGGCCGTCTCGAAGTACGTCCTGCAGGTGACCCTGAGCGCACCCGATGCGGCCTTCGCCTACGTGATGGCCATGCCCCACGCGTCGGTCATCCCGGTCGGCTCCGGTCCTCAGCAGGCCCAGCACCCGCTCGGGTCCGGCCCGTTCGAATTCGTCAAGTACGTGCCCGGCCAGGAGATCGTGCTCAAGGCCAACCCGCACTACTGGAACAAGTCGCTCCCCTACGTCTCGGGCGTGACCGAACGGCTCGGGATAACCCCGGAAGTGCAGCTCCTCGAGCTCGAGAAGAACGAGATCGACCTGATGGGTGACCCACTGCCCAACTCCGACTACCTGACCGTGATCAACGACAAGTCGCTTGCGAGCCAGATAGTCCACCGGTTGAGCCTGTCGACGTACTTCCTGACGATGAATGTCCACATGAAGCCGTTCAACAACCCGTTGGTCAGGGAAGCGGTCTCGTACGCCTTTGACCGCCAGTTCCTCCTCCGGACCGTCAACGGGCAGGGGTCGGTTGCAACCGGGTTCATCCCGCCCGGTGTCCTCGGATACACCAAGCAGAACCTCGTCCACGGCGAAGACCTCGCCAAGGCCAAGGCGCTCCTGAAGCAGGCCGGCTACCCGCACGGATTCACGACGACCCTGTACAGCTGGAACACCCAGCCCTGGATCAACCTAGACCCGGTGCTGCAGCAGCAGCTCGCCGCCATCGGCATCAAGGCCAATGTCGACCCCCTGCAGGAGAGCACGTTCTTCGAGGTCGCCGGCACGCCCAACAAGGCACCGATGACGATCACCTTCTGGATAGCCGACTACCCCGACGGCAGCGACTTCTTCCAGGCTCTCCTCTCGTGCGCGGCGGCCATCCCCGGCGGCCAGAACTACCCCTTCTACTGCAACCCTGCCGTCGACGCCGAGGTCTCCAAGGGCCTGGCGGATCCGGCCATGGCGGCGCAGGACTACGTGAGCGCCGCGCGGACGATGCTCGCCGACAACCCGATCGTCCCGCTCTACTTCGGCACCTCGACCGAGGTGATCGGGAGCCAGGTCGGCGGATACTTCGCCAACCCCATCTGGGACTTCGAAACTGACTACTACTGGCTCAAGAACTCCACATCGTCGTCGAGCAGCGGGCTGGGTGGCTAGCTCGACCCCATTCCTCGCCGGAGCGGACGCCTCGCCCGTCCGCTCCGGCGACCTCGTCGTCGCAGTCGAGCACGTCTCTGTCAGCTTTCCGTCGCCTGTGGGCACTGGCGAGGTTGTCAGGGACGTCTCGTTCTCGATCAACGCCGGTGAACGCGTCGGCCTTGTCGGGGAGTCAGGGTCGGGCAAGTCACTGACCGCGCGGGCGATGATGCGACTGATTCCGAAGCCGGGGCGCATGAGCCAGGGCCGGATCCTCTTGGACGGCGTCGAATTGGGGACCGGCCCGACAGCCGACCCGGGGACATGGCGCGGCACCGCGATGGCGATGATCACCCAGGACCCACTCTCGAGCCTCAACCCGCTGGTGCGCATCGGGGTGCAGGTCACCGAGATGCTCCACCGGCACCGGAGCCTCGGCCGCCGTGAGGCACGGGCCCGTGCAGTAGAGCTCCTGGCCTCGGTCGGCATCCCGGACCCGCAACGGACGCTTTCCTACTTCCCGGCCGTGCTGTCGGGAGGGATGCGCCAGCGTGTGGCACTTGCCATAGCGATCAGCTGCAATCCCCGGCTGTTGATCGCCGACGAGCCGACGACGTCGCTCGATGTCACGATCCAGGCGCAGGTGCTCGACCTGCTCGAGCGCATGACCGCCCAGCACGGGACCGGAGTCCTGTTGATCAGCCACGATCTGGGGGTCGTGGCCGACTTCTGCGATCGCCTCCTTGTCATGTACGGCGGCCGCATCGTCGAGTCCGGGCCGACATTCGAGGTCATCGACCATCCGGCGCACCCCTACACGCGCGCGCTCTCATGGCATCGGTGCCGTCGATGACCGGCCGACTGCCCGACCGGCTGGCGTCGATACCCGGCAGTCCCCCGATCGGAGGGGTCTGGTCGAAGGGCTGCTCGTTCGCTCCCCGGTGCCCGATAGCCCGGCCGGTCTGCAGGGACGAGGACCCGCTGCTCGTGACCCAGGACCAAGGCGATCATGCGGCGGCATGCCACGCGACGGGCGACACGCAATGGCGCGCCCTCATCGACGGGCTCGGGGCATCGTGAACAAAGAGCCGGCGGTCACAGCGCCGGGCAAGGGTACGGCTGCCACGTACGCGGGGGCCGGCCGGGACCACTTTGCGCCGATCGTCGACGTGCGGGACCTGGAGGTCCACTTCCGGTCCCGGAGGGCACTGCGGGCGGTCCAGACCGTGAAAGCGGTCGACGGGGTGTCGTTCACAATTGCCGCCGGCGAGACTCTCGGGCTGGCGGGCGAGTCAGGTTCGGGCAAGAGCACCATCGCCCGCACGCTCGTGCGGATCAACCGGCCGACGGCGGGGTCGGTGACGGTGGCAGGTGAGGACACGACGCGTATGCGACGCGACGACCTCAGGCGCTACCGGCGACGGATGCAGATGGTCTACCAGGATCCCTACGACTCGCTCGACCCGCGGATGACGGTGCTCGAGGCCATCGGCGAGGGCCTTTCCGTGCGCGGCGTCACCCGGGCTTCACACCGCCGGGACACCGAGCGGCTGCTGGACCGGGTCAAGCTCCCGGCATCCCTCGTCTCGCGCTATCCCCACCAGCTCTCCGGTGGGCAGCGCCAACGGGTCTCCATCGCCCGGGCACTTGCGGTCAGCCCCGAGGTCATCATCTGCGACGAGGCGGTGGCGGCTCTCGACGTGTCCATCCGGGCGCAGGTGCTCAACGTGCTGAAGGACATCCAGGACGACCTGAAGGTGAGCTACCTCTTCATCTCCCACGACCTCTCCACTCTCCGTTTCATCGCCGACCGGGTGGCGATCATGTACGCGGGCCGGCTCGTCGAGTACGGCACGAGCAGCCAGGTCTTCGGGGATTCCCGCCACCCTTACACGAAGGCCCTCATCGCGGCCGTGCCCACCATCGGCGGCCGGGGCGGTGGGCCGCGCATCGGACTCAGCGGCGAGCCGCCCGACCCCGCCAGGCTCCCTTCCGGATGTGCCTTCCATCCCCGATGCCCTCTCGCCCAGGACATCTGCCGCGCTGACCGCCCCGCCCTGCGGCAAAAGCAGGGTGGCCAGATGGCCGCCTGTCACATGGCCCCCGACGCCCCGGCGGGGGAGGCCTCTGTATGATGGCGACTGTCAACCCGGCCCTCGACGAGCTCGGCACGACCGAGCCGCTGGCCGTCGCCGAGCCGCGCCTTCTCCACCGTGCCCTCGTGAGCCTCTGGCACGACCCGGTGGCACTCATCTCGCTCCTCGTCGTCGTGGCGCTCGCCCTTGTCGCGATCCTCGCCCCCTACTTCTCGCCCTACAACCCGAACCACATCTTCCTCAACGGGCTCAGCGCCGATGGGGCGCCCATCCATCCGGATGGGACGTTCTTGCTCGGCACGGACCCCAACGGACGCGACGTGCTGTCGCGGCTGATCTACGGCGACCGGGTGTCACTGCTCGTCGGCGTCGTGGCAACCGGCCTCGCCTCGGTCATCGGCGTCATCGTGGGCGCCATCGCCGGCTATGTCGGCGGCATCGTGGAGTCGATCCTGATGCGCCTCACCGACGTGGTGCTGTCCTTCCCGATCCTGCTGTTCTGCATCGCCCTCATCACCGTCACCGGACCCAGCACCCGCAACGTGGTGCTCGTCATCGCCTTCGGGTACTGGACCTACCTGGCAAGGATCGTCCGCAGCCTCGTGCTCTCGCTCAAAGAGCGCGAGTTCGTCACCGCGGCCCGCACCCTGGGCGTCGGCCACCTGAAGATCCTGAGGCGCCACATCCTCCCGCACCTCGTGCCGACGATCATCGTCTACTCGACGCTCGGGATCGCCACGTCCATCCTCATCGAGGCGTCACTTTCCTACCTCGGCATCGGTGTTCCCGTCCCGGAGGCGTCGTGGGGCCAGATGATCTCCCAGGGCCAGCAGTACTTCCAGATCGCGCCGTGGCTCCTGATCGCTCCGGGCATCGCCCTCATCATCACCGTGCTGGCGTTCAACCTGGCCGGTGACTGGCTGACAGACCTGCTGGACCCGGTGACGACGGAGATCGGCCGATGACCGGCTGGCTCGTACGGCGCCTCCTGCAGATGATCGTGGTCATCTTCGGCGTGGTATCCCTGGCCTTCCTCTTCTCCTACATCATCCCCGGCAACCCCGCCCGGCTGGTCGCCGGGCCCAACGCCAGCCCGATGGCCGTCGCCTCGATCGCCCGCCAGCTCGGCCTCGATCACCCGGTCCTATCGCAGTACGTCTCCTATCTCGGTCGTCTCGTGCACGGCAACCTGGGCACGTCGTTCGCGCTCGAGGGACGGTCGGTGAGCACCGAGATCATGGGGGCACTGCCGATCACGGCGGTGCTCGCGCTCGGAGGGGTGCTCTGGGAGGTTGTCGTCGGCATCCCCGTGGGGATCATCGCCGCCTACCGTCCCCATGGGGTCCTCGACCGGTTGACAACCCTCGGCGCCCTCGTGGGACTTTCGATACCGCCCTTCTGGCTGGGCCTGATGCTCTTGTACTACCTGTCCTACAAGCTGTCGGTCTTCCCCCTGAACGGGGTCGGCCACCCGCTCATCTGGTACATGATCCTGCCCAGCTTCACTCTCGGCATAGGCGGGGCGGCGTGGTACTCGCGGATGGTGAGGACGACCATGAACGCGGTCCTCCGCTCTTCGTTCATCGAGTTCGCCCGGCTCAAGGGCATGCCGGAAAGGACCATCCTGTTCCGCCACGCCATCCGCCACGTGCTCACGCCCGTCATCACGATGCTCGGCATGGACCTCGGCTACTTCCTCGGCGGGGTGCTCATAATCGAATCCGTCTTCGGTCTGCCCGGTGTCGGCCAGCTGGCCTACAACGCCATCGACACCCTCGACATCCCCATGATCACCGGGACGGTACTGGTGGCAGCCGTGTTCATGGTGGTCATGAATTTCGTCGTCGACGTGACCTACACCCTGATCGACCCACGTGTCCGCTTGAGCCGCCGATGATCGAGCAAGCGAGCGGCTGGACCCAGACAGATCCACCAGAGCATGAAGAGGGCCCTTGTCCGTCAAGGGCCCAGAGAGGACTACAAGTCAAATGAGCAAGCAACTTCGGGTGGCCGTCGTCGGTCTCGGGCACTGGGCCGAATGGGCCCACCTGCCGGGTTGGCAGCGCGACCCACGCGTGGAAGTGGCCGCGGTCGTGGACGTGAACGGCGCCCTGGCCGAACGGGTGGCCAAGGAGTTCGATGTCGCGCGGGCGGTCACGGACTACCGCGAGGTCCTCGACGACGCCACGATCGACGTGGTCGACGTCGCGACCGGCAACAACACCCATTTCCAGATCTCCTGGGATTCCATCGAGGCCGGCAAACACGTTCTTTGCGAAAAGCCAGTGCACCACGACGCCCGGGAGACCAACCGCACCGCCGTGCTGGCGCGGTCCAAGGGACTCAAGACCAAGCTCGGCTTCACCTTCCGCTACACGCCGGCCGCGCAGTATGCCAAGGAGCTCATCGACCAGGGTTTCGTCGGCGAACCCTACATGTTCAACGGCTACGAGCAGAACAGCCAGTGGATAGACCCCTCGACGCCGCTCCGCCAGGCCGAGGCCACCGACCCCGATGGCAAGGAGATGGCCGTCTCGTCCATCGAGGGTTACGGCGCACCGACCATCGACATCATGCACTGGTGGGTGGGCAAGCCCCTCCAGGCGGTGGTCGGCACCATGCGCAACTTCGTCCCCGAACGCGCCGTGCGGGGCAAGGAAGGCCTGCACCGGATGAACATCGACGACGGCGACATGTGGATATGCGAGTTCGAGGGGGACGCGATCGCCTCCATGCAGTCGTCGTATGTCACCGTCGGGAACTACCCGGGCGTCGAAGCCAGGTTCTACGGCTCCGAGGGGGCGGTCATCGTGCGACTGGTCCAGGAGTTCGGTATCTGCCAGACGATCAAGACCGCCCGCAAGGACGCCGTCGAGTTCGTGCAACAGGAGATCCCCGAGCGCTTCTTCCCGGCCGGCGGCAGCGACGAGGAGGAGTGGGCGCCGTTGTTCTACTCCAATCTCGTGCGCGACTTCACCGACGAGATCCTGGAGGGTGGCGGACGCAATCAGGGTGACTTCGCCCAGGGCGCGCTCGTGCAGCGCACCATCAACGCCTTCGAGATGTCCGCCCGCCAGCGCCGCTGGGTCGACTTCGACGAGGTGGCGGGTGCCTGATCAGCGACTGTTCGCAGGGCCGGCGAGGGAGACGTCATGGACCTGAAGAACAATGCCCATGAGTTGTTGACCCAGGTGCTGGCCGGCGAGGTGTGGCCTGCGTTGGCCGACCGGCACGGCTTCCGGGTCGATCCCGACGGCCGGCCCTTCCTGCTCCCCGGCATGGGCGGTGTGACTCTCGGCGTGCACTGCGGCGACCCGGCCACGGGATGGGCCGGCGACCACGTCGAACCCGGGCTGTCCGTGCGTCACCGTGATCCGGCTGCCAATTTCGCCTTGCAGTACCTGTCGTGCGTGGGCAACACGGTCGTCGTGTCTTCGGGCCCGGCCGCAGGTGCCGAGGGCGTCGTAATCGGCCAGCACGCCTACGTGCTGGTCGACATGGAAGAGTCCGCGATGCGACAGGTGACGACAGGCGACCAGGTCACGGTCTTCGCCGTCGGGCAAGGCATGAGACTGACCGATCATCCGCAGATCGTCGTGAAGAACTGCTCACCGGTGCTGCTGGCGGCTCTCGCAGGGGGAACCGCTCGCGACGGCCGCCTCGAGGTGCATGTGGCCGCCCGCGTTCCCGCCGACGCCATCGGGGCGGGTTCGGGCATGGTGTCCGAGTTCGCTAACACCGATCTCATGGGCGCCTACGCGGGCCTCGGGGAGGACCTTTCCCTCGGGCTGGAGGGCCTGCGTATCGGCGACGTCGTGGCGCTGGCCGACCAGGATCACCGCTTCGGGCGTGGCTACAGGGAAGGATGGACCACGATCGGGGTGATGTCGACAGGCAGCTGTCAACTGTTCGGGCACGGGCCCGGGCCGTCGACACTCATGAGCGGGCCGTCCGAGGCCTTCCGGCTCGTGGACGACCCGGCCAGCAACCTCGCCCTGCTGCTCGGTCGCACGGACGGGCTGCGGCCCGATCCTGTCGCAGCAGGCGGACGGGACAAGTCATGAGCACAACTCCTCGGGACACCACGGGCGACCGTCTCGTCAGCGTCAACCTGACGGCCTTCGTCGAGCAGGCATCGGTGGGGTCCGACCCCTTCCGGATCGACGGCGAGGGCGTGCCGTACGTCCCGATCGGCGACGGTGGCATCGTGATCGGGCTGCGTCTCGGCGACGGGGTCTTCGACCACGCCTCCGACCACGCGGCTCCCGGGGCCTGCCTCGTCCACGACGATGCGGCCGTCGGGTACGCCCTCGTGGCTCAGGCTTGCATCGGCAACCCGGTCGAGGTTCGCACCGGTGCAGCCGCCGGCGGGATCGGGGCGGTCGCCGGCAAGCGCGGCGAAGGGGGCCGGGTGATAGCCGTCTTCCGCCAGGAGGTCCTGCACGAGCTGCGCCCAGGGGACCAGGTCGTCGTGCGCAGCCGGGGCCAGGGCACGCCGAGCCTGGCGGAGGACGTGACCGTCTGCAACGTCGAGCCCGATCTCCTGGAGCACCTGCCGATCACCTTCGGGGCCGTCACGTTGGCCGTCAAGGTTCGCACCGTGGTCCCGAGCCGGTTGGTCGGCAACGGCATCGGGCGCCCCACGCCGATGTGGGACTTGGACCTGCAAATCGATCGCGCCACGGCGTCGATGTGGAAGGCCGAGCAGCTGCGCCTCGGAGACCTCGTCGCTATCGACGACATCGACGCCAGGTACAACGCCGGCTACCGGCGGGGCTGGAGGAGCATCGGAATCGTCGTGCACGGCTCCAGTCCCCAGCCGGGTCACGGGCCCGGGGTGACGGTGATCCTGAGCGGCCCCGCCGGGTGCATCGACGTCGAGGCCGACGCCGCGCACCATGTCGGGCTGGACGAGGAGGCGCTGCTGGAGGTGGCCCGTGCCCGATCGTGAACAGCCGCGACTCGACCGGCACAGTTGCAGGCCTGCTGAGGGCGGGGCACCGCCGAGATGGCGAGGACCGATATGGAGGTTGCGATGATCCCACACCTGTCCCTTCCCGATGAGGTTCACCTGACCCTCAAACGGTGGATCTTGAACAACGAGCTCACCTCCGGTGAACGCCTCGTCGAGTCCAACCTGGCGGCCGAGTTCGGCGTGTCCCGGACGACGCTTCGCTCCGCCCTCCGCGAGCTCAAGAACGAGGGTCTGGTCGAGATAACACCCCGGCGGGGGTGCTTTGTCGCCCGCATGTCGCAGGCCGAGGTGGAAGACGCCTGTTACGCCCGCTACCTGCTCGAGGCCGGGGCGATCTGCGAGGCCACGTCGAAGGTCGATGAGTCGCTGCTGTCGTCGGTGGACAAGGAATTGCACGAGATGCAGGCCGCTGCCGCGGCCGGCGACGTGGCCGCCATCATCGAGGTCGACACCCGCCTGCACGGCCTGATCGTGGAGGCGGGAGGCCGGGCCCGGGTGTCGGACCTGTGGCACGCCCTCGACGCCCAGATGGGCTCGCTCATGCGGTCCTCCCTGGACCGTCAGGGCATCGACCTTTTCGAGGCCGTGGACCGGCACCGGGTGCTGCTGGAGGCGCTGCGCACACGGCGCCGTTCCGTGATCGAGCGGGCCATCAAGGACCACTACGTGGACCCGCCTCCCAGCATCAAGCAAGGCGTCGGGGCCAACTCGTCGTCGACAGATGCGCCGGTGCCTAGGCGAGGCCGGACGCGCGGTAGGGCGCCGAAGTCATGACGGGCCCGGTGCTGCGCCAGGGACTGTTCTTCCCGCCGTTCGATGCCCTGGCCGACCCACGCCTCGTCGCCGACATCGGCGCGGAGGCGGAGAAGGCGGGCTGGGACGGGATCTTCCTCTGGGACCACCTCCTTTACTCCGAGCCGGTGCGCGAGATCCTCGATCCGTGGATCTGTCTCGCGGCTATCGCCATGGTCACCGAGCGAATCCGACTGGGACCGATGGTCACCCCGCTGGCCCGGCGGCGCCCGACGGTGCTGACACGCCAAGCCGCGACGCTCGACCGGCTCTCGGGTGGTCGTCTCGTCCTCGGGTTCGGTCTCGGCGACGACGGCGACCTCCGCGAGCTGAGCCGCTTCGGGGAGCTAGCCGACCCGGCGGCACGGGGCGAAGCCTTGACAGAGGGCCTCGAAGTGGTGGCCGGCCTCCTGTCCGGCAAGCCCGTCCACCACGTCGGGACCCACTACACCGTGGACGACGTGAGCTTCCTTCCGGCTCACACCCAGCCGGGCGGAATCCCGTTCTGGCTGGCGGCCCGCTGGCCGAACCTGAAACCGTTGCACCGGGCGGTCGGATACGACGGCGTGTTCACGATCGGGATCCCCGGCCCCGAACAGCTCGCCGAGTGGAGCCGGTCCATCGCGGCCATGGCCCCACGGGCCGGATTCGAAGTGGTCGTGTCCGGCCGTCCCGGCGACGATCCGTCACCATGGTCAAAGGCCGGTGCGACCTGGTGGCTCACCCAGCTCGGACCGTACGACCTCGACGTGGACGAGGTGCGCGCCGTCGTACGGGCCGGACCCCACCGTTTGCAAGGAGAACCGTCGTGAGCCCCACGTTCGTGCTGCCCCCGGCCCTCGATGCCGCCAGTTTGGACGTGTACACCAAGACCTACGGTGCGTCGGTCCTCGAGCTCGACGGGTCCCTCGCCACAGCCCCCGCTCCGCCCGACCTGATAGACCTCACCCACGGGGACACGCGGGCGTTCATCCCGCCTGCGGTTGCAGCCGCGGACTTCCACTCCGCCCTCGCGGAGAACACGGAGGCCTACACCGCCTACCGGGGCAGCAGCCGGCTGCGTGCCCGTATCGCCCCCCGGCTCGGGCAGCTCCTCGGTCGTGCCGTGGATCCCGACAGGGAGCTGATCGTAACTCCCGGCACGCAGGGAGGCCTGTTCGCGGCCTTGTCGGCGCTGGTATCGCCAGGCGACCGCGTGGCGCTTCCCGATCCCGAGTACTTCATGAACGAGAGGATCCTCTCCTACCTCGGAGCCGTCCCGGTGCGGCTCCCGATCGAGCAGGACGACAAGGGCCGGCTCTCCATCGGTGCCGATCACCTGGCCGCGGCGAGGGCGGCGCGTCCCCGCCTGTTGTTGCTGTCGCATCCCAACAACCCGACGGGCGGCGTCTATGAAACATCCACGATCCAGGCGCTGGCCGACATGGCCGTGGAGGAGGATCTCGTCGTCGTCGTCGATCAGCTCTACTGCCGACTGATCTACCCAGGTGCGCAATACACCCATCTCGGTGCCCTCCCGGGCATGATCGGGCGGACGGTGACGCTTGTCGGGCCGTCCAAGACCGAGTCGATGAGTGGGTACCGTGTCGGCGCCGCGGTGGGCCCGCCACCGGTCGTCGAGGCCATGGAACGGATCGTGTCGTTGGCTTCGTTGCGAGCTCCCGGCTATTGCCAGCAGGTTCTCCGCCATTGGATGGAAGACGATGCCGAGTGGCTGGATCAGCGCACCGCCGAGCACAAAGCGCTCCGTGATCTGATGGTCGAGCGTCTCCGGAGCATCCCCGGGGTCAGTGTGAGCCCGCCGGCGGGCAGCTCCTACATGTTCCCACTGGTCGAGTCTCTCCGGTGGGCGAGGAACGGGCCTGCTGACGACCATGAGATCGCCGTGGCCATCAAGGCGGCAGGGGTGCTGGTGAGCCCCGGCTACCAGTTCGGCCCGGCCGGACGTGCCAGGTTCCGCGTCAACTTCTCTCAGGACAAAAAGCGGCTCCTGAGCGCTGCCGAAAGGATCACGTCCGTCCTGTCGTGAAGCGGCGCCCCGAGCGAGTGACCGGAGCTGCGGCCTAGCGGAGCGGCCCCATCGGCATTGTCAGCGGGCCCGCGGCCGGAAACCCCAGCGCCGCCGCCAGCTGGGCGTGGCCTCCCCATTCGGACAGCTCCGGACCGAGTCCCCGGGCCTGCAGGAAGGCCGCCGGGTCGTCGCTGTTGCGGGGTTGGCGCAGGCGTTGCACGGGCGAAACGGCGACGACCGGACGCAGGCGGGCGTCGGGTGGCAGGCCGGAGCGTTCCCGGGCGATCTCCACGGCACGGCGCAATCCGCCGAGCTCGTCGACGAGCCCGCGCGGCGGCGTCGGCTCCCGTCCAGACCCGGCCGCGGGCCAGCTCGTGGACCGCTTCGCGCGTCATGGAGCGTCCCCGGGCGACCTTGGCGGTGAAGTCCTCGTAGACGAAATCGAGCCACTCGTCGAGCTTGGCCCACTCGTTCTCGCTGAAGCCGGTCTGCGAAGAGAACATGAGCGCGTGCTGGCCTAGTCCGAGAGTCTCGATGTTCACGCCCAGGCGCTCGAACAAGCCGCTCGTGCGGAGCTTGCCGCCGAAGACACCGATCGACCCGGTAAGTGTCGCCGGCTCGGCCACGATGACGTCGGCGGCCATGGCCACGAAGTACCCGCCTGAACCGGCCACATCCCCCATCGAGACCACGACGGGTTTGGATGCCTCGCGAGCCCTCCACACCTCGCGCCAGATGGTGTCCGAGGCGACGTAGGAACCGCCGGGGCTGTTAACCCGGAAGACGATCGCCTTGATGCTCTCGTTCTTCACCGCCGCGCGGAACGCCGCCGCGACGGTGTCCGAGCCGGCTGCGCGCCCGACCGGGCCCGGCTTGGAGCGCCCGAGGCGGATCGGGCCGATCGCCTCGACGAGCCCGACGGCGGGACGGCGGCTCTGGATGGCTCTGCGGACGTTGTCCCACCGCCGCTCATAGCGCGACACGTAGAGAAGCGCCGGCTTCTCGGGCCAGTGGCGGTCGACCGCTTCCCGCACGGCATCGCGGTAGCCGACGTGGTCGATGAGGCCGGCTTCCTGGGCTTGCGCGGCGGGGATGGGAGCAGTGTCCATGAGCTCGCGCACGCGCGGGGGCAAGGCGCCTGCCGGCCGACACGGCGGCGACGACCTGCTCGTAGGCGGACTCGACCAGCCGCTCGGTCGCTTCGCGGTGGGCCTCGGAGAACTCCGTACGCAAGAAGGTGTCCGGGGCGTTCTTGTACTCGTGGCGCTGCGAGAACAACGGCTCGACCTGGGCTTGGTCAAGGGCGCCCCGTACGAACGTGCCGGCCGCCGCCGCGCCCATGAGCCCGATGCTCCCCGAAGGCTGCAGCCAGAGCTCGCCGAAACCGGTGGCCACCACATAGGCCGTCGTTCCCCGCCCGAGCTCGCCGAAGGTCTCCGCCCAGGCGATCGCCTCTTTCCCCTTGGCCCGAAAGCGCGCCACGGCGTCCGCCAGCTCCTGGGCCTGTGCGAGCGATATGGAGGTGGCACCCAGCTTCGCCAGCAATCCGACGACGTTGGGGTCTTCGGCGGCGGAAGCGAGCCGGCTCACGAGCGTGCGCAGCGCAAGGCGGCGGCGGTTCATCAGCCTTTCGACAGGGTGAGAACCGACGTCCTCGACGATTGCCCCGGTGAGGTCCAGCTCGAGCAGGATCGACATGGCTTGGACGGTACCCGAGCGGGATGGGCCAGTCGAGAGCGACGGCCCGTTGGGCGTCACAGCCCACCGGTAGTGTTCGACCGTGCTCCACCTCTACAGCGCCAGCCGCGTAGAGCCTCTCGCAGCGGTGCTCGCCGAAGTGCTCGCGAGTCCGCTCGATGACCCGATGTCCCCGGAATGGGTCGCCGTGCCGACCGCGGGCATGCGACGGTGGCTTGCCCTCGAACTGGCGAGATCCCTCGGTGCCTCCGCGCCCGGTGTGGGCGACGGTATCGCGGCGAACATCGAGTTCACCTTCCCCGGAGCCTTGCGCCAGGCCGTGCTCGCCGGCCAAAGCGCTAAGGGGGTCGCCGATCCCTGGCAGGTCGACTGTCTCGTCTGGGCCGTGCTCGAGGTGCTGCGTTCCAGTGCCGGCGACGAACGCCTCGGTCCTCTCACTGTCCTGCCCGCCGGTGCGACCTGGTTTGGTCGTGCCCGGCGTCTCGCAGATCTCTTCGACCGCTACGCCGTGCGCCGGCCCGAGCTCGTTCTCGCCTGGAGTGCCGGCCACGACGTCGACCCCACCGGCCGCCCCCTGGCCGCTCACGACAGCTGGCAGCCCCACCTGTGGCGCCTCGTACGCGCCGTGGTCGCAGTCCCCAGCCCCCCCGAGCGCATGCCCGGCCTGCTGGACAAGCTCCGCACTGGAGAGCTCACCGTTGCATTGCCGTCCCGGCTCGCCGTCTTCGGCGTGACGACGCTTCCGAGCGGCGCGCCGTTCATCGAGCTGATCGAGGCGTTGAGCCCCCGCAGAGACTTGCATCTCTTGCTGCTCGACCCGTCACGAACGGCGACCGCGCGTGTCCGCAAGGCGACGGCAGCCGGCCCAGGACCGCTCGCGATGCTGCGTTCTGACGACAAGTCGGACACCGCGGTAAGCCATCCGCTGTTGCGATCGTGGGGGCGCCCGTACCGAGAGCGGACGGTGCTCCTCGCCAGCGCCGAGTCGCGCCGCCTACCTGTTCCGGTGCCGGTCGGTGACGGCGACGAGGCCGAGGACGCCACGGCAACCTCCCTTTTGGCGCGCCTGCAGCGTGACCTGCGCGCGGATCGTGCACCCACGGGCGACTTCGACCTCGACCCTTCTGACCGCTCGATCCAGGTGCACTCGTGCCACGGCCCGGCCCGGCAGGTGCAGGTGCTGCGCGATGCGATCCTCCACCTGCTGGCCGATGACCCGACGCTGCGGGAGGAGGACATCGTCGTGATCTGCCCGGCAGTCGGCGAGTTCGCGGCTCTCGTGGAAGCTGGCTTCGGAACCTCCGCCGAGGAGGCTGTCACCGCGCCGGACAGCGCACCGCCCCGGCTCTTGTATCGCATCACCGACCGGTCGCTGCGCGACTCCTACCCGGTCATCGCGGCGCTCGACTCGCTGTTGGCGCTGGTCTCGGGCAGGTTCGCCGCCTCGGAGGTGACGGAGTTCATCGCGTTGCCGACGGTCCGCCGGCGCTTCGAATTCGATGGTGACGCTCTTCGCACGATCGCGGACTGGATCGAGGAGGCCAACGTGCGCTGGGGCCTCGACGGACAGCACCGTGAACCGTGGGGCTTCCCGCCCGAGTTCAGCGCCAACTCGTGGCGGGCTGCCCTCGACCGGTTGCTCATCGGAGTCGCCGTGAGCGATGACGACTTGGACCTGGCCCCGGGCGGGATCGCTCCTCTCGGAGTCGAGGGTGGCGACATCGCCGTCGCCGGCCGACTGGCCGATCTCGTCGCACGTCTGGCGTCGATGGCCGAGGACATGAGGCGGCCGCGCACCGCCGCGCAGTGGTGCGATGCCCTGTCGGACGCCATCGAACAGCTCTTCGAAGTCGAGGTCGCTCAGCAGTGGCAGCTGGATCAGCTCCGCCGGATCGTCGCCGAGATAGCCGACAAGGCCGTCGTAGGTGGCAAGCCCGCCACGGTCGAGATCTCGCTCGCAGACCTCCGGCGCCTCCTCGCGGAGCGGATACAGGGGACTTCGCGCCGTCCCGACTTCTTCCGGGGCGGCATCACCGTCACTTCCCTGACGCCGCTTCGGTGGCTGCCCTTCCGCGTGATCTGCATTCTCGGGCTCGACGAGGTCCACACGAGCGCAGTGGCGGGCGCCGCCGACGGCGACGATCTCGCGGCCGCGGCCCCGCTCGTAGGCGACCGTGACCCCCGCGCGGAGGCCCGCCAGGCGATCCTCGAAGCTGTGCTGGCTGCCGGTGACCACCTTGTCGTCACCAGGACGGGCCACAACATCCGTACCAATCAAGAGGTACCGAACGCGACGGTGCTCGCGGAGCTGCGCGACACGATCATCGCCACGCTCTCGCGCGAATGCCGGGGGAAGTACCGCGGCCAGATCGAGACCGTTCACCCCCTGCAGCGCTTCGACGACCGCTGCTTCCTGCCGGGCCTCGCGAATCGGCCGGGTCCCTGGAGCTTCGACCCCGGCGCCTTCGCGGGCGCTTGTGCCCGCGAGCAGCGTGCCGGGGAGGGCCCGGCGTTGCTCGAGGGCCCCCTCGGGCCGAGCACCCACGGCGACGGCGTGATCGAGCTCGCCGAGTTGAAGACGTTTTTCAAGAACCCGGCGAAGGCCTTCTGGCAGCAGCGCCTCCGTCTTCACCTCACCGACGAGGACCGGGTGGAGCTCGACGATCTGGCGACTTCGCTCGACGGCCTCGAATCCTGGTCGGTGGCGGAGCGTTTCTTGCGGGCGCGCCGGGGCGGGCACGAAGACGCCGAGTGGGAGCGCCACGAGCGCGCCCTCGGCACGCTTCCCCCGGGCGGACTCGGTGCTGACTCGCTCGCGGAGATCGAGGGCACGGTCGACGCCATGCTCGAACTGGCGCGCGGGCTGGGCGTCGATCCGGCGCGTGACGACCGCGCGCAGGTCGAGGTCGAGCTCCGAGACGGCACCCGCGTCGTCGGAACGGTCGTTGTCCGCGGCAGAGAACCGTCTCCGGGCCCGGTGCTCGTCACCTACAGCAAGGCTTCGCCCAAGCAGCACATCGCCGCTTGGCTCGACCTCGTGGCCCTCGTGGCGAGCGACCCGGCAAGCGACTGGCGCAGCGTCGTCGTGCGGCGCACCGAGGCTGGGGACGCCGACGCGCTCGTTCTCGTCGCCCGGGGCGAGACCACCGACGGTCGCCGCAGCCTGGCGCGCGCTGCCCTCGAGGTCGCCGTCGACTGCTACCGGCGCGGGCTTCGCGAGCCCGTCCCGCTCTTCGCCTGCCTGTCCGCCAAGCTCCACGACGGCACCGCGAAAGCCGATGACTGGCAAACGCGCAACGGTTTCGGCGAGGGTCAGGACGAGGCGAACCGGTTGGCGTTC
The DNA here is from genome assembly GCA_963719125.1 of uncultured Acidimicrobiaceae bacterium. Taxonomy (GTDB): domain Bacteria; phylum Actinomycetota; class Acidimicrobiia; order Acidimicrobiales; family Bog-793; genus Fen-455. Next base: position 36,620 of record CAVRAT010000006.1, read on the forward strand.
GGCGACCTCGACTTCAAAGGCCTTCGCGCCCTTCCCGCGCGCCGTGACGATCCGCCTGGAACCTCGCCGTTCCGGGCCCAGCGCTTTGCCGAGTACCTGTGGGACGCGATCGACGAGAGCACCGAGGCGCTCACATGAGCGCACCGGTGCTCTTCTCCCTCCTCGGGCCGCTCCCCACCTCCGGCCGCGTCGCCATCGAGGCGAGCGCGGGTACGGGCAAGACCTACACGCTCGCCGGCCTCGTCGTACGCTACGCAGCGGAGACCGACGTCTCGGTCGAAGAGCTCCTGATGGTCACCTTCACCCGTGCCGCCGCCGCGGAGCTACGCGACCGGGTCCGGACCCGGCTCAGCGAGGCGGCTGCGGGGCTGCGCAACCCTGAGGGCATCCCGACCGGCGACGACCTGCTCAGCTTCCTGGCGGGCACCGATCGCGTTCGCCGGCTCGATCGTCTCGAGCGGGCCGTCGTGGACTTCGACGCGGCGACGATCACGACCATCCACGGTTTTGCTCAGCAGGTGCGCGCCACGTTGGGCTCGACATCCCATATCGACCTTGACGCCGCGCTGCTCGAAGACACCGGCGATCTCGTGCGGGCGGTCTGCGCGGACGTGCTCGCGGCGGAGTCGGTTGCCAGCCCCGAGACCACCGACCAGCTCCCGACGCTGGAGAGGCTTCCGAGCCTCTGTCTCAAGGTGCTGGGAAACCCGGGGATCCGCGTCATCCCAGGCACTGAGGACGACGAGTCGACGGTCGTCGCGGCCCGGCTTCGACGCCTCGTCGACCGCGTCGTCGCCGAGGTCCATCGCCGCCGACGCGCTGCAGGCACGCTCTCGTTCGACGATCTGTTGACCCAGTTGCGCGAGGGGCTGGACAATCCTGCCGCGCTGGCTGCCGTGCGCCGCCGGTTCCGTATCGCGCTCATCGACGAGTTCCAGGACACCGACCCGGTGCAGTGGGCAATCTTCTCGCGGTTGTTCGGGAACCTCGGGGACGACACGGCGCTCGTCCTTGTTGCCGACCCGAAGCAGGCGATCTACTCGTTTCGGGGAGCGGACGTTCACACGTACCTCGAGGCGGCCCGCGAACCCACCAAGCGGTTCACGCTCGGAGTGAACTGGCGCTCCGACGGGGCGCTGCTCGCCGGGCTGGGCAAGCTTTTCCGGGGCACGACCTTCGGGGCTGCGGGCATCGAGTTCGTGGAAGTGGCCCCGTCGGACGAGCGCCGCGACCTGCGGCTCACAGCCGATGATGGGACCGCCCTGGCGGCGCTCCGACTGCGCCTGGTGCTCGGTGAAGACCTTCCTCGCTCCAAGAAGGGCTTCATCTACACCCCCGACGCCGACGCGGCGATCGCACGTGACCTCGCCCACCAGGTGCAACAACTCCTGCAGACGGCATCGATCCCTTCGGCGGACGGCGCCCCGCCGCGGCGGGCGCGTCCCAGCGACGTCGCCGTGCTCATCGGCAAGCGGGCTGAAGCCGAGCCGATCAAGATGGCACTGCGTCGCAGGGGCATCCCTGCGGTGGTGACGCGGGGTGACAGCGTCCTTAGGTCGAGAGCTGCCGATCAGTGGCGCTGGCTCCTCACGGCGCTCACCCGCCCGACCGAGCCGACCCGGGCCCGCACGGCTGCGCTTTCGTGGTTCTTCGGCTGGTCTGTGGCTGAGCTCGACGCCGCTGACGACGCCAAGCTCGGTGAGGTACAGGACCAGCTCTTCAGATGGGCCCGGACTCTCGAAGCCCACGGCGTCGTCGAGCTCTGCGCCCGCGTCTGGTCCGCGAGCGGCGTCACCGCCCGCGTGCTGGCGACAGGCGACGGCGATCGCGATCTCACCGACCTCGACCACATTGCGGGGCTGCTCCAGGCGGGCACGGCCGGCCGCCGGGCTACCGCCGCGGGGCTGCTCATGACACTTGCGCAACTGGCATCGGAGGTCTCAGAGGACCCCGACAACGACGTGAGCGCCCGCCAGATCGAATCCGAAGCCGAAGCGGTGCAGATCATGACCGTGCACGTTGCAAAGGGCCTCGAGTTCCCGGTGGTTTGCGTTCCGACGCTGTGGCGCAAGAGTTATGCCACCACTGATGAGGTCGTGTTCCGGGACCGCGACACGGGACAGCGCACATTCGATGTCACAAAAGGGCAACCGTGGCCCACCAAGGCCGCCGCCAAAGAGCGCAAGACCCTCGCCAACGAGGAGGCTCTCGGCGAGAACCTGCGGTTGTTGTACGTGGCGCTCACGCGCGCCGAGCACGTGACGCTGGTCTGGTGGAGCCGGGTGGAGGGGGCGGACCTCACCGGGCTCGCGCGCGTGCTCTTCGCCCGGAACGAGGGTGTGATCTGCCCTGAGAAGTTCGCCGCGCGAAAGGTCGAGCTGCCGCCCGACGCCGACGCGCCCGGTGAGCTCGCGGAGGTGTTCGCCGAGTGCGGTGACGCCGTGGCCATCGGTGTCGCCGGTGCAGCCGATGCTCCCGACGGCCGCTGGGTCGACGGCGACAAGCCCGTCGCCCGCGGCGTGCTCGCCCTCGCCGAGCTGGAGCGGGCCCTTGCCCGCACGAGCCGGCGCTGGTCGTTCAGCGCTATAAGCGACCGTGGTCGTAGCGCCGTGCTCGATCCCGAGGACGAGAGCCTCGGTGACGGAGGTGCGGCGGACGAGCCTTTCGAAGCGTTCGACTCCGTCTCCGCCGGCGTCACGGCCGTCTCGTCGGACCTGCCTCTCGGCGCCATTTCGGGTGGCGCGGGATTCGGCACGCTCGTGCACGAGGTGCTCCAGCTCGTCGATTTCACGGCCGCCGACCTTGACGCCGAGTTGAGCGCCCATATCGGCGACCGGTTGAGATGGAACCCGTGGCCGATCGACACCGGGACGCTCGTGACGGGCCTTCGTGCTGCGATAGAGACACCCCTCGGCCCTCTTTTCGGAGGAAGGCGGTTGCGCGACCTCCCCCGCAGCGAGCGCCTCGACGAGCTCAGCTTCGAGCTGCGCCTGGGCGGGAAGGGACGAGTCGCCACCGATCGCAGCATCGGCCGGCTCATGCTCTCGTACCTGCCCGAAGACGATCCCGTGCGGGGGTGGGCGCAGCGCCTGGCGGCAGGCATGTTCGACGTCGAACTGGCGGGCCATCTCACGGGGTCGATCGACTTGGTCGCCCGTGTCGGCGGCGGGATCGGGGGAGACGCTCCGCCTCGTTTTGTCGTGGTCGACTACAAGACAAACACCTTGGGCGAACGAGGCCGTGAGCCCCAGTCGATCGACTACCACCCTGACCGGCTGCCCGTTGCGATGGCAGAGCACCACTACCCGTTGCAGGCACTGCTCTACTCGGTCGCATTGCACCGCTACCTGCGCTGGCGCGTGCCCGCCTACGAGCCTGCCGCCCACCTGGGCGGTGCCGCCTACCTGTTCGTGCGGGGGATGGAGGGTGCCGGCACGCCCGTGGTGGGGGGGAACCCGTACGGGGTCTTCAGCTGGCCCGTCCCACCGGCGCTCGTGACAGCGCTCAGCGACCTGCTCGACGGAGCGGGGGATCTTTCGTGACGGCGCCCGTGCCGCTTCTCACGCCCGGGCTGGTGACGCTGGCGCCTTTCGTCGAGGCAGGTGTGCTCGACGCTGCGGCCGTTCAGGTCGCCGGGGTGGTCGCAAGGAGCGTCCAGGGAGTCGAACCTGAGGTGCTACTCGGGGCCGCCCTGGCGGCGCGGGCTCCGCTCTTCGGTCACGTGTGCGTCGTCATCGGGTCGGTCAGGGACTCCATCGCCGTCGACGACGAAGGTGGCGAACACGCCCGTTCGCTCGAGTCGCTTCCCTGGCCGGATCCTGAGAAGTGGGGGGCGATCCTGGCTGCGAGCCCCGCCGTGTGCAGGCCTGGCGGCGGGCCCACCGGCGTGACGCTCCCTCTCGTGTGGGACGGCACCCGCCTGTATCTGGAGCGTTACTGGCGCTTCGAGACGCGCGTCGCAGACGAGCTGTTGCGGCGCGCCCGCAGCGACGGCGGGCTCACCACCTCGTCACCCGAACTCGATGCCATCCTCGACAGGCTGTTCGTGCCCGACGGCACCGCCCCTCCCGATCGCCAGCGCGACGCCGCAGAGAAAGCCTTGACCCGGCGGATCGCCGTGATAGGGGGAGGGCCCGGAACAGGCAAGACGCGTACCATCGCCGGCTTGTTGAGCGTTGCCGTCGCCTTGTCTTCAGAGCGCGGCCGGCGACTCGAGGTCGCTCTGGCCGCACCGACCGGCAAGGCCGCCGCGCGCATGACAGAGGCGGTGCACGAGGAAGTCGCAACCGCGGGTGCCGACGCAGCCGTCGCGGCTGCGCTCAGCGCCACCGCCGCCCAGACCTTGCACCGTCTCTTGGGCATCGGCAGTGCCGGCAAGCCTCGCCACGATCGCTTCAACCAGCTTCCCCACGACCTCGTGGTGGTCGACGAGACCTCGATGGTCTCGCTGCCGCTGATGGCCCGGTTGCTCGAAGCGGTGCGCCCCGACGCGACGCTCGTGCTCGTCGGTGACCCGTACCAGCTCGCGAGCGTCGAAGCCGGGGCGGTGCTCGGCGAGATCGTCGGCCCAATGGCGACCGGCCCGGCAGAAGGCCCACTCACAGCCGGCATAGAGCTGCTCGAGCGCAACCACCGCTTCGGTCCCGACTCTCGGATAGCTGCGCTGGCCGACGCCATCCGGCGGGGTGACGCTGACGGCGCCGTGGCCGTTCTCGCCCGCCACGACTCCGAAGAGCTGACCTGGGTCGAAGACGACGATCAGGAAGCCCTTGCCCTCCTCTGCGGGGAAGCGGCGTCAAGCGCAGCCAAGGTCGTCGAGGCGGCGCTGAACCATGACGCCGAAGGCGGCCTTCGCGAGGCGTGCAGGCTCAAGGTCCTCTGCGCGACGCGATTCGGGCCCCTCGGCGTGTTCGCCTGGACGAACCGCATCGAAACCCTCACGGCCCAGGCACTGCCCGGAGCCGGGATCGGCCGGCGTTCGTACCCCGGCCGGCCGGTCGTCGTCACTCGCAACGACTACTTCAACCGCCTCTTCAACGGTGACGTCGGGGTCGTCGTCGTCGGGCCCACCGGGCCGGTGGCGGCGTTCTCGGACCCGGGCAAAGGCCTGAGGGAGCTCGCCATGTCTCAGCTCGGCGACGTCGACACCTGGTGGGCAACGACGATCCACAAGAGCCAGGGATCCGAGTTCGCGCGCGTGATCGTCACGCTGCCCCGGCCCCCGTCGCCGGTGCTCAGCCGCGAGCTCGTCTACACGGCGGTCACCCGTGCCAAGGAGCAGGTCACCCTGGTGGCTGCAGAGGAGTCACTGCGTGCCGCGATCTCACGGCCGGTGGCCAGAGCCTCCGGGCTGCAGGAGAAACTCTGGCCGGAAGCGCCCCGTCTTACGCGAACTTGAGGGCTCGAAGCTTCGTGGGGTCATGAAGATCACCAAGTCTTGGTGGGTAATGACGTGCCTCACGCTGGCAGCGGTCGCAGTTGCGAGCGGGGCGAGCGGCGTGGCGCACGCGGCGCAAAGGACCACGGTGAGCGGGCCACAGCAGGCCGGTACCGTTCCGGCGTCGCTCTGCAAGTCCATCGGACAGGCGGACCATCTTGTCGTCCGGCGTGTCGACGCGTTCCCACAGAACGGCATCCATTTCTCGTTCCAGGTGGTGACCGTGGTCACAGATGTCGCGTCGGTCCAGGACGTCGCCAAGGTGGTTTGCGCCTTGCCGCGCATCCCCGTCGGGGTCATGAGCTGTGTGATCGACCTCGGGATCTACTACCGCCTCAGCTTCACGGCCCCCGACGAGACGTTCCCGACGGTCGTCGTGTCAGCCACGGGATGTGAGACGGTTCGCGGGATCGGTCCGATCCGCTGGGTCGGGACCTCCCCGAACTTCTGGCACCAGCTCGGCACGGCCATGGGGTTGCCCAACCCGACCTGGACGACGTTCAGGGGCACGGGGGGTACGGCCGGCTGAGGCCTCGCCGGGGCTCCACATGCCCGGCGGGTGTGGTCTCATAAGGGGCGTGCCGCGCATGTCTCTGCAACCCGGGCCCCTGATGCGGGCCGATTGATGGACGCGGCCGAGGCGGCCGCCGCCCGGCCCTGGGCCTGGTTCGGGGCATGGTTGTTACTGGGAGCCGTCCGGATGTTCGCCCTGGTGGCGATCCTTAGCGTCGGGGTGTACGTCCTTCCGGTGGCGACGGTGGCGACCGTGCTGCTGGCTCGCCGTGCGTCCGGCCGGCCGGGCCTTCCCGGTCTCGTCTCGGGTCTCGGGGCTCCTGTGCTCTACGTCGCCTACCTCAACCGTTCCGGGCCGGGCGAGGTGTGCACCGTCTTCGCCAGGCGCTCGAGCTGTACTCAGGAATGGGATCCCTGGCCATGGCTGATCGTCGGGCTGGCCTTCGTCGCCGCCGGCATCGTGACGTTCTGGGTCCGTGCCCGCCCCCGGCCACAGGCCTGACCTCGAGGACTCCTGGGAGGGCTCCGGGCGCGCCGTAAGGTCGGGGGCGGCCGATGTCACCTTTGGCGCCGCGCCCGTCGGCACCGGGACTCGGGCTCAGCGCCGGCGAAGCGGCGGGCTCAGTTGACGCGACAGGAGAGCACATGGACCGTTGGACAGCCGCCCAGGTAAAGGACCAGTCGGGCCGGCGCTTTGTCGTGACCGGCGCCAACAGTGGCCTCGGCTTCGAGACCGCCCGCCAGCTCGCCGCGCACGGGGCGGGCGTCGTGCTCGCCGGCCGTAGCGGGGGGAAAGGGCTGGCCGCCGTCGAGCGCATCAAGGCCGGGAACCCTGGCGCCCTCGTCGAGTTCCGGCTGCTCGATCTCGCCGACCTCGACTCTGTGCGGGACTTCGCCGGCATGCTCGCCGCGACGCCGTCGCGCTGGACGTGCTCGTCAACAACGCCGGGGTGATGTTCCCGCCCCGCCTGCTCACCCGCCAGGGCTTCGAGTCCCAGTTCGCGACCAATCATCTCGGCCACTTCGCCCTGACCGGGCTGTTGTTCGACACGATCCGCCGGGGCGAAGACGCCCGCGTGGTCACGGTGAGCTCGCTCGAGCACAAGGGCGGGGCGATCCACTTCGACGACCTGACGGGCGCCCGGTCCTATTCACCGAGGGGCTTCTACCGCCAGTCCAAGTTCGCCAACGTGCTCTTCGCCCTCGAGCTGGACCGACGGGTACGGGCGGCGGGCATCCCGGTCCGCTCGGTGCTCGCCCACCCCGGGTGGTCGGCCACGAACCTGCAGACGAGCGCCCCGACGGGCGTGATGAAACAGCTCATGCGGATCGGCAACCGTGTCCTGGCACAGAGCGCCGAGATGGGCGCCCTCTCCCAGCTCTACGCCGCCGTCGATCCCGGGGCCGAGAGCGGGTCTTTCTACGGCCCGGACGGACTCGGCGAACTGCGCGGCCACCCGACCCGTGTGCGCCCGGCGCCGTCGGCGACAGACGCGGGAACGGCCCGGCGCCTGTGGGAGTTGTCGGAGGAGCTCACCGGAGTCAGCTTCGGGTTCTGATCTCACGAGGGCCGCGGACCGGAAGTTCGGGCCCGCGGACGGCTCAGGCCTCCAGGAAGGCGGGGCGGCCGAGCAGGTAACCCTGCCCGGTCTCGACATCGAGCGACAGGAGCATGACGAGCTCCTCCTCGGTCTCGATTCCTTCGGCGAGGCTGATCGCGCCTGCCCGCTTCGCCATGCTGGCGTAGGCACAGGCAACGGCCTGGCGGAGCTCATCGTCTGCGATCCCGTGGATCACCGTGGTGTCGATCTTCACGATGTCGGGCCGGACTCCGAGGAGGTGTTGCAGGCTGACGTCCGCGGCGCCGGCGTCGTCGAGGGCGATCCGCACGCCGAGCGCGCGCAGGTGATCGATCACCTCGACGAAGAGGTGGTAGTTGTCCACGCTGTCGTTCTCCGCGATGTCCAGGACGAGCAGGTCCGGGGGCACCTTGGCGGCGAGCTCGCCGAACTCCTTCGAGCCCGCCGTGGCCGGCGACACGTTGAGGGCGAGGAAGGCGCCCCCCGGCAGTTGCGCCAACTGCTCTATTGCGGTGGCGGCGGCGAGGAACTCGAGCTCCTGTAGGAGCCCGAGATGCGATGCCTGATCGAACCATTGACGCGGTGTCGCGTGCGCGGGCCGGGGGAACCTGGCCAGGGCTTCGTAGCCGATCACCTCCCGCGAGCGGAGGTTGCAGACCGGCTGGAAAGCGATTCGAAGCGAGCAATCGTTGAGCACTCGCTCGACGTCGAGGGGTGATCCGTTGTGCGGTCGCACCACGGTGAGCCTACCTAAGTCCTCGGCGAGCGGAGTGTTCTGCTTGGGCTTGGTTCTGCGGTGAACCGCCGGCGCTGACTCGAATGAGCGCCTCCTACGACTGTCAGACTGCGACACAATGACGTCCCTTCCCGGCCCTCTTGGCCTTGTACATGGCGGCGTCAGCTGACTTCATCAGGTGCGCGGCGGTCTGGCCGAAAGCGTCGGTGAACGCGATTCCCACAGAGGCACCGATCTCCGCGACTCCGGTCGCGAGACGGAACGGCTCACCGACGCTGGCGACTATCCGTTCGGCGATAATCTCGACCACTTCCAGCGACGCCGCCTGCTCGAGCAGGATCGCGAACTCGTCGCCACCGAGGCGTGCGACGGTGTCGGTGGCGCGGACGCAGGCGTTGAGCCTGCCGGCCACCTGGACGAGGAGCTCGTCCCCGGCACTGTGGCCGAAGGTGTCGTTTATCTTCTTGAACTCGTCGAGGTCGATGTAGAGCAGGAAGACGAGGTTTCCCGCCCGCGCCGCGCGGTGGTAGGCGCCGTCGATGTGGTCGACGAACAACGCCCGGTTGGCGAGACCCGTGAGCGGGTCGTGGAAGGCCTTGTGCACCAGTTCGTCCTGGGCGCCTTCCAACAAAGCCAGGTCCTCGTGCAAACGGCCGTTCTGCAGCGCGAAGCCGAGTTGCTTCGCGAGCGTGCCGAGAAGCTGCAGATCGGTCTCGCGGAAGTCGCCGACGAATTTGTTGCGGTGGGCCACGACGAGATAGCCCAGGGAGGAGGCGTTGTCCGTGCCGGGGACCGCCACGCCCATGCCTGTGGGCCGGTCGTCACCTTCGATGTAGCGGGCCAACGGCGTGTCCACGCCGAGGTTCTTGGTGACGAGGACGTTGTCGACGCTTAGGGTCTCCGCGAGGCCGGGTGGCAGTGACTCGACGGGGATTGCCTCCATGACCTCGTCGGCCACGCCGTCCACGGTTCTCGTGACGAGGGCCGGGTTGCCCGGGGCCGTCGGCAGGAGCGTGAGCTCCACGAGGCTGGCGTGGAACATCCTGGCGAGGTGGCCGAGGAAGTCCACGGCGCCGGTGTGGACGCTCTTGGAATGGCTGAGGATCCGGGTCGCTGCGAAGAGGTTCTCGATGTCGCTCATCTGTCTCCGCCTGGTTATCTGGGCGCGGTAGGCGGCGATGCTGAGCAGGACCGGGATCGGGATGGTCAGGAGCAGCACCGGGGCGGCGACCGTCATGACAAGGACGATCGTCGCGATCACGCCGTTGCCGAGCGCTATGACCGCCACCATCGGCGCTGTTGACGCCAGGCCCTCTGTGACGATGGTGAGGTCGGCCTCCGACAGGTACATCGCGGCGGATATCTCGATGTTGGAGAGCTCGTTCAGCAACGCCACCGTCAACAGGTAGCCGATGACGCTTCGCGTGGAGAAGATCGCGTTCGGCTGGATCATGAAGCGCAGGAGTGCGTAGTACAGGGGAGTCGCGAGCAGTTGGGCCCCGAAGTTGAAGATCACCTGTACGGGTGCGCGTTTCTGGGCGGCCTGGACGATCCCGAGGCTGCACGCCATGGCGAGCGCAGTCACGAAGGGGCTCGTGCCCATGAGGGCCACGATGATGACGGCGTCATTGAGCGTCAGGACGACGTTGGTCTTGCGGATCGGCAGTTCCACGCTCGCCAGCTCCGCGGCCGTCGCGAGGAGGATGATCCCCCACCACGGGATCGCCGGGACGTTGCTGGCGGATATGGCCGGCGCGTGGCGAAGTGGCCCGAAGACGACCGCCAGCCCGCCCGCGAGGACGAGCAGCACGTACATCCAGAGCCGGATGGGCTGGCCGAAGGCGTGACGTCGCGCCGCTGCCAGCGGAGTCGGGGCGTCAACGGGCACGGGCATCTCGGGACCTCGGGAGACGAGCATCCGCAAGGCGGGACGCGTCTGTCTTCAGCGTAGGAGTGCGTTCCCGCGGGCACAGCCGCGAGCCGCGGGCGGCACCTCTCAGGTGCGCGTCGCGATCATTCGACTCAGTCGCTAGGGACCGGACCTGGCACATGTTGTCGACCCGTCTTCAGCTGATCCTGGGTAACGACGTCCGTATGGACTTTGCCGGCATGACCGCCGGGAAGGAATCGAAATCAAGGCTCGCCCGTCCGCCGTGGCGAACGGGCCCAAAAGCAACCCCCTCAGCGACTTCGGTGAGGTACGTCAATTGATCATCACCCGCAAAGCCCCCCGCGGCGGCACGATCGCGCCGGGAGCGCGCCTGATCGGCTCCGCAATGTCGGTCCGGTCATCGAAGGACCACCCTTCTCCAAGATGTCGAAAGGCTCTCGCACGGTCCTGGCTCCCTTGCAGCGCTACCCGAAACAAAGGGTTCTTCTCATCCTCTGTTATCGGACGGGATACAAGTCGGCTTTAGGCCTCAACTCGCCCGCGGACCATGCGCCGCCGGGATCGGCAGCATGCTCACGGTTTGCCGGGGGAGCGGTTCCGGCGGCTTCGCGGGGCTGGAGAGCCGCACCCTTGCCCGACGCCCCCGAACTGCGGCCTTGCGCCCGGGGTCGGGAAAGGCGCAGAGTTCGTTGTAGGTGTCGGGCCCGCTCTGGGGTCCCGTCGCGGGCCCAGTCGACAGGAGAAGCCGCGTGCAGCTGGTCGTCGTACCCATCGAGAAACCAGAAGACCTGAACGTGATCCTGGGCCAGGCACACTTCGTCAAGACCGTCGAGGACCTCCACGAGACCCTCGTCGGCTCGAGCCCGCACCTCCGCTTCGGCCTGGCGTTCTGTGAAGCGTCCGGCAAGTGCCTGGTCCGCCGTTCGGGCAACGACGCCGAGCTCGAGGACCTGGCCGTCCGCAATGCCCTCGCACTCGGCGCGGGCCACTGTTTTGTCGTGTTCGTCCGCGAGGGCTACCCGGTCAACGTGCTCAACCAGCTGAAGCAGGTCCCCGAGGTCTGCAACCTCTACTGCGCCACCGCCAATCGCGTGGAGGTCGTGCTGGCCGAGACGGAGCTCGGCCGGGGCGTGCTCGGCGTCATCGACGGTTCGGGCCCGCTCGGTGTGGAGACCGAAGCGGACGTCTCCGACCGCAAGTCGCTGCTGCGCGCTATCGGCTACAAGCTCTGAGCCCGGAGGTAGGCGCCAGATGTCCCATGCACTGATCGTCTTCAGGCACTCCAAGTCCGACTGGTCGGCGGACTACGGCGGTTCGGATCTCGACCGGCCCTTGGCGAAACGGGGCCGCAAGTCGGCGAGAGCCGCCGGCCGCTTCCTCGCTTCGACAGAGGTGCCCGACTCGGTCATCTGCTCCCCGGCGCGGCGCGCGAAGGCGACGCTCGAGCTGGCGAGCGAGGCCCGGGACTGGGAATGGTCCGTGCGCGAGTCGGTCGCCCTTTATGACGAAGGCGTCGAGGGATTGCTGGCCGAGGTCCGCCGGGAGCCGGAGACGACGCGCCTGTTGATGGTGGTGGGCCACGAGCCCACCTGTTCGGAAGCGGTCCAATTCCTGATCGGCGGCGGTGTGGTCAGGATGCCGACGGCGGCCCTGGCCCGCATCGACTTCCTGGTAGCGGAGTGGGGCGAGGTCAGCGCTGGGACCGGCGTGCTGTCCTGGCTCGTGACGCCTCGCGTGATCGGGGCCTAGCCCGCGTGACGCTCACCTCGAGCCCCGGCGGCGCGACGGGGGCAGGTACTCCGGCCCCGGGCCGGACACCCGTCCTCGACTGTGCCGGGCTCACCAAGAGCTTCGGCACGCGCCTCGCCGTCGACGGCGTCGGCTTCCGCATCTTCGAGGGCGAGGTCTACGGCCTGCTCGGGCCGAACGGCGCCGGCAAGACGACGACCATGAAGATGGTGTGCGGCCTGCTCGAGCCCGACAAGGGGACCATCACCATCGCCGGCCAGCAGGCGATCGGCAATCTCGATGTCAAGGCGCTCATCGGCTACGTGCCCCAGGATGTGGCCCTCTACCCCGACCTCACCGCCCGGGAGAATCTCGAGTTCCTTGCCCGGTTGTACAAGCTCGGGCGCCGTACCGTGGCAGCCCGGGTCGACGAGGCCCTCGAGCTGACCGAGCTGACCGACAGGCGCAACGACCGCCTCGACTCGTTCTCCGGCGGCATGAAACGGCGCATGAACATCGCGGCCGGACTGCTCAACCACCCGAAGCTGCTCGTGTTGGACGAGCCGACCGTCGGCGTCGATCCCCAGAGCCGCCACGCCATCTTGGAACGGGTGCAGGCCTTCGGGCGCGAAGGCCTTGCCGTGGTGTACACGACGCACTACATGGAGGAGGCCGAGCGCGTCTGCGACCGTGTCGGGATCATCGACCATGGCCACCTGATCGCGGAAGGGACCAGACGCGAGCTCGTGGCCCAGCTCGGCGAACAAGACCGCATCTCGCTCAGCGCGACGGGAGACCTCGAACGCCTCGCCGAGGCCTGCCGGGGCGTCACAGGGGTCACCAGCGCCGCGACGGCCGAGAACTCCGTTCACCTCGTCGCCGGGGAGGGTCGCCACCTCCTGCCGGCGATCTTGGAGGCAGCCGACGCAGCCGGGATCGCAGTGACGAGCGTCGACGTCGTCGAGCCCGACCTCGAGGCGGTGTTCTTGAACTTGACGGGCACCGCGCTGCGCGAGTGAGGCCGTGCGCACAGCTCTCGCCATAGCACGCAAGGACCTGCGTCAGCGCATCCGCGACCGTTCTGCGATCGTCGTCGGCGTCATAGCCCCTGTCGTGATCGCGGGCCTCATGAGCCTGGCGTTCAATGGCGTCAACAACTTCCACTTCACGCTCGGCCTGGTCGAGCTCGATCACGGCCCGGTGGCGGCCCAGCTTGTCCGGGCACTCGACGCTCCCCAGCTGAAACGGGTCATAACCGTGCAGACGGTCGCCACAAAAGCGCAAGCCGCCTCGGAGATAAGAAGCGGCGTGCTGGCTGCGGCGCTCGTCATCCCGGCGGGGTTCTCGTCGTCAGTGACCGGCCAGCATCCCGAGGCCTTGACGACGCTCACCTCGAACAACGCCACGATCGCGGGCGACGTGGCCACGTCGGTGGCGAGCTCGTTCGTCGCCCAGGTGAACGCCGACCGCCTCGCTTTCGCCACCGCCGTGGCCGCCGGAGCACCGAGGCGCGACACCGCGCAACTGATCGGCATCGTCGCGAGGCTGCGCATCCCCCTGCAGGCCGTCGAGCGCCCCATCGGCGCCCACGAGCTGAAGGTGATCAGCTACTACAGCCCCGGGATGGCGATCTTCTTCCTGCTGTTCACGATCAGCTACACCGCCCGCAGCTTTTTCGTCGACCGTTCCCAGGGCATGATCGAACGGATGAGGGCGGCCCCGGTCCGCCCCGTCGAGATACTGGCCGGGAAGGCCTTGTCCGTGTTCGTCTACGGCGTGGTCAGCCTCGCGACCATCGGTGTCGTCACCACGGCTGCCTTCGGCGCCGACTGGGGCGCGCCGGGGCCGGCAGCGGTGCTCGGCCTGGCTCTCGTCTTCTCGGTGATCTGCCTCACGGCCCTCACCATCGGGCTCGCCCGGACCCAGCGCCAGGCCGAGGGCATCGGCTCGATCATCGTGTTCGGCCTGGCGCTTCTCGGAGGCGACTTCTTCTTCATCTCGAGCGCACCTTCGGCCATCAAGCACCTGGCACTGCTCACACCCAACGGCTGGGCGATCCGTGGCTTCACGGATCTCGCCACCATCGGGGGAGGCTTCGCCACGATCGTCGAGCCGGTCGTGGCCGTCCTGATCTTCAGCGCCGTCGTCGGTGCGGTCGCGCTGAGCCTGGCACGGCGGGCGGTGAGCTCGTGAGGGCGCTCGCCATCGCGCGGGCCTCGAGCCGCCGCGTGCTCCGCGACCGGGTCTCCTTGTTCTTCCTGATAGTCCTGCCCATCGTCGTCATCGTCATCGTCGGCGCGGTCGCGCAGGGGTTCAACACCTTCCGCGTGGGCGTGGTCAACCTCGACGGGACCCAGGCAAGCCGGCAGCTCGTGGCCGAGCTCAGCCACGCCTCTGGGCTCGCGGTCGTCGCCTACCCCAACCTCGCCTCGCTCGACAAGGCTGTAGGGCGTTCGGAGATAAGTGCCGGGGTCCTGGTCCCCCGGGGGCTCGCCGCCGGCATGGTCGGGGGCAGGGCGGTCACCGTCTCGGTGATCGCCGAGCAGGCCAACAACACCCAGCAGGCGGCGGCCACGCGGGTCACCTCGGTCGTCGACGGCTTCGGCGGCAGAGTGGAGGCCGCCCAGTTCGCCACCCGCTACGCGGGCAGCTTCGCCGAGAACCTCGCCCGGGCCGGCTCGCTCTCCTCGAGCACGCCGGGCGTCGGGCTTCGCGCGCAGGTGGTCCACACCGCGCAGGGGAGCCTCCCGCCCGGCTACGAGTACAGCGCACCGACCGAGCTGGTGCTGTTCGTGTTCCTGATGGCGATCGCAGGCGGCGCCACCATCGTCGAGACGCGCCGCCTCGGCATGTTCGAGCGCATGTCCGCGGCACCTGTGCGCCCCCGGACAATCATCGCCGGCGAGTCGATCACCTACATCGTGATCGCGGCTGTGCAGTCCGCCGTCATCGTCGTCATAGGGACGGTCGTGTTCGGCGTGTCCTGGGGAAACCCCTTGGCGGCCGCCGTGCTGCTCGTGCTCTGGTGCCTCGTCGGCGCCAGCGCCGGGATGGTCGCGGGCACGGTCTTTCGGACACCGGAGCAGGCGAGCGCCATGGGCCCGATCGTCGGGATCGTGTTCGCGATGCTCGGCGGGTGCATGTGGCCGCTTTCGATCGTCTCGACCACGATGCGCGAGATCGGCCACGCCACACCGCAGGCCTGGGCTGTCGACGCCTGGACCAACCTGTTGTCCAATCACGGGGACCTGGCCTCGATCTCGCACGAGATCGGCATTCTCGCCCTGTTCGCGCTGGGCTTCTTCGCGCTCGCGACATTCAGGCTGAAGGCGATGCTGGCGGCCCGGGGAGCCTGACCGGCACGGCGGGCACCGGGGCCGGAAGCCGGAAGGCGGGCAAAGTCTTGTTGTTCCAGCCCACGACTAAGCTCGGGGCATGCCTCCGGACCAGTTGCTGATCGACGCGCCGCGTCTCAACGCAGAGCTCGCAGACCCGAAGCTGCGCGTCATCGACGCCACGGCGTTCCTCGTGCGTGAAGTCCCCGACGGGCCCTACACGGTGGAAAGCGGCCGTCGCCGCTACGACGAGGCCCACATCCCCGGAGCCGTCTTCGCCGACATCCCCGGCGAGCTCTCGGACCCCGACTCCCCCTTCCGTTTCACGCTGCCGCGCCCGGATCATTTCGCCCGCGCCATGGGAGCCCTCGGCGTGGGGCGGTCCACCCGCGTCGTCGCCTACGCGCAGGAGTCGCCGATGTGGGCCTCGCGGCTGTGGTGGCTCCTCCGGTACTTCGGGTTCGACGACGTGCGGGTGCTCGACGGCGGCCTCGCCTCGTGGCGCCGGACGGGCTACGAGGTGAGCTCGGCGGCGCCGGTGATCGATGTGGCGAACTTCGAGGCGCGGCCGCGGCCGGAGCTGTTGGCCACGAAGGACGATGTCCTGCGGGTCGTCGGCGGCGAGCCGGCGTGTCTCGTCAACGCGCTCACACCGAGAGCCTTCCGGGGCGAAGGGCCCGGTGCCTACTCGAGGCCGGGCCGCATCCCCGGGTCGGTGAGCGCACCGGCACAGGCCCTCTTCGACCCGGAAACCTGGTGCTTCAGGCCGCGCGACGAGCTCGTGGGCGAGCTCGCCGCCTTGCTCGGGATCGATCCGGGCCTGCCTGTCATCGCCTACTGCGGCGGGGGCATATCGGCCACGGTCGACATCTTCGTGCTCTCGATGCTCGGCCGCGACGACGTCCTTTTGTACGACGGGTCGCTCACCGAATGGAGCGCAGATCCGGATCTCCCCCTCGAGGTCGGCTGAGTCCGTTGGGAAAAGCGGTTGTGTTCGACTGTGACGGCGTGCTCGTCGACAGCGAGCGGGCGGTGTTCGAGGCCACTGTGGCCGTCTTCGCCCGCCGGGGCATCCACGGCCTTGTCGCGGGCCCCGATTCCCCCCTCTACGGGGCGTCCATCGACAAGACGGTCTCGGAGCTGGAACGCCTGATCGGCAAGCCGATCAGGTTCGACGAGGTGGTCCACGAGCTTGACTCAGAGATCCGCGCAGTCGTCGCAGGCGGCGTGCGTGCCATGGACGGGGCGGTCGAGCTCGTCCGGGCGCTGGCCGGATCGCGGCCGCTCGCCGTGGCGTCCAACGGATCTCGCGAGACCGTGGAGGCGACGATGAGGGCGGCGTCGATCCCGGACGTCTTCGACGCCGTGGTCACCCTCGAGGCACCGCTTCGGCCCAAGCCCGCACCGGACATCTATCTCCGCGCCTGCGAGCTATTGGGCGTGGCGCCCGAGGGTGCGATCGCCCTCGAGGACTCGGTGCCCGGGGCACGCTGCGGCGGGCGCCGCCGGCCTCTTGGTCGTCGGGGTCGGCCCGGCGCCGGGGCTCGGGTCCGTGGCCGACGCGCTCGTGGCCGGTCTCTGCGACCCGGAGCTCGTGCGTCTCTTGGGGCTCGAGACGCTCGAGGTCTAGACGCCGACCGGGGCCCCCGGGGCGGCTACGGTGCCGCGGGCCCGATGACGGGGTCGTACAGAGCCGCCTTGGTCACGAAGTTCCGGTAGCGGCTGCGGATGTCCTCCAGGTCGTTCGGCTCGGTCACGGACTCCTCGGCGCTGCGCAGCACCATGTCCGCCTGGCGGGCGAGGACCTGGCGTTGCTTGGCGGTCGTGGTCTCCTCCATGACGCGGGTGAGCGCGTCCAGCAGGTGGATGATCACGACGGGCATGCCCCTGGCCGCCTGGCGGATCTTGTCGAAGGCGCGGTTGGCTGTGCGGGTGTAGGACGGGTCGGGCTCTATGAGCCGCACGTGGCCGGACCGGTCCCTGTAGACGCCCTTTCCGATGGTCGCATGGGAGATCCGCCTCAGCCCCACCGAGAGCCAGTCGACGCAGGTCACAGCGGTGAAGGGGTCGTTCACCGCAGGCGAGAGGGCGCGGATGGCGATCTCCACGAGCTGGTCGACGGCGAACACCGGCTCTTGCATCAAGGTCCGGTGCGGCCCCGTCGCATGTGCCTTGGCGAGCGCGGCGGCCACACGCGGGGCGGCCTCCCGCGGCCAGACGGTCGCGAGCGGCCGTCCCGCGGCGATGAAGTGGCCGGGCCGGTGAGCGAGTCGGATGACCGCGTCGGTGTGGGTCGCGATCCTGACCAGCTGGGCGTAGCCGACGAATTGCAGGTAGCCGCTCTCGACCGCGGGGACGGTGCCGCCGTCGGTGTCGAGCAGCTGCGACAGCTCGTCCACCGACTTGCCGCGGTCGGCCGAGGCGGGCCCGCTCCCGTCGGGCTTCTGCTCGGCGAGCTCGGCATCGATCTCACGCATCAGGTCACGGGCGATGCCGGCGATCACCTCCGGCATCTGGATGGACCTGGCGATGTGGTTGATGAAGTAGATGAGCACCGCGAGGTCCACCAACAGCAGGCCTTCGGAGACGGCGATCGAAAGGTGCGGCACGAACACGCCGCGCTGGCCGCCGATGGCGATGGAGCCGAGCGCGAGGGTGGAGTAGACGAAGGTGCCGACGAAGACGCCGAGGGTCACCTGGTTCCCGACGTCGCGGACGAAGTTGCGCATCATGCGGGGACCGAACTGCTGGGACGCCAGCGTGAGGGCCAGGATCGTGATCGAGAACACGACACCGACGACGGTGATCACCGCGGCGGCGATGGCGATGAGCACCTCCCGGCCGGCGTCCGCACTCTCCGTCCGCATCCAGAACGGGAGGGTGAAGTTGCCGTGGTAGGCGGCCCAATCGATTGAGAACGTGATCGCGAACAGCACGGCGGCGACTACGACGAGGATCGTCGGCACGAGCCAGAAGGTCGTGCGCAGCGCCTCCCACCGCCAGCTGGCGAACTTGCGCCGCGACTCCCATGCCCGCGCGCGGTCCGCCGGCGCTCCCGGCAAGCCGGGCATGTTCAGAGCGGATGGGGGAAGTGGATCGGTGGTCATTGGGCCAGTCCTATGTTTGCCGACCAGTCTTCCCGGCGCGCCTTTGAGTTGAAAGAGTACCGGCCGCGGGGAACTTGTTCCGGGCCGCCCGCGCGGGCCTTATCGGCACCGGGCCGAGCGTCCGCCGGCGCGACGGGTCGCGCCCGATCCGCTCGCCGTGGCGGTGCCGCTTGTTAGAGTCACGTCTTCGACCACGGCGTTCGCGCCGCGGCGACGGGGGAGGGGGACTATGACCGATACGCGAGTCGACGCTTTGTCGACCGGAGCCGAAGCGGGGTTGGCGACCGTGGGCGGTGCGGGTGCCGGTCCCGGCGCAGTCGTGCCGCCGCGGCCGGTCATCCAGATCGTGCCGCTCAAGGGCCTGCCCGTGGTCGCGGTCGTGCTCGGCTTCCTCGTGGCGTCGATCGGCTTCAACTGGAAGTGGGGGCTCGACTTCAACCATGTCGCCGGCGGTGGCCTGTGGACGGGCATCGACCTGTTCGTCGGGCTCGTCGTCGGCCCGATTCTCGGGCGGCTCTCGATTCCGGCCCGGGCCGAGTTCTCGGCCAAGTTCATGCCGAAGATGGTGCTCATCATGCCGACGCTCGTCGCCATGACGCTCGCCGCCGGGTTCCAGCTGGCGCTCGACCTCGGCAACTTGAAGGCGTCGAGCCCGAACCACGCTTGGTTGATGGTGTCGTTCGTGGTGGTCGGCGTCATGGCCGTCATCGCGCTCGGCGTCCTCGAGCCGGCGAACATCGCGGTCCTGTTCGAGATGCGAAAGCCCCGGCCCAACGGCGAGGTGATCGCCGAGCTGATGAAGCGATTCATCTACACCGCCGGCATCACCGGCCTCATGCAGATCGCAACGCTCGTCATCATGACCCGGGTGGCCTCCCGATGAGCGTGTCGAACCCAGCCTCGCCGCCGGTGCTCGCCTCCCAGCAACGGTTCGCGCCTGTCGCCGCGCTCGGCACGGCCGCCCTCGTGCTCATCGTGGTGGGGGGCATCTACATGGCCTCGTACGCGCCGCGCCGGCCACCTCTCACGGCCCCGATCTGTCTCGCCGCGGCCAGCGCCGCCCTTTGTTGTGTGAACGTCGTCATGCTCATGCGCACGAGAGGCCTCGCCTGGGACAAGTTCTTCCTCGTGGGCCGCTGGACGCTGCTCTCGTATGTGATCGCGGCCGGGCTGATCGAGTTCGCCTTCGTCAAGGACCACACCCGGGGGGCTCCGCTCGTGGTGCTGACGGCGATGCTGGTGCTGTTCGCACTCGACGTCCCGCTGATAATCAGCTACACGGTCGCGCGCTACCAATCCGCCCGGAGCGACGCCAGCTGATCCCGGCGCCCGGTGCGAAGCGATGTCACCGGGAAGAGCGCCCCGTCGGGGGCGGCGATCCTGCTGGCAGACGCGGCGGCGATGTTCCATGCTCGTGAGGTGGAGAGCCCTCCATCAGGTGGACCGGACGCGGGGGACAGGGACGAGGGCGACGACCGCCCGGGCGGCGAGCCGATAGAGGCGGGTGGGCCGGAGAGCACCTCCGGGGTGTCCTCGACCGGCGAAGAGTCGCTTGCAGTCGAGGGGCTCACGACGAGGAAGCGGAGCGAGACCTACGTCGCTCGGCGGTCGTCGGCGGTCTTCCTCGTCGGGCTGAAGTCCCTTCTCTTGCGCGTGTGGGAGGCGCGCTGGACGCTCAGGGTCATCTCGGTCACGGCCGCGGCCGCGGGCGCGACGTGGGCGGTCTGCCTCCCCTTCGGCGGCTTTGCGCCCGCTTTCGGAGCGGCGTCGGCCGTCTACGCCGTCCAGCTGACCGTGCGGACCTCGGTGCTCGACGGGGCAAGGCGCACCGTGCTCATGGGCTTGAGCGTGCTCTTGGCGGTGCTGATCCTGAAGACCGTCGGCCTCTCGGCCCTGGCGGTCATCGTCTTGGTCTTCGTCTCCCTCGCCGCCGGCCAGCTGCTGCGCCTCGGCGCGAGCGGATCGCTCCAGATCCCCGGGACGTCCATCTTCATCCTCGCCCTCGGGACCTCCGTGAGCACTTCCGTCCTGCTCGACCGCGTCTGGGCCACTCTCGTCGGCGCCGTCATCGGAGCCGCCGCCTCCTATGTCCCCTATCCGGGAGACCCCCGCTCACGGGCGCGGCAAAGCCCTCGCCGCGCTGGCTTCTTCGATCGCGGACCTGCTCGCGGAGATGAGCGCCGGGGTGGCGCGCACGCCGAGCGCGACCGAGACCGAGGTGTGGCTGGCGACCTCGCGCGCCTTGGAGGAGGAGCTCGAGCACGCCCGTCCCTTGGTCGCCGAGGCGGTGGCGTTTCTGCGCGTGGACCCCTTCGGCCGCAAGACTGCCTCCGCCGAGCTGTCGCACGCGCTCACGGCCCTCACGCACTCGGTGGCCCAGGTGCGTGCGATCGCGCGCACGTTGTTCGACCATCAGCTCGAGGGAGCGCCGCGGTTGCCTGCGAGCCTGGCCGAGGTGCTGGCGCGCACCGCCGGCGCCTACCGCGCCCAGGCGGAGTCGCTCGAGGGAGACAGCCCGAGCGTGGACGCCGCCCTCGATGCCGTCCGGCAGGCTCGCGGCGAATCGCTCCGGAGCCTTCGCCGCGTCGACGAGACCGGGGCGTGGGTGGTCTCCGGAGCGATCCTCACAGAGGTCGACCGGATGGTCCGCCAGCTCGAGGGGGACGCGCCGGCGCTTGGCGTCGCGAGCGAGGCAGCCCCCGCCCGCCGCCGCAGGTCGCGAGGCGGCCGCCGAGGGCAGGGCTGACCGGCTTGCCCACCAGGGAAAACTCCGGCTCTCTCAGGTATCCTGCAGACAGCTCATCTCGAGTGAGAGTGATCCGACCCTGTTGGCCAGATCGGTGGTTCTTTGAACATGGCTGGTGAAGAGCCCCGCGAGCCGGGGGAGGCATTTGACGGCCTCGACGACAAGAAGCCGGAATTGGCCGTCCCGAAAAGCCGTGCCGGGGGAGCCTGGAAGAGCCTCGTACCGGCGCTGGTCTTCGCGGCGGTGATGGTCATATTCGTGGTGCAGAATCTTCACAAGGCGAAGATCAGTTTCCTGACCTTCTCGGGCCGTTTCCCGCTCGCGCTCGCCCTGCTTGTGGCCGCGGCGCTCGGCGCGCTGGTCGTCTTCTTCCTGGGATCAGTGCGGATCGCCCAATTCCGTAAGGCTTTTCGGCGTCACCAGGCACAACACGACACGACTCGAGGGAAGAGATGACAATCGAGTACAGGGTGAAGGAGTGGCACACGGGGGCGGTTCACTCGGGCGAGACGGGGGCGCTCGGGCTGCAAGCCATGCTCAACGAGCCGGAGCTGTTCGGCTACCACCTGCACACGGTGCTGGGTGGTCTCGACCAGTCGCTGCTGATCTTCGCCCGCCAGACCGGGGAGCCGGCTTCGTCAAAGCCCGAAGTCGATCCCATAAAGGGCTCCGACATCCACGACTGAGCCTCCCGCAAAAGGCGGGCGCTCTCGTTCCCTAGTAGGGGTCGACCGAGGTGGCTCCCCCGTTCGCCACGTGCTCGGTCCATCCCGAACCGTCGAAGTAGCGCAGCTCGTTGCGGCCCGTGGGATCGGTGAGCCAGGCCCTGAGCGCCGATGCGCCCGGCGTGCCGGTGTCGGTGAGAAGTGACAGGTCGCTCACGTCCCGGTACTCGGCCCCGTCGCGACCAGTCTCACCGCGCCCCGGCTGAAAGCGCGGCGACCAGGCGAAGATCGACACCAAAGTGCCGAAGATCGCCACGAAGAGGATGGACATGAGCGTGACGAGGAAAGTGACAAATACGCTGACGATGCCCCAGACGAGGGGATGGATGTGCCAAGGGCTCGTTCCGGTGCGGCGCCTGTAGGCGTTTGAGCGCACGAACGCCAGCATTCCGAAGACGATGCCCAAGGTCAGGTACCAGCCCGTCCTCGGAATGATCAGGCCTGTCACGCGCACGGTGTGAGTCTAGGCAAAGACGCCCCGTGCAAGCCGCGGACGCATTCCGCTGCGGGCGTTGTCGCAGGTGGCGTGGGCGGGGCCGGCTAGCTCGTGATCGGGAAGGAGCCGGTCATCGCCAGAGAGCCGTCGGCGGAGATCACGCAGCCTTCGTAGCCCTCGACGGCCTCGATCGCCGCCAGGCCCGCCTCGCCGGCCACGAGAAGACCGGTCGCGAGCGCGTCCGCCAGCCAGAGCGCGGGCCCGGTGACGGTCGCCGACTCACAGCGCGTCCCCGGCCGGCCGGTCCCGGGGTCGATGACATGGTGCCCGCGCTCG
The DNA here is from genome assembly GCA_963719125.1 of uncultured Acidimicrobiaceae bacterium. Classification (GTDB taxonomy): domain Bacteria; phylum Actinomycetota; class Acidimicrobiia; order Acidimicrobiales; family Bog-793; genus Fen-455. The sequence continues at coordinate 59,190 of CAVRAT010000006.1, forward strand.
TAGCAACCCGAGGTGGCGACGGCACCCGGCGACGCGACGATGAAGGCGAGCGAGCCTGCCGCCCTGGGGTCGCGCACGCCGATCCTCCACGGCGATCCCGGTTCGGGGCCGCCGCAGGTGGCGAGGTCGCCTCCTGCGCTCACGATCGCGGCCCGGACGCCGACGGCACGCAGCTCAGCGAGCGCCTTGTCGGTCGCCCAGCCCTTCACGAGCCCCGTGGGGTCGATCCCCCCGGGCAGCCCCCACGGGTCGAAGCATCCGCCGGAGAGATCGCGGGCGATGGCGCAGCGCTCCAGCACCTCGGCCATCTCGGCCGGGGCGTCGCCGAGAGTGATCTCGTTGCGGCGGAGAAGGCTCATCGGGCTGTTGGGCTTCCACGTGCTGAAGACCGCATCCGCCCGGTCAAGACGCGCGCATGCCCTCGCGAGGCCGACATGGGCCGCGTTCCGGTCGCCGTCGCCGACACGGACCTCGAAGGACACCATCGTCCCCATGACCGCGTGGACGTGACGGAGAACGGGGCCCGCCGGGGGATTGCCCGTTGCCACCGTGCCGGGCGCCCCCGGCGCGAGAGCGTTCATCTCGCGGCTACTTGAAACCGAGCTTGTCCAAAGCCGCCTGCAGCGACTGGACGTAGGCCTGGCTCGTGAAGGTCGCGCCCGAGACGCCGCTTATGTTGGCGCTCTGGGCCTGGAGGGTCTCGTTTTGCAGCAGGGGCTCCGCGTACGAGTTGACCTGGCTCGAGTGCGGATCGAAGGCGGTGTCGATCACGGGCTGGACATTGGTGATCCGACTCCCGGTCACGGTCACCTCGAGCTCCAGCTCCCCGTAGCGGTACTGGATGTCGGCGCCGAGGGCGGTGCGGGTCCCGGTCGCGGTACTTGTCGTGGTCGAGGTGGAGCCCGAGACAGAGCCGGGTGTCGACGAGGGGGTCGTCGTGGTCGTCGCGCTCGCGCTCCCGGCACCCGATGCCCCGGCCGGCGTCTTGGCGGTGCCGGACGCGCCCGACAGGCCGGACAGCAGGCTCGTGCCCATGGATTCGGTGTGGAACCCGAGCACCGCGGCCAGTCCGGCGGCGGTCCCCGCTACGACGATCGGCATGCGCCTCATTTGGTGATCTCCAGGTCTCGGGACGGGTTGGGTGCGGTCATGGTTCAGAACGCGAAGGACTCGGTGTGGATGGCGTCGGCGCCGACTCCGAGGCGCCGCGCGGCGCCGAGGATGCGGTTGGTGAAGCCTTTGGGCCCGCAGACGTACAAGTCGCGCTCGGCGATGTCGGGGACGAGCCGGCCGAACAGGCGGTGGTCGAGGCGCACCTTGTGCCGGCTCCCGACGAGGAGGTGCAACCGGCCACCGCGTTCGCCGACGAGCTCATCCATCTCGGTGTGGAGGATCACGTCTTCTCGCGTGGGTGCGCGCAGCATGACCACGACGTCGACGCCGGCGGGCAGGTCCTCGAGGATGGCGCGCATCGGTGTGACCCCCACGCCCGCCGCGACGAGAAGGACCTTGTCGGCGGTTCGTGCATGTGCCGTGACGACGCCGTAGGGGCCTTCGATGGCGACACGCGTACCGACGGGGAGGCGGGCGAGCGACTCGGAGAAGTCGCCGAGCGCCTTGACGGTCACCCGGAGGAACGGCGGTCGCGGCAGCGCGGATATGGAGTAGGGATGGGCCTGCCACCAGAGGTCCTCGTGGAGGAAGCGCCACTGCAGGAACTGCCCGCCGGAGACAGGCAGGCGTTCGAGATGGTGTCCTGCGCAGATCACCGACACGACCCCCGGCCCCTCCTCGCGCACCTCGGCCACGCGCAGGCGGTGGTAGACGGTGCGCCACAGGGGAAAACCCACGCGGTAGACGAGCACGACGCCCGCGGTCGAGGCCCAGACGACGACCCAGAACAGCCTGGCGAGCGGGTGCCCGACGAACGAGACGCCGTCGGCGAGCTGGTGGGAGAAGGCGAGGGCGATCGCCAGGTACGTGTACAGGTGCACCGCCCACCAGGTCTCGTAGCGCATCCGCGAGCGGGCGGCCCGGAACGAGGCCACGCCGGCCATGACGAGAAGGCCGAACGCCACGGTCGCCATCAACACGTCGGGGTAGGACCTGAGCAGGATGGCGAACTCGTGCCAGGGCCCGATCGACGCCTGCTCGGCGTAGCCGACCGTGATGAGCACGGCATGGCAGCCCAGAAGGACGATGGGCCACGGACCGAGGCGGCGATGCCAGCGCACCAGGCGGTCCTGGCCGAGGACGCTTTCCAGCCAGGGGAGCCTCGATATGAGCAGGAGCATGACGAGAAGCAGGTAGCTGCCCGTCAAGCCCGCCATCTGGCCGGCCGCGGTCTCGATCCCGCCCGGTGCCGCGAGCGATCCCCGCGTCACGGCCGTCAACCCGAGTGCGAGCGTGACGCCGAACCCGACAGAGGCCACGGCTGTGACCGCATTGGCGGTCCATCGGCGCCGGGCGCGTCGCGAGCTATTCGCTGTCGCAGGCACCGCGCCCGACTGCGGTGCGCGGGCGTGCACCGGAGCGGGGACGGGCGCGTTCGACATGGTCGGCGAGGCGAGCATTGGCAAAGCTTTGACTGGCTGCCTGGGTCGGGAGTGAAGGAAGCCTGGGAATCGCCTGTGAGTCAGGTCCTCCTTACGGGCGCGCCCGTAAGGCTCACAGTCCGTAGAAGACGCGCTCGACCACTTTGCGGCATCGCCTCGTGACGCGGCGGTAGGACTCGCGGAGCTCGGTCGGGGTCGTCCCGAGGCTCCGGGCAAGACGCGACTGGAGATGGGCCTGGCTCGGCATGGCGTCCGAGCCGGCGCCGACCACGCCCCCGGCCCCGGCCACGTAGCTCCCCACGAGGTGCCACCGGTTCCTCGTCCTGGCGCAGAAACGGTAGGCGTCCCGGAGCGCGGCGGCATCGGCGGCCTCGAGCGCCCCGGCGGCTTCGAGCAGGTCCAACGCGTCGCGGGTCGCGCTCGCCCGGGTGCCCGTCCGCAGCTGGAGCAGCTGCGCGGTCCACTCCACGTCGGTGAGCGAGCCGCGGCCGAGCTTCAGATGGAACTGCGGGTCGTCGCTGGGCGGGATCCGCTCGCGCTCGATCCGGGCCTTCATCCTGCGTATCTCCCGCTCGGCGGCCTCGTCGAGAGGAGTGGACCACACCGCCTGGTCCGCCAGCGCCCCGAAGCGTTCGACCACCTCGTCGTCGCCGGCCACCGGCCGGGCGCGCAGCAGGGCCTGGCGCTCCCAGGTCTCGCCCCAGCGCTGGTGGTAGCGCGCGAAGGCGTCGAGGCTGCGCGCGAGCGGGCCCTGGCGGCCCTCCGGGCGCAGCGAGGCGTCGATCCGGACGATCCCTTCGGCGGGCGTCGACCCGTTGCACAACCTGAACAGCGCCGCCGCCGCCGCCTCGGCCGCTTCCATGTCAGAAGCGGTCCTCCCCTCGTACACGACGAGCACGTCGAGGTCGCTGCCGTAGGCGATCTCCGCCCCGCCGAAGCTCCCCATCGCGATCACGGCCATCGGCACGCCGGGTGCCACCGCGTGCAGGCCGGCCGCGACGACCGCGGCGCCGAGGTCGGCCAGGGCACGCCCGGTCTCCTGCAGGCTCGCGAGGCCGAGCAGGTCCCGGGTCGCGATCCGCACCGTCTCGGTCTCGAACAGGTGCCGGAGCGCCGCCGGGCGCCTCTGGGGTCCCTGGTCCGCGGCGATCATGGCGTTGCGGACGAGCTCGCCCGGATCGAGTGCCGCCAGAGCGGCCCTGTCGTCGAGCAGGTCGACGAAGTCGGGGTGCCGGGCGATGATCTCGCCGAGACGACGGCTCGTCCCGAGCAGCAGGCAGAGCCGCCTGGCGACCTCTGGCGACTCCCGGAACGCGGTCACGAGCAGGTCGCGCCGGTGGGGGGCGCCGGCGAGGGTCCGAAGCCCGACGAGACCCTGGTCGGGGTCCGGCGACTCGGAGAGCCAGTCGAGCAAGAGAGGCAGCAGTTGCTGCATCAGCCTCGACGAGCGCGTGAGGCCACGGGTGAGCTCGCTCAGGGCCTGGCGGGTCCGGTCGGCGTCTACGAAGCCGAAAGCGGCGAGCCGCTCCTCGGCGGCACCCGACTCCAGGCCGTGCTCGCTCGCGGCCTGGTAGCTGTGTCCGGGAACCGCCTTGTGGGCCGTGCTGCCGGCGAAGGCCTCGAGCAGCGGCCTGAAGAACAGTCGTTCGTGGATGGCCCTTCCGGTGGCTTGGTGACGGGCGAGAACGGCGTCGAAGCGCTCGCAGGGCGTCTCCATCGGCCGGCCCCGGAAACCCAGCACCCGCGCGAGACAGTCCCTCGAGGCCCGGTCGGCGGGCACCGTGTGGACCTGTGCCTCTTCGACGAGCTGGAGGCGGTGCTCGACGGTGCGCAGGAATCGGTACGCGATCGCGAGTGCAGCGGCGTCCTCGGCGGCCACGTAACCGGCGTCCGCCAGCTCGGCGAGGCACGGCAGTGTCGCCCTCAACCGCAGGGCCGGGTCCCGGCCCCCGTGGACCAGCTGCAGCAACTGCACGGAGAACTCGACGTCCCGGATCCCGCCGCGGCCCCTTTTGAGCTCACGGTGGTCGAGGCCCTTTCTCGCGACGATCGCCTCCGCCCGGGCCTTCATCGTCCGCAGCTCGGCGAGGTCGTCGACTCCGAACCGCCGCGACCACAGGTGCTGCGACGCCGCCTGCTCGAACAGCCGCCCCGTCGTCGGGTCGCCCGCGGCGTGGCGGGCCTTCAAGAGGGCCTGGAACTCCCAGGGCCGGGCCCACCGGTCCCAGTACGCGACGTAGGACTCGACCGACCGGACGAGCACGCCGGAGCGGCCCTCGGGACGGAGGTTTGTGTCGATGCGGAACGCGCGGGAGCCGATCGCGACGACCGCGCGCGCGAGGGCGGGGTCGACCTCGGCCCCATCGGCGGCGACGAGGAGGATGTCGATGTCACTCGAGTAGTTGAGCTCTCCGGCCCCGTGCTTGCCCATGGCGATGACGGCAAGGCCGTTGTCGGCCCCGGCGAGGCGGATGGCGCCGGCTAGGACCCGATCGCCGACGACCGAGAGCGAGCCGGTCACCTGCTCAAGGTCGCTCAGGCCGTTCAGGTCCCGTGCGGCAACCTCGAGGAGGCAGAGATGCTTGCGGCGCACGAGGTCCTCTCCGTCCTCGGCCTGTGCAGGGTCCCACCTCATAAGGGCGGGGGCGACGAACGGCCCAGGTGGGGGCGCGTCCAGCTGCGCGAGCACGTCGAGGGCGGCTGGGTCGGTGACGATCACCCGCGAGAGCGAGTGGCTGGCTGCCGCGACCGCCGCGAACCTCGAAGCGAGGGCGGGCTCGGACTCCAGTCGCTTGCGGGCGTGCGGGAAGGCGGCGAAGAGCTGGTCGGCCACCAACCTCACCGAGTCGGGAGCCGCGGAAGCGCGGACGAGCTCGTCGAGCAGCTGTGGCGGTGGCATGGCGTCCTCTCAGAGAGGCTACTGTCCCCGGCGCCCGGCAGCTCTTATGAGGCCGAGTCGACCCCGCGCAGACCGGTAGGCTTTCGCCCGTGGGCAACCTGCGCATAGCGCTGTGCCAGCTGGATGTCACCGTCGGCGACCTCGAGGGCAATGCGGAGAAGGTGATCGCACAGCTCGCCCAGGCAGAGTCCGCAGGTGCACAGCTGGCTGTGTTCCCCGAGCTCGTCCTCACCGGCTACCCGCCCGAGGACCTGTTGCTCGAACCGGGCTTCGTGGAGGGCAATCTCCTCGCGCTCGAGAAAGTCGCGGCCGCGACCCAGCACTGTGCGGCTGTCGTGGGCTTTGCGGAGGAGGACGGCGACCTCTACAACGCCGCCGCGGTGTGTGCCGGGGGAGAGGTGCGCGCCATCGTCCGCAAGCAGCTGCTCCCCAACTACGGGGTCTTCGACGAGAGGCGCTACTTCGTCCCCGGGGCCAAATCGGATCGGCTCTTTCTGATCGGCGGGGTCCGCGTGGGAGTAACGATCTGTGAGGACGCCTGGAGCCCTTCGGGCCCGGTCGGGCGCCTCGGCGAGGGGGGTGCGGAGCTCGTGGTGACGATCAACGCTTCCCCGTACCGGGCGGGCATCCTCGCCCAGCGCGAACGCATGCTCGCGACCCGCGCCGCCGACGCCTCGTGCGCGCTCGCCTACGTCAACCTTGTGGGCGGCCAGGACGAGCTGGTGTTCGACGGCGCCTCCATGGTCTTCGACCCCGACGGCGATCTCGTGGCGTCGGCCCCGCAGTTCGCGGAGGCCCTCGTCCTGTGCGACCTCGCCATCCACCCGGTGTTCCGCAAGCGGCTCTTGGACCCACGCGGGCACGAGGGCATGTCGCCCCTGCCGCTCGTCGTGATCTCGCAAGCGCCCGAGGCGCGCGGAGGCGATGACGCCGCGCCCGCCGGGCAGCGGCGCCCGCCGCTCGCACCGGTCGCGCCCCGCCTGGACCGGGTCGCCGAGGTCTACGAGGCGCTCGTGCTCGGGACCCGCGACTACGTTCGCAAGAACGGGTTCAGCGAAGTGCTGGTGGGACTGTCGGGAGGCGTCGACTCGTCGCTGGTGGCCACGATCGCAGCCGACGCCCTCGGACCCGGTGGCGTGCACGGCGTGTTGATGCCGTCCCGCTTCTCGTCGGCCGGTTCTGTCGAGGACGCGTCGTCGCTGGTCACCAATCTGGGAATCGGCACGACGACTGTCCCAATCGAGGCGGCCCACAGCGTGCTGTTGGACATGCTCACGCCCGCGTTCGGCGACGGCGACCCTTCCCGGGGGCTGACGGGCGAGAACCTCCAGGCACGCGTACGGGGGATCATCCTGATGGCCATCTCCAACGAGCGGGGATGGCTTGTGCTGACCACCGGCAACAAGAGCGAGATGGCCGTCGGCTACGCCACCTTGTACGGGGACATGGCAGGCGGCTACGGGGTGTTGAAGGACGTTCCGAAGACGCTCGTCTACCAGCTGTGCGAGCACCGGAACTCCGTCGCCGGTCATGACCTGATCCCTCGCGCGGTGATCGCCAAGCCTCCCTCGGCCGAGCTGCGACCGGACCAGCGCGACGACGACAGCCTTCCCCCCTACGCCGTCCTGGACCCGATCCTGGAGGGTTATGTCGAGCGCGACCTGACGGTCTATGACCTGGTCAGGGAGGGTTTCGAAGAGGCGACGGTACGCAGGGTCATCGATCTCGTCGACCACGCCGAGTACAAACGGCGCCAGGCGCCACCGGGCCCGAGGGTCACGAGTCGTGGTTTCGGCAAGGACAGGCGGATGCCGATCACGAACCAATTCCGGGCGTCTGCGGGGACCGCCGCCGCAGCGACCGTACCCAGGGGTTCCGGCCGGCAGCCGGCCGCGCGCTGAATCCCGCTCGACGCGGGGACGGTGCTCGAGCCCTCTCGGGCCGGCGGAGCCCGGCTGCATAGCACGGCGGCCCCTCCAGGGCAAGGACCCGCGAACGGGCAAGCTTGACTCCACCGTTACACTTACGTTCGAGTAAAGAAGCAGCGCAAGGTTCGCTGACCGGCGCCGTGTGGGGCAGCGACGGTCGACGCGGATGGCTCTGCCTACGCGTCAATAACTTCGGAACAGCGAAGCTGTGCCGGCCGAACCCACGGAGGCTTTTCATCTTGGCGAAAGAGCGAGTTGAGCGCGACGAAGAGGATCTCGTCAGGCTTTATCTGACCGATATCGGCCAGTACCCGCTGCTCACAAAGGATGACGAGGTTCGCCTCGCTCAGGCGATCGAGGCTCGCTGGGGCGCCGAGGAGGAACTGAGGTCGAAGTCCAAGGGGATGACCCCCACCAGGCGTCGAGAGCTCAACCGGAAGGTTCGCGAGGGCGAGATGGCCCAGAGGACTTTCGTCCAGTCGAACCTTCGTTTGGTGGTTTCGATCGCGAAGAAATATCAGGCATCGGGGCTGCCGTTGCTCGACCTGATACAAGAGGGCAACCTCGGCCTGATGCACGCTGTCGAGAAGTTCGATTGGCGCAAGGGCTTCAAGTTCTCGACGTACGCAACCTGGTGGATCCGCCAGGCGATTACCCGCGGCATTGCCAATACGGGACGGACGATACGGCTCCCCGTTCATGCAGGAGACACCCTGGCCAGAGTGCAGAAGGCACAGGCTCGTCTAGAGCTCAAACTGGGGCGGCCGGCGACACTGGTCGAGCTGGGCATAGAAGTGGAGCTGCCCGAGGACAAGCTGATCGAGGCGCTCAGGTTCCGTGCCGAGCCCCTGTCGCTGTCCGAGCCGCTGCGTGAAGACGGCGATGCCGAGCTCGGCGACGTCGTCGAGGACCGCTCGGCCGAATCGCCGTTCGAGGTTGCCGCGACAGCACTGCTGCCGCTCGAGATCAACCGTCTCCTTGCCCCGCTTGACGAGCGGGAGCGTGAGATCCTGAAGCTGCGCTTCGGCCTGGACCGGGGCGAGCCCCGCACGCTCGAAGAGGTCGGGGAGCACTTCAACCTCACCCGGGAGCGGATACGCCAGATCGAGGCGCGCGCCATGTCGAAGCTGAGGCATCCCTCGAGCGACACCGGCGCCAGGGATCTGCTGACCGTCTGAGCCTGCTCGCCCGTTTGGCCCGGGCTTACCGATCGGTCTTTGCGCGCGAGTCCCTCGTCCTGGTCTGAGCCGCGGGACCTCACGCGTGTGATTTCGGGTGGAGGCGTTCGTGCGGCCCTTTGCGCCAGGCGATCTGCCGATGACCGCACCATTGCCGCGGGCCGTCGAAGGTGCCTGTCGGTCGGCCGGGCTGGCTACGATGGCGCCATGATCAAGAAGCTCGTGATACTGGCTCTCCTCGTCGCGCTCGGTGTGATCGCGGCGAAGCGTCTCCGCGGGGACTGACCGGCCAAGAGGGCACGCAGGCCCGGGTCAGGTCTCGCGCCTGCGTGAGCCCAGCCACCAGCCTGCCGCCGCGGCTCCGACACCGAGAGCGACGGCGCCCGCCGACACCGCGATGGCGGGGCGTGGCGGCACGGCTCCGATCCGGTCGCGGACCCGGCTCCACAGGCTGACGGTGTGGCTGAAGTGGAGGACTTCGAAGTCGTGCTCGCGCGCGTACCGGTTCAGGACGCGGTCCGGGTTCACGGCCACTGGGTGGCCGACGGCCTCCAGCATCGGCAGGTCGGTGTAGGAGTCGGTGTAGGCGTAGGAAGCGGCCAGATCGATGCCGCGTTCGGCCGCGAGGGCGTCCATCGCCTCGGCCTTGAAGGGCCCGAAGGCGTAGAATTGCATCGAGCCGGTGTAGCGGCCCTCGTCGTCCAGGCGGGCCCGGCTCGCGATGCACTCGTCAGCACCGAGGAACCTGCTGAGCGGGGTGACGATCTCTTCGGGTGACGCCGAGACGATCACGACCAGGCGTCCCTGCTCACGGTGCCAGTCGATCAGGTCGGCAGCCTCCGCGAAGATGATCGGCTCGACGATCTCCTCAATCGCCTCGGCGACGATCTCGCAGACGCGGTCGCGGTGCCAGCCCTTGATCAGTTTGAGCACGCTCTCGCGGATGCGGTTGAGCTTCTGCTCGCTCGCGCCGAGGTGCAGGTAGACGAGCTCACCGTACAAAGCCCGCAGCACGGTCCGGCGGTTGATGAGGCCACCGTGGTAGAAGGGCCGGCCGAAGGCGACCATCGAGGCCTTGGCGATGACCGTCTTGTCGAGGTCGAAGAACGCCGCCTCGAGTGGTCCGTAGCTGGCCGGAACAGGGCGCTTGGCTCCGTGGACGACCTCGGCGCCAGGGCTGCCGCCGGTCGCTGCCTGAGCGGCGGCGTCCTGGCTGGCGCCGATCGAGCCCGCGCTCTCCCTCGGCGCCCCGGAATCACTGTCCCGGCGGTGGCGCCCGCGGTTGCGGCTCCGGCGCTTCTTCGGCGCGGTCGGCGCCGGGGAGTCACCGGGCTCGGCCGTCCCGTCCCCGTCATCTGGAGGTTCCGGCAACGCCGGCGCGCCGGGCCCGGGCTGTGCGGCTTCCTCGGGCTGTGCGGCTTCCTCGGGCTGTTGCGGCGCCGGCTCAGGCCCCTCCCCGCCTTGTGCGTGGTCGGTGGGGCCGGTCACGAGTCTTCGAGGAGAAGCGTCCGGATCTCGTCGTCCTCGCACTGCGCGCTGACGAGCAACACGACTTCGTCCCCGACGACCAAAGGCGCGTCCGAGCGCGGCACGACCACGTGGCCGTCGCGGACGAGTGCGACGACTGCGGAGCCGCGCGGCAGCACGAGCGCCCCGAACTCGCGGCCGAGAACCGGCGAGTCGGCGTCCAGAGTCACCTCCATCAAGCGGGTGTGGCCACCTTCGAACTGCAGCAGGCGGACGAGCGTTCCGACCGACACGGCCTCCTCCACGAGGCCCGCGAGCAGATGGGGCGTCGAGACCGCGACGTCCACGCCCCACATCTCGTTGAAGAGCCAGTTGTTCTTCGGGTGGTTCACCCTTGCGATCACCCTCGGTACCGCGAATTCCTGCTTGGCGAGCTGCGACACGACGAGGTTGTCCTCGTCGTCGCCGGTCACGGCCACGACGACGTCCATCTCGTCGAAATGGGCCGCCTGCAGAGCGGACACCTCGCAAGCGTCCGCCGTCATGTAGCTGACACGCTCCATCGGGGGCATCGAGGCCAGTCGATCCGGGTCCCGGTCTATCAGCACCACTTCATGGCCGCTTCGCGCCAGGTCGTCGGTGAGGAACCGGCCCACGTTGCCCGCACCCGCAATTGCCACTTTCACCGGCGGTTCGCCCCGTCGTTCGGTCCCGAGGCGAGTGAGGCGGCGGGGAACAATGCTCCGAGCTTGGCCTCCACGTCGTGAGTGACCACGAGATGGAGGACGTCGCCCTCTTGCCCGACGAGATCGCCGACTTCGATCGTCGGCAGGCCCGCCCGCGTCACCGCCACGACACGGATCCCGTCTCCGTTGAGTGCTCCAGGCGGCAACGGGCGTCCCTCCCACTCGGTGGGGAGCGGCCGTTCTATCAGGTGCAGACGGCCGGTCGAGTCGGACCATTCGGTCGCGGCGCGTTCGGGAAGGATACGGCGCAGCACGTGGTTGATCGTCCAGGGGACCGTCGCCACGGTGGGGATTCCGAGGCGCTGGAAGATCTCGGCTCGGCGCGAGTCGTAGATGCGGGCGACCACGTTCGGGATCTCGTAGGTCTCCCGTGCGATACGGGCGCAGAGGATGTTCGAGTTGTCGCCGCTTGTGACCGCGGCGAGAGCGTCGGCTCGCTTCGCGCCGCCCTCTTCGAGGTGATCCCTGTCGAACCCGAAGCCGACGATGCGCTGCCCGGGCCAGTCAGCCGGCAAGCGGCGGAAGGCGCGGGGGAGCTTGTCGATGATCGCGACCGAATGGCCTGCGTTGGTCAGCTCAACGGCGAGTCCCGCGCCGGTCCTGCCGCACCCGACGACGATGACGTGCATGCCACCTATCGAACACCCGCGGGCGCGCCCGCACAACTCACAGCGCCCTGGCGACCGTGGCGAGGGCGCGCCGAGCGCGGTCAAGTGTCCCCGACCAGCCGGCAGGCCCGCCGATGGGCCGGAGGGCGACAAAGTACGCTCAATGGTCGTGCCGGGCGGAACCATCGACGACGTTGGCAAGCCCGCGGTCGAGGAGATGCCATCTCCGCCCGCATCCCCACCGTTGCGGGGCGCCGGCGACGAAAGGTTCAGTCGACAGGAGTTGGGCGATGTCGTCATCCTGCCCGAGTCGTTCTCCTACCGTCTGAAGAAGGCGCTGCTCGGTCCACCGCTCATCACCGAGCGCCTTTCCGTCGAGCGCCTCGGCAAGCCGACCGCGCTCGGCGTCCTCTCCCCGGACTGCATCTCCTCCACCGCTTATGGAACCGAAGAGATCCTCTTCGTCCTGGTCCGCGCCGTCGGCGTGGCCGCCTTCAGCCTTCTCCTGCCGATCACACTGGCCGTGATAGTCGTGCTCCTCTTCGTGACCCTCTCGTATCGAGAGGTCGTCATGGTCTACACGCGAGCCGGGGGCTCGTATGTCGTGGCCCGGGAGAACTTCGGGGTGAAGGTGGCCCAGATCGCGGCCGTGGCCCTGATCATCGACTACGTCGTGACCGTCGCCGTTCAGGTCGCGGCGGGGACCGACGCCTTGACCTCCGCTTTCCCGGCCCTGTCGCACGGCGAGGTCCCCGTCGCCATCTCGGTGACCGTCGTGGCCCTCATGTGTTACGGCAACCTGCGCGGGATCCGCGAGGCGGGACGCATCTTCGCCCTTCCGACTTACCTGTTCATCACCGCCACCGGCTCGGTGATCATCATCGGCCTCATCCGGGCTGCGCTCGGCCAGCTGCACGTGCACTCGATCCACCACCCCGGCGTCGTGCCCATCGGCACGCCCGGGAGCGGCCTTCTGTACGGGGCCGGGATCATCATCGTGCTGCGCGCCTTCGCCAACGGCGGGTCGTCGCTGACGGGCCTCGAGGCGATCTCGAACGGGGTCTCGACATTCCGCCAGCCCGAAGGGCTCAACGCCCGCCGGGTGCTCGTCATCATGTCGATAATCCTCGGTTCGCTCGTCTCCGGGGTGTCGCTCCTCGCCCACATCACCCACGCCGTGCCCTACGTGAACGGCAGCCCGACCGTGCTCTCCCAGGAGGCGAAGTACGTCTTCGGCTCCGCCTGGTTCGGGAAGTTCGGCTTCTTCTTCGTGCAGGCCGCCACCATGCTGATCCTCTGGACGGGCGGCAACACGAGCTTCAACGGGTTCCCGAACCTCGCCAGCTTCGTTGCGGAGGACTCCTTTCTCCCCCACCGCCTCACGCGCCGCGGCCACCGGCTCGTGTTCTCGAACGGGATCATCATCCTCACCATCGCCGCCGAGGCGCTGCTCATCGTCACCCGGGCCCAGGTGGACGTCCTCGTCGGCGTCTACGCGGTGGGCGTCTTCACCGGCTTCACCTTTGCGGGCTTCGGCATGTCCAAGCACCACATCCGCCTACGGGAGAAGGGGTGGAGGTACAAGCTCGCCATCAACGGCTTTGCCGGGGTGCTGTCGCTCAGCGTCGTCCTGATCTTCGTCATCGTGAAGTTCCGCGAAGGCGTCTGGATCGTGGTCGTGCTCTTCCTCATCCTCGTGCCCACTTTGATCCGGCTCCACAAGCAGTACGACGAGGAGAGCAAGGAGCTGGAGGAGAATGTCAGCAAGGCCCTCGTGGCCCCGATCCTTCGCCGCCACGTCGTGCTCGTGTTCGTCGACCGGCTGGACCTCGCGGACGCCCGCGCGCTGCAGTACGCGAGGATGCTCGACCCGGACGAGCTGCGTGCGGTGCACTTCGTGCTGGACAGCGCGCGGTCCGCGGAGCTCGAGTCCCAATGGGCCCAGCTCGGGCTCTCGCGCTTTCCTCTTGATCTCGTCGAGTGCCCTGACCGTCGTCTCATCAGGGCCTCGATGGAGCTGATCGCCGACGTGGCGGCAGACGGCCAGACGGAGGTCAGCGTCCTCTTGCCCCACCGCGTCGTCGCCGGCTATTGGCAAAGGCTGCTGCACGACCGCACCTCGGACCGCATCGCCGCCTACGTCGGCGAGCTGCCGAACGTGAACGCAACGATCGTGCCCTTCCAGCTCGGCAAGCGCCGCAGGCAGCTGGTCCCCTGGAAGGCCGGAGGAGAGCAGGGGTCCGGGGCGATGCACGACGCCGGGTTCCGCACGATCGAGCCGAGCCGAGCGGCGCGTGAAGCGGGCGCCAAGACTGCCGCGGAGCGCGTCGCCGGGTTCCAGAGCGCTTCCTCGTCGGGTCTTGCCGCCGGTGCCATTGCGATCGGCGACCTGCGCCCACGCCAGCGTGCCCGGGTGGCGGGACGGATCCGGACAGTGCGCGTCCAGCCGCGAGCCGGTGTCTCGTCGCTCGAGTGCATCATCGCGGACGGGACAGGCCAGCTGATGGCTGTTTTCCAGGGACGGCGGCGCGTGGCCGGCATCGAGCCCGGGGCACGTGTCGTGGTCGAGGGGATGGTCGCGACGCGGGGCCGAAACGTCGGGATGGTGAACCCCCTTTACTGGGTGATCTCGACCCCCGATCGTGCAGAGGCTCCTTCGACGGGCCCCGGCCCGGGCGGTGCCGGCCGCAGCTGACCGTCGGGGCGGGACCGCCGGGCGGGACTCAGTCCTGCCCAGTGTTTAGGAACGGTACCGACTGACCAATTAATTGCGAGTTTGAATCTGGCGGCTTCCTACCGTATTGTCCGAGCCGACCCGACCAAAGGAGCAAAGAATGCCCCCGCACCTGTTCGCGACCGGCGGCTACCAGGCCTTCGTGCTCGGAGGGGCCGAGCGAGCCTGGCTAGTGTTCGCGCTCGCAACGGGTTTGGTGGCGATCGCCACGGCGCTGTATCTGATGCGAGGGGTGCTCGCCGCGGACACGGGCACCGACAAGATGCGTGAGATCGCGGCCGCGATCCAAGAGGGCGCCGTCGCCTTCTTGCGCCGGCAGTTCAAGACGATCGCCATCATCGTCGTCCCTTTGTTCGTCCTCGTGTTCTTCACCGCGACCAAGGTCGTGCGTCCTGACGGGACGGTGGCCCTGACCTTCGTGCAGTCCGGCTTTGCCCGGGCGATCGCCTTTTTGTGCGGGGCCCTCTTCTCGGGGATGACGGGCCTCATCGGCATGAGCTTGTCTGTCCGCGGCAACGTCCGGACCGCGGCCGCGGCCCGCGAGGGCAAGCTGCCCCCGGCGCTCAAGGTGGCCTTCCGCACCGGGGGCATCACGGGCCTTCTGTGTGTCGGCCTCGGCCTTATCGGGGCGACGACGATCGTCTTCATCTTCCAGAACAGCGCCACCGCCGTGCTGGTCGGCTTCGGCTTCGGTGCGTCGCTCATCGCCCTGTTCATGCGTGTCGGCGGCGGCATCTTCACCAAGGCGGCCGACGTGGGCGCCGACCTCGTCGGCAAGGTCGAGGCGGGCATCCCCGAGGACGACCCCCGCAACGCCGCCACGATCGCGGACAACGTCGGCGACAACGTCGGCGACTGCGCCGGGATGGCGGCCGACCTCTTCGAGTCCTACGAGATCACGATCATCGCCTCGTTGATCCTCGGGTACTCGGCGTTCAAGACCCTTCACCTGCCGGCCACGCGTGGGCTGCTCTACCCGCTCATCGTCGCTGGCATCGGGATCCTCACGTCCGCCTTCGGCATCATGGTCGTGCGCGGGCGCGAGCGCGACAAGACGGCGATGGCCCCGATCAACCGTGGGTTCAGGGCCGGCACCGTGCTCACTCTCGTCGGGGCCTTCCTCGTGGCGCAGTTCTACGTCCACAGCCTGAAGGTTTTCTGGGCCGTGCTCATCGGCATCGTGCTGGCGAACGTGGCGAGCCTTATCACCGAGCACTTCACCTCGACCGAACGCGCCCCCGTGCAACAGATCGCCGATGCGACCCGCACCGGCCCGGCGACGACGGTGCTGGCCGGCATTTCGATCGGCCTCGAGTCGAGCGTTTGGGCGATCATCGCCATCGTCATCGCCGTGTCGAGCGCGGTCGCTCTCGGCGGCGGCAAGCTGACCGTGTCGCTCTACCTCGTGGCCCTCGTGGGCATCGGCATGCTCTCCACGACGGGGATGATCATCTCGGAGGACTCTTTCGGCCCGGTCTCGGACAACGCGGCCGGCATCGCCGAGATGTCGGGCGAGTTCACCGGGCAGGCCGAGCGCGTCATGGTGAGCCTCGACGCCGTCGGCAACACCACCAAGGCGATCACAAAGGGTGTCGCGATCGGCTCCGCGGTCATCGCGGCGGTGGCCCTGTTCTCCTCGTTCGTCGAGACCATCGGCAACCAGCTGCCGGCACTCAAGAACGTCACGGGCGACGCGTTGTTCCACAACCCGCTTACCCAGATCAACGTCGCGGTCCCGACGACCTTCGTCGGGCTCTTGATCGGCGGGTCGATCGCGTTCCTCTTCTCGTCGCTCGCCATCCGGGCCGTCGGCCGCTCGGCGGGGACGGTCGTGCACGAGGTGCGCCGCCAGTTCCGCGAGCACCCCGGGATCATGGACTACTCCGAGAAGCCCGAATACGGACGGGTCATCTCGATCTGCACGGCCGCCGCCCAGCGCGAACTGGCCACCCCGGCGCTCCTCGCAGTCCTCTCGCCGGTCATCGTCGGCTTCGGGATCAACTACATAGCCCTCGGTGCCTTCCTCACCGGCACGATCCTCACCGGCCAGTTGATGGCGAACTTCCTCTCGAACTCGGGGGGTGCCTTCGACAACGCCAAGAAGTACATCGAGGACGGCCATTACGGCGGAAAGGGCTCCGAGTCCCACAAGGCCGCGGTCATCGGCGACACCGTCGGCGACCCCTTCAAGGACACCGCCGGGCCGGCACTGAACCCGCTCATCAAGGTGATGAACCTCGTGTCGTTGCTCATCTTGCCGGCCGTGATCACACTCAGGCACAACGACGGCGCCCGCTTCGCGATCGCGGCGGTCGCGCTCGTGATCCTCCTGACCTCGATTGCAATCTCGAAGCGCTCGACTAGCATGCTCGAACCTGAGACGGCGGGGACTCAAGCGGCACTTCCGGACCACGGATCCGGGCACGAGACTCCCGCCAAGGCCGGCGACGCCGCCGTCGGCTCCTAAGCCACTGCGGAACGGCGCAAGCTAGACCGTCCGCCCTCAACAGGACGAGCACACATGCCCAAGCCACTAGTCATCGTCGAGTCCCCCGCGAAGGCGAAGACCATTGCGGGCTATCTCGGCGGTGACTACGTCGTCGAGTCCTCGATAGGCCACATACGAGATCTCCCGCGATCGGCGGCCGACGTGCCGGCGGCCTTCAAACAGGAGCCGTGGGCCCGCCTCGGCGTCGACGTCGACAACGACTTCAAGCCCCTGTACGTCGTGTCCCGGGAGAAGAAGGAACAGGTCGCCAAGCTTCGCCGCCTCGTCGGGGCTGCGAGCGAGGTCTATCTCGCGACAGACGAGGACCGTGAAGGCGAGTCGATCGCGTGGCACCTCGTCGAGGTGCTCTCGCCCCGGGTCCCGGTCTCGCGCATGGTCTTCCACGAGATCACGCCTAGCGCCATCCGCGCCGCCATCGAGCACCCTCGCGAGCTCGACCGGCGCCTCGTCGATGCGCAGGAGGCGAGGCGCATCCTCGACCGTCTCTACGGCTACGAGGTGTCGCCGGTCTTGTGGCGCAAGGTCGCCAAGGGCCTCTCCGCCGGCCGGGTGCAGAGCGTCGCCACACGGATCGTGGTCGAGCGCGAGCGCGAGCGCATGCGGTTCCGCTCCGCCAGCTGGTGCAGCGTCGAGGGCAGCTTCGCCGCAGAGTCGCAGCCCTTCGCGGCTCGGCTGGTGGAGGTGGGCGACCGCCGCGTCGCGACCGGCGAGGACTTCAGCCCGACCGGGACGCTGAGCTCACCGGACGAGGTCGTCCTCCTCGACGAGCCCGCAGCCCGCGGCATCGTCGCCGCCCTCCAAGGAGCCGACTTCGAGGTCTCGAGCGTCGAGGAACGCCCTTACCGCAGGTCTCCGGCCGCTCCCTTCATCACCTCCACGCTCCAGCAGGAAGCCGCCCGCAAGCTGCGTTTCTCCGCCCAACGCACGATGCAGGTCGCGCAACGCCTTTACGAGCGGGGCTACATCACTTACATGCGGACCGACTCGACGACGCTGTCTGACACCGCCATCAGGGCCGCCCGGGAGCAGGCCCAGGCCCTCTACGGCGCCCAGTCGGTCCCGCGCTCGCCCCGTGTGTACCGCAGCAAGGTCAAGAACGCCCAGGAGGCGCACGAGGCGATCCGGCCCGCCGGCGACCGTTTCCGCACTCCGGCGCAGATCTCGGGCGAGCTCAGGGGCGAGGAGCGCAGCCTCTACGAGCTCGTATGGCAGCGCACGGTTGCATCGCAGATGAACGACGCCACCGGGACCACCGCACGTGCGCGGATCCAGGGCCGCACCTTCGAGGCGTCGCCGGTCGCCCCGAAGGGATCGGCCACGGTCTTCATGGCGACGGGGACGGTCATCACCGATCCCGGTTTCCTCGCGGTCTACCGCGAGGACGAGGACGAGAACGGTGACGGACAGGGCGAGCGCCGCGGCGATCAGGACGTCCGCCTGCCCCGGCTCGTCGCCGGGGGAGAAGTCGACTGCGACGGCCTCGAGGTCGAGGAGCACGCCACCAAGCCGCCGGCCCGGTACACCGAGGCGTCGCTCGTTCGTCGCCTCGAGGAGCTGGGGGTGGGGCGCCCCTCCACCTACGCCAGCATCATCGGCACCATCCAGGACCGCGGCTACGTGTGGAAGAGAGGGACGGCACTGGTTCCGTCCTTCACGGCCTTCGCGGTCGTCGGGCTGCTCGAGGACCACTTCGCGAACCTGGTCGACTACGGCTTCACGGCCTCCATGGAGGACGATCTCGACGACATCGCCTCGGGCAGCGAGGAACAGGTCCCGTGGCTCGAGCGCTTCTACTTCGGTGAGCAAAGGCCGGGTGCCGTTCGTCCCGCTAGGGCGGCCGGCCACTCGCTCGCAGTGGACGGCAGCCACGGGCTCAAAGAGGCCGTGTCGCTGCACCTCGACGAGATCGACGCCCGGGAAGTGAATTCGATACCACTCGCCACCGACGCCGAGGGGCGCGAGATCGTGATCCGCGTGGGCCGCTACGGCCCGTACCTGCAACGTGGCGAGGAGCGTGCGGCGGTGCCGGGCGATCTGGCTCCCGACGAGCTCACCCTGGAGCGGGCCGAGGAGCTCCTGGAGCATCCCTCCACCGATCGCGTGCTCGGCACCGACCCGGTGACGGGCAAGACTGTGCTCGTGAGAGCCGGCCGCTTCGGGCCTTACGTCCAGCTCGGGGAGGCGGCCACTGCGGGCGACAAACCGCGGACCGCTTCGTTGCTCAAGACCATGAGTGTCCCGGACGTCACTTTGGAACAGGCCCTGCAGATACTGCAGCTCCCGAGGACGATCGGCGCCGACCCCGAGACCGGTGAGGAGATCGTGGCGGCGAACGGCCGGTTCGGGCCGTTCATGAAGCGGGGTTCGGAGACGAGAAGCCTCGAGACCGAGGACCAGCTGTTCACCGTGACGATCGAAGAGGCGCTCTCGTTGTTCTCGGCACCCAAGCAGCGTCGCTACGGCACTTCCGCAGCTCCCCTCCGCGAGCTCGGTGCCGATTCCGAGACCGGCTCCGCGATCGTGCTGCGCTCCGGGCGTTTCGGGCCCTATGTGTCCGACGGGACGACGAATGCCTCGCTGCGCCGAGGTGATGATCCCGAAGAGCTGACACTCGAACGCGCCCTCGAGCTCATCTCGGAGCGCCGGGCCGCCGGGCCCGCGAGGCGCGCAGGGGCCCGCAAGGCAACCGGTGCGGCGAAGAAGGCGGGCGCCCGCAAGACGACCACCTCGAAGAAGACGGCCGCTCGCAAGGCAACGGCCCGCAAGGCGACTGCGACCAAGAAGGCCCCGGCCCGCAAGGCGACCGCCACCGCGAACAAGGCCCCCGCCCGCAAGGCGACCGCCACCAAGAAGGCCGCGGCGGCCAAAAAGGCCACGGTTCGCAGGGCGCCGGGAGCGGCCATCAGGACGGCAGGCCCGGGGTCGGTTTCACAATCCGACGACGACTGGTCAATACCTAGCTCCTCATAGTGCGGCGGGATACTCTGACCGCCGGGCTGTCGAAGCTTGACGGGGATCTCGACCAGAGGGGGTCACGAGTGGCAAGAAAGCTTGTTGCAGAAGGACTGGGCACGTTCGTCCTCGTGTTCTTCGCGGTGGGGAGCGCCGTGGGCGGGATCAACGTGATCGGTGATGCCGGTGTCGCGTTCGCCTTCGGCCTCGTGCTGCTGGCGCTCGTCTATGCCATCGGGCCCGTGTCGGGTTGTCACGTAAACCCGGCGGTCACCCTCGGGGCGTTGATCTCAGGGCGCGTCAGCTTGAACGAAGCGGTCGGCTACTGGATCGTGCAGTTTGTCGGGGGCATCGCCGGTGGCGCGCTGTTGAAGCTCCTGACATCGAGCTTCGGCAAGGTGGTCGACCAGACGGGCGGACTGGGCAGCGACGCCTACGGCAAGCACATCACCGAGGGCGGCGCCTTCGTGCTCGAGATCGTGCTGACCTTCCTTCTCGTGTTCGTCGTGCTCATGGTCACCGAGAAGAAGGCGGCTGCAGGGTTCGCAGGACTCGCGATCGGCCTCTCGCTGACTGTCATTCACCTCGTGGGCATCCCGCTGGACGGCACGTCCGTCAACCCCGCCCGTGCGCTCGGCCCGGCCCTGTTCGAGGGCGGCAAGGCGCTGAGCCAGGTGTGGCTGTTCATCGTGGCACCGCTCGTGGGCGGCGCAATAGCGGCCGGTGTGAACATCTTCCTACGGAGCGAGTCCAAGCTGCTCGAGCCGGAGCTGAAGGCCGAGGCCTAGCAACCCGTTGATCTTCCGGCCTTTCCGCCTCGAGGGTGGCCGCTGCGGCCGTTCGGTGAGTCCCCACGTTCGCAAAGGCCCCACCATTAGCCTGTCGCCATGCCCGACATCATCAGCTACCGCCACTACATCCACCCCCGCACCAAGGCCGTGCTGGAAGGCGGGACGCGCCCGACCAAGGTCAACGACCACCGCGTGCAGGGCAAGTCCGGGTTCGCCAGGTTCAATGCCAGAGTCGGCCTCATGATCACGCTCGGCGTGGGCACGATGATCTGTGCCTACATCTTCGCGATCATCGCCCTCATAAGCCTGCCGTCTGCGATAAAGAGCCACAACCTGACGATCATCATCGCCTGGATCAGCTCGAACTTCCTCCAGTTGGTGCTCCTGCCGGTCATCATCGTCGGCCAGAACATCCAAGCGGCCGCGAGCGACAAGCGGGCCGAGGACACCTACAAGGACGCCGAGGCGGTCCTGCACGAGGCGATCGAGATCCAAAAGCATCTCGCGGCGCAGGACGAGGCGATCACCGAGGTCGTGGACAAGCTGAGAGGGCTGTCCCCGGCACCTGCCTGAGCGGCCGGTGCCGGCCCGGGCGAATCGGCAGGACCGTGCCGCCTCGGGTGACGCTCTAACCTTCGAGCCGTGCGCACCACGGGCCGGTTGATCGCGATCGAAGGCGGCGAGGGCGTCGGCAAGTCGACCCAGGCTGCGCTCCTCGCCTCGGCGATCGGTGCCGAGCTGAGCCGTGAACCCGGTGGCAGCCCGGTCGCCGAGCGCGTCCGCGACCTGCTCTTGGACCGGTCGCTGGGCACGCTCTCGCCGAGAGCGGAGCTGTACCTCATACTTGCCGCGCGCGTCGAGCACCTGACGGTGCGGATCGAGCCGGCACTGGCCGCCGGCCGCCACGTCGTGGTCGATCGGTTCGCGGGTTCGACGCTCGCCTATCAGGGCTACGGTCGCGGACTGCCCGTCGACGAGGTGCGACGCGCCTGCGATCTCGCCGCTCGGGGCAGGTGGCCCGACCTTTCCGTCCTCCTGGACGTGCCCCGGGCGCTGGCTCAGCATCGCCGTGCGACCCAACAGGCACAGCTGCCCGGTCTCAGACCGGACCGCATCGAAGCCGAGGAGCCGGAGTTCCACAGAAGAGTCAGCGACGGCTTCCTCAAGATCGCCGCCGACGACGCCGAGCACTGGGTGGTCGTCGACGCGACGGCGCCGGTATCCGAGGTCGCTGCCGAGGTGCTCGGAGCCGTCCGGTCTCGTCTCGGCATCGGCGACTGCCGATGAGCGCTCCCGGGGCCTTGACCCGCGCCTCTGTCCTTGACCGTGTGAAAGGCCAGCCGGAGGCCGTCGAGCTTCTCCGAGGAGCGCTGCGTGCGCCTGTGCACGCTTATCTGTTCATCGGGCCTCCCGGCACCGGCCGCCGTGATGCATCGGTGGCCTTTGGGGCGGCGTTGCTATGCCCGACCGGCGGTTGCGGTGAGTGCGCGTCGTGCCGGGAGGCCCTCGCGCTCCGGCATCCCGATCTCGAGTTGATCGAACGCGTGGGCGCCTCGATCTCGGTCGATCAGGCGCGCGAGGTGACGCGCATGGCGCTTCGCACCCCGAGGGCTGCCAGGTACCAGGTGCTGGTCCTGATCGACTTCGATCTCGTCGAAAAGGCGGCACCGGCGCTGCTGAAGACGATCGAGGAGCCTCCGGACACGACCGTGATCATCCTCATCGCGGAGACCGTGCCCGGCCCGTTCGTCACGATCGCCAGCCGGTGCGTTCAGGTCCAGTTCAAGCCGCTGGCCGACGAGGCGATCGTCGAGGTCCTCAAGGGTGAGGGCGTCGACCCCGCGACGGCGAGGTCTGTCGCCGAGGCCGCGGGCGGGCGCCTGGACCGGGCCAGGCTCCTGGCACGCGACCCGGGCTTCGCGGCGCGTCTGCAACTGTGGAGAGGCGTGTGGGGCCGGCTGGACGGGACGGGCGCGAAAGTTGCCGAGCTTGCCGACGAGCTGCTCGCCACGGTCGCCGAGCCTGTCGAGGTCGTACGTGCGCGCCAGGCCGAGGAATTGGCTGGCCTCCAGGAGGAGGCCAAACGACGGGGCGAGAAGGCGATCCCGGGCCGATCTGTCATCGAGGAGCGTCACAACCGGGAGCTGAGGCGGGTTCGCACGGACGAGATCCGCGCCGGGTTCGCTGCGTTGTCGGCGGTGTGCCGTCAGCGCCTGGCAGAGCCGGAGGTCTCCGCCCCGCGGCTGCGTTCCACCCTCGCCGCGATCGCGGCCATCGACGAGGCCTCGACGCGGCTCAACCGCAACGTCAACGCCACGATGCTGCTGCAGTGGCTGCTCCTGCACCTCGACACCTGACCAGGCCCGCGTCCAAGTGACCGACATGTGCCGGGTAGAGCATGGCTGAAGTCGTCGTCGTCGGAAGCCTGTCGATGGATCTCACGGCCGCCACGGCGAGGCTGCCCGCCCCCGGTGAGACCGTGATCGGCAGCTCTTTCACGATGGTGCCCGGGGGGAAGGGCAACAACCAGGCGGTGACGTGCGCCCGCCAGGGCGTCGCCACCGCGATGGTGGGCCGGGTCGGCTCGGACGGGTTCGGCGCCGCCATCCGGGCACAGCTCGTCGCCGAGGGAGTCGACGTCTCGCATCTGACCACGGACCCGAGCTGTGCCACCGGGATCGCACACATCACCGTGGATTCCGCCGGCCAGAACTTCATCATCGTCGTGCCCGAGTCCAACCACGCCCTGACGGTCCAGCACGTGAGGGACGCGGCGGGACTGATCGAACATGCCGCCGTCCTGCTCGTCCAGCTCGAGGTGCGCCTCGAGGTTGTGGGGGCCGCGCTCGATCTGGCCAGGCGGGCCGGGACAAAGACGATGCTCAACCCGGCGCCCGCGCTGGCAGTTGACGACGAGCTCCTCTCGAAGGTGGACCTCTGCCTCCCCAACGAGGTCGAGGCAGCCGCGCTGACGGGAGTTGCCGTCGACGACGTGGAAGGAGCGGTCCGGGCAGGGCGCGCCCTTGTCTCCCGTGGCTGTGGAGCCGTGGTCGTGACCCTCGGTGGCAAAGGCTCCGTCTACGTGGACACCGAGCGCGTGCTCGCAGTGCCTTCGTTTTCGGTCCCGGTCGTCGACACGGTGGCGGCCGGTGACGCCTTCTGCGGTGTCCTCGCGAGCGCGCTCGCCCGCGGTCGAGACCTCGAGGCGAGCCTGGTTCGCGCGGCAGCGGCGGGTGCCCTCGCCGTGGGGGTGGCGGGTGCCACACCCTCGTTGCCCACCGCGAGGGCCGTGGAGAAGATTCTCGGCCTGTTCCCGCCCGTCATGGTCAAGAGATCCTCGCCGCCGGGCGCCTGATCCGTCAGGGTCTCGGCCTGACCTCGTAGCGCCTCTGCGCCAGCACCGGCAGCGCAGCACGCACCGAACTGACGCGTTCGGGCGAGATCTCGGCGGTCGCGACGCCGTCGGTGTCGCCGAGCCCAACGATTTCGAGGCCCATCGGGTCGATCACGAGGCTGCGGCCGCAGTAGTTGGGTGGTGGTTGCGCGGCGGCAAGCAGGTACGACGTGTTCTCGATGGCGCGTGCGCGGCACATCGTCATCCAATGATCCCCCTTGAGCGGCCCCGCGACACAGGCGGCAGGCACAGCGAAGGCCGTCACGCCCCTGTCGGCCAAGGCGCGGAACAGCTCGGGAAAGCGCAGGTCGTAGCACGTCGCAACGCCCACCACGAACTCACCCAGCCGGAGCACCAAGAGCTCGTCGCCGTCGATCGGCCCCGGAACGAGCGTGTCGGACTCCTTGTGGCCGAGGGCATCGTAGAGGTGGAGCTTGCGGTAGCGGCCGAGCATGCCCTCGGGACCGACGGCCACGACGGTGTTGTGCACACGTCGTTCCCCCGGCACCTTCTCGAACATCCCGGCGATGGCGGTCACCCCGTGTGCCGACGCAGCCTCGGCCAATGCGGTGACGAAGGGCCCCTCGAGCGTCTCGGCGGCCCGGGCGAGCTCGCCGGCAGGCCGGTCGAGAGGGTACATGGCAGCCTCGGGCAGGACGACGAGCTCCGCACCATCGCGAGCGGCGTTCCCGAACAGGTCCAGCACGCGGGCGCGATTGGCCGGCGCGTCGGTCCTCGATGCGAACTGGGCAACTGCGACCTTCATGGCGAGACCTCCGCACTGCGCGGTCTCCTCAGGATGGCACGGCGCAAGAGCTCACGCGCGCCGGTCTGTCGGGCACCCGGAAACCTCGGCGAGGAGGCGACAACTGCGCGACGGCCACCTCGTGCTTTCGAAGAAAGCTCTTGTGGCTGGCACGCTTGTGTGGTGGAAGCTCGCATATCGCTTGTCACCGTTCCTAGACACCGAGTAGGAGTGAGTCCTGCTTGGTGGGCGGCCCCGAACGGTGTTGGGTCGCCTGGTCGCCCTGTGATGTCCGTTCGGCCGGTCGGGTCTTGCGCCCTGGCGGGGGCTGCCTTGAAGCCTTGCGGTTCCCGGGGTTCCTGGGTTGCTGCCCGGACAGACCAGCCGATGCTGGTATGGCCCACACGGCGGAGTCGGTCGCTCGCTCTTCCCGATCCTCTGGTCGGGTCGAGGCACACCTTTCCCGGCGCCGTGCTCGCTGTCCGAGCCCGCGTCTGCCGATCACCACAGCGGCCGCATGATGGCCGGTGGCAGTCGGCGAGAACTGGTTCTTCAGGGGGTCCAACCAGTGCTGGGCACCCCAGCGGCTCGTGTATGCCGGGTCAACGGCGATGACCGCTACGCGGGCGTTGGCGGCCATCTGGGTGAGCCGGTGGCGCAACCGCGCGGTGGGAATGCCCGCCACCAGCCGGCGGAAGCCGCGGCCAGGGCGGCCGCGCTGCGGGCGTCGCCCGGTGTGCTCGCGACCTTCGGCCCTGGCCTGGTCGAAGTCGAGGTCCTCGATGAGGACTGCCCGGGCCTGGTGGGCGGCGCCAAGGCGCAGGATCTCGGTGATCGCGCCTCGGAGCCGGCCATCGCGAGTGGAACTCGGCAGGCCGGCCAGCTCGAGGCGGATGGTGTGGGGGGAGCCGACCGGGTTGCCCGACGGGTCCAGGACCACCACCGCGAGGTGTCCGGCGTTCACGTCGACCGCCACCACCCGATGCCGGCGCAGCCCGTCCAGACTCGGGGCCACGACCGGCGGAAATGTCCACGAGGCGTCGAGATACCACCGTCGCTTGGCGGGGTCGAAGCAGATGTCGTAACGGACCGCGCCAGTGGCTGCCTGGGCAGCGACATCGCAACCGCGATAGGGGAAGGAGACCGAGCGGGACAGCCGGTAACGGCCGTGGGGGCGGTCGGCCAGATGCGCGAGCGACGCCGGGAGCTAGACCTCGAGTCAACCCTCGTTGGGATGCCAACGGATCGTCTCGTTGCCCCACGCCTTGGCGGCTTCGCTGTCGGCGCAGATGAACAGCCGCTCCGCCTCCCACTGCTGGCGCCAGGTGTGCTCGTCCAAGCCGGCTTCGGCGAGGTGGTGGCGAGTGCGGGTGAGGCGCCGGCCGCCTTTGCACACGCTCACCCGTCCCGCCTCCAGGCGGGCTTCGACCTCGCCCAGCCGGGCCTTGAGCACTTGGAGCCGGCGTTGGGTCTCCCACCGCTCCGTCTCGGTGGCGTACCCACGGGTACGGCCCCGACGCTCTCGTAGCCGGACCGCGAGGCGCCGGCGGATGCGCCCGACCCGGGCACCGAGGCTTCGCAGCTCGGCCCGAAGGTTCCGCTCAGCCAGCCGCCAGGCGTCCTCCGAGGTCCTCGTGATCGCCCCGGCCCACCGCGCCGAGGACTCGGCTGTAAGCGCCCGCTTACGTTCCCGGCGCGACCTCGCCCGGCCACGGCTATCCAGGCGGCCCTCCGAGCAGCGACGGGCCAGATCCCGCCCCGCCAGAGAACCGAGATGGGTGCCGACCGCGGAAATAACCTGGGCGTCGGCTTTGTCAAGCAGCAGACGGGTTCTAACTCGCGTCCCGCTCGGACGCTCGACCACGAACGGCACCGAAACCGGGCGCAGCTTCGAGCTCACAACCGCACTTTCCCATCAGGCAGTAACAGCCCCTTTGTGCTTGCGACAACGACACTGCGGCCGGCGGTCCGACAGTGTGTGCGACACCTGCTCTTGACCGACCGCCCGCCTGATCGACAACCATCAACGCCGACATCGCCGACTCGAAAGAACGTCCATCCGCGCTCATGCCCCGAGCAGCAGTTTCCGACCCCTGGAGTAGCGGACCTGGCCCGATCCTGCACCTTCTACCGGGACGGGCTTGGGCTGCCGACGACCTGCAGCCCCGAGGACGACATCGTATTTTTCCAGACCAGCGGCGTGACACTCGCCCTCTATCCGTACTCGGAACTGGCCGAGGACGTCGGCCCGGGCTGGGACGGACCGCGCGCGAAGTTCTGCGGGATCACGCTCGCTCACAACGTGCGGGAGCGCCACGAGGTCGACGAGGTGCTGGCGACGGCTGCCCGTGCCGGCGCCCGCGGACACCTTCTGGGGCGGCTACTCCGGCTACTTCACCGACCCGGGCGGCTACCTGTGGGAAGTGGCCTGGGGGGCGTTCGAGTTCAACGAGGACGGTTCCCTGCTCGTCACCTGACGGCCGGGCTCCTTGCCGCCACGTCACCCGGCGGAGCCACCGTGAGCGAGCCCGTCGACACCTCGGGTCGGCGCCAGGAGGACAGCGGCCGGCGGGCCGCACGTTCGGCGGCAGGATGTGGCCATGGAAACCACACAGGCGCGCACGGCGCTGCTCGTAATCGACATGCAGGAAGCGGTGCTCGCCGGATGCGCGGACGTTACGGGCGTGGTCACACGGATCAACGATCTTCTGCGGCGTGCGCGCGAGGCCGGCACCGCCATCGTGTTCATCCAGCACGGGGAGGCCGACGACCCGGAGCTTGTTCCGGGAAGCCCGGGATGGCAACTCATCGGGACCCTGGACCGCCGGGAGGGGGACACCGTGGTGCCCAAGTCCTATCGGGACAGCTTCGCCGAGACCGGTCTTGCTGCGGAGCTCGCCAGGACAGGAGCACAAAGGCTCGTCCTGACCGGGGCGCAGTCAGACTTCTGCGTGCAGACGGCCGCGGTGTCCGCCCTCGTGCGCGGCTACGACGTCACCCTGGTCAGCGACGCCCATACGACGACGCCTGCCGTCCTGCCCGAGGGCGAGCTTGGCGCCGAAGCGGTCGTCGCGTTCGTGAACAGCCGCCTCGGGACGTTGCGCTACCCGGGCCGGACCGTCGAAGTGCTTCCTGCGGCCGAGGTTTCGATCTAACGGCGGACTGGCGTCCGGGACGACTACTTGTCGAACACCTCGGGATTGACCGTGTTGGGGGGGCGGCGACCCGCGAGCACCTCTGCTGCGCCCGCGGCGGCGAGCCGTGCCATCGCCAAGCGGGTGGCGAACGTGGCGCTTGCGACGTGGGGGAGGAGCACGGTCCTCGGCGCGGCCAAAAGCCGCGGGTGCACGGCGGGCTCTTTCTCGTAGACGTCGAGGCCGGCTGCGAACAGCCGTCCGGACTCGAGGGCGGCGGCAAGCGCCTCCTCGTCTACCACCGGCCCCCGGGAGGTGTTGACGAGGACCGCGGTCGGCTTCATGAGAGCGATCCTGCGGGCATCGATCAGATGGTGCGTGTATTCGGTGAGAGGCACGTGCAGGCTCACCACGTCGGCCATCGCCAAGAGGTCGTCCAGCTCGGTGACACAGCCCTCGAGCCCGGTGGGCCGTCGCGCATGGTGGAGCACGCGCATCGAGAACCCTTCGGCCCGCCGGGCCACCGCTCGCGCGATGCGGCCGTAACCGACCAGGCCGAGCGTGGCGCCGTGCACGTCCCGGCCGAGATAGCCGTCGAAATGCGCACCGGTCCACCCACCGGCGCGCAGGTCCCGCTCGGACTCCGAGAGCAACCTGGAGGCGGACAGGATCAGGGCAAAGGCGAGGTCCGCCACCGTGTCGTCCAGCACACCGGGCGTGTGGCACACAGCGACGCCGGCTCGTGTGGCCGCGCCGATGTCGACGTTGTCGTAGCCGACAGAGACGGTGGCGACGACCTTGAGACGGGGTGCGGCGGTGAACACCGCTTCGGAGATCCTGTCCTTCAATTGGCAGACGATTGCATCAACGTCCCGGGATGCCTCGGCAATCTCCTCGGTGGTAAGCGACCTGCCCGGCTCGGGCGCAGTGAGCTCGTGGTCGGCGAGCGGGCCGAAGGCTCCGTCGGGGAGCGGCGAGGTCACAAGGATCCGTGCCATCGGCCAACGAGTCTCGCACCATCGCCCGGCGGCCCGCGCCTAGCTGCGTGGCCGATGGGTGGGTGGTGAGGGCGCCAGCGCCAACGAGGCAGCTCGCCGGCACCCCCTCCACCGCGGTACCCGGCACTTAACCCCCCGGTCGTGCCCGGTACGAAGTGGAGTTACCGTATTCGGCCCGAGCCGGGTAGTCAATGGTCCAAGTGCCCGAACTTGTCTCTGATCTGGACGAGGGATGCCCGCCCGCCCTGGTCGGCAGTACGCTCGTTGCCACCGCGCCGGGTCTCGCGCGGAGAACAGGAAGCAGTCTCGCGGAGGTGGGTGAGCCGACAATGCGTAGGACCCTTGTTCTTGTGACGTTCGCCGTGATCGGGCTCGGTCTGACGACGGCCGGATCGGCAGCCTCGCCGGCACCGACGACGAGAGCGCGCCTTGCGGCCACAGCTTCGTCGTGCTCCTACGCGGCCGTACAGCCAGAGCTGTTCAAGCGCGGTGTGCTGACGGTCGCGACCGACAGTCCGGCTTACGAGCCGTGGTTCTACAACAACACGCCCTCCAACGGCAAGGGCTACGAGAGCGCGGTCGCGTACGCAGTAGCCAAGCGGCTCGGGTTTAGCGCCCGGGCGCCTGGCGGCCCACCTGATAGGTAGGGAAATCTTGTAGGGCAGCACGCCATCGACGTCGGGCGTTCTTGGTGCCTTGCGCCCGTGGCTTAGCGTGACGTGGAGGCCCCGAGCACCGATGACTGCCGCTTCGAGCGCGTGCCTTAGATTTCAGACCCTCGGCCTCCTGGCGTGGTGCATCCCATGACCGCCTAAGGAGGTTGTCCCATGGAACTTGTTGTCGAGCGCTGTGCCGGGCTCGATGTGCACAAGGACCTCGTCGTCGCCTGTGTCCGCTATCCCGGGCCCGATGGCGTGCGCAGGACCGAGATCGCGAGCTTTTCGGCGTTCACGGCCGATCTGCTCGCCCTTCGGGACTGGCTCTGCTCCTACAACGTGACCCGTGTCGCGATGGAGGCGACCGGCGTTTATTGGAAGCCGATCTTCTACGTTCTCGAGGACGCCATGGAGTGCTGGCTGTTGAATGCCCGTCACATGCGCAACGTCCCAGGCAGGAAGACCGACATCGCCGACGCCGAGTGGATCTGCCAGCTCACCGAGCACGGGCTCGTCCGGCCGAGCTTCGTCGCGCCGAAAGAGATCCGCGATCTGCGCGAGTTCACCCGCTACCGGCGCACGCTCGCCGAGGAACGCACCCGTGAGGCCCAGCGTCTCGACAAGGTCCTCCAAGACGCCGGGGTGAAGCTCTCCTCGGTGGCCTCTGACGTCCTCGGTGCCTCCTCTCGGGCAATGCTCGCCGCTCTCGTGGAGGGGACACGGGACCCCGCGACGCTCGCCGATCTCGCCAAGGGCAAGCTGCGCTCTAAGTTGCCGGCTCTGCGCACCGCCCTCGAAGGGCGCTTCGGGCCCCGCCACGCAGTCTTGGTCTCAGAGATCCTCTCCCATCTTGACTACCTCGACGAGGCGATCGGACGGATGACCTCCGCCATCGAGGAGGCGATCGCCCCTTTTGCTGAGGCCCGGGACCGTCTCTGTTCGATTCCTGGCATCGATCGTCGCATCGCCGAGGCGGTCATCGGCGAGATCGGGGTCGACATGGGCCGCTTCCCGACCGCGGCGCACCTCGCCAGCTGGGCAGGGATGTGCCCAGGCCAGCACGAGTCGGCGGGCAAGCAGAAGCGCGGGACCGCCCGACACGGGGACAGCTGGCTACAGCGCCACCTCGCTGTCGCGGCGATGGCCGCAGTCTGTTCAAAAGACACCTATCTGCGCGCGCGAATATCGTCGTCTCAGCCCCCGGCGTGGCAAGCAACGAGCTCGAAAGGCCGTCGGCCATTCGATCCTCGTCGCCTGCTGGCACGTTCTCGCGAGCGACGACGCCACCTACCTAGACCTCGGTCCCGACTGGTTCGACCGACGCAACGCTCCAGCGGTCCGCGCCCGCCGCAAGCTCTCCGAACTACGAGCTCTTGGTTGCCAGCTCTACGTCAACGACGACGGCACGACGACCGTCGTCCTGCCCGCAGCCTGAATGAGACGCAAGCGCCGCTGTTCGATTCAGGTGTCGCGGCCGAGGGAGCTCGCGACGTCAGGATGATTTCGCCTTAGGAAGGCGCAGGTGAAGTGGACTGTCGAGCCGTTCGACGCCTCCTTCGCGCCAGGCCCGAAGAGGTTCGACTTCGACATCAACGAGATCTCCTACACCGCCCAGCGCGCCACCGTCGCGTCGTTCAGCGTCAGCTACTACGCCGTGCAGCAGGCGCTCATCGCCATGAAGAACAGCCCCATCGTCAAGCACCACACGCCGGCGGACCTGCGTACCTACGTCTACGGCGACCAGATCGGCTCGACGAGCCTGGCCTTCATCAACACCGAGCTCCGGCCGACTCACCAGCCGTCGGTGTTCAACACGCTGAACGATGCCAAGTCGGCCCTCCAGGACGGCCGCATCCAGGCACTGGTGGCCGACACGCCGACCGCGCAGTACATCAGCTCCTCGGAGATCCCCAACTCGGTCATGGTGGGTCAGTTCCCGAGCACGGGGGAGCACTACGGCCTGTTGTTCGCGAAGAACGACCCGCTCGTCCGGTGCGTGAACAAGGCGATCGACACTCTGAAGGCGAACGGGTCCCTTGCCAAGTTCCAAAAGGAGTACCTCGGCATCTTCACCTCCGTTCCGACGATCAAGCCGTAGCCGCGGCCAAGAGGCGGACCGGTTGCCCGCACGGGGGAGTCAAGAGGGCGCCTACCTGGACGAACACATGCTGCTCGCAGCCGGCGCCCCCCCGCCCGGCAGCTTCGCAGGTAACGGCAGGGGGTCACACCTGCTAGGTGGCCAACGCGCCGCCGCCATCTCGACTGCGAGCACCGTCGTGTTCATCGGGGGAGCCATCGCCCTGTTCGTCTTCGCCCCAGGGGCGGCGGCGGTCCGGCACACGTTCTTCAACCCACAGCAGATGAAAGAGGCGTTCCTCGGCGACCCGAGCCAGGGGCTCTACTCGGTCGGCAAAGGCCTCGTCTTGAACATCGAGATGTTCCTCATCGCCGAGGTGCTGATCCTCTTTTGTGCTCTTCTGATCGCGGTGCTGCGCCAGCTGCGCAATCCCGTGCTGTTCCCGTTCCGGATGCTCGCCGTCGTCTACACCGACGTCTTCAGGGGAGTGCCGCTCATCATCGTGATCTACGGCATCGGCTTCGGCGCTCCGGCCCTCTACATCCGTGGCATCTCCACCCAGTCCGATTTCGTCTACGGGATTGCCGCCCTCGTGTTGTCGTACTCCGCTTATGTGGCCGAGGTTTACCGGGCCGGCATCAACTCCGTTCACCAGAGCCAGGTGGCCGCAGCCCGCTCGCTGGGGTTGTCGCAGTGGAAGTCCCTGCGCTTTGTCGTGCTTCCCCAGGCGGTCCGCACCGTGATCCCACCGCTTCTGAACGACTTCATAAGCCTGCAGAAGGACACCGCCCTCGTCTCGACGCTCGGGGCGGTGATAGAGGCGAACCGGGCGGCGCAGATCGACTCCTCGACTCTGTTCGTGTACTCGTCGTACACCGTGGCGGCACTGTTGTTCCTCTGCCTGACGATTCCCCTCGCCCGGTTCACCGACCGGCTGATAGCCCGTGACGTGAGCCGCCGGCTGGCCGGCAGCGGGGCGATCAGGTGAACGAGACCGGCGTCACCTCCGACCAAGCTGCGGCGCAGGCCGGCGGGTCACCGCTCGGCGCCGGGGCCGGCGCGCCGGGGTTCACCGGCCAGGAGGCAGTCCGCCTCGAGGACGTCCACAAGTCGTTCGGCGCCCTCGAGGTGCTACGCGGTATCGACCTTTCCGTCGCGCCCCATGAGGTCACCTGCCTAATAGGGGCTTCGGGCTCCGGGAAGTCCACGCTCTTACGCTGCGTCAACTTGTTGGAGCCGGTCAATCGGGGCCGGATCCTGCTCTGGGACCAGGATGTCACGGCGGCGGGCGTCGACGAGAACGCCGTGCGCCGCCACATAGGCATTGTCTTCCAGTCCTTCAACCTGTTCCCGCACATGACCGTGCTGCGCAACATCACGCTCGGCCCGACCCGGGTGCTCGGCGTCGCACGCGAGGAGGCCGAGGAAGCGGGACGGGCGCTTCTGGCCCGCTTCGGCCTCTCGGACAAGAAGGACGACTATCCCGACCGCCTTTCCGGTGGTCAGCAGCAGCGGGTCGCGATCATCCGCGCACTCGCCATGAAGCCGGGAATCATGCTGTTGGACGAGGTGACGAGCGCACTTGATCCCGAGCTCGTGTCCGAGGTGCTGGGCGTCATCCGAGAGCTGGCGGCTGCCGGCATGACCATGTTGATCGCCACCCACGAGATGGGCTTTGCCCGCGACATTGCCGACAGGGTCTGTTTTCTGGACGAGGGAGTGATACTCGAGCAGGGGCCGCCGGCCCAGGT
Source organism: uncultured Acidimicrobiaceae bacterium (assembly GCA_963719125.1). GTDB lineage: Bacteria > Actinomycetota > Acidimicrobiia > Acidimicrobiales > Bog-793 > Fen-455. The sequence goes on from CAVRAT010000006.1 coordinate 92,312, forward strand.
GTTCACCGCGCCCGCGAACAGTCGTACTCAGCAGTTCCTTCGCCGGATCGTCGACGCCGGGCGGCTTTGACGCGGAAGGTGGCCCCGGAGGGGGACAACGGGTTCGAGAGTGAGGATCGCCTCGAGGGCTTCGGGGGCGATCGGCTGGGAGAACAAGGACCCCTGGCCGAACCTGCAGTGCTCGTCCTGCAGGCCTGCGAGCTGCCAACCCTGTTCGATGCCTTCGGCGAGAGTCTCGAACCCGAGCGTCCGGCCGAGTTGCACGAGAGTGTGGATGGAGCTGATCGCCTCTTTCGAGTCCGCCATGGCGGCGACGAAGGAGCGGTCGATCTTGAGGGCGTCGATCGGAACCTCGCGCAACCGCACGAGCGCCGAATAGCCGGCGCCCAAGTCGTCGACGGCGACGAGCACACCCAGTGCCTTGAGCTCGCGGAGCCTCGCCAGCATGGCTTCCATGTCCGTTTTCAGGCTCTGCTCGGCCACGTTGATGATGAGCGATCTGGGCTCCAAAGCGGTGGCCGAGAGGGCCGACTGCACCAGGTCGACGAAATCCCCTGTCTCGAGCTGACGCGCCGAGACGTTGATCGTCATGGTCAGGTGATGACCGAGGCGGTGCCAGGCGGCGGCTCGCCGGCAGGCTTGCCTCAAAAGCCACGACCCGACCGGAGCGATCAGTCCGGTCTCCTCCAGTACCGGCATGAAGGACTCCGGGTCGACGATGCCCCGGACGGGGTGCCGCCAGCGCAAGAGCGCCTCCACACCGCACACGGCGACGCTGTCGAGCTCGAATATCGGTTGATAGAGGAGGAAGAACTGGTTCTCCTGGAGGGCCTCCCGCAGGTCTGCCTCGAGCTCGAGACGTTCCATGGCGGCGGTCTTCATCTCGGGCTTGAAGCGGACGTGGCAGTTGCGCCCCTGGGCCTTCGCTTGGCACAAGGCGATGGCCGCGTCGCGCAGCAGGTCGTCCGGCTCGTCGCCGTCGTTGGTCGCGATGCCGATGCTCGCCGTGATCAAGATCGGGGTGTCGATGAATCCTTCGACTCGGAAAGGCTCCTTCAAGGCATCGAGCAGCCTCTCGGCGAGCAGCTCCGGCCCCGCTACAAGCGACAGTCCTTCTGCCAAAATCGCGAACTCGTCCCCACCGGGCCGCCCGACGGTGTCGCTCGCCCTGAGAACTCCCGTGAAACGTGCCGCCACCGCTTTCAGCAGCTCGTCGCCGGCCTGTTGCCCGAGGGTGTCGTTGACGGACCTGAAGTTGTCCAGATCGACGAGCAGGGCGGCGATGAGGAAGTGCTGCCGCTGGCAACGCAGCAGCATCTGCTGCAGGCGGTCACGGATGAGCGTGCGATCGGGGAGACAGGTCAGGCTGTCGTGGCCCGACCGGTGGCGCCACTGAACGTCGGTGCGTTCTCTTAGGAGCTCGTTCTCCCTTTGAACCGAAAGGTCGAGGATCACCCCGTCTATCCATAAGGGGCGCCCTGTCGGGTCTGCGACACCACGGCCGTGCTCAGCGACCCATCGCGAGGAGCCGTTGGCGTGCATGATGCGGTACTCGAGTGAGAACGAACCCCCTCGGTTGAGTGCCTCACGGACGACGCCGCTCACGTGTTCGCGATCGTCGGGACAGATGATCGACTCGAAGGACCTGACGCTCTCGTTCGTGAACTCGCTTGCCGGGTAGCCGGTGAGCATCTCGATGTGGTCGCTGACAAAGCGCATCGTCCAGGGCTCGACGCACTCGCGGCGGTAGACGGCGCCCGGGATGTTGGCTACGAGGGACCTGAACTCTTCCTCGCTCCCGCGTTCGGCCGTCTTGGCGTTCGCCGGGACGGGGTGTTCGTCGGCTGGTACGACTTGGTTGAACAGTGTCATCGGACAACTCGCGATCGGCGCGCGGACCCGAGGTCCCCGAGTGCCGCAGTTTGGCGGGACGGCTGCGTTTCCAGCGACGAGCCAAAGATTGCGTGGACGTTCATCAATGAGAATTGTCGGCGCCAAGTGCCGGAACTTGACAACTACGAGGGAGGTCAGCCTCAGATTTCGTCAGGCTTGTCGACACGATCGCCCCGAGGCGCCGGGTACCCGACCGCAAGGGTCGTCAGGGAGCCGGGATCGAAGATCCGCCTCGTCAACCCGACGGTGCGACGAGCGACCCTGCGGGCCAACGCCCGATACCGCCGTCCTCGAGAAGGAAGTTCGTGACTTGCCGGTCCGCGTGCTCCGCCCGCCAGGCGAGCATCGACTGCGCGTAAGCGAGGATGCGGGACGGGTCGTCGACCTCGGTCCGCCAGGTCGGGTCGGCGCCGATGTCATAGCAACGCCAGGATCCGTCGGCGAACTGGACGTAGGCCCCGTCTTCGAAACGGCGCACGGCGAGGTTGTCCCGTTCCAGGTGCCTGTCCCACGGCCAGTCGAAGGCGCCTTCCGGAAGGCCCAGGTACCGCCAGTCGAACTCCCATGCCGCCGCCGCGCGCCACCACGGGGGAGGGCGCCCTTCGAGAAAGCCCGTGAGCGGCAACCCGTCGCACTGGGCGGGGATCTCGATGCCCAGTGCCTCGCAGATGGTCGGGAAGAAGTCGATGTTCTCGGTGAAGGCCTCCACCACCGACCCGTGAGCCCCCGCAAGCCCCGGCGCCCGAACGATGCCCGGCACCTTGTAGCTCTCCTCGAAGTAGCCGAGCTTGTTCATCAAACCGTGGTCGCCGAGTTGCTCGCCATGGTCCGAGGTGAGGAGCACGAAGGTGTCCTCCCACTGGCCAAGTCGCGCGAGGGCGTCGAGCACCCGGCCGACCTGGGCGTCGACATCACCGATCATTCCGTAGTACTGGGCCCGCATCTGCCTGAGGGCACCCTCGTCTGCGGGAGCCGCCGTTTCCGGCAGTCGGAGGGCGGCCTCGTGAAGCCGATGGCGATGCGGCGAGGTCGCGATCGGCATGTCGACGTCGTCCGGGTGAAAAGCGCGGGCCCAACGGCCGGCGGCGGCGTAGGGAGGATGGGGCCGCAAGTAGCTCAGGTGGGCGAACCAGGGGCGGTTCTGGCGTTCGAGCCAGTCGAGGTAACCGTTGGTCAAGAAGGCCGACACGCCGGCCTCCTCGGACCGATCGGACTCGGTTGCGAGCGCCCCGCGGGCACTTCGGGGCACGTCGTAGCCGAGATCCCGAAGCCATTCGGTCCAGCTCGTGTGCTCGCCGGTGAGGTCGAGCCCGACCGTGAAGCCCGGCAGCACGCCTTCGTAGCTGGAAAAGCGGGGATCGTCAGGTGAGTGGACCACACGTGGATCGACACCCTGGTCCGTGTACCCGAACAGGGTGGGGTCAAAGCCCGCCCTCCGGGCGGCCCGCGCCAGGTTGTCCAGCCTGTCGTCGAGCGGCGTGCCGTTCGCGACGACCCGGTTGTTCATCTGGTACGTGCCGGTGTACAGGCAGGCGCGTCCCGGCGAGCAGGGCGCAGCCTGGCTGTAGTGGCGGGCGAACCGTACCCCTGAAGCGGCGAGACGGTCGATGTTCGGTGTGCGCACGACGCGGTGGCCGGCGGCCGACAAACAGTCGCCCCGGAACTGGTCAAGTGTCACCAAGAGCAGGTTCAATCGGCCTCCGCATCGGTAGAGGGCCCATCTCCTATGACGGCGCCTGGAACGTACCGCCCACCGGCGCAGGGATCGCAGAACACGCAGGAAACCGCTCGAGTGGGTAGCGCGCTGCCGACGTGTCTCGGGGGCACCCCATTGTCCTTTTCTCGCCGGGCTCCGAGTGGCATTCTTAAGTCTGTTCGCCTCTTGGACGATAAATAGGCCATGGGATCTGCGAGGAAGCCGAAGAGAAGGAGCGTCGTGGGCCAGCCTCACGAAGACCTCGAGTCCCCCCCGGAGCCGCCCGCGTCCGGTCCCGCCGAACAGTCCCCTGAGGTCGTCGTGCTCGACGCCGGGGCGGCACCCGACGCTTTGGCGACCGGGACAGACGAGACCTACGGTGTCGTCGCGCCCGAGGAGCCACTCGAGGCCGTCGCGCTCGAGTTAGTGGAGACGCTCGACGTTGTCGCCAAGCAGGCAGAGGAGACTCTCGAGGTCGCCGCGCTCGCTCGGGAGGAAGCGCCCGAGGTCGTCGCCTTCGACTTGGAGGAGGCGCTCGACGGGGTCGCGCTCGAATTCCGTGGCCGGCTCACCAGACGAGATGCGGCTTGCCGAAGCTCGCAGGCGCGTCGAGGAGCTGCCGGCGGAAGGATCGATTCACGTCGTGTTCCAGCCCATCGTGGACCTGGCCACGACCAAGGTGATCGGCTACGAGGCGCTGGCACGTTTTCCAGGGGACTCGAGCGTTTCCCCGCGGACGTGGTTCGCGGAGGCCGCCGAGGTCGGGCTCCTGCTCGAGATCGAGATGACCGCCATCCGAGCGGCTCTCGCCAAGCTGGAGCGTCTGCCACCGGACGCGTTCATCTCCGTCAACGTGTCCCCGGCCACGGCCGGGTCCGAAGAGCTCCGGGACGTCCTCGGCAGCGTCGACCCCAAGCGCGTCGTGCTGGAGATCACCGAGAATGCCGCCGCCGGAGACTACGAGGAGGTCAGCGAAGCTGTCGGTGAGCTCCGTGCCAACGGCGTGCGGATCGCCATCGACGACACCGGGTCGGGCTCGGTGAGCTTCAACAGCCTGTTCGACGTCCACGCGGACATCATCAAGATCGACATAGACGTCACCCACGGGATCGCTTCGGACCCGATGAAAGAAGCCATGGCCTCCGCCCTGAAGGGGCTCGCGGACCGCCTTGGTGCCATGAGCCTCGCGGAAGGCATCGAAACCGAGGAGGAGCTCAACTTGCTGCGGGGAGTCGGTGTCCAGGCAGGTCAGGGGTACCTCTTCGGCCGTCCTGAGCCGGTGCCCGACTAGTCGAAGGCCTCGGCGTTCCGGCGGTCATGCGGCCAGGACGTGTTGGGTCGCGCCCCTCGGCGGCCTTCTCGGGCCCGGGAGGGCGAAGCGCTCGGACGGCCGTCCTATTGCCTGGGGCGTTTCTTTCAAGTAACGATCTGTAAATAGAATCCCGATCGGTACTACCCGCACAGTGGAGTGATAGAAGAGGGCCGGTGGAACAAAGCCCCTGGAACGAGGCAGGAGCGCTCAAGAGCCCGGAGGCTCTGAAGTCCGTGCCGCGCGAGGAGACGTCGCCGGTCGCGGCCGACCCCGGTTTCACCATCTCGGTGCTCGCAGACAGGACCGGCACTCCCGTACCGACGATCCACCACTACCGCCACCTGGGCCTTTTGCCCGAGGCGATCGAGCTCGCGTCCAACCGGTTCCTCTACGACGAGCGCCACGTCGAGGCGCTCAATCTCATCCGCCTGCTTCGCGAGAGCCGGAACATGCCGCTCGAGACCATCCGCGAAGCCTTGCCCGAGCTGCTCGCGTTCAGCCGTGAGAACGGTCTGTCCACCCAAGCCTGGGACGAGGTCATCGATGCCTACCTGGAACGCTCCGGCCCTGCCGCCGTCTCGGCACGGCTCGTCGTGGCCGCGCGGGAGGCCTTCGCCCAGCACGGCTACGCGGGCGTCAACGTGGCGGACATCTGCAGCGCCGCCGACGTCGCGAAAGGGACCTTCTACCGGTACTTCGACTCCAAAGAGGCGATCTTCCTCGCTGCGGCCCGTTCCACGGTCGACGCGGTCGGAGAGCAGCTTGACGAGCTGCCCGCGCCGATGAGCGAACTTCAGGCGGTCGAGAAGTTGAAACTGCTGCTCGCGCCCATGGCACCTTTGCTGTTGGAGGTGGCGACCGGCGAGCTCCGCCACCAACCGAACCTCGTGGGCGTCGTCGGTGTTATCACCGCCGGCCTCGCCAGCCGAGTGGTGCCCAGGCTCCGCACGCGGGGCAAGGCGGCGAGGCTCGTTGCCCGCCGTGTCGTGGACGCGGCCGTGGTCGGCCTGCTGCGGCCCACGCTCGAATCGTCCAACTCCTCGCCGACCACGTCCTCCTGATTCGTCGCGGGACGCCCGGGCCCGCTCGGTCGGGACCCGCAGGTCACGGACAGGATTCACCTCGTCAGGCGGCCGCCCGGCCACGCTGTGAGGCCGACTTGAACTCGCGCATCCCTTGACGAAGGCACCCCCGCACGTATAACAAAGGTGGACTGGTAGTCATCGGCACTACGCGAAGGAGTAGCCGATGGTGTCAACTGAGTCAGGGCGCTCCATCGGAGGAGACTTTGACGCGCCCGCCCTGCTCGCCTCGAAAGCACGAAACGAGAACTTCCCGGTCGCCTCACACCTGTTGGCGCGCGACGTGCGGGCGAACCTGATGGCGATCTACGGCTTCGCCCGGCTGACCGACGACCTCGGCGACGAGGCGGAGGGTGACCGGCTGGCGCACCTGGACTGGCTCGAGGCCGAGCTGGACCGCGCGGCCGTCGGCAGCGCGACGCACCCGGTGCTCCGACAGCTCACACCTGTGATCCGGGGACTCGCCTTGCGCCTGGAGCCGTTTCGCGACCTCATCGAAGCGAACCGGATGGACCAACGGGTGACGCACTATCGCAGCTTCGGTGACCTCGTCGACTACTGCATGCTGTCGGCGGCGCCGGTGGGAAGGCTCGTGCTGGCTGTCTTCGGGGTCCAGACGGCCGAGCGGATGACGTTGTCGGACGAGATCTGCATAGGCCTGCAGGTCGTCGAGCACCTGCAGGACATCGGAGAGGACGCGAGGCGGGGCCGTATCTATCTGCCGGCCGAGGACATGGAGCGCTTCGGGTGCAGTGAGGCCGAACTGCTCCGGCCCGAGGCGTCCCCGGCGCTGCGGCGGCTCGTCGCCATGCAGGTGAGCCGGGCGCGCGGGCTGCTCGCCGCGGCGGTCCCGCTCGCGGCCTCGCTCCGGTTCCGTCCCCGGGTGGCGGTCGTGGGCTTCGGCGCAGGTGGGATGGCCGCCCTCGACTCCATCGAGCGGGCCGGGTACGACGTGCTCAAGCATCACTGCGCTCCCCGCAAGCTCGTGTTCGCGAGGCGGGCCCTCTCCGCCTTGGCGGCAGCCAGCACCGCGCGGAGCCTGCCGTGAACACCGAGCTCGCCTACGACTTCTGCGAGGCTGTCACCCGCCAGGAAGCGAAGAACTTCGCCTACGGCATCAGGCTGCTGCGAAAGCCGGAACGCCGGGCTTTGTCGTCGGTCTACGCGCTGGCCCGACGCATCGACGACATCGGGGACGGGCGGGCGACGCCTTCGGAGAAGCTCGCCGGGCTCCAGGCTCTTCGAAAGAGCATCGACCCGATCGACCCGGAGACGACGGACCCCGTGCTGGTGGCCGTGGCGGACGCGGCCCGCAGGTACGGGCTCGCGATGTCTTGCTTCGGCGAGATCATCGACGGCTGCGAGATGGACGTCATAGGCACGTCCTACGAGACGATCGACGATCTCGTCGGCTACTGCCGGAAGGTGGCGGGCTCGGTGGGGCGCCTCTCGCTCGCCATCTTCGGGTCGCGGGACCCCGAAAAGGCCGTCCCGCTCGCGGACTCGCTCGGCGTGGCGCTCCAGCTCACCAACATCCTGCGCGACGTCGTCGAGGACCGTTCGTTCGGGCGTGTGTACCTGCCGAGCAACGACGCCGAGTCGGTTGGCTGCGACCCGGAGCTGACGGGCCCGCCCTCCGACATCGCCCGGCTCGTCGCACTGGAATGCGGCCGGGCGGACCGCTGGTTCGCCGAGGGCCTGCAGCTCCTGCCGTTGCTCGACAGCCGCAGCCGCGCCTGTGTCGGTGCCATGGCCGGCATCTACAGGCGTTTGCTGGTCCGGATCAAGGCCGAGCCGATCGCGGTCACGCGCGGGCGCATGTCATTGCCCACCTGGGAGAAGGCATTGGTGGCGGCGCGCAGCCTCGCCGGGGCGCGGCCGTGAGCGCGGCGCGCATCGGCGTCGTCGGGGGCGGCCTGGCAGGCATGGCGGCCGCGCTCGCCGCCGCGGACGCCGGAGCAGAGGTCGTGCTCTTCGAGCGGCGCCAGGTCCTCGGCGGGCTCACGGCCTCGATCGTCCACAACGGTCTCTCGTTCGACAACGGCCAGCATGTGTTCCTTCGCTGTTGCACGGCCTACAGGGGTTTCATCGACCGCATCGGTGCGACAGGGCAGGTGTTCCTGCAGGACCGCCTCGACGTGCCCGTGCTCGCGCCCGGTGGCGCGCGCTCCTCTATCAAGAGGTCAGCCCTTCCCGCCCCGGCGCACCTGGCCGTCTCGCTTGTGACCTATCGCCACCTCTCGCTTGTCGAGCGGGTGCGCCTCGTGCGCCCCGCCCTCGCGCTCGGACGCCTCGACCCCGATGACGCCTCGCTCGACGCCGTCTCGTTCGGCGACTGGCTGGCCGGCCGGCGACAGAGCAAGCGGGCGATCGACCGCCTCTGGAACCTGATCGCCCTTCCCACGATCAACGTCGCCGCCGCCGAGGCGTCGCTCGGGCTCGCCACGAAGGTCTTCCGGGTCGGCCTCTTGGACCGGTCCGACGCCGGCGACATCGGCTGGTCCCGGGTGCCGCTCGGAGAGCTCCACGGCACCATCGCAGCACGGGCATTGCAGGCTGCGGGCGTCGAGACGGTGCTGGGCAGCCCGGTCGGCCCCATCGGGCGCTCGCCCCTCGGCACCTTCGCGCTGAGCGCCGGCCCGAGGAACGCCGTCGTCGACGCGATGATCCTCGCCACACCGTTGCGTGTCTCGGCGAGCATCGCGCCGCTCGGCGCGGTCGGCGGCGCCCGGGAGGCCGAGCGGCTCGGGACCTCGCCCATCGTCAACGTCCACCTCGTTCTCGACCGGAAGGTGACCGATCTCCCGCTTGCCGCCTGCGTCGACTCACCCGTGCAGTTCGTTTTCGACCGCACGGTCTCGAGCGGGGTCCGCTCCGGCCAGTGCCTTGCGATCTCGCTCTCGGCGGCGGACGACTACATCGCCAAGGGTTCCCCCGAGCTCGTCGCCATGTTCTTCGAGGCGCTCGGTGAGCTGTTCCCCGCGGCGCGCCAGGCCCGCCTCGTGGACGCGCTCGTCACCCGTGAGAAGGCCGCGACATTCCGGGCTGTTCCCGGCACGAGGGCGTTCCGCCCGCAGACCAGCACCGATGTGCCCGGCGTGTTCCTTGCCGGGGCCTCGTGCGACACCGGGTGGCCGGCGACGATGGAGGGTGCGGTCCGAAGCGGCCGGCAGGCCGCAACCCAGGCCCTGACTCTCCTGTCCGAGGCCGGCGCCGGGGACCCACGACAGCTGGAAGGGGCCGGGACATGACGGCGATCTCCTCCCCGGCACGGCGCGACACCGCTCTTCTCGCAGCGGAATCGCTCACGCGGGCAAGATCGGTGGTGAGGCCTGCCCTCGATACGGCCGTGCTCCGCCTGTGCCCGGCCCTGCGGCCGGCAGTGCGCGGGCACCTCGCCGGGGGAGGCAAGTTCGTGCGGGCGGGGATAACGCTCGCGTCTGCGGCCGCCGCCGGAGCCGACGATTGCGCCGGCCTTCCCGGCGCGGTCGCCATCGAGCTCGTCCACAACTTCTCGCTCGTGCACGATGACATCATCGACGGCGACCTCGAGCGGAGGCATCGCCCCACCGTCTGGGCCGAGCACGGTGTCGGTCATGCCATCATCGCGGGCGACGCCCTCGCCACGCTCGCCTTCCAGATCCTTCTCGAGGACCCGACGCCGGAGCGGGTGAGGGCCGCCGGGCGGCTCGCCGAAGCCACCCAGGACATGATTTCCGGTCAGGCCGAGGACATGGCCTCCGAGCTGCGCGCCTCGTTGTCGGTGGAGGAGTGCCTTCACATGGAAGCGGGCAAGACGGGCGCTCTGTTGTCGTGTGCCGCCGCGCTGGGCACCGTCCTGGCGGGTGCACCGGTGCCCGTCGTCGAGGCGTTGGCGGACTTCGGCCGCCATCTCGGGATCGCCTTCCAAGCCATCGATGACGTGCTCGGGATATGGGGCGAGCCGAGTGTCACCGGCAAGCCGGTCGGCAACGACCTGCGCCAGCACAAGAAGTCGCTGCCCGTCGCCATCGCGCTCGCCCGCGGCGCGGACCTGCCCGCAGGGCTCGGGTCATTGCTGGAACGCGAGCTCACCGAAGCCGAGGTCTCGAGGGCGACACTTCTCCTCGAGCAGTGCGGCGCGCGCCAGGAGACGCTCGCCATCGGGGAGCTGCAGCTGCGTGCCGCCCTCGTGTCGCTCGAGCGGGTGCCACTTGAGCCCGGCCCTCGCTCGGAGCTGGCGGCGATTGCCCGATACGTGACCGAACGGGACCGATGAGCGTGCTCACCCGTAACGAGAGCCCAGATCCCACGCCCGCCGCCGTGGCCTCCTCGCCTGGCGCGAAGGCCGACGACGACGCCCGGGCGTGCCTGCAAAGGGCCGTCGAGGCCCTCGTGGCGCTTCAGCACCCGCAGGGTTGGTGGAAGGGCGAGCTCGAGACGAACGTCACCATCGACGCCGAGGATCTCCTGCTGCGCCAATTCCTCGGCATTCGCACAGCCGAGCAGACCGCCTCCTCCGCCCGCTGGATCCGGTCGTGCCAGCGAGAGGATGGCACGTGGGCGAACTTCTACGGAGGGCCGCCCGAGCTGTCGACGACCGTCGAGGCCTACGTCGCGCTGCGTCTCGCCGGCGAAGCCCCCGAGGCGCTGCACATGCAGCGCGCCGCCGAGTTCATCCGGGCCTCCGGCGGCGTCGAGCGCGCGAGGGTCTTCACCCGGCTCTGGCTGGCGTTGTTCGGCCTGTGGCCGTGGGCCGAGCTGCCCGTGCTTCCGCCGGAGCTGATCTTCCTGCCGAGCTTCGTCCCGCTCAACATCTACGACTTCGGCTGCTGGGCCCGCCAAACGGTAGTTGCGCTGACGATCGTGAGCGCGCACCGACCGGTCAACGTGCTGTGGTTCGGGATCGACGAGCTCCGCAGTGGTCTCCCCGAGCCGGCTCCCGCCTCGCTCGGCACCTGGGCGGGCCGTTTCCAGGCGCTCGACCGCGTCCTCAAGGCCTACGAGCGCCGTCCGGTCAGGTTCATCCGCCGGGCCGCGCTGCGCCGGGCCGAGCGTTGGGTCCTGCAACGCCAAGAAGCGGACGGCTCGTGGGGCGGCATCCAGCCGCCCTGGGTGTACTCGTTGATCGCCCTCAGGTTGCAGGGTTACGCACTCGACCACCCCGTGATGAGAGCGGGCATCGACGGACTCGAGGGCTTCACGATCGAGGACGACGCCGGGAGGCGGATTGAAGCCTGCCAGTCGCCGGTCTGGGACACGGCGCTCGCCGTCACGGCCCTCGCCGACGCGGGGCTTTCTCCGAGCGACCCGGTGATGCGGTCCGCGGCCAGATTCCTCGTTGCCGAGGAGATCTCCGTCAAGGGCGACTGGTCCGTCCGGCGCCCGGACCTGCAGCCGGCCGGGTGGGCCTTCGAGTTCGCCAACGACAACTACCCGGACATCGACGACACGGCCGAAGTCGTGCTCGCGCTCGGCCGCACCGACGAGCCGGCGGCCGGCGCCGTGGACCGCGCGGTCGCCTGGATCGAGGGCATGCAGTGCCGGGACGGGGGTTGGGGAGCCTTCGACGTCGACAACACCCAGACGCTGTGCCGCGAGCTCCCCTTCTGTGACTTCGGGGAGCTGATCGATCCCCCGAGCGCGGACGTGACCGCGCACGTCGTGGAGATGCTCGCCAAGCTCGGGCGTTGCAAAGACGCGGTCGATCGCGGCGTGCGGTGGCTGCTTGCGGCCCAGGAGGACGACGGGTCCTGGTTCGGCCGTTGGGGCTCCAACCACGTCTACGGCACCGGAGCCGTCGTGCCGGCTCTCGTCGCGGCGGGGCTGGCGACCGACGACCCCGCAGTGCGCGATGCGGTCGCATGGCTGGAAGGCCACCAGAACGCCGACGGTGGCTGGGGAGAGGACCTCGGCTCCTACCGGGACTACTCACAACGCGGCCGCGGGCCATCGACCGCCTCCCAGACGGCCTGGGCACTGCTGGCGCTGCTCGTCGCGGGCGAGCGCTCCGAGGCGACCCGCCACGGTGTGGCGTACCTGGTCGCAACCCAGCGCGAAGACGGCTCCTGGGACGAACCGTGGTTCACGGGAACCGGCTTTCCCGGCGACTTCTACATCAACTACCACCTGTACCGGCTTGTTTTCCCGGTCACGGCCCTCGGGCGTTTCCTGAACGGAGAGACCCACGGCTGATCTCAAGGTTCTCACGGCGCTTCGGGTTGAGGCCTTCGCCGTCGGTGGCGCCGACGTCATCATCGGTGCCGGGCCTGACCGCGCCAGGCGTGCCGGCGCTGCGCTCGCCGCGAATCTCGACGAGCAGACCGCCGTCGCCCTCGTCGGCGTGGCGGGAGGCCTTTCGCCCGAGCTGCGCCCCGGCGACCTCGTCATAGCGAGCGAGCTGCGGAACACCGAGTCGCCGGGTTCGCTCAACCTCCCGGGCGTTTCGTTCCTCGCCGCCGAGTTCCGCCGCGCGGGCCTTGGCGTGCTCACCGGCCCTCTCGTGTCCTCGCCGCGATATGTGAAGGCCCACGAGCGCGACGCCCTCGCGGCCTCGGGCGCCGTCGCCGTCGACATGGAGTCGGCCTGGGTCATGGGCTGTCTGCCCAACAACCCGCTCGCGGTGGTCCGTTCCATCTCGGACACGAGCGACTGCGGTCCGGTGCTCGGTGGCGCCAGGGCGCTCGGGTCGCTGCTCGCCGTGCGCCGGCCGCTCGAACGTTGGGCACGCGCCTGCGGTGAGCACGAGGTGCTGCTGGCCGCTCCCCGGTCCTTCTGCGCCGGCGTCGACCGGGCGATCGAGATCGTCGAGCGTGCCCTGGCGCTCCACGGGGCGCCCGTCTATGTCCGCCGCCAGATCGTCCACAACCTGCACATCGTCCGCGACCTCGAGTCCAAGGGGGCGGTGTTCGTCGAGGAGATCGACGAGGTGCCGCAGGACGCGGTCGTCGTGCTGGCCGCCCATGGTGTCTCCCCGGCCGTTCGCCAGCAGGCCGCTGCGCGACGCGACCTGAAGGTCATCGACGCGACATGCCCGCTCGTCGCCAAGGTGCACACCGAGGCACGCCGCTACGCGAGCCAGGACTACAACCTCGTCCTCATCGGTCACGCCGACCATGAGGAGGTCATTGGGACCCTCGGTGAGGCGCCGGAACGTTTTCACGTCGTCGAAGGCGCGGGCGACGTGGACCGGCTCGAGCTCGCGCTCGAGCCCCGGCGCCCCGTCGCCTATCTCACGCAGACGACGCTCGCGACAGACGAGACCGCCGAGATAGTGGCGGCGTTGAAGCGCCGGTTCCCCGAGATCACCGCCCCGCCCGCGAACGACATCTGTTATGCCACCCAGAACCGCCAGGACGCCGTGCGCCAGATCGCCCATCGATGCGACCTCATGCTCGTGCTGGGCTCTGCGAACTCCTCCAATACAGCCCGCCTCGTGGAGGTGGCCCAGCGCGAAGGCTGTCGCGCGGAGCTGATCGAGGACGTCTCGCAGCTCGAGCTGGGGTGGCTGGCGGGCGTGAGGAGCGTGGGGCTCACCGCAGGCGCGTCGGCCCCCGACGTCCTCGTGCAAGAAGTGCTCGATACTTTCCGCCTGCTCGGGCCCGTGCGGCTGAGCGAGGAGAGGACCGCAGAAGAAACAGTCCATTTCTCCCTACCGACACAGGTGCGATGATGCCGATTCCTCTCCGTCAGAACATGCGCATCGGTGCCCACCTCCTCAGGCACCGCCTCAAGAAGACCAAGTACTACCCCTTCATCGTCGAGATCGAGCCTCTCTTCGCTTGCAATCTGGCCTGCCCAGGCTGCGGGAAGATCCAGCACCCGACCGAGGTGCTCCGCCAACGCCTGTCGGTGGAGGACGTGCTGCAGGCCGTCTCTGAGAGCGGCACGCCCATGGTGTCGATCGCGGGCGGTGAGCCGCTCCTGCATCCCGACATCGAGCGCATGGTCCGAGCGCTCATAGGTCGCAAGGTATACGTCTATCTGTGCACCAACGCCGTTCTCTTGAGCAGGCGCCTCGACCGTTTCAGCCCGTCCCAGTACTTCTCCTGGGTCGTTCACCTCGACGGCTTGCGCGAACGCCACGATGCCGCCGTCGACAGGGCCGGGGTGTTCGACACGGCCGTTGCTGCGATCCGGGAGGCCAAGGCACGAGGCTTCCGGGTGACGACGAACTCGACGTTCTTCAACACCGACTCGCCGAAGACGGTGCGTGACGTGCTCGACTTCCTCAACGACGACCTGGGCGTGGACGCGATGATGATCTCGCCCGCCTACGCCTACGAGAAAGCGCCCGATCAGGAGCACTTCCTCGGGGTCGACCAGACCCGCCAGCTGTTCAAGGAGGCGTTCGCCGAAAAGCGCCGGAGCAAGTGGCGCCTCAACCACTCGCCGCTCTTCTTGGATTTCCTCGAGGGCAAGGTCGATTTCCAGTGCACGGCTTGGGGCATCCCGAGCTACTCGGTCTTCGGTTGGCAGCGACCGTGCTACCTGATGGCCGACGGCTACGCCGCCAGCTACCGCGAGCTGGTCGAGACAACGGACTGGAGTGCTTACGGGCGGGGCAAGGACCCGCGCTGCGCCAACTGCATGGCTCACTGCGGCTATGAGCCGTCAGCCGTCATAGCGAGCCTGAGCTCGCTCCGCCAGTCGCTTCGCGCGCTCGTCAACACGCACTGACCGACATGAGCGTCATCACCGTCCCAGCCGACTCTGTGCTCGCAACGACCGTCTCACCGGAATGCCTCCGGGAGATGGGCCCACGCCAGCTCCGCTCGCTCGTCACCGAGATCCGCCAGTTCCTCGTCTCCAGCGTCTCGGCGACCGGGGGTCATCTCGGGTCGAACCTCGGGGTCGTCGAGCTCACCATTGCCCTCCACCGCGTGTTCTCGTCCCCCGACGACGCCATCGTCTGGGATACCGGTCACCAGGCCTACGTTCACAAGCTCGTCACCGGCCGGCAGGACGGTTTCGCCGGCCTGCGCCAGGGCGGCGGCATGTCCGGTTACCCGAACCGCGCCGAGTCGGAGCACGACCTGGTCGAGAACAGCCACGCCTCGACGGCGCTGTCGTACGCCTACGGGATGGCGAGCGCCCGCAGGCTGAAGCGGGACCCACGCCGCGTGGTCGCGGTCATCGGCGACGGCGCCCTGACCGGCGGTGTCGCCTACGAGGCGCTGAACAACATCGGGGTCTCGGGGGCGGACGTCGTCATCGTCCTCAACGACAACGGGCGCTCCTACGCGCCGACGGTGTCGAGGATCTCGTCCGCCGGCCAGTTCGCGACGCGGGGCCGCGCCACGGGCGTGACGACAGGGCCGTCCCCGGCGCGCGACTTCTTCGAGTCCCTCGGCGTTCGCTACCTCGGCCCTGTGGACGGCCACGACCTCGACGCGCTCGAGCAAGCGCTGAAGCGTGCCGCGGGCCGGCCCGGACCAGTCGTGCTGCACGTGCA
The DNA here is from genome assembly GCA_963719125.1 of uncultured Acidimicrobiaceae bacterium. Lineage (GTDB taxonomy): Bacteria > Actinomycetota > Acidimicrobiia > Acidimicrobiales > Bog-793 > Fen-455. The sequence continues at coordinate 107,728 of CAVRAT010000006.1, forward strand.
CACGACCAAGGGACGCGGCTATCGGCCGGCCGAGCTCGACGAGGAGAAGCGCCTTCACGACGTCGGCCCCTTCGATCCGGATACCGGCCTCGCGCTCGCGGCGGGCGGTCAGCGGCTGAGCTACACCGAGGCGTTCGCCTCGGCGGTCGTGCGCGAGGCGGCGGCTTGCCCGGAGCTCGTTGCTATCACCGCCGCCATGCCGGGACCGACGGGCCTGATCGAGTTCCGGGACCGCTACCCGGACCGTTTCTTCGACGTCGGCATCGCCGAGCAGCACGCCGTGAACGCGGCCGCCGGCATGGCCATGGGCGGCCTGCGACCGGTCGTGGCGATCTACTCGACTTTCCTCAACCGGGCCTGGGACCAGGTCTACTACGACGTCGGCCTCCACCGGCTCCCAGTGGTCTTCTGCCTGGACCGGGCCGGCATCACCGGCGACGACGGTCCCAGTCACCACGGCGTGCTCGACATGATGCTGCTCACCAAGGTTCCCGGGATGACGGTCTTCGCGCCGTCGTCGTACGAGGAGGTGGGCAACATGCTCCATGAGGCCCTCCAGATCACGTCGGGCCCGGTCGCCCTCCGGTGGCCGAAGAGCGAGGCCTGCTCACAGCCGCATGTCGGCAGTGGGCTGCGGGCGCACAGACTCCGCGCCGGGTCCGGTGTCTGCCTCATCGGGGTCGGCAAGCTCGTCGCCGCCTGCGAAAAGGCCGCGCAGATCCTGGCCCCAAAGGGCATCGAGGCCACAGTGTGGGACGCACGTGTCGCCACGCCGCTCGACCCGGCCATGATCGAGGACGCGTTGGCCCACGATCTCGTCGTCACCGCCGAAGACGGGATCATCGAGGGCGGCGTCGGGTCCCGGATAATCGCCTCGCTCCGCCGTGCGGCTCCGGCCGGCACCGGCCCGACGGCCGTGAACTGCGGTGTGCCGACGGCATACCCGCCCCACGGCGACGCATCCGACATCCTCGCCCGCCTCGGCCTGGACGGCCCTTCGATAAGCCGGGTGGTCCTCGACCGACTCTGAGCGGACGGCCCGGGCGCACCGCTCTCACGCCTGGCGGGGGATCCGGTCCTCAAGGCGCCCGTCGCGTGAGCTCGAGGCGCTCGCATAACCTTGCCAGAGATCCGCCGCGCGCTCGCGCACAGCGCCGACTCCATTCCACAGAAACGAGGAACACCATGGCCCAGGTCGTCTCCGTTGAGGAGGTCGCGCCCGTTCACGCCCCAGATGTTCACGTGTTCTACTCGTGGTCGGCGCAGGCGCTGATCAAGCCGATGCTCATCACGGGCGCCGAAGGCTCCTACGTCTTCGACGACAAGGGCAAGCGCTATCTCGACTTCTCGTGCCAGCTCGTCAACACCAACATCGGCCACCAGCACCCCAAGGTCGTGGCAGCCATCAAGGCACAGGCGGACCGGCTCTGCACGGTGAGCCCCTTGCACGCCAACGACATGCGGAACGAGGCGGCCCGCCTCATCTGTGAGCTCGCCCCTGCCGGCTTGAGCAAGGTCCTTTTCACCTGCGACGGTTCGGAGGCGATCGAGCACGCGTCACGCATGGCCAGGCTCCACACGGGCCGGATCAAGCTCATGGCCCGGTACCGCTCGTACCACGGGAGCACGACGACGGCCACCAACCTCACAGGCGAGCCGAGGCGTTGGGCTAACGACTACGGGAGCGCCGGAGTCGTGCACTTCTTCGGCCCGTTCCTCTACCGTTCGCCGTTCCACTCGGCTGACGAGAAGGAGGAATCGCAAAGGGCCCTCGAGCACCTCGAGCAGACCGTGCTCATGGAGGGGCCGGCGACGATCGCGGGCATCGTCCTCGAATCGGTCCCCGGCACGGCAGGGATCATGCCGCCTCCTCCCGGCTACCTCGCCGGCGTGCGCGAGCTCTGCGACCGCTACGGCATCGTCCTCATCACCGATGAGGTCATGGCCGGGTTCGGCCGGACCGGGAAGTGGTTCGCCTTCGAGAACTACGGCGTCGTGCCCGACCTCGTGACATTCGCGAAGGGCGTGAACTCGGGCTATGTACCCCTCGGGGGCGTCATCATCTCCGACTCGATAGCAGCGAGCTTCTCCGAGCGCGTCTACGCGGGCGGCCACACCTACTCGGGCCACCCGCTCGCGTGCGCCGCCGCCGTCGCGACGATCAACACCATGAAGGAGGAGGGGATGGTCGAGAACGCCGCCTTCATCGGCGAGAAAGTGCTCGGGCCGGGTCTCGCCGAGCTCGCCGGTCGCCATCGGTGCGTAGGCGATGTGCGCGGTCTCGGCGTGTTCTGGGCGCTGGAGCTCGTCAAGGACAAGGTGACCCGGGAGCCGATCGCTCCCTACGGCGGCACGAGCGCCGCGATGACGGACCTCGTGCGCGCCTGCAAGGAGCGTGGCTTGCTGCCGTTCACGAACTTCAACCGGTTGCATGCCGTGCCGCCCTGCAACGTGACCGAAGCCGAAGCCCGCGAGGGGATCGAGATCCTTGACGAGGCGCTCTCGGCGGCGGACGCCTATTGCACCGGGTAGCTACCCACAGGTGTTGTGGCAGGTCATCGGCGTGCGCCCGGTACTATTCACCAGTCGGCCTGACGCGTGGGGGGACCACTACTGATCTAGGAGGAGCGTCCGCGATTCAATTCTCCGTCCGAACGCTTTCCCGCACCCGTGTGCCCGCTCCCATTCGCGCCCCCGCCCCTCGCCAGGACCGCGTGGCCGCGAGGGGCCTGCGCAACTTCACGGCGATCTCGGTGCTGGCGCTCTTGCTTGCGGCCTGCTCGGGCGGTTCATCGTCGGGTGCCGGCCATGTGACGATCACGCTCTACAACGGCCAGCACGTGCAAACGACCGAGGCACTCGTCGCCGCCTTCGAGAAGGCCACCGGGATTGACGTCGCGGTCCGAAACGACGACGAGGACGTGTTCGACGCCGAGATCGTCGCGGAAGGGCCGCGCTCGCCCGCGGACGTGGTCTTCACGGAGAACTCCCCCGCGCTCGAGTACCTGCAGGCAAGAGGCCTGCTCGCGCCGGTCGATCGCGCGAACGCTCGCGCACACGCCGGGCAGTTACGACTCCCCGCTGGGCGACTGGGTCGGGGTCTCGGCACGCGTGAGCGTGCTCATCTACAACCCGAGCCTCATCAAGAAGAGCGCCCTGCCGACCCACGTGCTCGAGCTCGCCGCTCCGCGTTACCGGGGCGAGCTCGCGTTCGCAGCCGGCGAGACGGACTTCCAGCCGATCGTCACCTCCGTACTGCGCACCTACGGCAGGGCCGCGGCGCTCAAATGGCTGAACGGCATCAAGACCAACGCGGGCAGCCACGTCTACCCCGACGACGAGACCATCTCCGAGGTGGTGAACCGCGGGATCGTCGCCTTCGGGGTCGTCAACCAGTACTACTGGTACAGGATGCGCGCCGAGATAGGCGCCTCCAACATCCACTCGCGGATCGCCTACTTCGCGCCGCGGGACCCCGGCTACGTCCTTGACATCTCGGGTGCCGGGATCTTGAGGTCGTCCCGGCACAAAGGGGCCGCGCAGAGGTTCCTGGCCTTCCTCGTCTCCGCAAAGGGCCAGGAGATCATCGCCCACTCGATCAGCTTCGAGTACCCGATCGCCTCGGGCGTGAAGACCGTGCAACCGGAGACGCCATTCGACGAGCTGAGACCGAATCCGATCGACGTCGCCGAGCTCGGCACCGGGTCGCAGGCGATCACCCTGCTTCGCGACGTGCAGCTGCTTTGATCGTGGCCACTCGATCCGCCAGGCGGCCGAAGGTCCTCCTGGTCGCGTCCCTCCTCGTCGTGGCCGTGCTCGCCCTGCCGCTCGCCTTCCTCCTGACCGAGGCCGCCGGTGCGGGGGTGTCCAACGTCTGGCACCTCATCTGGCGCTCGCTCACGGCGAGCCTGTTGTGGAACACGGTCCGGCTTACTCTCGTCGTCACCGTTCTCTGTGCGGTGATCGGGACCCTTGCCGCCTACGGTGTCGAACGGACCGACCTTCCCGGCCGGAGCATCTGGGCGGTCCTGGTCGTCGTCCCGTTCGCCATCCCGGACTTCGTCGTGAGCTTCGGGTGGTCGTCGCTGTCGACCTGGGTGCAGGGCTTCAGGGGAGCGGTGCTCGTGATGACGCTCGCTGTCTACCCGCTTGTCTACCTGCCCGTCGCCGCCAGCCTGCGAGGAGCCGACCCGGGCCAGGAGGAGATCGCCCGCAGCCTCGGCGCGAGCCGTCTCAAGACCTTCTTCCGCATCACGCTCGGTCAGGCGCGCCGGGCCATCCTCGGCGGATGCCTTCTCGTCGCCCTCGTCATCCTCGCCGAGTACGGCGCCTTCGAGATCCTCGGCTTCCAGACCTTCACGACCGAGATCTTCACGGAGTTCAACATCCTCGACACCTCGGTGGCTTGTGCGCTTTCGCTCGTGCTCGTCTTGCTGAGCCTCGCCGTGCTCGCGGGCGAGAGCGCTTCCGGCGGCGGTGGCCGGGTGAGCCGCACCGGGCCGGGGGCCCAGCGGGTGCTTACTCGCAGGTGCCTCGGTCGGGCGCGCCTTCCTGTCCTGCTCGGGTACGCCTTGCTCGTCGTCGCGGCCCTCGGCGTGCCGATCGGGTCGTCGGTCTACTGGATCTTCGAGGGTGGTGCGCACTCGCTCACGGGGGCCTCGCTCGGCTCGGCCGCGCTGCACACAGCCGGCTACAGCCTCGCCGCCGCGCTCGTCGCGACCACGATGGCGCTGCCGGTCGCGCTGCTCGTCGCGCGCCATCCCGGGCGCCTGCACCTGTTCTTGGAGCGGACAACGTTCCTCGTCCTCGCCATGCCCGGGCTCGTCGTCGCGCTCGCACTCTCGTACTTCACCACCCACTACGCGAACAGCTTCGGCTATCAGACGACGCCGCTGTTGGTCCTCGCCTACTCGATCATGTTCTTCCCGCTCGCACTCGTGTGCGTGCGGGCGTCTGTGGCGCAGTCACCCGTCTCCTTGGAGGAGGTGGCGGGCTCGCTCGGGGTGCGCCGGTTCCCGGCCCTGTTGCGGGTGACCCTGCCCCTTGCCGCACCCGGGGTCGCGGCCGCCTTCTGTCTTGTGTTCCTGTCGGCGGTGACCGAGCTCACCGCGACGTTGATCCTGATACCGACGAACGCGGAGACGCTCGCGACACAGTTCTGGGCTTATCAGCAGAACCTCTCCTACGGACAGGCAGCCCCGTTCGCTCTCGTCATCATCGCGGTGGCGGCAGTGCCGAGCTATGTGCTGGGCCGTTTTTTCGACAGGCTTCCCCGTCGCGGGCTCGCCCCGGCACCGGGGGTGCTCACGTGATCGATCTCGAGGTGACCGGCATCCACAAGTCCTACGGCTCCCAGCCCGTGCTTCAGGGCCTCGATCTCGCGGTCGTGGCGGGATCGTTCACCTCGATCCTCGGGCCCTCGGGAAGCGGCAAGACGACACTGTTGCGCGTTATCGCCGGCTTCGAGCGCGCCGATCGTGGCGTTGTGCGCCTTGCGGGCGAGGTCGTCGACGACCGCGACCATTACCTGACGCCGGATCGCCGGCGCATCGGCTTCGTTTCCCAGGAGGGGAGCTTGTTCCCGCACCTGTCCGTGCAGCAGAACGTCGGCTTCGGCCTGCCCCGCGGCGAGCGTCGTGGCAGGCGGGTCTCGGAGCTGTTGGACATGGTCGGGCTCAAAGGCCTCGAACGGCGCTATCCCCACCAGCTCTCGGGCGGCCAGCAACAGCGCGTCGCCCTTGCCCGGGCCCTCGCCATCCAACCGTCGCTGGTGCTCTTGGACGAGCCCTTCGCCTCGCTCGACGCGACGCTCCGGGCGACGCTGCGCCAAGACGTCCGCCGCGTGCTGAAGGAGGCGGGCACGACGGCGCTGCTCGTGACCCACGACCAGGACGAGGCGCTTTCGCTGGCAGACCGGGTGGCGATTATCCACGAAGGGCGGATCGGCCAGTGCGACACGCCCCAGAGCATCTACGCGCACCCTCTGAACCCCGAGCTCGCCCTCGGTCTAGGAGAGACGAACTTTCTTCGCGGCATGGGGCGCGGCAGCGCCGTCGAGACCTCGCTCGGGCTGCTACCGATCGAGAGCCACCCGCGAACGGTCGCCCCGACAGTTGAGGGGCACAAGCTCGTCGTCCTGGTCCGCCCTGAGCAGATCGTGGTCTCGGCCGAGCGAGGCGAGGGTGGCCGGACCGCAGTTGTCCTCGCCTCGGAGTTCTACGGTCACGACGCCGTGATCCGCTTGCGCGCCGACTGGGACGGGTCGGAGACCTTCGTGGCCCGCAGCTCGGACGCGGGGGATCTGCCCGAAGTGGGCGCGCGGGTCACGCTTTCGGTGCGCGGGCGCGTCGTGGCATGGCCCGAAAGCGTTCCGGCGAGCCGTACCGAAGACGCGGACGATTCCAAGAGCGAGTCCTGACGCCGCGAACGCGTGCGGCCGGGTGCGCGAGAAGACGGGCCGTGACAAATCGCGCACCAGCTCGCGGGTCACGCTCGGTGCGTCGAGGGGGACCGGAGCGTCGCGCCGGCGGCCGCCGCCGGCACGGGCGCCGTCACCCACATCTGAACCTCACATCCCTCAGCAGTTGAGTGACCCCGGCGGTTTCTGGACCGGATTGGCGAGGTTCTAGACTCGGCGACAACGGTCATCGCTTGCGTTCAGGGGTCCCCGTCTGCTCTTCGGGGAAGGTCCCGGCCGCCTCAAATGGTCACCCCAGACGGCAAGGGAACGGAGGTACCCGTCATGGAAACGTCAGCGGTCATTGCCGGCGCCGAGGAACGAGTCGTCGACGAGGCCGTCGCCGAGCTCGACCGACGCCATACGAGCGACCAGTCCTCCAGCCCGGAGATGCGCCGTAGGCATTTGCGGGACCTGTTCGAGCTCGTCGTCAAGTGCGCGCACGACGGAGCTGTCGAGCCGATCATCGCGTCGTCCCAGCAGCTCGCGGCCGACCGCTTCGCCACAGGTTTCGACATCAGTGAGGTCCAAGGAGAGTTCAACGTCTTGGAGGAAGTGCTTTGGCGTGAGGTCGCTTCCACGCTGGCCGGAGATCAGCGGATCGAGGCACTCGAGCTTCTGAACACCATCTTGGGGGCGGGCAGGGACGCGCTCGCCCGGACCTACGTGGCCCTCGCCGCCGGCGGCGGTGGTTCCCGGGACGAGCAGCCGGCGGCGACGCAGGAAGAGGGCGCCAGGTCGGACGGCGGCTCCGGCGAGGACGCCCAGGGCCTCGTCGGTGGCACCATCAAGACCGAGATGATGGGCAGGGTCGGCGTCATCACCCTTGGCGACCAGCACCGGCGCAACGCCATCAGCGCAGCACTGGCGAACGGCATCATCGCCGCTCTCGAGAGCCTGGGGAACCAGGATGTCCGCGCCGTCGTGCTCCGTGCGGCGGCGGGGATGCGCGTGTGGTCTTCTGGCCGTGACATCACAGAGCTTCCCCGGGGTCGGCGTGATCCACTGGCCTACAACGACCCTCTCGAGGAGCTGATCCGCGCGGTGCGCACGTTCCCGGCCCCGGTCATCGCGATGGTGCACGGCTCGGTGTGGGGCGGGGCGTTCGACCTGGTGCTCAGCTGCGACGTGATCGTCGCCGACGAGACGGCGATGTTCGCCATCACGCCCGCAAACCTCGGGCTTCCCTACAACACCACGGGGCTACTCCACTTCCTCGGTCGCCTCCCGATCAATCTCATCAAGGAGCTGTTCTTCGCAGCGGCGCCCGTGGACGCCCAGAAGGCCAAGGAATGGCTGGTCATAAACCACCTGGTGGATGCTGCCGAGCTGGAGGCGTTCACCTTGGACCTGGCCGCGACGATGGCGTCAAAGTCCCCCCTCGCGATCTCGGTGATCAAAGAGCAGCTCCGCGTCCTCAACGACTACCAGCCGATCGCGGCCCAGGTGTACGAGCGTATCCAGGGCCTGCGGCGGGAGGCTTACGACAGCAGCGACTACCTCGAGGGCCTGAACGCCTTCGCGGAGAAACGCCAGCCCGTCTTCCGGGGCACCTGAGCCTGCAAGGCCCGGTGGTCTTGACCCCGAGTCACCGGTCCTCACGGCGATTTCGCGCACCGCGGTGAATGGGGTCGTCAACCGACCTCTCTTGTTACGCGCCTTGCCCAATTCCTACATGTGGACGACAAGGTCGCCGTTGTCATTGTCACTCCTGGCAAGTTCTCACTCCTGTCGGCACTGGTGTCGTTCACCATGTCAATTGCTGCGCCGCCAGCAGTGGGTCATGAGGCCGTCGGCCCAAGTCCCGCGCCGCGTGCCGCGGGGAAGCGTCGCCGGCTGATCGCCGTCATCACGGGCCCGTCATTGTTCCATCGGGCGACCGGCATGGTTGTCACGAGGATTTCGTTTTCTGTTCACTGTTCGGCCCGCAATCGTCTCCTCTAAGTGGTGTTGCGTTCATTTCGGCTTCACTTCCGCCCGTTATCTTGCGCCCGGGCTACCAGTTCGGTGGTTCGAGGAACCCAGACGGAGGTGGTTTCTAGTGGCGTTAACGAAGCTCAAGGCGGTGCTGCTGGCCGGCGTGACAGCGGTTGCTCTCGTGGCCGTTGCTGTCCCCGGCTCGTCGGCGGCCGTCGAGCACTCGCACGCGAGCGGCGTGAACTGGTCGACCGTGACACACCTGACGAAGAGCGGGCCCACCTCGATGGCGGCCCTCGTCGCTGCCGCGGAGAAGGAGGGTCACCTGAACGTGATCACCCTTCCGACCAACTGGGCTAATTACGGGACGATCATGACGACGTTCTCCAAGCTCTACCACATAACGATCAACTCGGAGAACCCTGAAGGTTCCAGCCAGGACGAGCTCAACGCGATAAAGGCGGACGCTGGCCGCTCCGACGACCCGGATGTCCTTGATGTCGGACAGAGCTTCGGGATAGAGGCAGCCAATGCCGGCGAACTCGCCCCGTACAGGGTGCAGACCTGGAACGAGATCCCGGCGTCCCAGAAGGCCACCGGTGGCGACTGGTACGCGGACTACGGCGGCTACGTCGCGATCGGCTGCAACACCAAGACGGTGAAGGTGTGCCCGACCTCGTTCAAGCAGATGCTCACGCCCGGTATGGGCTACAAGATCGGCATCAACAACAACCCGACCGAAGCCAGTGCGGCTTTCTCTGCGGTGTTCGCAGCGGCTCTTGCCAATGGGGGCTCGTTCAACAACATCAAGCCCGGTGTCGACTACTTCCAGAAGCTGAACAAGGTCGGCAATTTCGTGGCGACCGTCGCCGGTCCCTCCACCGTCCAGAGCGGTGCGACGAACATCGTTCTCTGGTGGGACTACCTGCAGGCCTCGGAGATCAACTCGCTGCCCGGCTTCGCCACGTCATGGAAGGTCGTCATCCCGACCGACGCGTCGTACGCGGCGTACTACGCCCAGGCGATCAACAAGCAGGCCCCGAACCCCGCGGCTGCGCGGCTCTGGGAGGAGTTCCTCTACTCGACCCAAGGACAGAACCTGTGGCTCGAGGGTGCGGCGCGCCCGATCGAGCTGCCCTACCTCGTGGCGAACCACCTGGCCGACGCGAAGGCGCTGGTCGCCCTGCCGCCGGCACCCACCGGCGTCACCAACTTCCCGACCCAGGCCCAGTTGGTCAAGGCCAAGGCCGTTGTCGCACAGTACTGGCCGGTCGAGATGGGCTCTGACGCTTAACAAGCACACGTGGCTTCAGAATTGACCGTGAACGATGCGGCGGCCTCCGGCCTGGGGATCTCAATGTCCCAGGCCGGAGGGGCCGACCTCCCGAGGCAAGCCCTCTTGAAGGGCTTGCTTCGTGGCGTATGGCCTACCCTCGCGATGGCACCTTTCGTCATCTACACCTTTCTCGGCCTCGGCATCCCGACGCTCGCCGTCGTCGAGCTGGCCTTCCGAAGCGAGGCCGGCAAGCTCACCCTTTCCAACCTGCACACGGTCACCCAAGGCACCTACCGCCTCAGGTTCGAGAACAGCATCGTGCTGGCGACGATCACCGCGATCGTGCCGGGGATCCTCGGCCTGATACTCGCCTACGCGATCCAGACCGGGCACAGCGGCCTGCTGCGGCGGCTCGTCGCGACGGCTTCCGGAGTGCTCGCCAACTTCGGTGGCATCAACCTGACCTTCATCTTCATCGCGACGCTCGGGTCGACCGGCGTGCTCACCGTGTGGCTGAGCTACATCCACCTCAACCCGTGGAACTTCGGGTTCAACCTCTACTCGTTCATGGGCGTCGCCGTTGTGTACTGCTATTTCCAGATCCCGCTCATGGTGCTCGTGATAACCCCGGCGCTCGGTGGGCTCCGACCTTCGTGGCGGGAGGCCTCGGAGAACCTGGGGGCGTCCAGCTTCAATTACTGGCGCACCGTCGGGATCCCCGTCCTGGCCCCATCGGTGCTCGGGGGGATGCTGCTGCTGTTCGGCAGTGGCTTCGCCGCCTACGCCACGGCCGACACGTTGACGGCGGGGACCGTCACCCTCGCACCGATCCAGATCGGGGAGGTCCTGAACGGCAACGTCATCTCCGGGGAAGAGCACATCGGCTATGCCATCGGCTTCGGGATGCTGATCGTGCTCTCGATCACCATGATCCTGTACGGCCTGATCCGCAGGAGGGCGTCGAGATGGCTGCGCTGATCCCCGAGATCGCCTACGAGGAGATGCAGGGCGGAATCCCGCAGGTCGAAGGTGACCCGCAGCGCAGGCGTAGGCCGCGACTGCGTTACTGGCGGGGCATCGTCCTCTTTCTCGCGGGGGCCTATTTCCTCATCCCCCTCTACGCCGGGCTCAAGTTCTCCTTCGAGAACGACGCCGGCCGGTTCTCCCTGTACGCGGTCAAGGCCATCCCGTCCCAGACGGGGTTCTCGGCGGCGTTCTTCCTGTCGCTTCGGCTGGCCGCGGCAACCACGGTGCTGACGATGGTGCTGATGGTCCCCACCGCCACCTATGTCCACTTGAAGCTGCCGAAGATGCGCCGCGTGCTCGACTTCGTCACGATCCTGCCGATAGTCATCCCGCCGATCGTGCTCATCCTGGGCGTGCTCGAGGCGGCGCCGTTGTGGTTGCGGGCTTCGCCCTACCTGCTGAGCCTCGTGTATGTCATCCTCGCCCTTCCCTTCGTCTACAGGTCGCTTGACGCCGGACTTTCCGCCATCGACCTCAAGACCCTCGTGGAGGCTTCACGGTCGCTCGGGGGGAAATGGCTGGGAACGTTGTGGCACGTGATCCTCCCCAATCTGAGAGCGGCGATGCTGTCGGCAACCGTGCTCACGATCGCGCTCGTGCTCGGCGAGTTCACCATGGCGAGCCTGGACCTGTGGACCACGCTTCCTGTATGGATCTACCAGTTCTCGCAGTTGGACGCCCACATCGCCACGGCGGTGTCGATGCTGTCGCTCATCGGAACGTGGGTGCTGCTGACTGTGATCGTTTCAGTTGATCGTTCGCAGTCTCGGCGCACGCGCAGGAGAACGGGGGCACTTTGACCACGACGCAGAACACCTCACCCATCGTCGACTCGTTCCTGCAGGACCTCCCAGTCGCGGGTGCGCAGGTCGAGCTCGACAGGCTGGTGAGGGTCTTCGGACAGACTCGCGCCCTCGACGGCTTCTCGCTCACCATCGAGCGGGGGGAGTTCGTCGCCCTTCTGGGCCCGTCCGGTTGCGGTAAGACGACGGCATTGCGTGTGCTCGCCGGATTCGAGCGTCTCGACAGCGGCCGCGTCGTGGTCAACGGACAGGATCTCGCCCGTGTCAGCGCGCAGCACCGGGACATGGGGATGGTGTTCCAGAGCTATTCGCTGTTCCCGAACATGAACGCGCTCAACAACGTTGCCTACGGCCTGCGGATGCGAAAGCAGGGCTCCCGGCAGAGAAGGAAGAAGGCCGGAGAGCTGCTCGAGCTGGTCGGGCTCGCCGACCAGGCGTCGAAGTACCCGCACCAGATGTCGGGAGGACAACAGCAGCGCGTGGCGCTGGCGAGGGCGCTCGCCATCGAACCTCGGGTCCTGCTCTTGGACGAGCCGCTCTCGGCGCTCGACGCCAAGGTTCGTGCTGAGTTGCGCGACCAGATCCGTTCTTTGCAGCAACGTCTCGCGATCACGACCGTCTTCGTTACCCACGACCAGGAAGAGGCGCTCTCGATGGCCGACCGGGTCTGCGTGATGAAGTCGGGCCGTATCGAGCAGACCGCCACGCCTGCGACGCTGTATTCGCGTCCTGCGACGGCGTTCGTCGCCGAGTTCGTCGGCGTCTCGAGCCGGGTTCCCGTCGAGCGCGCCGGCGACGAGGTTCTCGTCTTCGGCCAGCAATGCCCGGTTCGCGGCGGTGCCGGCGCGACCTGGGACAGCATTGACGTCCTCCTGCGCCCCGAGGACGTCGCCATCGAGACCAACCCGGACGGGAAGGGATTCGTAACCCACCGCAGCTTCCTCGGGGCGACGACGCGGCTGGTCGTCCAGGTCGGGGAGATAGCGGTTCGCGTCGACGTCCGAAGTGAGGTCGCGGCCGACATCGAGCTGGGCAACCACGTAAGCCTGCGGGTGATCTCCCGGGACGTACTGGTCGCGCCACGCGTCGGCAACGACTTGTCCGCTGCCAGTTGACCACTGCCGTGCCGGGCTCGGACAAGAGCTGATGACGGTCTTATCACCACGGCCGACGCGTAGCCGCGCGGCGGCGATCCAGGCCGTGGTCCCGGCGAGACTCGACTGGCGTTCGTGTGCAGCCCCCAATACCCTCCGGCCAATCCCCCCCACCGAGGTGCCATGAAAGCTCCCTATCTGCTCACCCCCGGCCCGCTCACGACATCGGACACCGTCAAGGAGAAGATGCTGCGTGACTGGGGCTCGCGCGACAGCGCCTTCATTGCCATGAACAGCGAGATGCGCGAGCGGCTAGTCACCTTGGCGAACGCCCGCGGGACCCATGTCTGTGTCCCGGTGCAGGGATCGGGCACATTCGCCATCGAGGCGACGATCGCGACGTTGCTGCCCCACGACGGCAAGCTCCTCGTTCTTGTGAACGGTGCCTACGGCAAGCGCATGGTTCAGATCACCCGGACCATGGGGCGTTCGGTGGAAGCCCTCGAGTGGCGCGAGGACCAGCCGGTCGATCCGAAGGCCGTGGAGGCGCGGTTGTCCGAGGACAGGGACATCACCCACGTGGCTGTCGTTCACTGCGAGACGACCTCAGGCATCCTGAATCCGGTACCGGCCGTGGCCGAGGTCGTGGAAGCACACGGCCGCGCCTTGATCATCGACGCCATGAGCGCTTTCGGGGCGCTGCCCGTTGATGCGACGGCGCTCCCGTTCACAGCCGTCGTCGCTTCGTCCAACAAGTGCCTGCAGGGCGTGCCGGGCATGGGCTTCGCGTTGATCCGTCGTGACGTGCTCGAGCGATGCAAAGGAAACGCCCATTCCCTCTCCCTGGACCTGTTCGACCAGTGGGACGGCTTCGAGAAGAACGGGCAGTGGCGCTTCACGCCGCCCACCCAGGTCATAGCCGCCTTCCTGCAGGCGCTCGACGAGCACGCCGCCGAGGGCGGAGTCGAAGGACGCGGTGCCCGTTACGCCCGGAACCACGAGGTGCTGGTGGACGGGATGGAAGCGCTGGGGTTCCGTTGCCTTTTGGCGAGGAAGCACCAGGCGCCCATCATCGTGACCTTCCACATGCCGGCCGATGCGCACTTCAGGTTCGCGGACTTCTACGAGCGCCTCAGTGCCAGGGGATTCCTCATCTACCCGGGCAAACTGACGGTTGCCGACTCCTTCCGCATCGGTTGCATCGGTGACCTCGGCGAAACCGAGATGCGGGCGGCATTGGACGCGATCGCTTCGGTTCTCGAAGAAATGGGCGTGCACGACGGTGCACCTGCCCTGACAGCCTGACAACAGCCCGCACACGATTCGTGAACCCGGAGGCGCCGCAATGACCTTTGACCATGCTCACCGTTACCTCGGACCACTGAAAGCAGTGGTTCTCGACTGGGCCGGGACAACAGTCGACCACGGCTGCATGGCTCCGGTCGCCACGTTCATGCAGGCCTTTGCCGAGACCGGGGTTCCCATCACCGTGGAGGAGGCACGGGCGCCGATGGGCATGCCCAAGTGGCAGCACATCCAGGCGATCACGCGCATGGGGCCGGTGGTGGCGAGGTGGCAGGCGGTCCACGGCAGCCTTCCCACAGACCATGATGTCGACATCCTCTACAAGCGCTTCCTGCCCCTGCAGGTGGAGACGGTGGGGGAGCACTCCGATGTCATCGCGGGGGTCGTGGAGGCCGTCGCCGCCTTGAGGGCGCGTGGCCTGGCCGTAGCCTCGACCACCGGCTACCCGCGCGAGGTCATGGACGTCGTCGTCCGAGTCGCCAAGGAGCAGGGTTACGAGGCTGACGTGACCGTCTGCGCCGGCGACACGCCGGCAGGCAGGCCCGGTCCGTTCATGGCCCTGCAGGCCCTGATCAAGCTGTCGATAAGCCCGGTCGAGGCGGTCGTCAAGATCGGGGACACGGTGGTGGACATCGAGGAGGGGCTGAACGGCGGTATGTGGTCGGTCGGCATTGCCGTCACCGGCAACGAGGTCGGCCTCACCGCAGCCGAGTACGCTGCTGAGTCGGCTGACGAGCAGCTCCGCCTGGCCAATGTGGCGACCGAGCAACTGCTCGCGGCAGGCGCCCATTACGTCGTCGACAGCCTTGCCGACGTGCTGCCCGTGATCGGCAAGATCGAAGAACGCTTGGCCAAAGGCGAGAAGCCCTGACCGCTACCGAGTGATTGGACCCGCGTGGCTCTGGAGGACCAGCGCGAAGGGGACGTGAACTTGAGCCCCAACCGGGCCAGCTGGGCCGGGCGCGCCCTGGGCGAGGCGACGCGCGCTCTTCTGCGCCGGGACGAGGAGGTCTTCGTCCGCCAGTCGTTGTCGACCCCCTGCCTGAGCGCGGTGGTGAAGGCCGAGGGCGTCTGGATCGAGGACGCCGACGGCCGGAGGTATCTCGACTTTCACGGCAACTCAGCCCATCACATCGGCTACGGCCATCCGAGGGTCCTCGCAGCTGTGGATCGCCAGATGCGCACCCTGCCGTTCGTCCCGCGCCGGTTCACTTGCGATCCCGCTGTGACCCTGGCCGAGACCTTGTGCGCCATGGTGCCTGGAGGGCCTTGGAAAGTGCTCTTCGCGCCCGGCGGGTCGGAGGCGGTCGAGATCGCCCTCAAGATCGCCCGTCTCGCCACCGGTCGCTTCAAGACGGTGAGCTTCTGGGACTCCTTTCACGGCGCGGGCTTCGGCGCGGCTTCGCTCGGGGGCGAGGCGCTGTTGCGCTCGGGCGGGATCGGACCCCTGTTGCCCGGGTCCGAACACGTGGCGCCGTTTGCCTGCTACCGGTGTCCCTACGGCCTTGCGTCGCAGAGCGGCGCACCGGACCTGGATCGCTGCGGCATGGCGTGCGCCCGGATGATCGAGTACGTCCTCGAGCGCGAGGGCGACGTGGCCGCCGTGGTGGCGGAGCCGATCCGGGCTGTTCCCTACCTGCCGCCGCCCGGCTTCTGGCCGCGGGTGCGGCGGGCCTGTGACGCCGCGGGTGCTTTGCTGATCTTCGACGAGATCCCGACGGGACTGGGAAAGACGGGTCGCTTCTGCGCGCACGAGCACGTCGGGGCCTCGCCGGATGTGCTCGTTCTGGGGAAGGCCCTTGGCGGTGGGATGCTGCCACTCGGGGCGGTACTGGCACGGGCTGACCTGGATGTGATGGCGGACAAGGCCATCGGGCATTACACCCACGAGAAGAACCCGGTGCTGGCGGCAGCGGCGCTCGCCACCTTGGAAGTGATGGAGGAGGAGAACCTCGTGGCCCGGGCGGCCGAGTTGGGGGACTACTTCGTAGCACGCTTGCACGAGATGGCACGCCGCCTGCCGATCGTCGGCGAGATCCGCGGAGCCGGGCTTCTTGTGGGCGTGGAGCTGACGGGGCCCGACGGTGCACCGGCTGTCGACGCGGCGGACCGGGTGCTGTACGCGGCCCTGGAACGCGGTCTGTCGCTCAAGGTCACCATGGGGAGCGTGCTCACGCTCTCGCCGCCTTTGACGATCGCCCGCGCCGACCTCGACCTGGCCCTCGGCATTCTTCAGAGCTGCTTGGCTGAAGTGACCTGGTGAGCCCGCAACGCCGTCGTTCTGAGACGGGAGCCAGCACCCGCGGCGACCCGCTACCGAGGTTTGCGAGCCCGCGTACCCCGAGAGCGGGGTGAACTGCGGCCGGGTTCGCTCCGTTTCGGCGTTACGCGGCCTGAGGTAGTGCGCTTTGGTGTCGTGTGACCCTGTTCCGCCCCGCCTCGTTCGGCTCTGGCGACCCGGGTCGCGCCCCTGCGGGCGTCGAACACGATCAGGGCGAATGCCGCCACTACGAGAACGATCACGAGCACCAACACGGTGACGCACTTCCTCTCTCTCCCGGCACAGTCCGGTCAGGAGCGGTCATCGTCAACCTAGCGGAGCTTCAGTGAGCGCAGGTCGTTGTAGATCGCCGACGCGTCGGACACCAAGAACCGCTGGCGTCCTTCCTCGGTGGTGATCCGGACGCGGAGCTTGCGGAGTGTAGGCGTGAGCTGGACGTCCGACACCGAGGAGAGAGGCCACGACACGGCCCGGGCACCGAACAAGGCGTCAATGCGCTTGGGTTCGAAACCCAGCGCGTCCTCGGTCATGTAGATCAGCCCATTGCGGGCGACGCCGTGCTGAATATGGTTCGCAGGGCGCGCCCACCTCAGTGCGGATATGTCCAGCTTGGGTTGTCCGAACCAGCGGCTCAATCCCGCCGTCACAGTCGCAGCCCTCCCGGTATGTCAGGCGTCCGTGCCAGCGCGGGCATACGAGGCGGGGCTGGCCTTTGTGTCGATGAGGTGACGGGATGACGGCTCGGTTATGGCAAGGACTTGCCCGATTCCGGTGTGCACGACCATATTGAGCAGGTAGTTCTCGGCCAAAATGATCTCGGCGGCCTTCACGCCGTGAGGCTACTTCACTATTGAATCCTATGGGGCCAAGTCATCTTTCCTGGCAGTCATGTGACATTGGACCCTGTTCAAACATGAACAACACCGGTAGCGTGCGAAACGAGGTAGCAAAGTACAAGTGGCCGGCAAGCCACGGAACCGTTGTCGTGGCCCCTGGCCGTGGGACGAGGCCTTTATTGAAAGGGGTGCCAAGTGAGTTCACTGGGCCTATGGACGGTGCACGGCGACGGAAAGCACATTCCCCCCACGGAGGTGGTCGCGCCTGACGAACGGCTTGCGTGGCCCCAGACCGTAGGTCTGGGCTTCCAGCACGTGCTGGCCATGTTCGGGGCGACGTTCATCGTGCCGGTGCTGATCGGCTTCCCGCCGAACACCACCATCTTCTTCTCCGGATGCGGCACGCTGATCTTCTTGCTCATCACGATCGGTCGCGGCCAGCGCTTGGGGCTGCCGAGCTACCTGGGGAGCAGCTTCGCCTTCATCTCGCCGGTGCTGGTGGCCGAGCAGAAGGGCGGAATCCCGTCCGCGCTGGCTGGCATCTTCGTTGCGGGCGCCGTCTTCTTCGTCATCGGAGTCCTCGTCAACAAGTGGGGATCGGCCTTCATCGAGTGGCTGATGCCGCCCGTGGTCACGGGCGCGGTGGTCGCGCTCATCGGGCTCAACCTGGCCTCGAGCGCGTTCACTAACTTCGACAAGCAACCCTGGACCGGTTTCGCGACCCTGTGCGGAGTGGTCCTTGTGACGGTCGTTTTCCGCGGCTTCATAGGCCGCCTCTCGATCCTGGTCGGGGTGGCCTTCGGCTACCTGATCGGCTGGGCCCAGGGCCAGATCAGCTTCACGGCTGTCAAGTCGGCGGCATGGGTCGGGCTGCCACACTTCACCGGCCCGCACTTCAGCATGCGGCCGATCTTTCTCATCGTCCCGGTCGTGATAGTCCTCATCGCCGAGAACACAGGCCACATCAAGGCCGTGGCGACGATGACCGGACGGAACCTCGACCGGTCGCTGGGACGCGGCTACATGGGAGACGGACTCGCAACGATGCTCGCGGGCCTCGGTGGCGGTAGTGGAACGACCACCTACGCCGAGAACATCGGCGTCATGGCGGCCACCAAGGTGTATTCGACGTCCGCCTACTACGTCGCAGCCATTGTGGCGATCGCATTCGGGTGCATCCCGAAGTTCGGGGCCTTGATCTCCACGCTTCCGGCCGGCGTTCTGGGCGGGGCGGGGACCATCCTGTACGGGCTGATCGCCGTGCTCGGCGGCCGTATCTGGGTCGAGAACCGGGTCAACTTCAACAACCCGGTCAACCTCATCCCATGCGCCATCGGCCTGATCGCCGGTGCCGGTAACTACACGCTCATCTTCGACCATGGGAACGTGTCGTTCAACGGCATCGCGATGGGCTGCTTCGGCACCATCATCGCCTTCCAGCTCAT
The DNA here is from genome assembly GCA_963719125.1 of uncultured Acidimicrobiaceae bacterium. Lineage (GTDB taxonomy): Bacteria > Actinomycetota > Acidimicrobiia > Acidimicrobiales > Bog-793 > Fen-455. The sequence goes on from CAVRAT010000006.1 coordinate 126,168, forward strand.
GAGGTGGCTCAGCCGCTACGGCGTGTTCCACAACGGGCAGCCACCGATGTTCGCCACCACGGTGCAGCCGATGGCGGAACAGGGTGCTGAGCCGAGCGAGCTGTACACCTCGCTCACCACCACGACCATGCCTGATCCCAATCAGCCTTTCGGGGGCCCCCAGCCGAGCGGTCCGCCCATGGGGGGCACCTCCGCCTGAACCATGAGACGCGCAGGCTCACCTGCCCACCCCGCTCCTGTCTTCGAGCCCTCGGTCCGCTCTACGAGCTAGGCGCCGAACCCACAGGTCTCCGGGCGGGCAGCGCTTTCGGTCTCAAGCTGTGGGGCGGCGGCCCGGCACATCCAGTGCCGGGCCGCCGCCGTCGATATGGGGCCGCCGGGGCCGGAGCGCCTCTCGCTATTGAGTCTCGCGCCTGTACTCGCGCAGCCCCAGACGTCCCACCTCGACGCCTATCACGACCACGACAGCCAGCGTGATCACGAGTGACGCAGTGTTCGTGAGCGCCATGACCACGGCCAGGGCAGTCAGCCCGAGACATATGGCGGTGACCGACAGAGAGCGCCGCAAGCGGTCCATCGTGACTGCTCGTTTCCCGAGATCCTGGTCCGCCAGGGAGCGCGTGAGGAGCTGGAACTCGACGTCATCGGACATGGCGGTGCCCCCTCCCCAAAGTCGCTTTGCCCATCTCGCGCAGCTGCAGAGTCGAGCTCGACGGCGGTCTTTGTCCGCGGCGATCGACGTCGGGTGTAGACGAACTCTGCGTAGTGACGCACCAGTCGCCGCCGATTGAACCGACGACAGAATTCACAGGCATCGCTGCCCCCCCAACTGTTCTTCAGCCCGGCCTCGAAAAAGGTGCAACTCCCACGAGCACCCCGAGATTCCCCGAGTCGCCCGTTTTCGAACCTACGGAGCCGTCGCAAGGTGCCGGACTATCCCGCGCCGGGGCCTGCGGACGCACGACGGGGGCTTGTCCGGCGCGCTCGCGCTGAGCCATCCGGGTACCGCGACACCGAGGTGCGTGCTGAACTTGCGGCGTGGCGATTCGTGTCTGTGTCGAGAGCGGTGCCAGGCGGGTGTTCGCTTCGGCTCTCGACTGGCCAGGGTGGTGCCGTCCGGGGCGCAGCGAGCAGCAGGCGCTGGAGACGCTGGCCGCCTACACCGGCCGCTACGCCGAGGTGTTGAGCGGCGCGGGATTGCGGTTCGAGGTCGGGAGCGCCGAGTTCGACGTCGTGGAGCGCGCACCGGGAAACGTGACCACCGACGTCGGTGCTCCGGCGGTCGTCGCGGCGGCCGAGACTGAGCCGCTCGACAGCGCAGGCGCCGCGCGTATCTCTTCGGTGGTGGCGGGCTGCTGGCCGTTTCTCGACCGGGTCGTCCGTCAGGCGCCCGCCCTGCTGCGGAAGGGTCCCCGCGGTGGTGGCCGCGACCGGGACGAGATCGTCGACCACGTCGCCGCGGCGGAGCTCGCTTACGCCCGCAAGCTCGGGATCAGGCTCGGATCGGATCTCCCGGCGACTCGCGCCGCCATCGTCGAGGTTCTCGCGGCACCGTCCGACGGGGGTCCCGTCGACGCGAAGGGCTGGCCGCCCCGCTACGCGGCGCGCCGGATCGCCTGGCACGTCCTCGACCACGCCTGGGAGATCGAGGACAAGAGCTGAGGGCGAGCCCGCGGGCTACCGCGCAGGACCGGCGGTCCGGGCGATTCTCCGATCCAGGTGGCCGGACCGGCGCCCGCTCCGGCGACAGGCCAAGATGTCGGTGTGGCACAGACGTATCACGTCGGAGTTGCCCGCCGTGTCGTCAACGCGTTCGTGGCCGCCATGCTCCGGCGTGGGATCGGAGACAAGTCGAGCTACCTCTGACGACGAGCGGGAGGCGCAGCGGTCAGGAGAGGACGACTCCGGTCATCGTCTTGGAGTCCGAAGGCGAACACTCCCTCGTATCGCCATACGGAGCGGTGGCCGGGTGCACAACGTGCGCGCTTTGAACCGAGTGAAGCTTCGGCGCGGCAAGACGGTCGGGGTGGTCACGGCCGGGGAGCTGGGCCGCGACGACGCCGGGTCGGTCCTCTATACCTATGTCCGTAGTGGACCTGTGACGGCTCCTTTCTTCGATGCAAAGGCCGCCGACCCGGTGTCGCGGTTCGTGGCCGAGGCGCAACGCAATCCGGATTCAGGCTCCGCGCGGCGGCTCGGGACTGAGAACGCCCCAGCCGGTCGATTACCGGTTCGCAGTGGTGGCCAGGTTCGCGCGATGAACCGGTTGACATTCGGGTTACGGAGTTGTTGACTGAAATTGGAGAGCATGTCCATCCGGCGTGACCGTGAAGCTCCCCCCCGGCCCCGGGCCAAGCCCCGGGGCCGTGTTGACTCCGCTGGGCTGTAAGGCGCGCCCCGAACGATTTACTCAGGCGTTGCCACGGGTGACGAGCAGGTGATGAGCCTCATGTGAGGGCGCGCTCTTCCCGACAAGCAAGGGCGAGTCCCGACAAGCAAGGACGAGTCCCGACAGCAAGGACGAGAGAGTCTCGAAGCAAGGCCTGAGCAGTCGTGCCGAGAGGCTTCGGAGCTCGTGGGAAGGGCGATCTGTTGATCTAGCGCACCGGCCTCGAGGAGGCGATACGACGCGCTGCCGACCCGGTGGTACTTACCCAGTGCGTTGCCGACGAGGCTATGACCCTCGTCGAGAGCGTCGGCGGAGTTCTCGTCGGGTTTCTCCAGGATCCGTCGTGGCTGACCTTAGAATGCGGAGCGGGTCACCTGGAGCCCCAGATCGGCGGCCGGATACCGTTGGACGGAACGCTTTCGGGGCTCGCGTTCCAGTCGGGCGTGACCTTCCACTCCGATGACGCCGAGGGCGACCCACGTGTCGAGCCATGTTGCCGCCAGGCCCCCGGTGCCCGGTCACTGGTATGCGTACCGCTGTGGCGTCAACCCCAAACGGTCGGGGTGCTCTGCGTCGCGTCTTCCCGGCCACGCGCGTTCGACGATCGCGATGTCGCGACACTGACGAGCCTTGCCGAGTTCATCAGCGTTCCTGATCACAGTTGCCGTCGACTTGGCGGGCGCTACCGACGCGTTTCTCTCCCGCGTCTGTAGCGACGCCTTCGGCTCATCGGTGCTCGAAGGCGACGACTGGGCCGCCGAGACGCGCTTTGTCGCCAACGTCTTGAACCCGGGGGCAATGGGCAGGCTCGAGACACGAAGGCGGATCGACCGCGTCCTCAAGGGACGTGGCCTCAGTCATGTGTTCCCGCCGGTGTTCGACATCACGAGCGGCGAGTGCTTCGCCGTCGAGGCGCTCGCCCGGTTCTCGGGAAGGCCGAAGCGAACCCCCGACGTCTGGCTCGCGAAGGCGCACGCGATGGGCGACGGCATCGAACTGGAGGTCGTCTCAGCAAGGGGAGCCTTGAAGGCCCTGTCCCAGCTCCCCGGCGGCGTCGCGCGGTGCGTGAACGCGAGTCCCGAAGAGATGATCTCAGAAGACGTGCGCCGGCTCCTCGAAGGCTCCGAGCCGGGGCGCGTCGTCATGGAGCTGACCGAGAAGGCCAGGGTGGACGATTACCTGCGGCTCTCGCGGGCGATCGATCAGATGCGCGAGATGGGGGTGCGCCCGTCGATGGACGACACCGGCGCCGGCTTCGCGAGCCTCGCCCACATCCTGAAGCTGGTCCCCGACTTCATCAAGCTGGACCGCGAGCTCACTTCCGGCATCGACCACGACCAAATCCGCCTCGTTCTCGCGACGGCCTCGTGAGCTTTGCTTCCGGGCTCGGCGCCGAGATCATCGCCGAGGGCATCGAGACCCCGGCCGAGCTCGAAATGCGGGCCTTCGGTATCCGTTACGGCCAGGGATTCCTCCTGTGCCGAGCCACGTCAGTCGAGCTGATCCCGAGTCGCCTGCCCAGAGAGGTATGGTCCGCCGCCACGACGTGGGCATCCTGACGCCTGTGCCGTCCTCGGGCGGCGAGCTGGGGAGGACTCGGTGACGCGGACGTCGACGTCATGTCTGCCCGGATCAGGACTCGACGAGCAGGAGGAGCGTCTCGGGACGGACCCCGTCAAATCTCATCGCCTCGGCCACCGTCTCGGACTGCGTCAACTCCTGGAACGCGTTCATGTCCGGCACGTCGACGATGAGCCCGACCCGGTTCGTCCCGGCCGGGTCCGTAAGAGTGCGCACCGTGATTCCGATGGGTCCGAAGGTCTCCACCCGCCGCGGTGAGGAAAGCCAATGGTCGACGTCCTCGACCTCGTGAAAAGCACCGTCGTCACCTGTGCCTCGGCTTTCCGCCCCCGTCGGGAGCTGAGTTGGTACCGCGAAAAGCGCCGACCCTAGGCCACAGGTGCGACGTCGCCAACGGTGTCCACGGGCACAGCGGCGCCGGCCGAGGACCGTACCGGGAGTCAACGGGCCTCACACCTTCGCCCTAAGCCTTGCGGCGACCTCGTCATGCGACGGCATGGCGGCGATCTCACCTGCGAGCTCGCGGGCGCGCTGACGGTAGTTGGAAGCCCCGAGCACGGATCGGAGCCCTGCGAGCACGGCAGCGGTCGTCACATCGCCGGGCATCAACCTGTGCGCGACGCCCGCCTCCGCGAGCCTGGTGGCGATGACGAAATTGTCGGCACTCTGAGGCAGCGCGAGCGGAGGCAGTCCGTGCGCGAGCACACCGAAACTCGTGCCCGCACCGGCGTGGTGAACCACGGCCGCACAGTATGGGAGCAGCTCGGCCTGGGGGATGAACTGCTCCACGCGGGCATTGCCGGGCACGGGCTCGAGGTCTGCCGGGTTGTTGTCCCGCCCGATAGTCGCCAGCACGTTGACGGGCTCGTCCTCCAAGGCTGTGAGCACGAGCCGGAACAGATCGACGGCGTTGTTGGAGAAGGTCCCCAGTGTCAAGTAGACCAACGGCCGTTCCGGGTCGGCCAACGCGGTGCGCAGTCCCGGAGGTTCGGCCAGCGGTGGTGGGACAGGGCGCAAGGGTTGCGCGCCTTGCAGACCATCGCCCGCAGGGTCCAGCGAGGAGGGACAAATGGTCAAGGTCGTGCCGGAGTAGACACCTGCCGCGGGCGGGACGTCGCGGCCGAACTCCCGCCAGATGGGAGACACCGCGTCGGCCACGAGGTCGAGCACGTCCGGATCCACGAGTGGCCCGATGGAGTGCTGAACGGCGTGGGTGCCTGTCAGCGCCGCGACCAGCGGAGCCGCGAACAGGTAGGGGTCGAACACCAGAAGGGACGGTCGGAGCTCCCTTGAGAGCTCGAGCAACTCGTCGAGCATCAGGGCCATCCCGACCTCGCCGAAAAGACGGGGCACGAAGTAGCCCAGAACCCGCGACGGCTCCAGCCCGTCACCAGGCACGCCCCGCGTCCGTGAGCGGAGCGCGCCGTACCAAGAGCCGAAGTCGGGACCGACGCGGCGAAACTCGAGGCCCCGGCTCGAGACGGCCTCTTTCGCGTCCGGGCCGCTTGCAACGACGACGTCGTCGCCCTGGGCCGCGAACGCCTGGGCCAGAGGGAGCAAGGGCAGGATGTGACCGGTCTGCGGCACGCAACTGACAATGACTCGCACGCTTCCTCCAGCTGTGGGCGACCTGACCGCCAACGGGCCAGAGGTCGCGAAGACGAGATCTTGTCACGGTGCTGCCCGAATGGGTGCTCACGCCCTGCATTGCCCCTGGTCAAGGTGACGAGCCCCGCGCAGCTGGGACGGAAATTGTGGCGGCGGAAGATATGAGATCAGGCGGCGCGCCGCCATGGCTGAGAGGGGTTCGGCTCCGGTGCCACTTGACGAGGCGTTTATGCTGAGAGTGGCCGAGTCCTCACAGAGTGAGACGGCGGCCGGGGGGAGGCGCGGCGACACGGTGAGCAAACCGCGGAACGAGATGGACCGCCGCTCGGCACTCAAGCTGATCGGCGGTGCGATGGCGGGCGTCGCCGTCGGCCCACGCATGCTGGCACGTCCGGCTCCCTCGTCCGAGTACCCGCTCGTACCGTTCCGGTCCTACGGCCAGTCGTTCCCGGAGGCGCTGCGCGCCGCGCTCAGCGGTCTTGCCAAACCGAGCCTCGTCTTCCAGGTCGTCCGGACGACGGACATGGTGTACCTCGGCTTCCAGTTCTACAACGCCAAGGCCGTCGTCAACTCCGGTCAGACCGAGATCGTCGCCGAGGACCCCAAGCTGCCGATGCACATGGTCGTCGTGTTCCCGTCCCAGCACCTCGGCGAGGAGTGTGTCGCTTACACCCCGGGCGTGACCACCTGGCCGACGGCGCCCATGAGAGGTGCCCTCGCCGGTTTCAGCTGGCTCGTGTTCGAGATTGCCGGAACCGCCACGGTCCCCTACACGATGGCCGGGCTGCTGGATTGGTCCAAGGCGAAGCCCGAGCTGGTTCCGGTCGCGACCTCGAGCTCGGCTGCACCGGCTGCTCCCGACCCGCTCCATACCGCCCTCGAGATCCCCTGGCAGCTGTGGCTCACGCCCCTCGCGCACGGAACCTGGCACCACGCCACAAGCCCGGTCGTCTTCAAGCAGATCACCGAGCTCTGGCACACCCGGCTCGGAGCCGGCGCCTTCGAGCCGCCGGTCGTCACCCCGCGGCTCAAGGCTTTCTGGGCCCCCGGTTACCCCGGGGCCTTCGCACCGCCTCCCAGCGACCCCTGGCTCATGTCGCTCACGTCCGAGGACCGGATCGACATCGTGGCCCTGACCACAGGCAGCACCACGGGCGACGCGCCGATCGACGTGGACCTGCTCCTGCTCTCGGCCCTGGGGGCGTCGGTCAACATCCAAGGCTCTTGGGTCCCGGGACCCAACTCGCCGGTCGACACGGCCTCTTGGTGGCACCGGTCCTCGATCGGGCGGGACAGCTACGTCCGTGTCGTCAACATCGGCTACTTGTTCCCCTGGGGGAACCGGGCCAGCCGCATCACGATCTCGGACCGGGAGATCCAGGTCAACTCGAAGGGCGAGGCTGTCGCCTACCTCGTGCAGAAGCAGTACATCGCCGTGAAAGAACCGCAGATCACCTACAGCGGCGATCATGACGAGCCGTACGACGGGAGGGGCAACCCGATCCGGAACCTTCTCGTGAAGACGGTGACCACGCCCCCGATCGACTTCGACAACTCGGTCGACCCTGGCATCAACGTCGGCCCCTTTACTGCCGACACCGACGACGTCTTGTGGGTGAGAAGCGGCCTCGAGGACGTCCCGTTCTCCTTCGTCGGCACCGACGCCGAGGGACGCAAGGTCGACTTCACAACCGGGGTCATCTGGGTGTCATCCACCTTCGCGCAGAACACGGCCAACCTTCAAAAGGTCGTGGCTGCCTATGCCGCGGCGGACCCGAGCCGGAGATCGCCGTCCTTCGGCGGGTCGCTTTTCGCCTTCGCCGACACCGCCGGCGCGCCGCCGGGATCAACGGCCCAGCACGTCAATACCTACGGCCTCACGGCTTTCGTCGCCGAGAATGGGCGGGCGAATGTGTATCCGGCGCTCGACTCGGCGGCTGTCAGGTTGCCCGGGGCCGAACAGATCGTGGGCGCCGGGTCGACGGCGCTGCCGAGCCCGAGCGTCTCGATCTCGTCGAACTACCTGGACAAGGGCTTCGAGTCCGGCGTGACCGAGGTCTACCTGGCCGTGACGGAGAACGCGCCCGGGCTCTCGTTCCCCGCCAACCTCGTCGGTGGCATGGCCGCGCCCAACTTCAGCGTGAGCGGGATCGCCCGCGAGCTCGGTCCCGTCGGCGGCGACCTGAGCGACTTGATCGCCGGGAAGTTCGACCCGACGAAGTACTTCAACATGCTCTCGGGCGACATAGGCAAGCTGCTCGGTGCGATCCCGGTCGCACAGATCATCCAGACGATCGACCCGAATGAGGCGGCCAGCAACGCGCAAGCCCCGCAGATCTCGGACAAGCTCATCTACCCAGGCAACGACGACACCAAGCTCCCCACGGCTCTCGACGTGAAGATCGACTGGCTCCCGGCTGTGCAGAAGGACCCGCTCGGCTTCTTCCAGCCGCAAGGGGGCGGGCTTGACCATCCACGCCGAGATCTACACGCCGATCGCCAACCCGAGCCAGACGACCTACTCGATCCACGGCGACCTCACCAATTTCGAGCTCCTCCTGTTCGGCGAGGGCAACCAGTACATCGGGATCAAGTTCAACTCGTTCACCTTCGACTCGAAGACGGGCGCCAAGACCTCGATCCAGCCGGACATCGACTCGGTCACGTTCCTCGGTCCCCTCAAGTTCATCAACGCCCTCGAAGACCTCCTGAGCTCGCTCGGCGGGCCCTCGATCTCGGTGACCGACGGCGGCATCGAGGCGAGCTACTCCCTCGCCCTGCCGGACATCGGAGTCGGCGTCTTCGCCCTCCAGAACCTCGCTCTTTCCGCCGGCGTCAACATCCCCTTCGACGGGACCCCGGTTCGGGTCCGTTTCGGCCTGTCGTCGAGTGACAACCCGTTCATCCTGACCATCGACCTGTTCGGAGGCGGCGGCTTCTTCTCTCTCGGCATAGGTGCGGACGGTATCGAGCTGATCGAGGTCTCGCTCGAGTTCGGCGCCGATCTGTCGATTGATCTCGGCGTCGCGAGCGGTGGTGTCTCGATAATGGCCGGTATCTACTTCTCGCTCCAGACGGTGCCGAAGAAGCAGGTCCAGCTCACCGGCTTCCTGCGAGCTGACGGCAACCTGTCGGTGCTCGGGATCATCTCGATCTCGATGGAGTTCTACCTCGGCCTCACCTACCTCGACCCCGGCAAGGCCTATGGCACCGCGACCATCTCGGTCTCGGTGAGCGTGCTGTTCGTGAGCGTGTCGGTGGGAGTCACCATGCAAAAGACGATCGGCGGGAGCGGCGATCCCGATTTCCGACAGGCCCTGACCGAGAAGAACTGGAAGGCCTACTGCGAGGCCTTCGCATGACGATGCAAAGGGTGCTCTGGACCGCCTGCCCGCACGGGAAGGCAGCGGACGGGAAGCTGCGCGTCTCGGTGCACGTCGGGCCACAGCTGTTCCCGACAGGCAACAAGGTGTCGACGCTGGCGGAGTTCTCCGACTGGGAGGACTGGTCGGTCACCAAGGTCCGCTTCAAGGTCGAGAATCGGGGCACACGCCTACGACGCCGACATCGTGAGCGAGGTGCCGTCATTGCCGCTCTGGCAGGCGCTCTTCCCCTCCTCGACTCCGGTCGATCCTTACGAGTACTCGAGCCCGACGTCCTCGCCGCTCTACAGCTATCCGGCGGGGTTCGTGGGCCAGTTCTTCCAGAAGACGTATGCGGCGCTCGCGAACGCCGAGCCCGTCGGGGGCTGGCCGCCCTTCCAGCTCCTTACGAGTGAGGAGAGCTTCGGTGCCCTGCCGCTCGATAGCCGTGAGCTCTACGACAAGATCGAGACGGTGAAGGCGATGTTCCCGAAAGGAGGCGGCCCGATCCCGCCGGGCAAGGGCCCGGCGCCTTCGTCGGACCTCACGCAGGCGTACATGTTCCTCCAGCCGCTCACGACGCCGGCGCCGCACCAGACCTACCAGGAGACTCCGCCCCCTGCGGTGCCGCAGTTCGACTTCCACCAGGGCGTCTCGCTTCTCGGGCGCCACCCGGCGCTGCTCCGCCTCTTCGGGCTCGTGTATGAGCTCGAGCTCGCGCCCCCGAGCGGCCTGTCCGGCAATGTCGCGGTGTCGGTGGTCCCGAGCTGGAAGCCGAAGCTCGGAGGGTCGCCGCTGACGAAGAACGTGCAGCCGGTCACCATGACCGACGCCACCGAGTGGATACCGGCGCACAGGGCTTCTGACCCGGACATCACAGCGGGGTATCTTCGCTTTTCCGACCCGGACTACGGCGTCGTCGAGATGGACCTCGACGGGGCGACCCTGAAGGCCTTCAACTTCGTCCAGGGCATCCAGCACGCCAACACCGTGATGGCCACGGCGGACACGCCCACGCATTACGCCGTGCCATCGCTCCGCTCGGCTGGCCTTGCGGTGGCCAGGACCGGCAAAGCCCTCTCGCTATACCAGAACTGGCAGAACAACAACGCCTTCAACGCCGCCATCGATGCGACCCCGCCCGGCCTCGTGAAGCTGTACTTCGAGGACCTCGCGCAGGGCTACCGGGTAGACGTGTGGTCAAAGGAGCGCGGTCGCTGGTTCCAGCTCTGTGCCCGCACGGGGGCGAAGAACCCGGGGCTCGGTGGCTACGGCATCGGCTCGCTGCCCACGGTCGTGCCTGTTCCCGACGGCGACGAGGGCTGGGTCGAGCCCGCCACGACCCAGAGCGCCACCTCTGGCGGGACGCCGAACCCGCCCGTGTACGTGCCGGAGTATCTGCTGCGGTGGTCGGGATGGAGCCTTGTCGCGCCACGACCGGGAAAGCACCTGTCGGACGTTCCCTCGGACGGTCTCGAGCCCGACGACGCGAACCCGGCCAACGGCAACATTGCCCTCCAGATCGACTATGCCGCGACGCCCGGGACCTTGCCGACGCTGCGCTTCGGCAACACCTACCGGTTCCGGGCGCGGGCCGTCGACCTCGCCGGCAACAGCGTCCCGTTCACGAAGTCCGGCGGTTTCACCTGGACCACCCCGGAGGTGACCTACCGCCGGTTCGAGCCCGTGCCCTCGCCGGTCCTGGTCCCGACGGCACCCCGTACCCCGGGTGAGCACGTCGAGAACCTCGTGATCCGCTCGAACTACGACATCCCCGACGACGACCCGAGCATTGTGGCATGCGAGCGCCACATCGCCCCGTCCTCGACGGGTGAGGACATGGCCGAGACCCACGGAGTCCTCGACGGTCCCGACGGCCACCCGGACCCCTCGAGCTACACGCTCATCGCGGACCGGGACGGCCTCACGTACAAGTCGACGTCGGTCCGCGACCTCTACGGCGGCATGATCGACACCCAGCCCCTCAACGGGAAGAACGAGTGGGTCTACTACCCACCCGGGGCGACCTCAACTCCCTTCGGCGTGCCCTACCTGCCCGATGTGCTCTCGCGGGGCGTGTCGCTGCTCAACCTCCCCGGCAAGAAGGACGCCTTCGTGCGGGTTCCCTTCGACTCGGTCGGCGCCTGGCCGAACCGCCGTGCCGTCCGCCTCGTCGTGAGCGCCGGGTCGGGCGCGCCGCTCCTTCCCGCGGTGCAGGACCTCGACGGCGTGATCAGCGTGAAAGCGCCGAAGGCGTCCATCACGCCAGTGCTGATCAGCTCGTACATCGCGCCTTCGGACCTCGCGGTCATGGCGTTGTGGCAGTCGATCGTGGACGCGGGCAAGGCGACACCGGCCCTCGAGGCGTTGATCCTCGACAGGCTCCACTACATGTTCACCCCCTATCGCGAGCTCGTTATCGTCCACGCCGTCCGGCAGCCGCTCACCCCGCCCGTCATCGAGAAGCTTTTCGTTACCCGCCCCTACGGCGCGACCTATGCCCTGCTGAGCGGTGCCGCCCGGGCCGATGTGCAGAGCACGATCCGCGTCGACGTGATCGCCGCCTGGGCGGATCCCTACGACGACGGCACGAGCCCCGAGGGCGCCGTCCTGCTCGACAAGACCTCGCGTGTCGACGAGATCCCGCTCACGCTCGGCCAGAGTGACTTCCTCGTGCTCGACAAGATCCGCCACGACTTCGGCGACACCCAACATCACGAGGTCTTCTACAGCGCCATCGCGACGACGCGGTTCCTCGAGTACTTCACCGAGATCGTCACCGAGACCCTCAGCGCGAGCAAGGCGGTTGTCTGCTCGCCGGTCGGGTTCGCTCCCGGCACCGTCGACGTCCGCGCGGCCGGCGACAGCGCAACCATCTACCGGTCCGGGGTCGACTTCGACGAGGACGACAGCGCGGGATCGATCGCCCGTATCCCAAGCGGGTCGATCCCCGACAACGCATCGGTCGACGTGCAGTTCGTGGCGCCCCCGGTCGTCCGCTCCAGCCTCGAGAAGCTGGCCAAGCCACCTACCAAGTTCGGGTACCTGCTGTCGATCCCGAGCACCGCCCGGCCACCGGCACCCGACGTGCGCTATCTCATCCCGGCTTGGAACTGGGTCAACGTGTCGTCGGCCACCTCGCCGAGCTCGAGCCGCGTCGGGAACGTGCTCCGGGTCTATCTCGGGCGCCCGTGGTTCAAGAGCGGCATCGGCGAACTGCTCGGGGTGGTCGTGGCAAGCCCTCCGCCCGGCGCAGCGTTCCCCACGGGTCTGCAGCCCTTCGTCAGCGGCTTCGGCTCGGATCCGGTCTTCGTAACCGGCTCGGTCGGCTCGGCGCAGGTGGACGACTTCGGGCTCGCCACGCACAAAGGCAAAGGGCTCCTCTTGGAGGAGCAGACCGGCGTTGTCCCTTGGGTGGACGTCGCCGGCCACGAGGTCGGCTGGGACAAGGAGCGCCGCCTTTGGTTCGCGGACATCTCCATCGGGGCCGGCGAGTCGTACTTCCCGTTCGTGAAGCTGGCGCTCGTGCGATACCAGCCGGCATCGCTCCCGGGCATCGAGCTCTCGCGGGTCGTGCAGGCCGACTTCATCCAGCTCACCCCCAACCGGTCCATGGGGCTCACCTATCCGTCGCCCACGGAGGTCGACGTCAAGGTGCTGGGCCCCGGTTATCTCGCGACCTCCTCGACCGACACGCACGACACGATGCGGGCATACCTGCAGCTGAAGACCGTCGAGACGAGCGACCCCGACCTGCAATGGATCATCGACCCGGCACAGCCCGACGGCACGCTCCTCACCGTCACGAGCTCGAGCGACACCAACACGGTCTGGGCGGGCACCGTCACGCTCCCCAAGCCTCGCGGCACGGTGCCCTACCGGTTACTCGTGGCCGAGTTCGAGGAGCACCTCGTCGTTCGCGCCGGCAACCTCGGTGCGAAGGTGACCTACCTCGACGCCATCGAGATCTGAGCCAGCGAAACCTCGGGCCGCCAGGCGTCACGGGGCCCGGCGCAACTCGATCCCGTTCAGTGCTGGGTCCGTAGCAACGAGGTTGCCCTGAGCCGGGGGCCGAGTCGGCCACGGACCAGCATGACCTGGGTGCCACTTTGAAGCCCAATCCAGGTGGACAAGGCGTAGGTCGGGAATGTCCAGTGTCTCACCGTCAAAAGCGTGATGCTCGAGCTCACGACCCCGGCGAGGAAGACAGTCCAGGTCTCGGTCTCCGGAGCCTTCCAAGACTTGCGCACCGTCGGCACGGCGGCGAAGAACTCCGCTGTCAGTAAAAGGGAGATGGCCAGGTCGCCCTTCAAGGTCGCGGCGTAGACGGCGACGGCTGCAAGGCAGACTCCGCCGCAGGCCCAGTCGAACGGCGTGACCTGCCACGACCCCCGTCGTGCGAGGAAGCTCGTGACGAGGACGGCCATGGCGGTGGCGAAGTACGAGAAGGTCATGACTGTCTGAATCCCGACATGGTCCCGCAGTTGCACCGCGACGGTCACGAACGGGATGAAGCCCCAGAGGAACCATGTGATGCGGTGGGGGAAGGTGTTGCCCCGGAGAGTGTCGCGGATGTAGCCGGTGACTCCGCCCGCGTTGATCACCACGGCGATGTAGACGGCGTAGCTCGGGAGCACAGCCAGCCCATGCTAGGCCTCATGATCGGCAGCCCCTGGGTGACCGGGACGCCGTTCGGCATCAACCGCGCATATGGTTTTCGGTCAATGCGGGCGCACCACGCCACCGACCGAGGGCGGGGGCGCCGTCGTCCGCTGCAGTGCGTGCGCCGTCATCCTCGCCGGATACATCTTCGAGGGACCTACGGGCGGGCTCGGGCAGCACGAGACTCAGCGTGAACCCGAGGACAGAGGCGCCTGCAGCCACGATTAGCATGCCGCGCAGGCCGATGTGCTTTTGCAGCTGCGGTACGAGGAACACCCCAATGAATGCACCGAGTTTCCCGACCCCGGCGGCGATGCCGTGGCCGGTGGTCCGCATGCTCACGGGGAACACCTCAGACGGCAGCACGAACGTCGTGGTATTCGGGCCGAACTCGACGAAGAAGTAACTGAGGCCGAACACAAGCAGGAAGGGCACGACCGTCGCAGTCAGGCGCGCAATCGCCCCGAGCGCGACGAACGCGACAGCCATGACGGTGAACCCGATCAGCTGGAGCCTCTTGTGGCCGATCCTGTCCATGCGCAGCACGGCCATGGCGTAGCCGGGCACCGCGAAGACCACGAAGATTGCGAGCGTCCAGGCGAGCTTTGCCTCGAGCGTTGCGTGGGCGTCGACACCCTTCAAGATCGCCGGCAGCGACAAGGTGTTCCCGTAGTAGGCGTAATCGAACAGGAACCAGGTTCCTGCAGTGCCCAACAGGAGGAGAAGCATCCGGGGGTTGGTGATGAACTCCCCAAGGCCCATGCGCCTCTGGGCATCGGCGGTCACCACCGAGGCGTCGAGAACGCCCTCGGAGAACGCGGCCACTTGAAGTGCAGCACGCTCGCCCTCGCCTTGCACTCGCGCTTGGAACCTGGGCGACTCCGGCATCTTCGCCCTCAGGTAGATGACCGTGGCTGCCGGGATCGCGCCGAGGCCCAGCAACAACCTCCAGCTCAGAGCCTGGGAGACCCCCGAGGACAGCAGGGCCAGGCCGACCAAGGGACCGACGATGAGGCCGAGCGCCTGCATCGAGAAGACCATGCCCACGAGACGACCCCGGTCACGCCGATTGGAGTACTCGCTCATCAGCACGGCAGAGACCGGGTAGTCGCCGCCGATGCCGAGACCCAGCACGAAACGCGCCATGACAAGGAACAAGAAGTCCGGGGAAAACGCAGAGGCGAGCGCTCCGACGATCATGATGGCAGCCACCAGGGCGTAGACGCTCTTGCGGCCGAGGACGTCGGCGATCCTCCCGAACAGGAAGGCCCCGGCGACGGCACCGAGAAGGGCGGAACCGGTCACCCAGCTCGCCTGTGTGGTGCTGAGGTGCCACTGGGCCGTAACGATGGCGGCGACCGTGCCGATGACGAAGAGGTCGTATGCGTCGGTGAAAAAGCCCATGCCCGAAATGAGGACGGCCCGGCGGTGGAATTTGCTTATGGGCGCCTCGTTGAGGAGGTCGCTGATCGTGTGGAGCGCGAGCTCTTGTTTCAGATCCTCAGGTTCGCCGAGCAGCAAGGGGACTCTCCATCCGGCGGGGCTTTCTGGTTCGCATTCCAGAAATTCACGCTCCCGTCACTCTTGCCGCCCTGAATGACTTCCAAACGACAGCTACATGAACACTAGGTGAACAGAGTGGTAATTCCAGGTGCCACCTGGTTATCGTTCCCCGTGATGGTCACGCAGTTCGACGACTCTCCCGTAGATCGACGCGTCGCGCAGCTTTTCGCCCTCGTTACCGAAGCCCTCGCGGGTGCGACGCAGGCTCTCCTGCGCGGCGAGATCGCTCTCGGCAGCGCCGTGGTCGAGCACGACCAGTTGATCGACGAGCTCACGTCCGAAGTCGAGCAAGCCGTGTGGGACCAGATTGACGCCGAGTCGCCAAGCGGTGACCAGCTCCGCAGGTTGATTGGCATCCTGCAGCTCCTGCCGGAACTGGAGCGCAGCGCCGATCTCGCCGAGCACATCGCCCAGCGCGCGGTGTTCAACCTGGGAGCTGAGATGAGCCCGCTCAGCCGGGGCATCGTCCAGCGCATGACCGAGGTGGCCCTCGAGATGTGGAAGGCGGCCGCGGACGCGTTTGCTGCACACGTTGCCCCTTCGATCGACCTCGACGAGGACGACGAGGAGATAGACATCCTCCACGAGAGGCTCACAGGAGAAGTGGCGCGCGGAACGATGCCGAGTGCCGTGGCCGCGCAGGTCACGCTTCTTGCCCGGTTCTACGAGCGCCTCGGCGACCACGCGGTGAACATTGCCAGCCGCATCGCCAGGATTCCGCCGTCGACAGGCGTTTAGCTTCGCGCGATTGCTTTCGCCGCAAGCTCAGAGTGTGGCCAGCGCACCCTCGACGCCGTCTGGACCGAGGTCGTGATCGACACCGGACCGGAAGGCGCTGGCAACCGAGTTTGGCAGTGTTGGCGAACAAGCCCAGGTCAAAGGCTCGATAGTCCTTCGCCGGATCGCCGGCTTGTTAGTCTCGTTCGATCGCAACCACCGAACTCGCAAGTGATGTAGAGGACACCAGCTACCGAGCGCTGTTCAAGGTGCAGGGCTTCACACAGTTGCTCGCCTGCACGCTGGCGGCCCGGATCGCGAGCCAGATGTTCTCGGTGCTCCTCGTTCTCTTCGTCCTCGAGACACACCACTCGGCCAGCCTTTCAGGAATCGTCGTCGTGTGCAGCCAGGTGCCCGGCATCATCGTGAGCCCAGTTGCCGGCGCACTATTGGACCGCGGCTCTCGAGTGGCGCTGATGAGGGTCGACTACCTGATCGGCGCGACGTGCATGACCGTGATCGGGGTGCTGTCGCTTCTCCACAGCCTGCCGACCGCAGCGCTGCTAGTCGTCGTGTCGGCGGCGTCGATCACGGCTCCGCTCAGCCGGGTTGGCGGGAGGTCCCTCTTCCCGATCCTGGCGCCCAAGCCCCTGTGGGACCGCTCGAGTGCAGCCGACTCGGGCGCGAACGTCATCGCCACCGTGCTCGGTCCGGGCATCGCGGGCGTCGCGGTCGCGCTGGTCGGTCCTCGCGTGGCCCTGCTCGCCCCGGCGGTCATCCTGCTCGGCGCCGGGGTGCTGCTCGTGCGGCTCGCGGTCCCCAATATGCCCTCCGGTGAGACCGGCTCGGTGCTCGCCGACGCCAAGGCGGCGATCGGCTACGTGTGGCGAAATCGGGTGCTCCGGATGCTCGCGGGCACGATGACGGTTTTCAACGCCAGTGGCGGCATCTTGACGGTCGCGATCCCGTTCATCGTGCTACGGGGCCTGCATGGCGGGTCAGCGACGGTCGGCCTGCTGTTCGCCATCATGGGCGGAGGCGGGTTCCTCGCAGGACTGCTCACAGGGCACTTGGGGACCGAGAGCCGCGAAAGACACCTGTTGGCGATCTCCTGCGCGGCGACAGCTGTGGCGTTCGTGCTCCTCGCCCTCGACCGCCACGAGGTCGTCCTCATCGTGCTTGTCGGCTTTATCGGCATGGCGAATGGCCCGCTCACAGTCGCGATGTTCTCGCTTCGCCAGCGCGCGACCGATCCGTCGTGGTTCGGCCGGGCGTTCGCTGTTTCGATGAACCTCAACTTCGTCGGGAGTCCGATCGGCGCCGCGGTCGCTGGTGCGCTGCTGACCCACTCGATCCCGCTCACGCTGCTCGTCGCCGCGTCCTGCGCGCTCGCAGGCGGTCTTTGGCCGGCAGTGCTCCCGGCGTCGAACTACGAACCGGTGCGGCAGGTCGCGGCAACCACCTGAATTGTCGCCACGCTGCAGATAACCGACGAGAACTGGTCGCCGAGAACGGTCCGGTCGCCCTCGCGGTCCGGTGAGCGCTCGTCTAGTGCAGCGACATCGCGACGTCGTGTTACGACCCGAGGAAGCCACTCATTGTGCGCTGTGACAGATTTCCCAATATCTTTTGGGCGATCCTGTGGTCGCGGTCGTGACGGTGGACCATGTTGATTACTCCTCATGGACGAAACAAAGGCGTAGGCAAGGAAGCTCGAGGTTGGCCGGTCAGGGCCTCAACGAACGGGAGACTCCGTGATCGGGCTCCACTTCCCTCTTCTAAGACGCGGCACGAGACACTGGATAAAGCGCACAAATTCATCGCGATTGGTTGTCCGAGCGAAACAAGTAGTATCGCCTCTGTTGCTTGTTAAGTTAAGTAACTCGCGGGGGGGAGCCTGCGAAACGTCCGAAATGGATCGAGAGTGCGAGGGGATAATGACTCGGTCGACAACCATCCGGAAGGGTCGCGGGCAACGCTTATATGGCGCATCTTGCTCGCAATTCCAGCGCCGAACGGGCCTGTCCCGTGTGGGGCTTGATGTCGGAGAGAACATCCTTAGCGACGCTACGGCCGAGCCCTCGTAGCGTCTTGGAGTTCTCGATGGCTAGAACATCAGAGGTAGCCGAGGTGCAGTACCTCGTATTGCCCGACATCACGACCCCGTACCTGCTTGCCATGGTGCGCTGGCCCGACGTCGCCCAGGCGATCAGTGTGGGACGGCCGGAGTGGCAGGGCGACCAGGGCCTGTTCGATCTTCCCTACGACCCGGGCAGCGTCCAGGTGACGCCCACCCATGCGGCTTCGATTGCTGCCCGCTGGGGGGCCCGGCTGCCTTCTGAAGGGCAGGATCCCCCGTCGTCGCTGATCCGACGTATGCCGGCCAATTGGTCCAATCTCGTACCCGCAGAAAAGCGCGCCTGGTCTCTCGAGTACCTCGCCGGACGGCGACCTGCCGCTGTTCGCACAAGTCATCAGCGCTCGCTCTTTCGGACTCGTCGGAACTCATCGCGCCGGGGCACGTTCGCGAAGACCGGAGAGGTGTTCCCCGATGCGATCGCTGACGGCACGACGCCCGGCGACGGCTTCTACTTGGCAACGGGGGGCAGGCACCGCCAGACGACTGTGACCGGCGAACGCCGGCGCCATGCACGGGTGCGCGTCCACGGACGAGTGCAGATAAACATTGGGCGCAAGACCATATTCGCGGACCTGGTCAATGTCAGCCAGGGCGGAGTCCATTGCATCGTGCCCGACGCGGTGCCCGTCCTCGAATCCGGGGGCAGGCTCGACCCGCCCCTTTTGCTAGAGGATCACGTATCCAAGTCCCAGGTCAGTCTTGATGTCCCCGCCAGCGTCAGCTGGAGAAGGGATACAGCGGCAGGAACCCAGTTCGGACTCGTGTTCGGGGAGCTGAACAACGAACAGGCCGAACAGGTTCAGAGGTTCCTGGTGACGGTGGGCTCCGAGCCAGGTTCTTGATCATGCGCGTGAGCTCTCCCAGCACGGAAGAACAGCCGCCTCGGCCTATTGGCGAGTCTATGGACTCATCTGAGCACGGCTCGGTCTCGAGCTTTGTCGCGGTAGATGACGGCCCACGCGTGAGGCCCACGAGGGCATTCCGCTCGCGCAGAGGCGCTGACTATCGCCTGCGAGGGCTGGATGTGAGCCGGCCGGACACCCTCGCGGAGCGGGAACCCCGGGCAAGGAGGGTCCGGCCGAGCCGCCGGCAACACCGCAGGCTGCTGGCCAAGTGGATCGTCGTCCTGATCGTGGCGACCCTCGCCGCCGTGGTACTGCGGGCGTCTGTGTTCCAACCCTTCTCCGTTCCTTCGGTTTCGATGTTGCCCACACTCCAGGTGGGCGATCGGATCTTGGTCGTGAAGTCGAGCGTTCTGGAAGGAAGCGTCCGGGCCGGGGATATCGTCGTCTTCCGCCATCCGCGACTTCTTGTCTGCAACACAGGCCAGGGCCAGGCCGGGGACCTGGTGCAGCGGGTGATCGGTCTGCCGGGCGACACGATCTGGTCCGATGGGAACAGGATTTACGTCGATGGTCGCCAGCTGCACGAGCGAGGCTGGTACGACACTTTGTACGGGCAACTGGGATCTACGCCGATACTCCGCACGAAGATACCGCCGAGCCAGTATTTCGTGATGGGAGACAACCGTTCGGATGCATGCGACTCCCGCGCTTTCGGCACGATCGCCAGATCGGCGATTGTCGGGAAGGTGTTCGCTATCGTCTTGCGGGACGGTCACCCCTACATTCACCTGTTCTAAGTCGCGCACGCGGTCTTCAGGCATCCAGGTCCAGTCAGGAGCCATCGAGTGGTCCCCGTCGGCAGGCTCGGTGCGAGGCTCTTCCGACCTGGCGACCGGCAACGTTGGGCCCTGTTGTTAGTCGCCTTGTGCATCCTCGCGCCGCTTCTTGCCGCCTGTGGACAAGCCGGGGCCAGACCTGCAGGAGTCTCGCTTCTGCCAGATCCTGCCGCGAGGGGCGCAACTTGGGATTGGACCGCACAGTGCCTCTACGGCCCTTACGTGCACAGGAGCTGTGAAGCGTCGGGTCCCCACCTCGGGGCGGCCCAGCTGAACGGGGATGAGTGGAACCTGGGCGGGGGCGCGGCGACGGCCGGATCGCTGGCCATGTCGATGAGCTCTCCTGGTGCCCTGGAAGTGAGGGGCGCCTTTCCCAGCGCGCCGCCCTGCACGCAGGCCACTTGCCTCGCGCCGAGCGCCAATACCTGGGTGCGCGGCTATCCGAACGTGCTTTATGGCCTCAATCAATGCCATACGGTCAACTCCCCGCCGGAGTCGCGAGTTCTGCCCCTCCCCATGAGAGTGAGCGCGATTCCTCCCGATCTCATCGGCACTACGACCTATGACGCGAAGGCGCCCCTGGTGACCTACGACATCGCGTACGACCTTTGGCTCAATCACTCGGACACGAAGAGACCCTGCAGAACACAAGGCACGGTCGAGGTCATGGTCTGGACGGACTATGACCAGCAGGCGTTGCTGCCAGCGAGCATGCAGGTCGAGGACGTCACGATCCCCTTCGCGACCGACGGGGTCGTCCACTCCGGTGGGCTCGCCTGGACCATTTACGTGAGCAACGTGTTCGCAAAGGGCCAGACGGCACCTTGGGGCGGCACTGTTTGGTTCGTCCTGAACAAGGCCGACGTCGTTGCCAAGGGCACAGTGAGTGTCGATCTCAGCTACGTCATCTCGGTTGTGGGTGCGCTGCTGCAGAACAACTACGGCTGGAGCGACTTTCGCAAGAGCTACTGGCTCGACTCGATACCCTTCGGCATGGAGTTCGGCCCGCAGGACGGGGCTCTGTACGGCACGGGGTCCTCCTACTTCTCCCTGCGGCTCTCGTCTTACTGCCTCGAGGTAGGGACGAGGCTTTCGGACGCAGCCTGCACCCAGTGAGTTCCGCGTCGCCGGCCGAGGCGACCAGCGGGCATGAGCGCGCGGTCTGCTAGCTGGCTGAAAGAGTCACCGTGCCCGTCGCCAAGCCGGACAGGTTCTCGTCGAAGGAGGTGACGCTGGCCTTGTAGAAGGTCTCTCTCGTCTCGGTCGTGTTCGCGCTGGCGCCCGTCCCCGCCTCGCGGACAACGAGGGTGAGGGCGGAGATCCGCCTTCCGGGAACGCTGCCACGGAGGATCTCATCGAGCAGGGCCAGGGAGGACGTCTGGAAGCTCAGGCTGAACAGGGCGCGCGACTTTGGCGAGGAGGTCGCCGGCTGAGAGAGTTCGACCGAGGTGACCGGGTAGGAAATGGCCCGGGCCGTACCCACTTCCGCGTAGACCGCTGTCGTGCTCGCCGTGGAGGCCGCCGCCGTATGTGCGGAGGCGCCCGCGTTCCGGACGTCTTGGGGAGAGGTGAGCAGGCGGCCCTGGGCGGGCAGCGAGAGTGACACACGGCCTGTCGGCGAGCCCGACAGGTTCTCGTGGAACGAAGTGACGATTGCCTTGAAGAAGGTGTCCGCCGCCTTCGTGGTGGTCATCAGCCCGCTCGCGCCCTGATTGCGAGCCAGAAGTGTGAGGGCGGGGACCGCCCTTCGCGCGACGTCGTCACGAAAGACCTCGTCGAGCAAGACAAGCGAGGACGTGTCGAAGCTCAGGTTGAGCCGGGCAGGCGATCCCGATGCTGAGGACAGCGGCTGAGACAGTTCGACCGAGGTGACGGGGTAGTAGGACGCCTGCTTCGACAATGCCGAGCCCAGTTTCACGTAGACCTGGGTGCCTGCAGACGAATGGAAGACGGCTCTCTGATCGAACGCGTTGGCACTGACAAGCGCCGACGGAGAAAGGAAGGCACCGGCCATCCCACCGACTCCAACCGCGAACAGGGCAGCGACGGCTGGGCCCAGCAAAGGCACCGGGGGCCGGCCGCGACGTGCCTGGCGAAGACGCCGCTGTTCGAAGCGTTGCCTGTAGGTGAGAGCCGGCACACGTTGAGCGAGTTGATTCCAAAACGACGCGATCGGGGCGCACAGGTACACCGTGCCCTGAATGGCGATGATGACGATCAGCAGCCAAGGCGGATGTGCTGATGAGGCTAGGAGTCCCGCCGAGATGTACAGGGCAACCGTCATCAAAGTCTCGAAGCGGCTCAACCGCAGCGCCGTGCGCAGGCGTTGGTGACTGCTGCCGGTCTTCGAGGTTCTCAAGAACACCCCGTCCCGTCGTGTCAGGCCCTCGATGCAGGCGAGAGCCGTGATCCATGTTGCGGAGAGGCTGATCATGAGGCCTCTAGCAGGGCCCGCCGATGCGACATGGTCGTCCAATGGCGCAGCGTCCACATCATGCAGATGGTCGCAATCACGATTAGCGACATAGGCAGGAGTGACCTGTCACCGCCAAAAGGCATGAGGGCGAATTGGGAGCCGGAGAGCAACAGGCCTGTGGTTACGAGCAGCAGCACGGCGAAGCCGAACATAAGGAGGTCTCTGCCCCATCCAAGGCAGGCCATTAGATAGTCCCTGCGCTGCCGACTCGTAAGGTGGTTGTCGGGCGAGCGGTCCCAGGGCATGAGGCTGCGCCAGTGAAGCCGGAAGATCTGCATCGCGCCGAAACACCAGCGATGCCGCTGTGTGTTGAGCCCGGCATAGGTGGGCGGCACGATACCCCGGCCGAAACAGCGTGGTATGTACAGCCCGTCCCAGCCCGCCTTGGACATCCGAAGCGAAGCCTCAGTGTCCTCGCTGATGCACCACTCGTTCCAGCCACCTATGCCGACGAGGGCACTGCGACGAAACAGACCCATCGTGCCCACGAAGGGGACCGAGTCTCGCTCGTTGCGGGAAGACATGATGGCAAGATAGAAGCCCTGGTAGGAGTCGACACAGGCGTTGTAGTAAGCGCTGCCCTCGTAATCCCGGTTGCCCTCGAAACTCTGCAGGAAGCCGAGATGAGGATCGGAGAAGTACGGGACCGTCTCGCGCAGGTAATGCGGTTGCACGATGTCGTCGGCGTCGATCAAGCCGATGATCTCGGCCCGCGGGTCGGTGTACCGGCGCAAGGCGAGATTGCACGCGCCTGCCTTGTAACCCGGCCAGGGTGCGACATGGACGAAACGAACGTGTTCGCGATCTCGGCAGTACTCCTCCACCGGGCCGTAAACTGCGGAATCCGCGGTGTTGTTGTCGATGACGATCACCTCGAAATTCGGGTAGTCGATCGCCTCGGCCGCCTTGATCGTCTTGATGAGCAGATCGGGCGGCTCGTTGTAGGCAGGGATGTGCAGAGAGACGAACGGCAGGTAGAGGGGATCGGCCTTGGGCAGTGGACGCGAACGGCGCCTGCGGCACAGGACGTCGCTGACATAGTTGACGTTCGAGCCCCACACCATGAAGGCCGCGAGGTCAAGCAATAGCAAGAACGAGGAGGTAAAGGCCTCGGGGACCGAGTGCGTCGCCGCGGCCGCCACATACCCCGCGAACGCAAGGAAGGTGAAACCCGAGGCGAGATAGGAGGCGTGGAAGACCGAGCCGACGACACGGGTGTCGGGGCGAAGGGTGACGGCGAGCACTTCGAAGATGACGAGCACGAAGGTGGCGGTCTCGAGCCCACCAGCTGGCTTTCCCCATACCTCGAAGGTGACAAGGCACGAAAAGGCCGAGATGGCGATGGCGCCCAGGGCACCCAGGATGACTTCGGTGACCTTGGAGCGACCCCACCGGAGGCGCGTATCGAGTTCCCGGGCAGGGCTCAGCACGAGCACTGTCGTCAGCAGCAGCTGCACGAACGACACGATGAAGAGGTCGTAAAGATTGAATTGACCCAGCACTTCGATTCCCCCCTCGCAATCGCACGCCTTGCCGTGCTGGACTCAGAATACCGGGCGCATCACCCCGAGGGAAACCCCCATCTGCATGGCCGGGTTCACCGACGTTCTTAACGCCTCAGCGCAGGACCATTCGCACGTCTGTTGAAACACTTGATGCAGTCTTCACGCCGAACCCAGACAGCAGGCCGGCTTGATCTCCCGCGTAGACCATGTTGTTGCCGATACCTGGCGGGGTGAACGCGACGTTGTTGCCAATGAACCATGATCCGAGCAGCATCAACTTCCCGTGCTCTGGGACAGGGTCGTAGGCCTGGAGATGGGCCGCCCCGTTGAGGATCCACACCACCGCGGAACCCGAGGCCGTGCCGTCGGAGGTGACCAGGGGACCGGAAACCCCGAAATAGGTCGGCTGGGAGCCCGTGGCGACAAGGCGCAGTGCTGGCAGCCCTTTCGAGGTGACCGTGAACTTGAAGACATCCACCTCCCCGGCCCCGCCGCTCGCGCTTTGGGTCGTCGAGACGTAGACGTACCCTCCGTCACCGGGCCAAGCCCCGGCGGTCGATATCGTGTCTCCTATCGGCCCATACTCTCCGAGGACGAGATCCTTCCCGTGCGGACCTTCACCGACGCCACCGAGGCTGTCCCGATCGAGCAGGTAGACGACGCCCTGCTTGCCCGTGGCGACGAGGAGGTGCGGGTACCCAGGTGCGGAAAACTCCGGTGGCAGCGCGACCGGTGCGCCAGCCAGATCCCAGTCGTGCTCGTCGACGACACGATCGTCATACATCGAGAAGAAGTTCTTGGCTTTCAAGGAACCGTCCGGTTGGACAATCAGACGTACCACTGAATCGGCCAGATTCGCAGGTGGTTTCGAACCCGGGGTTGGTACCTGCGGATCGGCGCTCTCGCCGAAGCCGTTGCCTGACTCGAAGAAAATCTGGCCGGGGCCTGGTGACACCAGACCGCCACCGCCCTGCCAGATCCCGCCGCCGCTACCTGTTCCCGTACCCTCGTCGCTCCACATCGTCGTCTGCTTACCGCTCGTCGACACGCCGACGATTATCCCGGAATATGGCAGGTAGTCGCAGTGCGACCCGAATGCGGCGTACACGACGCCGTCCAGGAACAAGAGGCCGGGGCGCTGCAGTTCCTTGGTGGCGATGAAGGGTTGTAGCGGGTTGTTCGAAGGTGGGCCCTTGATCTCGACCGGGAAGTGGGGCATCTCGGCCCCGGTGGCCGGGTTTATCGCGTTCATGAACCACGCCACACCAGCGTTGCCCGGAAGGTGGGCCTGATCGACCAGGTAGGCGATCCCGGTGGCCGGGTCGACTGTGGGAGTCGAGGTCACTCCCAAGTCCGGGAGGAGGTCACCACACTTCAGGGGAGCGTCTGCGAACGGCTTGCCGATCTGGCGGGACCACTCGATGGCTCCCGTCACGGGATTGAGGCCGTAGACCCAGTTGGTCTCAGTAGCGACGAGGAGGATGTGTCCGACGAGAACGGGTTGCGCATAGATTTGACCGTTGAGCTGCGTTTGGAAGACCTGTCCGAAGTCAGGCGACCCGACGATTTCGGGGCTCAGGCCGGACTCGTCGGGATACCAGCCGTCGCGAGAGTTGTTACCACGACTCGTCGCAGTCTGATAGCTCCCGAGTCTGCCTGTCCGAGATGCCGAGGTGGCGTCGCCATCCTCTTCAGAGATGCGGCGGGTGGCCGGGGTCTTCGCCGCAGGCCTGCCCGCAACGGCGCCTGCTGCTGCGCCCGCCCAGACAAGCGCCGAGAACGCCATGGCCACTGCTAGGAAAACCCGGGGCCTCACCCGACGCACCCCTGACGGCGCGAACGGACGGGGCTTCACGGCAGCCCGCCGTCCTCTTGCGGTCCCGAGCGCACGCGGCACCAAGCGTGAATCCCTGTCTTCTCCTCGCAACGGCACGGCACGCCTCCCCCTAGCGAACGGTCCAAGAAACAGCCACACGGTGTTCTCCCAGGCCGGGATTCAAGTGACAACGCCCGGGAAGTCGTCATCGTAACAAGCGGAGGAAGGTCTCCTGCCGGATCCTGCCCTTCGGCCCGGCAGCGACCCCACTCCCAGCCAGATCCCCGCAACGTCACACCTTGGGTGAGTCCTTGCCCGGAAGGCGGGCCCCCTGGCCTTGAGGCTCACCGCCGCGGTCTGGACTGGTCGGCCACGATGGCGCCAGTCGTTGCGGAGCGGCCACCTAGCGTCGTCCTGGCTCCGAATCGATACCCGACGGTCCCGAGCAAGCCGATGACGGCCAGGACGATCGCCAACGCCACCCACCTGGGCACGCGCGGGTTCGCCGGCGGCACGGCCGTGGCCAGCCACACTGTCAGGTCGGCACTGGACTGACCGAAGCCGAGCATGTAACGGCCGCGGACGGTGCGGAAGCGGCCTTTGAGGAAGGCTTCGAAGTTGCGCAGCGGCAGGGTGACGGTGATCTGTCGGGATGCCCCCGGGCCGAGGGTCACCGTCTGGAACCCGGCGAGCTGGCGCGGGGGCTCGCCGGTGCCGGCCGGAAAGTGCACGTAAATCTCAACGACGTCGGTCCCGCTGCGTTTGCCTGTGTCCGTGACGGTCATGCGAGCGCGCTCGCCGCTGCCCGTCCATTGCAGGCTGACCCCAGAGAGAGCGAAGGAGGTGTAGCTGAGCCCGTATCCGAACGGGAACAGCGGCCGGATGCCATGTGCCTCATACCAGCGGTATCCGATGTCGAGACCGGACGCGTACCGGACGGTGCCGTCCACGCCGGGGAAGCCGTCTCCGGATGCGACCCGCGCGCTCGCCTCGGTCGCAGGAAAGGTGAGTGGCAGCCGGCCTGACGGGTCCACGCGACCGAGGAGAATGGCTGCCACGGCGGCCCCGTCCTCCTCCCCCGGGTACCAAGCCTCGAGGACCCCTTCGACACGGGCCAGCCACGGCATCAGGACGGCGCCACCGGTGTTCAGCACGACGACGGTGTGGGAGTTGGACCTGGCGACCGCCGCGATGAGAGCGTTCGCGTCGCCGGGAAGAGCGAGGCTGGGTCGATCGACACCTTCACCTTGGGGATCACCGACGAACACCAGCGCCACCTTTGAGGTGCGGGCGACACCTACAGCACGAGCGATGAAGGGCGATACGTCCTCGAACCCCAGCTGTGGCAGAGGGTGGCCGTTGACCGAGAGCCACTCCACCACGAGCCTGTAAGGCCGGCCCGCGCGGAGCTCGATGGTGGTCGACCAGCTGGGCCGAGCGTCGAGACCCGCGGAGGCGAGCAAGCTGTGCCCGTTGACCGCGAGCCAGGTCTGCCCGCCGTGCTGGAGGGAGAACTCGTACACGCCACTGCGGGGGACACGGATCACGGCCTTCCACGACCACCAGCCCGCAGTGCGCAGGCCTGAGGAAGGGCCGCGGACCGGAGCGATGATGTTGGCCGCCGTGTCGAGCGGGGGGTCGCCCGCACGCTCTGGTTGGGTCTTGCCTGTCAAGGTCTCCGGAGGGAGTGGGCCGCCGCTCACGAACTCAGCCGCAGGGATCGGTGGCAGCAGGCTCAGCGCCGGCTCACCGGCCGCAGTCCGGATCGTCGTCCCTTGGCTGAAAGCGTTCCGTAGGGCTCTGAGCGGGGTGATCAGGAAGGGCGGGTTGACGTAGGCGCTCCCTTCGCCCGCGGTCAGGGCCGCGTTCTCGGCATCGTCTCCGATGATCGCGACCGAGCCCGGCGCGCGGGCGAGTGGCAACACATCGTCGGCGTTCTTAAGCAGCACGACCGAGTGCTCAGCGACCCGAAGGGCTGTCAGGGCATCGCCCGGAGTCGTTGCTGCTGCGGTGACCTCGGCGGTCCGAGGGTGAGCGATAAGGCCGAAGGCGAACATCTCGGTGAGCACGTGGATAACGGCTTGGTCGAGCATGCTCGGCGTGATCGAGCCGTCGTGCACGGCGCGAGTGATCATCACCCTGGTTTCGTCTATCTCGGAGGGTTTGATCAGATCAAGTCCGGCTCGGAACGCGGGCGCCGGATTGATCACGGCCCCGAGGTCGGAACGGACGAAGCCGGTGAAACCCCAGGAGTCGAGCAGTCTGTAAAGGCGCGGATCGGCGCAGTCGGCGACGCCGTTCAGGACGCCGTAGGCGCACATCACAGAAGCCACGTGCGCCTCGGTGACCACTGCCTGGAACGGTCGGTCGTACAGCTCCACCAGCGCGCGCTCGGAAACGATTTCGTGGAGGGTCTCACGTTCTGTCTCCTGGTTGTACGCCGTGAAGTGTTTTGCGACCGCCATCACGTCGCGGGACTGGATCCCGTCTGCATCGGCGACCCCCATCACGGAGGCGAGGAGCGGGTCCTCGCCGAAGGCCTCGAAGATCCGACCGCTCTGTGGCACTTGTGCAAGGTTCAACTCAGGAGCCTGCACCGCATCGAAACCCTTGGCGCGGGCCTCGATGCCGAGAACTTCGCCGTAGTCGTAGGCGAGCTTCGGGTCGAAGGTGGCGGCGAGGGCGATCGAGGCTGGAAGCTGGGTCACACCGCGGAGGTCAAAGGCGAGGCCGTTGGGCCCGTCGACGAGCGTGAGCGGAGGTATGCACAAAGCAGGCACTCCGCTGTTGACGTTCTCGATCCGGCCGCGACGGACCAGCTGCACGAAGCCGACCTTCTCGGCGAGCGTCATTCTCGCGACCACCTGAGCGGCCAGCCGTTGGGGTGTCGCCTTGTGCTGCAGCGACTCCCGTACCCAGGGGCAGCCGCCTGAGGACTGCGAAGTGAAGGGATGACTCGTGTGCGGGAGTGAGGCTCCTCGGCCGCACCCCGCGATGACGACTGTCAGCGCCACGGCCATAGCCCCACGACCGACGAGCGGGCGACGAGGGTTCATGACGCAATCAAGCCCCGTGGGTCATGGCCATATCTTCCGTTCTCGCCCACCAACCCACGACGTACGCACCGTCCTTCCTTGCACTCACCGGCATCGAACTGTTGAGCCGGGCGTTTCGCCTCCCGAACCCCGAGTTCGACCGCGTATCCCGTCCGGGACGAATTGGTCGACCGCCTGGCTACCCGGTAGACGCACTCTTGCACGAATAGCTGGGATTCTTGTCGCGGTCTCAGGCAGTGGGAATGGCACGGCACCGGATCGCGCCGAGAAGTGGCGATGACCTACATCGGGCAAGCGCTCATCGCGACGTTCGACTTCGTCTGGAACCGACTTACTGTCCGGCTCTCCGGGCTGGCGGACGAGGAGTACTTCCGGGAACCCGTCAAGGGCTGTTGGTCGCTTCGGCCAGGTCCGGACGGAACCTGGCGCTTGGACGGCGAAGACGCCTCAGCCGGATCCGGCGCAGGTGACGACAATCGCGTGGGGTTCTCGGTCACATGGCCGGAATGGCCGTGGGAGGCTTCATCGCTCGCCGCTTCCCAGTGAACGCGACGGACTTCGTGTTCCCGTCGCACGCCATCGCGTGCCCGGATTCCTAAAGGCGCGACACGCGCCTGCCGTGAGGGCCTTGTCGGCCTGGATGAGGCTGGATAGGTGGTGCCGCTTGGCGCGGATTGGAGCCCGAACGCGGACTCCAACACCTTGGACCTCGCACCTCACGTGCTGGACGAAGTCGTTCATCATGCCGCGGAAGTCGGCTCGCTCCGCGGCCTGTTGCGCATCGGACGCCTGTCGGCAAGTGAAGCCGAAGCGTGCG
This sequence comes from uncultured Acidimicrobiaceae bacterium, assembly GCA_963719125.1. Taxonomy (GTDB): domain Bacteria; phylum Actinomycetota; class Acidimicrobiia; order Acidimicrobiales; family Bog-793; genus Fen-455. The sequence goes on from CAVRAT010000006.1 coordinate 155,541, forward strand.
ACGGGTTGGCCGGGTCGTCGGACGTGTCCGTGGAGTACCGGGCTTTAGGGCATGCCGAGCGGTTCGTCCTCCACGACCAGCCCGCCGACCGCGGCCCGGTCGGAGTGTATTGGACGTGCATGCAGCACAGAACCGTTGCCTTGTCTGATATCGATCGGCTGTCCGAGCGCTGTCGTGAGCCGAAGAGCCGCCGAACCGGTGGCTTCATCTTCGGCGATCCCGAACTTGGGCGCGAAGCAGCGCATTCGTATTACACGGGGCTCGATCCAGGCCCAGTAGACGACGTGATCGTGCTCAAGCTGGAGCGGCCCGCACAGATCATCGATGGCGGTAGGCGAGCCCAACTGGATCAGCGTCCAGTCCGGCAAGCTTGAGAGCGGGGCGTCGATCCAAGTTCTGTCGCCGGCATCGCACCAGGCCCGGACGAGTCCGCCTGGGGGCCGCAGCTCGAACAGTGCCGGGCTGCCGCTCTCGCGCCGCAGCAGCCAGGCCGCGCCGACGAGGGGGTGCCCGGCGAGCGGAAGTTCCACGGCCGGCGTGAATATGCGAAGTCTGCCTGTCGCACGGTCGTCGATGAAGATCGTCTCGCTGAACCCGAGCTCGTACGCGACTCGCTGGCGGTCGGTCTCGCCGACTAGCCCGCCGTCGATCACTCCGAGGGAGTTTCCCCAAATACCGGCCGTGTCTGTGAAGACACGGAGCACACGCACAGGCTTTTCGGGGTTGCGGGTCACCGCACCGGTCTAGCGCACCACGAAATCCCGCGGTGAAAAAGGGCCCGCGGCCTGCGGGGAGCGGGCGAGTCAAGTGCTTGGGCGCATCTCGACAGCTTTCATAGGTATCGCGGCAGGGCGATGCCCGGCGCCAGGTCCGGCGAAGCTTCTGGCGTGCCCCGAACCTCGCGGATCGGTACGAGACCTGCCCAGGAGGTGAGCGATAGGTCCTCGGGGTCGTCGGCCGGCGGCCCGGTCCGTATCTTCGCCGAGACATCGACGAGCGGAAGCGCCAGGACGGCTGTCTGACGCAGCTCGGCTTCGGTCGCCGCTCTGACATCCAGGCTGCGTCCCGGCGCCAGCTTCTCGAGCAGCGCGTCGAGGCTCGCCTTCTTGGCCTCGTCGTCCACCAGGGTGGCCATCCCGTGTGCCACCACGGACCGGTAGTTCAAGGAGTGGTTGAAGCCCGCACGAGCAAAGACCAGGGCGTCGACGATGCTGACCTCGAGCGCAACCTCGAGGCCGCCTCTTCTAACGGCCATCCTCGCCATGTGCGCGCCGGTCGAAGCGTGGAGGTAGACGGCAGAACCGATACGGACAAACGTCATCGGCAGCACCTGCGGGCGGTCGTCGGCGACGAAGCCAACGTGGCAGATGAGCGCCGCGTCGAGGATCTCGTGCACGGTCGCGGCGTCATAACTCGCCCTGTCGGGATGCCGGGAGGGCGTTGAGGCGCTGGTCGGCTTATACATGCACTCAGGCTTTCACGGGAGATTCAGCAGCACCAAGTCGAAGGACGCGCCGCGCCTGAAGTGCGCGCGCATCCGACCACCGGGCAAAGACCCGGTCCCGTGACGTGGCAAGAATCATCGCCCTTTTCTTTGCGGACGAGGTGGTAGAGGACGACGTGCCGCATCGCGCCTATGCCGGCAGATGTCTCCTCGTCTTCCAGCACGAAATCCGAGAATCGGCGGTGTAGCTCCGCCAGGCTGATACCTCCGGCACGCAGGAGACGCCAACTTGCAGGTGGATTGTTGATGCCGGCCAAGTAGAAGTCGGCGTCCTTCCGAGCAACGGCGGCGACGCCGGCCGCGTAGGCATCTCGTAGGCCATCGGGGAGCGCGTGGTAGCAGTCGACGTCCACGAGGTGATCGAACGGGCCCTTCACGTTGGCCTCGCCAAGCTGGGCAACGTCACAAACGACGAAGCTGACCGGACCGAGGTCCAGGGCACGCCCGGGCCACTTGAGCCACCCGTGCGAACTGCTCGAGCGTCAAGAGCTCGCCCGGGGGCGATCTCGGCCGCACACGTCGAGCTGATTCGCGGGGCCGGTGACGCAGTCCGGAGGGAAGGTGTCGTTCGTGTGCTCGTGCATCAAACGGTGACAATGGGCCGGCGCGTCGATATGGCAGCCCACGTGTTCAGGCAGGACGAGGGTCTGGAGGAAGTAACCGTCCTGCCCGGAGCTCCTCGCGTAATTGACGATCGTGAGGTCGGGGTGCGTCGACCAGCGGGGCATGTTCGTGAACAGGGTCGGTGCGAGGTCGATGAGCACCTCGCGGCCTCTGAGCAGCGATGCCAACTCGGCAATCGGGGACCCGGAGTCGGTTCGGGGGTGCTGATGGCGTCCACCGCCCTGCTCGGCGTCGATCTCGGAACTTCGCTTATCAAGATGGCCCTGGTGGCAGCAGCGGAACACCCGGGAAGGTTTCTTCCAGTTTTCCGGAACTGGTATTGGGAAGTTCCCTCCTCAGTGAGGCGAGTTGCCGACGCTGCTGGTCTCGGCCCTCTTCCAACGCTCGAACGCCATGGCGAGCAACTCGTGAGCGCGCGGCTCGGGCTTCAACTCATCCACGACTGGGAGCACTGGACCTGCCTTCCCAATGATCCCGGCTGCGCGCCCGCCGAGTAAGGCAGCTCCGCGCGCTGAGGCGTTGGGGTTCTCGACGATCAACAGTCTTCTCGCCAACAGGTCACAAAGGAGTTGGCGCCATGTCCGGTGCAGCGTGCCGCCCCCCGCAAGATAGAGGTCAGAGGTGTCCACGAACTCCGGGAGCGCGTCGGCCGCCTCGGCGATCGAGAAGGCGACACCCTCGAAGACCGCACGCAACAGGTCCGCTCGGTCATGGCGCAGTTCCAGACCGAGAAAACCCGCCCTCGCCGAGGTGTTCATCGACGGTGACCGCGCGCCAGCCAAGTGCGGGATGAAAACCGGGGAGTCAGCACCGCCACAAGGCGCGGCATCGAGCATTTCGTAGGCCTCTTCCCAGGTTGCATTGAAGGCGTTCAATGCCCATGACAGCGCTACCCCAACGGCCTGCACTGCGGCCATGGCGTACCAAAGGCCCGGGACGGCGGACGCGAAGACGTGATAGCGGAGTTCGGGGTCCGGCCGAGGCAGCCCGCGAAGCGTCACTACCTGGGCGGCCGATCCCACCGTCAGCTGCACTGGACCGGTCTCCGAAAGTCCGGTTCCCACCAACGCAGCGGCGGTGTCGGCAGCGCCAAAGGCCACCGGAATGCCACCGGGCAGGCCCAACTCTCGGGCGATGGAGACATCAAGTGGGCCGGCCACAGCGTCGCAGGCACTGAGCGGTGGCAGCAGTCGTGCCGGAATCCCGAGCGCTTCGACGATGGGGAGGGCCCAAGTGTTCTGGAATACGTCGAACAGAAGGGTTCCCGACGCATCGCTTGCTTCGCTGCCCGCGAGCCCGACGAGCCGCAGCCGCAGCCAGTCTTTCGGCTGCAGAGCCCACTCCGCGTCCCTCAGAACGGCCGGCTCCTGCGCGGCCAGCCAGTGGAGCAAGGGTCCTGCCATCCCCGGGACGAGAGGGTTGCCCAACAGGGCTCGGGTAGCCGGTTGCAGAGCCCGGTATGCATCGAGGCTGGTCCCCGCGCGACGATCCAGCCAGAGCACGGCTGGCCGCAACGGTCTCCCGTCCGCGTGCGTCAGTACGACCCCGTGCATCTGACCCGACAGCCCAATCGCGCGGACCGAAGATTCGGCAGTTTCGAGCACCTTCGCCACGGCACCCTTCACCGACAGCCACCAGTTCTCCGGGTCCGACTCGACCCAACCCGGCCGAGGTCTCGACAGCCGAACGGGAACTGAGGCGACAGCTAGTTCAACGCCACTCGCATCGAGGAGGATCGCCTTCGTCGAGCCCGTGCCGAGGTCAATTCCCAGTACGCAAGGGTCCCTCTTCATCGCTTGCTCCTCGTCCAAGGGCGACGGTCTTCTAGCCGTGGCCAGCGAGCAGCGGGGGTCTCGCGCCCGAGTCGTGCGCGCCGGACGAAGACTGAAACCGATTGGGGCATGCGTAGGGACAATACCTGTGCGGGTGATGGGGCGGCTGTCGAGTTCCCTCCCATTCAAGCTCCATGACGTGATCGGAGTCGACTCTCTCAGTCGGCGAGGAGCCCTGGCTGCCAATTCGAGGATCACCGTCTTGGTCCTGCGTTCCGCGTTGTCACAGTGGACGTGCTCCTCCTCCTCCTCCTCCTCCTCCTCCTCCTCCTCCTCCTCCTCCTCCTCCTCCTCCTCCTCCTCCTCCTCCTCCTCCTCCTCCTCCTCCTCCTCCGGTTCCCGCAGGGCACAAAAAGGGCAGCAGAGCAGAGAAGTTACGCCTTCACGCCACCATGGTGACGGCGATTATTTCTTCGCCAGGGCATAAACGCCTGATCAGTAACGGGACTGGTTGTCCGAGTTACTCACCGCGCCCGTACTCCGGCGGTGACGCCCCACACCGATTTGAAAACGCTGGTCATGCTGGGAAACATCCCTGTAGCACCGAACACCGGGGTACCGGCGGCGTTGAAAGCTGGCGAGCAGTCCCGTGAGACGCGGGCATTGCCTTGCCGTCGGAGCAGTAGCCCGGCACCCCCGTTCAAGAGCAACTTGCACCTTGTGCTGCAATTGATGGGCAGTGGTCCCCGCAGTTCCGTTCAGATTCTGCGACCAGCAAAGGCCTGAAGGCGGTCGATGATCGGTGCGTCGGCCGATACGGGCTGTTCGGAGTCGAAGACGCCCGGCTGTCGCATCCCGGGGCCGACCGTCTGGCGCCCCACCTCAAGTGCGGCCTCGAGCAGATCGGTGTTGGTGACTGTCTGTCCGGTGGCGCGGGCAAGATCGGTGGCGTGGGTTGTGAGGTCGAAGATCACGTAGTTGAGAAACGCCCCGACCGACATCTCGCCGAAAGGCAGTGTCACGGTCCTTTCCAATGCGCCCGGCTTGGCAGCCGCGGCGAGCGCCGTGGTGGTCGCGGCTTTCCAGGCACCTTTGTAGTCGTCACCGCCAGCAATCTGGGCATCAACTCATCGGAAACCGAGCCTTCATCGGCCGACATGGCAAACAGGGCCGCCCCGTTGGTGATGTGGTTGAGCACATCGCGAACTGTCCACTCGGCGCACGGAGTCGTATTACCGAGCTGTTCTGGCGCAATGTTGTCTATAACAATCGTCGTCTCGTCGACGACACTTTTCGCCAAGGACGTGGTGTCCACTTGGTCCCCCTCTTTGTGCGCGAGTTCACGCTCTGTGAAAACGAACGTGAAGCTACCAAACGTGGACGTCGTGCGCCTCGACGCGACCGACGACCCGGCAGGAGTGCTGCCCCTGAGGTGGAAGGAGCGAAAGTCTGGGATGCTCCGCGTTCGTGTTGTATGCGCGCCAGCTCAGATCGATTCAGACGAGGAACACTCGCCTGCCCAGCATCGTTCTGCGTACCCGCCCATGGCGAGCGTCGTTAAGGTCGGGGCTCGATGCTGTCTGAACGGCACGGGGTCAACGCGATCGGCTGCTGGTTGTGGCCCTCGTGCTCGCCGCGCTGGTACTCGCCGGCGGGGTAGGGATGGTCGTCACTCGTGGCATCACCTCTCGCTTGCGCCGAACAGTGAAGGTCCTCGAACAAGTGGCGGCAGGCGACTTGACCAAGCGCATCGAGGTTGACTCCGCTGACGAGGTCGGCCAGATGGGCACGGCGCTGAATGTCGCCCTTGATCACGTCGAAGAACGCGCCCGAGGTCAGAGATTCGAGAGTCGTCTCGCCAACGCGCTGGATATGGCCGACGGGGAAGCAGAGGTCCTGGCAGTGATCGAAAGGTCGTTCGCTTTGACTGTGCCTGACTCGGCGGTGGAGCTCCTGCTGGCCGATAACAGCCACGCCCACCTGTACCGCATGGCCGCGGTGTCACCGACGGGGGAGGTGCCTGGGTGCTCGGTCGACTCGCCCGACCACTGTCCCGCTGCCCGCCGGGCTCAGGTGCAGCACTTCGGTGATATTGATGCACTAGATGCCTGCCCTAAGCTGCGAGGCCGGGCCGACTGCCCGACCCAGGCCTTGTGCGGTCCCGTCTCGATCATGGGTCGGATCGTCGGAGTGATCCATGCCACACGCACAACCAACACACCCTTCCCCGCAACGCAGCTGGCTGACCTGGAGACTCTGGCCAAGCTCGCAGGAGCTCGGATCGGCCTTTTGCGAACCATGTCCGACACTCAGCTCCAGGCGGCCACCGACAGCCTCACGGGCTTGTTGAACCGACGCTCCTTCGAGCAGAAAGTCACCGAGCTGCGTGACAAAGGGACTCACGTATCGGTGGTCATGGCCGATCTCGATCACTTCAAGGCCTTGAACGACACGTATGGTCACCCCATCGAGGATCGCGCCCTGATCCTGTTTGCGCAGACGTTGCGAAGCTCGCTGCGGTCCCAAGACGTTGTAGGCCGCCACGGGGGCGAGGAGTTCGCCGTCGCCCTCACGGACTGCACCGCATCGAACGCACAAAAGACGCTGGAGGCAGTGCGAGTGAGACTCGAAACTGCCCTCACCGTCGCCGGGTTACCCCACTTCACCGTCAGCTTCGGGGTGGTCGATGCCGGCGTCCAGGAAGACTTTCCCGCTGTTCTGGCTCGAGCCGATGCCGCCCTGTATACGGCGAAACGCGAGGGTCGCGATCGAATAGTCGTCGACCACACCACGGCAGAACCAGTAGCTTCGTAGCGCAGCACGTAGCACTCCGACGAGTGACATTGGTGCGAATCGCGGTCCCACCGGCCACACGCGCGGGCATTGCGCGTGGAGTCCTCGTGGACCGCAGCATCGACAGGCTTCGCGACGGTGGCTACGCCTATCGAGGCCTCCTTGAGATCATGGCGGCGGCCGGGTGCTGGAAGGCGTCCGCATGGCAGCTGTGATAGGCAAACGGCCAGGGCGCGCATCGCGATTCGACGGAACCTAGCGAATCATTACCGAGAAGTTCTAGGTACCGCGGACAAGTTCTGACGACCCGCCTGCCGATACCTCTGAGACGCAAGACATTTGCGATACCAGGCCTTCGACTTCTTGGGCTTTCACCATCACAAGGTGGAGTCCTGGAAGCGGCGGGGCCGTTGGTATCTACAGCGCTGGCCGTCGGTGCGGGCCATGACCGCCATCCGGGCAAAGATCCGGGACGGCACGGACCGCCGGTTCGTGGGCTTGGAGATGGCCGGGGTGGTGGCGAACCTCAACCCCGTGGTGCGGGGCTGGGGCAATTACTGCGTGTCCAGAGGGCGCGCACGATCAGACCGGAGGTGGGTATTGATGACTTGATCGTGTGGGCTCGCAAGCTCGTCACCGCCAATGGGTGAAAGTCCCGTCCGGGTAGTCACCAGGGAGCCCGGTAGCAGGCTGGCGGCGTCGGGGGGAAACGCCCGGCGTCGGCGCCCAGCGGCAAATGCCTCGTTGGAGGGAGCAACCGTGCGGTCCGCAGCATGAAGCGAAGTCTGCCGCGTCGTTAGCCCAACCCCGTGAGGGGACAAGGGGGAGCCGAGCCCGGAGTAACAGGGCGAAGGCCAGGGAAGGCGTGAAGAGCCTGGAAGCGCAGCGCCGATGAACCCCCCGGCGTAATGGACGTGGAACGTGCGGAAGGTGGTGGCGGGAACTGGAGAGGCCCTCCCCGGCCCTGGGCCTGCGGCCCAGGAGCAGTCGGTGCGTATAACCGTCGAACGGCAAGTCGCATCGAGTCGGGTGGGCGCCGGAGGGGGTGATAGTAGCGATCGAGGGTCGTGGACAACACAACCCGGCCCCGCACGGCCCATTCCTGCTCGAGAAAGCCCCTTGCCCTCGACCTGCTCGAGCATCCAGGCGGCGCCGTCTTCAGCTGGCGGGGCCTTGACGTGCTCAGCACCAAAGGCATACCTTGACTCAGCAATAGTTGAGCACGCAACGATGGGGGATCGAGTTGTTGAAGCTGAAGGTTATCATCGCGACCACAAGACCGACCCGCGCTGCCGATCGGGTCGCGCCATGGGTTGTCCGCAGCGCCACCGAGCACGGCGCCTTCGACGTCGAAGTTCTGGACCTTCGCGACTGGCCGCTGCCGATCTTCCAGGAACACCTGGGCACGATTGGCGACTTCAGCGACCCCACCTACTCAGAGCCCATCGTGCGGGACTGGAATCGGAAACTCAAAGAAACTGACGCCTTGTTGGTCGTCACTGCCGAGTATCTGCACTCCATCCCGGGGGTACTGAAGAACGCCTTTGACAACGTGTTCGTAAGCTTCGCTTTGCGCAACAAACCGATCGCAGCGGTTGGCTACAGCGTCGGTGTTGCCGCGGGTGTGCGTGCTGTAGAGCACTTGTTTGCTGTCGCCATCGAGGCGGAAATGGTGCCCGTGCGGGACACAGTGCTGATCGCCAAAGTGGAGTCCGCCTTCGACGGTCAAGGTGTTCCGACCGATTTCGGCACGAGAACGGCAATGGGAATCATGCTCGACGATCTCGCCTGGTGGGCAGAGCTTCTCCAGTACGGGCGGACGAAAGGAGAATTGCTACCCGCCGCATTCAGGCTTAGGGATTCAATGGCGAAGGCCCAGCAAGCGACTGGCGATATCCCTGAAAGCTCCTCGCTCGATGAGCGCGTTACGACAGCGGTCGAACGGAGCCACGGATAGGCGAGCACCCGTAAAGCGACCCCAGTCTCGAGGATGGGTTTTGATTCTTTGGCCACCAGCTGCGATGCCTCCGTAGCCTTCTCTCTCTCCTGGTTCGGCTTTCCGGTTGGCTCAACGGCTTCCTCGAGCGCATCCGCCTTGATGCGGAAGCGAAGGCATATGCGGATACCCGCGAACAGCATGAGCACAGCCGCGGCACCGACGGGTAGGACATGCCTTCGCCGTAAGGCGCGCGGCTATGCGCTCACGAGTTCTTGGCGCGCCGCCGTAACTCCCTCAGTGCTCGCACGAGCTGGCCGAGGATCGCGAGCGCCCGCTGCCACTAAAGCGCGGTCACGACAGAACCCTGCCGAGTCTGGCGCAAGCTCGGCATCACTCGGAGGTGCCTGTTGCATGTAGTTCTGTCGCGCTCAGGAAGAAACTTGGGATTCGGCTCTCACTCAGTTCGTAGTACTAGGGCGGCGGGCGTGCGCGCGGCCATGCTCGCGGGCACGGCCGCGACGAGATTGGCGAGGATGAGCGCGCCAGCCGCGACCAGTATCAGGGAGGCGGGAACCGTTGGTTGGGGCACAGCATTGATGTTGCGAGCGAAGAGAATCCATAGTTGTCGCCCGACGGCAATGCCGACGGGCACTCCGACGACAGCGGCGATCGCGGCGATGGCCGAAGCCTGCGAGGCAACGGTGGCGGCTAACTGCCGGGAGGTGAATCCGAGGGTCTTCAATAAGGCGAGGTCTCGTCTTTGTCGCCGGACGGACGCGATCAAGGTAAGAGCAAGTGCGACGATCGCGCCGACGGCAAGGCCGACGGCGAGGATGACAGGTGTTGCTCCGGTGGATTGGTAGTTGACGATCTCAGCCGGGTGTTGGACGCTTAGAACTTCGACGCTGTCGCCGGTAGCGTTCGGGTCGGCGGCGAAGACCTTGTTGGCGAGATTGGCGATGCGGTTCATGTCCGCCAGTCCTACAGCGGAGCTCACGCTGCTGTGCAGGCGTACGAAGACCAAACCCGGTCCCCTGAGGTTGGGGTCAGGGTTCTGGATGGCGCGTATGAACGCTGGACTGACGTGGTCGGAGAGCACTGCTCCCGTTCCCATCGAGGGGTGGTCGGCGAAAGTGCTGGCTCCGCCGATTGCGGGCAGGGTGGCAGTGCCCACGATGACCAGCTTCGCGGGAGGCAGGTACAGCGGGGCAGTGTTCGGGCTGCCAAAGGAAAAGACGACGGTGTCGCCAAGGTGTTTATGCAAGAGCGAGAGCGTGGTGGCACCCATGACGATCTGCTTGTTGTTATCGACGGCATGGCCGGACAGGACCGGTGGCGCGACCGCGGCGTGGTTGTCACCCAATAGGACAGGGACAGTCAGGCCATCGATTTGGACGGAGAGATTGTGGTATCCGGCCCAGGCCGCAACATGAGGGTCGTGGTTGAGAGCGGCGAGGGCTTGTGGGGGGACGACGTTTCCCGAGCTCAGCGCATAGCTCCAGTTCCATCCGTAGAGTGCAGGACTTGACACCAAGGTGCGCAGTCCGCTGTTGAAGGTGAGTGTCGCCGTGACAATGACGACTGCCAGGATCGCGCCTGACAGGACGGAGCGGGCGGGGACCGCGGCGCGACCACGACCGGGCTTGAGCGCGAAGCGGAGACCGACGGCGCCAGAGGCCGGCAGGCCCGCAGAGGTCGCCATCTGTAGCAGTTTCGAGTCGCGCGGTAGATCAATGCGGGACCTAGCAGCCAGACGGTGGGGGGCTCCTCGGTAGGCCAGGGTCACGGCGGTCACGCCGAGCCCGCCGATCAGCACGAGCGCTCCAAAGCCCAGGACCGTCCAGTCGAACGCGATCCCGGGCGGGTGGTAGACCTGTCGGATCGGTCCGAATGGAGACAGTGGCGAGAGCGCGACCGCGACCGCGACCGCGAGCAGCGAGCCGGCCACAGTCGCGGCTAGGACGCCGACCAGCTCGTCGGCGACCGTCGTGGCCGGACTGGCACCGAGCGCCCGGAGCACCTGGAGTTCCTCATCGGCCGAGCGCAGTTGCCGGGAAATAGCGATGGCCGCGATGGCCAATGCTGCCAGAGCGGCGATTGCCCCGAACACGCCGAGAGCGATCGACTCTGGTTTGACGGCCCGCTCCACCTTGGTCTCGGTGAGCAAGGTGACACTGAAGTTGGCGTCGCTCCCGCTCGGGAGCAGGCGGATGAGCGCCTTTTCCACTGTGGGAATGTCACGGCTGCCGTGCACGAGTTGCATGGCGTACCACGTGCCCTGAACGGCTTTCGAGGCGATAAGAGTGCGGGTCAGTGCGGGAGTGAACAGAATGTCGGTCGGGAGACGGTCCGTGTCGTCCTCGATCACCTGGTCGTTAAAGACCACGATTCCGACAAGTCTCATGTCGATCCTGCGCTCCGGTGCCACGCGCGGCGTGCCGAAGCCCGGCGAGTTGAACTGATTTGACGTGTACACGCCCATGGGAACGACCTGACCGACACGAAGTCCCAAAGCTCGCGCCCCCAACGCAGTGGTGACGAACTCGTCGGCACGACCGGGACTGGCCATCCGACCCACGACGGGGGTGGCACGGTCCTCATTGAAATACAGGCCGTCGACACTGCCGACAGGGTTGATCGGGGCAGTCAGGTTCGGGGCCCCGTCCTGCTCGAGCGGCGCGACCTCTGCCCCCACCCAACTTTCGACCCGCTTGACCTCAGGAAGATGAGCGATCTCTCTCGTCAGCGTTGGCGAATAGTTGCTCGCAGCGGCGTTGGTGACGCCATAGGTCGACATCGTCAAGTCCGACGCGTTCGTGCTAGCGAGAAAGACCGGATAAGACGACTGCATCCGTCGGGCCGCCGCGATCGACCCCATGGCGATGCCGCCGATCAACCCGATTAGCAACATCAAACCCAGGTAAGCGCTCCATCGGCGCGCGAAAGTGGTCCGCGAGCGGTACCACACCACCCTCGTAGCGTTAGCCCTCACGTCCCCCCCCACATTCCGGTACAGAAGTGACGCTGAGTCTTCTCTGTCCTCCTGCAAGCATTAATCGACCATCGGTCGGAGGCAAGGATGGCAGTCCCCCCACAGGGTTGTGCTACTACCACGAACATCGGCCGTCGACCGACCCGTGTGGTGTCAACACCGGCCTAAAACTGACCCTCAGTATTCAACCGGTGGCGACATGTGGCGCGACAGATCGCCTGATCGGCACGTCCGATGTCTAGATGGCTAAGGCCACTCGGCAGCGTCGGATCAGACAGGGTATTTGCATGTCTGCCCAAGCTTGTAGGCGATACCCCGATGCCGGAGGCCTAGCCGGGACCTACGCTGTTCATATGTGCCCGAGACGGACGCCGACCCCGGAAGAGGCGCGACAGGCGGTCGACATCCTGCTTGCGACGACCGAGGCCGGAGGGGAGATATTCGAAGCGCTCGACGAGATCAAGCCGCTGCATCCGAAGAACAACACCTTCCCGGGCGAGGTATTCATGCACCTGGCCGCCGAGGCTCTGCAAGTGGGCGGCGTCGGCCGGGACCACCCGATCTCAGAGGAGGGCATCGTCGAGAAGTATCTCCCGGAGTGCCGCTTCCGAGGGCGGGACAACTACAAGATCCGCTATGCCGTTCTGGCCGTCGCGGCCACTCACGGCGGTGTCGAGGTCGACCTGCTCGCGGAGGTTGCATATTGGGCGACCGACGACTTCTGGAGCTACGCGGCCTTCGCCGCCGTGGCGTGGATCCGAGTCGTAGCAGATCAGCGCGGGATCGCGCTGTCCGACCTTTGCGGCAGGCTTCGCAGCAACAGCGGCGGTCAGCCAGGCACCCACTAGCGGCTGACAAATTGCTCGCGGTGTTTGGCCAGCAGAGGCCCGGGACTTCTCAGACCTGGAGGCTCTTGAAGATCGATTCGGTCTTGACCGGCTGTTCGAACTCGCAGGCGAGAAAGACTCGCGGGTTCGAACCCACGGCATTTGCCAAACAGACGGCATTTGCCGAGATGCTGGACCGATTCGGTCTGTCAACGGTCGGCTCGGAAAAGCGGAGTTTCCGCTTGACGATGTTCAGCACGAGGAATTGAGTCGACACGTCAAGGCGTGGCGGGAGCGGCCACTTCAGCAAACCCAAGAGCACAAGCGATCGCGCGGGATCAGCAACGATCGAGGTCACGACACTGGCCTCGGTGTTTAGCGAGGCATGAACCTTGCCAGTCCGTAGCCGGATCACCTGCCTGAAACCTGACTTCGCGGACGCACCTACCGATGCGCTGGGCGCCATCTATCTGACAGGGAAGCGATCAGGGCCGGGGAGTGGTGCGGCATCTCGCCATCGTAGGTAACAAGAACATCCGCCGCCGGCGCAATAGCGATCGCAGCCGAACTTCGAGCTTTCAGGTGAGTGGTTCGTGATCTGAACCGTCCGCAGGGGACGCACCTGTCAAGCGCGACGAGGCCACGTTGATCAACAGTGGTCTTGCCTTAGAGTTCAAGCTCGTAGATCTGGCCGATGAGGTCAACGCCGAAGCTGTGATTTTGCTCCTCCTGGACGACCTCATCGAGAGGTGCATCGCCCTTCTGGCTGTCGCCAAGGGCCGCATGTGATCAGTGACTGGACTACCTGCTCACAGGGTCCGCCGGAGCGTGTGACTCCTCGATATCGGAGGGACTAGTTGGCCTCCGTAGCTGCGTCGGGTCACCTCGGCTGCTTTCACTCCCGCGAACCTATGCCCGCCTGTAGATGAGTCGCAGTTCCCCCCGAGGTTTACTACCATGATGCGCCCGGGACAGATGACACCGAGCCCGATGCGGATATACCGTCGGCCGCGTCGAGCAGGGCAAGTACCCGCTCGGGGGTGATCGGCAGCTGCGTCGGGCGGAATCCGATGGCATCGGCGACGGCATTGGCGATCGTCGGTGCGGCATTGCCGATCACTGCCTCGCCGATGCCACGTGCGTTCATGGGTCCCTTGCCCTCCCCACTCTCGACAATGTCCGCCATCACGTCCGGCATGTCATCGGAGGTGGGAATGAGGTAGTCGGCCAGCAACGACGAGGCGATCTTGCCCTCGTCAAGATTGATCTCCTCCATGAGGGCGTAGCCGAGGCCCTGCATCGCCCCTCCCTGCATCTGTCCTTCGACCCGGAGCGGGTTGATCGCCCGACCCACATCGTGGCAGGTGGCGTACTTGAGCACCTCGACCTTGCCTGTCTCTAGGTCGACCTCGACCTCGGCCGCATGCGTGCCGTAGCTGTAGTCGGGAAAGCTGGCCCCTTGGCCTGTCTCCGTGTCGAACCCGCGACGCTTCGCATCTGGGTGAAAGACGTACAGCGTGGTGGGGTCTACCGAGCGGGCCTCGCACAGACGGACCAGCTCGCCGAGGCCGATCCCTTCCTCGGGCGCGCCTCCGCTGGCCGATTTGCCCGCAGCCTTGACCCGACCATCTTCGAACACGACTTCCGCGACGGGGCAACCAAGTGCCTCGGCAGCCACTGGGGCGACCAGTCCGCGCAGCTTTAATGCCGCCTGCATGATTGCGTTCCCCGACATGTACAGCACCCGGGTAGCAAAGGTCCCACCCGCCGGCGGCGTGAGTGCGGTGTCGCCGATATAGACGCTGATCCGCTCGAGCGACACCCCGAGGATCTCAGATGCGATCTGGCACAGGCTAGCCGCCTGCCCCCCGCCGACATCGGCCACCCCGGATCTGATGAGCAAGGTGCCGTCCGCTTGGATGCTGAGCCATGCCGAGGCACTGTCTGGGAACCAGACCGTGCGCCCGTAGGGCTGCATGTTGCAGGCGAACCCGCGACCAACCCGCTTCGACGGTCCGCTCGGCGCGCTCGGTTCCTCGAGCCGAGCCAAAGCTCGCTCGAGGGTCTCACCGACCGCCACTGCGGTCTCGAGCGTCTCGCCCGTCGGGATCACGTCACCTTTGTGGAGGAAGTTACGCCGGCGTACGTCGGCCTTGTCCATGGCAAGGGTCTCAGCGAGCCGGTCCATTTGCGACTCGTAGCCGAGGGTTACCTGCCTTGCGCCGAAGCCCCGGAACGCGCTCGTCGGGACGTTGTTGGTGAAAACGGCGCGCGAGCGCACGGAAACGTTCGGCGTAAAATACGGGCCGCACGAGAGTGCGGCTGCGTAGAACATGACCCGTGCGCTCTTGTACGGATAGGCGCCAGCGTCGCCGATGAGATCGATGTCCTGGGCGACGATCCGGCCGTCGTTGGTCGCGCCGGTCCGGTAGCGCATGATAAACGGGTGCCCCTTGGTCGAGGCGAGAATGGACTCCTGGCGGCTCCAGATCATCCGGACCGGTCGCCTCGTCTTCCACACCAATAGCGCGAGATAAGGCTCGACGGTCATGCCCTCTTTGCCGCCGAAGCTGCCCCCCATGTACGCGGCTATCACCCGAACCTTGTTCACCGGAAGCTTAAGGATCTCCGCGATCTGTGTTGCGTGCTCGATGATCTGAGTCGAGACGCGCAATGTGACCACGTCGTTCTCGATCCAGCCCACCCCGGCCTCGGGCTCCAGGGAGGCATGCTCAGCGTGCTGGGTGCGGTACTCACCCTCGATGACGACATCGGCGGCTGCCAGGGCGGCCTGGGCATCGCCGCGCTGAATGTGCCAACTGGTCAAGACGTTGCCGTCATCATGCACGAGCGGCGCGCCAGGCAGCAGCGCAGCTCCGGGATCGAAAACGCCCGGCAGCTCCTCGTACTCGACCTGGACGAGCTCGGCGGCGTCGTCGGCGATCTGCTGGGTCTCGGCAGCGACGAGGGCGATCGGTTCACCGGCATAGCGCACGCGATCGCGGGCGAGGATGGGCATGGCGACTAGCAGCTCACCGAAGCCTCCCGCTGATTGCTCGACGAGCTGGTTCGAGGGAACGTCCTCGCCGGTGAGTACGGCCGCGACACCGCGAAGAGCCCGCGCCTTCTCGGTGTAGATCGAGACGATCCGGGCGGACGACACCGTGGCCCGGACAACGCGTCCGTACAGCATGCCAGGCAGTTCCCAGTCGGCCGCGTAGAGGATCGAGCCCTTGACCTTTTCGATGAAGTCATGGTGTGCGACCGGCTGGCCGACCACGCGCATCGGCGCGACCGCGCTCGCGGGCGTATCTGCGCCCTGCGGTTCGCGGGTCTCGGGGCTCCGTGAAGGGGGTTCGGCTACCCCGGGCCCGGGGATAGATGGGGGCGGTACCTCGGACACAACGATCTGCCCACCGGGCATCGCAGCCAGGGCTGCATCGCTCAACTTCGCGCCTCCTCACTCGCAAAGGCCCGGTCCTCGAGATAGGACTCGACCGCGTCGAGGATCTTCGTGTAGCCGGTGCAACGGCAAAGGCTCCCGCCCAGTTCGTAACGGATCTCTTCTCGGGTGGGCCGAGGCGTCCTCTGGGCCAGGCTGTACGCGGTCAGGATCACGCCCGGGGTACAGAACCCGCACTGCGTTCCCCCGAGACGCAGGAACGTCTCTTGAAGAGGATGCAACGACTCGTCCTCGCCGAGGAGGCCGGCCAGAGTCGTGATCTCGCGGAACTCGACCTGGACGGCATAGACGAGACAGCTGCTCACGGCCTCCCCATCGAGCAACACCGTGCAAGTGCCACAGACGCCCTCACCGCAGCCGTAGCGGACGTCCTTAAAGCCGAGCTGGTCGTGCAGGGCATCGAGCAGGAGCGCATCGGGTGCCACCGAGATCTCGTGGGCGACACCATTGACCTGAAGTGTCACCTGCTGCAGGCTCATTCGGCCGACGCCCTCTCCTCTGCGCGTTGCAGCGCCTCCGTCAAGGCGCGACGTATCAGCACCCTCACCAGTCGACGGCGATACGAGGCCGTCGACTGCGAATCGGTCACCGGAGCCGTACGCGCAGTCACTTCCGCTGCCACCTCGTCGATCTCCGCGGGCGTGGGGATCCGGCCAAGCAGGGACGAGAGTACGGTCCTGTCGCCGGCGACAGGACGTTCGTCGACACCGATAAGACCCAGGCGGACGCCGCCGATCACGTCGCGCTCGGGCGAGAGCGTGACGTTCGCGGCAACTCCCGCGATCGCTTCTGCGCCACTGCGTCGTGCCAGCTCCGTGAAGCTCGAGCCCTGGCGAGACTGCGCCACCTCCAAACGAAGACCGGTAACTACCTCTTCGGGACGAAGGTCCGTCTTCAGGTGCCCGACGAAGAACTTCTCCGCGTCGATCAGCCGGGTTCCGGTTGAACCGTACGTCAGAATTTCGCCTCCGAGCGCCAATGCGACCGCGGCGAGCTCGGATGTCGCCTGACCATGTGCGAGAGCACCGCCGATCGTGCCCCGATTGCGAACTCGCACGTTTCCGACGTAGGCAATCGCCGTAGTCAGCAACGGAGTCTGGCATCGGACCAGTTCCGAGAGAAGCACCTGGGAGTAACGCGTCATGGCCGAGAGCGACAGCCGACCGCCTTCGACCTGTGGCGCGATGGCGACGATGCCGTTGAGATCTATGAGTGCCGACGGGCGCAATACGCGCAGGTTCATGAGCGGCACGAGGCTCTGACCGCCGGCAAGAGCTTTGGCGCCCTCACCGTGCTCTCTGAGCGCGAAAACGGCCTCCTCGTAGCTACGGACGAGCTCGTACTTGAATCGGGGCTCCCCGTACCAACGGCGCTCCCAGTCATCGAGCACCACTCGGGCGTGGGCGTCTTCAAGTGCGCCTGGCGCGCTGGGCATAGGCATCGCCTTGTCGACCGCGGACTCGAACATGGCCGTCATCACGCCCACTTCCTACCTCTCTGCTGCCTTATCAACGTTACCAGCGGGCTCGCGTCCTCTCACCGGGCCACGCAACCAAATGCAGTGTCCTGACCAAACAGTTCCTTGACGCTCGCACTCAGGCAGAGCTCCTCGTAGGTGTCCTCACCATCGCCCGTCCCGAGATCGCGCGTCTTCGAACTCCGAGCTCCTCCCTTAGCAGCACCCCTGCGACCTCTCTTCGAAACCTCGCGCTCGCGCGCACGTCGTCGATCGGGGAGATATCCGAGACGAGAGCTGCAACCGCTGCTTCGACGACCGCGGCTCCGGCCGTCTCCCCTCGAGCTCGGCCTCAGCTCTTCTGGCTCGAACGACCGTCGGCGCGACTGCCCCCAAGGCCAAAGAGACGTTTGTGAACGTCCCATCCGCGTCCTTCTCCCAACGCCACGCCAAGCTGACGATCGATATCGCGTCGGCTTGCCGTGTGCCGAACTTCCGGAAGCCCTCCTCGCCTGCAGGCAACGGGATCTCAATCCTGTCTATCCATTCATCTGGACCAACAACGGTCCTTCCCGGCCCTGTCGCGATATCGGCAACCGCCACGCGGCGGCTACAGTTCGCGCCCTCCAAGACGGCGACGGCACCGGCAGCAACGAGCGGTGGGATCGTGTCCCCGGCCGGAGAAGCGTTTCCCAGATTGCCCCCGATCGTGGCCCGGTTGCGGATCCGCACCGAACCGAACAGCCAGGCCGACGCATCCAGCCCCGGGAGCACACCATCCAACTCCGCAATGACTCGCGTCAGAGGAGCAAGCGCCGAGATGTACACAAGATCATCGGCGCGGCGCACGAGCGGTGGCCCATCGAGCAACCTAGACACGTCTATAAGCCGAGCTACTTTCCGTCCCTCTTGGATCTGAAGAAGTAGGTCCGTGCCGCCAGCGAGCAGATCACCTGTCGGGGCTAGCTCTCGGAGCTCCTCAATCGTCCTGGCCGCCACCAACTCGGTCACGCGAGCCTCCTCTGCCACCAGCCCCGCACCGAGCCTAAGAGTCTGTCCCTCGGATCGCAAAACTGGCTATAGGCGCGAGGTGAAGCGAACACGGCCAAACACCCATCAGCGCACCGGCCGAAGACAGGCGCAAAAAGCGCAGCAACGACGGGACCGCTGCGGTGAAGTTCTTAACCCACGAACGGTTGCGAGAAAGGCACTTTGCCGCCACGGCCGCGATTACGTCGGCAGCCTTGAGCAGGAAGAGATCTGCACGCACCGGAACCGGCAAGCCCGAGAGGAACAGGCCCGCGTAGTACTCGTAGTCGCTCATCGTCGCTGGCATGAGCCTGCGCTCCTCGACTGCCGCGGACCAACTTGGTGAGCTGTTCATGCCAAACCCGCGGGATGACCGCGGGATGAGTTCAGGCGAGCCCTGCACTGCACCTGAGACGCAAGCCCTTGACCTGGGACTTTAGTGGTGGAGGTGACATCACTCGGTTGTTGACGTTCGCGCCTCTGGTCGAGCGAAGGTCGTGGTAGCCGAGCCTGCATGATGCAGCCGCCATAGCGGGGCCCTGATCATTCTTTCCGCGACGCTGGCAATGTACCGACAATCGACAGACCACAAGTAGCCTCATCGACGACGATAGCCCGGCGCTCCCCAGACTTGGAACGGAGATAAGTGGGAACCGTCTGCGCCGCGGCGAACGATTATGAGGGCTCGTGGCGGTCGTTACGTGTGCGCCTCCTTCACCCCTGTCTCTGCTCCCTGCCGAGTCGGTGCGCGATCTCTGCACCTCAAGCGACCGGCGCGTACGTAGTTCTGGCGCGCCGCTGATCTGCGCGGCGATTACAGGAAACTCGTTCGGTTTGAAGGGCCGTCGGCGGTCACACGCCGAGCGGTCGATCATCAGTCGCGAAGGAGAGCGGCGAGTATGGATGCTGCGCTGATCTCCGGGTGCTTAGTCGCCGTGAGGAGCGTCAGAGGTTGCTGTCTCAGCAGATGGTCCGCTGCCTAAAGCGCTACATCGCCCGCGAGGTGTACCTCCTCTTGACAGAACCGGCCGATGTTCCGAATTGAGCCGACCTGCGCGCCGCCCGGATCGTGCGAGGACTCACCCTTGCCGCGGTCGCCGAGAACCTGAGAACCTCGATCAGCTACATCTCCAGGATCGAGCGCGGCGTGATCCACGACACCAAGTTCGCCAACCTCTATGAGCGCGGGCTCTCCGATCTCGGAGCGAACTTGTCGCTCGGACTGTTGCCGCAGTGCTCCACGCGACTCGGCCAATCCCGTTGCAAGCAGGCTTTCACTCGTCTTCCAGAACGAGGTTGATCTCTAGCCTGCTTTGACGCTCTGACTTCAGGCGATGCCATGCTTTGGGCCAGGTCTCTTGGTCATCGCACAGCCGCAGAGGCTGGCTGGCCTCAACTCGGGACCACAGTGCGGCTCCCGCTAGTTGCACTTCTGGTGAGGCTGGTCTGAGTCCTTGTTCAGTCTTACGCTTATGGCACGCACGGCAGAGCAGTTGCAGATTTGCGAGGTCTGCCGAGCTGCCTTCGATGTGGTCGATCTCCGTCCCCTCAGCGCTGCACAGTCGGCACCGGCCACCATCGCGCTCGATGACCTGCCTCACGAACTTCAGGCGAGAGGAGGCGACGCTTCTTCGCACAACCGCCACTAAGAATGTGTTCCAGACGGATGCGAGCGGCGTAGCGAACCTCGTCATCGTTCGCCCGCCCGTCACGCATCACCCGTCGCGTGTAGCGGACCCACTCTGTCGTCTGGGTGCACAGCTCGGAGCAGTAGAGACCTGGGACTGTGTCAGCGGCCGGATCGCGCGCTTGCACCCTTCAGGCCCCTGTATGCACCTTCGGCTCCCGAGAGTTCCGGTCGGACCGGCATACGCTCTCCTCCTTATGAGTCAAGCAGACAGTGACACGCGTCAGGACCTGCGCAGTATCGTGAACTGAAATCTATCCTCGACAAAATAGATAAGCGACCAGCTCAGAATTTGATCATCACGAAGGAACTGCAGTTGGTCCAAAAGTAGATATAGACCCACCGATGAACGACCCTTTCCCCATCCGACATCTGCAGACAGGATCGGCCGGACCTCCGCAACCGCCTGTTCTGGAACCAGATTGATGGTCTGCAGATACTCGAAAACCGAACCACTCAGAACGTTGGGATCGAATCCGTTCGGCAAAAGCGCGGCATTTATAACGTCGTAATCGAAGGCAACTACTTGTGAATCGGCAAGAATCGCGCGCTCAAGATATAGAACCGGAGTAGCCGCAGCTATTTGAAGGCGCTTGCACTCCTCTGCGGTCGGCAAGCGCAGCAGTCGCTGTCTGTACACAACCCCTGGTTCGCGTCCGGCATTTGCAATCGTAGCGGTCATCGAACGCAGTTCGTGCAAACTTGCCCGAATGTTTGGTAGCAGGTGGGTCACAAAAGATCCCTTGCCGTGACGGATGCGAATAAAGCCCGCTTTCTCCAGGCGGCTGAGGGCAGTCCTGACGGTGACGCGACTGACCCCGTAATGGGTCGCGAGGGCGGCCTCCGAAGGCAGCTGAGCACCGGCCGGCCATTCGTGACCGAGCAGGCGCTCCCGTAATTGCTCAGCAAGGATCGCAGGGCGCTGCAGGCCGCTGAACTTCGCCTTGGCGTCCGCGGTCCGACCTGGTCCGTCGCGGGAATTACCTTGCGCGGGCGACGGCACGTGCTCTGGCAACTCCGAGACCGCCGTCGCCGGTGTGCTCCGTGTCACAACCACTACCTCCCGTGAACCGCGCAACGCGGTCCGTGTGCCCTTGACAAGGTCGACTCACCACAGTAGCGTTTTTTAGGTGTCTGATGACCGAGGTCAGTTGTCCGATCACTGGATGGCGTAGAGCGCTTCACCTCAGAAGGGTTACTTCGTGTACTTAGCTCTCCCGCTACTGGACGACCGAAGGTTGGCTTGGCGGTTGGCGATCACACGCGCACAAGCTGAATCGGGGACCCCAAGGGGCAGGCACAGGTGGTTACTCCACGATGAACCTGCACCCACATGACGGCTCCATGCCTTACCGCCCCCAACAGGTCACTCCGACGCCAGACGTTGTCGGAGCCGGCCGCTTCCTTCGCGGTGAGCCCTCTGAGTGGTTCATGCGCTGAGAGGGATTGAACAATTTGGCCAAAAGCCGGACCCGCCCATAGATGGAGGATTACTTCGATGAGAGCTTCAAGTCATGCTCGCCGAGATGGGATTTTGAAGGGGCGAATCGTTGGCGGCCTGCTGGCCACCGCCCTGGCGGCGCTCATGCTGCCCATCCTCTCCAGCAGCTCAACAGCCCAGGCTTCCTCCGGCAGCAACAAGAGCTCGCCATCTGGAACGGCAACCTTCGCACTTCAGCCGACTGACGCGTTCACTTGGATATTCCCGCTCGAAAATTCTGCCAATGAAGAGCCGTGGACTCTGGGGATTGACGAAAACCTGTGGCTTCCCCTGTACTTCGAGGGTAAAGGGAGCGCTCCGGTGATCAACTACGCGGAGAGCCTTGCCGATCCTCCTGTCTATTCGAACGGCGGCAAGACCATCACGATCACGCTCAAGCACTATATGTGGTCAGACGGACTGCCGGTAACGACTCGTGACATCGAATTCTTCTTCAACCTATACAGAGTCGGCGAACCCAAGATCGGAACTTACGTTCAAGGCGAGTTTCCGGGCAACATTGCGAGCATCGTCTACAAGAACGCAACGACCTTCGTGCTTAATCTCGGTCGCGCTTTCAGCGAGCAGTGGTATACGGATAACCAGCTGGTTAATATCGTTCCGCTGCCGCAGCAGGCCTGGGATCGCGAGACCTCGGGTGGCTTGGCGGGAAACTTCGATCTGACGACCGCCGGCGCAACCAAGGTCTTCAATTTCCTGTATGGGCAATCCGAGACGCTGTCCACCTATGCTAGTAATCCGCTCTGGAAGGTGGTCGATGGTCCCTTTACGATCACCAGCTATGATTCGGTGAACAGCAGGACGGAGCTCACTGCGAACAAGGCCTTTACGGGACCAAATAGAGCTCTGCTCGCCCATGTAATTGTGGAAGCCTTCCCTTCTAACGCGGCGGAGGTCGACGCGCTTCGTTCAGGGCAGGTTGACTATGGATACATTCCCTATAGCGATTACGGGCTGGTCGGATACTTCCAAGGGCACGGCTTTACCGTCGCACCATGGGCGCCCGACTACGAGCAGTCCGTGGAGGTTGGCTACACCAGCCCGGTGTACGGACCTCTGGTCGGGCAGCTCTACATCAGAGAGGCTCTGCAGCATCTCGTGAACGAATCGCTCTACCTGAAAACCACCCTGGATGGAATCGGGCAGCTCACTTACGGTCCCGTGCCGAACATCCCGAATTCACCGTATGTGAGCCCGGCCGAGAGGCACGACCCGTACCCCTACTCGATCTCGGCCGCCCGTTCGTTGCTTATCGCGCACGGCTGGCAACCCGGTTCGAATGGAATCATGGTTTGCAAACGTGCCGGCACAGCGGCGGACGAGTGCGGAGCCAAGATCGCTGCAGGTCGGAGCTTGGCGCTACTCATGAACTTCACGATCACAGATCTGGTGGAACTCGCCTCGCAGGCTGAGGCCTTCCAAACTGTCGCAAAGTCGGCGGGGATCGAGATCAACCTTGCCCCGCTGAGCGCTACGACCATGTACAGCGAAGATGGGGTCTGTCCGCCGGGGCCATGCAACTATGCACTCGCGCTGTACCCCCTGTGGTTCACCAATTATGGCGACCTTCAGATCTTGCCAACGCTTGACCAGCAGTTCGGGAAGGGAAACTTCTGGGGCGGCGGCTACTACTCAGCGACGGCTCAAAAGTTGATCGACGCTGCTCAGGATCACTCAGGCATGAGTTACCTCTACGCGCTTGAGAATTACATCGCTGCGGACGAGGCGGCGATCTGGTGGCCTACCGGCGACACCCAAATTTCGGTTGTTTCCGACAGCCTTCACGGCTGGCAGCCGCAGCAGCCCTTCGGCGATCCGGTCTTTGCGGGATGGCACCTTTAGTCTTGGCTCAGCGGCCAAATGGTTCCATGCCGGCATTTTGGGCCGTCGCAAGAGTTCGTCCGTGCGCAAGTTAGGATCCTTCTTGTAGCGACTCCTAGGTAGTGGGTGGTGGTGCGTTTGCAGCAAGAGATTGTATTCTCACAGATGGCTCACGACCGACGTTAAGAGCCCAGTGACCGGCTATTACGTTCGCCGCCTACTGCAGGCGATTGTGGTCATGTTGATTGTCTCGGTCATCGTCTTTGTGCTCCTCCATATGCTGCCTGGGGGGCTTGTGCGTGCCCAGCTCGGGCCAAAGGCGACCGCCTATGCCGTGCACGAAATCACCCTCCAGGAAGGATTGAACAAGCCGCTGCCGGTCCAATTCGGTTTGTGGTTGTGGCATGTCCTTCACGGGAATTTGGGCTTTTCCTACAAGCAGAACCAGTCGGTCGCTTCTTTGCTTGTCGAGTTTGTTCCGCGTACCTTGCTGCTCGTTGGCTCCTCGATGTTGCTGGCTCTGGCGGTCGCGGTGCCGATGGGCCTAATCCAGGGGCTACGTCGCGACCACCTGGACGACCAGGCGATGAGCGCAATCATGCTCGTGTTTTACACGACACCAAGCTTTCTGATGGGTAGCATCCTGATCGTCGTTCTGAGCATTTGGCTCAACGTCTTGCCTTCTACAGCGTCGAATTTTGGGTCGGGTGCGAGCACTGACTTTCGGGTTCTGATTCTGCCTGTTCTCACATTGTGTCTTGGTAACGTGAGTTACTTCAGTCGCTACATGCGTTCTGCAACAATTGATTCGTTGCTGGGTGACTACGTCCGTACTGCGAAGGCGAAGGGTGTCCCGACTAGGAGGATGCTCATGCACCACGTCCTGCGCAACGCGTTTTCATCGACGATCACTCTTTTAGGGCTTAGTTTGCCGTACGTGCTGTCGGGCTCTCTCATCATCGAGGCGCTGTTCAATTTCCCAGGAGTGGGGCTGCTGTTTTGGAACGCCGCACAAGACCGTGATTTTCCCGTGCTCCTGGGCGTGGTGCTCGTGGTGACGCTGGCTACGGTCATAGGCAATTTGCTCGCCGATCTTGGTTACGCGTGGTTGGATCCTAGGGTGCGCCTGAAGTGAATGGTGAGTCGGGTTCGGGTGAGCTGTCGCAAGCCCTAAGGGAGCCGCAGGCAGTTGGTCCAGTTATGGCTCGGAGCGATCACGAGGACCTGCCTGACGCAGAACCGTCCTGGCAGCAGGCGATCTCGCAGTTTGTGGAGAGCAAGATGGGCATGGCGGGACTCGTCGCGCTCGTGCTGATCGTGCTGTTCAGCTTCCTCGGTCCGGTCATCTACCGCACAAACCAGTTCGCGGCGAACCTACTTTTGGAGAACATGGAGCCGTCGCTGCAGCACTTGCTCGGCACGACCCCCCAGGGACGAGACGAGCTGGGTGCGCTCATGGTTGGGGGACAGAGCACCCTTGAGATTGGGCTTGGCGTGGGAATCATCTCGACGTTGTTCGGCTTAGTATGGGGAGCGTTCTCTGGCTACGTGGGTGGAGTGATTGACGCATTCATGATGCGGATCGTCGACGCGCTGCTCTCGATTCCGTTTCTGTTCTTTGTCGTGTTGCTGGCGGCGATGGTGACGCCAACGCTGTTGTTGATCATGCTCGTCATCGCCGCGGTGAGCTGGCTTCCCACCGCGCGTCTGGCAAGAGGCGAGACACTCACATTGCGAACTTACGATTACGTCGCGGCTTCCAAAGTCTTTGGGGCGCGACGGGGCTACATTCTTCGGCACCACATCGCGCCGAATCTTCTCGGCATCGTCGTCGTGAACGCCACTTTGAAGATTGCCGATGCTATATCCCTGTTTGCCGCGATAAGTTTTCTTGGCCTTGGGGTCCCACCACCGGCGACGAACTGGGGGAACATGCTGACCGATGGAGTGAACAACCTCTTTGACGGATACTGGTGGCAGCTCTGGCCGGCAGCCGTGTTGATCGTGGGCACCGTCTTGGCGGCGAACCTGGTTGGGGATGCGCTGCGCGACGTGGTCGAACCGCGACTGAAGCAACGGTGAGGGCAGCGGCGCGGAGTTGGATCACGGCGGAGTGAACCGCCGTGAGCTTGTGGAGGCTCCATTGTATGGAAAGGACGGAGTCATGCCAGCACTGAGGAAGTACCCAGCTGAGGTGACGGATCGAGCCGTTCGCCTCGTCTTTGGGACCCGTGAGGAGCATCCGGGGAAAAGCGGGGCGCCATCGGCAAGGTCGCGACTCAGCTCGGCCTCAATCCCGAGACGCTCCGCAACTGGGTTGACCAGGCCGAGATCGACCAGGGTCGTCGCACGGGGCTCACGACCGACGAGCGCCGGCGGATGCGTGAGCTCGAGAAGGAGAACAGAGAGCTCAGACGCGCGAAGGAGATCTGAAGTCTGCGTAACGATTCTCTTCGGGGCGGAGCTCGACCGCGGACAGCCGACGTAGTCGCCTACATCGGCTCTCATCGCGAAGCCTTCGGGGTCGAGCCGATCTGCAGCACTTTGCAGTTCGCCCCACCCACCTATTACGCCAGGAAGATGCGCCCGCCCTCTCTGCGCTCGGTGCGCGACGCACAGCTCTCGGACAAGATCGTCGAGCTGCACCGAAAGAACTGCTCGGTCTATGGGCGGCGCAAGCTTTGGAAGGCCGCGATCCGCGAGGACATCAGCATCGGTCGCGATCACCTCGCCCGCCTGATGAGCTTCCTCGGCCTTCAGGGCGTCGTGAGAGCAAGACCAAGCGCACGACCATCGTCGATCAACAAGCCGCCCGCCCCGCCGATCTCGTCGACCGCCAGTTCCGGGCCGCCGAGCCAAACCGTCTCTGGGTGGCCTACATCACCTATGTGGCGAGTTCTGCGAACCAGCCCGCTACGTATGCCTGGCCTCTTGGAGGAGGGCGCCAAATCCGGCGACAAGCTGTTCGCCGCCGGCTGCGAGCCTGACGCGCAAGAAACGAACCCACCGATCTCCGAAGACGACTCCGGGCAAGATCAGATAGTTCCCCGTCGCGGCGAGCTTGGCACAGAGTTCTGGGACAGACGTGGCAGAGCCAACGTGAACCTTGATCCGGCCGCAGTTGCCACCGACTGGCCGATACCAGCTCAGTGCTCCTCGAGAATCCTCGATGAACCGATCGACATCTGAAAGGGCACTCCTCGCTTTGCAAAGCGCGGCATCAAGAAGTAGCTCACGCACCGATAGCGCATGCTCCACGAGCTTCTCGCTCACGATTGAGTTGCTGTTTGTCGTGAAGTCTCGGGTGTTCAGTGCCCGCTCTAGTATTGCATTGTCGCGACAAGCCCGCCACCCGATCCGAAGTCCTCCAAGGCCCCAGGCCTTGGTCATGTCGGCGATTGCGATGGCATCTGGTGCGGTGTCAAGGATGGAGGGGAGCGGGTCTTCGTTCGAGGTTGCGTGGCGAAAAACCTCGTCGCAGAACACCTTGCAGCTGGTGCGTGCGGTCAACTCGGTCAGAGAGACGAGGGACGAAGCACTTGCCAGTCCGCGACCTGTCGGGTTGTTGTACGGGTTCACGACGAAAAACTCGGCCTTGCTAACGCGTACCAGCTCTTCTAGCCTCGAAAATTCATCCGGCCCTCGGTAGCTGACGGCGAGCGGGCACTCCCGGCAATGTCATGCCATCAGGCGCTGTCCGCTGGTAAGCGGGCGCGCCGAGCCAAGGCTTCGTGCTCTCGTTGGATGTCGCGCCCTCGGGAAAGACTCACCGTTGTCGGGTCGGGCGCCGGGACCCAGCTTCTCAGGGGAAGGTCGAGCGCAGCTTGAGGAACGCACGGTGGAGCGCCAGTGCCCACGGCCAGGTCTCGTCGAGCCGGAGCACGAACCGACGCCCGCGACGCACAAGCACGGCCGCGACGTGCAGGATGCGGTAGCGAAGCGTCTTCGGTTCAGCCTTGCGGAGCTCACCGTCGAGACATGTCATCTGCGCCCAGGCGAGGAGTGCGCCGGCGATAAGGCTGACGGCCACCCAGGCGAGGTTCTGGGTGAAGCTGGCGAAGGGCAGGTTCTGTAACCCGCAGTCCTTCCAGTTGCGCACCCGATCCTCGACGCGCGCATGGCCGCGGTGGCGAAGTTCCAGAGCCGCGGCGTCGATCTGGAGCGCGTTGGCGTTGGTGATGAAGCACGTGTGCCTCCAGCCCTCTGACATGTCGAACATCGAGAGCTGGGCGCCGGGATGGGGACGCTCGCGCCGACAGACGAGCCGTGCGTCGACGCCCCAAGCCCCAAGGTCCATGAGATCGGTCAGCTCGGCGACAAAGGCGCCGTCGCGCACGCTCCCGTCGACCTCGACCGCCGGGGCCCAGTCCTCCTCCTTAAAGCACAACAGCGCTTCGCGCACTGCCGCGTTGACCGGGTGGCCGATCGAGTACTCGATGTTCGCCTCTACGAGCGCGGCTACAAAGCCGTGCGTCGCCCCGGCCGAGTCGGCCCGGAACACGATGTGGTGGCGGACAAGGCGAGGGTCGTCGCCCGGCTCATGCCCGGCCCGGTACTCGGCCGGGAGCACGGCGAGTGCCTTGTCTAACAGCTCGAGGTGGTCGTCGGTGTCGTTCGAGCCGGCGTTGCCCGGGCGCAGGATCGCCGCCAGCGGCTCGTTCGTCGTGTCGCACCAGGCGCCAAGGGGATGGAAGCCGTATCCCTTCTTGTAGGTCGAGGCGGCGTCCTGTTTGTCGGAGTGGACGTTTAAGAGCGTGGCGTCGACATCGATGGTGATGTCACCGGGCGGCGCCTCGGCCCAGACGGTCTCGCGTGTCTCTGCCACCGCCTTTGCGATCCCACGCAGTTCAGGAGCAGTCGTCTTCTTCACTGCTCTCCAGGCGGTCGAGACCGAGGCGACATCGCCGTGCAGCTTGGACTGTTCGCCCAGGGCCTCGAAGTCGGTGAGACAGTCCGCCCCGTCGGCAATGGCGACGGCAAGATGGGTGAGGACGACTCCCGGGTCGTGAGTGTGCCAGGAGATGCCGCAGTCGGCCATGGCCTCCGACATCGCCCCGGTGAGGCCGCTTCGGTCGGCCAGTTCGGACAGCAATGCCGTGCCGGCATGTGAGACGAGGTTCTTGCCGTCGGTGGTTACCTCGACGCGACGGACCGAGCGGCTAACATGCACCTTCAAGGAGCCCTCCTCCTGGGTGTAATGGCTGCTTTAGCAACCGTCATTCTCCCAGTTGAGGAGGGCTATTTCGCTGATGCTGGCAGCTTCATGCCGCTATCGCGCGAAAAATCAAGGCTAGGCGCTCAAAGTCATACCCATAGGCGCCACCTTCGCCGAGCTCATAGCGCGTGACTTCCGCTCCGAGGAGGTGCAACAGCGGCTCGTAAGATCCGTAAATCGGACTTTCCAGCACGACGGCGTACCTGGCTGGACGCGTGCCTCCAAGGTGAGCAAGATGGCCTCTACCGCGCCGGAAATGACGACGACCTGCGCAGGGTCTATATCGCCATACAGCGCGCCAATGGACTGCCGAAACGGCCACGCACCGGCTGTCTCGGAGTGGTCCAATGAGAGTGCCTGAAGTGCCGTAAGTGGCAGTCCGGCAAGCTCTAAGATTTCACCGACGGTCGGCGAGATGGGGCTGCTCGGTGAGATATTGACCATATCTGGCCTGAAGGCGAAGCGTCGGAAAAAGTCCTCCAACTCGAAACAGGGCAGCCTGTTCAAATGTTTTTGCTTTCCTGTTAGGGGTTCTCATAAATGAAGTGTCGCGCAACATGATGGTCGAGTGTGAACCTATCAGGGCCAATTAGGTGGGGCGGTCGTACCCTAAGCGAAAACTCATCCTGCCTCGCTTTTAGGTCGAGTGAGAACTTGCCGCCTTGGCCAGTCGCCCTAGCTATTTACGCAACTCCGGACTAGTATTGGCAACAATGCACGTTAGGCCGACCTCACAGGGCCGAAGGTTGTGGCGATGAGCGTCGTCCTTGAGGTGGAGGCGTTACGGACCGAGTTCCGGCTTCGGCACTCCACCGTCGTGGCTGTCGACGACGTCTCTTTCCACGTTGAAGAAGGCGAGTGCGTCGGCTTGGTGGGTGAGTCCGGTTGTGGGAAGACCACCATCGGATTGTCGATCGTGAAGCTTCTTCCGAATGTTGGGCACGTGACAGATGGAGCGATTCGGCTTTTGGGTAAGGATGTCGTGCCGATGTCGCAGCGAGCCATGTGCAAGGTCCGGGGCAACCATGTGGGCATGATCTTCCAGGACCCTCTGACCTCTCTCAACCCGACCATGACCATCGGCCATCAAATATCCGAGTCGGTCCGTTTGCACCGGGGCGCCTCCCGTCGAGCAGCTCGCCGAAGGGCCCTGGAAGTCCTCGATCTCGTAGACATGCCTCAGCCCATGGAGCGGCTGAACGCGTATCCGCATGAGCTCTCCGGAGGCTTGCGACAGCGCGTCATGATCGCGATGGCACTGGCGTGCGAGCCGAAGCTCCTCATCGCCGATGAGCCCACTACGGCTCTGGATGTCACCATTCAGGCACAGATTCTCGATCTCCTCGACCGACTGCGCGAAGAGCTCCACATGGCGGTTGTCCTCATCACACACGATATGGGGGTCATCGCCGGTCGCACCGACCAGATGCTCGTCATGTACGCCGGCAAGATCATCGAGGGGGCCTCCACCGAAGACGTCTTCACGCGCATGCGTCACCCCTATTCCGAGGCCCTTCTAGCGTCGGTGCCGAAGCTCGACCAGGATTCCTCTGTACGGTTGATGAGCATTCCCGGCAAGCCGCCCGAGCTGTCGGAACGGATCTACGACTGTCGTTTCAGTCCCCGCTGCCGCTATGCCCAGAGCGACTGCAAGCAGTCGGAACCTCCCTTGCGGCAAGCAGCCGCCAGCGGGTCCGGCCACGTCGTCGCCTGTTTTCACCAGGTGGGAGTGGATGCGATAACTATCGAACTGCGGCCCGAGGCGGTGGTCGAGTCAGCGGATACGTCAGTGAAGATCGACCCCGGGGCTCTGGTCCGGCGGAAGTCCCGTGCCCAGGAGGTCGAGCACGAGCCGGTGCTTCTCGAGGTTGGCCACGTGGTGAAGGAGTTTCCCGTTGCCGCTGGCGCTGTCATCCGCCGCAAGGTCGGATCGGTCAAAGCAGTCTCGGATGTCTCGTTCACAGTGCGCAACGGCGAGACGTTCGGTCTGGTAGGCGAATCGGGATGCGGCAAGACGACGATCGGGCGCATGGTAGTGGCGCTCGAACCCGTCAGCAGCGGATCGATCCGCTTCGATAAGGAAGAGATCACCCAGTTGAAGGGCAGTTCCCTACGTGGTCACCGACGTGACCTGCAGATCATGTTCCAAGACCCCTACGCGTCCCTTGACCCGCGCATGCGGGTGGGGACCATCCTCCGCGAACCCTTGGTTGTGCAGGGCATCGGCGACTCGAAAGAGCGCAACAAGCGAGTGGAGGATCTCTTGGATGAGGTGGGGATGTCCAAGCGCGCGATGGACCTGTATCCTCACGAATTCTCAGGCGGCCAGCGCCAGCGGATAGGACTAGCACGTGCTTTGACCCTCAACCCCAGGCTAATCGTGGCGGACGAGCCGGTTTCCGCCTTAGACGTCTCGATCCAGGCTCAGATCCTCAACTTGCTCAAGGATCTCCAGACCCGTCGAGGACTCGCCTATATTTTATCTCTCATGATCTTGCTGTGGTGAAGTACGTGTCAGATACAATTGGCGTTATGTACCTAGGCAAGCTGGTCGAAGTCGGTCCCGCAAGCGACCTATACGAAAGCGCCGCTCACCCTTATACCAGAGCCCTGATTGACATTATTCCGGTGGCCAATGTGTCGAAGGGCAGAGAGGCGAGAGGCAAGCACATAAAGGGCGAGCTGCCTTCGGCAATTGCCCCGCCTTCGGGATGCCGGTTCCGGACGCGCTGCGCATTCGCCCAGGAGATTTGTGCTGAAGAGGAGCCGAAGGTCCGGTTCTTCGGTGATCGCCACCTTGCAGCGTGCCATTTTCCACTGCAGACGCCCAGTGCAGTGACGCCTGACTATTGTCTCTCAAATGCGGTGGATTGACGGCGATCGATGCGGTCGATGTTCCTTTGCACTGTCGGTGGCTGGCCTCAAGAGCTTTATGGATCGTCTTTAAGGATGTGGCGTTGTTCTGGAGCGCCGGGATAAACCGGCATGGAGAAAGGAATGAGAGAGTCCGACACCGAAGGAGTAGCGCACCACGGTGGCCCCGAGTCATGCGTCGGCGTCCGCGAGGGCGACGACGAAGCGTTGGACAGGGGTACGTGCAGGCAGGGCTATTGATTCGCGAAATCAGCAGTCCGGGGTGCCGACGCTGTCAGAACAAGCGGAAGGCAACATCGCAGGCGGCGCCATCGCGCGAGCCGTCGGCGGACCCCGCGCGGTCAGAGAACCTTTGCATGCAGGGAGTCTCCATGCACGAGAACCGGGAGATCCCATGCTCGCCCGTCTGGCTCGATCACCGGGCGGGCCGCTCAGGGAAGGCCGAGGCCGCAAGCCTGAGATGAACGAGCGTGGGAAGTCAGACAGCCCCGTAGTACCGATGAACCCGTCGAACAACGCCGGTCCGCCGGCCGCGGAGGTGGGGGAGGAAAGGGGGCTGGCCAAGGGGAACACGATCAGCAAAACGCGTCCCGGACACCGAGCCGGATCAGACGCGCCAAGTGCGCTCGATCGTGTGCGTGAGGTAGCACGAAGGGACAAGGAAGCACGGTTCACGGCGCTGCTGCACCATGTCGACGCCGACCGCCTCCGAGCGGCCTACTGGGCGATCAACCCGAAGGCGGCCACGGGGGTGGACGGGGTGACGTGGGGTGCCTACGGGCAGGACCTGGAGGCCAACCTCTCCGACCTGCACCAACGGATACACGCAGGGCGCTACCGGGCGAAGCCATCTCGCAGGGTGTACATCCCGAAGGCAGACGGGCGGCAGAGACCGCTCGGCATCGCCACGTTGGAGGACAAGATCCTCCAACGGGCCGTCGTCGAGGTGCTCAACGCCATATACGAGCAGGACTTCCTCGGCTTCTCCTACGGGTTCCGGCCTGGGCGCAGCCCGCACGATGCGTTGGATGCGCTCAGCGTCGGGATCGAACGGAAGAAGGTGAACTGGGTGCTCGACGCGGATCTCCGCGACTTCTTCACCAGCCTTGATCACGGCTGGCTCGAGAAGTTCCTCGAGCACCGGATCGCGGACAAGAGGGTCCTGCGTCTGATCCAGAAATGGGTGAGCGCAGGAGTAATTGAGGACGGAGCGTGGACGGCAAGCGAGACCGGGGCACCCCAAGGGGCATCAGCCTCACCCTTGCTCGCCAACATCTACCTGCACTACGTCCTTGACCGGTGGGCCCGGCAGTGGAGGCGTCGGAACGCCCACGGTGACGTTGTCATCGTGCGCTTCGCCGATGACTTTGTCGCCGGGTTCGAGCATGAGGTTGACGCGCAACGGTTCCTCGCTGAGCTTCGCGAGCGGTTGGCGAAGTTCAACTTGGAGCTGCACCCCGACAAGACGCGCCTCATCGAGTTCGGACGCAACGCGGCCCGAGACCGGGCGGCGCGGGGCGTCGGCAAGCCCGAGACGTTCGACTTCCTCGGCTTCACGCACTACTGCGCGAAGACGAGGGCCGGGCGCTTCTGGTTGAAGCGCAAGACCAGCTCGAAGCGGATGCGGGCCAAGCTGGCTGAGGTCAAAGACCAATGCCTGCGGCGCCGGCATCAGCCAATACCGTTACAAGGCCAATGGCTGGCAAGCGTGGTGCGAGGGCACCTCGCCTACTACGCCGTGCCCGGCAACACCGAGGCAATCGGGGCCTTCCGCAGCCAGGCGATGCGACACTGGTTCAAGGCGCTTCGGCACCGCAGCCAGCGCACCCGCCTCAACTGGAAGCGGATGTACCGACTCGCCACCCGGTGGCTGCCGCCTGCCCGTGTGTTGCATCCCTCTCCCTATGTGCGCTTCGACGCCCGCCCCCAAGGCAGGAGCCCAGTGCGGTAGTTCCGCACGCTGGGATCTGCGCGGGGGGCCGCCCGCAAGGGCGGTCCCTACCGCGATTGTCTATGTGGTCGGCTAGCTCCAAGGAGGCTTAAGGTGCAAGGCAGAAGAGTCGGACCTGTTGGGAGCCACGTGGGCGTAGTTGCTTACGGAAATGGTTGTGGATGCCTCCGGTGGCGCGTGGAACGTGGCGACGGAGCCTTCGGATCTGTGGAGGAGCGATGATTGAGGAAGGTTCCACCTACGAGCTGCTCACGCCTCATTCTGTCGCTCAGTACCTGGATTCGCGGGTGGCCCTGTCCGGCCTCTTGGACACCACCGCGGAGCTTGACGTGCGGGAGGTTGGCGACGGCAATCTAAACCTCATCTTTGTCGTGTGCGACCGTATGGGCAAGAGCCTCGTGTTGAAGCAGGCCCTGCCATATGTGCGAATGGCGGGGCCGAGCTGGCCCCTGACTCCCGAGCGCACAGCCGCGGAGGCCCAAGCGCTGGCAGTTTACAGTCAGCTTGCGCCGGATCTCGTGCCCAAGTTCCTCGACTTCAGTCATGATCGGTACGTCCTCGCGATGGAGAACCTGAGCGGATTCAAGGTGTGGCGTAGCGCGCTCAATAAGGGCGAACGCCATCCGGGCGCTGCAGATGCCATGGGTCGCTACGTAGCGCGCATCGCGTTTGGCACCTCCCTGTTTGGCGTCGAGGCGAAGGAGCTGAAGTCTCGCGTCGCCGGGGCGATCAATCCCGCGATGTGCGAGATTACCGAGGACCTCGTTTTTACAGAGCCGTACATCGCTGAAGAGCGTGATTGGTTTCAGCCGGAGCTCAGCGATGAGGTTGCTTCACTTCGGAGGGACGAGGCCTTCCTCACCGCGATCGGCGAGATGAAGTACAGCTTCATGACCGAGGCAGAAGCGTTGATTCACGGTGACCTGCATACCGGGAGCGTCATGGTCCGGCCCGACGGCAGCGCCCGCGCGCTTGACTGTGAGTTTGCCTTTTATGGCCCTGTCGGGTTCGATCTCAGCTGCCTTTTTGGGAATTATCTCTTTGCTCTGGCCCGCGCCCGCGTTCGTCGTGACGAAGAGCTCTTGCGGTTCGTCCGGCAGCTTCCGGAAGATACGTGGAACGGATTCACTGGGGAAGTGCGAGCGCTGTGGCCAGCCCGAGTTGACTCACGAGTGTTCAGTGATGCCTATCTCGAAAATTGGCTGCAGAAGGTTTATCGCGACGCGATCGGCATGACCGCCGCGGAGCTTTGCAGACGCACGATTGGGTTCGCGCACGTTTCCGATATCGAGTCGCTTCCGGAACGCGAACGCGCCGTCGCCGTCCGCGCGCTTTTGGGTCTAGCACGAAAGCTTGCGCGAGAGCGCGCTGAGATCGGTTCGCCAAGCGAGCTCATCGATTTGGCAGACGATGTCATCGGACGGATTCTATGAGTGAGTGGTCCGAACTTCGTTTCTCGGTCGAGTGGTGCGGCGACCACATCGAGGTCATCGACCAGACGCTGCTGCCAGAGAGGGAGGAGGTTCGGAGGATCGATACCGTCGATGAGGTCGTGGACGCGATCCGCCGGTTGGTCGTTCGGGGTGCACCGACGATTGGCGTGTGTGGGGCCTTTGGTGTCGTCCTTGGTCTGCAACGGACATTGTCGGGTGACGTTGCCTCCGCGCGCAGGACGCTACAGGCGGTTGCAGCCACGATCGCCGCGGTGCGCCCGACTGCCGTCGACTTGTCTTGGGCGGTCCACCGCACCGCTGACGCGGGCGTAGACGAGGCCTCGCCTGAGGAGATGATCGAGCGAACCGAAAGGGAGGCGCTCGCGATTCAAGCGGAAGGTCGCGAGTCCTGCCGATTGATCGGGGAGTACGGTCGCAGGGAGCTTGCCGGTGTCACTCGGATCTTGACTCACTGCAACACCGGTCGTCTGGCGACGAGTGGGTGGGGCACCGCGCTCGGCGTGGTCTATGCGAAGGCATCGGCAGGTGAGCGGATCGAAGTGCTTGCGAGCGAGACCCGTCCACTTCTCCAGGGCGCGCGTCTGACGGCTTGGGAATTGTCGTCCGCTGGAATACCAGTGACACTCATGACCGACAGCATGTCCGGGGCCGCCATGGCCTCTGGCCGTGTCGAGGCAGTACTTGTCGGTTGTGACCGTGTTGCCCGTAACGGTGACACGGCGAACAAGATAGGTACCTACACACACGCTATCGTGGCACACGCCCTCGGGATACCCTTCTACGTCGCTGGTCCGCTGACGACGTTCGATCCGGACATCTCTTCCGGCCAGGAGATCGTGATCGAGGAGCGACCGGCCAGCGAGGTTCTCTGCTATGGCGGCCATCAGGTTGCCGCCAGCGTGCCTGTGTGGAACCCGGCCTTCGACTTGACTCCGGCGGAACTCATCACCGCGTTCATCACCGACTACGGCATCCTTCGCCCACCTTACGTTGAAAGCATCGCGCGAGTGCTCGAGAACGTCGCGAGGCCATGAGCCATCGTCTGGTTCGTTGCCCCGCGGCATGGCGTCAGGGCAGATCCGTATTGACGAGATCACATAGCCGCAGTTCTCGGCTTTCGTTTGCTGGACGCGAGTTGCCGAATTTGCGACAAGAGAGCACCAGGAGCGGAGGCGCGCCCGCGGTGAGAGGAGGAAGCTGATCGATGGAAGGAAAAGCAGCCAAAGCCGATGTGGATCGGGTCGCCGCGGCGATCCGACGCAGGGTGCTGCTCCACACTATTGAGAACAATGGCGGCTATCTCTGCCAGGCGTGCGGTTCTGCCGAAACGCTCGCGACGCTGTACCTGCGGGTGATGCACCCCGGGCCGTCGGTTGGACCACTTATTCCACGGGAATTCGACGGAGTGCCCGGCCCCGGTCGGCCCGCCGGGAGTGGAGGTGCCTATAACGGCGAACGAGGTCCCGACAACGATCGGTTCTTGCTCTCGTGCACCCACTATTCGCTCGGACTCTACGCGACCTTGATCGAGGTTGGACGTCTCGATGTGCACGCGCTCGACCATTACGACCGTGACGGCTCGACCGTCGAACAGATCGGGGCTGAACACTCGCCGGGAATTGAAGTAACGACCGGTTCGCTCGCACAGGCACTGTCCGTAGGTCTTGGGATGGCCTTCGCTCGCCGACTGCGTGGTGACCGTGGTCGTGTCTGGGTGTACATGTCCGACGGGGAACTTCAAGAGGGCCAGACCTGGGAGTCGCTTTCTCTCGCCGCGCACCACGGTCTCGATCACCTAGGCGTCTACCTCGATGCGAACGGTGGCCAGTGCGATGGTCCTATTCGCACGGTGCAGGAGATCGAACCAATTGCCGAGCGCGTCAGTTCCTTCGGCTGGAAGGTGCACGAGGTCGATGGTCACGATTCGGACGCGCTCGCCGCTCCTGCGTTTGAACCGGCTTGTGGAAAGCCGGTCTTTGTGGTCGCGAGAACCTGCTCCTGGCAAGGCATCCCAAGCCTTGAATCACGCGCTAACAAGCACTACGTCCGCTTCCGCCCCGGGGAAGCAGAGCTCGCGCTGAAGGATCTAGGTCTTAACCCGGAGGAGACGCGCCCATGAGTGCGATCGAACAGGTCAGCCGTCCATATGCAAGGAGCTTCGTCGAGTTCGCTCGGAACCGTCGAGACGTGCTCTGCCTTTCGGCCGATCTCACGAACTCGGTCGAGATCGATGACTTCAAAGCAACCTTTCCGGATCGGTTCATCTCGTGTGGAATGAGCGAGCAAGCCATGATGGGCGTTGCCGGCGGTCTCGCGCGAGAGGGCTTTGCCCCCTATGTGCACACCTTCGCAGTGTTCGTCACGCGACGGCCCTATGACCAGGTGGCGATGTCGATCGCCTACCCGAATCTGCGCGTTCATTTGATGGGCTTTCTTCCTGGGCTTACGACTCCTGGTGGCGTCACGCACCAGGCCATCGACGACATTGCGCTGATGAAGATCATTCCGAACATGACTGTCGTGGACTGTGGAGATGCAACTGACGTCGAGAGTGTTCTCGACGCGACTGCCGACGTCGACGGCCCAGTGTACTGCCGTATCCTTCGCGGAAGTGTCTCGCGTCTGTTTCGTGAGCCGCTGGAGCTCGGCAAAGCCCGGGTCCTCGAGACCGGGAACGAGGTGTGCTTGATCACCTCGGGCATTTGCACTGGCGAAGTGATTACCGCAGTGGCCGCACTTCGAGCAAAGGGCCTTTCGCTCGGGCACGTTCATGTATCGACGCTCAAGCCCTTCACCGATCCGGCCGTGCTCGAGGCAGCTGCTGCTGCCAAGCTTGGCGTAATCACAGTCGAGAACCATCTCGTCACCGGAGGACTCGGCTCGTCACTCGCTGAGCTCATGGCTGACCAAGCGGTCGGGACGCGCCTTATACGAATGGGTCTCCATGACACGTACGCGCACGGCGGGAGCCTTCCGTACCTGCTCGACTACTACGGTCTGGCCGCGCGACATGTTGTCAGCGCCGTTGAACAGCTGACGGGAGAGCAATTCGGAATCGAGATCGCGCCCGCTGCGGACAAAAAGAGTGGGCCGACGACGGAGAAGGCGGAAGCGCTGTGAGGCCGAACGGGCTTCTGCATCCTGGCTTGGTCGAACTGCTCACCGGAGCAGGGCACGGGGATGTGATAGTGATCGCGGATGCGGGACTGAAGATCCCGCGTCACGCTTTGCGCATCGACCTTGGGCTCGCAGCCGGCATTCCTTCCATGATTGAGGTCCTCGGTGCCATCCTTCCCGAGTTCGTTGTCGAGAGCGCCATTCTTGCAGACGAGATGTCGACGTGGAATCCGGATCTTGATCGACATGTCACAAATCGGTTGTCCTCATTCAGCATTAGCCGCCTTCCGCACACGGAGTTCGCCACGCAACTCGAGCGCACTGCCCTCGGATATGTGAGGACCGGCAAGTGCACCGCGTATGCGAGTATCGCGCTGATTGCGGGGGTGTCTTACTTCGAGGAAGCAGTAGCTCGCTTCCACGAACGCGAACAGCACGCTCGGTAACGGTCCTGAGTACGCGGAATACTGTTGAAGCCCGCTCTGGTTCTCTAATTCTGCCTGGTGGTGATGTGCAAGGAGGATTGAGGTTGCGATGAACATTGAAATGGAGCCGAGCGATTTAACCGATGGGCGGCTGCATGCGTACTATCAGCTGCACGGCACGGCCGACCAGGTCGAAGTTGTCGCTCACGCGCTTGCGGTCGAAGAGACTATAGAGTTTCCCGCGGAACTCGTGACAGATTTTGGTATCAAGAGTAATGTTATCGGCCGGGTTGGAGAGATGGAGGCGATAGGTGAGCGTTGTTATGAAGTGATGATTAGCTACTCGGTCGAGGTGACGGGCTGGGAGCTTCCTCAGCTGATCAATGTTCTCTTCGGTAATTGTTCGATGTGGCCGGGAGTGCGTCTTGTCGACGTGGAGCTTCCCGAATCGTTTCTTCACCATTTTTCTGGCCCACACTTCGGCACCGCGGGCATTCGGGAATTGCTCGGAGCCGATAGCAGGCCGCTGCTAGCGACGGCGATTAAGCCGATGGGCACTTCACCTGAGGCATTTGCGGAGATGGTCTTTGAATGCGCAGCAGGGGGAGTGGATATCATCAAGGACGATCACGGGCTCGCCAACCAGCCATATGCGCCCTTCTCGGATCGGGTAGCGCGCTGTGGCGACGCGGTGCGCGCTGCGAATGACAGGTACGGGACGCTGCGCACTGTACGTGCCCTGCGTGAATGCTCCGCTCGAGGAACTCGATTCAAGGGTCGAACTTGCGCTCCAGGCGGGTGCGGGGGGATTACTTGTCCTGCCGGGCATCGTCGGCTACGACGTCATTCGCTACCTGGCTTCACGCGCCGAAGGCCACGTTCCAATCATGGCTCATCCGTCGATGCTAGGAGCGTTAGTGCTCGAGGAGGGCGAGGGCATCGCCCCTGGTCTCGTTTTCGGAAGGTTTCCGCGTCTGGCAGGTGCCGATCTGTCGGTTTTTCCCCATGCCGGTGGCAGGTTTAGCTTCTCGAACAAGGACTGCTCGAGTGTCGCTGAGCATTGCCGTGGCACTTTTGGATCCTTGGCGGAGATCCTGCCTGCGCCGGGCGGCGGCATGACACTCGAGCGGGTGCCCGAGATCGCAGACTTCTACGGCAATGATGTCGCTATCTTGGTTGGAGGTGATCTTCACCGGGGATCACTCCGTCAGAATGCCGAGTCGTTCCGGAGCTGCCTTGAGCGGCTTGCCTGAGAGGCCAAATCGCAAACTCACCCGACGATGAGCCCGAACGCGAAGGCAGCTGAGTTCTTAAGGGCTCACCGCACGTTTGATTGTGCAGTTGTCGGTGTGATTCGAGCGTGTTCTGGTCTGGCCGAGTACGTCGGCCACTACAACGAGCATCATCCGCATCGCGGCCTGGATCAGCAAGCGCCGGGACCTTGGGGCTCGTGCCGGATCCGATCGACGAGCCCGACTTGAAGCAGTTACGCGAAAGGAGATCCTCGGCGGCCCTATTTATGACTACCGCCTCACAGCGTAACCTGGTCGGATGGATTCTTGGCACGCACACGCACTAACTACAGTGTGAGCGTGAAGGCAAGAGGAGACGTATGCAAGAAGACGACCAAGCAAGCCGCCAAGAACTGCTCCCCATAACAAAAGTCCCGCGCCGGGGATTGCCCCACTTCGGACTGGTGTGTGGAGATCCCGCGCGTCAACACCGCATCTCACAGTTGTTATCTGGTCCTGTTGAGCTAGCTCGAACTCGCGAGTACACAACGTCCGTAGGGTCCTGGAAAGGTCTCGGCGTCGTGGTTTCCTCTCACGGCGTCGGCGCTTCAGGAGCGCTGTTGATGTTTCACGAACTTATGATGGCAGGGGTAACAACCATCATTCGTGTCGGCACTTGCGGAAGTCTACGTCAGGAAATCGAGGATGGCGACCTTATCATCGCGGAAGCGGCAGTTCGAGCTGACGGCGTTACAGACCAACTCGTAACACTTGGATACCCTGCGTTCAGCAGCCCAAAGGTGGTGCTCGCGCTTATGAGAGCGGCGAAACACTCGTCTGCGCGCTACCATAAAGGAATTGTTCTAACGTGTGGAATATTCGATCCCATGGCGTCTCGCTCACGCGAACAAACTTCACTGTATAGCCTTCCTGGCGTCATCGGGGTGGAGATGGAATTGTCGGCACTGTTGGTGCAGGGCGCGCTAATGGGCGTGCGCACGGGTGGAATTCTAACGGTGGACGGTAACGTTGCTCGTGAGGTTGATTACGGCGACTACAATCCCGACCGACCGATAGTCGATGACGGCGTCAACTCATCAATCCTTATAGCACTGGACGCGCTAACTCTGTTGAATGATGAGCGGACGGCCTCGACATGACACGGCTAGTAAGCGCACGGTTGCACAAGCGAAGGGATGCGAACTCGACTCTGTCGGTACCCTCACCGAGGAGTGGTCGTTTTCATCATCGACCCCCTATGGCTATCAGGTTGCCGCCAGTGTGCCCGCGTGGAGCCCGGCCTTCGACATGACACCGGCGGATCTCGTCACA
The DNA here is from genome assembly GCA_963719125.1 of uncultured Acidimicrobiaceae bacterium. GTDB lineage: Bacteria > Actinomycetota > Acidimicrobiia > Acidimicrobiales > Bog-793 > Fen-455. Next base: position 196,549 of record CAVRAT010000006.1, read on the forward strand.
GCGTTGATGACTTATCACGGCGTCCCTCCTCCACCAAAACGTCGGGATTGAAGTGAAACGCTCGCAACAGAGGGAGGACGAGAGAGCTTAAGACCGGCGGCCAGGTGAGTGAATGTCTGTCAGGTTGTGGACAGTCGTTTGTTGCACTGTGGTTGGTCGGGTTCCCGTGAACTGCTCCACCTGACCGGACTTCGGCGGCTCAACTCGACGATTCTGAGCTCTCACGCCTTTGACCTGGGCGAGCTGTGGATAAAGTCGGGTTTGGCAGGTTGACTGTAGGGACAAATAGGTCATAGACAACGGAACTACAGTGGTGTAATATATGGCCCGTGTATGTCAAGGTGAGCACGGTCCGTAGCGGCAAGAAGACCTACCGCTATCTCACCTTGGCCGAGTCGTTCCGCAACGAGGACGGCCAGCCCCGGAGCCGGATCGTCGCCCGCTTGGGCGAGGTTTCGGAGATGACCACCTCGGGCGAGCTCGAGAGGATCGTCGAGGCCCTTTCCGCCCAGTTGGGGCGGGGTTCTTCGCTAGAGCTGACTGCAGAGTCGGCTCCTTCCTATGGGGCGATGGCCGCTTGTGACGCCTACTTCTCCCGGCTCTTGTTGGACGAGTTGTTCGAGAGCATCGGCCGGCGTCGGCGCTCGAGCGGACTTAGCGACGCGGTCTTCGCCATGGTCGCCAACCGGTTGTCGGATCCTTCCTCCAAGCGCCGCTGTGTCAACGACTGGCTCGGGGCCGACGCCGCCTTGCCCGAAGCTCGAAGCGCCCCGTCGCTCGACCGGCTCTACCGAGGCC
>CAVRAT010000007.1:0-338335 GCA_963719125.1 uncultured Acidimicrobiaceae bacterium
GACACTTTTCGACTGATCAAGCTACATGGATCGCTCGACTGGTTTTGGGTGAGCCAGGACCCGACGGGCCTCTCACTCCTTCGCCGAGACTCGCTGAGTCGGTTCGGATCGCCGGCCTCCGTTGACGCCACAACGAGAGCTCGAGAGCTTCAGGGCCGGGAGCCCTTCATTGTCCCGCCGGCGACGGCCAAATCCGAGTACTACCGGGTGCCCGTTATGCGCCTTCTTTGGACTCAAGCTCTCGAGGCCTTACGAGAGGCGAGGCGGGTTTTCTTGGTTGGCTACTCCCTGCCGCCAGCTGACCCTGTGATTCTCGGTCTATTGAGAGACGCCTTCCGAGATCGAGTGCCAGAGCTCTGGGTCGTAAACCCGTCTCCTGAGTCGCCTCTCTTGGGTCTCGAGAGCCTCGGGATCGATCGAGACCGGGTCACCCTCTTGGACACCAAGGATTGCGTCACCGCACTCTCACAGCAGCTTCGTGATCAGGCAGCCGGCGACCTGGTGACTCAGGTCCGTGGGTTGGACCCGACCGCGGCAAAGGGAAAGAGCATGTTCCTGGCTTGGGGTGACCCGAGAGCGATCGTCGCACCCTCGGCCCGGGTAGGCGTGATCGGTCTCGCCCAGCCGGACGGCGATCTTCTCTTGGAACCTGCCAGCGGGGCTGTCTCGACAGCCGCAGGATCGCCAGATAGCCCGCCCTCGCTTGCCGACTTGTTGCCTCGGCTTCCCGGGGTGAAGCGACTCGTTGCGCTCATGGCCGACGGACGGAGGCTTCCCCTTGTCGGTAGCTGGCACCCCGCGGGGTTGCCTCCGAACCCGCCGTCGTCGTTGGTTATTTTTGCGCCGGCGGGGAAGCCACAGTCAGTTGAATAACTTGTCACCCCTTGGCGTTACGAATAGAGTGACGGCGGCTATATGAGCACGAAACCTCCCGCCTGGCACGGGCTTTAGTAGTTGATATGGATGTTGAGTGTTAAGGTCTGGACCTGCACTAAGGTCCTAACCAAGGGGTGTATAATCCGTACAAAATGGGTGCTGAGGCCGGGGTGAGAATCGCGTCGACGCCATAGGGGTTCGACCCACCCCCCCATACTCCAGGATATAGGACGTGCTTATGGTTCGTGATGCTCAACCTACCGGCTGCAGTTGCGAGAAGATCCCTTCATTCGTAAAGCTGTCCTCGGAGTACCGGTCACTCCATGGGTCCGGTGGTAGACCTCTTTCGTCAGCCCTGTGCAGCCGGTCCGACAGCTCATCGAGGTTCGCGACCGGGAGGTCTTCAGCTATGAACCAGCCCGCGCGCATAAAGGCGCCGACAGCGTTCGGCAAATCCTCTTCGGTTAGCTTACCTTGAGACACTGCCCACGAATACTGCAAGGCGTCATCCTCCGCTGCCTGTGCGTCGGTGGGTCTGCACAGGAAGATTGTGCGGCCATCCCGCGTCCTGTACGCGTGGCGATGCTCCTTGGACGAGCACAAGGCGTGAAAGGCGGGATCGGCTTCACGCCGATCCATTTCCGCGAGGTCCTCCTCGGTGAGCGTAATTGTGACGAGGTTGGGCTTGCTTTCGATGTTGTTGTCCATGTCCCTGCTTTCCTTTCTATTATTTAGTGAGGTTGGTTATCGGCACCGCATTCGGTGCGACCAGACCTTGGCGGCGTCGCAAGAGCGGTATATTTCGTGGCCGTTGACCAGGAGCGCAGGAAACGGTTGTCTGCCAGAATCGTCTGTGCCGAAGAAACGGTGACCACCCGCACTTAGACCACTGCCGCATGGCATTTGGCATGTTTCCGGCCATGCACCCGACAGGGCCTCCTATCCTGCCGCATCAGATTGTCCTTGTGAGACGTGAACCAGCCATTGCACCGCGGGTTGCTCCCATCGGACCCCAATGCGGAGTGGCCAGTGCCGCATTGGGGTACGCACCTGCTGGACTCTCGAAGACGTTCGTCCAGCCCTCCGACTCACAATTCGGACCATCCGGTAGTGAGCGATGCGGAGCTCGAGAAAGCTCCCCATTACGCGCAGGCCGCGCTCGGAAGAGTTGAGGCGTGCGGCAGGTACCTGATCACGTCGTGCGGTCCCGGGCGACGTGTCCTGCCCTCTACCAGTACAGCTGACACTTCCAGAAGCTCCGGCTCCCCTGCTACTGGACGACCTGTAGTAAGGGCCCGGAGTGGAGAGCATGGTGCTCCGCCCACGTAAGCCTGCAAGTTGCCGTCAGCATCGCGCTTGACTAAGCCACGACGACCATCAAATAGTTTGAAGTTCACCTTACCTTTTGGAGAGGCATCAACTATTTGACACACAGTCTCGTACCAAGGCACGTCCCACACACCCTGTAAATTCATCGGACTGATGCCCTTCAGAGTGTTAGAAGGCGATTCTGACTCCTTATGTCTTGCAGAAGCTATAACTTCTGCAGGACTATTGTCTTCGTTAGCTAATTCTATTGTAGACATATTAGTTGTTTCCTTTCTAAACGAGGGCGCCATTTGCGCCTTCTGGATCACTGTACAGGCTGAAAGCGGCGGTTGGGACGGAATTTGGAAGAAAGTTAAACCGTGTACTATCTAGAGCAAATGTCCTGGTAGACGGTTTGTTACAGTTTCTGTAACCTTTGTGTGTACCGCGTACGGTGACCGGAGAGCTGCTGCCCGTGACTATAATAGTTATGCTTCTATGCTCGGTATCGACTGTGTATAGATGATAGTTCTATATGTTGTATGTGGTCCTAGATCTAACGTACGACAGACGAGGCTGATCGCGCGTGCCGAGGGACCGCGTAGGGTGCCGCGAGTAAGCGAGCTTGCCAGCCAAAAGGGGTCCACCTTTCGATTCCTCGAGTTGGGAACGGGTTGGAACAAGTACGCCCTGGTAGAGCCACTGGAACCCGGACCCTGAGAGTCCATGTTGGGACCGAGTTGGTGCTATTGGCCCTGGTAGATGGCAGTTTCCAACCGGTCCCACTGGGAAGGGGTCTGTTCCCTACACTCAACAAGGGAACCAGGTCCTTGTATAGGGGGACTTCCTTTGTTGCTCAGTCATTCCACCCTGGCGTAGCAGCCGCCGCAGGGAGCGTCGAAGCCGCCGTAGCCGTCCGCGGGCCCCACAGGTCTCTTGTGACCTGTTTGCTGCCTTCCTGACGCGACAGGGTCCGCATCTCAATCCGGCCGTTCATCACCATTGCTTGGAAGACCCGGCCGACAGCTGCCTTCTTGCCATTGCACTGCGCGACGATCTGGGTCTTGGTGTACTCGAAGGGATGTTGCGTCACGAGGCTGAAGATGAAGTCGGCCGTACCACTCGAACCGCCACGCTTGCCGGAGGACCGTTTGACGCTCCAGCTGATCTCACCCTCATTGTCCATGGTGTCGTCATCGAAAGGCCCGATGTTCACCGTGAGGTCCCACTCCGTGGCACCCCACTGCCTGCTCCCAACTTCGAAGGCCAGTTCGAAGTGACCGGTCGTGACGTCCGAACGGTCTTCGTCCTTCTCGAGGATCCACCAGGAGTCAGACCACTCCGCGGGACCCGAGCCAGTGATGCGCCGAAGTCCGCCACCGCTACCGGTCTGGTTGTAGTGGTTCCCAATGATGAGCGATGAGCCGTACTGCTCGGCCGTGTGGGAGAGCCAGACCAATTGGTCGCCCTCCATGTGGAGCATCTTGCCCTCTGACGCCGTGCCGTGAAATGCGTAATACGGCTCAAGTGTGAATGCTGATCGAAAAGGGGCGCGCGCCGGTCGAAAACGGGAGCACTTTGAGCTTGAAGTTACTTGGTGATTTGCGCTTGGTCCACAGGTTGGCTGCCTGCGGAATCGGTTGTTGGCTTGGCGTGCCGGGTTCGAGCCTTGGCGTCTTGGAGCCGGTAGCTCTCGCCCTTGGTCTCGATGATGTTGCAGCGGTGAGTGAGCCGGTCGAGGGTCGCCCCGGTGAGGCGCTCGGAGCCGAGGACTTCTGTCCAGGACTCGAAGGGCAGATTGCTCGTGACGATCAGGCTCGTGCGCTCATAGGCGGTCGAGATGACGTCGAAGAGCAGTTCGGCGCCGACCTTGGAGGCAGGGACGTATCCGAGTTCGTCAAGCACGAGCAGGTCCAGTCTCGCGAGCTGTCCCTTCAGTTTCAGGAATGTCCGCTCGTCTCTTGCCTCGATGAGCGCGGTCACGAGCTCGGTGGTGCGAAAGAACCGGACCTTGTAGCCCTTGTGGCACGCCTGGGCGGCGAGTGCCGTGGCCAGGTGGGACTTGCCCGTGCCGGGGTTGCCGATCATCAAAATGTTCTCCCGTTTGTCGATGTACTCACAACGCGCCAGCTCGGCGATCAGCACCTTGTTGACAGACGGGCGGGCCGCGAAGTCGAAGCTCTCGAGGGTCTTGATGGTCGGGAACCTTGCCGCCTTCAACCTTCGTTCGGCCGAGCGTTTCTCCCTGTCCAACAACTCGAGTTCCAAGAGCTGCAACAGGTAGGAGAGGTGGTCGACGTTGTCGGCCCCCGCCTGTTTGGCGACCTTCTCGCACTCGGCGCCGATGGTCGGCAATCGCAGGGCCTTCAAGTGATGGTGCAATAACACGACGGACTTGGTCTCCAATGTCTTCAAGGTGGTGTTCCTTTCTCTAACTGCGCGATCTACGCCGAAAAGGTGTGGGGGGCCTCAAGCCCCGATCTCGGTGAGCGCCCTGTAGGCCCAAAGGTCGGGGGCCTCGACGGCGACGGCCTTCAGGTGCGGGAGCCCGTCCAGGCTGAACAACCCGACCGGTCGCTCCTTCGAGTGGGAGAGGATGAGCCCGATGGCGTCCGAACCGGTCGCCCCGATCAAAAGCGCCTGTTCGACAGCTCCGGTCAGTTCCTTGAGCGTCGCTGATTCCATGAGACGCAGGACCTTTATGTACTCACGAGTCCCCGCCGAGGCGAGGTCGGCCTCGAGGCGCCGGCGCAGCACCGAGAAGCACTCGGGGAGATCCCAGTCCTCGAGCGGGCGGGCGACGTCCAAGGCACCGGGCTTTCTCTCCAAGAGGGCCAGGTAGTGGCGGGGGTCGAAGCTGACCTGTTCTTTCGACCAGCACCGCGGGTGGGTGGCCACGACGTCTGTGCCGACGAGCAAGCGGACTTCTTCGATCCCGCCGAGGGCGGTGACCTCGTGATGGGCGAAGGCAGTGGGCACCGAGTAGTCGTTGCGGTCGAATCTCACGAGCGACAGTGAGTTCGCCCGCGCTGTTCGACTCTTCGCGCCTCGAAGGACTCGGACGGCAACGCCAACATGGCAGCCTGGTCGACAACGAGACGCTCTGCTTTTGTCTCGGGCTTTCCCCGGACCCGGCGGAACAGATCGGCATAACAGCACGCTGCGAGGTACTCGTTCATCTCGGCGAAAGAGGAGAAGCGCGGCACCGGGACGAGCAGGTTCCGCCTCGCGTAGCCCACATGGGTCTCCACGTGGCCCTTCTCGTTGCCACGGCCCACCCGGCAGAAGTGGTGGCCGAAGAGAAAGTGGCTCTCGAGCCGGAGGAACTCGGTAGTGAGCTCGCGCTCGCGGCCCACCACCTTCTTCACCGCGATCGAGGTGTTGTCATAACTCGTGCGCACGGGCACGCCGCCGAAGAACTCGAAGGCGGCCACATGGCCGGCCTGGAAGGTCTCGGTGCACTCGCGGGGATAGGCAGAGACGAAGTAGGCGTCCGAGTAGGGAAGCGTCATCACCGCCAACGCGGCCTTTGTCTCGACGCCCGCGATCAGCACCGTCGCCTCGCCGAAGTCGAACTGGGCATGTCCCGGCGGGTGCGAGAGCGGGACGAAGACCTCCTTCGAGTAGTGCTTGGACCTGGACACGGCCCTTCTCACCTGCGATGAGCACCCCGTGTAGCCGTATTCGTCTCTGAGCCGCTCATAGATGCGCTTGGCCGTGTGGCGCTGCTTTGGCGGTGCGGTCTTGTCGGCTTCCAAGATCTCGTCGATCACGGGAAGGAACTGACCGAGCATCGGCTTCGGGCGAGTGGTCCTTTGGCGATAGCCGGGCGGTTCGGCATTGGCCAGGATCTTCTCGAGTGTCCGAGCGCTGACCCTGTAGTCCCTTCGGATCGAGCGCTTCGACGCGCCGTCCACGAGCACCTTGCGCCGGATCTCTGTCCACATCTCCATGTCGGTGTGCACCCTTCTCCCGTCCACTCGCTCGATTCCCAGGCGAAGCCTGTGGGCGTGTTCGAGCAAGCACGGGGATGGTCAGGTGCTCCCCTTTTCGATCAGCGCGTTCTGGGTCTCAGGTGCGCCCCTTTTCGATCAGCGTTTACAGGCGAGCGCAAGGCCCGCCACCTCACCACCGCGGCTCACATGCGTCACGTCTTCCCCGACGAGGGCGCCGAGGTGATCGAAGTGATCGCCGCCCATCTCCACGACGCCTACAAGGCCGCCGGCGACGACCCCGACAGCGACGAGCTGCGGGCACGGGCAAAAGACGCCTACGTGCACGCCGGTGACCGGGCCGAGGCCGTGGGAGCCCCGGGCGCGGCGGAAACCGCCTACTTGACGGCCTCCGAGCTCAGCTCCGACGACGAGGAGCGGGCCCGGTTCATCGAAAAGAGTGCCGAGATGGCTATGCGCATAGGGGCGGACGACCGGGCCCTGAACGGGTTCGAAAAGGCTGGCGCCTCACACTTGCAAGCCGGTCGCATCGTGGACGCGGCTCGGGTGGCGGCCTGGATCGGGACGATGTTCGTCAGGACCAGCAGGTCCGAGCAGGCGGTCGCATGCCTAAGCGACGCCCTCTCGTCTCTCGACCCCGCCACTGCTCCCCCCGCGGTCGTCGCCCGCCTGGAGGAGCGGTTGGGAAGGGCTCTCATGTTCACGGGCCGCAGCCAGGACGCCGGGGAACCGATCGAGCGGGCGCTGACCCTGGTCCAGCACCACGAGCTCGCGGAGACCTACGCCAGCGCCCTGCAGATGAAGGCCTACCTCTACAGCGGGGCCGGCCGTGTCGAGGAGGGCATCTTGAACCTGGAGGGGAGCCTCGAGACCGGCCGCAAGAACGGGCTGGTACAGGTCGAGTCCGCAGCTCAGAACCTACTTACGGACCTGTGCATGATCTATGACCGCCCAGGGGCAGAAGAACACGCTCTTGCCGGCCTGGCACTTGCCCGACGCCAGGGAGCGCGTGGCCGTGAGGCCGACATGGTGGGCAACCTCATGTACGTGCTGATGCTGGCCGGTCGCTGGGACGAGGCCGCGCGGTTCGCTGACGAGGTGCTCGAATCGGCAGCCGGCGAGGCGACAGTAAACACCTCGCTGCTCCGCTTCCGAAAGGCCTTCCTCGACGCCCTCCGCGGTGAGCTCGCAAGCGCGCGGCAGCAGTTCGCCTACTGCGAATCCTGGAAAGACGCAGAAGACGTTCAGGCATCGGCTATGTACTCGAGCGGCGCAGGCGCGCTCGCCCTTGCCGCCGGTGAGTACAGAAACGCTCTCGACACGGCGACGCGGGCAATCGAAGGAGCACTCACCGCCGGCCTCCCACTCGCCCACGAGGTGGTACGCCTCAGCTTTCCTGATGCAGTCGACGCGGCAATCGCCGGCGGCGATCTCGAAGCGGCGGACCGACTGCTCGAGCTGTTCGCCAATCGCCCCCTCGGCGAGATACCCCAGTTCTTGAGGGCTCAGGTGACTCGAACCAAGGCACTTCTCGCCATCGCGAGGGGCCGCGACGCCAGGGTGGAGGACGACCTCATTGCCGCCGAAACAGTTTTCCGCGGTCTCGGCTACCCGATCTGGCTCGCACGCGCGCAGCTGGACCGGGCGGAATGGCTTGCCCGCCAGGGCAGGCTCGTCGAGTCGGCACGAATAGCCGAACAAGCGGCGGCCGGATTCGAAACTGTGGGTGCCGTTCCGATGCTCGCCCGGGCCCGGGCACTGCTCGAGAGTCAGGCCGTCGGGTAGGAGCCGCGCGAAACCAGCCGGATCGGCGATAGGGGGCACCCCCGCTGCCCGGGCAAGCAACGCACGCCACCCCCGCGACGGCCGGACCAAGCTTCGGGGTCAATCACGCCGCCTGACGTGCCGATACACATACGGTGACATCCGCAGGCCCGACCCCACGCAGTGGCACGGACGGGCAGGCAGCGACGCACTCCAGTCCTGGCGAAGTGTCGTGAGCGAAGCTCTCGAACACCTGGAAGCGACCGAGGCTCTGCGGCAGAGCGAAGCTCGTCTGAAAGCGCTCCTCTCCTCGCTCGACGATCTTGTGTTCGAGCTCGACGAGAACGGCACCTACCTCGAGATCTGGACCGCGAACGACACTCTCCTTGCCGTACCCCGGGACGCGTTGCTCGGAAAGACCCACCGCGAGGCACTCGGCGAGGAGATCGGTCTCAGTCTGGCCAGGGTCATCAGCCAGGTCCTCGAGACCGATCGCCCCCAGTTCTGGGAGTACCGTCTCGAGGTTCCCGCGGGCGTGCGGTGGTTCCAGGGCAGGGTCGCACCGATCGCCGGGCCGGAAGGCGCCTCGCGCAAGCTGTGCCTCCTGGTGCGGGACATCACCGAGCAGAAGGCGGCTGAGCGGGCCCGCGACGAAGCCGAGGAGCAACTCCGCCATCAGGCCCTGTACGACGGGCTCACCGGCCTGCCGAATCGCATGCTCTTTCATGATCGGGTCAAGCACGCACTGACAGAGGCGCGGCGCGACAACCAGAAGCTCGCACTTTTGATGCTCGACCTCGACCGGTTCAAGGAGATCAACGACACACTTGGTCACGCGGCTGGGGATGAGGTGCTGAGGGAGGTGGCCTGGCGGTTGTCGAGAGTGACGAGAGGGAGCGACTCGATAGCGAGGCTGGGCGGAGACGAGTTCTCCATCCTGCTCCGCAACGCCTCGGAGTCTGACGCCGCCGTGGTCGTCTCGCGGGTGTCGAGCTGCCTCGAAGAGCCGATCATCGTCCAAGACCTGCCACTTCGAGTCGACGCCAGCATCGGGCTTGCCGCCTTTCCGAGGGACGGAGGTGACGCGGACCTCCTGATACAACACGCCGACGTCGCCATGTACGCCGCCAAAGCCGCGAACGGGGGCTTCGCGGTCTACGAGAGCTCGGCGGATCCGCACACCCCAGACCGTCTCGCTCTCATCGGGGAGCTGCGTGACGCGCTGGAACGCGAAGAGCTCGTCCTCTACTACCAGCCACAGCTGACCCTCTCCACAGGCAGTGTCATGGCCGTCGAAGCCCTGATTCGCTGGCAACACCCTCAACGAGGCCTTGTCCCGCCTGACGAGTTCATCCCCCTCGTCCAAGAGACAGGCCTGATCAAGCCGCTCACCCACTACGTGCTCGACCGGGCGCTGCGCCAATGCCGGTCCTGGACAGAGCTCGGGCGGCCCATGAAGGTGGCCGTCAACCTGGCCATGCGCAACCTCATCGATGCGGACCTCCCATCTGACGTCGCCGACCTGCTCGAGCTCAACGGCGTCTCGGCGGACCACCTCGTGCTCGAGATCACCGAGAGCGCCGTCATCTCCGACCCGCTCAGGACCGAGGCCGTCCTCGCACGCTTGGCCAAGATGGGCGTCCGGCTCTCGGTCGACGATTTCGGAACGGGCTACTCGTCTCTGACGTACCTGACGCGCCTACCCATAGACGAGATCAAGATCGACCGGTCGTTCGTGACGAACATGAACAGCTCTCCAGACAAGGAGGTCATCGTGCGCTCCACGATCGACCTCGCGCGCAACCTCGGCAAGCAGGTCGTGGCAGAAGGCGTCGAGACGGCCATCGTCCTGCAGCGGCTGGAAGAGCTCGGCTGCCATCAGGTACAGGGCTATTACGTGAGCAAACCGCTGCCCGCCGAGAATCTCGACACCTGGCTCGCAGAGTCCGGCAAGCTACCCGAGGACGTGGCCGGCGACTATCAAGACGCATTTCGCGTCCTGTAGCGGTCTTCCCGCCCTGGCCGAGAGGCCTGAGCCCAGCCGGCGCATGACCGCGGAGCGGCCAGAGGGACGCTCCGACCTGCAACAATCAGTGGCATGCCACGGAGGTCACCGGAAAGGCGCTCGCGCCGGGACGGCGCCCAGGGAAGTCCGGGCACCCGCGGGAGCCGCCGGACCGGCGGTTCGGGCGGCGGCGCGAACTGGCTCACGGCCGCCGAGCATTCATTCGTCGAGGACCCGATGGGTGCCGGCACTGCGCAAATCCGCCGGATCCAGCCCTACCAGGCCGACAAGACCTACATATGCCCGGGATGCAACCAAGAGATCCGGCCGGGGACCGGCCACCTCGTGATAGTCCCGGTGTCCGACCCCGGCGGCAGGCGTCACTGGCATTCTCCCTGCTGGGAGCATCGCGCACGGCGCCACCCGACCGGGCGTTGACGGCGGGGCCGCAGCTGCCCAGGACGCGGTTCCCGGACGCCGAGCTCCCCTGGCGGGCCGCCCCATCTCGACGCGCCCGACGGTCGTCGTCTACGAGCACGGCCTCAGACCTCGTCTTTTGGCAGTGCCTCCACGTTCACGTCTTTGTAGGTGACCACGTGCACCGATGAGACAAAGCGCGCCTGGCGGTACATGTCCCAGACCCACGCGTCGCCGAGCTCGACCTCGAAGTAAGTGGCGCCGGGCCCCGACTTGGGTGTGACCTGGACGCTGTTGGCCAGGTAGAAGCGGCGCTCGGTCTCGACGACGTAGCGGAACATCGAGAACACGGCCCGGTACTCGCGGTAGAGCTCGAGCTCCACTTCGGCCTCGAACTGGTCGAGGTCCTCCTCGGCGCTCATGGTCGCTTGCCTAGCACGTCACCGGTCCCGCGAGCACGCGGGCCGAGACACTGCAGAACTTCGGGAGCGGGAACAACGAGATCGCACAGCGTCTCAACGGACGTCGCGCTTCTCCTTGATCTTCGCCGCCTTGCCGGCGCGATCACGCAGGTAGTAGAGCTTGGCGCGGCGGACGTCGCCCTCGGTGACCCGCTCGATCTTCGCGATGATCGGCGAGTGGACCGGGAAGGTGCGCTCGACACCGACGCCGAAGCTCACCTTGCGCACCGTGAAGGTCTCGCGGATGCCCGAGCCCTGACGGCGGATGGCGGCACCCTGGAAGACCTGGACGCGCTCCCGGTTGCCTTCCACGACTCGGACGTGCACCTTCAAGATGTCCCCGGGACGGAAGTCGGGAATGTCGTCGCGAAGGCTCTCGCGGTCGACGAGATCAGTGGGGTTCATGACAGGTCACGCTCCTCGAGGCGATCGGACGGGTCGCCGGCAGTTTGCCGCTTACCGGATTCCGAGTCCGACCGTTCGGCTCGTCCCGTTCCGTAGGCACCTAGAGGATAGCCGTGCTCGCGCAGGAGGCGCACCTCGTCGCTCGAAAGACCGCCCCGGGCGTCCAAGAGGTCCGGCCGGCGCTCCAGTGTGCACCAGAGCGCCGCGGCACGGCGCCACCTTTCGACGCGGCCATGATCGCCCCCACGCAGGACCTCAGGGACTTCCCAGCCCCGGAATACCGCCGGGCGGGTGTACTGCGGGTACTCGAGGAGCCCGGTCGTGAAGCTCTCGTCGCCTGCCGAGGCCGCGTTGCCGAGCACACCTGGGATCAGACGGGCCGTGGCCTCGACCACGACAAGGGCAGCCAGCTCGCCGCCAGCGAGCACGAAATCGCCGATGGAGAGCTCTCCATCGACGAGGTGGTCGGCAATCCGCTGGTCCACACCTTCGTAGCGCCCGCAGAGGAGTGAGAAGGCCGCCCCCCGGCGCCCGCAGTGGCCCGCCCCATCCCCGCGAGCTCAGCGGCAACCGACTGGTCGAAGCGCCGGCCCCCGGGCGCGAGCAGGTAGAGGGGTCGGGGCGGGTCAACGAGCTCGACGGCCCCGAAGACCGGCTCCGGAGCGAGCACCATGCCCGCGCCGCCACCGAAGGGCGCGTCGTCCACCGTGCGATGTGGGCCGGTCGCGCCGGCACGCAGATCGTGAACGCGGAGATCGACGAGCCCGTCGCGCCGGGCCCGGCCGACGACGCTGGTCGCGCAGTAGGCGTCCACGACTTCGGGAAAGATCGTGAAGACGTCTATGCGCAACGCCGGCGCAGCGCCCTCACCACCGGCTTCTGCAGGCGTCGCCGCGGAAGCCGGCGCCCTGGCCTCGGTCACTCGAACAGCCCCGCCGGCACATCGACCACGAGCACGCGACCCTCACGGCCGACCACGAATCTCAACGGTACGAGGTTCCCGTCCTGCATCACGAGCAGATCACTCGCCGGGTTTGCCTGCACGGCGACAACGGTCCCGCGTCTGGTCCCGTCGACCTCCACGACCTCGCTTCCGACCAGGTCGTGGACGAACAGTGCCTCCGGGTCCTCGACCGGGACTGCCGCCAGCAGGGCACCTCGGAGCTCGTCGGCGGCCTCACGGGTGTGAACGCCCTCGAACTCGACCAGATAGCGCCCCTGAAAAGGCCGGGAGCTGCGCACCTCGAGCGTCCGGGCCCCGAGCGGGGAAAACGGCCGTGTCCCTTCCCGCCCACGGGACGGCCCAGGGGCGCCGCCCGAACCGGATGGAGACGGCTGGGCCGCCAGGTAGCACGTGAGCTCTGTCCCAGGGGCGAGCCGCTCGGTGCGGTTGGTGACGAGCCTGACCACGACCTCGCCGCTCAGCCCATGCGGTCGCGCGATTCGGCCCACCTCGAGGAGTGGCCGCTCGGTCCCGTCGCCACCTGACCTCGGCACCATCTCGTGCTCAGTCGACGATGTCGACCGACGCCTCCTGGCCATCGCGGGCCGCAGCTGCACGCACGAGGGTACGCAGCGCCTGGGCGGTACGACCGCGTCGGCCGATGATCCGCCCCATGTCGCCTTGGGCGACACGGAGGGAAAGGCGGATGCCATTGCGGGTCTCCCCCACGTCGACGGCGACGCCCTCGGGGTCGTCCACGATCGAGCGTGCGACGTGCTCGAGCACCGCGCGCGCGGTGCCACCTTCGACGCGGTTACCCGCGTCCTCGTCGGTCGCCTCTTCCTCGTCGTGGCCGATCACGGACCCGGTGTCCGCGGGAGCCTCATCGACGTCGTCAAACGCCTCACCTTCGTCGAACTCGTCTTCGTCCTCGGCGTCCTCGAGGTCCTCATCGCCGTAGGCCTCGTCTGAAGCGTCTTCGCCGCCGGAGGAGCGGAAGGCACTGAAGTCAGGCTCGGCGAACGGGTTGCTGCCGGTGTCGGTCATCGCGTCACTCAGCTTTCGACTTCAGCTTGTGAACCACCGGCGGCGGCTTTCGTGGCGGCCGCCTTGCGAGCAGCCGTCTTCTTGGCCGGCGCCTTTGTGGCGGGCGCCTTTGTGGCGGGCGCCTTGGAGCGGCCCGGGCGTGCGTGGCGCTCGGAAGCCTGCTTGGGAGGACGGCTCGACTCGAACTGCTCCCAAGCTCCCGAGATAACGAGCAGCTTGCGCACCGTCTCGGTCGGTTGCGCGCCCTTGGCCAGCCAGCCCAGGGCCTTGTCGTTGTCGATCTCGATGGTGGACGGGTCCATGCGGGGCGCGTAAGTGCCGACGGCCTCTATGAACCGCCCGTCCCGGGGCGAGCGGCTATCGGCCACGACGACGCGGTAGGTGGGCTGCTTCTTCTTGCCCATACGCATGAGGCGGAGCTTGACGGTCACGGGGTTTCTTCTTTCTTTCGTGGTGGAGACAACTAGCGGCTCGGGCCGAGGCCCTTCGAGGATGGGGTCACGCGACCGCCCTTGACTTTCTTGCGGGTGCCCTTGCTCGACTTGGACGCGTTACCGGGCCGGCCACCGCCCATGAGCTTGGCCATCGGCCCCATGCCCCGCATCATCTTCTGCATCTCTTTGAACTGCCGCAGGAGATTATTGACCTCGGTGGTGGACGTGCCACTTCCGTGCGCGATCCTGAGCCGGCGCGACCCGTCGAGCAGCGTCGGGTCGGCGCGCTCGAGCGGTGTCATCGAGCAGATGATCGCCTCGATCTTGCCGACATCGCGGTCGTCGACCTTAGCGTCGCGCATCTCTTTCGGGACGCCCGGCATCATCGACAACAGGCCTGTGAGCGGGCCCATCTTCTTGAGCTGGCGGAGCTGATCGAGAAAGTCGTCGAGGGTGAACGTGCCTGCCTGCAGCCTTTGCAGCGCCTGGCCCGTGACTTCCTCGTCGTACTCGCGCTCTGCCTTCTCGATGAGGCTGAGCACGTCGCCCATCCCGAGGATCCGGCTGGCCAGCCGGTCGGGATGGAAAATCTCGAAGTCGGCCACGCGCTCTCCGGTCGACAAGAACGCGATCGGCCGACCCACGACCTTTTTGACCGAGAGGGCGGCCCCGCCGCGCGCGTCACCGTCAACCTTGGTCAAGATGATGCCGTCGAGCTGGAGGGCCTGATGGAAGGCCTCGGCGGTCTGGACGGCGTCTTGACCCGTCATGGCGTCGACGACGAAGAACGTGTAATGCGGGCGCGCCACGTCGGAGACCCGCCGTACCTCGTCCATCAGCTCCCTGTCGATGGCGAGACGGCCCGCGGTGTCGATGATGACGACGTCCCGGCCGAGGCGCTGTGCCTCGGCCAGCCCGCCACGGGCGACCGAGACGGGATCGGTCGGCGCGGAGAAGACGCCGACGCCTATCTCGGCGCCGAGCACACGCAGCTGCTCGACGGCCGCAGGGCGTTGCAGGTCGGCACCGATCAGATAGGGATGCCGCCCCTGCTGGCGGAACCAGCGGGCAAGCTTGGCGGAGGCGGTGGTCTTGCCGGAGCCTTGCAGGCCCGCGAGCAGCACGACGGTCGGGGGCTTCGACGCGTAGCTGATCTTCAGCGCCTCACCGCCCAAGGTGGCCGTGAGCTCCTCGTTGACCACCTTGATGACCTGCTGGGCCGGGGTGAGGTACTTGGCGAGCTCGACCCCACTGCACCGCGCGGATGGCCTCGATGAGCTCGCGGACGACGGCGAGGTTGACGTCGGCTTCGAGAAGGGCCACGCGGATTTCGCGGAGGACTTCGCCAACCTCGGCGTCGCCAAGTCGGCCGCGGCCACGAAGGCGCGTGAAGATTGTCTCGAAACGATCGGTCAATGTGTCAAACATGAGTCAGCTCAGGTTAGTCGGGCCGGGGCCCCGGCACCGATGGCGAGGACGGACGCGTTGGCGTCAGCCGAACAGCGCCGAGACGAACTCGGCCGGATCGAACGGCACGAGGTCCGCCGGGCCCTCACCGACCCCGACGAGCTTGATCGGCAGCCCGAGCTCGGACCGGATCGCGAGCACCACGCCCCCTTTTGCCGTGCCGTCAAGCTTGGTGAGCACAATGCCCGTCACGCCGACCGCCTCGGTGAACTGGCGCGCTTGGGCGACGCCGTTCTGGCCGGTGGTGGCGTCGAGCACGAGAAGCACCTCGGTCAGCTGGCCCGGGGGCCGCTCCGCCACGCGTCGTACCTTGCGCAGCTCGTCCATCAGGTTCACCTTGGTGTGAAGGCGCCCGGCGGTGTCGGCGAGGACCAGTCCTGCCCCTCGGGAGGCGGCGTGCTGGACAGCGTCGAAGATGACCGAGGAAGGATCCGCACCGTCGGAGCCCCTGACGATCCGGGCGCCGGCACGTTCGGCCCAGGACTCGAGCTGCTCGCCTGCAGCCGCTCGGAACGTGTCCCCGGCCGCGAGCACCACCGCCCGCCCGGCCTGGGTCTCCCGCAAGGCGAGCTTGCCGATGGTCGTGGTCTTGCCGACCCCGTTCACGCCGACGAAGAGCCACACGGTCGGTCCCTCTCCGTCGGCGTACGCGAGTGATGCAACGTCACCTTCGAACATCGAGGTGAGATCGTCCTGGAGCGCCTGGAGCAGAGCGGCCGGGTCGGTGGCGGGAAGGGCACCGCTGCGCAGGCGGTCCCGAAGATCGGCCAGCACCCGCGTCGTGGTCGTGACACCGACGTCAGCGAGGATGAGCGCCTCCTCGAGCTCCTCGAAGGTCGCCTCGTCGATGCCTTTGCGGCCTCGGACCTGATCGAAGTACCCGGCCAAGAGGCCCCGGGCGCGCCCCAGCCGGTCCTTGAGCACCGGCCGGCCGGCCGGGGCCTCGATCACCGCAGAGGTCTCCGGTTCGGGTGCGGCCGTGGCCGCCGGCACCGGGGGCGGCTTCGGGGCGCTAGGTTGCGGAGGACCGGCCTGCCGGAGCGGAACACCACGGCGCCGCGAACGGGTGCCGACAACGAGCGCCCCGGAGGCGACCAGCAAGACGGCGACGACGATGAGGACGATCACGAGGGTCATGACGTGCGCAGACTACCGGGCGCCGCAGGAGCGCCCGGAAAGCGCCCTCTCAGCACGGGCGGCGCAATGGCAGCGCCGTCGCTACTCGGGGGCCGCCGCGCGGGCCGACGGGCTCCCCATCCGCTCGCTCACGACCTTCGAAGCTCCACCAGGCTGCATGGTCACGCCGTAAAGGACGTCCGCTGCCTCCATGGTCCTTTTCTGGTGGCTTACGACGATCAGCTGGGCGTCGGCACGGAACTCCTCGACGAGATCCAGGAAACGATGGAGGTTGACGTCGTCCAGCGCCGCCTCGACCTCGTCCATGACATAGAACGGGGACGGGCGGCTGCGGAACACGGCGAAAAGGAACGCCAGGGCCACGAGCGACCGCTCGCCTCCCGACAAGAGCGAGAGTCGCCGAACATTGCGACCAGCCGGCCGGGCCTCGATCTCGATCCCCGTCGATAACAGGTCCTCGGGATCGACGAGGCTCAGGCGCCCGGTCCCTCCGGGGAACAACATCGTGAACAGGCTTTCGAAGTGCCGGGCGACGTCGGCGAATGCCTGTGTGAAGACACCAACGATCTCCTCGTCGACGGCACGGATCACCCGTCCGAGCTCACGCCGGGCGCTGCGGACGTCCTCGAGCTGCTCGGCGAGGAACCGGTCCCGTTCTTCGATAGCGGCGAGCTCCTCGAGCGCGAGGGGGTTCACCGGGCCCATCAGCCGGAGCTCCCGATCGAGCTCGCGCACCCTCGCCTGGGCCGGAATGCCTGGCGGCAGCTCCGGACAGGGCGCCGCCACGGCATCGTCCGGCTCGCACTCGAGCTCGCGTCGCAACGCCTCCACAGCCGTCTCCAGCCGGAGCCTCGCCTCGGCGCGCTCCAGCTCGACCCGTTGCAGAAGCTCGCGTGCGCCCATGAGATCGCGCTCGGCGGCGGCGCGTTCGTCTCGCAGCTGGCGCAGGCGTTCGATGGTGCCCGCGACAGCGAGCTCCCGTTCCCCGCGCTCGGTGCGCCGGCGGTCGCGCACCGCCGTCAGCTCGACCTCCAGGCGCACCAGCTCGCCTGCAATCCTCGCGAGCGCCAGTTCGGCGGCTTCGAGCGACTCTCTGCGGGCGGCCGCGTCCGAACGAGCCGCGTCGAGGCCGACGAGGCGCCGCTCGACCTCGTCACGGCGCGTCGCGAGCAGCGTCATGCGTTCTTCGAGACCTGCGGCGCGCACTTTCAGCTCCGCCTTCAAACTGGCAAGGGAGCGGGCACGGTCGTCGAGCACCTTGCGGGCCCGTGCGGCCTGTTCCGCGACGGCGAGGGCCTGGAGCTCAGCCCCCTCGGCTGAGGCAAGCTCGGCCTCACGCAGGGCGAACTCCGCCGCGGTTGCGGTGAGCAGTCCCAAGCCAGCCTCGTGGGCCGACGACACGTCGCTCCGCTCGGCCTCGAGCTGCACGAGTCGCTGGGTCAGCTGCGCCTGGGCAACCTGCGCCTGTGTGCGGACGGCGACGGCGTTGTCGAAACGCCTCGTGGCCTCGACGGCCGCGGCGCGAGCAACCACGAGTGCCTCGCGAGCGGCCTGGGCTTCTTCCATCGCCGTGCCTGCGAGCGCGACAGCCCCCTCGGCGTCGCGCCGGACGGTCTCCAGCGCCGCACGCGTCGCTCCCGAGCGCGCAGCTCCGATCCGCCATCCCCGCGCCGAGAGGCGGTCGCCCTCGAGTGTCACGATCGTGTTCCCGGGCAGCTCCTCCGCGAGCCCGAGCGCGTCGACGAGCCCGCCGCGACACAGCAGGACGCCTCCGAGAAGCTGATCGAGCACCGCTGCGACGGCCCGCTCATGTGACCTGACCCGGTCCCGCAGCAGCTCCGCCCTGCCGACAAGCCGGGGGGGCAAGGGCGCCAGCGGCGGCGTCAGCATCCCGCCGGCCGGCAACACGCCGCCGTGAAGGCCGGCAGCGTGCAGCCGGCGCAGGGCGTCGCGCGCCGCACTCATCCCGTCCACGACGACCGTACCGAGAGCGTCCTCCACCGCCGCCTCGAAACCTCTCTCGCAACCGTCGTCGATGTCGACGACATCCGCGAGCGTTCCCAGCACGCCCGGCAGGCCGGCGAGACGTTCGACGCCTGCGCGCGCCCGCGTCTCGTCGAGTGCTGCCTGCAGCGCCTCTGCCCGGGCCTCGAGGGCATGGGCGCGATCCGCCGCAACCCGTGCCCGCGCCCCGCTCTCACGTTCTCGGGCCTCGGCGGCCTGTTCCGCCGCCACGAGTCGCTCGTGATCGACGCGGAGGCGCTCGTCGACGACCTTGGAGGCCTCCAGCTCGGCCGCCAGCTCGGCCAGGCGCAGCTCGTGGTCCTCCCGCACGCGATCAGAGCTGGCAAGACGCTCGGCGAGGCGCGCCAGTTCCTCCCGGGCTCCTGACAGCCGCGTGAGCGCCGCGTCGTGCTGCTGGCGGGCACGGCGGGCGTCGAGCTGCCCGGCTGCGCCGGGCGAGTCCGGCGACCGCGTCACTGCGGGCCCGTCCGCGCCGTCGCCGGTGACTGCAGCGGACTCGAACTCGGCCTCGTCTCTCCGCAACTCGGCCTCGAGGCTCTCGAGCCTCTCGCGCTCGGGCACGAGCGCGTTGGCAGCTGCCTCGGCCGCGGACAGGTCGTCCGCGAGGCGGCAGGACTCGGCCTCCAATGACGCGATGACGTCCGCCTGTGTCACGGTCGCCAGCGCCCCGGCGACGGTGCGACGGCGCTCGGTAACCACCTTGGCTACACCGCGCGCGCGCTCGAGCAGACGCTCGGCCCGGCCCAGCCGGTCCGCTCCGCCGAAGGCCTGCAACTCGGTGAGCGCGGACTCCGTGGAGGCGACCAGGTCGTCAAGTCGTGCCAGCTCGCTGCGCTCCGTCATCTCCTGGTTGATGAGCTCGGCGTGGGAACGCTCGGCCCGGTCCAGACGCTGTCTCAGCGAGCCGAGCTCACGGCCCGCGAGGTGCAACCGGAGCGCGCGCAGCTCGGCGACGAGCCCGTCGTGCCGACGCGCCGCCTCCGCTTGACGCTCGAGCGGCCGGAGCTGGCGGCGCACTTCTCGCTGGAGGTCCTGCAACCGGAGCAGGTTCTGCTCGCTCGCCTCGAGGCGACGCTCGGCCCTCTCGCGGCGGCGGCGGAACTTGAGGATGCCTGCGGCCTCCTCGATCACCATGCGCCGATCCTCCGGGCGCGCCTGGAGCACCGAGTCGAGTTGCCCCTGGCTGACGATCACGTGCTGCTGGCGGCCGACGCCTGCGTCGGAGAGAAGCTCTTGTATGTCGAGCAGCCGGCACGGTGCACCGTTGAGCGCATACTCGCTCTCGCCGGTGCGGAAAAGCGTCCTTGTGATCGTGACCTCCGCCACTTCCACAGGCAGGCGTCTCGAGGCGTTGTCGATCGTCAGGGAGACCTCCGCACGCCCGAGCGCGGGCCTCCTCGAGGTGCCGGCGAAGATGACGTCGTCCATCTTCGTCGAGCGGACGACTTTGGGCCCTTGGGCGCCCAGCACCCAGGCGACGGCGTCGACGACATTGGACTTGCCGGAGCCGTTCGGGCCCACGACCACGGTGATGCCGGGCTCGAGCTCGATGGTCGTCGGGTCGGCGAACGACTTGAAACCCTTGAGAGTCAGCGTCTTCAGGAACACGTTGGAATCACGTTATCCGTGTCGGAGCAAAAGCCCGGGGATTGGCCAAACGCATCGGTCGATGTGGTCCGCATATCGCTCAGAACTGACAGCCTTCGCACAAGTACGCCGAGCGCGCCCCGATCTTGATCCGGACGACCTGGTTCGCACAGCGCCGGCACGGCTCGCCGGCCCTGTCGTAGACAGCGTGACGTTCCTGATAGGAGCCCAAATCGCCCGCGAGGTCGCGATAGCTCTGGTCCCGCAACGACGACCCCCGCAGGGCCACCGCCTCGCGCAGCACAGCGCGGGCTGCCTTGGCGAGGGAGGCGACCTCAAGGGCCGTCAGCGAGCCACCGGAGCGGTCAGGCCTGAGCCTTGCCCGAAAACAGATCTCGTCCGCGTAGATGCTCCCGATGCCGGCGACGATGCGCTGGTCGGTGAGCAGGGCCTTGAGCGGGGCGCGGCGGCCGCCGAGGCAAGCCGCGAGGTAGGCGGTCGGAAGTCCCTCGAGCAACGGGTCGCGCCCGATATGCGCAAGCGCGCAAGGCACGCCCCGGCCGTCGACCTCGTCGGTGACGAACCACTCCCCGAAGGTCCTCGGATCGACAAAGCGCAGTTCGGTCCCATCACCGAGCCCCACGACCACATGGGTGTGGGGGGCTACCGGTGGGCGCTTCGGGCCCCGCAGGTGAAGCAGCTGCCCGGTCATGCGGAGGTGGACGACCAGCACGGCGCCATCGTCGAGCGACAAGAGGAGGAACTTGCCGCGTCGGCCGGCTTTGGTGAGCACGCGGCCGTTCAGGCTAGCGGTGAGCTCGGACGGCGACTGGCGTCGCACCGTCCGGTGCCCGAGCACTTTGACCTCGCGGATCCGCCGGCCCACGACCGTAGCCTCGAGCCCGCGGCGAACCGTCTCGACTTCGGGAAGCTCGGGCACCTAGGTGGCGGGGGCTTCGCTCTGGCGAGACTCGATGACCTCGAGCGCGGCAGCGGCTGCCACACGCTCGGCGATCTTCTTCGACGTGCCTGTGCCGCGACCGAGCACCTCCCCACCGACGGTGACCTCGGCCGAGAACACCTTGGCGTGGTCCGGGCCCCTGTCGGACACCGTGTACGACGGAAAATCCAAGTTGAGCTGTGCCGTCAGCTCCTGCAGCCAGTTCTTCGGGTCGCCTAGGCGGCCCTCGGCGATCGCCTCGATCGGGTCCTCCAGCAGGCCGACGACAAAGCGTGTCGCAGCCTTCAGCCCGAGGGAGAGGTAGACCGCGGCGATTATCGCTTCGAGGCAGTCGGCGAGGATCGAGTCCTTGCTCCGGCCGCCCGACGTCTCTTCTCCCTTGCCGAGCAGGACCGCCTCACCGACACCGAGCTCGGCGGCAATCGGCGCCAACGCCTCTGTGCTCACGACCGAGGCGCGAAGCCTCGCCAGGTCCCCCTCGGAAAGGTCCGGGAAGGCGCGGTAGAGGTGGTCGGCGACGACAAGGCCCAGTACCGCGTCGCCGAGCAGCTCGAGACGCTCGTTGGAAGGCAGTCCGCCCCATTCGGCACAGTACGAACGGTGGGAAAGCGCCTGACGCAGCAGGTCACCGTCGACGGCGAACTCGCTGAGCGCCTGGCTCAGCTTTCCGCTCTTCGCCTGAGGCTCGGCCTTGGGATTGTTCAGGCCGCGTCTGACCTTCGCGCTCACATAGTCCACGGCGTCACGCACCGTGCGGAGGTCCTCGAGATCCTCGTCGTCGATGCGGAAGCCCGGCAGCCGGTCGCTGAGCTCCTCCTCGAGGGCTTCCACAAGCTCGATCAGCGCGAGCGAGTCAGCATTCAGGTCGTCGGCGAATGAAGAGGACTCGCCGATCTCAGACATGTCGATCTCGAGTATTTCCGCGAGCTGGGATCGGACGAGCTCGAGCACCTCGCTGCGGCTCATGATCCCACCGGTCGTCTCGGCCACCTGGGCTCCTTCGTATTGCTTGCGGACAATGTTAAAGCCTGCCGGCCGACATCGCGCGTAGCGCGGCCGTGGTGACGCCGTCGGCCCGACGGCCCCGGCACTCACACCGAGGCGGTCCTCAGGTTCTCGCAACCGCCTCGCGCAACGATCCGACCATGTCGCCTGTCGCAGCCTCGTGGGCAACGCGCACTGCGTTCAGGATGGCCCTCGCCGACGAGCTCCCGTGGCTTATGACACATACCCCGTCCACGCCCAGCAACATCGCTCCACCCGTTTCCTCTGGGTCGAGCCGTTTGGCGTAGACGTGGAGCTGGGGGCCGAGCACGCCACCCGCGGCACGAGTCTCGGGCGACGTGGCGATCACGTGTCCGAGAATGTCGAACAGGGCCCGCAGGGCCCCCTCGAGCGACTTGAGCGCCACATTGCCGGTGAAGCCGTCGGTCACGATCACATCGACGTTGCCGTCGAGCAGGTCGCGGCCTTCCACGTTCCCCACGAAGTCAACCCCCACTCCGGCCGCCAAGAGCGCGTGCGCCTCCTTGGCGAGCTGGTTGCCCTTCGTGGGCTCCTCTCCGATGGACAACAGCGCCACCTTCGGGACAGGGATGCCGAACCGCCTTGTCATGAAGGCGGAGCCCATCTGAGCGAACTGGACCAGCCACTCGGCATGGCAGTCGGCGTTCGCACCGGAGTCGACGAGAACCGCCGGGCGCCCGCTGACCGCCGGGATGAGGGCGGCAATCGCGGGGCGGGCGACGCCCGGCAACCGGCCCATGCGCAACAGGGCACTGGCCATGGCGGCCCCGGTGTTGCCGGCGCTCACCATGGCGGACGCCCGGCCGTCGCGCACCGCCTCCGCGGCGCGCACGAGGCTCGAGTCCTTCTTGGTCCGCACACTCTGGGCGGGGTCGTCGTTCATCGCTATGACCTCGGAGGCCGGCAGAACTTCCAGTCCGCCCGTGTCACCGAGCGAGCCGTCGGTCGGGCCGACGAGCACCACGGGGATGCCCAGCTCGTCGGCGGCACGCCGGGCCCCGGCGACGATCTCGCCCGGGGCACGGTCCCCGCCCATGGCGTCAACGGCAACTGGCAGCGGGTCGGGCAGCGGCGGTGCCGCACCCTCTTCTGTGGTCGACGCCACGACGGTCAGTCGACCTCGACCGCCTGACGACCCTTGTACCACCCACAATGGGGGCAAACGACGTGCGGGAGCTTCGCACGGTTGCACTGAGGACAGAGGCTGCGCGAGGGCGCCTCCAGCGTCCAGGCCGACGCTTTGCGGCTTCGGCTCTTCGACTTCGAGGTCTTCTTCTTCGGGACGGCCATCGTCACTTTCTCCACTCGGGTATCACGTCGAGTGCACCGAGCCCGGCGAGGCCGGCCCACCGCGGGTCGGCCTTGTCCGTGCAGGTGCAGGTCTCGTAGTTACGGTTCACGCCGCACTCGGGGCAGAGCCCGAGGCAATCGGGCCCACAGAGCGGCGCGAGCGGCAGCTCGAGGATACAGGCATCGTGGGCAAGGGGCTCAAGATCGAGCCAGTCGTCGGTCATCGCGTACTCGATCTCGGGGTCCGCCTGGTTGGTGTAGACCTCCCGGACCTGAGCGACGAGGCGACCGGCCGCGGGCTCGAGGCAGCGCCCGCACTCGCCCTCCCAGTTGGCGGCAACGGTTCCGATCACGACTACGCCACCGAGAACCGACTCCAGCACCACATCCAGATCAACGGCGGAACCCGGCTCCACCCGGGAGTTGCTCACGTCGAGATCGGGGATCGGGCCGCTCACTGTCAGGCGGCGCCGCGTGCCGGGATGCCTGCGCAGGAGAGCCACCGGGACGACAAAGGGCCCGCCTCGTCCTGTCCTCGTCACTCCAGGTCCTGGTCGAAGAACCCCTCACCAGAGAGCCAGGCTTCGTCGCCGAGCTCGCCCTGCGCCTCGTCGCCGGGCTTGGGCGGGGGCGGCGGCACGGAGGCGAGCCGTTCGCGGCCGGCCCGCACCGTTTTCAGGGTCCGGTCGAGGACGATCTCGAAGCCGGCGAGCTTCTGGTCGACGTAGTCCTCGGCCTCGTGGCGCATCTGGCGAGCCTCGGCCTCGGCGTCCTCGACGATCCTCACCGCCCGGTGCTCGGCCTGGCGGACGATCTCGGTGCGTTGGACCATGCGCTCGGACTGGACCCTGCCGTCGCTGACGATGTCGGCTGCCTCCCGCCTGGCGGCGGCGAGCAGCTCCTCGTGGTCCTTGAGCATGCGGCGCGCCCGTCGCAGCTCCTCGGGAAGCTCGTCGCGGATCGCTTCGAGCAGGTCGAGCACCTCGTCGCGAGTGACGATGGCCGATGACGACAGTGGCATCGACTTCGCGGAGGTGATGATCTCGATGAGCTCCTCGACCAGGTCCTCCACACCGCCAGGTTCGGCAACCGGGGGGTTGCCGGCTCCGGGCTCGGTGGCTTCGGTGTCGTGGATGTCGGTCACGGTCGCAGCTCCTTCAACCGGCGGGCAACAGCGGGCGGCACGAACTCGCTCACGTCACCCCCATAGCGAACAACTTCGCGGATGAGCCTCGAGGCGACGAACGAGTGCGCCGAGCTCGTCGGCAAGAACAGCGTCTCGATGCCCGAGAGGTGCTGGTTCATCTGGGCCATCTGCAGCTCGTTCTCGAAGTCGGACACGGCTCGGAGACCTTTGACGATCACGTTCGCCCCGACCTCGAGGGCGACCTCTACGACCAGGACCGACATCGACACGATCCGAACCGAGTCCACATGGGCCAGGGACTCGGCGATCATCGCCTCGCGCTCGGACGCGTCGAACAAGGGCTGGCCTTTTTCTGGGTTCGTGACCACGGCCACCACGAGCTCCCCGAACAGCCTCGAGGCGCGCTCGGCGACCTCGAGGTGCCCGTTGTGGAACGGATCGAACGAGCCGGGGAACAAGGCGACGGTCACACGGTGTCCTTCTCGGTGGCGCTCGGATCATGACGGCCGAGCCGACTGGCTTCGACCAGCGTGACGAGCGTACCGCCGTAGCGGTACTCGCGGCGGACCAGGAACCTCTCGCCGGGCGCGACCGGAGCGGACGACTCCAGGACAGCGAGGTCCGCTTGCAACAAGTCGAGCAGCGACGGCCAGCCATCAAAAGAGTACGGAGGGTCGACGAGCGCGAGGTCATATCGTGTGCCGGCTTCGCGGGCGAGGAACTCAAAGACGTCCGCACGCACGACGCGCACCTGAGACGAGCCGGCGAAGCCAGTCGATTCGAGATTCGCTCTTATAGCGGCCACGGCCCGGCGATCGGACTCGACGAGACATACCGAACCGGCCCCCCGCGACAGGGCCTCGATGCCGAGGGCGCCCGAACCCGCGTAGGCGTCGATCACCGAGGCTCCTTCCACCGCGCCACGACTGACGAGGATGTCGAAGATCGCCTCACGCACCCGATCGCTCGTCGGCCTGAGTCCCGGCAGGTCGGGGGCACGCAGCCGGCGCTGCCTTGCCGTGCCACCGATAACACGCATGCCACCACGCTAGAACGGCGAGGCCCCCCGAGTGCTCGAGGATCACGACCGGTGCGCTCCCGCCGGATCAGCCCTTTAGGACGAACTCCTCGGATTCCTCGGCCACGAACAGGTGGACCTCGTCTGCGAGCAGCGGGTGCGCACCGAGGGCCGGGTCTTCGTCGATGATCGACTCGGCCACCTGCCGGGCCGCCCGCACCAGAGGCTTGTCGCGGCGAAGTGACGCCAGGCGCAAGTCGCTCCTGCCCTTCTGGCGGATCCCGAAGACGGTGCCCTCGCCCCGCAGCTCGAGATCGACCTCGGCCAGTTCGAACCCGTCGCTGGAGTCCTCGAGAGCCCGCAGACGCCTGGCCGCGCCGGCGGTCACCTGTTCCGCCAGGAGATAGCACCAGGACTTGTCGCTCCCCCGCCCGACCCTGCCCCGCAGTTGATGGAGCTGGGCGATGCCGAAGCGGTCGGCGTCCTCTATCACCATCACGGTCGCGTTCGCCACGTCGACGCCGACCTCGATGACCGTCGTGGCGACGAGCACATGCAGCTCGCCGCGCCGGAAAGCAGCCATCGTGGCTTCCTTCTCCTTCGATGCGAGCTGGCCGTGGAGCAGGCCGACGGCGCACCCGGCCAGCTCGCCGGAGGAAAGCCGCCCATACTCCTCCACGACGGACTTCGGCGGTTGTTTGGGAATGCCCTCCTGCCCGGAGCCGAGGCCGACAAGGGGGAGCGTCGGGATCCGGACGCGCCCGAAGTCGTTGTAGGGCTCGGGCTCGTAATCCTCGGGCTCGGTCAAGTCCTGCAGGGCTTCCGGCTCCTCGTCCTCGGGCTGTCCACCTCCCACGAGCGGGCAGATGACATAGGCCTGGTGGCCGGCGGCGGTCTCCTTGCGCACCCGCTCCCACGCGGCGGAGTACTCGCCGGGCCCGTTCAGCCAGGCCGTGGTCACCGGGGTCCGTCCGACAGGCAGCTCGTCGAGGACGGTCTGGTCCAGATCGCCGTAGACGGTCATGGCCGCGGTGCGCGGTATCGGCGTCGCCGTCATCACAAGCACATCGGGGTGCCGGGAGCCCAGTTCGCCGTCGGGCGTCCCAACATGGCCTTCATCCTCGCCGGTGAGGGCCGCGGGGCCCTTCTCCCTGAGCGCCGCCCGCTGCTCGACCCCGAATCGGTGCTGCTCGTCAATCACCACCACGCCGAGGGAGCGGAAACGGATGTTGTCGGTCAGCAACGCGTGCGTGCCCACGACGAGGTCCAGGCTCCCGGCCACGAGCTCGGCCTGGATCCTTGTCCGCTCGCCGCCAGTGGTCCGGTTGGTGAGCAGCGCGACCTCCAGCGGACGCGCGCCTGCGATGCGGGTCGTGTCCTTGACCTCGAGTCCGGCAAGGAAGCTACGAGCGGCGAGGTAGTGCTGCTCGGCAAGCACCTCAGTCGGGACCATCAGCGCTCCCTGGTGGCCGCCCTGCACGCCGTAGAGGAGGGTCGCAAGTGCCACGACCGTCTTGCCTGCGCCGACGTCGCCCTGCAGGAGGCGGTGCATCGGGTGGGTAGAGGCGAGATCGGCTGCGACCTCCCGGATCGCCCGCTCCTGCGCGGCGGTCAGTGTGAAGGGCAGCCGCCCCAGGAACTCCTCGACGAGGCTCGCCTGATCCGGAGGGGGTGTGACGACGTGAGGGATGCCGGGGGCCTGCGTGGCGGCGGCACGCTTCTTCATGACGAGGATGAGCTGGAGCCTCAGCAGCTCGTCGAAAGCGAGGCGGCGGCGGGCGGCGTCCCTCTCCTCGAAGCTCTCGGGGGCGTGTATCGCCCGGAACGCCTCCGTACGTCCGACGAGGCCCAGCTCGTCGACGAACTGTGGCGGCAGCACCTCTGCGAGGCGCCCGGTGCGCTCGAGTGCCTCGGCCACGTACGAGGCGATCTCGGTGGAGCCGATCTTGGCCTTGCCCGACTGCGGGTAGACGGGCACGAGGCGACCCGTCTGGTCGCCGACGAGGTCCACAACGGGGTTGGTCATCTGGCGGGCACCCCTGTAGATCTCGGTGCGGCCGAAGACGACGACCTCCGAGCCGACCGCCAACTGATGGGCCCGCCAGGGTTGGTTGAAGAAGACGAGCATGAGGCGCGCCGTCTGGTCCTCGACGACGACCTGCACCATCGTCTTTCCACGATTGGTGCGGCGGGCGGACACGCGGCGCACGGTCGCTGTGACCATCGCCTCCTCGTCCTCGGTGAGCGCACCGATCTCGGACTGGTGACGACGGTCGATGTAACGACGTGGGTAGTGCATCAGCAGGTCGAGCACGCTCTCGATGCCCATCGAGGAGAGGCCCGCTGCCTTGCGCGCCTTGACGCTGCGTAGCTCGCTCACGCCCTTGTCCCCGAGAAACCGCAACGTGCGGCCTCCCGCCGCCCCGCTCACTCGACCGAGACGAAGTAGGGGTAGAGCGGCTGACCCCCGTGGTGCAGCTCGAGGGAGATTCCAGGCCGGTTCTCGTGCAGCCACTCGGTTACCCGCCGGGTATCGGCCGCGGTCGCGCCCGAGCCCTCGATCAAGGTCACGATCTCGCCGCCGTCATCGAGCAGCTTGGCGAGCAGGCCGCAGGTGGCCTCTGCGAGCGTCCCGGCGACCGACTCGATCCCGCTGCGCGAGAGACCAATCCAGGCCCCGGCCTCGATGTGGCCCACCACCGAGTCGCTTGCCCGAACGGCCCGCGTTACCTCCCCGGCGCGCACCCTCGCGGCGGCGGCCTGCATCACACTTGCGTTCTCCACGGCCGTAGCCTCGGGGTCGTACTCGAGGAGCGCGGCAAAGCCCTCCTGTATGCCGGCGGTATTGACGACGAAGGCCGGTTTGGTCGAGATCTTGCAGGCCTGCTCGGCCACGGGCACGATGTTCTTGTTGTTCGGGAGGATCACCACTTCGGCGCCCGGGACGGATTCGACGACCTCGAGGATCTGCGCGGTGGACGGGTTCATCGACTGGCCTCCGGCCACGATGTGATGGACCCCGAGCGAATAGAAGATGCGGCGGATCCCGTCTCCCGTTGCGACCGCGACGACCGAGGTCACAGGCGCAGGCTCCTCGGTGCTCGGTGCCTCGCCGTCGAGCTCGACCGCGCGGCGCACCCACGACTCCTCCTCGACCTGGTCGAGCAGATCGGTGACGCGTATGTCGCGGGGCCGCCCCACGTCGAGCGCCGCCTCGACCGCCGCCCCGATGTCGTCGGTGTGAATGTGGCAGTTCCACAGGTCGTCGCCCCCGACGACGACGATCGAGTCGCCGATGCCTGCCCAGACGCTCTTGAAGGCCCCGAGGGTGTCGTCGGGAGCCTCGAGGAAGTACATGACCTCGTATCGCGGGCCTAACGCACCCGCAGCCTCCCCCTGCGAGCCGCCCGTGGGACGGGACGCCACGCCGTCGTGGTCGGATGATCCTTCCGACTCGAAGCTAGCCGAGCGTTGCGCGGGGCGATCAGCCGCGAAGCCTCCGGCGATCTTCTCGGCGACCTCGGGAGGCAGCGGAAGGGGATCGGCGATGGGTCGCCCGTCGATCACGTGCAGGAAGGCGTCGTACAAGAGCACGAGGCCAGCCCCGCCCGCGTCGACCACACCTGCCTGGGCGAGCACCGGCAACAGGTCGGGCGTGCGCCAAAGCGAGGAGACGGCGGCTTGCCTCGCCGCCTCGAATACCTCCAAAAGGTCCCCTCCACCCTGTCCGTCTACTTCGCGCGCGGCTCGCGCGGCGTCGGCCGCGACAGTGAGTATCGTGCCTTCGACCGGGCGCATGACGCCTGCCCGTGCGGCTGCACTGCCCTCTGAAAGGGCGACCGCGGCCTCGTGCGCCCCGACCACCCGGCAGGGAGCGAACGTGCCCGAGATGCCGCGCAGGATCTGGCAGAGGATGACCCCGGAGTTGCCCCGCGCCCCCATGAGCGACCCGCTCGCGATGGCCCGGCACGCGGCCCCCATGGCGTCACCGTCGGCCGCGGAGAGGTCCAGGCCGTCAAGCGCCTTGACGACGCTTTCGACAGTGAGGGCCATGTTCGTGCCGGTGTCGCCGTCGGGGACCGGGTAGACGTTGAGCCGGTTCACGACGCCGCGATGGAGCTCGAGGCCCTCGGAAAAGGCGCGCATCACCATGGCGAGGTGCTCGGGAGTCAGACCTGCAGCGAGATCGGCTTCGGCACCTGGAGCGGTCACCGGTTCACAGCGCGGCATGGCCCTACCGGTGGTCGCGGATCAGTTTCGCACGGCGCCATTCCAATGGATGCTAACGTCAGACCTCGTCCATTTGTAGGAACTCTCTCTCGAGGAACGCGTCGACGTGGCAGCCGTATGTGAGATCTGTGGGAAACACCCGGGCTTCGGGATGAACGTGTCCCACTCCCACCGGCGCACCAAGCGCCGTTGGGACCCAAACATCCAGCGTGTCCGCGCGCTCGTGAACGGGACGCCGACCCACCTGAACGTCTGCACCTCGTGCATCCGGGCCGGCAGGGTCGTGAAGCCGCCGCGGCGGGTCTTCGCCGGGCACACGGCCACGACACCTAGCTGAGCTCAACGGTTGCCGCTCAGGCCGCGCTCAGCCCAGACGGTGTTCATACCCCGAGGCTTCTAGGAGCTCGTCCCCGATGAGGCGCACAGCCGGGTCCGCGACGCACACGCCGATGCGGATCGGCCGTCGCAGCCCCATGGCCCCGAAGGCCCTTACAACCTCACCAGGGTCAGGGGCGGCGAAGACCAGCTCGTAGTCCTCTCCGCCGGCGAGCGCCTCCTCCCGAGTCGCCCCCTCGGCGGTCGGGACCGTGTCCAGCAGGACCCCGACCCCCGAAGCCGTCGCGAGGCGATCGAGGTCGATCCCCAGCCCATCGGAAACGTCGATCATCGCCGTCGCCCCGCTCGCGGCGGCCGCCAATCCCTCGGTGACGCGTGCGATCGGCCGCCGGTAGGCGGCGGCGAGCGCGTCCGGGGCTCCGGCGCGCTCTGTCATCGGCGCGAGACCTGCGCGCTCGGTCGCTTCACGACCTTTGCGGAAGCGCAAGATTCTGAGCCCCGCCGCCGAGCTGCCGAGGGGACCGGTGACAAACAAGGCGTCACCGGGACAAGCGTTGGAACGAAGCACCGCCTCCCGGTCCCCGGCTGTACCGGTGATGGCAACGGAGACGACGAGGCCTGGACCGGAGGACAGGTCGCCGCCCACGACGGCGCACTCGTAGGCCGCCGCCGCCTCGGCGAGCCCGCGGACCAGGCCTTCGATCACGTCCGCGGTTGCCCCTACGACCGTGACGAGCGCGTGCAGGGGCCTCCCGCCCATCGCCGCGATGTCGCTCACGTTCACGGCCAGCGCCTTCCAGCCCACATCGGCCGCGTCGACAAGGTCGAGGTCGAAATGCACGCCCTCGACCACGGCGTCGGCCGCGAGCAGCAGGCGCTCGCCCGCAGGCAGGGCGACCACCGCGGCGTCATCGCCGATCCAGGTCTCGCCTTCGGGCGGTTCCGGCAAGCCGCGCCGGATGGTTTCGATCGCGGCAAGTTCGCCGTCGCTGCCTGACACAACTGCGGACGCTACCTCCAAGACGGGACGCTTCACCCAGCACGGCAAGCTTCCCCAGGCGAATTGGGAGCAGAAAAGTACCGTCGTCTACGATCGCTCAATGGCAGAGACTCGCAGCCGCAAACTTCTGGACTGGGTCGACGACGTCGCTGCGCTCACTCAGCCCGACCGGGTCGAGTGGTGCGATGGTTCGACCGAGGAGTACGACCGACTGTGCCGGCTGCTCGTGGATCGGGGCACGTTCACCAAGCTCTCCGACGCAAAGCGCCCGAGCAGCTACTGGGCGCGCTCTGACCCGGCCGACGTGGCTCGGGTCGAGAGCCGTACGTTCGTCTGCCCGCGCGATCCCGCCGATGCGGGCCCCACCAACAATTGGATGGACCCGGCCGCAATGCGCGCCACCTTGACGGGCCTGTTCCGGGGAGCAATGAGAGGCCGGACAATGTACGTCGTGCCTTTCTCCATGGGTCCGCTCGGTTCGTCGATCGCGCACGTCGGCGTCGAGATCACCGACTCGCCGTACGTGGTCGTGAACATGCGGATCATGACGAGGATGGGCGCGGCAGTGCTCGACGTGATCGGCGACGACGGAGAGTTCGTGCAGTGCCTGCACTCGGTCGGCGTTCCCCTCGAGCCGGGGCAGCGTGACGTCCCGTGGCCGTGTCACCCTGAGCAGATCTACATCAGCCATTTCCCCGAGACGCGGGAGATCTGGTCGTTCGGTTCCGGCTACGGGGGCAATGCCCTGTTGGGCAAAAAGTGCTTCGCGCTGCGGATCGCCTCGGTGCTCGGGCGCGACGAGGGCTGGCTCGCCGAGCACATGCTGATCTTGAAGCTGACCTCCCCCGCCGGTGAGGTCCGCTACGTGGCCGGGGGCTTCCCTTCTGCCTGTGGGAAGACGAATCTCGCCATGTTGGTCCCGACGATGCCGGGCTGGAAGGTCCAGACCGTCGGTGACGACATCTGCTGGATGAAGATCGGACCGGACGGGATGCTGCGGGCGATCAATCCGGAGGCCGGCTTTTTCGGTGTGGCACCTGGCACGAACATGAGGACCAACCCGAATGCGCTGCTGACGCTGGCCGCCAATTGCATCTTCACGAACACGGCGCTCACCGACGACGGCGACATCTGGTGGGAGGGGCTCACCGAGGATCCGCCCGCCCACCTGACCGACTGGCGGGGCAACGAATGGACGCCTGGTGTCGGAAAGCCTGCCGCGCACCCGAACTCACGCTTCACCGCTCCAGCAAGCCAGGACCCTGTGATCGCCGAGGAATGGGAGGACCCCAAGGGCGTGCCCATCTCGGCCATCTTGTTCGGTGGCAGGCGAGCGTCGGTGGTCCCACTCGTCCACGAGGCTTTCGACTGGGCCCATGGCGTGTTCCTGGGCTCGATCATGGCCTCGGAGACGACCGCCGCAGCCGCGGGGGCGGTCGGTGAGTTGAGGCGCGACCCGTTCGCCATGCTGCCGTTCTGCGGCTACAACATGGCCGACTACTGGGCGCACTGGCTGTCTTTCGAGGATCGGATGGACAAGGCGAACCTGCCCCGCGTCTTCTATGTCAACTGGTTCCGCAAGTCCGCTGACGGGCGCTTTTTGTGGCCCGGCTTCGGGGACAATTCCCGCGTGCTCGAGTGGGTCTTCGAGCGCTGCGCCGGCCGGGGCGAGGCCGTGGAGACGCCGATCGGCTACCTCCCGGCGCCTGGGACGATCGACACCGAAGGCCTCGACATCAAAGACGAGGACATGACCGATCTGCTGCGCGTCGACCGTGACGAGTGGCGGGCGGAACTGCCCGGGATCGTGGACTACTTCTCCCAGTTCGGCAACCGGCTACCGGCCGCCATCTCCGCACAAGCCGAGGCGCTCCGCTGGCGCCTCGGCTGACGGTCGCCGGTGTCGTCGCCCTACCAGGCCCAGTAGGCGCTCGTCACCTTGTTGGGCGGCACCGGGACGACCAGCGAAGTCGAGCCGTCCGGGGCGAGCACCGCGTAGTCGCCCGTGGGAAGGCTCGGGAACACGGCCGCGTAGACCGTGGCCTCCGGCCCCACGCGCGCCAGCACCCACACATGAGTACGCTTCGACGGGTCCGACACAGGGTGGATCTCGACCTCGAGGCCTTCGCACGCAGCGGACGCTGTCAGCACGAGCGCACCGCGGTGCTCGCCTACGTCAATCATCACGGCGCGGCTCGGGCCCGTCGGCCGGCGTGCTTCCCCGGCCGCCGTAACCTCGCCCCGATGAGTGCGGGGAGCGTCGCCGGACTCGGGGTGCACGTGTTGTCCCACCGACACGGCCCTCACCGTGCCCCGCCCCATCGTCAGCCGGCCACCGGGAGGTTCTGCGCCGACGGGTTGTCGTAGCCGTCCCAGGGATCGCCCAGATACGGGAACGAGTCCAGGTACGTGAGACCGAAGGCGTTCAGGCTCGCGACGCTGGCCGGCTCCGACGCGGCGCCGCCGACGTCGTAGAGAGCCCCCGCGGCCGCATCCGGCTTGAACGACTTCACGACGTCGTCCAGGAGTGCACCGGCTACCGCCTTGAGCTCGATGCTCACGACGTCGTCGAACACGCGCCGGCCATTCGGGAAACCGGCGTTGTCACCGCCGACAACGCCGAGGATGGCAGCGCTCGCAGGCGCCGTCGGCTTGATGGCGACGTTGAGCCGGAGCATGTCCGCTTTGGTGGCTCCCGTGTTGTTCTGGAACCCTGCGATGAGCCCGGCCGGCACGCCGGTCAAAAGAACGGCGTCGAGGTCGGGGCGGGTGTTCGAGGAGTTCCCCGTGTAAGCGGCGAGATTGGGGAACGCTCCGGGGTACAAGACGTTGAGCAGCGCCGCGAGGGTCGGGTGGTCGTAGTAACCCGAGAAAGCCGCGTCACCCGCCGGGGCCTGGGTGTTCCAGTAGTCCTTCACCCCCATCGGGATGATGACCTCGTTGACGAGAGGGTTGCCGAGGCGCGATATCTGCGTCCACGGTCCGGCGTGGGTGGCCTCCTTGCCGTAGATCAGGGTCTTCTGGCGGCTTGCGGTCGTCCAGACCCCGATGGTCGAGGCGGGAGAGGTGTAGACGGTCGGACTCGATTCGTCCCGAGTGAGGTCTTTGATCGGGACCTGGATCGCGATGCTGTGGACGTTCAGCCCGGCAAGAGTGTTGATGCCCGCCACGGCGGATCCCTTGAGCAGGAAATCCGGCTGGAAAGGCCGGAGGTCGCCGAGGTCGAAGATCGATCCGAGGTCCACGTAGAAGCCGTCGGCACGCTGACCGGCGAAGACGTAGCTCCCCGAGCCGAGCGGGTGGACGGCCTCGGCGGTGAGCGGGGCGTAATCGGGGATCGAGTTCTTACCGACGTTGCACGGTGGGCAGGCGAGGTCCTTGGCCAAAAGG
Organism: uncultured Acidimicrobiaceae bacterium; assembly: GCA_963719125.1. GTDB lineage: Bacteria > Actinomycetota > Acidimicrobiia > Acidimicrobiales > Bog-793 > Fen-455. Next base: position 34,228 of record CAVRAT010000007.1, read on the forward strand.
TGCGTGCCCTTGTTGTCCACGCGGGTGACTGAATAGAACTGTTTGCGGTTCCAGGTCGTGTCGCTCAGATGATTGATCTGGCCCGTGTTGTACAGGAACAGGTCGTGGGCGCCGGTGTTGGTGAGCAGGGTGTTGCACCGGAACTGGTAGGTGACGTCGGCAAGGGCGTCGCCGTCGTTGTCGATGTGGACCTCGTAGAGCACGTCGTCGCCGAACTCGTAGAAGTTCGGGCCTCCGGCCGGCTGCTGGAGGGGCACGTAGTTCGCGATGATCGTGACCGTGCTCGGGTTGTCCGGGCTCACGAATGCGTAGAGGTCCGCGCTGTCTGCAACGGGGTCCTTTGAGATCTCGGGCGCTTCTCGGTGGGAAGACATCGTTTCTTACACCTCACTGGTTGTCTGGGATCGGGTTGTAGGAGCTCGCCTGCCGGCGGTGCTCGGGCTGGATGCGCCTGTCGGCGGTGCTTTGCTCAACCCGCCGCGCGCAACAGCCCGCGCGACGAGAGCCGAGTCTCGGGTGACCACTTCGCGGGTCCCGACCATCAGGTGGACTTCACCGCTGCGTGGGTCCGGAATGTGCACGACAAGCGGACCGGTGGCAGCACGCCCTGCGGGCGCGGCGACACCGCCGCTGTGAACCGTCGCGGGCCTTGGTGACGCCAACGCCAGCTTGGGGAAGGCCGGAACGGCAGCAAGGATGCCTGCGGCTGCGACCCCGGTCCCACCTCGCTTGAGAAACGTCCGTCGGGTGATGTTTTCCATCTGGTTGCCCCCCTTGTCGAGAGAGACCCCCCCGCAGCAAGACGGCGGCTTGTACTTCGCCAATCAAGCGCTACGGGCCCTCCCGGGCTTTTCCCGGGTGCCTCTCGACATGACTACGGCACAGAGTGCCGGTGCGGATGACCAGCTTGTGGCAGAGCGCGGATGCGGCTCAGTTGAGCGGCGCGCCCGGCAGTTCCGGGCCGCCCGCGCGACGCTCGATGAGGCGGCTTTGGATCACTGCGCGGCGCATCGAAACATGGAACCCGGCCGCGACAGCACATGTCACGCCTATGAGGACGTCGCCCGCCTGCAGCGAGAAGCCGACGGCAACGGCCAGAAGCGCGCACAGCACCCAGACCAGCTGCAGCTGTGTCTCGAAGCGGGCAAAGGCGCGCCCCAACAGTGCCGGGGGCACGTTCCGCTGGGCGATCGAGTCGAATGAAGGCTTGGCGGCGGTGGTTGCATAGCCGATCGCGAGCGTGAGCAGCGCCTGCGCCCACAGTGAACCCAGGACCGCGACGACGACCCCGACGAACGCGGACAGTACGAGCGAGTAGAGGATCAGCTGCTGCTCGGACAGATACCTGCGCAGCACGGGCACGAGGAGTGATCCGAGCAGGGAACCTATGGCACTCGCCAGGAGCACGAAACCGAACCACCACGTCGACGCGTGGAGATGACGCAGGGCGAAAGCAAGGAAAAAGGTGAGAAAACCGACCGAACCCCTGATCACCGACATCGCTGTGAGCGAGAGCACGACCTCGGGGACATACAGCGGAAGTCCGAGCCGCTGGCGCTCACGAACGACGTTGATCCGCGCCTGGCGCTCCCGGTTGGACGTGGGAGGCCGCTCGTAGAGCGGGCGCCCCGCCCCCTGGGGCCGGCGCGCGTTGTCGGGCACGGGCGGTCCCAATATGGGCCGGCCGTCGGGTGTCGCCGCCGCGGGTTTTGTCAGGACCGTGTCGGCGGTCCGCGGAAGCCGGACCGCTGCCACGCCTCCGAGGAGGAAGACGACGAACGCCAGACGCAGCACCCAGGGTGCACCGAGCTGCAGGAAGCCCACCGCCACCGGAGAAGCCACGAAGCCTGCAAGGGTGGCGAGCACCGCAAGCTTTGCGTTCGCGCTCGCGAGGTCGTCCTCCGTCTCTGTCATGGACGGCACCAACGCCGCCTTGGCGACCAGGTAGAGCTTCGAGAGCACGAGCACGCCGAACGCCTCGGGGAACAGGAGCAAGCCCTTGATGTCGCCGGCCATCAACAAAACCAGGATGGCGCTTCCCACCGATGCCACCGCCATGGACGTGCGCCGGGCGTACCTGCCCCGATCGAGAAGCGGGCTGAGCGCTGGCGCGACGACGACGAACGGCGTGATCGTGAGCAGCAGATAGAGCACGACCTTGCCCTTGGCGGCTTCAGGCGAGATCGTGAAGAAAAGTGTCCCCGCGAGCGAGATGGTCACCAGCGTCGTGCCCACCGAGAAAACGGTGTGGACCAACGCGAGCCTTCCGAAGGGCTCCGACTGGTCGAAGAGGTCGTGTACAGCGCTGCGGACGAGCCGGGTGACACGAGCCCAGCGCGAGGAGCTGTCCACATCGCAATGGTACGTGGCGGCCCATCGCTCGAGTCCCCGCTACGATGCGCCCACATCGAACGAGGAGGTCACCAGTGGCAGTTCGTGCCTACGTGTTGATCCAGACAGAAGTTGGCAAGGCGGCCACGGTCGCCACGAAGGTGGCGGAGATCCCGGGCGTGGTGCAAGCAGAGGATGTGACCGGCCCCTACGACGTCATAATCCAGGCCGAAGCCGAGACAGTCGACGACCTGGGCAAGATTGTCGTCAGTCGGGTGCAGCTGATCGAGGGCATCACGCGCACGCTGACCTGTCCCGTGGTCAACCTCTGATCAGACCGTAGGCAAACGACCGCTGGGGCCCTCGCCACGCTGTCTGCCGGGCGACGAAGCTGAGGTCCGCGCCCTCACAAACCGCCGGGGAACATCTTGCCGAGGCCGAGCTCACCTAGGGCCGAGCCGCCTCGCAGCTCCCCCGCGGCCGCTCCGCCGTCCTCCCGGTAAGCCGCGTAGCCGGTCCTCTCAAGCTCCTCGGCGAGCTCGGGTCCTCCGCTCGCGACGATCCTGCCCTCCGACAGCACGTGGACGCGTTGGGCAGGTAGTTCAGCAAGCAGACGGCGGTAATGGGTGATCGCGATCACGCCAAGCGGTGGATCGCCTTCACGCGTGGCACGCTCGATACGCCTCGCCACTTGGCCGAGAGCATCCACATCGAGGCCGGAGTCGAGCTCGTCGAGGACGGCGAAACGCGGCTGCAAGATCGCGAGCTGGAGCGTCTCGTTACGCTTCGCCTCGCCACCGGACAGGTCGACGTTCAAGGGACGCGCCAGTATCGCCGGAGGGATCCCGAGTTGGGCAGCCTCGTCGGAGAGGCGCTCGCCAAGTGGCCCCGCCTCAGCTTCTGTGCCTCGGCCCGCGGCAAGCAGCGACTCGGTGAGCGCCGACGCGAGCGGCACCCCGGGCACCTCGATCGGGTACTGGAACGTCAGGAAAAGACCTGCCTGCGCCCTCTCGAAGGGCGCCAAAGTCAGCAGCTCGACGCCGTCGAGCGTCACGCTGCCGCGCGTGACCTCGTACCCGGGCCGACCCATCAGGACGTGAGCGAGGGTGCTCTTGCCCGAGCCGTTCGGGCCCATGACCGCGTGGATCTCCCCACTACGGACCTCGAGGTCGATGCCGCGCAGGATCTGGCGGGAGTCGGCCCCGGCGTGAAGATCCGAGATCGTGAGCACGCTGGCAGTCAACTGATCACCGCGAAGACGTAACCGGAGTCGACCTCGATCGGCACGACCCTGACCGACTGAGTGGCGGGCAGGCTCTGCGGCGAACCGTCCAAGAGAGAGAAAGTACTCCCGTGCCGAAGGCACTCGATCTCGCACACCTCGGGGAAGACCTCGCCCTCCGAGAGCGGGTAGTCCTCGTGGCTGCAAACGTCAACGAGCGCCCTGTACCCGGAATCGCAGTGAACGAGAGCTATCGCCCCTCCCTCGATCTCGAACCGGCGGACCTGACCGACCTCGAGGTCGCCGCTCGCGCAAAGGCGGACTCGCACAGGCTCAGCTCCCACTTGTGACACCGTCCAGGCGCGCCGCGACAGCCGCGGCGAGATGTGTGCGAACCCCCGGCGCGGCGATGCGCGCCCAGAGGTCCTCGAAGAAGCCCAGGAGGATGAGTCGCTCGGCGACCGCGGGCGGGACGCCCCGAGACTCGAGATAGAAGCGCTGCTCACGGTCGATCTGACCGACGGCGGAGGCATGCGAGCAACGGACGTCGTTCTCCTCGATGTCGAGATTGGGGACCGAGTCGGCGTGGGCGCCATCGCTGAGCACGAGATTCCTGTTCGTCTGGAACGCGTCGGCTCCCTTTGCGCCGTGCCGCATCCTTATGAGTCCCGAGTACACCGAACGCGCCGTGCCCCCGACGGCGCCCTTGAAGACGAGGTTGCTCTTGGTGCGCGGCGCGGCGTGCTCCTGCAGGGTGCGGAAGTCGTGCGTCTGGGTCCCGTCACCGAGGTACGCGGCCAACAGCTCTGCATTCCCGCCCTGGCCGGCGAGGACCGACTCGGTGCGGAAACGGGCGTACTCGCCACCGAGCGAAGCCGTGAACGTGCGGATCGTGGCATCCCGACCTGCGCGGATCCGCTGATGGGCGAGCTGCCACGCACCGCCGCCGAGCTCTTGGATGGCGTTGTAGGACAAGACGGCCCCATCCCCGACGGCGATGTCGACGATCGGGACGACCAGCAGCGGGCCGTCACCGGAGACGAGGAGCTCGATCACCGTCGCCTCAGCCGCCTCCCCGATATCGACGAGCGTACCGCGCGAAGACGGCCTCACCCATCTCGGCCGCTCGGCGCGACCCGAGCAGGTGCACGATGACTATCGGGTGATCGATGCGGGCCCGTGCCGGGACCGATAGCACCACCGCATCGCGAAGAAAAGCGTCAGCCAGGTGGTCGAACACGTCCGGCTCGTGCTCTTCGTATCCGGAGGCCCTGTTCAAGCGCGTCACCTGGTCGAACGCCTCTGAACGCCTGGGATCGTCGAGGACGCTGCGGAGAACGGTCCCGGTCGCGCCTGCCTGCGCTGACAGCTCGAATGAGACGAGAACGCCGTCGACGACCAGTGCGAGGCCGGAGCGCTCGCCGACGTGCTCCAAGAGGGCGGCGGACTCCGGCCAGGCGTCAGCTTCGAGCGCCGGCGGCAGCCCCGCCGCGGCGTCGCTCCCGCTCGGCACGAACTGGCCGAGGTCGAGCTCGGAGATCCGGCTGTAGCGCCACATGTCTTCGTCGACCACCGGCGGCGGGCTCGCGGCGAACTCTTCGAGCGCCTCGAGCCGGCGCTCGGCGAGCCACCCAGGGCCACCGAGACTCCGCGCGACCCCAGCGGTGAACGAAGCGGGTAATTGCATCTTGATCAGGGCAGGAGGTTAGCGGACGGCTGTCATCGGGCGGGCGGAGTGCCCTTGCGCCGGAACCAGCCCCGGGGACTGAAGCCACTGCCGGACCCTGAACGCCTCTCCTGCTTTCGCTCCAGCTTGCGTGCTTCCGCGACTGCGTCGGGCGCCACCGCGGCGACGATCTCTTCTGCGTTCTCGAGCAAGTCGGCGGCATCCGCGGCAGGCACGTCAGACGGTTCCTGCTCGATGGGTGGTTCGACGAGCTTGCCGTGGGTCCATCCGGCGTCTGCGAGGCGCCGCTCGTAGACAGGGCAGTTGTCCGGGCAGCGCCACGGCGCGTCCGGCGCCATGTCGAGCACGCAGAATCTCGCGACCTCGCCACTTGCGTAGGTCCGGCTCTGATAGTGGCGACAGTCCTCCCGCATCGGCATCGGGGTGGACGTTAACGCGCGACGGCGCTCGAAACACCGGCGGGCATCGGCTCCACGCCGCTCAGAAAACTCAGCCGACCGAGCCGTCCATCTGGAGCTCAATCAGCCGGCTCCATTCGACCGCGTACTCCATCGGCAGCGTCCGGGTGATCGGTTCGATGAACCCGTTCACGATCATCCCCATCGCCTGGGTCTCGCTCAGGCCGCGGCTCATGAGGTAGAAGAGCTGGTCGTCACCGATCTTGGAGACGGTCGCCTCATGGCCGATCTCGGCATCACGCTCGCAGACCTCCATGTACGGCTTGGTCTCGGAGACCGAATCCTCGTCCAGGATGAGCGCGTCGCAACGAACGAACGACTTTGCCCGCCTGGCCCCTTCGTCGACATGGACCTTGCCCCGGTAGGTGGCATGCCCGCCGTCCTTCGAGATCGACTTCGAGATGATCGTGGAACTGGTCTCGGGCGCGCAGTGGAACATCTTCGCCCCGGTGTCGAGGATCTGGCGCGCCCCCGCATAGGCCACGGAGAGGACCTCGCCGGACGCCTTCGGCCCCATCAGGTACACCGACGGGTACTTCATCGTAAGTCGCGAGCCGATGTTCCCGTCGATCCACTCGACGTGCGCCTCGGCTTCGGCACGGGCCCGCTTGGTGACGAGATTGTAAACGTTGGTGGACCAGTTCTGGATCGTGGTGTAGGTGATCCGGCTGCCGGGCAACGCCACGAGCTCGACGACCGCCGAGTGGAGCGAGTCCGACGAGTAGACCGGCGCCGAACAGCCTTCGACATAGTGCACCTGGGCACCCTCGTCCGCGATTATCAGGGTCCGCTCGAACTGGCCCATGTTCTCCGCGTTGATCCGGAAGTACGCCTGGAGGGGCATGTCCACTGTCACGCCGGGCGGTACGTAGATGAACGAACCGCCCGACCAGACGGCCGAGTTGAGGGCGGCGAACTTGTTGTCGCCCGGCGGGATGATCTTGCCGAACCACTTGCGGACGATCTCGGGGTGCTCGCGAACAGCGGTGTCCATATCGGTGAAAAGCACACCGAGGCGCGCCAGGTCCTCACGATTGCGGTGATAGACGACCTCGGACTCGTACTGAGCTGTCACGCCGGCCAGGTACTTGCGCTCGGCCTGAGGGATGCCGAGCTTGTCCCAGGTGTTCTTCACCGACTCCGGCAGCTGGTCCCAGTCGTTGACCTGCGCGTCCGTGGGCTTGATGTAGTAATAGATGTCGTCAAAGTCCAGATCAGGCATCTTTTCGGCGAACCAGCGCACCATCGGCTTGCGCTCGAAGCGGCGCAACGAGGACAGCCTGAAGTCGAGCATCCAATCGGGCTCGCCCTTCATGGCGGACATCTCCCGGACGATCTCTTCCGACAGTCCCTTGCGCGGCTTGAAGACGTAGTCCTCGACGTCACTCCAGCCGAGCTGGTACTTGCCGAGATCGAGCTCCGTGATGGCCATCAAGCGTTCCTCTCCGGGGAGTTTCTCCTACGCACATAGTAACAACTCCGGACCGGCCCGCCTACCCGCGGGCAGCTTTCGGGGCTGACGCCGCGCGCTGCTCGGCTGTCGCGTCAGCCCGAGGTCGGCGTCAGCTCGACGTTGTAGGGCTGAGAGATGCTTCGAGGAAGCTCCGCCACCAGCCCGTTCACGGTCAGGCCGATGTGCTCGGGGGCGCCGAGCGTCATAACCAGCGCGCCCGATCCTTGGTAGGTCGCCGACTGGCCCGCGCTCAGCGTCTCGGCGAAAAGCCACGGGCCGGCGCTGGTGTGCTCGATCCCCACCCAGCACCTCCCTCCGCTCGCCTGGAAGGCCAATGTGTAGCTTCCCGACGGCACCGTGAACGCAACGCTGGAAGAAGACACCGAAGTGGGCTGCAACGTCGTCGGGAACGTCGTCGTCGTGGTCGTGGTCGTGGTCCGACCTCCACCTCCGTGACGCACGGTCGTGGTCGTGACCGTCGGGTGGCGCCCTCCGCCGCCGCTCAACGAGACCGCGGCGGCGACAACGGCCGCGACGGCCACAGCTGCCGCGGCACCGGTCGCGGCGCGGCGCACCATGACCTGGCGATGCCGATCGGCTGACGATCGGTAAGCCTCCCCGCGGGCGCGGGCCTCGGCGGCGCCGACCGTGCGCGCGCGGGCGAGGGGGGAACGGGAACGGGCTCCGGCGCCCAGCTGAGCGCCCGTTTCCTGGTCCGCACCCGCCTCCTGGTCCGCCGGCGGCACGGCGCCGGGCCGGCCCGGAGCCGAGAAACGAAGCTTTGGCTCACCTGCGGGCGGCAGCCGCGAAGAGGCCAGCTGTCCCTGGCCGGGCATGCGGACATCACTGCGGGCGGACGAGGCCTCCCCTCCAGAGCCGTCCGTGCGCCTACCGACATGGGGCCGGCCGGTCTCCTCGTGGGGAAGGATGCGGAACCCCGTTGACTCGGTGCGCTTGGAGACCTCCCCCAACACTCCGAGAGCGCGCTCGTAGGTCTCGACTGACTTCGTGGCCGACCGGGCCGAGGCGACCCGGGCCCAGACGATCGCGGCCACGACAAGGACCGCGAGGACGACGATGACGAGTGCGATCACGCTCCTCAACTCCACGGCTGGTTGCGCACGCTCCCATTCAAGCCCAATGCCGAGGTCACGGCATCGCGCCCTTCCGGTCCAGACGCGCTCAGGTCCTCAAGCCATGACGCGGGCGGAGGTGGTCCGGGATCTCGCAACGACGCGGGTTGGACCGGTCACGCGCGGACACGACAGGGTCGGTAACACCCCAGTCCGCCTTCAGGTCGGGGTCGTCCCAGGCCACTCCGAGCTCGTCCGCGGGGTTGTAGTAGGAGTCCACCAGGTAGGTGAGCGTCAGATCCGTGACGGCCGCAAAGCCGTGGCCGACGCCGGGGGGGATGAACAACCCGCGATCATCGTGCTCGCCGATCTCGAGGATCTCGGTAGCCCCGTCCGTCGGCGAGCCGACCCGCAGGTCGTGGAGGACGACACGAGCACGACCGCGCGTCACATACCAGTAGTCGGACTGGTGGAAGTGGTAGTGAACGCCGACGACGGCGCCCCGCTGACGGTCAGAGCGGTTACCTTGCACCATTTCGCGGCCGAGGGGGAACCAGTTCCTCCTGTATGTCTCGATGAACCGGCCACGGCTATCGCCGTAAATGTCCGGAATCACGATCATGACGTCCGCGATCACGGTGGACGCTTCCAATCTCGGCAAGGGTCGCCCTCCTTCAATCGACTCTGAGGACCTGAAAAGCGGCTTCCGGCAGGCTAGTGCTGCACGCCGACAAGACCAAGAAGCGAGGTCCGAACCAGCCGGATCCCTCCCAGGTCTCGGCCCTCGTCCTCACCAGGTGGCCTTCCACGGCGCTCATTGCGCAGGCAGCTCTCTCGGGGGCCTCGTGGAAAAGGCGAGCTGCCAGTCGTTCTCGCTCTCCCCGTCGATTGTGAGACGCCAGGTGAACCTGGTGTTGTCCGGGAGCGGGAGAGGGCTGAAGTTGACCGCGACTGCCACGTCGATAGGGCTTCCCTCCGGCACTCCTTCAGGCCGCCCGACCTCGAAGTCGCCTCGCACCTCGATCGGCTGGGGACCGTCCGCGCCCTCGACTATGACCGGGCGCCCGTCCTCGTCCATCAAGAAGAGCTCCCAGTGGTGAGGCCGTGTTGCCTCGTGCCACCCCACATCCACTTTGATGGCGATCGCGGAAGGCATCGGTTCCGGTCCGATGAGGCTCCAACCTCCGCCGAGGATGAAGAGCTTCCCGTCCGCCACCTGCGCCGCGTCACACAGCATCATTGTCACTCGCACGCAGCCACGGTAGTCCGGCACGGTGCCGGCTGATCAGCGAAGTTTGAGTACCGTCGTCGAGATGAGCGAGCTCGGCCTGCGAAACGATCTCTACAGGCGACCGCTCGCGACCGCTCTCGAACGCCTGGGTATCAAGGCTGGCTGGCGATGCGTGGACGTCGGTGCCGGCGCCGGGGACGTCTCGGTCGCCTTCGCTGAGCTCGTGGGGCGCGAAGGGCGCGTCTATGCCGTTGACAGCGATCCCCGGGCCCGGGACGCGGTCGCCGCTGCCGCGGCCGCAACCGGAGGGGCACAGGTCATCGCCATCACCCAGGCTGGCGAGGACCTGGCATTGCCGGAGAGTGTCGACCTCGCCTACTGCCGCTTCTTGTTGATGCACGTCATCGAGCCGCTTGTCGTCCTGCGGCGAATGGTCGCCTCGCTCAGAATCGGAGGATTCCTCCTGGCCCAGGAGCCCGTCACCTCGGCGGGACGCATCGATGGCGGGGCGATGTCGATGCCCGGGGCGCGGCACCCCGATGTGGGGGCCCTGCTCCCCGGGATGGTGCGCGAGGTCGGACTCGAGCTCGTCGACGCCTGGGCCGAGGCTCCTGCGGGAGCCGGGCCGGGGCCGGTCGCGACTTATCTCGAGGAGCTCACCGAGGTGGAACCGGGGGACGCCTCCATCGTGTTACCGCCGCTCGTCACCGTGATCGGCCGACGCCCGGTAACTGAGAACTCCCGGTCCCGTCACTGACCAGCTCTCAGTCCCGCGAGCCCGCCCTGCGAAAGGTGCGCGCCCCTTGGCGGCGGGTCAGCCGACGAAGGACTGCAGCTGGCTGACGAGCCTGTCCTCGATCTCGAGGTTCCAGGCCGTCTCGGCGACGTCGACGAGGAGGAACAGATCCGAGAGAAGCAGAGTCTCGAGGGCCGCGGTCGCGAGGTGCTGAAGCCACTTGCCGATGCCGATGCGAACGAGGCAGTCGTCAGCCGAGCCCGAGAGCGTGATCGTGAGCGCACGATCTGCGTCGATCACGGCCGCCAGGAACCCGCCCTTCTTTGCCTGGATCACAGTCCCGTGATCACTGGCGAGAGAACTCTGCACTGTGAAACCGTCTGACTTGAGGTACTCCTCGACTTTCGACTGAATGTCGACCAGGTCGACGCTCTTGCCCTGGAACTGCAGGACTTTCTCACCTATCACTTGGGCTCCTTAAGACTCGAGATGGGCTCGGCTGCGCGCCCCGGTTGGAGCGCAGCGAGCACGCTAGTGGCACTGGTCGCATCTGGAACGTCGCTCCAGCCGGGGTTACTTCAAAAGGCGCGACAAACGGCGATCCGCGAGAACGCGGCCTTTGGTCTGGCAGCGCTTGCAGTACACGACCTCATGCGACTCGTAGGAAACCCTGAGCAGAGGCTCACCGCAGCTCGGGCAGGGTTGGCCCACCCGATTGTGAACCGCGAAGCCGGTACCGAGCTTGGGTTCCGAAAGACCTCCCGTTCGCTTACGCTCCGAGGCGACCGCTTCGCCGAAGACCGAGCGGATCTCGGCAACAAGGCGCGCCCTGTCACCGGGGCTCAGTGACTTGAGCGAAGAGAAGGGTGACAATTTGGCGCGGTTCAGCGCGTCGTCCGCATAGCCGCGGCCGATGCCGGCAACAAAACTCTGATCCCGCAACAAGGTGTGAAGATGACGAGTGTCGTGGCTCGTCGTCAACAGGTCCTCGAACGCCTGGTCCTGCGGCTCCGGGCCGAGACCCTCCAGAGGTCCTTCGGCACCGGCCGCCAGTACCCACCAGCCCGCCTTGCGCTCGTGGCCGTGCTCACGAACGAGAACGCCCGTCCCGTTTCCGAGAACGAAGCGAACGACCCCACCCCTTGGCCTGGTTTGTTTGGATGGCGCTTCAATGTCCAGACGACCCGCCTGCGACAGGTGGATCAGCACGCGGCGCCCGGACGACAGCGCCAACACGAGATACTTACCCCGCCGCCCCACCCCTTGCAGCTTCTCGCCCTCGATGCCCTGGCCGGGCGGTAAGACCGTCTTCAGCCCCGAAAAGCCCAGAAGCTCGACCTTCGTGATGACCGCGCCTTTGACGGCGGCATCGAGACGTTCTCCAAGTGCCTGCATCTGGGGAAGCTCAGGCATGGCGAGCGATCCGGGTCGACGTGTCGGGCAATTGAGGACCCCCGCTTACGACCGGGCCTTGCCCGGACGCCGTAGACCCGCGCGTTCGCCCCGCGAGACGAACTTGAGCGCCATCTTGCGGCTGGCCTCGTCGATCATCTCGGCACCGAACATCACGGCGCCCTTGCGTTCGTGGCCAGTCGCCTGCTCGTAAGCATCCAGGATCGCCCATGCCCGGTCGAACTGCTCTTGAGTCGGTGAGAACACTTCGTTCAGTATCGGGACCTGGTCCGGATGTACGGCCCATTTTCCGTCATAGCCGAGGGTGTGCGCCCGATTGCAATAATCACGAAGCAGCTCCGGATCGCGGATCTTGAGGAACGGGCCATCGATAACCTGAATCCCGTTCGCCCGTCCGGCCATCAAGATCTTGCTGTACACGTAGTGGAAGTGATCGCCCGGGTACTGGTCGATCTGCACGCCGCCGGTCAGGACAGGCATCTCGACCGAAGCGGCGAAGTCCGCCGGGCCGAAGACGACCGCCTCGAGCCTCGGCGATGCTGCGCAGATCTCCTCCACGTTGATGAGGCCCCGCGCGGTCTCGATCTGTGCCTCGATGCCGACGTGGCCGGCCGCAAGCCCGCTGTTGAGCTCGACTTGGGCGAGGAGAAGATCGAGCGCGATGACCTCGGCGGCAGTCTGGGTCTTGGGCAGCATCACCTCGTCGAGCCTTTCGCCCGCTTGCGTAACAACCTCGATCACGTCGCCGTAGGTCCAACGGCTGGCCCACCCGTTCACCCGGACGCAAAGGACGCGATCATCCCAGCCGAGGTTGCGGATCGCGTCGACCACCTTTGCCCTGGCCGACCCCTTCTCGGCCGGCGCCACGGAGTCCTCCAGGTCGAAAAGAGTCATGTCGGCCTTTACGGCAGGAGCCTTCTCGAGAAAGCGCGGGTTGGATCCCGGCACGGACAGACACGACCGGCGGGGCAAATTGCGGGAACGCTCGGACACGACACCGATGGTACGACGGCGCCTCGGCCACCGGCCGCGGCGCCGGGCATCGCTCTGCCGTGCCCGTCCTTATCGCGCCGGCGGGATCTCGTCGATCAGATCTCGCGGCGTGAGCTGCTCGGTGACGAGGCGGGCGAATCGGGCAGGATCGCCTCCGACAAACGCCCGGCAGAGTGCCAGGCCCTCCACATAGCAGGAGATGTACGACCTCCAGATCGGGTGGAGAAGGAATTCGACTGCCTTCTGCGCCCTCGCCCTCGATGTCAGTTCGAGGCGGGCCACCTCGTCGATGACGGCGTCGGGATCGGCCCCGTCCTCCCACAGGCGGAAGGCGGCATTCGCACGCACGCCGCTGAGTGCCTCCCGCGCCCTCCTCATGGCCGCGACCACTTCCGGGTCGTAGGAGATGCCGAGCGGTGTCAGGTGCTCGGCCACAACCGCGTCAGGCCATGGGCCCGTCACGACCTCGAAACCAAGGTCGGCGAGTCCTTCGGAAAGCAGGTTGTGCGGCGTCCCGATGACGACGATCGACTCCTCCCAGCACCGGTTGCGGCGGAGAAGACCCACCTCCTTGCGCACGTGCTCGGTGTGGTGACCCGGATAAGCCTCGTGTGCCACAAGGGGACCGAGAGACGTCGAGAACACGGGGAGGTCGGTGTTTATCGCGACCCTCGAGCGCAACCCTCCCTGGTAGTAGTTGAAGCCGCTCCACGGCTTGTTGCTGACGAGCTCGAACTCGACGCGCTCGCCCTCGGGCAGGCCGAACATGAGCCGGGTCCTGTCACGGAGATCCTCGGCGAGCGAGGCGATCGCCGCTTGAAGCCGGTCGATGGGCACCGTGCGCGCCTCACGCCAGGACACGTAGCGATCCAGGAGCGGTCCGTCGCCCGGCACGACCTCGTCGAGGCGGCGGTGCGCCGCCTCGAACTCCTCCTGTTCGAATCTCCGTGGGCGAACGCCGTAGCAGGCTTCGACCTCGTCTGCGTAGGCGATCGGCTCGCCTGCCAGCTTGCGCGCAGTGGTGAGCAAGCCGATCGTCTGGGCACGGAGATAGTGGCGCCTCGACGCGTCCCGTCCCGCGTCCGGGGCAATCTCAAGCTGACGATGGCCGGGGGCCGCGCGCTCGTCTGGGTCGCCGAGCGGCTCGCCTGCATCGATGGCCGCAAGAATTGACCGCGCCTCGGCCACAACGTGTTCTGGCGCCACGAGCGGCGACGCACCAACGCGGGCTGCGATCTGTTCCGGCCCGTAGTACGAGTCCACGAGCCCGGGCACGTGACGGTCCATTGCCAAGCCGAGCGCGAGGTAACGCTCGACGACTCCTGGCGTCATAGATGACTCAACCGATGCGGGACCGGAGAAACTCAGTCGTGCGTCGCCAAGCGAGCGCCGATGCCTCGGCGTCATAGACCTCAGGGCGCGTGTCGTTGAAGAAGGCGTGGTCCGCTTGCGGGTAGATGTGAATGTCCACGTCGTGATTGCCCGCTTCCCGCAGCGTGCGCACAAGTGCCCTCGCCGCCTCGGGGCTCGCCGACTCGTCCTTCCCTGCGAAATGGCCGAGAACAGCACCGGTTAGGGCTGAATAGTCGGGCTGCGCGCCCTGCCAGGGCACCATACCGTAGAAGGGCACGACAGCTCTCACCTTGTCCGGGCGCTGCGATGCCAGCATCAGAGCCAGGCCGCCGCCCATGCAGAACCCGACGACCCCGACTCCGCTGCCGCTCGACCGGGACGCGACCTCGTCCACAGCACCGCCCATGTCCCGAGCGACCCGGTCCAACTCGAGCGCCATCATCAGCTTCGCGGCCTCGTCGGGCTCGGTGACCTTCACCCCGTGGTAAAGATCGGGCGCCAGTGCCACGAAGCCCTCCGCTGCGAAGCGATCGCACACGTCCTTTATGTGGTCGACCAGTCCCCACCACTCCTGAATCACGACGACCCCCGGTCCGCTTTCACCGGCGGGCAGCGCCAGGTACCCGACGTCGGTCGAACCGTTGCTCGGAAACTCGATCACCGATCCCATACAAGCGAAGCTACTCCTGCGCGAAAGCCAATTCAGGCATTTGTCCAAGCGCGCGAGGATTGGCGTCATGCCCACGAGCCGGCTCCCGGGATCGCTGCGCGTCCTGCTCGGGGCAAGCTTCGTGTCGTCAGTCGGGGGAGGGCTGACCCTTCCGTTTCTCGTCATCTATCTGCACCAGGTCCGGCACATTCCTCTCGGGATCTCCGGTCTTCTGATCGGGGGAGTGGCAGTCCTGGCACTGCCCGTGAGTCCCCTGGCCGGTGCCCTCGTCGACCGGGTCGGCGCCAGGGAAGTGGTGCTCGTGACCATGGTCGTGCAAGGCCTCGGCATCGCCGCGCTCGCGACCGTGCACAGTGTCGAGACCGCCGTACCGGCCCTGTTCGTCTACGGGCTCGGGCAAGCCGCCGGTTGGCCGACCTGGAACGCCCTCCTCGGAGTGATGACGGGCGACGACAATGTCAGCCGCCTGGCGTTCGCGCGCAACTTCCAGCTCTTGAACCTCGGTCTCGGCATCGGGGCGATCGTCGGCGGGCTTGTCGTCCACGTCCGGGAGCCAGGGACATTTGTGGCGATTTACCTTGTCAACGGGGCTTTCGCTCTGGTAGTCGTGCCGGTGCTCGCTCTCTTGCCCAAGAGCGCGTTTCGCTCGACGCGCCATGCCGGTCCGTCGCCATCAACCCAAGACGGTGCCTCCGCGACCAGCGCTCGCCACCAAGCCAAGCGCGGCTACCGGGCGGTGCTGGGCGACGGACTGTTCCGTCGCTACCTGGTGACGATGACCATTCTCATGCTCGCCGGCTACGGAGCGTTGAACACGGGCTTCGTAGGCTTCGCCACGTCGGTGGCCAAAGCGGGTCCCGGCACGATCGCGGCGGCGTACGCGGCCAACACCATGTTCATCGTGCTGGCGCAGCCGTTGGCATTGCGGATCGTCAGCCGGACAAGGCGCACAACGGCTCTCAAGATAGTTGCGGCCGCATTCGGTGCTTGCTGGGTCGTACTCGCCTGTGCCGGCCTCGCACCGGGGTCCAGCGCCTCCCGGGCACTTGTCATCGCCAGCCTGGTCGTGTTCGCCGCGGGGGAAGTGTTCCTGAGCCCAGTCGGCGGCCCGCTCGTGAACGACCTTGCGCCGCCGGCGCTTCGCGGGCGCTACTTCGCCGCTTCTGCCATGTGCGTCACTGTGGCCAGCGTCGTGAGCCCGGCGCTTTCCGGGGCGGCGATAGGTGCCGGTCTCGGGATCTTCCTGCTCGGCTTCTTCGTCGCCTGTTGCGCTGCAGCCGCCTTCGGTGCCAGGTGGTTGCACCGAGCGCTCAGGCCGTCACAGGACAACGCACCGCAAAGCCGGTCGCCGGTCGCCGGCGAGGCGGCCGGCGCCAAAGCAGACAAGACCTGAGGATCCGATCACCTCACACGCACGAACAGCTCCGGTGCCGGTGGGCACGTGCCCCTGGCCAAGGCCTGGACGGGCGCCTCGAGACCGGCCGGGCCGGCCACCAGATCGAAGCGGGCAGTCTCTATCAGCTCGACACCGTCGCCGGCCCGCCTCAAGACCTCTTCGAGCAACTGGTCGGGCAGCACGCGGCCGACAGCTGCAACTCCCCAGAGCGGGACAGAGGCGCCCTGGGCGGCTTCGGCGAGAGGGGCGGCCGCGGCTGGGACGAGCACTCCTCGAGAACCGGCTGCGAGCGCCTCGACGAGCACCGCTGCCGCGCCTCGCACAGCTTGTTGTGCCTCATCGAACTCAAAACCCTCGGCCTTGGCCGGCGCCGTCGCGAACCTGCGGACCTGTCCGCGCAGCGCGGGCGACGACCCGACGACACGGACCATGGCCACCGGCCGATACGAGAACGCTTCCACCACGGTCTCGGCTGGACACGCAACCACGACAGGCGCGTCGCCACCAAGACGATCGCCCAGGCCGGCCGCGAGCAACTCGGCGGTGGGATCGGAGACGAGTTCGGCAACTACACGCCTGGCCGCCTGGTCCGGATCAGGGGCGGCCAGCACCGTCGCGGTCACCCACCAAAGTGGGCCGACGGTGACGTGAGACTCGACGAGGCGCCGGCAAGCGGTCACGACGGCGGCTGGCTCGTTGGCCACGAGATCGGAGATTGCCCATGCCGCCTCGACCGCGAGCGCCGTGGGAGCCTCGTCGCGGTCCCGGGCGATCCACCGGAGGCGCTCGAGGGGGTGCATCGGGACGCACGCTACCGGCGGGGCGGCAGGGAACCTCCGTCGAGGAAGGCAACTCTCACCCGGCCGTGCTCAGCCGACGACCCCGCCCTTGGTCATGGCAAGCACGTCAAGGGCCCGGTCCACCTCCTCTTCACTGAGCAGCCCCATCTCCAGCACGACGCTTCGCAGGTCCTTTCCTCCGGCCAGGGCGGCCTTCACGACCTTGGCCGCCTGCTCATAGCCGATGTAGGGATTGAGCGCCGTGGCGAGCGACGGGGAGGAGAGCGCGTAGGAGCGGCACCGCTCCTCGTCGGCGACGATCCCGGCCACGCACTTGTCCGCCAGCGCAACGCTCACCGAGGAAAGCAGGCGGATGGACTCGAGAAGATTGCTCCCGATCACAGGCATCATCACGTTCAGCTCGAAGTTCCCCGCCGAGCCCCCGAAGGCCACCGCGGCGTCATTGCCGACCACCTGCGCCACGACCTGGCAGACGGCCTCAGGGACCACAGGGTTCACCTTCCCTGGCATGATCGACGAGCCCGGCTGGAGATCCGGCAGGTGAATCTCGCCCAGACCGCAGCGCGGGCCCGAGGACATCCAGCGAAGGTCGTTCGAGAGCTTGTAGAGCGACACTGCGATCGTCCGGAGGGCACCGGAGGCTTCGACGAGGGCGTCCCGGGAGCCCTGGGCTTCGAAGTGGTCGCGGGCCTCTGTGAGCGGCAACCCGGTTGCGTCCGCGAGCCGCGCGATCACCTCGGCCGCAAAGCCTGCCTTGGCATTCAGCCCGGTCCCGACGGCCGTCCCGCCGAGCGGCAGCTCGGCCACGCGACCCAGCACAGCTTCCAGGCGTTCCACGCCGTACTCGACCGCGGCTGCAAAGCCGCCGAACTCCTGACCGAGTGTCACGGGCGTCGCATCCATGAGGTGGGTGCGCCCGGACTTCACGATTCCGGCGAACTCTTCCTGTTTCGTGCGCAGGCTGGCGGCCAGCCGACGGAGAGCCGGAATCAGGTCACCCACGATCCCCCTGGCCGCGGCCAAGTGGATAGCCGAGGGGAACACGTCATTGGTTGACTGTGACGCGTTGGGCTCGTCGTTCGGGCGCACCTCCCGCCCGAGCCGTTCGCCTGCAAGATTCACCAACACTTCGTTCATGTTCATGTTGGTAGAGGTCCCCGACCCCGTCTGGAAGACGTCGATCGGAAACTGGTCGAAATGGCGCCCGGCTGCCACTTCTTCGGCTGCTTCGGCAATCGCTGCTGCCACGTCAGAGCCGATGGTGCCCATTTCGGCGTTCACTATCGCCGCCGCGCCTTTGATCATGGCCAGAGCCACGAGGAGCGCGGGCTCAACGGTCTGGCCTGAGATCGGGAAGTTCTCGACTGCGCGCTGTGTCTGTGCTCCCCACCGCGCGCTCTCCGGTACCCGGATCTCACCCATCGAATCGTGCTCGATGCGATACCCGACAGCGGCATCGCCGGCACCCTTGGAATCTCCCATAGCGTTCATGTCGTCAACGTAGTTGTCAGAACGACAGCCGTAACAATTCAGGCAGAACTATCGTAACGACGCTGTAACGTCCATTTTCTGGACGGAAAAGGCTCCACCCCAGGTGAGACACTGCGTGCTTGCAAGCCTTTGCACACCGGGTTAGGTTGCGAGCACTGTGAGACCTGCTACTGGGCGCCTCATCGCTGAGGCTGCAAGAGGCTTGGTCGTCGCGGCGAATGCGCCGGGAAGGCGCAGGCGACGCGCGGCGGTTTCGCTGCTTATCTCCGCGGTGCTGCTTGCTGGCGTCGGCACGCCTCTTGTTCTCGAGGGCGCGCCTGCAGGTGCCGACCAAGTTGCCACGCTGCAACAGCGTGCTCAGTACATAGCCGCCGAGATCCAGGCGGCCAACGTCAAGCTGACCATCCTCGACGAGAGCTACCTCCAGGCCAAGGCTCGCGTCACGTCGCTCGCACAACAGGTCGCCGCCGCGACAAAGGCAATTGGCAGCACCGAACAGGCACTCGCTCAGGACCAGTCGCATCTCCGCGAGGTCGCGATCGAGGCCTACGTGACAGGTGGTGAGTCACAGAGCTTGTCCGTGGTGTTCAACGGGACTCAAGAGACCGCCGGTATGCAGCAGGCCTACATCCAGGCGGCGTCAGGCAATCTGGACGAGTCCGAGACGACGGTCGAGATCAACCAGCGAGCACTGTCGATCGATCGGACCGCTCTCGACAACTCCGAGCGACTCGCAAGAGCCAATGAGGCGGCGATCACCACCGACTTGGCGCAAGCGCAGGCCATCACTGCAAAGCTGAACACCGAGGAAGCGAATGTGAAGGGCCAGCTCGCAGCTGCTGTGGCAGCCGCTGAGCAAGCCAAGGCCGCCGCCTATGCCGCTCAGTTGGCTGCCGCGGCGCGGGCGGCCGAAGCCAGCGTCCAGCAGCAGCAGACGGTGACGCCGCCGACGCCGGTTGCGGCACCCTCGCCCTCGCTGCCACCGGTATCGGGTGACACTGCAGGTCAGATCGCGGTCAACGCCGCCGAGAGCCAGCGCGGGGTCCCTTACGTGTGGGGAGGTGCCACACCGGGAGCCGGCTTCGACTGTTCAGGTCTGACAATGTGGGCTTGGAGCCAAGCCGGTGTCTCTCTGGCTCACGGGGCAACCGAGCAGTACTACGAGATCCAGCACGTCTCGATGGACGACCTCCAGCCGGGTGACCTCATCTTCTACGGCGACGCCTACCTGCTCTACCACGTGGTCATGTACATCGGCGGCGGTATGGTCGTGCAGGCTGAGGAGACGGGCACGAACGTGATGGACACGCCGATACCGCCTGGTGCCTACGGCGCCGGCAGGCCCTGACTTTCTGACACCCGAAAGCTCTCTTTCAGTTGAGCGGCCACTAGCCAGCTGACGTCCGCCGTACGCTTCAGAAGTGCGCGCTGTCATCGTCGAGGCGGGAGCAGTAGTCGTAGCGCAACGACCCGACCCTGTCCCGGGCACTGGCGAACTGCTGGTCCGGGTTCAGGCTGCGGGCCTGAACAGGGCCGACTTGCTGCAGCGGGCCGGCCTGTACCCGGCACCGCCGGGTTGGCCGGCCGACATCCCGGGCCTCGAGCTCGCGGGCGTTGTGACGGCAGTTGGTCCTGGTACCGAACGTTTCGTCGTCAGCGATCGGGTCATGGCGGTGGTCGGAGGCGGAGCGCAGGCCGAGCTGGTGACCGTTCACGAACGAACCGCTTTGCCCGTGCCCGACGAGATCACCTCTCTGGAGGCCGCCGGCTTCCCGGAGGCGTTCACGGTCGCGTATGACGCCCTGTTCACCCAATGCGGGCTCCGGCCCGGAGAGCGGGTGCTCGTCAACGGCGCGGCGGGTGGGGTAGGCGTGGCAGGAGTGCAGCTCGCTGTGGCGGCAGGCGCCACGGTCGTGGCGAGCGTGCGCGCCGCACACCTGCGTAACGGCGTCCAGGTCCTCGGCGCGACCGCGGTCGACCCGGCCGACACGGCAGCACACGGCCCCTATGACGTGATCCTGGAGCCCGTCGGGGCGCCGAATCTGAAAACCGACCTCGACTCGCTTGCCATCGGGGGCCGCATCGCGATCATCGGAGTCGGAGCAGGCGCTCGCGGCGAGATCGACCTCCTGCAGCTCATGGGTCGTCGCGGACACATTCACGGCTCAACGTTGCGGGCTCGTCCGCTCGAAGAGAAGGCCGTCGCCGCGCGCCTCGTGGAGCGCCAGGTCCTCCCGCTTCTTTCCGCACAGCGTGTTCGCGTCCTTGTCGAGGCGGTGTTCGGGCTCGAAGAGGTGGCCGCGGCCTACGAAAGGTTCGCGGCGGGAGCCAAGCTCGGCAAGATCGTGCTGGACCTCGGCGCGTGACGCCGGCGGCCCTCAGACGAGCGGCGGCACACCGACGGCGGCGGCCATGACCAGGTCGTGATTCGTCGCCCTCTTCTCCGCTGGCCTTCAACCCCGGTCAAGCTACCAATTTCATCTACCGGAATATTTCATCAGTAGAAATGTTCTAGTCCACGTGACATTGCAGAACTCAACCGGAGGTCGCTCCTCATGATGTCCATCGAGCGAACGGCGCTGTCCCCGTCCAGGCCGGGGGACCTGGCCACGGCGGGGCTCTCGCCCCGCGAACTGCTGGTCGACAGGTACTGCGAGCTTCAGCCGCAGATGCAAAGGCGGTTCAGCGCTCTCCTGCACCGGGAGCTGCGTGAAGAGCTGCATGCGATCACCGGCCATCAACTCAGCGTGCTGACCTACCTGAGGGGCCAGTCGGTGACGATGCGGGAACTCGCGAAAGAGCTCGACGTGGGGGAGAGCGCCGCGACGGCGGTCGTCGACCGCCTCGTCCGCCAAGGGCTCGTGGTCCGCTGCGACGACCCCTCGGACCGACGGGTCGTCCGCTTGGCGCTGAGTGACACGGGCGAGTCGCTGGTGACCAAGTTGCACGCGACCGCCTGCAAGAAGACGGCTGGGCTTCTCATGTCGCTTTCGGACGACCAGCTCGCGCAGTTGGTCGCGACGATGGAGATGCTCGATGCCGCCGCCGTAGCGCATGAAGCACTGACGGGCTGTGAGCCCGCCAAGCACGAGAACGCCCAGGAGGAACTCGCAATATGACGACGACTGACACTGCCCTCGGCGCCGGTTCGAAAGACGTCCGCGCAGTGGCAACCCCAAAGGGCGCGCCCGGAGAGGCGACGGCGGGCCACGACCACTCTGGCGCCGTCATGAGCCACCGCCAGATCCTCGTCGTCTTTTCCGGGTTGATGCTCGGGATGTTGCTGGCCGCGCTCGACCAGTCCATCGTGAGCACGGCGCTGCCGACCATTGTCGGCGACTTCCACTCCCTCAACCGCCTCACGTGGGTCGTGACGGCCTACCTCCTCACTTCGACGGTGAGCGCCCCTCTCTACGGGAAGATCTCCGACCTCTACGGCCGCAAGCGCATCTTCCAGTTCGCCATCGTGATCTTCCTCGTCGGCTCGGTCCTGGCCGGTCTCAGCCGGAACATGGACCAGCTGATCGCCTTTAGGGCAGTGCAAGGACTGGGAGCCGGCGGCCTGATCGTGTTGGCGATGGCCATCGTCGGTGATGTCGTGTCCCCTGCAGAACGTGGCCGCTACCAGGGATACTTCGGCGCGGTTTTCGGCATCGCAAGCATCGCCGGCCCACTTGTCGGGGGCTTCCTCGTCGACCATGCCTCCTGGCGCTGGATCTTCTACGTGAACCTCCCGATCGGTGCGATCGCACTCGTCGTCACGAGCATCGTGCTCAGGGACCGCGCTGTGCGCACGCGGCACAAGATCGACTACCTGGGCTCGGTGCTCCTCCTCGTCGGAGTGTCCGCCCTGCTGCTGGTCACGACCCTCGGAGGCTCTCCACAGGGTTACGCGTGGCTGTCACCGCAGATCATCGGCATGATCGCGATCGGCATCGTCTTCGTCGCCGGGTTCCTCGTCCGCGAGCATTATGCGTCTGAGCCGATCGTCCCGCTCAGGCTGTTCCGCAAGCGAGTGTTCTCCGTGGCCAACGCCGCCGGCTTCATCGTCGGCGTCGCCATGTTCGGCGCGATCATCTACTTGCCCGTCTACCTCCAGGTCGTGCGAGGAGTGTCGCCGACCACCTCCGGTCTCATGTTGTTGCCCATCATGGCCGGCCTGTTCATAGCCTCGATCGGAAGCGGCCAGATCATCGCCCGCGTCGGACGCTACAAGATCTTCCCCATCGTCGGCACTGCGCTCATGACCATCGGGATGGGGTTGTTCTCCACCTTGACGATTCACACCTCCTTCTTCGTGACCTCCGCTTTCATGTTGCTGACGGGGTTCGGGCTGGGCCTGGTCATGCAGGTGCTGATCCTCGCCGTCCAGAACGGGGTCGAGTACAAGGACCTCGGGACGGCGACATCGCTGGCTGCCTTCTTCCGGTCGATGGGAGGCGCTTTCGGCACGGCGCTCCTCGGCGCAGTCCTCAACGACCGCCTCGTCGGTAACTTGACCAGGGCGCTTCCTCCCGCGGTGCGCCCCCACGTGCCGGAGATAGCCCGCGAGATCGTCGGCAGCCCCGCCCAGCTGAAGCTGTTGCCCCCGACCATCCACGCGGCGGCCACGGTCGCCTACGTGCACACGATCGACACGGTCTTCCTCATCGCGACGCCGGTCGTCGCCGTCGCTTTCTTCCTGTCGCTCGCGCTGCCGGAGATCCGCCTGCGCAGGACCGTGCACACCACGGTGAACGAACACAGCCCTTCGTCCGCCGCGCCCGAGTCTGCCGAGACGATCGTCCTCTCGGGCCGGCCCTCGCCGACGTTCGAGTAGTCGTGCAGCCTCCAGCCGCAGAGGGGCAGGGCGGGCCGATGGCGCGTCTGCCGGCGCGGCTCCGGGACACGCCCGGGGGTCCTCAGCTCATCCTAAGAGCCTTCCTGGGCGTGACCTTCACTTACGCCGGCTTGCAGAAGCTGACGAACCGTTTCTTCTTCCAGGCCGCTAACCCCGGGTCGATCCAGGCACAGCTGCACGCCTCGATCGCCACAAGCCCGATCGGGCCACTCATCAGGCTGTCGGCGCACGCCCCGGTGCTCGTGGGACTGCTGATCGCTTTCGGCGAGCTGGCAGTCGGTCTCGGCACCCTGTTCGGGCTGTTCGGGAGGATTGCTGCCGGGGGCGGCATGGCGCTGTCGCTCCTGCTGTTCCTTTCCGTCAGCTTCAACACCACCCCCTACTTCTACGGTTCGGACATCGTCTTCTTCTTCGCCTGGACCCCGCTTGTGGTCGCGGGAAGCGGAGCTTGGTCGCTCGACGCGGTACTCGAGGCACGTCACGCCGCAGAGCGCGCCGCGGCCGGCGTGAGGCTTACCCGAGCAGCGGCAGACCTGGACCGACGAGCGGCCGTTCGCAAAATGGCCTCCGCCATCACCCTTGCGAGCTTCGCCGTGGTCACAGCCGGCATCGCGGCGGCACTCGGGAGAATGTTCGGCGACGCATCGACACATGCATCCGGCGCGCCCCAGCTCCCGCCACCTAGCAACGAATCCCCGAGCGGCGGATCCCCGAGCGGCGGGGCCGTCAAGGGCACACCCATCGGGCTCGCCAGCGACGTGCCGCTCGGCGGCGCCCGGGAGTTCACCGACCCCGCCCAGGGGATCCCGGCATATGTGGTCCGGCCTTCCGAAGACTCCTATGTGGCCTTCAGCGCCGTGTGCACTCACATGGGCTGCACTGTTGGATTCTTCCAAACCGCGCTCCAGTTCCGATGCCCCTGTCACGGTTCGATTTTCTCTGCTGCCACCGGGGAGGTCCTCCAGGGTCCGGCGGCGTCGCCTCTTCCCGGCATCCCCATCGAGAAGTCAACTGATGGCACTCTCCTCACCGACGGATAAAGTTTCCCGCCGCGGCAACTGGCAGGCGTACTGACGATCTAATGGTGCCAACTTTGAGTAGGATGCTTCTCGTGTTCAATTTGTCACCCGGATGTCACAGATGGTGACCCCTGCGACACGAGCGACGCCAAAAGCGCGCTCAAGCCGCTCGACTGGCACCACAACCTCCCCTGCTCGGGCCACGACGGCCCGCTCGGCCCAAGTACCGGCCCCGCGCGCGACCTCGCGGGCGCGCCCGAGTCTCCTCACCCCTCCCCGACGAGCGTCCGCGCCGGCAGCCTCGCCACCCGCGCGCCAGCCCGCCCGCACGGCGGGCGACAAGGAAGCGGACGGACGCCGATTGCGCGCGGCTCGCAACTACGAGGCGGTCGTGGGTGCGGTCCTCGACATCGTGCGGGAGTGCCCGCCCAACGCCATATACCTTCCGAGCGCCGCTGAGGTCGCCGCCCGTGCCCGGGTCTCTGAAAGAACCGTGTTCCGTCACTTCGCCGACCTCGATGCGCTGTTCGTGGCAGCCGCCTCGAGAATCCGGCCGGTGCAACAGATCTACCTCGACCCCCGACCAGATGCTCCCGGCTTGGACGACCGCATCGAAGTGCTCGTAAGTCTGCGGGCGAAGCTTTACGAGAGGATCGCGCCCGTAAGGAGGGTGGCGATCTATCTCAGCCAAACGCACCCGCTCGTGGTCGAACAGCTCGCGGAGGCGTACGCGACTGCCCGGGCCCAGGTCGCAGATGTCTTCGCGCCTGAGCTGTCGCGCCTTGACGCGCGGCGTCGGTCGGTCATGATCGACGCCCTCGACCTCGCCGCGAGCTGGGCTTCGTGGGATGCCCTGCGGACCATTCAGGGCTGCTCGGTTCCCCGCACGCGAAAGATCGTCACCGAGGTCCTGACCGACCTGCTCGCGACGGTGCCAAAGGCCAAGCGCCGCTAAGCAGTGGCGCACTGAGCCCGGACAGCGGGCTCAGCCGGGACTTATCGGTCGCGGGTATCTTCGAGCAGTGTGATCCTCTGGCGGACCTGAATCCATCGATCTGGAGATGACCAGATATGTCAATGCCTTACCGCCGTCTTGGCCGATCCGGCCTGAAAGTGAGCCTGCTGTCGTTCGGCTCGTGGGTCAGCTTCGCCAACCAGTTGGATGACGACCTCGCCGTGCGCTGTCTCGCCGCCGCGCGTGAGGCAGGGGTCAACTTCTTCGACAACGCCGAGAGCTACGCGGGCGGGCAGTCGGAGGCGATCATGGGCCGGGCCTTCAAGACCCTCGGTTGGAAGCGCCACGAGTACGTCGTCTCGAGCAAGTTCTTCTGGGGCATCCACGACGTCCCGAACATGACCTACACGTTGAACCGCAAATACCTACTGCAGGCCGTGGACGCCTCGCTCGAGCGGTTCGGGCTCGACTTCTTGGATCTCATCTTCTGCCACCGCGCCGACCCGGATACACCGATCGAAGAGACGGTGAGGGCGATGTCCGACATCATCAGCTCCGGCAAGGCCCTCTACTGGGGCACTTCGGAGTGGGCAGCGGACGAGATCGTCGCCGCCATCGAGATCGCCGAGCGTCATCACCTGCACAAGCCCGTGATGGAGCAGTCGGAGTACAACCTGCTTCACCGAAGGCGTGTCGAGAAGGAGTACGCCCGGTTGCTCGAGGACTACGGGATAGGCCTCACGACCTTCAGTCCCCTCGCCACTGGCCTGCTCACGGGCAAGTACCTCGAAGGGATCCCGGAGGATTCCCGCGGCGCGCTCGCAGGCTTCGAATGGCTCCGCCCCAACTTCGAAGACCGCCGCAAGAATGAGAAGGTGCGGGCACTCAAGGCGATCGCGGATGACCTCGGCTGCCCGCTCGCACAGCTCGCCATCGCCTGGTGCGCCTGCAACCCCAAGGTGTCAACGGTCATCATGGGCGCGAGCCGCGTCGAGCAGCTGCAGGAGAACCTGCAGTCGCTCGAGGTGCTTGAACGGCTCGACGACGAAGTGATGCGGCGGATCAACGAGGTGGCAGGCCTCGAATAGGCCGCTTGCGAGGGATCAGTCTGCCCCTCAAGCCGACCGCATAGCGCGACGTAGCAGAGGCGGCTCGTGCAACGTCGTCGCAACCCGGACGCGTGCGTCGAGCGCCACGACACCTCCGGGACTCGCCACAACTGGGTTCAGGCTCATCTCGACGACCTCGGGCAGGTCCTCCGCCAGGCGGGCAACGCGGGAAAGCACCCCGGAAAGTGCCTTGAGATCGACCGGGGCCGAGCCGCGGTAACCGGTGAGGAGCGGTGACGACCGGAGCCCTCTCACGAGGTCACGGGCGTCCTCTGCGGTCATGGGCACAAGCGACCATATGCGGTCTCCGAACAGCTCGGCCTCCTTACCGCCCAGCCCGAACATCACGAGCGGCCCGAACGACGGGTCCTCCACGGCGCCGACGACGGTCTCGACACCGTCTGGAGCCATCGGCTGCACGATGAGCGGCACACCGGGCCCGAACCTCGCCAACAAAGCCTCGGCAGCGGAGGCGACCTCCTCTCCCGAGGCCAGGTTCAGCCGGACGCCCCCGACGTCGCTCTTGTGCACGAACTCCGGCGCATCGAGCTTCAGGGCAACCGGGTAGCCCAGCTTTGTCGCGGCCTGCACGGCCTCGACCGCGCTCGACGCCCGCAGGCACGGGAGGATCGGTATGCCGTAGGCCTGGAGCATGGTGAAAGCCGCGACCGTGTCGAGCCAAACCGAGTTCGACAAAACCGCAACCGGCTCACGACCCGGCGCGGGCCCCGTGCCGGGCCCGGCCGACGGCGTCGCGGCCAGGGCCTGCTCCGCGATCCGGCGCGCCAGGGCCGGATCCAGATCGTCGAAGCCGGGGACGGTCCCTTCCGGCCGAGCCACCCACTGGCCATAGGCTGCGACCCGCGCGACCGCCCGCGCCGCAGACTCGGGATACGCAAACCAAGGGACGGGGCGGGGGCCGGCACGCAACGCGCGGAGCGTCTGCTCGGTCGCGATGAAGTTCGCCAGCACCGGCTTGTTGGTCCTGGCGGCGGCTTTGGACACCGCCTCGGCAATGTCATCTGCACCGACGAGTACCGGCGGAGTAAAGGTCACTATCACCACGTCTATGTCGTCGTCGGCGAGGACGATCTCGAGCACGGACCCGTACTCCTCGGCGGTGGCCGAGGCCGCCAGCTCGACGGGGTTCCCCACCACAGCACCGTGAGAGACGACGCCGAGGAGCCGGCTTTGGGTCGCGGGCGCGAGCTCAGGAACCTCGAGGCCGTGACTCTCACACGCGTCCGCACCGAGAACCCCACAACCTCCGGCATTGCCGACGATCCCCACTCGCCGGCCGGCGGGAAGGGGCTGGTTGGCCAAGACGTCGGCAACGTCCAGAAGCTCCTCCAACGTCTGCACCCGGATCACCCCGGCCTGGCGGAAGAGGGCGTCGGTGGCCTCGTCGGGAACCGCGCCTGCGCTCGGGGCATGAACGCCCCGCAGACCCGCCGGGGTACGAGCGCTCTTCACCGCGACGATGGGAGTCTTGTGCGCGACGCGTCTCGCGATGCGGCTGAACTTGCGGGGATTCCCGAACGATTCCAGGTAGAGCAGGATCACGTCCGTCTCCGGGTCTCCCTCCCAGAACCGCAACAGGTCGTTGCCGCTGACGTCGGCCTTGTTGCCGAGGGACGCGAAGCTCGATATTCCGAGCCCGCGGCCGGTGAGTTCGCCCAGAAGAGCGATCCCGAGGCCGCCTGACTGGGCGGACAACGCGACCCGGCCCGGCGGTGGCGGCCGCTCTGCGAAAGTGGCGTTCATCCGGACTTGAGGACCGTTGTTGATGACGCCCATCGAGTCTGGGCCCACGAGCCTCATGCCGAAACTCCGGGCGAGCTCGACCAGGTCGCGATCGGTGCTCGTCCCGAGGGCCTCGCGACCCTCTTCGCCGGAAGTGACGATGACCAGGCCGCGAACCCCCTTCATACCGCATTCGCGGACAGCCTCGGCCGTGTGGCGCGCCGGCACCGCGAGCAGTGCCAGATCGATGTCGCCCGGCACATCGGACACGCTGGTGTACGACCGGAGCCCGGCGACGGGGTCGGCAAGCCGATTGACCGGGTAGACGGCGCCGGTGAACTCGCCGGCGAGGAGATTGGCGACGATGTCATGGCCCGCAGAGCCAGGCTCGCGGCTCGCCCCGATGACAGCGATGGACCTCGGCCGAAGAATGTGCTCAATCGAGCGCACTGCCGCGGTCCACTCGCGTTCTTCGACCCGTTCTATGTACTCCGATTGGGCCGCGAGCTCCAGTGTCACCCTGATGACCCCGGAATCGAGAAGCGCCTGCTCGTTGAAGCCGGCCGAACGAAAGACCGCGAGCATCCGGTGGTTGTCTGGTAGGACGTCTGCCACAAACCGCCCGATCCCGCGTGCCACCGCGGCCGAGGCGAGATGCTCGAGCATCACGGTACCGAGACCCCGACCCTGGTGGTCGTCCCGGACGACGAATGCGACCTCGGCCTCACCCACAAGCTGGGGGACCGGCCCGCCGGTCGTGCCTGCTGCGGAGCCGGGGAGGGCATCGTCGGGCTCCGTGGGAAGACGGTCGTAGCGGGCCACCGCGACGAGCTCGCGGTCCACGAAGGCGACGAGCGCCAACCGGTCCTGATAGTCGACGGTTACGAGGTGCCTGATCTCCTCGTCGCTGATCTCCTTACGCGGAGCGAAGAAACGGAAATACACCGTTTCCCTCGAAAGCCTCGCCCCGAAGGAGCGCAGCAGCGGGCCGTCGACGGGCCGAACGGCGCGCAGCCGGGCCGAGCGGCCGTCGGACAGCAGCACGTCACACTCGAGCTCGCCCGGATAGGTCCCCGCCGCGACCGGCCTGTCACCAGAGCTCGTCCCTCCCGGTCCAGAGGCCATTTGTGCGGTCAGCGCCCCTTCCGAACCCGCTGAGCACCCACAGCCTGGACGCTCAGCCCGCGAGCGCCTGCACGCTGGCGATGGGAAGGGCGCCGGTCGGGGCGGTCAGGTGCAGGACCTCGCCCCAATCGCTGAAGCTCGCAGAGATAACGTGGGCGGCGCTGCCGCTTTCCTGCGTGGTTCCCTCGACCGATATCGGCAGCGCCGCTCCCGTCGTCCTCACGTACATCGTGAGTGCCAGGCTGGCGGTCTTCGTGCTCTCTGTCGCCTTGACTGCGACAGCCGGGTGTCCGAGCTTGGTGGTCGTCCTGCCCTTGGTGAGCGTGCCGGTCAGCTGGACGAGCTGACTGGCAGCGGACTTGACCGCCAAGGAACCGGCGAGACCGGCAAAGCTCGAGCTCGTGGAAGGGACCGAGATCCACTTCCCGGCGACTTCGTCCGCCACCTTGGCGCTCATTCCCGTAAGGCCTTCCAGGCCGGAGGCGTCGCCCTCGAAGTAGGCCGTGCCACCCGCCAGCATGACGGTGACTTTCCCGACCTCGCTTCCCTGGTGGATCGTGATGTGCTGCTCCCCGGCGGCGGCGCCCACGTCGGCCACGACGCTCACCCCGCTGCTCCCCGAGGTCGCCGATTCCTCGAAATGAAACGAGCTCTCCCGCTTGGTCGCGGTGACCGCAGCCGCGATTATCTGCGCACCCGACTTCATCTGGACGCCATTGGACGCGGCGGGCCCCCCTGGGGAGCCGCCGCAGCCGGCCGCGAACGCCATCGCGGCAGTCAACGTGACGAAGAGGGGGCGGGCACGCATGGCTCGACGCTACCAGTGTGCGTCACAGCTACTGGTTGTGGTGCCCCGCCGGCTCGGCCGCTGCCCCGGGGCGCACAGCTGGTCTCGGGGCTCGTTCAGCCCACCTCGGCAACGCAGTGGTTCACACAGCTGCCGATCCCCTCGATGGCGGTAGTGAGCACCTGGCCGGGCTGGAGGAACACCTGCGGGTCGCGCCCAGCCCCGACCCCCCCAGGGGTTCCGGTCGAGATGAGGTCGCCCGGGCACAAGGTGGCGAACTGGCTGATGTAGCTCACGATCGCGGCCGGCCCGAACAAAAGGTCGGACGTGCGGCCGCGCTGCATCACGACACCATCAACCTCGCAGCGCACTTCGAGATCGGCAGCATCGCCGATCTCATCGCCGGTGACGAGAACCGGACCGACCGGAGTCGAGGCGTCGAAGGCCTTGCCCTGCAAGAACTGCGTCGTCCTCCTCTGCCAGTCGCGCATCGAGATGTCGTTGACGACCGTGAAACCCGCGATCGCGTGGCGTGCCTCCTCGATCGTCGCGCGCCGGATCTGACGGCCGATCACCACGCCCAGCTCCACCTCCCAGTCGACGGCGTTGCTCACCGACGGCAGGACGAGGTCATCGTGCGCCCCGATGAGACCGGAGGCGAACTTGGCGAACAGCGTCGGGTAGCCGGGCAGAGCCCTTGACATCTCGAGTATGTGGCCCCGGTAGTTCAGCCCGACGCAAAAGATCTTCTCCGGATGCGGAACGAGCGGAGCAAACGACGCCTCGGCGACGACGATCTGTCCGGTCGACTCGAGATCCGCTATCGCATCCATGCGAGACTCCGGGTCAGTCGAGGCGAGCAGGGTGCCGACATCGCTGACCTTGAACAGGAGCAGGCGATCGCCTTCGAGCCGGGCGGCGCGGGTGCCGTCTGCGGTCCGGACGGTGGCGAGCTTCATGTCTCAGCTCCTTACGCGATCTGACAACGGCACGGCTGTGAGCCTAAAGCAGCGCCCGCACCTGCTCGCCGGGAGAGCACACGAACGAACCTCCCGCGCCGGTGCTACTCGCGCCGCAGGCACTCCACGACGAGCTGCGGCTCGGTCTTGGTCGCATGCTCCATCGAGACACCGCAACTCGGTGATGGCACCTCCCGGCCGACACGCACGTCTGCCCCCCAGACCACCCGCTCCCCGCTCGGGCCCTCGACGACAAGCTCGGTCCGGCCCTCCCCGAGCTCCGCGCCACGCCTCGTCATGTCGAACAGCGGCCACCCGAGCTCATAGAGAACGGCACGCTCGAGCGCCTGCACCGCCGGCGAGGCCAGGCCCCCGCAGCCCCGGTAACGCGGCAGGAGATCGTCCATCGGCCCGCTTCCCCGCACGACCCTGGTAAGCGCCGCCTTGTCGCAGAACGCCCATGCGCTGCCTTGCGGCAGGACCAGCGCCGTCGGCGCGAAACGGTGCCCGCCCGTGTGGCTCGTCCTCCACACCCTCACGCCGTCCCCGAGCTGGAGAGGATCCGCCAACAGCTCCTGGGCGAGCGCGGTCCCGAGCGATCCGCAGCATCGGTCGCGCCTGCCGTGAGTACAGACGAGAACGTCGGTGGTCCCGTCTGTAGTCGGCGGCTCGTGGAGGACCGCCAACGCCGCCGCGACGACTTCGTCGGCGCCGACGGCAAGCTCGGCCCGCTCGAAGCGTGCACCTCCGGCGGCCGGCCACCGGTAGGCGATCACGTGGCTCGCCCCGCCCTCCTGAGCAGGTACCAATCCCTGCAGGCGCATCCCGGCACTCCGGGCACGTTCCCCCACGGGCGCGAGTGCCAGATCGTCCCCCAAGTCACGCGGCCAGGGCAGCGGCCATTCGACGAGCAGATAGCCTCGATAGCAGCCGGCCGTGCCGATCGGATCGAGATGCTGCTCGCGAGCCCAAGCTGCGCAGAGCGGACCGGATCCGGAGCCAGCCGCGCTCTCTTGCCCGATGCCGGTGGTCATGGGCGGGACCCTACCCGCGCTCGGACCGCGCCACGGCGCACGACGAGCGAACATGACCCACCGTCCGGCACTGCTCGACGTGGCCCTCAGCTGATGGGAGGATTCCTGGCCATGGCAGTCTTCCATCGCCGCCAGGTGCTGCAAGCCGCGGGGCTTGCCGGCCTCGCAGCGCTGCTCCCACCCGAGCTGCTGGCCGCTTGCAGCACGCCGTCCTCGCCCGCCGCCAGCGGAGCGAAAGGCCAGTCGTTCCTCGTACTGGACGCACACGAGGCCAAGGTCGTCGAGGAAGCAACGGCCCGGCTCATCCCAGGTCCGAACGAAGAGCCGTCGGAGGCGGGGCACCCCGGAGCACGCGAAGCCAACGTCACGCGGTACATCGACACCATGCTGGGCGCGCTCGAGCTCAGCCCGCCGAGAATCTTTGCCGGAGGACCGTTCAGCAACAGGGCTGGATGGCCCATCGACGACATGGCGAAGTTCCTTGGCCTGACCCCTGCGCAGGTGAGCGGATGGACGTTACGCCTGGCAGGCTTTCGCGCCCGCTACCGCGAGGGCGTCAAGACGCTCGACAAGATGGCCGGCGGGGACTTCACCGCTGCCGGCCCCGAGAAGATGGACGAGATCCTCGCCCAAGACCCGGGCGGCTTCATGACGCTGTTGTTCACGCACGCGATCGAGGGCATGTACTCCGCCCCCGAATACGGCGGCAACGCGGGGCTCGTCGGCTGGCACGAGATCTCCTGGCCCGGCGATCGCCAGCCTCGCGGCTACAGCGACTCGGCGGTGAGCCTCTCCGACGGGCCGGACGTCTACGTGCCCACAGGCATCGGCGCGCAGCTGCTCCAGCTGCTGAGGACGTCACCTTGATAGCTCGGCGCGCCCTCGTTGTCGGCAGTGGGCCGGGCGGATCCGTCGCGGCGATGGTGCTCGCACGGGCCGGCTGGGACGTCACGATCTTCGAGAAGGGCGCCAACTACTTCACTGATCTGAGCTCCGACCGCCCCGGCACCGTGTTCTCGAACGACGAGCTCAAGATGAGCCGCGCCTTCTCCCAACCCGACCCGAGCGCCGAACCGCGCGTGTTCCGCTCGTCGCCGCAGGCACAGCCGGTCACCGGTGCGGTGCAGTCCTCGCCCCAAACCGTCGGCGGAGGCACGGTTCACTGGGACGCGAAGACGCCGAGACTCTGGGACATCGACTTCAAGAAGCTCTCCATGCTCGGTCCCGTCCCGGGAGCAGACATCGCCGACTGGCCTTTCGACTACGCCGAGATCTCCCCCTACTACGAACAGATCGAAGAGCTCATCGGGGTCGCGGGCGACGTCGATCTCTTCCCGAAAGAGCCGACGCTCGCCCACGCGCCGCGCGCCAGGCCGCTCCCGATGGCGGCGGGCCCGCCCGAGTACTCGTCCCTACTCGTCTCCGAAGGCTGTAGCCACGTCGGGCTGCATCCGTTCCTCGCCCCTATGGCGA
Organism: uncultured Acidimicrobiaceae bacterium; assembly: GCA_963719125.1. GTDB lineage: Bacteria > Actinomycetota > Acidimicrobiia > Acidimicrobiales > Bog-793 > Fen-455. The sequence continues at coordinate 67,579 of CAVRAT010000007.1, forward strand.
TAAACAGCCGCACCTACCAGGGACGCCCGCGGTGCGACAACTGCGGGTTCTGCTCCGGTTACGGATGCCCGATCCTCGCCCGGGTGGGTGCGCTCGCGCCCTTGCGCGAGGCGCTGCGGTCCGGCGCGGAGCTGCGTGCCGGCGCGATGGTCGTCAAGATCGAAACGAACGCCCGCAAGGCGACCGCCGTTCGCTGGCTCGACAACGAGAACAAGCGGCACACCGAGTCCGGTGACCTCGTCGTGCTCGCGGCCAACGCCATCGAGACGGCCAGGCTGGCACTGCTCTCCGGACTCCCCGACCCCTACGACCTCACCGGCCGCCGGGTCATGTTCCACTGGTTCTCCGAAGGCTCGGGCATCTTCTTGTCGGAACGGCTTCACAACTACCGCGGCCGTGACCACACCCACGACATAGACGATTTCGCGGACCCCGACTTCCCCGGTGCCAGGAAGGCCGCGAAAGCCGCCGGCCTACCGTATTTCCGTGCCGGCAAGGTTGAGCTCGGTGGGACCCAGCTGCCGCTCGACGAGGCGAGCAGCTACCAGGAGGTCCTGCGCCTGCTCGCACCCCAGAAGCCCTTCGGGGCGGACTTCAAGAAGCTGATGCGCTCGAGCCTGCTGAGAGACCGGCTCTGCGGCATCGAGCTGATCGGCGAGGACCTCCCGTATGCGACCAACCGCGTCGATCTCGACCCCGACGTGCGCGACTGGAGGGGGATCCCGGTGGCGCGCGTCACCTACGGCCCGGGTCCTTCGGAGATCGCCGCCCAGGCCTTCTACATGCCCTGGCTGGTCAAGTTGCTGAAGGCGGCCGGTGCCGACGTGGCGATCGCGATTCCAGAGCTCCCCTCCTCCCGGTTCCCCATCGCGCAGGACCAGGTGCCGGCGACCGAGCACTTGATGGGGGGCATGCCGATGGGGAGAGACCCCAGGACCAGCGTCACTGACCCCGATGGACGCCACCATCACCTCGACAACGTCTTCGTGGCTGACGGTGCGGTCTTTCCGACCTCGGGGGGGCACAACCCGACCCTCACGATCATGGCGACGGCGCTGCGTCAAGCGGCGACCTGGGCGAGCACCTGAGCCCGCGCGGGCCAGGTGGAGGGATCGACAAGTCGCCCCGAAGGCTCACAGCGCCTGCCTCGCCAGGGGCTGTCGTGAACGGCCGGGCCTAAACTGAGGCTGACAGGTCTCTTGGAGGTGCGGCAATGGATCACACGACTTCGGGTTGTCTCATGGACCCGACCGCGACCTGGCACATGCCGACGCCCTTGAGGCACGAGAGTCGCAGCGCGTGAGCACAGACGGGCTGCTGGCGACTGATGACGCGCTGAGCCAGGACCTGCGGGGTCCCGACGCAGCTGACCTCGCCGCAGCCGCGCTCGAAATGGCGCGCCGGTTCGCCTCAGGCGCCACGCTCTGGTGCGCGGCACCTTCGTGGCCTTGGCATGCCCGCCATGTGGCCGTCGAGCTCGCCCGGCCCACGGAAAACGGCAAGCAAGCCCTTCCCGTCACCACGGTGCCGGATGGCCCGTTCTCCGAGATTCTGCGGCCGCTCGCGCGCGCGGGCGACATGCTGCTCGTCATCTCGGGATCCGACGAGCCTTCGCTCGCCGATATCAGGCAACGGGCCCAGGCATGGGGTCTGCTCACCGTGTGGATCGGAGCGGGCCCCAGGCCGGAACCGGGCTCGGCCGATTACGTCTTGTGGACCGACGGCGACGAGACGGCCGCCTCGTACGGGGGGCGGTTCGCGCTTGTCGTCCACCTCCTCTCCGAATTCACACTGAGCTGCCTCGAGCATCCTCGCCTCCTCGCCCCGGAGCCGGCCGCGTGCACAAACGAGGTCTGCATCACTTGCTCGGACGAGGGTCGCCTCGGCGAGGTCGTGGCGATCGGGGCCGACGGGCGCGCCGAGGTCCGTACCCCGGACGGCCTCGAGGCGGTGGACACGACCCTGATCGAACCTGCCCGTCCAGGTGACCTCGTGCTGATCCACGCCGGCCTCGCGCTGGCGCTCGTCGACAGGTCGCCCAGATGAGCCGGGAAAACTCCGGTCTCCCCCATCAATTCGGCGATGGTGAGCGGGATCGCCGGGCGTTGCTGGCTGACCTGGCCGCGAGGGCCGAGGCTGAAGCCGAAGAGGCCAGCCGCCTGCGCCGCTCCAGCCTCGAAGCTCTCGGCAGTGAGCTCGAGCGGGCTGCGCGGGCGATTGCGCAACGCCTCAGCGCCGGCGCCTGCGTGTACAGCTTCGGAGACGGCGAGAGCTCGATTGACGCCACTTGTGCGGCGGCATTGTTCAGCCGGTCCCGGGGCGCCTCACTGCCTGCCAGGAGTCTTGTCGCCGACCGGGCGGTGATTACCTCGGCCGGCGACGATGCCGACCATGAGCTCGGCTTCTCCCGGCAACTGGCCGCTTCCGCGCGAGCCGGTGACATCGCGATCGGTTACTCGATAGGTCCGGAGGCGGACAACGTCGTCGACGCCTTCGAGGAGGCCGGAAAACGCGGCCTTCTGACCGTCGGCTTCACCGGCTGCGCGGGCGGCCAGATGGCGACTCGCGGCGTGCTCGACCACTGCTTCGCCGTGCCCTCGCGCGATCTGCACCGGATCCAGGAGGCCGTGATGGCACTCAGCTACGACCTCTGGGCGAGGGTGGAACAACTACCGACGCCTGACGGCGATCGACAAGCATTGAGCCAGCAGCAGACTGCCGCGGAGCAAGGACTGCTCGTAACAGAGGAGGCACGGTGAGCGAGGAGGGCGAGGGCGTAGGCAGTTCGGAAACCACAGCGTCGCCACCCGCGCCAGCGGGTGGGGACCCGAGCGGGAGCGAAGCCGCCGTGCTCGAGCGCATCGAGGCCTTCCGGCGACGGCGGCCCCGGTTCCGGGATGACTTCGTCACCTTGGCGCACGGCGCCGGCGGCAAGGCATCGGCCGCGTTGATCGACGCCGTGTTCCTGGACGCCTTCGGGGGTCTCGAAAGGCCGCCGCTGACCGATGCCGCCCTCATCGCGCCCGGCCACGGTGAGATGCTGGCGTTCAGCACCGATTCGTTCGTTGTGAAGCCGCTGCGTTTCCCCGGCGGGTCGATTGGTCACCTCGCGGTCCACGGGACGGTCAATGACCTCGCCGTGATGGGAGCGCGGCCCCGCTGGCTGTCGGCGGCGTTCGTCATCGAGGAGGGCTTCGCGATAAGCGAGCTTCGCCGAGTCGTGGCCGACATGTCCGAGGCGGCCGCGGCGTCGGGCGTCACGATCGTGACCGGTGACACGAAGGTCGTCGGCCGAGGCGCCGCCGACGGGCTGTATGTGACCACGGCGGGCATCGGCGTAGTCCCTCCGGGACGCCGCGTCGGCGCCGATCTCGTCACGCGCGGCGATCGCGTTCTCATCTCCGGCACGATCGCCGATCACGGCATGGCGGTGATGCTGGCAAGAGGCGACCTGGCCCTCGAGGCAGAGCTCAAGTCCGACACCGCCCCGATAAGCGGTCTTGTCGAGGTGTTGTTCGCTGCAGCCCCATCGACCCGTTGGATGCGGGACCCGACCCGCGGCGGTGTCGGGACCGTGTGCAACGAGCTTGCACACGACACCGGTCTCGCTGTCGTGCTGGACGAATCTGCCCTTCCGATCGATCCCGCCGTCGGCGGGGCCTGTGACCTGCTCGGGATCGATCCCCTCTACGTTGCCAACGAAGGCAAGCTCCTGGCAGTCGTCGCCGCCAAGGAGGCCGACGCAGCCGTCGAGGCGTTGCGCGGCCATCCGCTCGGGGCCCACGCCATGCTGATCGGCGACATCCGCGCCGAGCCGCAGGGCATCGTCGTGCTGCGCACATCGTTCGGGGGAACCCGGATCGTCGACATGCTGGTCGGCGACCCGTTGCCGCGGATCTGCTAGCGCTCGGTGAGCGAGTTGCCTCGGCTCACCCAGCGCCGGCGGGTGAGGGTCACCGGGACGGTGCAAGGCGTCGGTTTTCGGCCTTTCGTGTTCCGCCACGCCGTGTCCCTCGGCCTCGTCGGCTTCGTGCTGAACGACTCCTCAGGTGTACTGATCGAGGTCGAGGGCAAAAAAGCAGATGTGGCAGAGCTCTGCAGGCTGTTGAGGGAAGACCCGCCGCCGCTCGCCCGGGTCACGTCGGTCGACTGGGCCACGCTGCCCGCGGACGGGAGCTTCGACAGCTTCCGCATCGTCGAAAGCAGCGCTGATGAGGTCCCGAACGTGGCCGTCAGCGTCGACAGCGCCACGTGCGACGACTGCCTGTCCGAGGTGGACGACCCTCACGACCGCCGGTACGGCTATCCCTTCACCAACTGCACGAACTGCGGGCCGCGCTACACGATCGTGCTCTCGGTCCCTTATGACCGGCCCGCCACAACCATGGCCGGTTTCAAGATGTGCGCCGAGTGCCAGGCGGAATACGACGACCCGGCGAACAGGAGATTCCACGCGCAGCCGAACGCTTGTGGCAACTGCGGCCCGCAGATCTCCTTCTACGAGCCGGGCGGCCGTCTTCTGGCCGAAGCCGACGCGGCGCTCGACGCAGTGGCCGAAACGCTCTGCGCAGGCCGGATTGCCGCGGTAAAGGGCATCGGGGGCTATCACCTGGCCTGCGATGCGACCAGTCACGAGGCGGTGGCCGAACTGCGACGCCGCAAATCAAGAGACGACAAGCCGTTCGCCCTCATGGTGGCGGACCTCGAGGTGGCAAGGTCCTTGTGCGTGCTCGACCCCGACGCCGAGTCCGCCCTCTGCTCGGTCGCGCGCCCCATCGTGCTGGCCCGCAGAAGACCGGGCACGGCGGTCGCGCAGGGCGTGGCACCGGGAATGCCCGACCTTGGGCTGATGCTCCCCTACACGCCCCTGCACCACCTGCTCATGGCCAAGGTTGCACGACCGCTCGTACTGAGCAGCGGCAACCAATCCGACGACCCGATCGCGCAGACGGACGAGGACGCATTCGCCCGCCTCGGGCCGATGGTCGACGGCGTGCTGGCGCACGATCGCCGGATTCACGTCCGCTGCGACGATTCGGTCGTGCGGGCGTCAGGACGCCGCCTGCAAATGGTGCGGCGGTCCCGCGGCTATGCGCCGGAAGCCCTGCTTCTGCCACACGGGGCGTCCCGCCAAGTGCTTGCCGTGGGCGCAGAGCTCAAGAGCACGGTCTCGGTCGCCAAGGAGTCCCTCGTCGTGTGCAGCCAGCACATCGGCGACCTGGAGCACCTCGCCACCTATCAGGCCTTCCTGCAAGCGACTGTTCACCTGTGCCGGTTGTTCGGGATCGAACCGGAAGTCGTCGCCCATGATCTGCACCCCGAGTACCTCTCCACCAAGTACGCCCTCGACCTCGATCTCGAACCGTGGCCGGTGCAGCACCACCACGCCCACATCGCCTCGTGCCTGGCCGAGCACGGGCACACCGGCACGGTACTCGGCATCGCCTTCGACGGCCTCGGCTACGGCACGGACGGGACGATGTGGGGAGGCGAGTTCCTTATCGCCGACTTCTCCGGCTTCGAACGGGTCGCACACCTGCAGCCTGTCCCGATGCCGGGTGGTGCGGCCGCCGTTCGCGAGCCGTGGCGAATGGCGCTCGCCTGGGCGGCGCAAGCCGCGGGCCCGGACGCCGCCGCCCGGCTCGGCACCGGGCTCGACCCACGCTGGAGCCAGGTCCTACCTCTCGCTGTTGGTGACGGAGGTCAGCGCCAGTCGATCGTCACCACGAGTGTCGGCCGGCTCTTCGACGCCGTCGCCGCACTGTTGGGCCTGCGCGCACGGGTCACCTACGAAGGCCAGGCCGCGATCGAGCTTGAAGTCCTCGCGCGCTCGGTATCTCGGGCGTCGGCTCGGGCGTACCCGAGCGAGATAGCTGAGGCCGCCAGCCCCTGCGGTCCCGACGTGCTCGATCCGTCACCTTTGATCGCCACGGTGCTGGAGGAGGTGGAACAGGGGACCGACCGCGCCGTGATCGCAGCCGGGTTCCACGAGGGTCTCGGGCGCGCCACCGCCGCTTTGGCGGCACGCCTCTCCCGCAGGCACGGCCTCGACACGGTCGCCCTGAGTGGGGGCGTGTTCCAGAACGTGCGCTTCAGCGACATCGTCGAGGACGCTCTTATCGCCGAAGGGCTCACCGTTCTCACACACGAGTCGTTGCCACCCAACGACGGCGGCATAAGCGTCGGGCAAGCGGCGATCGCCGCCCTCGGCACGCGTCCTTAGGGAACGGTCCCGGCTGCAGTACTAACGGGGGCCGCCCATGGTGACGGCGACCTGCCTGTGAAGGCGGCCGAAGTTGTAGTAGGCCGCACACGCCCCCTCGGAGGAGACCATGCAGGTGCCGATGGGGGTCTCGGGAGTGCACGCGGTGCCGAACACCTTGCACTCCCACGGCTTGATGGCACCCTTCAGCACCTCGCCGCACTGGCAGGCCTTCGGGTCCGGGACACGCACGCCCGGCACGTCGAAAAGGAGCTCCGCGTCCCACCTGGCGAACTGCGGGCGCAGCTTGAGGGCGCTCTCGGGTATGAAGCCCAGGCCACGCCACTCGAACTGCGGCCGGACCTCGAAGACCTCGCTCATGATTGCAAGCGCCCGCGGATTGCCGGCCTCGCTCACACAGCGCGTGTACTGGTTCTCCACACAACAGCGGCCCTCGCTGAACTGAGTCAGAAGCATCGCTATCGCCTGGAGGATGTCGAGCGGCTCGAAACCAGCCGTCACGAAGGGCTTGCCGTACTCGTCCGCGACGAACCGGTACAGGAGCTGGCCGACAACCGTCGACACGTGACCGGGCCCGATGAACCCGTCGAGGCGGAGGTCGGGGGACTCGAGGATGGCCCTGAGCGGGGGAACGATCGTCACGTGGTTTGAGAAGATGCTGAAGTTCATGACCGCGTCCTTCCTCGCCTTCAGCACCGTTGCCGCGGTCGAAGGAGCCGTGGTCTCAAAGCCAACGGCGAAGAACACGACGGGCCGCTCGGGGTTCTCGGCGGCGATCCGCAGGGCATCGAGCGGCGAGTAGACGACCCGGACATCGGCTCCCTGCGCCTTGGCACCGAGCAGACTGCCCTTTGAGCCGGGCACGCGCATCATGTCGCCGAAGGAGGTGAAGATGACCCCGGGCACCTGCGCCACCGCGACGGCGTCGTCGATGCGACCCATCGGGATCACGCACACGGGGCACCCGGGGCCGTGCACCAGCTCGACCGACGTCGGGAGAAGGTGCTCGATCCCGTGACGGTAGATCGTGTGCGTGTGGCCGCCGCAGACCTCCATGAACTTGTAGTGCCCATCTCCTGCGAGCTCGGTGATACGGGACACGAGGGCGCGCGCCGCCGCGGGGTCCCGGTACTCATCGACGAATCGCATGACATTCCTCCCTTGTCTGCACGCGAAGCGCCGGAATCCCCGCAGCCGCCGCGACTGCGGTGGCTTCAGCCGCGCCCGCCCCCACCGCCACTACGCGATCTGCGATTCGATGACCGCTTGAACCTCGTCGGTGTAGGCCTGACCCATCAGCTGGAGGCTCGCCAGAGCTCGTTGCGCCTCGGCCTCGTCGATCTTCGCCATGGCAAAGCCGACGTGGATGAGAACCCAGTCGCCCGGCGCCACGTTCTCGTCCTCCAACAGGTCGATGTTGATGTTGCGCCGCACGCCGGCGACGTCAACTTTCGCCAAGTGTGTGTTCGAGTCAAGAAGCTCGACTACCTCACCGGGGATCCCGAGACACATCGCTTCCTCCTCCAAACCCGACACTCGACGAGCTCGAGGATCAGATCGCTCCCGCCCCTTGTGTAACGAGACTACCGGGCCCGGCGAGGGCGAAAAGCCGCGTGCCCCAGTCGGCGTGACCGTGGGGCGGGCCTGCGTACGCAACAGCTGATCACGCACCGGGACCGTCCGGACACTATCCGTCAACATTCCAGTTGCGATGCGGGTACGATCTGAGCACATAGTCGCCTGAGTGACGCGTTGGGAGCAGCGTGAGCTTTGACCGTGAAGTTCGAACCGGGCGGGCCGTAGGTGCGGGTCGTCGCCCAACCGGGCCCGTGGTCAGCCTCGTGATCATCGTCGGTGCCGCCCTGCTCCTCACCTCAGCGGCCATCCATCTCCACCTTTGGGCCAATGGCTACAGGTACAAAGCGACTATCGGACCGCTGTTCTTCGCCCAAGGTTGCGTCGGCATCCTGCTCTCGGTGCTGATCTCGCTCATCAGGCGGATCTTCGTCACTGTGCTCGGAGCCCTGTTCGACGCCGGGACGATCACTGCCCTGCTCGTGTCGGTCCATGTCGGGCTGTTCGGCTACCACACCGACATGAGCGCGCCTTGGGCGAAGACGTCGGTCGTCATCGAAGCGGCGTCGGCCGTCGTGCTCCTCGTCGGCGGAGCAGTTTCGGTGTGGGTCGAAAGGGCTCACATCCGGCGCTGGCGATCGCTCAAGACACCTGCGACCTGAGCCTGTCAGGTATTGCCGCTTATCCGCTGCGGCGTCACGAACACGGCCGTGCGCCCTTCAGCTTGCATTACCCGGTCGAACTCGTCCCAATCCTGGTGAGTGCCGCCGGCGGCGGCGTAAACACGCCGGAGCACCCTCGCTAGCTGAGCAGCACCGAAGTCCTCGAGCCGGTCCTCCGGCCCCACGAGCCGGACCGGGCCTTCCACGGCGACCCAGTCCGCGCCATGGCGGAACACGGCCGCTGCCCGGCCGCTTTCGCGCATGTGCTGAAGCTTGCGGGCGCCCCCGGCCGCGACAAAGCCGACACAGGCCTCCCCGGTGTCGGGGAAGTCGAGCACGCCGGCTCTCACGACAGATGCGTGGATCGTCCCGTCGGACCGGGTCGTCGTAACTACAGCCAGGGAGTCTTTCCTGGCGAGGCTCCGGACGTCGTCTAGGTCGTTGGGCATCGCTCCTCCTCTATCGCTTCGTGCATGATGCCTCAGCGTCGGGGCCGGCGTCGGCCCGTTTGCGCCGGGGCCCCTGCCCACAGGCCGCCAGGCGAGTGTGCTCGTCGCAAGCCGCTAGCGTCCCGCGACATGACAGGCACGTGGACAGCTCCACCAGTCGAGCGGACCGAACCCGCTCGCGGTGCCGGCGAGCGTGAATCTCTCGAGCAGTGGTTGGACTTCCACCGCGCGACGCTCCTCATGAAATGTGCCGGCCTCAGCTCGGACCAGCTGAAGGCACGGGCCGTCTCGCCGTCGGGACTGTCGTTGCTCGGACTGGTCCGTCACATGGTCGAGGTCGAGCGTTGGTGGTTCCGCATGCACGCCGGCAACGAGCAGATCGGCTTCGAGTACTGCACCGACGCAACCGACAGCTCCGACTTCGACGATCTCGAGGAGGCCGATGCGGCAGCCGACCTCGAGACCTTTCGGCGGGAGGTTGGCTCAGCGCGCGCTGCGGTGCACGACAAGGATCTCGACGACGTCGTGCCGAGCCGCGGCCATCACCCTGAGCAAGTGCGCAACATACGGTGGATATACCTCCACATGATCGAGGAGTACGCGCGACACAACGGGCACGCCGACCTGATCCGCGAGTGCATAGACGGCGCGGTCGGAGACTGATAGGTCATGCTGGTGACCGCCTGTAGGAAGTCAACTGAGGGTCGGTCGAGAATGTCTCGCAAATCCCTGTTGGGACGCACCGCTCTGTCCGCTCTGGTCGCCTCCGGCGTCATGACGTTGGTGACGATGGCTTGGCCGGTCGTGCCGGCATCGGCGGGCACCGCCCACGCACAGCCCGGCAAAGGCCTCGTCGGTGTGATCGTCGAACCCTCCAAGCTCGGCCTCACGACCGGCATGACGCCGGTCTACGACTTCGTGCTCTCGGCGAAGAAGTCGGTCGACATGACCATGTACGAGCTTGTCGACCCGACGATGGTGAGCGATCTCGTCGCGGACGAGAAGCGCCACGTGAACGTACGCGTGATCCTCGACACCAACCGCGAGGCGAGCCGCAACGGGACCGCTTTCCGGACCCTCACCGCAGGCGGCGTCAGGGTTGTTTGGGCCGACACCGCTTACGAGGCGACGCATCAAAAGACCATCACGGTCGACGATTCCGAGTCGCTGATACTGTCCGCAAACCTCACCGCCGAGTACTACGCGACGACCCGTGACTTCGGCGTCTTCGACACCGCCCCCAAGGATGTCGCGGCCATCGAGGCCGTCTTCGACTCGGACTTCGCGCACGAGCCCGTCAAGCCTTCCGACGGTTCCGACCTCGTCTGGAGCCCAGGCTCGCAGGCCCAGATGCTCTCGGTGATCGACGGCGCCCACCACAGCCTGTCGATAGAGAACGAGGAGATGGGCGACTCGACGATCACCGATGTCATCGTGGCTGCGGCAAGGCGCGGAGTGAACGTCGAGGTCACCATGACGCGGGACAGCTCCTACGACGCCGACTGGAGCGCGATCGTCAGTGCCGGGGGTCACGTACACCTCTACAACGAGGGCTACTCGGATCTGTACATCCATGCGAAGACAACCATTGCCGATGCCGGCTTCTCCGATCAGAGGATCTACGTCGGGAGCATCAACTTCTCTCGCGCCTCGATGGACGACAACCGCGAGCTCGGTGTCATCACGACTGACGCGAAGATCGTCAACGACATCAACGTGGTCGTGACAGGGGACTATTCCGACTGCACCGCGGCCACGGACTGCAGCAACTACGACTGACCACACGACGGCCCACGATGGGTGGGCGCCTACCCGAAGCCATGGGAGCGAGATGAGGACACCGGAAAGGTGGCAGGGTTCCCTCCGGCGCTTGAGCCCCGGACGCGGCGCTTACCGACCGGATCGCGGCGATGGCTGGGCACGCTTCATGCCCTTTGCCTCGACCCATGACCCCGCGACAACGGAGAGACGATCGATCGGGGTGCCGGCCGCGCAGGGTGACACCGTCGTCGACGCACTGATTGCCAACGGCCAGCGGATCCCCGACCGGCCGGCGATGCGCCATTGCCCGGCCGAGCGCCGCAGCGAGGGGGAGTGGCAGGCAATCACCTGGGCCGAGTACCTGCTGGCGGCCCGCCAGATCGCCGCGGGCCTGGCCGAGCTCGGAGTCGGCCGGGGCGGGCGGGTCGCGATCCTGTCGGCCAACCGGGTGGAGTGGCACCTCGCGGACCTCGGGACCCTTCTGAACGGAGCCGTGACGGTGCCCGTTTACCCGACGAGCTCACCGTCTCAGGTCGCCTACATCCTCGGGCACGCACAGGTCGAAGTGTGCTTGGTGGACACCCGCGCCCAGCTGGGCAAGCTCATCGGAATTCGCGACCAGTTGCCCGCGCTCAAGCGGGCGATCATCGCCGACGGCGCCAGGCGGGCGGGTGACTCCTTCGTCGTCAGCTTTGACGCGCTCCGGGGTGCCGGCGCGGACCGGCTGAGGCGTGATCCCGGCTCTCTCGATGCGCTGTCCCGTCGGGTCCGGCCCGAGGACCTCGCGACGATCGTGTACACGAGCGGCACCAGTGGCCCTCCGCGAGGGGCAATGCTCACCCACTCGAACATCATGTGGGTGCTGCGTAACGTCACGCCCGTCTATGACATCGGCGAGAGCGACCGACTCCTTTCCTTCCTGCCTCTCAGCCACATAGCCGAGCGCATGATGAGCGACTTCCTGCCGATAGCCGTGGGCGGCGAGACCTGGTTCGCCCGCAACATCGCCACCGTCGCCGAGGACCTCCCGGCATGTCGGCCAACCGTGTTCCTGGCGGTGCCACGGATCTGGGAGAAGCTCCGTGAAACAGTGGAGAGCCGAGTGCGGGCCCAAGCGCCACCGGTGCGCGCTGTCGTGCAGCGCTATGTCGACCTCGGCCTGCGCAAGGTCGCCTGCGAACAGGGAGGCTCCGCCATCAACGGATCCGCGCTCGCCCTCCATCGAGCCCTCGACCTGACGGTGGGGGTGACCCTGCGCCAGATGCTCGGCCTCGACAGGGCCCGCGTCCTGATCACGACCGCGGCACCCGCTCATCCCGAGCTCATCAGCTGGTTCCACGCCGTCGGGCTGCCTCTCCTCCAGCTGTACGGCCAGACGGAGGGCTGCGGCCCGACGGCCGCCAACCGAACCGCTCGCGAACGGATCGGCACCGTGGGCACTGCTCTTCCGGGAACGAGCGTCAGGATCGCTGACGATGACGAGATCCTCGTGAAGGGCGACAACGTGTGCCTGGGCTACTGGAACGACCCCGAAGCGACGGCCGAGCTGATCGACTCCGACGGCTGGATGCACACCGGCGACACAGGAGCTCTCGGCGCTGACGGGTCCTTGCGCATCCTCGGCCGGAAGAAGGACATCATCATCACGGCGGCCGGCGAGAACATCGCCCCGGAGCCGATAGAGGTCGACCTCACCAACCACCCTCTCATCTCCGAGGCGGTCGTGGTCGGAGAAGGACAGCGGTACCTCGCCGCCCTTCTCACCCTCGACGCCGATGCGCTCACGCGCTGGGCGCGACGACACAACAAGCTCGGTGATCTCGAGGCTCTCGCCGCCGACCCCGACCTGCTCACCAAGATCCAAGCCGCCATCGATCAGGTGAATGCCAAGCGGTCGCGTGCGGAGGCGATCCGCAAGTTCCGCGTCCTGGCCCATGTGCTGACAGCCGAGGACGGGGAGCTGACCCCGACGATGAAGGTCAAACGAAGCATCGTGTACGAGCACCATGCGGACGTGATCGCCGAGCTTTACTCCGGCGGGTGAACCTCGCGTCGCCGACCCGGTGACTATCGTCTCGCTCGATGCCGAACCACAAAACGCCGCCAACGCTCGGCCGTGCCCGGTCCGGGCGTCTCTTGGTGCTCGTGGTCGTCGCCACTCTGCTCTCCGTATTGGCGGCGCGCGCAACCGGGCCGGCGGCCGCGGGGCAGCCGATCGCCAGGCTTGGCGAAGCCCTGCTCGCTCCATCTGCCGCGCGTAGGTCCGTGCAGGCGCCACGAAACCTGCAAGACGTCGCCGGCGCGCCGATCCCCTTCGGGGCGGCGCAGTATTTCGGCACGCTCGCGCTGAAGGACGCGAGTTACGGAATGGCGGCTATGGCCGCCAGCCAGAACGGACGCGGCTACCTGCTCGTGACCGGCAGCGGCGGCGTCTTCGGTTTCGGTGATGCCAGGTTCCACGGCAAGGTCGCCGTCTGGCACAAAGCTCATGTGGTCGCGATCGCCGAGACCGGCAACGGAGGCGGCTACTGGCTGGCGTGCGCGAGTGGCCAAGTCTTCAGCTTCGGTGACGCCAGGTTCCACGGCTCGCCCGGCGGCCAGCTCAGCACTCCCATCGTCGCCATGGCGGCCACGCCAGGCGGCCGCGGCTACTGGCTCGCGGCCTCCGGCGGGCGCGTCTTCGCTTACGGAGACGCCGAGGTCTACGGTTCGGCGACCCCTGAGCTCCACGGTGATCACATCGTGGCCATGGCGGCCACCCTCGACGGCAAAGGCTACTGGCTCGTCACTTCGCGCGGCCGCGTCTTCGGTTACGGCGACGCCCACCCCTATGGCTCGGCAACCGGTGAGCTCGGCGACGACCGCATCGTGGCCATGGCGGCCACCCCCGACGCCAAGGGCTACTGGCTGGTCGCGTCGCACGGGGCGCGTCTTCCACTACGGCGACGCCCACTCCTACGGCTCGGCGGCCGGTGAGCTCGGCAGCGATCGCATCGTCGCCATGGCGGACACGCCCGACGGGAGGGGCTACTGGCTGCTGGCGTCGATCCCGCCACCCGTGGGACTCCCGTCACCTGGCCCGGGATTCCTCGCCGGCCACGTAACGGCGATCGGTGACTCGGTGATGCTCGACGCCGAACCCGCCCTGGAGGCGGACATCCCGGGCATTGACGTCGAAGCGGCCGTCAGCCGCCAATGGGATGCGGGCATCGCTCTCGCCCAGCAGCTCAAGTCCGAAGGCCGCCTCGGGGCGATTGTCGTGATCGACCTGGGCACCAACGGACCCGTGAGCGCGCAGCAGTTCACGGAGATGATGAATGTTCTCGCCGGCGCCTCGCGTGTCGTGTTCGTCACCGTGCATCTGCCTCCCGATTACTCCTGGGCGAACTCGGTGAACGTCACCTTGGCACAGGGAGTCCAGAGGTACCCACGGGACCGGCTCGCCGACTTCAACAAGCTGGCCGACGCGAACCCGCAATGGTTTTACACAGACGGCGTTCACATGCCGATCGGCGGCGTGGGTGCCAAAGCGATGGCCAGACTCATCGAGTCCGAGATCTGAGCACCAGGAGTCAAGGACCGGGGCAGCAGACCAGGTGCACGATCAGCCCGGGGATGCAGGGCTGGCGAGCGCAGGCATTGCGACGGTGCTCGGCCGCCCGAAAACGCTTGCAAGCCAGTCGCGCCGCCAACAGGGCCAGCTGGCTGGACTCCCGGAGAGCACGTGCCGGAGTCGAGCCGGTCACCACGGCGGTCGACATGGAAAGCGGCACAACCACCAAGCCGGGCACCGTACTGCCACTACAGCTTCACGGTTTGCCGCCTGACGGCGATGGCGGAACGTGACCTGTACGAAAGCTGACGCGGCGCGACTGTGGGGCCGCCGCAAGAAGGCGCCACCCGATCATGGCGGCTCCGAGGAAACACGTCGCCACAAGGACGAAGGCCACTGCCGTCCCCTGGCCGGAGTTCGCCCTGAGGGCCATGCCGAGCGCTACGGTCGAGATCAAGACCATCAGGCCCCCCGGGACAGACGCTCCGTCGCACCGGCGTTCGGACATTACGAGCCAGCCGTCAACGAGGCCCGAGAGGAATGGCCACGAGGTCGACGATGAGCCCGGCGACGCTGATCCCATGGGAGTGGACCACCCGACCGATCCCCACGAAAACAAGAACGGCTACTGCGTCTGCAGCCACTCTCGCCGAGCGCATTCGGCGAAAAGCCAATGCCAACCGGCCCGATCCCGCGGCCGCCTGCTCAGGGCAGCTCAGTGCGAGAGGCGTCGGGAGACGCGGGATTGGCTCTTTTGACCTTGCGATCGGTGAATTGTTCCGACTGACACTTTGGGCATCTCCTCAGCGCCGAGCGAATCGCCAGCTGCTCGTTTGCCTCCGATGTCAGCTGCGAGCCCTCCGCTGAAAGGGTGAGGGCACCTTCGGCGCGGGCAGGCAGCTGCCCGACTGCCCCGATCCCTCCGCCCCTGGCACGGCGCACACGGCGGCGTGGGAAACGCGCCTGCTCACTTGTCAGCAACCATGCCGTGCCGCAGGCATCGCAGCGCCGCTCGATGAGCCGCGCTCTTCCGAACATGAGGTCACGGTACCGGTCAAGACGAGATATGCGGCGCGCAGCTTCCGGTCGTGCCGTGTCACGGAAGGTTCCGTGTTCAGTCATATGGCAGCGACGCGCGTCTTTGATCGCTTCGTGCACTCACCGGCGATTCTGTCGGAGCCACTCGTACAGCAGCGCCCGGCACTGAACACAGACGAGATCACCAAGGAGCTCGCTTGCTCCGAGCGCGATCGCCGGGTAGCAAGCGCCGATGGCACGCTCCGGAATGGTCCGGTGCGGAGCCAGCTCTGCGACGACGCCGAAGACGCGCTGACTCGACGACGAGCTGTCTACATCCCAGCCCGTTCTGTTCAAAGGTTCCAGGGACAAGAAAGGGTCACCGTCGTCCAGTGCGAGCTCCCTTTGTACGATCTTCCGGGCAGTCTCTGCGATCCTGCCCGGATCCTCGAGCCTGCCCCCCGCAAAATCGAGCGTCGTCCTGCCCACGCCCGGCCTGTACACGCGTGCCGGCAGAACCATCCGGCCGCTCTGAATAGTGACAATCAGAAGCGAATCAGGCTTCTCCACCCGCCAGTACTCAAGCTCATGTCCTTCTTTGTCCTGCAACCGCTCGCCGATCATCGTCAAGAAGTGGGAACGGATCTCCACGACCCGAGACACGACCTTCCATCGCTCCGCGTCGGCCTCTTTCGTCATGACGTCTCGCCCGAAGAGAAGATCATGGCCTGAGGCTACAGAGGCGACCGTGAGATCGGCGGTCGATCGGCCCCACGCGGGAACGTCGGTCCTCAAGCGAGAGAATCTCGGGTGTGGCGACACACCCCAGGCAGTCCGATAAGCGGACGCCCGATCCGCTGCCGACCGAGATGCGAAGAGTGACAGTCCCGACCTGCGTACGGCAATGGGTTGAGCGCCACGCCCGCGCCGGAATCGTGCGGGTGCGACAACTCCCGGGAGCGTCGTCGACCGCCGTACACGGCATCTCCTTCAACGGCGGCACGCGGCTCGTGCTGAAGAAGTATGCCTGCCACGGTTTCCTTCGAGACGCGTCGGTGGCGCCACGTCGCGAGCCGGATGCATCGCGTGCTCTCCAGGCGCGTATTCCTTGACAGACATATAACTGTTTCAGCATACTCATCGGATGACCTTTGCCGTGTTGGCCGAGCCCTCTCGGCGGCGGATCCTCGACCTGCTGCGAGAACGGGAACGCTCCGTGAGCGAGCTCGTCGGGGACCTTCACATGAGCCAGCCCGGCGTCTCCAAACACCTCCGCGTGCTGCGCGAAGCGGGGCTCGTCAAAGCGCGCGTCGACGCGCAACGCCGCGTTTATCAGCTGCGAGCAGAGCCACTCTCCGAAGTGGACGCCTGGCTCGAACCCTACCGACGCTTCTGGTCGGGGCGACTTGACGCTTTGGAAGCCCACCTCGAAAGAAAGGACTGAGTCGTGAACGGATCCTTGTCAGACGATGAAGGCCGTTATGTGCTGCGATTCGAGCGACATCTCGGGCACCCCGTGGACCGTGTGTGGCGGGCCGTCACCGTCCCTTCCGAGCTTGCCCATTGGTTTCCCGGCGATGTCGAGATCGACTTGAAGGTCGGCGGCAAGGTCACATTCACGAATTCCGGGCTTCAAGTCGACTCCGAGCTCCTGCCGACCGGTGGAACCGTCACCGAGCTCGACGCTCCTCGCCTGTTGGCGTTCACGTGGGGAAAGGACCCGCTCCGCTTCGAGCTGACGCCTTCTGAGCACGAGTGCACGCTCGTGTTTACCCATGGCTTCGAGAACCGGGCCAGCGCGCCGCGATCGGCTGCCGGATGGAACGTGCGCATCGACTCGTTCGTCGCCTGGCTGGACGGTGCGGCGCACGCCACGGCCAACTGGGCGGAGTACCACGCGCGCTACGTCGACGAGCTCGGGTCAGACGGTACGTTCACGCGCGATGGCGACACGGCCGTGCTCCGGTTCGAGCGCTTGCTGGACCGCCCGGTCGGGGAGGTGTGGGGCGCCCTCGTCGAACCGGATCGGCTGCGCTGCTGACTGGGGGAAGTCAGCATCGACGCAACGGAGGGCGGGCACGTTGAGCTGCGTCTCGCCAATCCTCCCGGCTACACCGTCACCGGTGTGATCAGGCGCGTCGACGCGCCCAAAGTCCTGGAATACACCTGGACGAGCCCGGGCGAGCCGGGAGGTGTCGTCAAGTGGCAGCTGATCCCTGTGGGCAAGAGCTGCATCCTCATCTTCACCCATAGCCTCGGCGGCCGATGGAACGAGGCGGGCACGCTGGCGGACTGGCATGTGCACCTGTCCCTGTTGGCAACTCATCTGGCCGGCCTGCCGACTTGGCCGTTCCCCGATACACGCTGGCAGGAGCTTCAAAAGCGTTACGCCGGCGGGCTGAGCTGACACAGCTCGACAGCTTCGGTTTCTCCTGCACGGGCGCACGCCGAGGCCGTGAGGTGCCTCGACTCCTATGATCGCCGGGTGGAGTACGCGGACTATGACGTCGTGGTGGTCGGCAGCGGTTTCGGGGGCAGCACGGCGGCCCTGCGTCTGACCGAGAAGGGCTACCGCGTCGCGGTCCTGGAGTCGGGTTGCCGTTTCGACGAGACGACATTCCCGAAGACCTCGTGGCGCCTGCGCTCGTTCTTCTGGGCACCCAGGCTCGGGCTTTTCGGCATACAGCGGGTATCCGTCCTGAGAAATGTGATGGTGCTCTCGGGCGCGGGTGTGGGTGGAGGATCCCTCGTCTACGGGAACACGCTCTACGAGCCCTTCCCGTCCTTCTTCGCGGATGCCCGGTGGAGCCACATCACCGACTGGCGCGCGGAGCTGACGCCGTTCTTCGACCAGGCAAAGCGCATGCTCGGCGTTATTGCGAACCCGACCATGACCGCAGCAGATGACGTGATGCGTGCCGTCGCCGCGGAGATGGGTGTAGCCGAGACATTCGGCCCCACGCCGGTAGGTGTGTTCTTCGGCGAGCCCGGGCGCGAAGTGGACGACCCCTACTTCGGCGGCGTCGGCCCGGCGCGTAGGGGTTGCACCGAGTGTGGTGAGTGCATGACGGGCTGTCGCCACGGCGCCAAGAACACGCTGCTCAAGAACTACCTGTTCCTCGCCGAACGGGGAGGCGCCGAGGTGCACCCACTCACGACTGTCACCGGCATCCGGCCACGGGCCGACGGTCGCTACGAAGTCACAACCGAACGCAGTGGTGCATGGGTAGCCAAGCACCGGAGAACCTTCGTCGCTGCGGACGTCGTCCTGGCGGCAGGAACGATGGGCACCCAGAAGCTGCTGCACTCCATGCGCGACGTCGGGAACCTCCCCAATCTTTCCCCGCGGCTCGGTGAGCTCACGCGCTCGAACTCAGAAGCCATCATCGGAGCACGCACATTCCGGCGCGCGGTCGACTTCTCCAAAGGCGTCGCCATCACGTCGTCGTTCTACCCCGACGAGCAGACCCACATCGAGCCGGTTCGCTACGGGCACGGCAGCAACGCCATGGGGCTGTTGACCACGGCACTTGCCGACGGCGACGGCCCGTCGCGCCTTGTGACATGGGCGCGCGAAGTGCTGCGCCATCCATTGATGATGGCGCGCAACTTGAGCATGCACAGGTGGTCTGAGCAGACCATCGCAACACTCGTCATGCAGACCCGCGAGAACTCGATGATCTGTTACACGGAACCGGGACTCTTCGGCCGACGGCTCACGTCCAGACAGGGCCACGGAGAGCCGAACCCGACTTGGATCCCGATCGGCCACGACGCGGTTCGACGCATAGCCAGGCGCATCGGTGGATTCCCAGCAGGCGGCTGGAACGATGTCTTCAACATCCCGATGACGGCCCACCTCCTCGGTGGCGCGGTGATCGGCGACTCGTCGGAGACCGGAGTGATCGATCCGTACCACCGCGTCTACGGCCATCCCGGCCTCCACGTCGTGGACGGCGCCTCCGTCTCTGCCAATCTCGGGGTCAACCCGTCGCTCACTATCACCGCACAAGCCGAGCGGGCGGTGGCGCTTTGGCCGAACAAGGGCGAACCGGACCAGCGGGCCCGACTCGGTGAACCGTACCGGCGCATCGACCCGGTCGCGCCTCGCGATCCCATCGTCCCCGCCGGGGCTCCTGGTGCACTGCGCCTGAGGGCGTCGCCGCCGAGCTCGTGACGCTCGGCCACCTCGACGAGCCGGATTGGAAGCCGCGGGTGTCAGGTTTGTGGGAAGGGGGCGATCCTCAAGGTGTGGTCCCAGACAAGGACGTGATACCGGCCGACCTCGTAGAGATGAGGCGGCGGTCCCCATGTCCTGTCCGCGGCGATCATGTAGCGGTCGGCGTGTCGCGAAGTGCCATACACGAGGAACTGGAAGCGTTGGCCTGCGTACCAACTGGCAGACGACTGGGACATCATGCGCTGCACACCGTGCCTGCCGATCGACACGGGCCTCACCGTGACTGCGCCATTGCTCTCGACGGTCGTGATCGCGGCGGACCAGTACCCACCGATCCCATTTGTGAGATCGTGAGCTACAAGCCAGGTTGCCAAAGAACTGGCGGGCTGTGTCGGCTCAGGACGAGACAATGCGTAGCCGAGCCCGGCTCCGAAACTCAACGACACGGCCAGTCCTGCGATCGCGAGTGCACGAGCGGTCCACCCCACCGGGACCTTCGACCACGCCCGGGCGACGATGCGCCCGGTCAGGACGCTGGCGAACACGATCGGCACAACTAGGAAGTGCACGCCGATCCCATTGGCTCCCGCGAGAATCACGAATATCGCCGACGAGCCGAGCGTTGCGAAAACGAGCATGTCGTCAAGCCGCCAAAGCTCGGTCCCGGTCGCCGGAGGTGCGTTCCGTGAACGCCCGCGGATGACACCGGCGACGAGGCTCACAAGGGCGACCGACAAGCATGTCAACATGCATAGTGCGCCCACAGCGTGCACTTCGAGCAGTCCAAGGGGGACCCCGCCAGCGGCGAAAGGGCCGTTCGTCCAACCAACGAGATGGGCCCCGTAGGTGAACAGGTGCCCAACGTTGGTGACCATCTGGCCCAGGTCGGCGATCCGTAGGGTCGTTCCCGGCTCGAACTTGCCGAACGTGTCGGCGAGGCGAAGCGCGATCTCGCCGATCCCGCCACTGGCGACGGCGGCCGTGACCTGAGCGATGCCGCTTTGCCACCTTCGCTCGCGCAGCATCGCCGCAAGGCCGGCAGTGAGCAGTGGCGCTACCGCAAAGGCGACGATCATCAGGTCGCCCAGCATCCCGAAAGCGAGCAGGGCCACCCCAGCCGCCCAGCCCCAGCCGAAGTGCCCCCGGCGCAACGCTGCGAACGCGACGAGCGCGTACAGAGCCGTGGCGACATGGAAACCTTTTCCGACGAACCAGTAATCCATGGCTGGAGTGGCAAAGGCAAGAAGAGCCACGACGGCGACAGCCCCGGCAAGACCCGCCGCGGCACGCCGCCCCTCGACTGCGAGGAGAACGCCGACGGAAATGGTGACTGCGGTCACGATCGCGGGCTCTGCGTAGAGGATCCCTGGCCTGAGGCCACCGACGACACGGACCGCGAGAGCGTAGAAGAGCGCGTCGCTGGTCCAGTAACTGCCAGGCGCCAGGATCCAGCCGTGAAGCAGGAGGTGGCCATTGCTCATGGCCTGGCCTACGAGCATTGTGGTTGCCTTGTCCGAGTCGGCGGCGCCGGTGTGGACCGATGTGCCGTAAAGGAGCGCGACAAGACCAGCGAAGCCAACGGCTATCGCTGCCGAGACCACGGAAAGTCGAAGGCGGGGTCGCCTCACCAATCCGGCTCGTGAGTCGGGAGTCGCGCTGTCGGCGTCGACCGCGGTCACAGGACTAGGCCCGTGACCTCGCCCGGAGAGCCTCGCGGCTGGCGATCTCGGCCTTCTCGAGCGCCGGGGCGAGCGACTCGCCGGCGTCCGCACGCACCAGCTCGGGTCGCGACCTGCGCCGCACAAGTGGCCAGGCCACCCACGCGAGCAGTGCGGCGAGGGCCGCCAGAGCGAGCCATGTCCCGATCACCAGGCGCTTCGGCATGTACCAGAGGTGGACGACATAACGGCCTGCCGGGACCGGCGCCTTCAGCATGACGCCCTTGTAGAGCGACAAGGGACGTGCGCGCCCGTCAATGGTGACGTGCCACCCGGGAAAACCGCTCACGCGCATGATGAGCTGGCTTGGCGTCGAGGCGTCGATAGTGAAGGTCCAGCTGCTCGTCACGGGATGCTTCACGAAAGACACGACCCCCGAGGCGCCCGAGCCGACATCGGCGACCAAGGAGAAGCGCGCCACACCGGGAACCGCGTACAGGTGCTCGCCCGCGAACGACCCGACATAGCGCGTGTCCGCCGGTGGCGGCAGGTAAAGCCGCGTCGGCTGCAGGATCCACTGGATCCCGTACTTGCGAGCGAGCGCGGCGGAGTCGATGTCGGGCTCGACGACGGGCGGCCCGCCCGTGCGCAGGAAGTAAGCCTGCGGAATCACTGGGTCGTAGGCGGCGAACTCGGAGAGCCCGTAGCCGAGGTTGGCTTCCGGGTAGAAGCCGGCGTGCGCCATCTTCCGCGACTGTGTCGGCGTTCCGGTGTCCACTCCGACAAGGCCTGACCCTACGACCGCCTCCAGCCGTGCAATCGCGGGGGTGACCGGGAAGAAACTCTTGCTGTAGGAGTTGATCCCCACGCCGGAGAAGACAAGAAAAGCAGCCTCCGCACCAAAAAGCAGCGCCACGGCCGCCAGGACCGCAGCTCGGGCGCGCCGACGATGCGCCAGCGTTCGCACGAGGACGAACAGGACACCGGCCAGAACGCATGCGCCCACAAGCCCGATCGGCCACCACAAGCTGTCGAGCCTGAGCTGGTGCTGCCACGTCGGGAGGTCGTTCTCGACTGCACTGCGCCAGAGAAAGTCAACGAATATGGCGACAAGCGCGGTCAGGCCCCAGTACAAGGTCAGCATGCGGCGCTCGCCGCGCACGCGGATGAGAGTCTCGAGCCCCAAAGCAGACAGCACACCGACGGGCAGGCCGATGACCGTGCGCATCCGCTTGATCGCCACGCCACGAAGGCTCGAGTGGCTCACGAGGTTCGACACGACATGGAACCACGTCGTCTGGTAGGAGATCAACATGGTGACCACGACCATGGCGGCAAGCGCGATGACCGCCGGGTGGCGCCACCAACGCAGCACGGCGGCCCCGGCCAGGACGAGCGCGATCACCCCGACGTAGACAACCGTCTCGTAGTAGTCGCCGTGCGAGTAGAACAAGGTGCTTCCCTTGATCGGAAGCCCGTAGTACCCGGGAGCGACAAGCAGGCCGAGAGAGTTCGCGTCGACGCCACGCACGCCCCCAGAACCTGCCGCGCGGTGACTGCCCTTCACGATCTGCAGTCCCGGGAACCACAGCGGCGAGGAGAGTACCGCTCCCGCGACGATCCCGACAGCGACGCGAATGACGCCAGAGGGTGAGAGCCCGCGCCTTGATGCAAGTGCCAGGACTGCCAGCACGACAAAGAAGGTCAGGAGCGCCGCCGCGACGAAGAAGTACGCCTCGGGAAACCCGGCGAACACGCAAAAGGCGACCGACAGCGCCAAGAGGATTACGTAAGAGCGTTTCCCCTTCCAACGGTAGGCGAGGATCGCAAGCGCCATGATCCAGCCGAGCCAGGCCACGACCCCTGACAACGGCCAGGCAAGCCAAGCGGAAAATGCACCCGACAACATGAAGATGGTCCCGCCGAACGCCGACGCCAAAGGTCGCAAACCGAGCACACGGCAAAGGACGTAGGCACCGGTCCCTGCGATGAGGAGCTTCATCGCCACGACGACGAGGAACGCGAACCGGAGCGGGAAGAGATAGCTGACAAGATCGGGCAGGCTCAGCACGGCCGACTGGAAGTTGAGGAACTGGTTCAACCCGAGCAGGCTCAGGTCGTTCCAGAGTGGGAACTGGAGATGGTGGATCGCTGTCCAGTCGAAGGTGTTGAAAGACACCATCTCGCTGACCGAGTCGCCGTTCAGCCAGTTGTGCGGCATGCCGGGGTACGCGCTTTGGCCGAGTGAGGTGAAGCCGATAACGGAGTCGAAGGCGCCGAAGCTCCAACCGTCTTTGACTGCCGGCGATAAGTAGGCGAGGACGAAGCCGACAATGGCCGAAAGGCCGAACACATCGCCGCCGCGGCGTGCCCACCAGCTCCCGAGACGTCTACGAGATCGCGCGTGTACGCCTGTCACCAGATCGACTCCGGTGTTCGCCTGGCTGTCGGGAGTGATTGGTCGGGTGCGAGTCCTGTGCATCGGAACACCGACAGTTCAGCGGGTCCGCAACGTCCCCGCCATTCCGGCGCACTCAGCTGGTCGAATTCCGCGCGTGCGAAGGCGGCTCTTGAGCAAGGCGGCTGCTCGACCCTGTGTCGCTCCCGCGACGATGGGAGCGATCCGGAAACGTCCTTCACGTGCATCGCTCAGACAAGAAGGGAGGCGCGATAGCGCTCACCTTGCCGACGAAGACGACTGGCCTATCGGTGGTCGTGGTCGTGGCGCCACGCGGCTCATGTCCACATAGGGAGGATGCCGACAGCGCAGGCAGGCACGCTGCTCGCAGCATGCGGCGGTCGGGCACGGTCCACAGTGTTACAGCTCCACTTCGAGCTGGGCGCGCGGCACCGTCCTCGGCGTCGCGTCTCAAGGATCAGGTCGCGCGGCCCTACGGAAGTTCATGTGAGTTGTGTAAGGCGCAACGTTGCCGCCGACGCCGCCACGCGCCGATCAACGGCTCAAGTATCAGGGCAGGGGCGGATCTGGAACGGAGCTTCGCGCAAGGTTCGCCCGGGGTTGTCGTCTGTCAGGCATCACGCCACTTCTCCATCTGACGACGATCCAGAGGTCCCACCGACGATCGCCCGTGACCCTTCGCCGCCAGTACGGCTCGACATCTCCCGTCGCGTGGTCGTCGAGCGCCACCATAGTGAGATCACGATCGACTCACATCCGACCGGGACCAGAATGCGTGTGCGCCTCCTTGAGCGTCGTGCGCCAAGCGCTTACCCAACGCGACCTCGTTCCGACAAGAGCTCTCGAACCGAGTCCGAAAGGGCTGGCTGTGGGTGCAGGGGGACTTGGGTAGGGTCGAGTATCGAGCGTTCGTCCCACGGGCGTCACCTTGGGCAAGGCTTGGATCTGCGGTACCGACCAGGGGCGGACGTGAGCGCCAGCCAGGAAAACAGGAGGACTCGCCCTACCGAAACTCACGCCCACGTGGTAGAACACAGCAGAAATTGGTGCGGTGAGAGCGCGGGTCCCCATCGACGAGGTGGTGCGCGCGAACAGGGGGGAACAATGGGGTTGGGAAAGCTTCGTCGCGGGTTTCTGATCGCGGCGGTTGCCACCGTGATGGCAGCAGTGCCGTGCGTCGCGTCAAGTGCGGCGACACGAACCTGGCATTCCGCGGGCAGTTCACTCAAGCTCAGCGGACCGACGTCGAACAAGATGGGCGCGCCCTTCGAATACACGATCTCGGGCACCGCGGTCAGCCCTGCCGACTACGTGGTCGCCTGGGAACAGTTCTACCCGCAGGGAGGTTGTGCGAGTACCTACGCGGCGGAGAGCACACGCGTCTTCCTGCCTAACACCTGCGGATTGACGCTGTTCGAGAACCGAAGCGTCTCCCAGAACTACTCGATGGTCGAGCACTTCGGCGCGGACCACCTCGGCAAGCACGGTGTCTGCGCCTACCTGATCGACCTCGCGACAGGTGACACCTACGCCTATGCCGGTCAGTTCTGGACGAACCATAAGTGAGAAGGTCGCCTTGAGGACTCAGAGCGCCTGACCTGACGCGTCTGTGAGACCGGTGGACGCCGAGGCATAAGCGCCGCGTTCGGCAACCCGCGTGGACGATGTCCGACCTCAGGCGCAAGGGCGACCGCATTGGCGAGGTCTCTTGTGCCGCGCCTGCCCTAGGAGCGTGGGTCCGAACCGGAAAGCGGTCCTGCCTCGAAGCTCGATGAGGCGAGATAGCGAACCCTGACCGGTGGTCGTGGCTTCTCGTTGGTTACGAGGCGTCCGAAGCTGAGCTTGCGAGGGTGCTCCGCACCTCTCATGGTGTCGCGATCGCGGCCGATCCGCCCGCGTTGGCGAGCTTTCGCAGGTTGTGGCAGACGAGGTGGAGCGTCCATTCGCCCCGTGCTCCATCAAGTCCGCGCAAACGGAGATGACCGGCGTGCTGTCGGACCTTCATCTGGCCGAATGCCGGTTCGACGATCGCCTTTCGCCGGGCGTAGTCGGCTCGTCCGGCCTTGGTCCGGAGGCGTCTCGCCATACGTTGCTTGGCCGTCGTGTTCTTCGGGATGCGCCCTCTCGGTGCGGCCGTGACACGCTCGTCGTGGGTCAGCCGGCCCGTGGCGACGAGTGCGTCGAGGTCGTCCTCGGCGAGTGCTTCGAGATTGTCCTTCGAGCAGTAACCGGCATCGGCTAACAGCACCTTCGGACGATCTTCGACCCCGGCGCGCACGAGCTCAACGTCCATCGCCTCGATCATCGGGATCAATTGGTTGACATCGGTGGCTTGTTGGGTAACCACACCGGCGAGGACGACCTGGTTCTTCTCGTCGACGACTGCTTGGGCGTTGTAGGCGTAGTGAAATGACCCGTCAGAGGTCTTCATGATGCGCGACTCGGGATCGGTGAAGTTGCGCTGGGCCTTTGCGGCCGGCTTGGCCTTTTCTCCGGCCTGTTCGGCCGCTTCGGCGATCTCCTCGTCGTTGGTGCGCTCGGCGTTCTTTGCTTGTTTGGCGCCGGCGCGCTCTTTGGCCTCGGCCTCGATGGCCTTCATTGCCTCACGCATCTTTGCGATGCGCGTCTCGCGTCGGGCGAGCTCGGCAGGTACTTCGTCGCCCCGGCGGTCCGCACCGAAGGCCTCGTCCTCTTCCCGGTCGATCGCCTCGGCCTCAGCGAGGATCTCGCGCACCTCGGCATCGAGCTGTTCGATCTTCTTTTGCATGTGGTCATAGCTCATGGCCTTGTGCCTGCTCGCCGAGGCCCGCAGCTTGGTGCCGTCGAGGGCGACCCGTCCGAGCTTTAGGAGCCCGGCTGTTGCGCACAATACGAGAACCTGGGTGAACAGGTCGTCGAGGGCCCCGAGGTGGCGACGGCGAAAGCGCGCCATCGAGCGGTAGTCCGGTGCGGCGTTCGCCGAAAGGAAGCGGAACGCCACGTCGGTCACACAGCGCCGCTCGATCTCCCGGGAAGAGGTCACGCCGATCGAGTAGCTGTAGAGCAGGAGCTTCAGCATCATGCGCGGGTCATAGGGAGGTGCCCCGTCCGCGGTCGCGTAGGAGCCATAGATCACCGACAGGTCGAGCAGACCGTCGACGGCCTCGGAGATGAACCGCGCCTCGTGATCTTCGGGCAGCCAGTCGTCGAGACTCGGGGGCAGGAGGAAGGACTGGGACGGGTCGTAGTGGCGGAATGTCTTGGCCGTCAAGGCAGAGGGCGTCGTCGCCGTCTTTCGTGGGCCGACCGCTACCTCGAAGAGCTGGTCGTCAACGGTGCCGTTCTCCATGGCACAAAGTCTTGTCGGTGCTCACGGAAATCGCGAATTTTCACCGCATCACAGGGATGGGAAGCGCGCGGGGCGGCTCAGGGGGTTCTGACCCACGCACCTAGGTGGCTGGTGTCTTTCGCGGGCGTAAATGCTCGCGATCCGGTCGCAGCTGAGAGAGAATTACACATAGGTAATTCTCTACCGGGAGCGATCGATGACCCTGGGCGTGGCTGATAGGCAAGCCAACCTGTTCGACGACGTAGAGCAGTTCTGCGACAAGGTGCTCGACGAGTCATCGATCTACGCGTTCATGCACCGGGAGCGTGATCGCCTGTTCCCCGACGAGGAGTTCTCCGACCTGTTCGACAACCAGGGCCGGCGCTCGGTACCTCCGTCGGTGGTGGCGACGGTCATGGTGCTCCAGCGCCTCGAAGGACTCTCAGACCGCGAGGCCGTCGATCGCTACTGCTTCGACAACCGCTGGCGCTATGCAGCAGGCGTCGGTGGCTACGACACCGGTGGCTGGACGAGCTTTTCCCACACCGTGCTCGTCGACATGCGCGAACGCCTGCGACGATCCGAGCGCCCCGATCGCATCTTTGACGCGGCACTCTATGCGGCCAAAGCTGCGGGGCTCGTCGGCAACCGCCGGGCGCTCGACTCGACGCCGCTTTATGACGCCGTGGCGACGATGGACACCGTCACTCTTATCCGCTCTGGCATCCGGGCCCTCTTGAAGCTCGCCAGCCGCAAGCTGCGGGCCGAGCTCGGGGCGTTGCTCACGAGCGGCGACGACTACGCGAGCTCCTCCAAGCCGCAGATCGACTGGGAAGATGCCGAAGCTCGCGAAGCGCTCATCGACAGCCGCGCCAAGGACGCCTACGCATGCCTCGGCCTTCTCAATGGTCAAAAGCTCGACCCTGTCGTCACCGAAGCCGCCAAGCTGCTCGCCACGGTGACCGGCCAGGACCTCGTAGAAGGAGACGACGGCGTCTTTCGCGTCGCCCGCAAAGTCGCCAAAGACCGGGTGATCTCGACGGTCGACCCCGAGGCCCGCCACGGGCACAAGACCAAGACCAGAAGCTTCGACGGCTACAAGGGACATGTGGCTGTCGACCCCGACTCCGAGATCATCACCGCCACGGTCGTGACGCCGGGCAACGCCGGGGACACGAGTGTCGCAGAGGACCTCATCTCCGAGCTTCTCGTCGGTGATGACACCGGCCATGACGACCTCGACGAGCACGCGGCCACGGCCGATGTCGACGAGAACGACGAAGATGTCACCACTGTCTACGGCGACAACGCCTATGGAACCGGGGCATTCCAGGAACGTCTCGACGGCGCTGGCATCGACTCGCGCTGTAAGACTCAGCAACCCACCGCACCCGGCGGGCTGTTCACCAAGGACTGCTTCGTCATCGACCTCCACGAAAGCGCCGTCACCTGCCCGGCCGGTGTGACCGTCGAGATCCGCCGCCATGGCATGGCCTACTTCGGTGACGCCTGTACCAACTGCCCACTGCGGACCAAGTGCACCACCGCTTCAGGCGGGCGCACCGTCGGGATCAGCCCCTACGAAGAAGCTCTCGCCCGCGCCCGCAAGCACCAGGCCGAACAAGCCTGGCGCGACGACTATCGCGCCACCCGTCCCAAGGTCGAACGCAAGCTCGCTCATCTCGTCTACCGCAAGCACGGAGGAAGGCGCGCCCGCATGCGCGGCACCGCCAAGGTCGACGCCGACTTCCGGCTACTGGCCAGTGCCGGGAACCTCGCTCGCCTCGCGCGCCTTGGACTCGGATGGACCGCTGCCGGGTGGGCGATCGAGTGAGTCGGCCGTCCAGCGCGAGCAAACACCAACGGCTGCCCAACCCCATGTGGCTTCTGGGCTCGCCTCGCACGGGCCACCCGCGGGTATCCGGCATACGGGCCGCGATGACAGCCACACCATCAACAACAATCCCTCAATTCACACCAGCCTCCTAGACACGCAGTAATACTCATGGTTCCCTATTTGAGCGACGCGCTATGTGCAAACCGGCGGAGGGCACAACGATGCCGAGTCGGGCGCGGCGACCTGGGGCCCGAGGCCAGTGCGGAGCCGTCATTCTGTGTTGCCGTCGGCCTGGGAGGGCTGCCGGTGAGCGGGTGAAACGGATCGGTCTGGGCGCCGCCCTGCCACGCAATACCGACAGCGAGTTCAGGAGTCTCTCATCAGCCGCGTGCGCTGGAGCCGGTCCGTTGGGTGGAGACTTGGAGGGTGCGTCGAAGTCTGAGCCGAGACACACGCCTACTTGTTGCGGGACAGGCTGTGCGCGGTCTTGGTTACGGCTTCACCGCGGTGGTGCTGGGGTCCTTACTGGCGGCCAAAGGAGTCAGCCCGGTGCGGGCTGGTGTGCTGCTGGCAACGCTGATCGGGGGAAGCGCTCTCAGTTCACTGGCGGTCGGGGCATACGGTGACCGATTTGGCCGACGGCGCTCCTACGGATTGTTCTTCGTTGGCGTGGGACTGGCAGGTGCGATCGTGGCGACGAACCCTCCGATGTGGCTGTTGTTCGTCGTGGCGGTGACCGGAACCCTGTCCACCGATGTGGTGGACAACGGGGCGGCGACGACATTGGAACAGGTCATGCTCGCGACCGAAGACGCTGGAACGGGCCGCGTGTACGGGTGGTACAACGCGGCAGGTGCGGCCTTCGGGGCCTTGGGGGCTCTGGGTGCTGCGCTGGTCGGAATGACCCGAGCAAGTGCTGGCGTGCACGCGTGGCTGTTCGCGGCGTTGGTACCAGTCGGGTTGGCGGGAGCAATGTGCGCGTTCGGACTCTCGGCGGCGGTCGAGGCTTCGGGTCAAGGATCGACCACTAACGCGGGCACGCGGCGCGAGCGGACAAGGCTCGGACCATCACGCCGGGTGGTGCGTCGGCTGGCGGCACTGTTCTCGGTGGATGCGGCGGGCGGCGGCCTTGTGACAACGGGGTTCTTGTCTTACTACCTGGCCGAGCGCTACGGGGCGTCCTTGGCCACCCTGGGGTGGTTGTTCTTCGCCGTCTCGGCCATGCAGGCGATGTCGGTGCTAGTCGCGCCGTTGATCGCCCGCAGGATCGGGCTGGTGCCAACCATGGTAGGTACCCACCTACCGAGCAACGTGTTGTTGGCGTCGATGGCGTTCGCACCCACATTCCCGGTGGCGGTCGTCTTGTTGCTGGCCCGCACGACGTTGTCGCAGATGGACGTGCCTACCCGCCAAGCCTTGGTCATGACGGTGACCACACCCCCCGAGCGCACGGCAGCGGCGGCGACAACGAACGCCGCCCGCTACTCGGTCCGCCCATTTGCGCCGCTGCTGGGCGGTATCTTGCAGCAGGTCAGCCTGGGAACGCCGCTGCTTGTCGCGGGGGTGGTCAAGGGCGGCTATGACCTGGCGCTGTGGCGATGGGCGCGTCATCTGCCGATGATGGGAGCGGATGGCTCGACGAGCACGTCCCGCTCCGCAGAACTAGACGAAGGGGAGCAGCTATGAAATGGATCACCCGAGAGCGGCCTAAGACCGACCGGATCGCCTGCCCGTGGCTCATCCGCCGGTTCATCGACCCCGAGGCTGAGTTCATCTACGTTCCGAAGGAGCAGGTGCTTGCCGTGGCGGAACGGACCGGTGGGCACTCGTTTGACGCACCTGGCGCCGAATACACCCACACGAAGGCGAGTGATGGTGGCGAGCGATGCACCTTCGAGACCCTAATCGAGGCATATGGTCTCGGAAGAAACCCAGCCCTGGCGCGTCTGGCGAAGATTGTCCACGCGGCTGATGTCAGCACCGACGTGGACACCGACCCTGCTGGGCGGGGCCTACTGGCCATCGGCGTTGGCGGCTTGGATGTTGAAGCCGATGATCATCGTCTCTTGGATAGGGCAACCTTCGTCTACGACGCGCTGTACGCATGGTGTGAGCGGGAGACTCAAGAACCACCGCAGTGAGCCGCTATCACGAGACAGAACGCCCGCACATGCAGAATGTCCGCTTATGGCCTCGGAGGTGGCGGGTGGAGCCACGAGACCCCGAAGAGACGGGGAGCGCTGAGAACCCGTTAGCCGTCGTCGAAGTCCTGCGGGCGCGGCGACCCCTTGTCGCAACCGGCGCGCTGGCAGTTCTCGGGGGCTCGGCGTTCTGTTTCGTCACGGGGGAGACCCTGCCCGTGGGGTTGCTACCGATCATCTCCTCCAGCCTGCACACGTCGCTCTCAGCTACTGGCTTGTTGGTGACCGTCTATGCCCTGGTAGTGGTGGTGGTCTCGGCGCCTCTCACACACCTGACCCGCCACGTCCCTCGCCGCTACTTGTTGTCGGGCCTCTTGGGCGTCTTTGGGGTCGCCACCCTGGGCGCGGCAGCCGCGCCTGGCTACTGGTGGCTGATGGTCACACGCGTGGTGACCGCCCTCTCCCAGGCGGTGTTCTGGTCGATCGCGCCCGTAACAGCAGCGGGGCTCTTCCCACCGGAGAAGCGGGGACGGGCTATCGCAGGGGTGCTCGCCGGCGGGCCGCTTGCCATTCTCATCGGGGTGCCCGCCGGCACCTGGATAGGCCAGCAAGCCGGCTGGCGCGTGCCTTTCGTAGTCCTCTCCGGCCTTGGCTTGGCGGGCGTCGCCGCGGTGGCTCTACTCGTTCCCACCACGAAGCCGAGCGAGAGCCACGCTGCCGCGGGCACCGCTCCCAACGCCCGGCGCTACTGGATGCTCGTGGCCACAACGGTCCTGGCCGCCACTGGGACCTTCACCGCCTACACCTACGTCAGCGCCTTCCTCACCAAGGTGAGCGGGCTCCCTGCGAGCGATGTCCCGGCGGTGCTGTTGCTGGGCGGGCTCGGCTCCTTGCTCGGAGTAGCTTGCACCGCACTGCTCTTGAGCCGCCGGCCGCGGGCGGCAGCGGTTGGCCCGGTCGGCCTCTTGGTCGTCTCGCTGCTCGGGTTGTACTTCTTTGGGACCACAGGCGCTGCGGCGGCCGGCCTGCAGGCGCTCGAGAGCTTTGGCGTGGCCAGCATCGCAATATCTATGCAGACACGCGTCCTCGTGGTGGCGCCCCACAGCACCGACATCGCTACGGCTTGGTTCTCGGCTTCGTACAACGCCGGCATCGCCACCGGGCCGGTTATCGGTGGGCTCGTGCTATCTGGCCTCGGGTTGCGTAGCACGCCCCTAGTCGGCGGGTTGCTTGCGGTCCTGGCCCTGGCGGTGGTCCTCAGCGAACCCCTCGCTGGCAGGGGTGCACTTGAGGGTGGCAGAACGACCTGATCTGGAGCTGCTCGGCCTCGACCACCTCAACGCGTCTGACGATACCGATCGACTGATACGGGCGCTGCGGGTTGCCCATCAGTTCCACCGCTCGTGCGTTCCGTAGTGTTCAACGAAGTGGCTGACTCTCCCGCGACCTACTGCCGAGTCGATAGCACCTCTCAGCCCAACTGCTCAGGTGCCCGCCCTCAGGTCCCATTACTGCACAGTCGCGTTGGCGAGGTCCCTTGTGCCGCGCCTGCCCTAGACACGCAGCAGTATCCACGGTTCCCTATTTGAACGACGCGCTATGTGCAAACCGGCGGAGCGCATAACGAATATTTGCGCGCGCTTTCAGCGCCCGACTGCACGACTGACCGACGTTCTGTTCTCGCGATCCGACCCCATTCATGCGCAAGGTGCGTGTTTGGCAGCATTTCAGGCCGCGCGGCGGCGGACCAGCCAGACGGTTGCAGCAATGAGAAGCAGGGAGAGTGCAAGCAGCCAGCCACCTTCGATGAACTGGAACGGCCAGAAGCGGCTGCCCGGCTGGTAGCTCGTCCAGTTTTTGTAGCCGTGCTGAGCGAGAAACCCGACCGGGTCGAGGAACGTCTGGAAGCTGTTTGGCCCAATCTTGATTGCCTTGGGATGGTACTGGTGCAGGACCTGGCTGATCGTGGACTGGCTGACCGGTTTCCCGCTCTTCCCGGTGTACCACTGGCTCAACACCCACGCGGAACCAGGCAGGTTTTTGGGGTTGCTGGTCACCAGCGGGGCCAGGTAGTGCTCGCGCAGGTACACCGAGGCGGTGAGGGCGAGCCCGGCGTAGACGGCCAGCGCAGCGGCCAGCGCGGGGACGACCCGGCGGATGAGCACACCGACCAGGGCGCCGATCGCGAAGGCGGCCAGCGTCCAGGCGGCAAACGCGACTCCACGCAGGTCGAACACCGTGGGAGCGAACGAGGTCTGCTGACCCTCGGCGAGGAAGGGGCCAAAGTACCAGGAGAAAAGTACGCTGAACGCCCCAGCCGCGGCGGCTACCGCAACAGCGAGCGGGACGAGCTTGGCGGCCGCCCAGCGCCAGCGGCCGAAGCCCTGGCTCCAGGCGTAGCGGAAGGTGCCGGTCTCGAACTCTCGCGCCAGCACCGGCGCCCCGGCGAAGACCCCGATCAGCGCGGGCACCGCCTGCAGCAGCGCCGCGGTGGCCTCCGCCCGCGTCCAGTAGGTGCTCGTGAAGTCGCCGATCGCATTCCCACAGGCAATTGAGCTTGCCGGGCGGCAGACGGTCACGGCTGCGTAGGCGTGGTGGATCTGTTGGCCCGTGATCAGCAAGTACACCGCCAGCGCGCCGAGCAGCACGACCACACCGGCCAGCGCGACCCGGTGCTGACGCCAGGTGACCCAGGCCATCCGCCGCCACGGCAGTGGCCGCAAGCTTGCGTCCTCCTCCGGACGGGCGGGCACGGTCAGCGTGGTCAACGCGGTCATTTCGTCACCTCCGACGGTTCAGCGTCCCGGCCGCGGGTTGGGCCGGGCAGTGCCGCGGCGCTGGGCTCGCGCAAGTAGGCCAGGGCCAGCTCTTCGAGCGTGAGCGAGTGCGCCTCCCATCCCGATGGCACCGGATCGGAGGTGCCGTCGAAGCGCACGAGCAGATGCGCCTGCGAAGCGGCACGGCTCGCGTGCACGACGTTCCACTGCTGCGCACACCATTCGGACTCTGAAGCTGGGCCGGTAAGCACGCGGTGGCGCGCGAGGAGATCGTCGACCTCGCCCACCACCTGGATGCTGCCGCGCGAGACGAGTACGAGATAGTCGGCAACTCGCTCGAGCTCGGCGAGGACGTGTGACGACAGCACGACCGAGACACCGTCGTCCGCGACCGCCATCATCACCGTCGCCATGAAGTCGTGCCGGGCAATCGGATCAAGCATTGCCATCGGCTCGTCGAGCACGAGGAGCTGCGGCCGGCGCGCCAGCGCGAGGGTCAACGCGAGCTGGGCCTGCTGGCCGCCTGACATCTTCCCCGCCTTCTGTTGCAAGGCGATGCCGAGCTCGCCGAGGCGATGCTCCGCGTATCCCTGGTCGAAGCGGCGGTTGAGGTTACGGGTCAGGTGGAGCAGGTCGGCAGCCGAGAGGTTCTTGTACAGCGGCGTGTCCTGAGCCACGAACGCGATTCCGTCGAGCGCGGGCAGAGAACCGGCGCGGCGCCCGCCGAGCACTGTTAGCTCACCGGTCGTCGGTGTGGCAAGCCCAACGGCGAGGTTCAGCAAGGTCGTCTTCCCGGCGCCGTTCGGACCGACGAGCGCGACCACGTGCCCGTCGGGGATCGCCAACGTGCAGTCGTGCAGCGCTTTCGTCGAGCCGTAGGACTTTCCGAGGGCGCGGGTCTCGATGACGTTCATGCCACCCCCTCTTCCTCGTGTTGCGCCGCGCCGCGCCGGTCGGCAGTGCCCCCGCGACGCTCACGAA
The DNA here is from genome assembly GCA_963719125.1 of uncultured Acidimicrobiaceae bacterium. Taxonomy (GTDB): domain Bacteria; phylum Actinomycetota; class Acidimicrobiia; order Acidimicrobiales; family Bog-793; genus Fen-455. Next base: position 102,119 of record CAVRAT010000007.1, read on the forward strand.
AATCCCGCAGCACGTTCGCGACGAGCGCCGCGATCCCGTCCTCGTCGAGCCCTGCCGCGTCGGCGGCCGCCACCCAGGAGACGAGGGAGCGGCGGAGCTCGGTGAGCTCGGGCAGCGCCACCTGGCCGAGCGTCGCCACGATGAACGTGCCCTGGCCCGGTCGCCCGACCGCGAGGCCCTTCGTCTCCAGCTCCCGGTAGGCCTTCAGCACCGTGTTCGGGTTGATCGCCAGCTCCGCGACCACGTCTCGGACCTTCGGGAGCTGATCGCCGGGCGCGAGGTAGTCGAGGCGGAGCGCGTGCTCGACCTGATGGACGAGCTGCAAGTAGGTCGGCACGCCCGAAGCGAGATCGAGGCGGAACTCGATCGGCGAGGCTCGCCGGGGAGCCACCACCTCGCTGTCGTCTTTATCTACTGTCATGCGACAATACTGCAACGGCACGAGTTGCCGTCAACCGCGTCTCGGCGATCGGGATGCGACTAGCCGTGCTCGCGTCGCTCCACCATCCCAAGGCCGTGGGTTCGCGCTGCGTCGAGCTTGGTCGCGCGCCGATCGAATCATCTGTGCGCCGCGCGAGGCGCGTCCTAAGTCACGTCGCGGGCACGTATCGAGGCGGTTCTCGAGCCCCAGAGCGTGAGCGCCGAATATTTCCGCCCGCTCTCGACGCCCGGAGTGCGACCTGATCGGCGTCCTGTCGCGACGCGACCCGCCCAATGGTGCAGGCTGTGAGCGTCCTTTCTCTCGAGCCGGGAGGCGGACCGCTTCCGGCGTGCCTAATAGGTGTCTAAATCGAGTCTGTGCCTGCTCAACAGACCAGACAGATCACAGCCGGTAGCGCGTTTCTGAGACTCGCTCGACGCTATCCACCGCGCCGAAAGACGATCCTCCTAGGCTCGGCGAGCCGACCAGACCGCCCGCTGAGGAACCGGATGAACGAAAAGCAGTTGATCAAAACAAGATCGCAGGAGTTCCGCGATTTCTTCGATCGGGTCAAGATTGCCACCCGGCTGTCGTCCAGGCTCAGCGAATACTGCTTGGACGACCAGGATGCGATTCGAGAAGCCTTCGAGGAGCTGATCGGCAAGCCGGTTGGCGACTCGTTCAACCTCATCCCACCCTTCTACGCGGATTACGGGCTGAACATCACAGTCGGTCGGGCCGTCTTCATCGGTTACGAGTGCGCGTTTACGGGCCACGCGGCCATCGACATCGCCGACCAGGTGATGATCGCCCACAAGGTCAACCTGGTCACAGCGGGTCATCCTGTCGAACCGGCCAAACGACGCGAGTACATCACCGCGGAACCGATCACGATCGATACGAATGTGTGGATCGGAGCTGCGGCAACCGTCTTGCCCGGCGTGCACATCGGCGCAGACGCCGTCGTCGCGGCTGGTGCCGTGGTGACACACGACGTCCCTCCGGCAACGCTCGTCGCTGGTGTGCCTGCGAAGGTCATCAGGAACCTATAGCGCGGGGCGGCGCTACCGAGCCTCTTCCCTACGTTTTAGCCCTCCCTGCCGAAGAGCCTCGAGCTTGCGAGCCGCGCCGCGGCCGACCTCCGGGCCGCCGATCGAATCATCTGTACGCCGCGCAACGTGCGTTTACAGTCACGTCGAGGGCGCGTAACGACGGCTACGCCTGCTGCCTTGAAGGCCGCTCAGGCGACATTAATTTAGTGAACTCTCGTGTTACCGACTTCCCTACTGCCGCACCGGGTGGCCCCATGTCGGCCCCCCAGGGGGTCCAACCGTCGAAGGCGAGATCGCTGACCCGGGCGCGGTCGCGCTTGCGCTGAGTCTGGCCGTTCTGTGCGTTCCAGGACCGGCGTGAGGAGATGCCAGGGTGTGGTGGAAGTGGAAGTGCCCCAGTAGGCTGCCTACCGGGCCAAGCAGAACAAGGTTCCAGTGACTCTTTCTGGGGGGTGTGATGGCCGAGTTTCCCGCGCTTACTCATGTTGCCGTGACGGTCACCGATCTTGGTCGGAGCCGACGCTGGTATCAGCGATTGTTCGGCATGGATCCGGTGCTCGACGAGGACACCGGCCCATTCCACCACGTCGTGTGGCTACTCGGCGGCACGCTGTTCGGCATTCACCAACATGCCCGCCCGTCGAGTGCAGAGTCCTCCGATGAGTTGCGGCCAGGGCTTGACCACGTCGCGTTCGGTTGCGCGAATCGGGCCGAACTGGTGCAGTGGGAAACACAGCTGAACTCACTTGGCATCGCGCACGGCGGTGTCGTCGACGCGCCCTATGGTTCGGGCTTGTCGTTCAGGGACCCAGACAACATCGCCTTGGAGTTCTTCGCACCACCCGGATAGACCCCATCCCGGTTCAGAAGGCCTGGCAAAGCCGTCGTGCTCTCTCGGCGCCGGGCGAGGCGGCAGAAGGACCTTCCGACAAGTGGCTCGGAGCACCCGGACCAACGACGCACCGATATCGACCGATCTCGACGGAGCAGGCACGCCGAACGACGTCTACAGGCGTGGTTGGCAGACCTGGCGGCGTTATGGGCGTGCTTGCGTGTCTACGGCCGGGCCTTGAGTCGAACCCGACCTGGGTCTTGGCGCCTGCAGCCCGCGAGGTGGCCCGAAGTTCCCGTTCGACTCCAAACCATCGGCTCTAGCCTGACGGCGTGAAGGGCGAGGCGGCTACTGATGCCGTTCGAGTAGCGGCGCCTGCGGAGTTCGACGTCCTACGCGAGATCGAGAAGACGACGGACGGCCTTTCGCCGAGGTCGGTATGGGTCCATTTGCCGTCTTGGACGAGGAAGACCGCCTAGCCCAAGCCGCGGTCGTGTTCGTCTCGGGGGAGCCACCGGTTGGGTTCGCTTGTGTCGAGATCGTCGATGGTCTCGCCCACATCTGGCAGCTCTCGGTACTCCAATCAAAAGGTCGGCAGGGCCTCGGGCGCGCTTTGGTCAAAGTCGTTTGCGACTGGGCGCCGCTGAATCGTCTACCAGCCGTGACTTTGACTACCTTCCGAGAGGTGCCGTGGAACGCACCGTTCTACGCCCGGCTCGGCTTTCGCGTCGTCGAAGCTCCGCCGCCAGGTCTACAGGCCATTCGCGATCACGAGCGAGACATGGGTGATGACGCTCTGGGCCCTCGAGTCGCCATGCGTATCGACCTGCGAGAAGGTGCAGCCCACAAACAGCGGCCCTGATTCTCATCTGCGTGTGCCGGCGCCTATTCGTTTCCCAGCCTCCGACCCGCCGGATCGATCTGCGTGCGCCGCGAACAAGACTTTCGCAGCGGTCCCCTAGCGAGCACGGAGCGACGGGGCGGATTCGCCGACTCCAGAACCCCGAGCCAGGCCCCTCGACAAAGCCGGCGAACCTTCCGATCAGAAAGTGTTCATGTGCTGTTCACCACGAGGTCTGAGCCCGTTCACCAGCGCTGGTTACGCTCCCGACCCACTGCCGCCGCAGGGCGGGGCAACTCTGGTGCACGACACGCCCAAGGGTAAGGAGACGATCTCCAACCCCGACGACATCACCTCGCTCGACTCCGACATCTTCGTTGGTTTCCAAAACGGCGTCGGTCCGCAGGACCAGGCGAGCACGAAGGGTAATCGGGACAGCACCATTGTGGAGTTCAATCTCAGTGGCCACGCCGTTGATCAGTGGGACGTCGTCGGCAAGTGTGACGGTCTGACCGCGGCTGCAGCGACGGGCTTGCTCATCGCCACCGTCAACGAGGACGCCCACTCAAGCGTGTACGTCATCGACCCGAGGACCGGCGTGATGCCGGTGCATTACCGCTACAACGAATCTCTTCCGAGCAAGGGTGGCACAGACGCCATCTCGTTCTACCGAGGGATGACCCTCATCAGCGCCTCTGCTCCTGGCAATACCGGGCTGGCAGCACCTCAATCCACCTACCCGGCCGTCTACCGGGTCGTCTTCAACGCAGGGGCCCGAGTCGCCACCGTTCATGCGCTCTTCTTCGACGAAGCCACGGCGACGATCGCCAACACGAACAGCGCAAACTACGGCAAGGTCGAGCGGTTGGCCCTCACCGACCCGGACTCGAACGAGGACGTGCCAGCTTTCGCCACTCGGTTCGCAGGTGACTTCATGCTGACCAGCCAAGGTGACAAAGAGCAAATCTTCGTTCACGACGCTGACGGACCCCATCAGACTCTCTCGGTCTTGAAGCTGTCCGACTCGGTGGACGACACCGCCTGGGCCTCCGATAGCTCCGGCGCCATCTACACCGCCGACAACTCCGACGACACAATCTACAAGATCACCGGCCCGTTCCGCCGCGGGGCGGTGTTCGTGGCTGACACCCCCTGTGACGCCAACGACGCCCCGAACACATGCCCAGGGCCGGGGTTCCCCGCCAACTACATCGGCCGACTGAACCCGATGACCGGTACGATCACAAAGGTCAACCTGACCGGACCAGCGCCTGCAGCTCAGGGCATGTACTTCCGGCCCTAGGACCGCAACGGGCGTAGCACGCCCGCACCGAACTGCAACGTACCCCGGCAGGATAGCCACACCTGACGAATAGGCGTGTCGCCTGTCAGGTCTACTACGACAAGAACCGGCCCCCTTGACGGCCGTCGCGTTCCCCATGGCGATCGGCACCGCCGGTCACCCCTGTGAAGTGCTGCTGCTTCAGCTGATGATTGTCGCCCGTGCTGCGCGGCTCGCCTGGATCGTCGCAAAGCCAAGCCAGCCAAGCAGCCAAACAGTGGCGATACGGGACAAGACAGTCCGCGCCTTGGGACCGGGACTAGATACGGCAAGGGCGATCGCGACGAGGACGGGACCGCACCCCGCGATTGTCATCGCCGAAGCAGCGGCCTGATGCCCGGCGTCCCAGGCTTCATCGCTGCGCAGGGTCGACGGGATGCGGATGCCCGCAAATATGTTCCTCGGCAGGCGCCCCGTCGCCGCCATACGTCCGAGCACGACTACGATCCCGCCGCTCAATCCAAAACTGATCGCCTTGGACACGCGTGCCAGACCACACAGGTCCTGATCGTCCGCATCACCAGAACCGTTGTCCTGGCTCGTGAGTCCACTTCCCCATTGCACTGCTTCTCGCTCGATCATGGTGACCTCCGTCACCCCGATAATGCCACCCAACAGCCTGAGACGATTCGCGTGAAACCGCCGGGACGGTTTCTTCGGCCGTTCCGGATGGATGTGGCGGTCGACGACCCGATCGTGACGAGGGCGAGCGTCGCGGTTGAGAGTCAGTCATCCAGGGCGCCGGTACAGTTGCTGTGGAGCGGACGAAATGCGCATCAACGGGAACAATCACGCCGCGGGCCCCTGCGAGAGGGCTCCGGTTCTTTCGAGTTGCCTCCCTTGACGCGTCACTACGCCGCCCGCCGGACCCGTCGGTTCGCGGCGCGTCGTGCCCGTCGCGTCGCCTGCCGGACAGCCCGCGTCGGGGGTGCCGGATGCTCCGGGTGCTTGATGTACCTGATGGTCCCCGCTCATTGTGCTGCTGTCACTGTGGGCTTCCGTGCTCCGTTGCAAGCGCGAGGTGCGCCGTTGACCGGCTGCCTGCTAGGGCATCGGCAGTATGAAAGGCTCTTTCGGGACGCCTGAGAGGGTGAAGTCTATTGCCGGAGCGCTCGCTTGCTCGCTGACGAGCCGGTACTTGCTCCACAGGAATGCGACGTAGCCGACACCGCTGAAAGTGGCGAGGCGCCCGTCGCGCTTCAGACACCAGGTGTCCTGCCCACTATTGACCGTGACACAAGTCAAAGGCCCCAAGTCTGACTGTTCAGTGCGGATTGGCAGGCGGTCGTGGGGGGGCATGTTCTCGGCGGCGTAGTTGATCGAATCGAACGCCGTCTCCGGGAGGAACGGGATGGTCGCGATTGTGTATCCGATGCCCCCATAGGCCTCCTCGTAGGGCGCGGGGCCGGTGCATCGCAATGATCCCAATGAGCGAAAGGGCATGCAGTCTTCCAAGGAGCTCCCGCGCACTACCCATTCCACGATCAGCCCGTCTGAAGTCTGCAGCCGGTACGACCACTCGCCCCGCCCGGGGCTCAGCGACGGAGAGGTTCCTGCTGGCGCGCGTTGCGCGATAGTCAGCGTTGCTTCGCCGCTCGTCGTGCCCGGCGGCCCGCCGCTCAGCTTGTAGACAGCGGAGAAGGTTCCTTCGGTTCCCAGTTTCGCGAAAGCAAGGACGGACGCAGGTGTCTCGAGTGTCGGTGCGGGCTGCAGGCGAGCACCGCTCAAAGCGAGCACACCGACGCCAACGCCGATCACGACCAGCACGCTTGCGATGAACATTGTCACGGGGTAGCGGACCTTTGCCATCATGCGGCTCTCAACGGGTGACGGCGCTTCCTGGCGACGATACCGCTACCAGCCAGTCCGATGACAACAGGAACCGGTTTGGTCTCAGGTTCGACTGACACGGTGGTAGCGAAGGAGCCCGCCCGCGGAGCAAAGACCTGCGGTGGCAACGACCATCGCGCGGACGTGCACTCTCACAGCTGTCAAGCTCTCACCGAGCCCCCCTGAGATGGGTTCACCTGCCAGGTCGCGACAGCCCAGAGAGCTGCGTCTGCACGCTCGCCGGCGGCGGCCTCGGCTCGGACCCAACGTCCGCTCGCGAGAAAATGCCCGGCGTACAGACGAGCGCGACAACCATGAGAACCGCCATTGCCGCGAACAGCCCCGGCCACCACGCCCCCACATTCGTGATTGCCGACCTGCCCGCGATAAGGCTCGTGTTGACGATGAGCGCCGTCCCGCCGCAAAGGCTCCATGCCGCAAAGGCACCACAGGCGAGCACCATACCGACCAAACCGCCCAGACAGCTCCAGGACAAGCGATTCCAAGCCCAATGATCACGCCCAGGATCCGCCGCAAGCAGTCCTCCCGGGACGAGCGCGAGAGCACCAACGAGCATGAGCTGACTGGCACCCAGCGCCACTATTGCGGTGGCCGCCTCGCCCGAGTTGTTGAAGCCCAGGGGAGCCGTCGCCATCGCGTGACCCGTGACGAGGTGGACCAAAACAATCTCGGCTGCTGCGTCGACGCAGGCGGCAATCACGACGAGCAGCCGGCGCTGGCGGACAGGCCACACACGGTGGACGAGCGAACCGAACACAAGAAGAACTCCGACGACACCGAGGGCCATCCAGGCATAGAAGGCCGAACGAGAAGGAAAGCGGTAGCTGGGGGGGGCGCTGTGGTACCACACCTGGGCCGTCGCCGCTGCCTCGAGCCAAAGGGCCGCGACGATGACGAACAGAAGCAGCGTGGCCTCACTAGTTCCAGGCGACTGACGGACTCGCCGCATCATCGAGGGCTCAGCAGCGGATGCGGGCGAGTCGGCTGGATCTCCCATACGCCCTCCTATGACCTGACCACCGTGACCATCGTCCCACGAAGCTCACCGGCCGAGGTTTCGCGTACTGGTCGAGTCTGAGAGACCGAGATGGACTCGGTCACTTGGAAGCCACGGGCCGAAACGACTGCATGAAGACCTCGATTGTCGGAAGACGCGCCCCGTTGCCCCTCGCAACCACGACCCATATCACACGGCCTCGCGAGACTCGCAACCAGCCATAACACCAGTCGGTTCGCTCGGTGCATTGAAAGGCCTCTAACCCTGTTGTCCCTTCGAGAAAGACACGTCTCAGAGCGGATGGAACGACCCAATCAGGTGTCGAGGCGACGCCACCCACCGCCCAGCCGTCCTCATGCACGTGCCCGGAAGTGGCCGTGATGCCGAACTCCAACGGGCGCGCGTAGTCGCCGTCCTTCTCGGAGAACCGTAAAAGCACCAGTCGTTCACTGCCGGCCCCCGAAGGGGCGCGAGCGACCCGGCTGGAAAGGCGGCAGTGAACTGTGCGCCCGGTGCTCCGAGCACAGGAGAGCCTGGTCGTGCGCAGTTTGCGAGCCGCATTGGTGGAACCGGCAGTGCTCCGTCGCCCGTGACCGCGAGCAGACCCACGACGACAGAGATGACCGCGAGCGTGGCGAGAACAAAGACTGCGATGGGATGTCGAAGGTCGCGAATGGTCCGTACCGGTGTGGGTGTGACCACTTGGAGGCCGGTGGCGGCTACCGCTGGCCGGTCGGACGTTCGTCGCGGCAGCGACGCAGCGGCGCGGGAACTCCCGGGCCGCTTGTCATGCCAGTACTCCTTCTCCCCTATGGGAGTGAGTTCGTCGCTCATCGAAAGCTCCGTCGGCACTGCTAACGAGGTCGCCAGAGTGTCTGCGTGTATTGCGCGCCTGCGGCTACAAACCTACGCCAACCGGGCACCGCCGGTTCACGGCGCTCCACGTTGGCACTGAGACTCGGCTGGTCGCCTGTCGGTTGCGGCAGGGAGTGTGACAACAGCTGCGCGGCCGTGACTCCCGTGCGGGCCTCGCCGGCTGGTCGGACTCGTGTCCAGCCGTCGTCTTCTTGGAGATGACTCGTCGTTCCCCCTGTCCTGGACCAGATGTGGATTGCGCTGCCTGTGTCCCCATGGGAACTCCTTCTCTTTTCTTGTGACCTTGTCACGAGGAGGTGGCTGAGCCCGACCTTGATGAAGTCGCTTCGCAAAGCGCTAGCCCCAGTGTCTGACGAGCAGCCGGCCCGCGGTCTCCCCGACGCCTCAGTCGTCGCGGAGCTGGAGTGGATTGAGTGGCCAACGGGATTCGAACCCGTGTCTCCACCTTGAGAAGGTGGGTGGATCACCGCTTAGCAACGCTGAACTGGGCTTTCGGTGCACTCTCAGGCCATTCTGCGGTCGGTGTGGGGACCTGCGGCGGAAGGTCGGTTGGCGAAATGTTGGCGGGACAGACCTCAAGCAGCGGCACCGGAGAGACCATTCCCGAAACAAGCTTCCCGTAGCACGGCGTGCTACACTCGCAGCGTGGCAAGAGAAATCTCCCAGCGAGAACTGCGCAACCAGAGCGGTGAGATCATGCGTCGCCTAGACAAAGGTGAGACGTTTGTCGTGACTCGAAACGGAACCCCAGTCGGAGAGCTCGCGCCCTTGAGGAGGCATCGATTTGTGACTGCGGAGGCGGCGCGCGCCCTGTTCCAGGGTGCACCTGCCGTCGACGTCGCCAAGCTTCGTGCCGATCTTGATGAAGTCGCTTCGCAGAGCGCTAGCCCCCGTGCCTGACGCGCGCCCTCCCCGCGGTCTCCTCGACACCTCGGTCGTCGTGGAACTCGAGCAGATTGAAGTGACCTCGCTCCCGATCGAAGTTGCCATCAGCGCCATCACAATGGCCGAACTGGCCGCTGGACCCCACGCGACCTCCGACGCCGAGGAGCGAGCGCGGCGGCAAGACCGGCTTCAGCGTGCCGAAGCGGCTTTCCACCCCCTCCCTTTCGATGGTGAGGCGGCCCGCGCGTACGGGCGGATCTATGCAGCCGTCGTCGCCAAAGGGCGCAAAGCCCGCGGTGCTCGCGCTGTAGACCTCCTGATCGCGGCGACGGCGTGTGCTGCCGAGTTGCCTCTGTACACACGGAACCCCGACGACTTTCGGGGTCTCGAGAAACTCGTCGGCGTCGTCACCGTGTAGAGCTCGCGGGCGAACGCCCAGCACAGACCGCTCTCTGGATGGCAGCCCCAACGGGATTCGAACCCGTGTCTCCACCTTGAGAGGAATGTGCAGGGGTATGTCGTGACCTGGGGTACTGCTCTAAAGCCCAGGTGGATTGCTATTTCGCTCTCCGCCCTTGCCCGGATTTGACCGCGTTTGTCACCGGCGACGCGGACTTTTCGCGGACTTCGAGCAGCCGCCATCTGTCAGCGGCCCTGCCTCCTAGTCCGTCCCTGGAACCTCGGTCGCTAGGTCGCCGTACCATGCCTTTCATGTGGCCGCACGACTTCGCGCCATGTCAGGACCTCAGCGCTGCGGAGTGGATAGGGCCACGCCTTCTTCCGTGGGGCACCGAGATGGGCACGCCCGTCACCAGCGTCGTGCCCACAGGCTTCGACGCTTACGTCCGCGTCTTTCACCCCGCGGGTGCCCCGGCTCCCTTTGAGACCGTAACCTGGCGGGAGGTCGCCCATTGGAGTGGGCGCAAGTTCCACCCACTGGCCCAGTTCGAACGGCTGTCAGTTCCCGCAAGGTCCCTTTGGGGGCCACCGCCTTTCGAGCAGGCTCCCTTCAAGGGAACCCTTACCTCAGAGGTCTGTGAGCTGCTCGTTCGCCAGCTTGCCGGGCTAACTGGGACCCCATCGGCTTGCTATTTCGCCCTGTGGGAAGGTTGGGGCGTCCTCGGCGGTAGCTGGTCCGTGTTGAAAGCAGTTCACCATTCTGATGACGGACCTGATGCCATCGAAGCCGAGGTTGCCGAGTTTCAACGACAGGTAGCTCTGCTGCCGCGCTTCGAACATCCCCACCGGAGCTACATGCTCGGTCGCGGACCGATTGGGGTCGCTTGTGACCTGTACCGCCAGCCCCTTGGCCCTTACCCCTGGCCGAGGTTAGGACTCACGCCGCAGTTGTGGTGGCCGGAGGACCGGGCCTGGTTGGTCGCGACCGAGGTTGACCTCGACAGCACCATCGTCGCGACCATGAACGCGGAGGCCGAGGCGCTGCTCAACTGCGAGGGGTTGGAGGCGCTGTTGGTCCCGAGCGACGGACGGCTCGACCTCGACGGTGACGAAATCAACGCGCCCTAGATCTTCTTGGTCCGCGGAACTCGTGACATTGTGACAAGTTTTCTGGACAGCGAAGCGGCGAGGGTGGAAGATAGTTACGGACGGGCATCTCGTTTCGCCTGGGAATATAGACCCCTTGTGGCGCCCAGGGTCAGCTCAACGAGTGCGAGTCTGCGATATGTGGCGACGCGCCGTCACTTGTTTATAGGCTCGTCAGAAGATGCGCGCGGTCTATCGCGGGTTCACTAACTTGGGCAGTCCGCCCGAGGGACGGCTTCGCCGGCCCGACAACCTCAACTTGCACGCGGTCGCGTCAGGAGGAGGCCGGGAGGGGGGCCTGCCCCCCTCCCGCTAATAATACGGCGCTGACAGGTACGTCGCTAGGAGGTCCAAAGCGATTGTGCCCGCGCTCCCCCGCTCGCCCCGCCGCCCGGCTCCGGTAGACCCTTGTCGAGTACGAAATTCACCGGCTCCCGAGGCAGCTCGAACCGGGCCGGGCCGACGGCTCGCTTGGACGCGGCAGGTCCAACCGCCATCGGGCAGGATGTAGGGGTGACAAAGCCCTACAAGCTCGGACCTACCCGACGTGCAGTCAACATGCTGATGGCCCCGATGGTTCGTCTCGGCATCGGCGGCAAGTCGAGCTACCTCCTGACCACCACCGGCCGCAAAACCGGTCAAAAGAGGACGACGCCGGTCACTCTGGTTGAAATCGGGGCCGAACGGTGGCTCGTCTCGCCGTACGGAAATGTGAGCTGGGTTCACAATGTGCGCGCTTTGCCCGAAGTGTCGCTCCGGCAAGGCAACAGAACCGAAGAAATGCATACCCAAGAGGTCGGACCCGAAGCGGCGGGACCGGTCCTTCAGAGCTACGTCCGAAAAGTGCCAGTAACTGCTCCGTTCTTCGATGCCAAGCGCGACGACCCGGTGGCGAGGTTCGTGGAGGAAGCACCCAAGCACCCCGTCTTCAAGCTCATAGCCGGGTCCAACGCACCCTGAGCCTTCATCTTCCTTCTCAAACGTCATGCTCCAAGCCACCAGGTGGACCTCACCTACACCTGATGGTCGTGGCACTCGTCCTGGGCGTTCTCGCTGACTAGCCTGTCGGGGTCCTCGCCGAGTTGGGTCATGGTGTCGCGCCACATCGCCATGGCAGCGACCTCCTGCTCGCCCTGGGTCATGTCGAGGTAGTGCTTGGGGACGCGCAAGAAGAATCGCTTGTCGCGCGTAGGCATAGTCGTCCCATCGAACTCGGCGTTGGCACCGCGCTCTGAGCCGGTTGCCGCAGGGTCATCGGGCCGAGTCCCTCACCTGCTCTGGATGGTTGCGGTGGCGATGATACCGGTCATGACACCGATGCAGCCCGGGCCCTGCACTCGGGCGCGTTCGCTCTCGTGGTGGCACGATGGCAATGATGGACTCATCGGTCGGGGACCCGTGGCGGGCTACCGTCTGCCTTCACCTTCGGATACGCGTCGCGACAGAACGCCAATCTGAGTTCCGCTCATTTCTCCGGGAAGCAATACCCTTCTACGAAGCTCCGGGCGGCATTCGCGTCCGTCTCTTGTCGAAGGACACGGAACCAGAACGCTTCATTGAACAAATCGAGTACGTCGACGAGCGCACTTACCAAGAGGACGACGAGCGCACCCGGTCCGACCCCACCATGGCGCAGTTCCTTGCACAATGGCGGTCCTTGCTCGCTGAGCCTCCGGTTGTGGAGATCTATCGCGAAGCCCCTCTAGCACCCTGAGGGCGGCGTCACGCGTCTAGTCGCGGCGTCGTGGTCATGATGCGCCTCGGGTTTGGGAGCGGTAGGTGTATCGGACCGGCAGAGGCCGACGGCCCGGTCGAGCTAGCCCCCGCCACTCGCGTACAACGGCCATGGCGCGTAGGACTCCGAGTACAGCAGCGCATCACCCTCCCCGAGAATCCTCACGGTGGCTGTAGACGCAGGCTCCCATGCCGCAATCCATGCGCCGATTGGGGATTCGAGTGGTGCCCGTTCGACACGACCCCCGGTCTCTACCTCGATGAAGCGGGCAGCGGTCCCGGTGATTCCGTATGGGGCCAGGCAGCAATCGCCCTCACCGTGCATGCCAAACTCGCGCGTCTCCGCTGCACCGATGAGGTCTGAGCGTTCGAGCAGCGCCGAGTACCAGCCGGAACCACCGCGTGCGTTCCCCTCCCGCCACACGCCATCCACCCGGTAGAAACAGGTGACCTCGGAGGCGAGAAAGTCATCGTCCTCGGGGGCGCGGTGGTGAGCATCACTGTCGTCGTGCTCCCACATCCACTGGACATGGAGTAACGCACCGACCGTGCTGCCTACCCAGCGCGCGACGAGAGCGGACTCACCCTTCTTGACCGAGACGGGCAAGTCTGGCAAGCCGTTTTCAAGCACCCACAGGCTCCATTCGTCCATGTGGTCTTCGTCGAAGGAAGCCGGAGCGGCGGGACCTGACACGCCATCTACCATCGCGCATCCGCGAACCCGCAGTGACCGAGTGCCGCGGCCGGGCACGTCCTTGTTGGCGGTCAACCTACGATGAAGGCTCAGCCCTATGTCGACGGACGATGACCTCAACCGTCTTTCAACCATGCCCGCCGATGAGGCGCTTCTCGAACTCGCCAAGAGGGAACCCCGTCTGCTGCTGTTGGCGGAAGACGTGCGACTGGGCAACCTCGGCAACATGCCGGACCCGGAATATCTCTCCGAGTTAACACGCTCCATGTCGGACCTTTCTCCACTCAGGAAGAAGTTCGCGCGGGGACAAGCGGCGCGGGAGATAGCCGCACTTTGGCGAGGCGTTGCCACGGTAGAGGAGAACCTTGAGCGCAGAGTTGAGCCGCTCGTCGGACCAGATGCGGACACCGCCGACGAGATTCTCAAGTCGATTGTGGTCTACAACATCGTCTCCAGCCACTTGCGCTCGCTGTTGCCACGGCCGACCGACCCGCTCCCCCAGTTTCCTCGCCGAGGCTAACGTTCACCCGTCGCCACCAAACCCGGAGATGGTCAAGGCCCGGTCCTCAGCGTTGGTCAGGTTGATTGCCCTACCCTGGCGCTGGTGACGATGACGGTCTGGGACGAGCTGAAGGTTGTCCTGCTGGAACTGGAAGGCAAGGGAACGCTCGTCATGTACCCCGACCCCCGCGTCGATGACAACCGCCAGCCGCCGTTCCAGATTCATCTCCAGGCCTGGGCCACGGACGCGGCCGAGTCACTGCACCGTCGATTCGGTGACGATGTGGAGCTGGTCGTCGGCTTCCTTCGATACCCGCAGCGCCAGCCGCGGAGGCAGCACACGGGTGCGCGAGATGACATCCCGGACATGGACCCTACGTTGATGACCGTGGAGCTGGACGCGCCCATCGTCGTTGCGTCCGGCCACACCGTGCGCGGGGCCTTGCGCGTCCACAACCTGAGCGCCGACACCATTGTCATCTGTACCAACGGACACGTAACCGCTCAGGTTCTGGACCCTGACACACGGGCTGTCGTTGGCTGTTTTGCCGGTGGGCAAATCCTCCCCGGCATCTACTTCCGGGCCGCTCCGGGCGAGACCGTGGTCGTGCCCGTGCTCGTCGGCACCGCCAGCTTCTCCCCTGACCTCGGCTATGTCGTCCCTGCGGGGGAATGGGCAATACAGGTCATTCTCGAACTTGAAGATGAGAACGCCACGGGGTGGCAGCGCGGCACCAACAGACCAGGACGCCGCCGGGTGCGTACACCGCTGCTGCCCATCACGGTGACGGGCTGAACCTGCCGCGTCGGACAATTGGCCTGGTGAATCGTGTTGGGGCGTCGCGCTAGACAGTGTGGCCACCGGCGAGCACACTGATGGTCATGGCCATGTCCCGGCCAAGTCCGCGAGTCTCTGAGGCTTGGTTCAGCGACCAGCGCTCCCCGTCTCGACGGCTACACGTTTCCTGGCACGGGGCCGAACGTTTAATCGTGCTGAGCGTCTGGCATGAAGACCGGTGTACTGCGAGCTTCCGCATGCCGGTACAGGACGCGGGCAATCTCATCGCCACGATTGCGGACGCAATGAGCCGAGCACTCAGCCTGCCGAGCCGCCATACCGAACAAGTCCAACCGCAACGGTGGCGAGCGGCGCTGAAGCGCCTTCAGATGCTGCTCAGGCATCGACTCTCTGGACTGCGAAGACTGCCATCAGATGGTGGGCTACGAGTCGTGCGAGATAAGGACGAGGGCGCTTAACGGGGCGGTGGTGGTTCGCACGCCGCTGCTGCGTATCACGGTCACGGACTGAACCCTTTGGCCCTAAACACCCGTCATCACGAAGTCAGCCTCGCGCGCGATTCCACCAGTCCCGGATGGCCGCCTCGGTCTGGGCCGCTGCCTCGGGGCTTGGTTCGGCGGCGTTGGCCTTTGAAACCAGGTCTCGAACGCCGTCCAAGATGCGGAAGACCTCCGCCTGCCCGGTTTCCGTTGGCACCCTGACTACGACCTGCGTCCGGCCGGGAACCTCCTGAACCTGGGCGCGTGAGTCTTGTTCACGGAGGTGCTTCATGAACCAGGTCAGCCACTGTTTGCTCACTTCACCGACCAGCGGAATCGTGACAACCAACTCGCCTTCGGCCTGGTGAACTTCGATGTCGGCATCAGTATCAATATCGGCCATGTTCTCAATCCTGCCCGTCTCGTCCTGAGGCCGGGGCCTCGTTCCCCTCTACGGTATGGCGTGGACCATTGCCGCCGATCTCGGGAACTCCCCACTCTCGAGCACTGAAATTCCCCAGTTGATCACCGGGGTGGGTTGTAGCTGAGACTACTTGTCGTCCGGTGGCGTCACCCCCTTGCGTAGGTGCTCGGAACGAGCCCGGTGGGCGCGCATGCGGTAGCTGTCGCCGTCGATGTTGAAAACGACACTTCGGTGCAGCAGCCGGTCGAGCATCGCCGCGGCCACCATTGGGTCGTCGAAGATCTTTCCCCACGAAGCGATGCCGAGATTGGTCGTCAAGACCGTCGAGGACTTCAAGTACCTGGTGGTGATGACCTGGAACAAGGCGGCTGCGGCCTCGTTGGCGAGCGGCAGGTAGCCGACTTCGTCAATCACCAACAGGCGTGGTCCGGCGAAAAAGCGCATCGTCGTCGCCCACCGGCCTTCGAGGGCGGCTCGGTGGCAACGCGCCACGAGGTCGGCCGCGGTCGTGTAGTAGGTGCGATAGCCGGCGTCGATCGAGGCCCAGGCGAGCGCGATCGCGAGCATGGTCTTTCCCACTCCGGGCGGGCCGATGAACAGCACGTTGGTTGCGTCCTCCAAAAACCGCAGCGTGCCGAGCTCGTTGACCATCGCCCGGTCGATCGACGGCTGGGCGTCGAAGTCGAAGTCCTGAAGACGCCAGGGCGAGGGCAACGAGGCGAAGCGTTCCAGACTGGCGCGCCGGCGCACCTCGACGGCGTCCACCTCGACGGCCAACAACCGTTCCAGAAAGGCACTGTGACCAAGCTTGTTCGCCTTGGCATTCTCGAGCTCTGCCGGGAGCGCCTCTGAGGCCGCTGCGAGGCGCAGGTAGGCGAGGTGGCTCCGCAGCTGTTGATAGATCGAGGCCTCGCTCATGCGATCACCTCGGCGAGCTCGGCGTATCGGGCAAGGTCGACGACGACCTCCCGGCCTTCTCGGCCCATGAGGCGTGCGGCTTCGGCGAGGGACTCCTTGCCCGGTGACCGGTTGGCCTTTCGGTCACAGGACCGCTCGGTGCTGAACGCAGCGAGCACGGCCGCCTCGAGTGCCTGGTGGTCCTCGGGCGTGCGCTTGATGAGACCGGCGCCCGCAAGAGCGAGCTGGTGGCGCGATAGCAGGCGGCCCGACAAGGCGTGGATCTCGAGTGTCGGAGTCGACAGGCGGTGGCGGACCTCGACCACAGTTGCGGAGAGCCCCGGCGGCACCGAGTAGCGGTTGCCCCTGAAGGCGACGGTGGCGTTGTCCGAGACGGTGCGCTCGACACAGATCGTCGCCGGGTAGGGCGCCCATGGCAGCGCCATGAGCGGCTCTCGGTCCGCGAGGGTCCCGACGGTCGTGCGGACTCCGTCTTGGTCACGGCGCTCACGGCTGTCGCCGGTCGTGGCCAAGAAGCGGTCGAGGGAGACCTGGGCCGACTCCGGGTCGCGCGCGGTCATGGTTCGCCACCACCGCCCCGAGCAGAACCGCACCGAGGACTCGACCGAGCCCTTGCGGTTCCCGCGCCTCGGCGGGCAGCACTCGACGATTGCCCCGTAGTGCTTGGCGACCGGGGCGAAGCTGGGCTGGACGTCACCTGTGCCCGGCGTGATCACCGTGGCAAGCCGGTCGGTGCGCCAGACGTGCGCAGTGCCACCGAGGCGGCGCATCACGAGGTCCATCGCTTCTATGAGATGGGCCTGGTCCATCTTCTCTGCGAGCACGCCACGAATGCGTCCCGAGTGCGGAAGCGTGCCCAACAGCACATATGCGGTCGCGCCCCAGGGTGCATTGCGCCGCTCGAACCAGTCCCACTGGATCTCCTCGCCGGCGGGATGGCAGATCTCGATGGTGTCGCGGCCCTTCACGCCCCGGCACGCCTCGCAGTGAGGTCGCAGGCCCCGCAAGCGGATCTGGCGGACAAAGCTCGGGTAGCTGAGGGAGTACCCGAGTGGGACCACCTCGTCATAGAGAGCGCTTGCCCAGACGTGACAGTCGTCGGCGAACCGAAGCCGGACATAGTTCTCGACGACGGCCAGCGGGTCGGCCTTCTGGTTGCGGCGCACGCCCGGTTGGCGTTCTCCGTTCAGATAGCCCCGGATGGTCTTGCGGTCGTGACCTTGGTGGCGGGCGATGGCTGAAATCGACCAGCCCCGCTCTCTCAAAGCATGTGCTTCCACGTCTTCCCCTTGTGTGAGCATGACGGGTGGGTCCCTTCGACCTGGTAGGCGTAGGAACCGCCAGTCTCGAAGGGGCCCACCGCGAAACGGTGGACCGTCAGTCCAACCCGGTGCTCAAAGGTGGGGAATTTCGCTGATCATCTATGGGGAGTTTCAAAAATCGCGGGCACCATCTGGGCGTTGGTCGGGATGGTCGGGTTGGTCGGCCTCTGGAACACACACAGGCCCCGGCGCGCGACTGGCCATCAACCTTGACTAACGCCTCTGTCTCCTACTCCTCTTTCCCTGTATAAACCCGACCAAATCGACCAATTGACGAGAAGTACCAGGTCGAAAGGGTAAGGCGCTGGTCGGTTGGCAGCCGGGAGGCCGACCAGTTAGTCGGTGAAACCCGACCAGTTCAACCTTGGCCGTAGTTGTCGATGAGCCAAGGGCCATTTCCCAGGCGATGCATATCGATACCCCAAAATGAGTCAGGATTACCCTCGTCTGCGGCCTGCGACTCTCTAAACGTGCATTGGACCTGGGCGTCGGTGGCTGTTTCGCTAACAAGGCCGCAGTGCAGGTGCGAGAAGGATGGCCATCCTGAAGTGTTTCCGCCACCCCAGTCCATCATGTCCCGTGTCGTCGGTTCAAAGTATGCGACGGCTGCCGAATAGTCCTTCTTATTCACCGACTTGAACCACCCATAGGCTGTCTGAACGGGTGACTGCGGTGTGATTGCGTGGGCCGTCGTGTTCGTCAAGTCTGAAGTCCCCGTCGCAACGAGCACACCGACTCCGATACCGATGACCACTAGGACGGCCACGACGAACATGGCGATGGGGTGGCGGAGCGTGCGCATCATGCTGCCCCCACCGAGTCCAAGATGGTCCTGGCGACCATGCCGTTCCCAGTCAACCCGATGGAGACGAAGACCGGCTTGTCGCGTCCGGGCACGTTTACCCTGAGAACGAGGATGGAGTAGGCGGGCGCGGTAGCCGGGCACGATGTCAGACCGTGGAGGACGAGGCAGTGAGCCGAAAGGGAGAGTGTCACCGTCGACTCGGTGCGTAACCCCGAATCCACCTGGACCCCATTCTCCGGCTGCTGGGGAGTCGGTCGAATGAGGGGGCAGGGCGGGCGGAGCAATGGACGCGCATCGGTGCTCAACGTCACTGACGTGTCCCAGAATGCCACGCCCTGTTCCCCACAGATGGCTCCTAGACCAGGGGTCACCTGGGTCCGATTGACCGGCCAGTTTGCTGGGGCCGAAAAACGCAGCCCGGCCAAGGTCACCTGTTGCCATGACGACGGGATTGCCGGTGAAGACCCTGGTGCGAGTACGACCGAGCGCGGTGACCAGGTGAGTGTGTGCAGGACTCGCTGGCCGAGTGGCCCGTCGACTGTGATTTCAACGCTAAGGGCTCACGCCGAGTTTGATTGAGCGTTGACGGTGTAGTTCCACTCGCCGTGAAAGTCGTGACGGTGGAGCGGAACCGCAGCCAGTTCCTTGTTGGTGACCTTGACGCCGGTTGGGTACCAGTTGGGGTCGTAGTCGGCTTGGATGGTGAGCCCGGTGCTGGTGGCGGTGGCGGAGATGAGCTCGATTATGGTGCGCAGGCTGGTAAGGGGTCGACCCCGCCAGTTAATGGTGATGAAGCTGAACATGCGGTGCTCGATCCGGTTCCACTTGGAGGTCCCCGGGGGGTAGTGGCACACCGTGATGGAAAGACCGGTCTCGGCGGCGAGACGAGCGAGCTGCACCTTCCATGTCCGAAGCCGGTAGCCGTTGGAGCCACCGGCATCTGCGGTGATCAAGATCCGCTGAGCGTCAGGGAACCGGGCGCGTCCCATCTGGTTCCACCATCTCCGGATGGACTCGACGGCGAACTCGGCTGTGTCGGCGGTGTCGCCGACATTGACCCAGCCCTCGTCATTGGCCACGTCGTAGATCCCATAGGGGATGGCCTTGGCGCGTTCGCCAAGGGCACGATCGGCGAAGTCGTGGACGTTCACGCGCTCGGGCTCGCCCGTGGGTGACCATTCGGCACCGCCATTGGCGTAGTTGCCGATCAGCTCCTTCTTCTTGGTGTCGACCGAGATCACCGGCTGGTCATCTGTGATGAACGCCCCTGCCATGTCGTTCAGGTAATGGAACTGGGCGTCGCGATCGGGATGCTGGCGTCCTTCGGTCACTTTGGCATTGGCCTGCAAGGAGTAGCCGAGACGGTGCAACAGCCGCAACACCGTGCGCGACGACACCTCGAAGCCTTGGAGGACGAGCTCGTCGGCCAGGTTCGTCGACGACTTCGATGTCCAGCGCAGCCGCGACATCGGGTTGCCCCTAGTCTCGGGATATACGAGCTCGTCGAGCGCGGCGAGGAGGCCAGGCTGACGTTCAATCAAAGGTTTGTCACCACCACCCGGTGCGCGCAGACGGGCCGCCGGCTCGATACCCGCCGTCACTTCGGACTCGGCCTTGATCACCGTGTTGCGGCTCATGCCAGAGGCCGTCGCCACCGCGGTCTTACCGCCGCGGCCCAGCATCTCCGATGCCGCACCGGCCACGACGCGTCGCTGCACCTCGTTCATGTGCGGCAGCACCACTTCGAAGAATCGCGCGAGCGCCTCCTCAGTGACCTCCACACGGCCAGGATACTACGCGCGCACTAACCTGGCGTGGACCCTAAGCGATGGAACCAGGTAACTGCTCTGCGGTCCCGTAGGGTAGGGGTACACGAAGATGTCGTTGATGACCTCTGGGTGACCGAGGACGGTGCTGTGTGGAGACGTTGGCGGTCCGAACCTGACCGTGGTGCTCGGACCGGGAGCGGTCTCCAAAGGACAGGCGAAGACTCCAGGGGGTGGATTGACGAATACCTCTCCTGGCGGCGAGCCAGTAGGGCACGGCGGCGAGTTGTAGAGCACCCACCAGGTCGGTGGCACGGACACCTGCGCGTTGCCGAAGGCGACCGGTACCCATCCGGTCGGTGTGGTCAAGAAGTCAACCGCGGGGAGCGCCTTGGCCGTGGTCGGCACCGTTGTTGTAGCGAAGGTCTGCGAGCTAGTGAACACGCTGAGCGCTACGGCTATGACCACCATCGCGAGCGCGCGCAACTTCATTGTCGTCATGCTCCCATGAAGCCGGGACGGAACAGGTTCGCGTACGACGCCTACACCCCCATCAAGACGGCGCGGTCATCACTTAAGTAAACAGACCACTTCGACACCCGGTGTCTTCTTCCCGGCCCTGACACGCACAGGTTGGTCCGCCGCGCATGTCCCCTCCACTCCGTTGACCGAGAACATCGGACTGTGCCCGGTGAGTCGGTACAACCCTGCTGGCAGCCAGAGCACGAACTTGCCGCTCTTGGCAACCGCCACCGTGAACTTGTGCCCGGCTGAGTTCTGGGCCGTCACCTGACCCGGCAGCGGTCTAGGTGAACCGGGGGCTGGGCCTCCTACCGCGACGAAGCTGCCCGTGACCGAACCGAGAGCCCCGCTCGAAGACGCGGCCCGCAATGAGTACAGGATGGTCCTGGCGGTCATGCCGTTGCCTGCCAAGCCGATGGAGAAGAAGACCGGCTTCTTGTGCCCCGGCACCGTGACGTTGAGGACGAGGATGGAGTACGCGGGCGTGGTCGCCGGGCACGCCGTCAGGCCGTGAAGGTCAAGGCAATGAGCCGAGAACGCCAGGTGC
Organism: uncultured Acidimicrobiaceae bacterium; assembly: GCA_963719125.1. Taxonomy (GTDB): domain Bacteria; phylum Actinomycetota; class Acidimicrobiia; order Acidimicrobiales; family Bog-793; genus Fen-455. Next base: position 123,272 of record CAVRAT010000007.1, read on the forward strand.
AAACCCTCCGTGGCGAGTTCGCTGAGCGTATTGGACCCGGTGTCAACTTCGACACCGTCTCCTGGGTAGACGGGTGGTCCCGGAGTCCCTGATTCGTTCGGGCACGGGAAGGCGGCCAAGCCGCTGTCGGTGCTCAGAACCACCTCTCCCCCGCCCACTCCTTCGTTGAAGAAGCTCACACCTGGCGACGAGGCGCAGGGCGTGTCGACGCCGTAGTTGAGCAAAGTCCGGGTTACCGGCCACCACGCGGGCGATGTGAACGAAAGCCCATGGAAGGTCAAGGTGTGCCAGCCGTACGGGACCACAGGTCCTGGGCCAGAAGCCAGAGCGATGACACGAGGCGAGCGGGTCAGGGTGTGCAGGACCCGTTGCGCAAGCGGCCCGCTAGCGCCGAACTCAAGGCGAAGCGATGGAACGAAATAGGTTCCGAGGTCGTCGTAAACCGAGAACCCGTTGATGACCGTCTGATGCTTGTAGCCGCTCCCTACCTTCGCAAGCAAGGCCATCCAAACCACGTTCTTCGGCCCTCGACCGGCCGTCTCATTCGCGCCGCAGACTCCTGGATTGACGAGGACCTCTCCCGGCGGCGAACCAGTTGGGCACCCCGAGGAGTTGTAGAGGACCCACCAGGTCGAGGGCACCGATATCTGCACATCTCCGTAGGCCACTGGTATCCATCCGCCTGGTGTGGCAGAGAGGTCTACGGCAGGGAGCGGTTTGGTTGTGACCACCGTCGTGGTAGTGGTTGTAAAGACCGTCTGGGAGCTGGTACATGCAGCGAGGACCAGCGTCAGGACCACCAGCACGAGGGCGCGCAACCTCACTGTGGTCATCGTTCCATGAAGTCGAGAGAGGACGGGTTCGCGCACCGTCGCCAGTCTCTAGTCACGGGTGTCGAAGAAGTCGGCAGTGACCCTGTAGCCAGCCCGTACCGCCACACCCTTGGAACCTCACCAACCCGTTACGCGGTACGTCCCAGGACTGACTGAGAACCGGTACTGGCTACCTGAGCGGACCGTCTCGGAGGCGGCAAGGCTCGGCCCTGAATAGAGGCTCACCTTGACATGCAGAACGTCACCAGGCGGGAGTGCGAGTCCCTGGCAAGCGTAGGCAACCCCGGTCACGACGCCGATGGGCTTGGCGGTGCTCGTCGTGCAGGCGCCCAGCATTAGCGTCACGACCACCATCGCGACTGCCACGAGCTTGCGCACCGTGGTCTCAGGTCGAACCCAGCGACGTAGGCGCTCTCATGGGTCGACGCTGACGACAGTCCCGACGAACGGGCCGTTGCCGGTATCGAGTTGCCAGGAGAACTTCACGACCCGTACCTGCGACACCTTCGGCACCGTCATCTCCATCGCGAACCTTGCCGTCTTGCCAGCTTCGAGGCGACCGATGGCCCGACAGTGAAGTTCGTAGGACCAGGTGTGGAGCTGAACCTTTGAGCCTTTGGTCAAGGTGAGGAACTCGGTGTAGCCGGGGCACGGCGAGAACGTCACTGCTCGGGAGCCTGGGTTCGAGAGGACAACGGTGTAGTGGAGAACCTGACCACCCTCGATACGAACGGGGGGTTCGACCCTCGCCTGTAGGGAGGCGAGCGTGCCAGGCACCGGGACGAAGACGCCAGGGACAGGAGGCGTGACCCCGAGCTGGCTCTCCCAGAACCCGTCCGTGTAGCCGCACGGCGGAAAGCTCTTGGTGGTGAAGGAACCCGCGTTGTTCGGCAAGCTAATGACTACGGCTCGATAGACGACGGGAGGCGCTGTCGTTGTCGGGTTGAAGCACTGGTCCGTTCCGGCAAGAAGGAACTCCCCTCTGGCACCCGGTCGCAGGTTGGCGGCTGTCATGTTCCCGAAGTAGGTGCCGTGTTCCGGTTTCAGCGAGACGCGCGCACCGGAGGTCGTGATGGCGGTCAAGGTCGGATAACCAGATAGGCGGCAGATCACCTTTCCCACGTTTGTCATGTAGAAGTTGTTGGCGATGTTGCCCATCCCGACACCGCCAGTACCTGCCCGTATGCGCAGGGCTGAGGTCGAGCACGGCAGCGCGGGGGCAAGCGTCGTCGTGGTGTTAGTGGTCGATGTCGTCTGCGGTGCCGGGGTCGATATCCAGGCAACAACTCCTGTCATGGTGCGGTGAGGTGGGGTCGAGGAACCGGTACAGGCGGCGAGGACCACACCGGAGACCATCAAGGTCATGGCCACTGCCGCGACTGCAAAGAGCTTGCGCACAATGGTCCTAAAGCAAACCCATTGACGGACACTGGACTTTGCCCCACAGGTTTGGAAGAAGGGGGCCTGTCCACGGCTTCGGTTTCGCTGGCAGAAGGAAAACCGACTTGGACTCGGTCAGCGCCAACGAGACCAGCTCAAGCCGACTGGAGCCGACGAACCACTCAGCGTCGAAGGCCAGTTGTCCTGTCTTCGTGAGACAGAGGACGACGCCTTCGGCTTGGATGTTCAGGATGTTCAGACACCACAGGCGACGCCCGAGCACCGTTCGGTGGGACAAGACCAGCGGGCCGAGGATGTTGGTGCTGAGGTTCTCCATGACCCACATGGGCATCCGGTATCCCTCAACCTGCATGATTTGCCCGATGCTCTGCGGGCCGAACGGCCCGACACATTTCCAAGCCCTCCGTGGGGCCGTTTCCAGGCACTCGTAGTCGCCGCCCCTACCAGTCTGGATGAAGCGGAATGTCCCCCGGCCGAACGGGGTCTCGTAGACGAAGTTCCCCTCGGGGTCAGAACCCACCGCAGGCTCAGACCAGACCGCAAAGCTAGGAATCTCACCTGGCAGGATGTCCAGCGGAGGGACGAATCGGTAGGTGGCCTCGAACGGCTCACGCAGCCCCTGGTGGGCCAGGGCCACGAATCGGGACAGGTCTGCGCGGCTGACGGTCGCCGTGGCGGTCACAGTTGGGGCTTTTGCTGACTGCCACGAGCGCCCGCCGTTGGTGGTGCGCCACATCAAGTAGGGAGGGTTGGGTCTATAACCTGAGAATCCGAGCACCAGCCACATTGTCGCGCTGGCGAGAGCCACTTCGCAGCTGTATTCGGAACTGTGAGGGATTCGCAACAGGGTAGTGAAGTGTTTGCCGCCATCTCGGGCGAGCCACACGTCCTCAGCGAGCACATAGAACATCGCCTCGCTATCTGAGGTGGGATATATCTGAACGCCATTCGAGACGCCCCACGGAGACTCTAGGGTGACGAACTCCCGCCCTCCGTCGGTGGAACGAATCGCGTAGCCGCCGTTGCCGGTCACACAGAAGCCCCAGAGAGTAACGGGCGACGTAGCGGTCAAATCACATCCGAACCCGCCTATGTAGCCGCCGGGTATCAGTTTGGCGAAAGTCCTGCCCCCATTATGGGAGACGAGCAGACGGGTGCTGCTGACCCCCCAGGTCAGGAGCAGCCACACGTTCGACCCAAAGACTGTCCAGCCGAACTGGTTCTCAGCTTCGATTGCCGTCACCGGCAATCGCCGGGTCATCCATCGGTCGCTCGTCACTGGCGATGAGGCGAGTTCGGATGACTTGCACTGACCTTCTCTTGAGCAGTTCCGGGAAACGAGCGCGTAGGCACGCCCCCCTGTAAGGACGACTGGGGCTTGGAATCTGGCAAGTACAAGTCGCCAAGCCCTTCCCCCGTCGTCGGTCCAGTAGAGGTGGGCTGGGTTATCTTGGAAGTCCGCGCTGTACGCGTAGCCGTCCTGACGGTTTGCGAACTCGATGCCGTACATGCCCACAGGAGGCGAGCCGACCCGTACCCAGGATTGCCCGCCGTCGGCGCTTCGCATGAGCACAGGACAGGTCCCGGTGGAACATGGGTACGTCCCCAACATCCACAGGTAACCCGCGGCACCGGTCACGGCGGTAGGGGTAACGCGCGCTCCTGTCGCCGACGTAAGGTCGAAGCCCTCGGTGACCCTCGCCGTCGTCGGGCGGCTGGCCGAGCTTGTCCCGGCAGCGACCATCAAAGTCATGGTCACTGTCGCGACTGCCACGAGCTTGCGCACCGTGCGCATCTTGACACTGACCACCAGCGTCGGGGCGTCGCGGGAAAAGGTGGCTGTCCATCTCGGCGTCAGGGAACCTCCCCCAGCACGTCGGGCATGATGAAGCCATGACGGATAAATGGTCATGTCAGCACTTCTCCCTCGCCAACCCGCTAAACCGGGGAGCCACCGACCTGCCCAGGCTGCTCCGGCGTGTGGCCACCGAGATTGAGAAGCGCGACATCGGCCCCATGGACCTCCTGGACCTGACAATCCATCAGGAAATGACCGGCGACGGGCCATGGTGGTCCGCGACGGTCTACTGGTCACCTGACAGCCCGGCGGATGGGGGTCTCGGCAAAGACGAGGGTGACAGCCGGTGACCCCATGACCGGCTGGGCACCACCCTTGCCTCGCCAGATGACGCCCGGTGCGCAGACGACCACAACGAGGACATCATGGTCCGATGATGGAACTGGGCCGCGGAAGTCGCACCGAAGCCCCGGCAAGCGCACCTCGTTCCGCAACCCGTAGGAGTAGCCGCACACGCACAGCGCCGCGACCGTTCTTCCGGCCGACGCGACCTACCGCGTCCTCGCAAGGTCGGCGCTTGCCACCGCGATAAGTCTTTCGAACTCCACCGTGTTGCCGCCGAGTCCGGTGAAGGCTGCCTCGACGCTAGCAAAGCGGGCAACAACCAGATACTGGGGGACGTTCACGCCGCCGACCGACACAACAAAGCGGAAGCCAGCCGAACTTTCGCCGACTCTAGGAAGTGTGATGGGCTGGCCGGTCATTGTACCTAGGTCAGATTCACCTGTATCAAACCTGCGGCAGCCCTTCAGTCGGGCAACGGTTCTTGAATACTGTGCGTCAACGCGTTCCTCGGTTTGGGCGACTAACAGCTCGGTGAAGAACACCAGCTCATTCGCGGAGTCCGGAACCTGTCAAGCCGGCTGAGACACGTTCATTTCATGAGATCTGCGCGGGCTCCTTTGGCACCGGCTTGTTGATCCACGCCGCTTCGGGAAGAAGCGGTGGGGAGGGTGGTCTGTTGACGAAACGCTCGGGGTGGGCGGCATAAGCGGCATTGAGGACGCGAGCCCGGCCTTCTCGGATCTCAGCCGCGGTGCCGAAGTGCACCGAGGCCGGGGTGTGCAGGCCGATGCCCGAGTGACGGTGGAAATGGTTGTAGTGCCCGAAGAAGGCCGTGCAGAACTCGATGGCGTCCTCACGCGATCCGAAGCGCTCGGGGAAGGCCGGGCAGTACTTCAAGGTCTTGAACCCGGCTTCTGAGTACGGGTTGTCGTTGCTCACGTGCGGACGAGAATGAGTCCTTCCGATCTTGAGGTTCGCCAGCAGCACCGCCACGGGCTTGGAGGTCATCGAGCTGCCGCGGTCGGCGTGGATGGTGAGGGTCGAAGGGGTGATGTTCTGCGACGCCGTCACTTCTTTCAGCCAGGCCTTGGCGACCTGGCCGTCCTCTTGGTCGACGACCATCCAGCCCGGGCAGTAGCGGCTGTAGATGTCGAGCATGACGAAAAGGTCGTAGTAGACGCCGCGGGCCGGGCCCTTGAGCTTGGTGACGTCGTAGGACCAGACCTCGTTTGGCCTGGTCGCCACGAGCTCAGGGATCGTGCGCGGGGGATGGGTCGCCTGGCGGCGGCGCTCACGGACTTCGCCGTTGGCCCGCAAGAGGCGGTACATGGTGGACTCCGAGGCCAAATAGGTCCCCTCGTCCAACAAGGTGGCCCAGGCCTGTGCCGGCGCAGAGTCGACGAAGCGGCCCCGGAGCACCTCGAGCACGCTTTGTTGCTCGCTTGGCGCCAAGGCGTTGGCGGGGGTGGGGCGCGGCCTTGGTGGCCCGAGCTTTCTCGGCCGGAACGCCCGGTAGTGCGTAGCACGTGAACGGCCGGTGGCCGCACAGGCGGCTCTTGTCCCTGCGAGGGTCCTCACCTCAGCAAATGCCTGGTCGATCACCGCTGCTGCCTGTTCTCCTCGTCGCTCTCGGCGAGCAGCCGCCCCAAGAGCTCCGATGCTTTTCCCTGGATCTCCACCACCAGTCTCGTCTTCGCGAGCTCAGCCTCGGCTCGCTCGGCTCGCCTTCTCGTCCGGGCGAGCTCGGCGGCGAGCGGGTTGTTCTTCGGCAGCCTGTTTTTCGGGCCGAGCCCGGCGAGCGCACCGCAGTCCCGGGCGCGTCGCCACTCGACGATGTGGCTCGTGTACAGGCCTTCCCGGCGCAACAGCGCGCCCTTGTCGCCGTCACCGGCACAGCGGTCATACTCGTCGAGGATCTCCAGCTTGTAGTCGGCGGTGAAGCTCCGCCGCCTGGGTCGATCTGGCATTGAGGGTTCGTCGCCCATGGCTTCATCATGGGCGCGAGTCATCGTCAAGGTGGTGAGGGTCACTTCGAAAGAGATCCGATCTCGCCCTGCAGGGTTGGACTACTGCTGCGGGTGTCTCAGCTCAGCCTGACACACAGGGATCAGAGGCAAAGGAAACTTGTGCTCTGCCGACGGCACCGTCCGTAAGCACTTGCTGGAAGTTGCACGGGGGTATGCCGCTATCAGCCGGGGCAGCCGAGTATCCCGGAGGCAACTCGCGCGCAGTCACAAGCATTGCTTTCAGGTCTGGGGTTTGTGGCCGCGTCGATGTAGGTGCGTTGCTCCCGGTCGCCGAGCACGCCGCGGCAACGACGCTCAGAAGGACCACGAGAAACCGGGGGTGAGCAAGGCGTCGACGTACGGCCCCGAATGTGCAATGGCGACCATGCAGCATCTCACAGACCATCGCGACCATAATGCCCGCTTTGCGAAACCTGGGTGGCTCGTCAGATGACGCCCGGTGCGCAGACAACCACGGGGACCATGAACACCGCCAGCCCCAGGTGCATACTGTCGATGTGGGTTCGAAGGGAATACGCCGCAGGAAACCCCACCGGCCGCTGCGAGACTCGCCCGATGATGGCGCGCAGATGCTGGTGGCTGACACCCCGAACGAGTACTCGACCATGACGCCGTACGGGGCCGCTATGGGCATGGCCACGTTCGCTGGGAAACTCATCCGACGGGTGACCGGAGAGGACCGACGCCGCGAGCGCGTCTGTCTGCTTCTACAGGCTTCCCCTCGCCGCGCGTAGGAAGCCGATCAGTGGAGGGTTACCTTCGGGTTATCATCAATGGGAGACGTAGCGGGGCGAGTTGCGAAGTGCGCCGTAGATTTCGCCCGAGCGAACGGACGGTCATGACCACCAAGGGCGAAGGCAGGATCAATGCAATCCTTTATGCCGTCTTCCTGCTCGTCTGCTTGGGATCAGGTCTTCTGCTTCACATACTGTCGGCGCGTAATGTGCCGGGCGTCTTCAAGCTTCTCGTGGGGGCTGTGTTCGTCCTCAGCGGTGTGGTATCTCTTGCTGGCATCTTCAAGGCGGTAGTTTGGACCCTAAACGCTTGCCGCGGTAGGCGATGATGTTGTCGGTGATCTGGCCCATATCGAGCAGGGCTACTGCACGCCAGTTATCTCCAGGGGGTCGTCGTTGTGGACAACTGGCCCGGTGCCCCTAGGTCAAGGGTCGGAGAGCTAAAGACCATTCGATTTCATGACGGCCGCAAGGGAGTCTAAATCCCTCACAAGCAGTTTGGCCTCGTACTCAAAACGCTTGATGGACGTGGGTGTCATCGTCACGACATAGATATAGCCAGTCCAGGCGACGCTGTTGCCAGCCACAGCGGTTTTCACAATCAACCTATTCAGTTGTTTGCTAGGCGAGTCAGCAATCGCCACAAAAACTATGTTCTCATTGCTGAACTTGATGAAGTCCGCCTTGACCGCGACTTTGTTCTCCGCAGTTGCTGCCTTCTCAATGGCGGCCCAAGCCGCAATTAGGGAATGCACCGCCGGTTTGCTGCTCTTGGCCCATGCCGTCCAAGCAGGCGTTTGGGCCTGGGCAGTAGTTACGGGGAACAACACACCGCCGATGCCTAAGGGCTCACGCCGAGTTTGATTGAGCGTTGACGGTGTAGTTCCACTCGCCGTGAAAGTCGTGACGGTGGAGCGGAACCGCAGCCAGTTCCTTGTTGGTGACCTTGACGCCGGTTGGGTACCAGTTGGGGTCGTAGTCGGCTTGGATGGTGAGCCCGGTGCTGGTGGCGGTGGCGGAGATGAGCTCGATTATGGTGCGCAGGCTGGTAAGGGGTCGACCCCGCCAGTTAATGGTGATGAAGCTGAACATGCGGTGCTCGATCCGGTTCCACTTGGAGGTCCCCGGGGGGTAGTGGCACACCGTGATGGAAAGACCGGTCTCGGCGGCGAGACGAGCGAGCTGCACCTTCCATGTCCGAAGCCGGTAGCCGTTGGAGCCACCGGCATCTGCGGTGATCAAGATCCGCTGAGCGTCAGGGAACCGGGCGCGTCCCATCTGGTTCCACCATCTCCGGATGGACTCGACGGCGAACTCGGCTGTGTCGGCGGTGTCGCCGACATTGACCCAGCCCTCGTCATTGGCCACGTCGTAGATCCCATAGGGGATGGCCTTGGCGCGTTCGCCAAGGGCACGATCGGCGAAGTCGTGGACGTTCACGCGCTCGGGCTCGCCCGTGGGTGACCATTCGGCACCGCCATTGGCGTAGTTGCCGATCAGCTCCTTCTTCTTGGTGTCGACCGAGATCACCGGCTGGTCATCTGTGATGAACGCCCCTGCCATGTCGTTCAGGTAATGGAACTGGGCGTCGCGATCGGGATGCTGGCGTCCTTCGGTCACTTTGGCATTGGCCTGCAAGGAGTAGCCGAGACGGTGCAACAGCCGCAACACCGTGCGCGACGACACCTCGAAGCCTTGGAGGACGAGCTCGTCGGCCAGGTTCGTCGACGACTTCGATGTCCAGCGCAGCCGCGACATCGGGTTGCCCCTAGTCTCGGGATATACGAGCTCGTCGAGCGCGGCGAGGAGGCCAGGCTGACGTTCAATCAAAGGTTTGTCACCACCACCCGGTGCGCGCAGACGGGCCGCCGGCTCGATACCCGCCGTCACTTCGGACTCGGCCTTGATCACCGTGTTGCGGCTCATGCCAGAGGCCGTCGCCACCGCGGTCTTACCGCCGCGGCCCAGCATCTCCGATGCCGCACCGGCCACGACGCGTCGCTGCACCTCGTTCATGTGCGGCAGCACCACTTCGAAGAATCGCGCGAGCGCCTCCTCAGTGACCTCCACACGGCCAGGATACTACGCGCGCACTAACCTGGCGTGGACCCTAAGGCCATGACAAGAACAAATACTGCAGAAATCGCTCGCCTCTTCATCGTGTCTCCTTCTTCGTTAGCAGACAACCGGCCTCTTCCAAGCGGCGTTAACGCAACAGGACCGTGGCCGAGGCGATGAGCTGTCACTTCTGCCATGGCGACTCCTGCAGCTTTCCACGACTCCCTGGGCCTGGTTAGCACAACTTCACTCACACTGCCAAAATTCGGCAATCGGAGTGTGACCGACTCCTTCCCAGTGAGCCTTTGTCACCGTCTTGACGCACATTTGTTGCCGTGGGTTCACCATGTTCGCCTTGCTGCGGCAGTCCTCGTCCGTAGGCTGTCGCGCCAGTGGCTGTGCGATAAGTAACAGGGGCGCGAGATGCCCGTGACGTACCATTCGCCTTGTGGCCGATGAGCAGGAACCTCCGGTTGGTGAGGCTGCACAGGAGAGCCTGTCGCTAGCGGAGCGCCTTGCTCGTGCCTACTACGACTGGCGCCACGACGAGCAGCGGCACCGTGAGAACTGGTTCGAGCCGGTCGAAATGGTCCTGTTCGCGGTCATCGTGGGTGTCACGCTCATCATCGCTGCCGACATCCTGGTGGGCTTCGCGAGCGCGTTGAACCAGGACGCCTGGACGTTGGTTGGAATTACCACGCAATGGGCGCAGCTCCCTATTGCCATTGCCCTGCTCGGCGCATCGCTGCTCGGGTGGTATCAGTGCTCCCGCTCCTGCGACGAGTTCGAGAGCTACCTGAACCAGGGCGGGTCAGACCAGGGCGACACCGACGACATCGACCAGACCATGACCGTGCTCCTGCGACGCTTGAACCTGACGCGCCTGGCACTCGCCTGCATCGTGGTGTTGGGCCTCGTGACAGCAGTGGCGGCCATCGCCACTGTGGTTTGGTACTTCCACTCGAACATGAATTTCGCTGGTCGGACGCCCTGGTACGGACACGTCGCCTACGTGGCCGGAGGTCTCGCTGTGGTCATCCCGGCCCTTGCCTGCACAGTGATTGCGGCGCGGGCCTGGGCACGAACTTCCTACCTGCTCATGACCGATGAGACCGACGCGGCATACGAGGACGAGCCAGAACAACCGGCTGAGCCGGAGAGCGTTTCCTAGCCCTCGGGGGCGTTGAACCGGCCGTCGTCACACAAGCGAGGGCAGGGTCTGCGTCTGAAAACGCCTCACGGCAGGCTGGTTCCAGTCACAGTCAGTGATGTTGGCCTTGAGCCACTCAACGGACTTGCTTGCACTGGCGAGTCCCAGCGGTCGAACGGATTGAGCAATGGGGTCGCCATCGGCTTTGAAAAGGACCTACCGAAAAAGCGTTGAGTTTGCTGGCCCCTCCACCTCGCTCAGCCTGAACGTCCCAGCTCCTTCAGCCATCGCCCCAGCCTCCTGTTCGGTCTGACGCGAGGGTACGCCGCGGGGAAAAGCGCGGCTGCACAGGAACAGGGTCCCGGCGATGACACCGGTCGGACCGGTACGTACCATGGCATCGTGTTCGAGCGCTTCACGCCCGAGGCTCGTCGGGTCCTGGTCCTCTCCCAAGAGGAAGCCCGTCTCCTGCACTGCGGCTCCGTCGGCACCGAATGCCTTCTCCTGGGTCTGGTCCACGATGGCGACGGACTTGCGGCGCGGGCGCTCGTGTCGCTCGGCATCCCCCTTGTGGCTGTTCGCGAGAAGGTCAAGGAGACAGTCGACCACGCGGAACGCTCGAACGTCGCCTTACCGTTCTCTCCAAGGGCGAAGAAGGTCCTCGAACTTGCTCTCCGTGAGGCTCACCTGCTTGGGCACGACTACATCGGAGCCGAACACCTGCTGCTCGCCCTTCTCCGCGAAGGTGACGGACCCGCACCACGAGTGCTCGTCAGTCTCGGGACGGACCTGTCGCAGCTTCGTCAGAGGGTCCTTCAGCTAGCTGCGCCCGAACAACCCCAATCGTCAGGAAAGGACGCTGTTCTAGTCAGTGCTGAAGAATCGGCGGGCCAACTTCGCTTCTATGGCGCGGTAACCCGAACCAGCAGACCCCCGGTACCTTGGTGGCGACCACTACTTGCACGACGTGTACGCCAGGCGCGGCAGGCGCGACGGCGTGAGTTCCTCAGCGACCCCGCCCGCGACGCAAGAAGACTCGAACGCGAACGTGAGGACCGCCAAAGCAACGCCAGGGACCTTGGAGATGCCCGTGCGGCTACCAAGATGTCGCTCGCAGGCTTGGCCGAGGCCAGCGGCATAGATATCGAGCGACTCCGCGATGCAGAATCAGCGGAACCACAGGTCAGCCTGACTGTGCAGGAGTGGTTCAAACTGGCCGTGGTCTTCGAAGGCCACACCTGGGATGAATACCAAGCCCAAGCCGCAAAGGTGGGACCGTCCCAGTTGCTTGCTCCAACAGGGCACATGCTCGAAGGAGCACGGGCGGCAATTCGAAACATCTCTTCGCTCGATGACCACTAGGCCCCGGCAGCGAGGGCACCTAGCTCAGCCCGTGAAGGCCCCGGTAACTAAGGCTCCTGGCGGAGGTCAAGCCACTGAACGGTGGGCATAGATTCGCCAGGCCCCGATGCGCCCTTTTCAACAGCGTTATCCCCAGGCTCGGGTGGCGGTGGTTTCAACTGGCCTTCACAACGGGCCTCGCGCAGCATCGCAGCCACATGTAACGGTGTCCATAGTCCACCTGTAGCCGAGTACACGAGGCGGTGATAGCGGTCGACATGATTGCCTTTGCTGACGCCGACGTGCGCAGGTCCGAGGTCCCCTTGATGGCGAACTCGGTGCGCAGCCCATCGGACCGGAACCAGTGTTCAACCAGGGCCTCCAGTTCCTCCCTGTCGGCTATCGGCAGGAGGTCGTGCAGAGATGGCGGCTTGCGTCCCGCGCCGAAGTTCATGGACGTAGTCTCAAGCGACCCTCCGGGGCGGCGCATGCATACGTACTCGGCGACCAGTAAGGGGTCGGCTCCTCCCGCCTTGTTTAGCCTCTTACGTGCCCGGTCAGCCCGGCCCTCCACGCGGTCCCTGAGGTCGCTGCCCGGCTTCTCGGCGGTGTCGGGGAGGTTCAGCTTCCAGGCGGTGCCACCGGCCATGAGATGGACTCGTGCTCCCGCGGTTGCCTGCCCGGCCTTCCTCACGCGGCACGCCTCGCACGACCACATGTCACAGTCGACCCAGAAGGAACGGAACTGCCCGTAGGAATTGATTCCGAGCTTCCACCGGCCCTTCGTGCAGTTCGAGGTCTTGGGTCTCCGCGTGCTCATGCCCGGACCCGTTCGACCAGCTCAACAAGCTCGGCCTCAAGAAGCGGAATCCCCCACTCACCTTGGCCAAGTGGGAAAAGGTGTTCGTAGAAACGGTTCCGGTAAAACATCTCGCCCCTGGTCACCAACCGGGCCGCAAGCGACTCCGCAACATCACTCCAAACATCCTCGACGGGCACTTCAGCCCAGTGCTGACGCAACATCCGGCCAGCTCCACCCCAGAGACCATGCGTCGCGACCACGCGCGTCTCGCCGGGCACTTCGACTACGAAGGCCGCCGCGGACTGGCCGAACGCGTTGACCCTCGCACCGACGAAGTTGTGCCACCGACTACGAGCCACGTCGTCCGACGCCGGGACCTTGTACACGAAGGCCCGCTGGCCCTGGCAACGGTCAAGGACATTCTCCATCTCGTCCAAGACCATGATGAAGAACCGGCCCCAGCACCTGTCACAGGGCACGGGGAGCCTGTAGCACAGCAAATTGTCACCGTTGGATACCGGAGCCATCACGATGTGCTCGCAGAAGGCTTGGAACGGGTCAAGAACTGCGTAACTGCTTGTCACTACTACTCCGATACGAGTCCAGGCTCCTGGCCGGACCATCGACATCCCCCATCCGGGAGAGGAAGGCGGTTGGCGGAAGGAAGAAGAAAGAACGACCAACCCCCTCCCTCCCCTCGGGTGCTACACCTTGCACCGGTCAGGGTACCGGCATATTAGTGCCCTGTCAAGGGGCTTGCGCTCACAATACCGCACCCATCTGAACGCCAGATAAGGTTACGCTAAACTCCAGAGTGGGTAAGTAGATTGGGTTATCTGCCGAAATGGTATTTACCTATTCTCTGCGGAAACCCCGGGAACTCTTTGACGATGGCTACATAGATGTCGTCATAATCGAGTCAATCGCCCGAGATCAGCCAATGCTGACCTGCGGCTCCTGCCGAAGGATTGACAAGGATATAGTCCGGTATCAACGGTGATTGGAGGATTCAATCATGCCCTTGCTAACCGGGGCGGAATGGGTATTCTCATACGCAAGCCCCATCGAGATGGGAACAACCCGAGGCCCCGCGCACCGGTTCGTGTACGCCCACGAGTACGAAGATGACCCACACCGCCGCGACCATGCTCGGCCCAACGGGATGGGTGGCGACGCCCGGGAGGTGCGCACGCGCGCTGGGCCGGTCGTGGTGAGAGCACGTGCCGCCATATCGGTTATCGGCGCGTTCGGCCAGGGACTTGAGGTCCTTCACTGTAGGTGTTCATTCGCGCGCGCTAAGCGTTCAGAAGGTCCTGCCGTTCGTGCCCGAATCCCCCGGTCGTCGGCATTGACACGACGCCCCCAGCTCGTCACGTTGCCGTCGCAATCGCGAGCATCGCCCGGCCGCTCTCCCTGTTCACCGTGTCGTTCGAATCAGTCGCAGTGGCCGAAGCGGTCAGTTCGCTGGGCGCGATGGCCACGACGCGCGGTGACGAGAGGCTCATGACCGGCCCCCCGGCAAGGCAACCGGACCGCCACCGCCACGCAACTCGGCAGAGGACGCAACCGCAACAACGGTCTCAGCGCGCCCATATACAGAAAAAGGCTTTCTTACTCTACCAAACCCATTGCTGGCCATTTCGGGAGGCAGACTTTTGGTTTGGATTATCTAAAGTCACTTGAATACCAATTAGAAAAAGGGCAAACCTGATTACTTGTTTGCGCAATTGACAGGTTTGGGCTTCTATGTCAATTTTCGGCAACTCCGGCATGGAGGCATCTCAGCTCCGCTAGTCTGGCTGTGAGAGACCCCGCACCAGACAGGAACAGCACATGACCAGCCCGGACCGAACGGCACAGCACGAGCCGAGGTACGTTGCCTTGCTCGACCTGCCCACGCCGTCGCTACCCATCAGCCAGCGATTTGCTAGGCGATTCCGGTACGAGCGCAGGGTGCCGAGCTACAAGCTTGGCGGAAGGGTGTACTTCGACGAGGCCGACCTTCGTGACTTCATCAAAGCCGGAAGAACGGAGGCGCGGTGATGGCACTTGCTGGCGTTCGACGCCGGGGCAAGGGTTGGCAGGCGTACTACCGCGACCCATCAGGGCGGGAGCGCACGAAGATGTTCGCGCGGCAGAAAGACGCCTCCGACTGGCGGGCGGAACGGGTGTTGGCGATGCGCTTGGGGTCATGGCTTGACCCGCGCCGTAGTCACGTCCGCCTACGAAACTTCGCCGACGGTTGGCTCGACGGCCGCACGGACCTGCGTGCAACCACGCGAAGCAAGTACCGGAGACTGCTAGACCACCACATCCTGCCTGCGCTCGGTGACGCATTTCTCGACCAATTGGATGCGACCACCGTCAGAGCCTGGCATATGGCTTTGCGCGGGCGACTGCCCCCAACATCCTCCGATGCCTATCGACTACTGCGCGCCATCTTCAACACCGCTATCTACGACGGTGTCGTCGCAAGCTCACCGTGTCGGGTCAAGGGGGGTGGCACAGACCACGCGGCCGAACGCCCTGTCGCAACCATCGCGGAAGTGAACGGTGCGGTGGCGGTGACCGCGCCCCGACACCGCACCGTGGTCCTGTTGGCTGCTTGGTGCTCTTTGCGCCGTGGTGAAATCGCAGGCCTGCAACGTCGCGACGTGGACGAGCTTCACTCCCAAATCCACGTCAGGCGCTCCATCACCGTGACCTCCGAGGGCAAGGTGATTGTGGGTCCTCCGAAAACTCCGACCGGCGTCCGCGATGTGCAGATACCGCCCCACGTCTTGGTACAGCTCGTCCTTCACCTTCGCAACTTCGTTGACCCTGAACCGACTGCCCCACTGTTCACCGGCGTTGACGGCGCGCCCCTGACACCCCGTTCCGTGTACAGCGTTTGGGAACGGGCGCGCCGGGCAATCGGGAGGTCGGATTTGACCCTCCACGACCTCCGCCACTCGGGACAAACCTGGGCGAGCGCAACGGGTGCCACGACAGCGGAGTTGATGCACCGCGCAGGACACAAGACACCTGTCGCCGGCCTCCGCTACCAGCAAGCCTCTCAGGAGCGGGACCGTGCTCTCGCTCCGCGGCTGAGTGTGCTGGCTTCCGAAGCTGACGCGGGAAGGGTCGACGATGTTCCTCTCGCATCTGCGGTCAGCGCGAAACCTCGCGGACTTTTCGCGAACTTTGGGCCAAACGGGCTTTGGGCAGCGGATTCGGACACCAAGAAAACACTCGTTGACCAGCTACTTAACTGGCAGCCCCAACGGGATTCGAACCCGTGTCTCCACCTTGAGAGGGTGGTGTCCTAGGCCTCTAGACGATGGGGCCGTGCGGGGCGAGGCTTCAAGCCGCGCTCGCCTTGCAGGGCGCCAGCTGGCACCACGGCCAGCGGAGCTTGATTATGATAGTCGCCGAGTGCCTCCTCGATGACGAGCGATCCAGCAAGCGGACTTAGCGCGCGCTGGGAACCGCCGAAGGGGCAGACTGGCAGGATGGATCGTTCAACCGCCTTGGATTCCCTCGACCTGGAGTCCAGCCGCTTTCTGGCAGCCGTTTCCAACGGCGCGGCGACACTCGACACCCAGGTGCCCACGTGTCCAGGCTGGGATGTGGCAAAGCTCGTGAATCATCTTGGGGTCATTTACAGCCGGACTGCTCTTGTCATCTCCGACCGTCGAACCAGGGCTCCTGACCGTGGCGAGCTTCCGAGCGCCCCCGAGGGCGAAGCGCTGCTGGGCTGGTTCGCGGAGCAGCGGACGGCAGCGCTCGCTGCCCTCGAGGCAGCCGACGACCACACCCTGGTGTGGAACTGGACCGGGAACAACCCCGGCCCGGCAGATTTCTGGTCGCGCCGTCTGGCACATGAGACCCTCATCCACCGCGTCGACGTCGAGCTGGCACAGGGCTTCGAGCCGGCTCACGGCTATCCCGAAGTTGCGGCCGACACGGTCACAGAGTTCTTCGAGCTCTTCTACCCCCGTTTCGAAAGCCAGATGCGCGCAGCCGGGTCCGGTAACTCCATGCACCTTCACGCCACCGACCTATCCGGCGCGGGATGGACGTTGGACCCAGGAGTCGGCGAGACCGCCGTTACCCGTGAGCACGCGAAGGCCGACGTGGCACTCCGGGGCACCGCGTTCGAATTGGCATGCTGGATCTGGGGCCGACTGCCGAGCGGGCGTTTGGAGATCCTCGGTGACCGGCAGGTAGCTGACCGTTTTCAGGAGGCGGGCTCAACCAGTCATCGCAACAAGCTCAGCGAGCTTCTCTGATGGTTTCATGAATCCGAGCGTCTCGCGTGGACGGTTGTTGAGACTCGCGGCAAACCGGGCGAGGTCCTCCGCGCTGTGCACGGAGAGATCGGTCCCCTTCGGCATGTACTGACGGAGTAGCCCGTTCGTGTTCTCGTTCGACCCGCGCAGCCACGGGCTGTGCGGGTCGCAGAAGTACACCTGGACACCGGTTGCGACCGTGAACGCGACGTGGGCAGACAGTTCCTTTCCCTGATCCCAGGTGATCGAGCGGACCAGCTCTGCGGGGAGGGTGGCGATGGCTTTTCGCATCGCCTCGTTGACCTTCTCGGCCTCGCGACCGTCAGGGAGGTGGAGCAGCAGCACGAAGCGGGTGGTGCGTTCGACGAGGGTTCCGACCGCGGAGCCGTTGTTCTTGCCGATGATGAGGTCGCCCTCCCAGTGGCCGGGAACGGCGCGGTCGGCGACCTCGGCAGGACGCTCGGAGATCATCACCATGTCCGGGATCTGCCCGCGACGCTCGCTCCGCCCCTGGGGGCGGCGCTCGGCCCTGCCCGTCCGCAGGCAGCGGGAGAGCTCTCTGCGCAGTTCACCACGGCCTTGGACAAAAAGGGATTGGTAGATCGTCTCGTGGCTCACGTGCATCGTCTCGTCGTCGGGGAACTCGATTCGGAGACGTCGAGCGATCTCCTCGGGCGACCACCACTGCTCGAGCCACATGGTGACCTGCGTGCAGAGCGGGCCGGCGAGGAGCTTCGGGGTCTTCGGACGACGGGCGCGTGCATACGCTCCATGGTGCGCCTTCACGGCTCGGTAGTGGGAACGTCCGCCGTTCGCCTTCACCTCACGAGAGATGGTCGACGGCGCCCGGCCGAGCCGTCGCGCGACAGCACGAAGCGGCTCACCGACCGACAGCCCACGGCTGATCTCCTCACGATCCGCGAGCGACAAGCGCGACCGGCCCGGCGACCACAAGATCTGGCTGGACTCCCGCTTGCCGAGAGCGCGCACGACATACTTCACGGTCGAGCGCGAGTACCCGATCTCCGCTGCGATCTCGCGGATCGTTCTCCCTTCTCGTCGGAGCCTTCGCGCGTACTCACGTTGCTGCAGCGTCAGGTGCGGTGCCAAGGGAACCTCCCGGTCGAGTCAACTCACAGTCGTCGACTCGCCGCGCTGTTGCGCGGATCCCTTGAGCCCGCCGGACGTTGTCCGCGTTTGAAACTGCCGCTACCGCGAAACGAGCGGCCTTCCGGCCGCTCGCAGCTCGGGGGGGAGGACTCGAACCCCCAATTACAGGGCCAGAACCTGCCGTGTTGCCGATTACACCACCCCCGAATGGGCGGCGTCATCGTAACAGGCGCGGCGGACAGGCTCGCGGGAGTCTCAGACACGTGCAGACTTGTGCCCGACCCACATGACCGCTGGACTGTCAGCTGCGCCGAAGTAAGACAGTCAGGCGCTCGATGCCCCGGTCCCCGACGCGGCCAGTCGCGCTATTGCAGCATCAAGGCGCTCCAGAGTCCTGACCCGCCCCAAGACCTCAAGCGACTCGAACAACGGCAGGCCAACCCCACGCCCGAGCACGGCGACCCGGATCGGCGCCTGCACCTTGCCGAGCTTGCGTCCCCTCTTCTCGCCGAGCTCGGAGATCTCGGCCTTGAGCGACGTCGCCTCAAAGGCGCAGGCCTCGAGTCGTTCGCGGGCTTCCACAAGGATCGAGCCCACGTCCGGATCCCGGAATATCGCCTTCACGAACGACTCTTCTTCGACCTCGAACTCAGACGCGAAGAGGAACTCGACGAGACTTGCAGCCTCTGACAGCGTGGCCGCCCGCTCCTGGACCACTGAGGCGAGCCGCGCGAATTCCGGCGACGTAAAGTCGGCCGCCACCTGCGCCAGCGCATCTTCTGCGGCCCACCGACGACAGCGCCCGATGAAGCTCTCGACCGGCAGTTCGCGAAGGTAGACGCCGTTGAAGTGCAGCAGCTTCGTCTCGTCGAAGAAAGCAGGTGAATGGTTGACGTTGCTGAGGTCGAACTCCGTGACCAGCTCCTCGAGACTGAAGAACTCGCGCCCATCACCCGGGCTCCATCCGAGCAGAGCGAGGTAGTTCACCATCGCCTCGGGCAGGAAGCCTTGCGCTCGGAAGTCCTCGATGGCTACGCGATCGCGTCGCTTGGAGATCTTCTGCCGCTTCTCGTTAACGAGCACCGGCAGGTGGGCATAGGTCGGCAGCGGCAGACCGTCGGTCCCGAGCGCCTCCCAGAGGAGAACCGCCTTCGGTGTCGTCGGGAGGTGTTCCTCCGCCCGGATGACGTGGCTGATCTGCATCTCCCGGTCGTCGACCACGCCGGCGAGGACGAAGAGGGGATTGCCGTTCGACTTCGCCACCACGAAGTCGTCGATCGTCGAGTTCACGAAGCGAACCTCTCCACGGATCACGTCGGTCACGACCGTCACGCCCTCTCGGGGAACCTTGAATCTCAGGGCGCGGCCAGGCTGGCGCTCGAGGCCGCGATCACGGCAGAAGCTGTCGTAGCCGGGCGTCGCGTTGTCCTTCGTCCGCTCGAGCACCGTGTCACGCGTGCAGTCGCAGGCGTACAGGTGGCCGTTCGCCCAGAGCTCGCCGAGGGCAGCCTGGTAGTGCTCCCCGCGCTGGGACTGACGGTAGGGGCCCTCGTCCCAGTCGATCCCGAGCCACGTCAGAGCGGAACCGATCCCGCCGACCCACTCCTCCTTGTTGCGCTCAGCGTCGGTGTCCTCGATCCGGAGGATGAACACGCCGTTGTGACGCCTCGCGAAGCACCAGTTGTATAGCGCCGTGCGAGCGCCGCCGACGTGGAAGTAACCCGTTGGCGATGGGGCGATCCTGACGCGGACCGGCCGCTCCCGGGTTTGATCTCCGATCACGTCGCTGGCCACCCGAGCGAGGTTACCAACGCCCGGCCGGCTACTCATCCGAGTCCCGAACCAGGTATCGGTACCGCCCGCACAGGCGGCGGTGACCACCCCAGTGACAGGAGCTGAACCCCCGTTGTACCGGCCGCGAGGCACCGGTAGCCCCGTTTAGACCGCGAGCATCCGCGTTTGCTAGACCGAGCTCATGCGATTGGGAATACCGAGCGAGACAACGCCTGGCGAGCGTCGGGTTGCGCTCGTCCCCAGCGTCGTCCCAAGGATCACTGCCCTGGGCGCGGACGTCGCCATGCAAGCCGGCGCCGGCGCCTCCTCCCTGCTTGCCGACGAGGCCTACACCGCCGCCGGCGTCACCTTGGTGGTCGACGCCGCGACGCTGTTCGCCACTTCCGGCTTCATCTGCAAGGTGCAGCCGCTCACGCTGGAGGAGGTAGGCCTTATGAGCGAGGGTTCCGGCGTCGTGAGCTACCTCCAGCCCGCCGCCAACCTCGAGCTCGTCCGGGCGCTTCGGGATCGCCGGATCTCGGCGTTCAGCCTGGACCTGCTGCCGCGGATCACACGGGCTCAGTCGATGGACGTGCTCTCGTCCCAGGCGCTGGTCTCGGGCTACCGCGCCGTGCTGCTGGCCGCCGAGCACCTCCCGAAGTTCTTCCCCCTCTACATGACCGCAGCCGGCACCGTGCCGCCCGCCAAGGTGCTCGTGCTCGGAGCGGGGGTCGCCGGCCTGCAGGCGATCGCGACGGCACGCCGCCTCGGTGCGAACGTACGCGCCTACGACGTGCGCACCGCCGCCCGCACCGAGGTGAAGAGCCTCGGTGCCACTTTCGTCGAGCTCGAGCTCGAGGCCCAGGAGGGCGAGGGCGGCTACGCACGCGAGCAGTCGGAGGACTTCCTGCGCCGCCAGCGTGAGCTCATCGGCAAGGAGGTCGCCGGGGCCGACGTGGTGATCACGACCGCGGCCATCCCCGGGCGCAAAGCACCGGTGCTGGTCACCGCGGAGATGGTGCACCAGATGGCCCTCGGAAGCGTCATCGTCGACCTCGCGGCCGAGACGGGCGGCAACTGCGAGCTGAGCCGGCCTGGGGAGACCCGCGACGAGGGCGGCGTCACACTCATCGGAGTGAGGAACCTTCCGAGCTCGATGCCCCTGCACGCGAGCTTCCTCTACTCGCGCAACATCGCCGAGTTCCTGACACTCGTCATCAAGGCGGGAGCCTTCGCCCCGGACTTCGGGGACGAGATCGTCGCCGGCACGTGCGTCACCCATGGGGGCGAAGTCCGCCATGGGCCCACCCGCGACCTGCTCGAAGGAGGGACGCAATGAACGGCGGGGACATCCTCTCGCTCATAACCGTATTCGTGCTTTCGGCGTTCGTGGGCTTCGAGGTGATCGCCAAGGTGCCGAGCACGCTGCACACGCCGCTGATGTCGGGCACGAACGCCATCCACGGCGTCGTGCTCGTCGGCGCCATGCTCGTCTTAGGCACGGCCCACGGCACGGCCCAGATGGCGCTCGGCTTCATCGCCGTCGTCTTGGCCACGTTGAACGTTGTCGGTGGGTTCGTCGTCACCGACCGGATGCTCGAGATGTTCAAGGTCCGCAAGCCGGCCAAAGCCGCTGCGGAGACCGTCAGCGCGGCTGCGCCTGGCGCCGAAGGGGGCCCGAAGTGAGCCTCGGAACCGGCATCCGCCTCGCCGACCTGATCGCGGCGATCTGTTTCATCTTCGCTCTGCGCGGCCTCACGGGGCCGAAGACCGCCCGTTACGGGAACCTCCTCGGCGCCGGCGGCATGACGCTCGCCATCGCCATCACCTTCGCGACCAACGGGCTCACCCACTTCCTTCTCATCGTCGGCGCGATGCTCATCGGGGCGGTCATCGCCGTCCCCGCAGCACGCCTGGTCAAGATGACAGCCATGCCGCAGATGGTGGCGGCCTTCAACGGTGTCGGCGGCGGCGCCGCTGCGCTTATCGCGCTCTCCACGTTCCTCAGGGCCCCGGCCGGCTCACTCGCCGTCTACGAGGTCGTCGAGGTCCTCCTCGGAGTTGTCATCGGCTGCGTCTCGTTCTCCGGCAGTTGCATCGCCTTCGCGAAGCTGCAGGAGCTCATGACCGGCCGGGCCGTCACCTACCCGGGCCAGCAGATCTGGAACGGCATCGTCGGCGTCGCCATCCTCGGGCTCGGGATCACGCTCTGCGTGAGCTCAACCAACTGGCTCATTGCGATCGTGCTCGTCCTCGCCCTCGCCTTCGGCGTCGCCTTCGTCCTGCCCGTCGGCGGGGCGGACGTGCCCGTCCTCATCTCGTTGCTGAACTCGTTCACCGGTCTTGCTGTCGCGGCGAGCGGCTTCGTGTTGCACTCGGTCGTGCTCGTCGTCGCCGGTACTCTCGTCGGCGCCTCGGGCACGCTCCTCACCCAGAAGATGAGCCAGGCGATGGGACGCTCGCTCCCGAACATCCTCTTCAGCGCCTTCGGCTCGGTCATCACCGCCACCGGTGGCGCCGAGGGCAACACGACCAGAAGCGTCCGGTCCGCAAGTGCGGAGGACGTCGCCATCCTGCTCGCCTACGCCAACAAGGTGATCGTCGTTCCCGGTTATGGACTCGCGGTCGCACAGGCTCAGCACACGATCCGCGAGCTCGCCGACCTGCTCGAATCGCGTGGCGTCCAGGTCATCTACGCCATCCACCCAGTCGCCGGCCGCATGCCGGGCCACATGAACGTCCTGTTGGCAGAGGCGAACGTTCCTTATGAACAGCTGAAGGAGATGGACGAGGCGAACCCGGAGTTCCAGTCCGCCGACGTGGCACTCGTGGTCGGCGCCAACGACGTCGTCAACCCGGCGGCGAAGAACAACCCGGACAGCCCGATCTACGGGATGCCGATCCTCGCGGTCGACGAGGCCCGCAACATCGTGTTCATGAAGCGCTCGATGCGCCCGGGCTTCGCCGGCATCGACAACGAGTTGCTGTTCGACCCGAAGACCACGCTCTTGTTCGGTGACGCCAAGGATTCGCTGACAAAGGTCGTGGCCGCGGTCAAGGCTCTCTGACCCTACGCTTGTACCGGCGCCACCCAGCGTCCGGAGAACTCACGTACCTCGACCGCCGTCATCGCCACGACAAGCCCGAGAAGGGTCGGGCCGCCCGCACAGTGATTTATCGCGCTCGCACGGGCCCACGGTGTTCTCGGCGCCTCGGTCGCCGAACTGGCCGGCACCGGCAGGCCGCATCGTTCCCGTGCTCCGTGTTCCTGGCAGCCGGCGGTCCCCGTCCGGCCTTGCCGGCGGCCTCGTCTGCGGCAAGCGGGTCCGCCCTCCTGCTCAAATGAGCTGGTGGAATTGAACGGAGACCGCTCCGCAGAGCGAGCCGGCGATGAGACGTGGGTCGATCGCGCGAACGCGGAGTCGCTTGTTCGAGCGGCACAGGCCCAAGGCGTCACCGACCCCCGGGTGCTCGAGGCGCTTCGCACTGTGCGCCGCGCCTCGTTCGTGCCCGGCGCGATGCGCAACGACGTCGGATATGACTGCGCGATCCCGATCGGGCAGGCGCAGACCACCTCTCAGCCTTCGCTGATCGGGCTCATGATCGAGGCCCTGGAGCTCGGGCCCGACGACACGGTCCTCGAGATCGGCACCGGCTACGGCTACGAGGCGGCGTTGCTAGCCAAGCTCGCCCGCCGCGTGTTCAGTGTCGAGCGCATCTCCGAGCTCGCCCAGGCCGCTCGCCGCAACCTGCAAGCGGAAGGTGTCCTCAATGCCGAGGTCGTCACCGGCGACGGCACGCTCGGGCTAGCCGACTCGGCTCCCTTCGACGCCATCGTGGTCGCGGCCGCCTTCCTTCGCGTCCCGGCTCCGCTTGCCGTCCAGCTCAGCCCGGGCGGCAAGCTCGTCATGCCGGTTGGGAACGGGGGCGGTGATCTCGTGAAGGTGTTCGAATCGCGCGACAACGCTTTGGTCGAACTACGGGTGCTGTGCGGAGCCCGCTTCGTGCCCTTGCTCGGGGAGAACGGATTCCAGGTGCACTAGCGCCTTCAGGTCTGCAATGCAGACCGCCCTGGGTTCAGTCGTGCTCCGGTTCTCCCAGACCTGATCGCTCGTTGCGCACCATGTCCCTCGGGCCATGCCGGCCAGCACCGTGGAACGTATTCGTCTCGTCGGCGACGCGGGCGAAGACGAGCAGCCCCTGGTTCGTCGGTCTCGTCGAAAGCACGACGACCTCCACACCAGTCCGCCCCACCATCTCCTCGGCGTCGTTCACCACGACCATGTCGCCGTCGGGCAGGAAGCCAATCGCCTGCTGAGGCTGGCGACCTGCTCGGATGAGGTCGACTCTGAGATGCTCTCCGGGAATGTGGTCCGGGGAGAGATCGGTCACGAGGCGACGAAGGTCCAGCACACGGGCGCCCGCCTCCTCCCTGCGCCTGGTCATCTCGACAGAGCACGTGACGACCCGGGCGTCCAGGCGGTCGGCCAGTACACAGACCTTGTCTTCGATCGAAGCGGCGGCGGGAACGTCGCTCTGCACGAAGGTGACCTTCACCCCGAGGTTCTTGAGCTCGTCCAGTGCCTCGAGCCCGCGCCGCGCCCGCCGGGCGGCGACGGGATCCGGGCCGTCCGCCAAGGTGGTGAGCTCGTCGGCGACCGGTTCGGGGATCAACAGCTCGGGACCGAACAGGCCGATCTGGCCCATCACGAGAAACGACCGGTCCATCACCGCCGAGGTGTCCGCCAGGTCACCCCCGGCAGGAACGTCCTGGCGCGACGTCGTGAGGTGGCGAGTGACGCCGAGTGCGTCGGCGAGCTGGCGACCCTTGGCCATGCCCAACTTCAAGCCGAGCGTTCCGAGCACCCAAGCCACGGCCGCGGCAATGAGGAAGTCGAAGTCCTCCTTGACGAAGACGAACAACGGGATGCAGACGATGACGCCGATCAGAAGGCCGAGGCTGCCGAACAGCATCCCGGAGAGCAGCTCTGGGGCCGGGACGTCACGAAGGGAACGGTTCGCCTCGTTCATGCCGCCCGCCGTCAGGCGACCGACGACGCCACCGACGACGTAACCGACCAGGACCCCGATGGCAGCTCCCGTGGAACGTCCCAGCGGCGTGGCGGCGTAGTGGTTGCCGGCCGCGAGGCCGACGAGCGCGCCGCAGACTGCGACGAACAAGCGGAAGACCTCGACGAACAACACCATTGCGCAGAGCGTAGGAGCAATCGCCGGGTAGAGCACACCGGGTCTGGCGGCCCGGGCCCGGAGAGGACGACGCCGCGCCTCGAGCGACGGGAACTACGCTCGGGCCGTCATGGCCTCAACGCGGCGCCTGGCCGCCGCTCGCATAGCCTTTTCCCTGATCGCGAGCGTGCTTGGCGCGCTCGGCTGTGCTGCCTGCGGGATCTTCGGAGCGGGGCCGGCCACCACGACTCAGCCGCCGAGCCCAGCCCAGCGCCTCATTCCTGTCGAGCAGGCCGCAGTGACGAGAGCAGAGGGGGCGGTGGCGGTTCACCTGCCGACGGTCTCGGGCCGTCCTGCCCCAACCCTCCCGGCAAGAGCCTTCGTCCGGCCCCTCCGCACCCACCAGGTGGTCGGCTTCCTCCCCTATTGGGAAGTCGGCAGCTTCACGCCCGACTTCCGATCCCTGACGACGCTCGCCTACTGGGCGGTCGGTCTCGCCACCGGCGGCGCGATCGCCGAGAGCGGGGAGGGCTACTCGACTCTGTCAAGTTCTGGGTTCGCGCTCGACGTCAGTCAGGCTCACGCGGCGGGCGACCGCGTCCTGCTCACAGTCTTCTCCGACAACCCTTCGGTTCTCCACTCGATCGCCGCAAGTCCCTCGAAAGCTGGGCCCCTGCTCGCCAGCAAGGTCGCTCCCCTGCTCTCTGATGGAAACCTCGACGGCGTCGACCTCGACCTCGAGGGCAACAGCACAGCGGATCGGGACGGATTCGTCCGCTTCGTGGCCGCGTTCTCGAGAACCTTGAGGTCACTCGGGCCCAGCTGGTCGATCATGTTGGACACCTATCCGACCTCTGCCCTGGACCCATTGGACTTCTTCGACGTCAAGGCGCTCGCTCACTACGTAGACGAGCTGTTCGTCATGGCCTATGACATGCAGCAGCCCGATGTCGCCTCGGCGACGGCACCGTTGACGAACGCCCCTTGGAGCGACGCCATAACGCTCGCCGAGTACGCCTCCGTGGTGCCCGCACGGCGCATCGTGCTCGGCATCCCGCTCTATGGCTACGACTTCCCGGCCACCAGTCGATTCGACGGAGCTGCAACCACGGGGCCTCCTCTCGCGGTCACGTACGCGGAGATCGTGGCTGCGGGTCACGCGCCGCGATGGGACCCCGCGACCGAGACTCCCTGGACCGTGTTCAAAAGAGACGGACAGTGGCACCAGACCTGGTTCGACGACCCGGTGTCGATTGCCCTCAAGACGGCCCTCGCGGCCCAGTTCGGCTGCGCCGGCGTCGGCGTCTGGGAACTCGGGATGTCAGGCAGCGACGGATCCGTAACTGCTGCCTTGCTGGGGGGAAGACCACCACTCAAGCTTCCGCTCGCCAACCACTGAAGCCGGCGCGCCCGGGCGCCATTTCACGAGCGGGCCGAGTGCTTAGCTTTCCTCCGCGCTCCCGGCTGTGATCACGGCGATACGGCGAACGAGGCGCGACTTGCGCCGCGAGGCCTGGTTGGCGTGGATGACGCCCTTGGCTGCCGCCTTGTCGATCCGCTTCACGGCCTCGCGGAGGCGCTCAGCGGAGTCCTCGGCACCGGTCTCGGCGGCAAGCAGGGCGCTTTTCGTGCGCGTCTTCAGCTCCGAGCGCACTGCCTTGTTCTTGACGCGGCGACGCTCGTTTTGGAGGTTCCGCTTGATCTGACTCTTGATATTCGCCATTCGTCCCTCGACGCGTACGGACAGGAGGAACAGAGCCTCCGGGATCCCCGAGAGTACCAGTTGACCGAGCGGGACGGCACACCGTGGCCGAGGTGGCACGATGGAAGCTGTGGTCGCCCCCGAGGTCATTCGCAACTTCTCGATCATCAGCCACGTCGACCATGGCAAGTCGACGCTGTCGGACCGCATCTTGGAGCTGACACACGCCGTCGACCCGCGGGACATGAGGGCCCAGTACCTCGACTCGATGGATCTCGAACGCGAGCGCGGCATCACCATCAAGGCACAGAACGTACGCGTCCACTGGCGGGACTACATCCTTCAGCTGATCGACACCCCAGGCCACGTCGACTTCGGCTACGAGGTCTCGCGCAGCCTCGCTGCCTGTGAGGGAGTCGTGCTGCTCGTCGACGCGTCGCAGGGCATCGAGGCCCAAACGCTCGCCAACTGCTATCTCGCTCTCGAGCACGATCTCGAGATCGTCGCGGCGCTCAACAAGATCGATCTGCCGGCCGCGGACCCGGACCGGTACGCCGAGGAGATCGAACGCGTGCTCGGCCTTCCGGGCGACCAGATCCTGCGGATATCCGCCAAGACTGGTGCCGGTGTCGTCGAGCTGCTCGATGAGGTGGTCCGGCGGATCCCGGCCCCGCAGGGCGATCCCACAGACCCGCTGCGTGCGCTGCTGTTCGATTCCTACTACGACCAGTACCGGGGGGTCGTGAGCGCGGTCCGGGTGGTGGACGGGACGATGCGCTCGGGCGCAAAGTTGCGTTTCCTCCAGACCGGTGCCACTCACGAGGTGGAAGAGGTTGGCATCCGAACCCCGGCGCTCGTGGAGGTGGACGAGCTCGGCCCGGGCGAGGTCGGCTACCTGATCGCGGGCATCAAAGACGTCGGAGAGGCGCGCGTCGGCGAGACCGTCACAGAGGCCTCGCGTCCCGCCTCGAAGGCGCTCGAGGGCTATAAGAACCCGAAACCGATGGTGTTCTGCGGCATCTACCCCATCGACGGAGACGAGTTCCCGGACCTCCGTGACGCACTCGAGAAGCTCAAGCTCAACGATGCGAGCGTGACCTACGAGCCCGAGACCAGCGCCGCCCTCGGCTTCGGCTTCCGCTGCGGGTTCCTCGGCCTGTTGCACATGGAGATCGTCCGCGAACGCCTCGAGAGAGAGTTCGGGCTCTCCCTGATCGCAACGGCCCCGTCGGTCGAGTACATCGCCCACCTCACCAACGGCGAGGTCCTGCCGGTCGACAATCCCTCCGCCATGCCCGAGCCCCAGTTCATCGAACACATCGAAGAGCCCCTGCTGAAGCTCACCATCCTCGGCCCGGCCGAGTACACCGGGACGATCATGGACCTCTGCCAGACGCGCCGGGGACGCATGCAGAAGATGGAGTACCTCTCGTCCGACCGCGTCGAGCTCATTTACGAACTGCCGCTGGCCGAGGTGGTGCTCGACTTCTTCGACGTGCTGAAGAGCCGGACAAAGGGTTACGCCAGCCTCGACTACGAGCCGGCGGGGACTCAGACTGACAACCTCGTCAAGGTCGACGTGCTCCTCGCGGGCCAGCCCGTCGACGCCTTCTCGACGATCGTGCACCGCTCGAAGGCCGACGACTACGGACGCAAGATGACCGCCAAGCTGCGTGAGCTCATCCCCCGGCAGCTTTTCGACGTCCCCATCCAGGCGGCCATCGGAGGGCGCATCGTCGCCCGCGAGACGGTCAAGGCCAAGCGCAAGGACGTGCTCGCAAAGTGCTACGGCGGCGACATCACGCGAAAGCGCAAGCTCCTCGAAAAGCAGAAAGAGGGCAAGAAGCGGATGAAGTCGATCGGGCGCGTCGAGATCCCCCAGGAGGCTTTCATCAGCGCGCTGACGCTGGAGGAATGACGATGTGGCGCGGCCCTGCACCGGCAGCTGCCCCGGTCCGGCGCATCGCACGGCATGGCGTTGCCGTGGCATCTGGACGTCGCAAGTAGAATCCGCACGAGGAGACCTTGTGATGCCCACCCGCAACGACCACGATCGGCTCGACGACCGCAAGGCGGCGATCTTGAGGTCCGTGGTCACCGGCTACGTCGAGACGGCACAGCCGGTGGGCTCCTCTCAGGTCGCACGGGATCCCGTCATCGAAGTCTCGCCGGCGACGGTGCGGGCCGACATGGCCGCGCTCGAGCGCGAGGGCTACCTGACCCATCCCCACACCAGTGCCGGACGGATCCCGACGGACAAGGGTTATCGGTTCTTCGTCGATCACCTCGGCAACCCGCACCCGCTCGCAAGAGCCGAACACGAGCAGGTGCAGACTTTCTTCTCCAAGGCACACGGGGAGCTCGAGCGGGTGCTCCAGGACACCTCGCGTCTGCTCGCCCAGCTCACCGACTGCGCCGGCGTCGTCGTGAGCCCCGCCTACCAGGCGCTGGTCGTCCGTTCAGCTCTGATCGCCCGGCTCTCGACCCACACGGCGATGGCGGTGGTGGTTCTCTCGAACGGAGTCGTGGAAAAGCGCACGGTCTCCGTCCGCGACGACGTCCCCGACAGTGTGTTGTCGGCTGCCAGCACGGCACTTCAGCAACGCCTTTCGGGTAGCTCGCTCGGGCTCGTCCCTGCCGAGATGCCGAGCGGCGATGCCGAGGTCGACGAGCTGGTCAGGACCTGCGTGGCTGCCCTCGAAGACGGGTGGGCGAGCGGCGGCGACGACCAGGTGTTCGTGGGCGGCGCGGCGTACATGGCAGAAAGGTTCGACGCCATCGACCAAGTCCGGGCCGTGCTCGGGATCCTCGAACAGTCGTATGTCGTCGTGACGTTGCTGCGCGACGTGCTCGCCCACGGGCAGTCGGTCTCGATCGGCTCGGAGCACGCCGACATCCAATCGCTCGCCGAGTGCTCGCTCGTTGTCGCGCCCTACGAGTCGGACGGCGTCGCTCTCGGGACCATCGGCGTGCTGGGGCCGACCCGGATGGACTACGAGCACGCGCTCGCCGCTGTCGCGGTCGTGGGCGAGCGGCTCACACGAGAGCTCAGAAGGGGTTAGCGGTGTCGATGACCCAGGACTTCTACGAGTTGCTCGGTGTCCCGCGCTCCGTGTCAGAGGATGAGCTGAAGAAGGCGTACCGGCGCCTCGCCCGCGAGCTGCACCCGGACGCGAACCCTGGGGACGCTGAGTCCGAGGCTCGCTTCAAGCAGGTCACCGTCGCCTACGAGACCCTACGCGACCCCGAGCGCCGCCGCCGCTACGACATGTTCGGGCCCGAAGCCGTGAAAGGAACGGGCGCCGGGGCCGGTGCCGGCGATCCCTTCGGCTTCGGCGGCGGACTCGGCGACCTGTTCGACGTCTTCTTCAATCAGGGCTTCGGAGGAAGCGGACAGCGCGGCGCGCGCCGTCAGGGCGCCGACGCGGAGATCGTGCTGCAGATCGGGCTCGCAGAGGCCGTCTTCGGGACACGCCGTGACGTGAGCCTGAAGGCGCCGGTTCCCTGCACGACCTGCTCAGGCAGCGGCGCACGCCCGGGCACGCACCCCACCACCTGCCCGGACTGCCGTGGCTCAGGCCAGATCCAACGTGTGCGCCAGTCGATCCTTGGACAGATGATGACGGCCACGCCCTGTGGACGTTGCAACGGCATCGGACAGGTCGTGACCTCCCCGTGTCCCGACTGTCGCGGTGAGGGCAGGAGACTGGACGACAGGACCCTCACCGTCGACATACCGGCGGGTGTCGACGACGGCGCCACGTTGCGCATCGCCGGCGCCGGCGCAGCCGCACTGCGGGGCGGATCATCAGGGGACCTCTACGTGCATCTCCGCGTGGAGGCGGACCCCCGTTTCGAACGGTCGGGCACGGACCTTGTCACGACGCTGCACTTGTCGGTCGCCCAAGCCGCGCTCGGCACGGAAGTCGAGCTGGACACTCTCGACGGTCCCTATCTGCTGTCGGTCCCGGCCGGCGTGCAGACGGGCCGTGTGCTCAAGGTCGCCGGCCACGGTGTCCCGCGCCTTCGCGGTGGGCGGCGCGGTGACCTGCTCGTGAGTGTCTTCGTGGATACACCGGTCAAGCTGTCGAAGGAAGAGGACGAGCTGCTGCGCAAGCTGGCAGCCCTCCGCGGCGAGCAGGTCCAGCCGCCGGACCCGGGCCTTTTGTCGCGGCTCCGCTCCGCTTTCGGCTGAGCGTGACCGCCTGCGCGCCCGACGCGGAGCTCCGGGCCGCCGCGGCGATGGTCTTCGTCGAGGATCTCGGCTCGCCGGAGCTCGGCGAGGACGACGCCCACCACCTCGGTGAGGTCCTGCGCCTGAGGCCAGGCGAGACGGTCGCCGTCGCCGATGGGGCCGGCGCCTGGAGGACCTGCACGTTCACCTCGCTCAGAGCGCCCTCTCGCCGCCCGGCGGGAGGGCGCTCTGGGAAGGCTCCCCGCTTCGGGCTCGAAGTCTCCGGCCCCGTCCACGTCAACCAACGCCTCTTGCCGGTGCTCGAGGTCGGCTTCTCCTGGGCCAAGGCGGAACGGACCGAATGGGCGGTCGCCAAGTTGGCCGAGCTCGGAGTGGACCTCCTGACGCCGCTCGTCGTGGACCGGACCGTTGTGCGCTCCGACGGGGGGACATCGGTCCGGCGTGAGGACCGGCTCCGCAAAATCGTCCGTGAGGCGGCGATGCAGTCTCGCCGGGCCCTCCTCCCCGAGATCGGCGCCACCCAGAGCCTCGATGCGGTCCTCGGACGTTCCCGGGCGGCCGAGGTCGCGCTCGCCGAGCCCGGTGGCGGACCTTTCTCGCTCGCGACTCCTGTCGTGCTGGTGGGTCCGGAAGGCGGCTGGTCAGAGCGCGAGCTGGCGCTGGTCGCCGACAAAGTCTCGCTCGGAGACGGCGTCCTCAGGGTCGAGACGGCGGCTGTCGTGGCGGGCGCCCTCTTGACGGCGCTTCGGAGCATGGTCCTCGCACCCCCGTCGCGGGCTGTTACAACTCCTTGACGGGGACGCTCGGATCGGGCGTTCTTGCAGGACACCGCCACTACGCGCAACACTTAGGTGGTGGGCCCTGGCTCGGTGGTCACAGGCGAGGACCCGGCGTTCTGACACAGCCTACGCGAGCCCATCTCGGGCTGACGGTGCCGGAGCGCAACGACGCGTCGATACCGACCGGAGAGTGACGGGAATGCCCCAAGCCCAGACAGAAGGAGTCGACCCCGAGTACGCGGTCGCCGTCGGTGCTCGGCTGCGCACTGTGAGGCGCCAGAAGCGGCTTTCCCTGCAAGCGGTGGAGAAGGCCTCAAGGCTCGAGTTCAAAGCGTCGGTGCTCGGCGCCTACGAACGCGGTGAACGCACCATCTCCGTGCCGCGGCTCCAGCGGCTGGCGAGGTTGTACCGCGTTCCTGTCGACCAGCTGCTCCCGCCCGACGCGGCGGAGCCCCCCAGCGCCGGGCGCGGCGTTGCCTTCCACAGCAACGGCGAGAACCCTGAAGCCTCGGGCAAGCCCTTCAAGATTGCCGTCGACCTCCTGCGCCTCTCGGAGGTGCAGGGCCCTGAACGCGAGCTGCTCCGGCGGTTCCTCGCCTCGGTGCAGGTGCAGCGGCAGGACTTCAACGGCGAGGTGCTGACGATCAGGTCCGAGGACCTGCGAGTCATGGCCTCGATGCTCGGCCAGAACCTCACCACGCTCCTCAAACGGCTGGAAGAGCTCGGCCTGCTTCGTGGCTGAGCCCGGCAGCGGTGCCGGGCAGAGGCTCGGCATATACGTGCACGTGCCGTTCTGCGCCCGCCGCTGCGACTACTGCGCCTTTGCCACCTGGGCGGGGCTGAACCATCTTGCGCGGCCTTACGTCGACGCTTGCCTGACCGAGCTCCGGCGCGCCTACGACGGCGGCCTCGGTCCTGCGGCCACGGTCTTCTTCGGCGGCGGAACCCCCTCCCAGCTACCTGGGAGCGAGCTCGCCCGGCTCCTCGACGGCATCCCCCGCGAGGAAGGGGCCGAGGTGACCGTGGAGTGCAACCCGGAAGATGTCACAGTCGGGCTCCTCGGCACCTACGCGGCGGCGGGCGTCACCCGCATATCACTCGGAGTGCAGTCGCTCGCGTCCCACGTGCTCGCGAGCCTCGGACGCCGCCACAACCCCGAGACCGTGCCGCGCGCCGTCGGCGCGATAGGAGAGGTCGGCTTCGACTCCTTCAGCGTCGACCTCATCTACGGCGCCAGAGACGAGACGGACGACGACTGGGCGGCCACGCTGCGTGGGGTGCTCGGCCTCGATCCGCCACCCCCACACTTGAGTGCCTACGCTCTCCAGGCAGAGCCCGGCACTGCTCTGTGGCGCGACCCGGACCGCCACCCTGACGACGACGCCCAGGCCCGCCGCTACGAGACCGCCGACAGGATGCTCGAGGAGGCCGGGCTCGGCTGGTACGAGATCTCGAACTGGTCGCGCCCCGGCCACGAGTGTCGTCACAACCAGAACTACTGGCGCCAGGGGGAGTACCTCGGCGTGGGCTGTGCGGCCCACAGCCATCTCGGCGGCCGCAGGTTCTGGAACATCCGGTCCCCGGAGCGCTACATGGCGGCGATCGCTTCCAACCGGTCGGCGGTTGCCGGCGCGGAGCGCCTCGACTCCGACCACTGCCTGCTCGAGTCCCTCGAGCTGGCAGTGCGAACCCGCGAAGGCGTAGACGCGGACGCACTGCCGGACGACGAGATGCTGGCAGGGCTCGTGGCGCGCGACCGTGACCGGGCCGTGCTGACCCTTCGCGGCCGACTGCTCGCCAACGAGGTCGCCTGCCGCCTCCGCGCGCCGGCCGGTGCAGCTCGGCACGACACCGGGCAATCCCACCCTCAGCCGGTGCGGGCCGGCGCACGCTAGGAACCCGCGGCCGTGGCCGACTGCCTCTTCTGCGCCATCGTGGCAGGTGAGCGCCCCTCGACCGAGGTGCTCTCGACCGAACTCGTGTACGCCTTCCGCGACCTGCACCCTGTCGCACCGACACATGTCCTCGTAGTGCCGAAAGAGCACATCGTCGACGCCGCGCACCTGACCGCTGCCCATGGGGCACTGCTCACCGAGATGTTCGACGTCGCGCGGCGCGTCGCCGCGCGCCGACGGCCTTTCAGAACGCGGATCCCGTCTCGTGCTGAACATCGGCCCGGACTCGGGCAACAGCGTTGCCCACCTGCACCTGCACGTGCTCGGTGGCCGGCGGCTCGGCTGGCCGCCCGGCTGAGGTGCCTCAAAGGCGTGCGGGGACCATGCGACATGAAGGCCCTGTGAGCACGGCGAGCGTGCCGGAGGAGGCGGGAAGCGGCGAGACGACCCGCCGGCAGCGAAGTGCCTGGTAGCCTTCGTGCGAGAGCCAAGTGTCGTCCACCCAGGTCAAGATCCTCGTCCCCGGGAACCACCTCATGGTGGGCCTGCTGGGCCAACGTGATGAGTTGCTGCGTACCGTCGAAGAGGCGTTCGGCGGCACGCGGATCCACGTCCGCGGCAACGAGATTACCGTCGAGGGACCTGAAGCGGAACGAGTCGGTCGCCTGTTCGAAGAGCTCGTCTCACTGCTCGAACGGGGTCATTGGCTCGATCCCACCAATGTCGGGCGCACCATCGAGATGGTCAAGGAGGACGTACGGCCGTCCGAGGTCCTCACGGCCGAGGTCGGCCGCTACGCACGAGGCCGCAAAGTGCACCCGAAGACCGCGGGCCAGAAGCGCTACGTCGACGCCATCACCGCCAACACGATCACCTTCGGCATCGGACCTGCCGGCACGGGCAAGTCGTACCTCGCAGTCGCGCTCGCCGTGCAGGCCCTCCAGGCCAAAGAGGTCGCACGCATCATCCTCACCCGCCCCGCCGTCGAAGCCGGTGAACGGCTCGGCTTCCTGCCCGGCGATCTCATGGCCAAGGTCGATCCCTATCTGCGCCCGCTCTATGACGCCCTCTACGACATGCTCGAGCCGGAAGGGACCCAAAGGCTGCTCGAAAGGGGCGCGATCGAGGTCGCCCCGCTCGCGTTCATGCGGGGCCGCACGCTCAACGGAAGCTTCGTGATCCTCGACGAGGCTCAGAACACGACCCCGGAGCAGATGAAGATGTTCCTGACACGCATCGGCTTCGGCACGAAGGTGGTCGTGACCGGCGACGTGACCCAGATCGACATCGCAGGGGGCCGTTCCGGGTTACTCGACCTCGAGGAGCTGCTCGGCGAGATCGAGGGGATCTCTTTCATCCGCCTCGGGCAGGGCGATGTCGTTCGCCACCGCATCGTCCGCGAGATCGTCACCGCCTACGACCGCTCGGACCAGGCCCGGAGCATCGGCGCGGGGGCCGTCCGCCCCGGCGCGCCTGTGGCCCTCACCGGTAGGACCGAGAACCCCGACGCCGGCAACGGAACCCACGAGAGCGCGCCGGCGCCGGCTCTCAGCACTCCGCCTTATCGGCCACCCCAGTGAGCGCCCAGGTCTTCGCTGCCGACGAGCAGTCTGATCGACCGGTCGATCTCGGCCGCTGGGTGGCACTCGCCAAGCGGGTGCTCGCCGACCGTGGCATCGGCGACGACGCCGAGCTCTCGCTCATGTTCGTCGACGAGAGGGCCATCGCCGGCCTCAACGAGAGGTTCCTCGGGCGCAAAGGCTCCACGGACGTGCTGTCGTTCCCGATCGAGGACGAGCTCATCGGCCCGGGCCATGTCCCGGACCAGGAGGCGAGCGGGCCGGGGCGTGGACCAGCAGAGTTCGAAGAGATGCCGCTTCTCATCGGCGACGTCGTCATCTGCCCTGAGGTCGCCTGGCGGCAGGCGCCCGAGCACGCGGGGGCCTACGAGGACGAGATCGCCCTGTTGCTCGTGCACGGGATCTTGCACCTGCTCGGAATGGACCACGAGGAAGACGCCGAGGCCGCGATGATGGAGGCGCTCGAACAGCAGCTGCTCACGGCCCACCACCGAGAACCGGGCACAGGCCCGTGATCCTGGCCTCGACGCGGAGCTTCACCGGCGCCGACGCCGGCCTCCTCGTGGCGGTATTCATCCTGATCGTGGGCTCGGCCGTCCTCTCGCTCGCCGAGACGGGCCTCACCCGTACCTCGCGGGCGCGCGCCAAGTCCCTCGACGATGCCGGACAGCGGGGGGCGCGGTCGTTGCGCCGGCTTGTCGAGGAGCCCGAGGCCTTCCTCGCGCCGATCCTTCTGCTCGTCCTTCTCTGCCAGCTGGTCGCCGCCACTCTCGTCGGCGTCATCGCGTCGCAGGTTTTCGGCCCGATCGGTGTCGCCATCGCCACCGCCTTCGAGGTCGTCGTGATCTTCGTGTTCTCCGAGGCCGTGCCCAAGCAGTGGGCCGTGCGCCACTCCGATCGCGCCGCCCTGTTGGCGGCACCCCTCGTCACGACGCTCGTCAGGTTCCCGCCGACGCGCTTCGTGTCCGGCGCCCTCATCGGCCTGGCGCGCCTGATCACGCCCGGAGGCCGCGCCGCGCGACCCGTGCCGGACGTGACCGAGTCCGAGCTGCTGGCCTTCGCCGACGTCGCAGCCTTGGACGAGGCGATCGAGAGCGACGAGAGGGTGCTCATCCACTCGATCATCGAGTTCGGTGACACGATCGTGCGGGAGGTCATGGTGCCGCGGCCCGACGTTGTCGCGGTGGAGGACTCGGCCGAGACCGGCGCAGTCCTCGAACGGGCCATCGAGGCCGGTTACAGCCGCATCCCGGTGTTCAACGAGAGCCTCGACGACGTGATCGGGATCGCCTTCACCAAGGATCTCATCCGCGCCGCCCGCAGCGGCAAGGAACACTGCCCGGTGCGCGACGTGTGCCGACCGGCGAACTACGTTCCCGAGACAAAGCGCGTCGCCCCGCTCATGCGTGAGATGCAAGCCGGTCAGTTCCATCTCGCCGTCGTCATCGACGAGTACGGCGGCACCGCCGGCGTCGTGACGCTCGAGGACCTCATCGAGGAGCTGGTCGGCGAGATCGTCGACGAGTTCGACGTGGACGATCCATTGATCGTGCCCCTCGGTGGGGGCCAGTTCCGGGTCTCGAGCAAGATGGACGTGGACGAGGTCAACGACCTCCTCGGTGCGGACCTGCCCGCAGGGGACTGGGACAGCATCGGCGGGCTCGTACTGGCCACCGCTGGTCACGTCCCTTCCGAAGGTGAGTCGATCGAGGTGGAGGGGCATCTTCTCGTCGCTGAGAAGCTGCAAGGCAGGCGCATCGGCAGCGTCCGGATCATGCGGCTCAACGGCCCGCCACTGCACACCGGACCGCGAAACCCGGACGAGGAATGGCTGGCTGAACGGGCGCAGAAGCTCGCTGAACGGGAGGAACGCTCTGGCGACCGAGCCGACCGCGACCTCCGCCCCGAGTCTTCCGCCCCCGCTGACGGGAGCGAAAACGAAGGCCGCCGGTGAACGACGGGCGTCTATGACCAGCCCTAGGACTCCTGCCGGTGAGGGCCGGGACGGCACCGATGCGAAGCCCGCCTTCCGCTCCGGCTTCGTGGCCCTCGTGGGCCGGCCCAACGTCGGCAAGTCGACCCTGCTCAACCAGATCCTCGGGACCAAGGTCGCCATCACCTCGGCGACGCCCCATACGACCCGGACCCGCGTCCGTGGCGTCCTCGACCGCCCTGACGGCCAGATCGTCTTCACGGACACTCCGGGCGTGCACCGGCCGCGCACAGCGCTCGGGGACCGCCTCAATCAGACCGCCACGTCGACGTTCGACGATGTCGACTGCTGCGTTCTCCTCCTCGAGGCCGAGCGCGCCGATCGGTGCCGGCGACCGCTACATCGCCGAGCGCCTCCGTCCCGACACCGTGATAGCGCTCAACAAGATCGACCGCGTGGACGGCTCCAAGGTGCTCCATCACCTGGCCTTTGCCGCGGCCGAGCTCGGGCTTGGCGACGCCGAGTACTTCCCCATCTCGGCGAAGACCGGCGAAGGTGTCCCGGCCCTGGTCGAGTATCTGGCCGCCCGTATGCCCGAGGGACCGCGCTACTTCCCTGCCGGCATGGTGAGTGACGTCCCCGAGGCCTTCTACGTGGCGGAGCTAGTGCGCGAACAGCTGCTCAAGAATGCCGAGGAGGAGCTGCCGCACTCGATCGCCTGCAGGGTCACCGAATGGGAGTGGCCGAGGATCCGTTGCGAGATCCTCGTCGAACGCGAGTCGCAAAAGGGCATCGTCATCGGGAAACGTGGTCGGGTGCTGAAGGCGGCCGGCACGGCCGTGCGCCAACAGCTCGAGCCCGGCGCCTACCTGGAGCTGTTCGTGAAGGTCGAGAAGGGCTGGCAACGCCACCCGGACGTGATCGAGCGCCTCGGCTACTGAGCGCCGAGTCCCTTCAACGGCGGAGGCCGGTGAACAACACGGCTGCCCGCTCGCCCTGGCCTACGAGGCCCCGCCGACAGAGCTGCGCCAGACCGGCCAGTCCCGCGGAGCCCGTCGCGTCCACCTCGATTCCGGTGGCCTCGACCGCGGTGCCATTGGCCTGAGCGATCTCGCCCTCGTCCACGACAAGAGCCTTGCCGCCGGTCGCGAGCATGGCCTCGACGACCGCCACCCAGTCGTAGGTCTCGTCGTCGAGGATGCCATGGGCCAGGCTGTGAGGCACCGTCTCCCAGGGCCACATGAACTCGGAGCGGTGCGCGGCGGCGTACTGAACGGCCGCGTGGACCTCCTCGCGTCCGGGTTCGGCCCCGAGGCGCGCGACAACCCGCTCGAATGCCCGTGCGAGCGGCCACGCTCCGGCCGTCTGCACGGTGTGCACCCGCGGCGCGCCGGGCAGGACGCCGAAGGCGGCCGCCTCGGACAGCCCCTGGGCCACGGCACTGGCGAGCGCGCCGCCCCCGACCTGGATCACGACGTGATCGAGGCGTCCCTGCCCGGCGAGCGCCCCGGCCATCTCGTAGCCGAGGGTCTCGCCGCCTTCTATCGCTAGCCCGTTCTCGTTTCCCTGACACGTGAAAGGTAGGGCACCGTCAGCGATCGCCGCCTGGAGGCGATGATAGGTCGGATCGCCGACGACACCCTCCTGGCGCGGGCACACCGTTATCTCGGCCCCGAGCGCCCGCAGCCTGTCGAGCACGGCGGGCTCGGCGTCGGTGGGCACGAACACGAGCAGCCGCTTGCGCCCGGCGGCTGCGACGACCGCCGCCGCCAACGCGGCGTTGCCGCAACTGGCGATCGCAAGCGGCGGGAGCGGGCCCTCGGTCATGCCGAGCGACCTCGCCACCTCGAGATGAACGAGGAGCCCGAACATGTGACGGGCCTTGTGCGAACCCGCGACGTTGCCCGTCTCGTCCTTCACCCATACCGAGGCGGCCGTCTCGAGGGGAGCGGCCAGCCCCGGGGCCGGCCTGAACGGCGTCACGACAAAGCCGTGACCGTCGACCTTGGCCACCGCGCCGTCGAGATCACGCACGAGGTCGACGTAGGCCTCGTCGCTCATGCCGTTGGCTGTGGCGAGGTGATAGGCGTGGAACAGGCCACGCCAGCGCACGAACGGGTTCGGCTCTGAGCCCTCGAGCGAAAACGAGAGCCTGCTCGGATCGAGCACCCGTCGCAGGACGTGGTCACCTCCGTCGCCACTGCGCGGACACCGGAACGGGTACGGCTCTGACGCGCCGATGACACAGCCACAACCTCCGCAGACAATCGAGCTGGCGAGCTGTGACGGGGGGCTGGGCGAAAAGGCGCCGGCGGTAGGCCCTCCCGCTTGTTGGCGTGGTTCGATGGTGGGCTCCATAGATGACGGGAGTCTACGGCCGCCGGTCTCGTGCACGAGGGGCAGCACGCTCCCGGCGACCACCGCCCTCCCGGGCCGCGCAACCTAGGACGCACCCGGCACGCCGGTGGCCTCGGCGTGGATGCCGCGGAGGAAGGCTTCGGCTTCCGCCCGGTCTCTCGTCCGCCGCATGGGAGGCATCGCCTTGACCAGCACCGGCCCATAGGAGGCCTTCGCGAGACGCGGGTCGAGGACGGCGACCACGCCCCGGTCGGTGGCCGTCCGGATGAGGCGCCCGGCGCCCTGAGCGAGCAGCGTCGCTGCCCGCGGAAGGTCGACTTGCTGGAACCCCGCCCGGCCGGCCGCCTCCCGACGGGCTGCCATCAGGGGATCGTCGGGCCGAGGAAAAGGGATCCGATCGATGACGACGAGCGTGAGGGCGGGGCCGGGGACGTCGACGCCCTGCCAGAAGCTCATCGTCGCGAACAGGCATGCGGCCGATTGAGCGCTGAGTGCTTCGAGCAGCACGGCCTTGGGGAGCTCTCCCTGCACGAGCACCGGCCACGGAAGCCTCTTGGCGAGCACTTCGGCGGCGACTTCCATGGCGCGTCGACTCGTGAACAGGGCGAGGGTCCGGCCGCCCGCCGCAACCACGAGCGCCTCGATCTCGTCGTGGATGGCTGCCTCGGCTTCTGGACGGCGGCGATCGGGCAGCGACGTCGCGCAGTACAGCAGCCCGTGCGCCTTGTAGGCGAACGGGCTCCCGACATCGAGCTCGGAGGTGGACTGCGCGGGCGCGCCCACCCGGACGGCGAGCCCGCGAGGCAATGTCGCGCTCGTCAGCACGACCGGTAGGACCGAGAACACCTGGGCGGACATGGGACCGCTCACGTCCAAGGGCGCCGAGTGCATCGCCGGGCGGATCCCACCGGTGACCCAGACCACCTCGTCGGTGCCGGCCGCGACGCAGGCAGCCAGCTCCTCACGGCAGCGGTCGACTCCCAACAGGGCCCGCAGGCAACGCTGCGCCCCGTCACCACCACTGCCCGGGGGTCCATCGCCTCCGGTTCGGTCCCCATGCCCACCGGGGGTCTCTGACGCGCGCCGCAGCTCCCCGCCGAGCCGCTCCAGCCGATCGACCATGAGGGACACGTGATCGCCGATCTCGCCGCCCAGACCAGGAGGAAGCCGACGTTCCTCACCGTCGGCGAGGAGCTCCTCGAATCGAGCCGCCGCGCCGAGCACCGCCTCCACCGCCCGGGCGGGAGCCGTGTCATCCCCGCGCTGCGCGCGCCGCCCGGCCGCTACAAGAGCTCCCCGCGCCGCCGACGCCAGCGCACGAAGGCGGCCTGGACTGACGTCCACTCCGAGCGACGCGGCGAGGATGTCCTCGAGCTCGTGGGCTTCGTCGATGACGAGCGCGTCGTGCTCGGGCAGCACTTCTCCTCCGCATCGCAGATCAGCGCCGAGAAGATGAAGATTCACGACGACGATGTCCGCCGCGGCCGCTCTGGCACGGGCAGCCTCCGCGAAGCACTCGCCGCCCGACGGGCAACGGCGGGCGCCGGGGCATTCGTCGGCGGTGACGCTCACGCTCGACCAGGCCTGCAGCGAGGGCTCGAAGGAGAGCTCGGCCCGATCGCCGCTACTGGTCGCTTCTGCCCAGGCGGCGAGACGTCGCACTTCGGCGCCGATACGCCGGGCGGTGACCGCCCGCGCCAAGCCGCGCGGACGGGCGTCGTTCCCGGCGTCCGGCGGCTCGGAGTCGACTACCTCCGCGTCCGTCGGCAGGTCGGGAGCGTCGAGGCGCTGCTGGTCCCCCAGGCGTTCGAGCTCGTGAAGACGTTGTCGGCAGACATAGTTCGAGCGCCCTTTGAGCACTGCCCATTTCACCGGTTGGCCGAGGCCCCGGGACACGAGCGGGAGGTCCTTGTTCGCGAGTTGGTCCTGCAACGCCTTGGTCGCCGTCGCGACGACGACGCGCTTGTGCGAGCTCACGGCCGGCACGAGATAGGCGAGGGACTTCCCGGTACCGGTCCCAGCCGCGACTGCGACGTGGCCACCCGAGGCGAACACCTTCGCCACCGCCTCGGCCATCTCGACCTGGCCGGCGCGCACCTCTCCGGCCGGAAGAGTCGCCACCACGCGTCGTAACAGCTCGGCGACGCTCGCTTCGGTCACGTGGGGACGCTACCGGACCGCTGGTCGTTCGGCTCCTGGCAACGGGATCAGGACCTGTCCCGACCTCGCAGGACGCTGCCGGCGAGGAACAAGATCACGATGGCCGGAAGCAAGACGACTGCCACCGCGCCGTGGTGCCTGAGCGCGAGGGCGGCGCCGACGAAGACCAGCGTCCCTACGAACAGCTCCGGCGCGTCCCCGATCAGGAAGCCCTTCCAGAACCTGGCGAAGGCCGCCACGGCGCGGACGACCACGGTCATTCCGTGGGAACGGAGCCGGCCGCAGCGGCGCGCCGGGAAGGCCCGAGCCTGCGCATGGCCAGCGAGAGGACGAAAGCGGTCATGGCGAACACCCCGACGAGAACGAGGATCATGAGGTCACTGCCCGGCCAGTGGAGCCCGGACCCCTCGCCGACCCAGAAGACGCCGAAGCTCGTCAGCATGATGCCCACGGCCAGCTTCATGGCATTCTCCGGGACCTCGGAGAGCTGGCGCGCCACCAGGTACCCGACGACACAGACGACGACCGCGGCACAGGCCGCCGCGCCTGAGGCGAGGGCCAGGTGACCCGAGCTCGCCCCGAGGGTGATCACTATCAGCACGACCTCCATGCCCTCGAGGAAGACGCCCTTGAAAGCGACGGTGAAACCTGTTGCGTCACGACGTCCGTGCCTCCACGATCCGGCCGTTTCGCTGCCCGCCTCCTTCGCAGATCCAGGAGAGAGGTCCGCGACGGTCTTCGCAAAGATCGCGTCC
Organism: uncultured Acidimicrobiaceae bacterium; assembly: GCA_963719125.1. GTDB lineage: Bacteria > Actinomycetota > Acidimicrobiia > Acidimicrobiales > Bog-793 > Fen-455. The sequence goes on from CAVRAT010000007.1 coordinate 165,459, forward strand.
TCGTCGTGCAGAGCCTTGTGACCGCTCGCCCTCAGCACGGCCTTGCGCAGCCAGTCGAGGCCCAGTACGAGCAGCAGGGCGCCGATCACCACGCGCAGCACGTTGATCGGAACGAGGCGGGCGAGCGGCACGCCGACGGCGATGACGAGCGCAGCCAGAACGAGCACGGCGACCATGGTTCCCTCGAAGGCCGAGCGCCACCCGCGCGTGACGCCTGCAGCCGTGACGATGGTGAGCGCCTCCACCATCTCGACGGCGCTGGCACCGAAGACTGCAAGGGCGAGCACAACCGCCGAAGTCGTCACCGTGACCTCACCGCCCGCCCAGCCTCCCGTTCGCGGCCGCAACCGAACCGGACGGTTCGCGCAAGCCCGCGAAGGGCGGGGCCTCGTCGCAGTTCGGCGCCCGCTGACGCCACGCCTCGATCGCGCCAAGAACCTCGGCCTTCGGTCCGCAGACGGCGAGCCGCTCGATGTTGCGCAAGTGGGAGACCCGGCCCACCTTGTGGCCTGCTGGGTCGTGGATGCCGATCTGGGCGCCCACGTACCGCCGCGAGTCGAACTCCAAAAGCTCGACGTGTCCGCGTACGGCGCACATGTTGACAAGGTCGTCGCGGCCGAGCCAGGACTCGTCGTTGCACGACACGACCACGACGGTCGCGTCGATCGTGCTGACGACCTCGGCGAGGGCAGCGGGCATGGTCTGGCGCGAATTGAAGTCACTGCGGGTCGCCGCGCTCCTCGAGTCGGCCCGCTTGCAGGCGACCCCGTAGTGATCGGGCGCGTCCCAGCGGATCAGGGTCTCCCAGACGTGGTAGTTGGTGAAGTAGCGGTGCTGGTTGTAGGGAGGGTCGAGATACGCGAAATCGACCGGGCCGATAGACGCCGCCGCGTCCCGGGCGTCGGCGCGGACGGAACGACCCGGGCCGGCGAGCAGTTCGGGGACCCGGAGCGACAGCGGAAGGAACGATCTCGGCGCCCATTGCTTGAGGTAGGCCATCTGCAAGCCCGTCGTCGAGTCCACCCTGTCGGCTGCCTCGAGCAGGCTCGTGAGCACGATGGGGTACAGCCAGCTCCCCCGGTGGCGCTCTTCGATCGCGTCACGTATGGCATCGACGCGCTCGCCGTTGTGGGGCTGCAGGTAGCGGGACTTCTCGCAGAAGACCTCGGTGAAGTAGCCCCTCCGGCCCGGGAGGGCGTTGAGCTCAGTGATCGCCTCTTCGAGCTCGCCATGGTCCAGCGCCGATGCGTCAGCGCTGACGTAGCACTGGGCGAGCACCTCTGAGTAGGTGGCCGTGTCGACCGCCGTGACGAAGGCTCCCTGGCGCTTCAGCTCCTGGGCCACGCGCGTCGTGCCGGTGAACAGGTCGGCAGCGGTCGAGGCAGCGCAACCGGAGGCGAGGCAGGCGATCGTCTGGACGAGGCGTCTTTTCGAGCCGAGGTACTTGATCACGCGCCGCGTCCCTCCGGGGCGTCATTCGGGCACATCAGCCGGCCGGGGCCCTCGTGATGGAGCCGGTGTTCGCGTCCGGGCCAGCAGCGGCGACATGGGATCCGAGCAGCTCTGCGAAACGCTCCCGTTCGACTACGCAGACCTCGAGCAGCTTGCTGAACTTGGGTTCCACGGTCTCGCGAACTGCTTGCAGCCCGATACGACCGGCGAGTCGCGAAGAGGCCACGTTCGCCGGCTCGATGACGGCGACGACGCGGTCGATCCCGAGGTGGTCAAAGCCGACCTCAAGGCTCGCGAGCGCCGCTTCTGTGGCATAACCGTGGCCCCAGTGCCCGGGGTCGAGCCGCCAACCGATCTCGATCTCACCGTCGATCTCGTGGAACCAGGTGACCACTTCCAGGCCCGCGTAGCCGATAAGAGCCCCGGTGCTCGCCAGCTCGACGGCGTACTTGCCGAAGCCGTCGCGCTCCCACGTCTCGAGGTAACGGCGCAGCCGGAGCTTGGTCTCGTCCCTTGTGAGGCCCCTGCCGAAGGGAAACTCCCAAACCGCCCGCTGCGCGAACACCCCGGCCAGCGCGTCCAGGTCCGCGGGGCGCCACCTGCGCAGCACCAGCCGGGAGGTAAACAGCTCCTCCGGGATCCTCGGGTCCGCCACTCTCCGGAGCATAACGATCGGGAGCGGGTGAGCTGGGAAACGTGGTCCACGAGCCTCAGACGTCACCCGATGCAATACTCGCCTGGTGGACGTGTCCCCGTCGGTGAAACTAGGCGGCCCGCTCAGGATCAGGGACGTTGTCGAGATTGCCATGGGCGCGCGAGCGACGGTGGGCGACGACGTCCTGCAAAGAGTCGATGCCGCTCGGCAGGTCGTGGTGGCGGCTTTGGAGGCCGGGGCGGTCGTCTATGGGGTAACAACGGGTTTCGGCGCCCTGGCGAACGTGCGTCTCACGCCCGAGCACTCCACAGCCCTCCAGCACGGGCTGCTTAGGTCACACGCGGTGGCGGTCGGCAACGAGCTGTCGGCCGAGGAGGTCCGCGCCATGCTCGCGTTGCGTGCCCACGTGCTTTCCCTCGGCCACTCGGGGGTCCGGCGCGAGGTCGTCGAGCGCTTCATCGAGATGCTCGACAGGGACATCCTCCCCGTCGTGCCGGAGCAGGGTTCGCTCGGCGCGTCGGGTGATCTCGCACCACTGGCACATCTCGCCCTGCCTGTCGTCGGAGAAGGTGAGGTCCGCGTGGCGGGTGAGAAGCTCCCAGCAGGCGAAGCGCTCCGCCGTTGCGGCCTCGAACCGCTGGTGCTAGAGGCCAAAGAAGGCCTCGCCCTCATCAACGGCACCCAAGCCATGACCGCCATCGGGGTGCTGGCGGCCTTCAGAGCGGGTCGTCTGGCCAAGGTCGCGGACATCTCGGCTGCCCTCACCATCGAAGCCATCCTCGGTACCGACCGTGCCTTCGACCCCCGGGTCGTGGCCTTGCGCCCACATCCCGGTCAGATGGCGTCGGCTCGGAACCTGATACGGCTCCTCGAAGGCAGCGACATCCTGTCGTCGCACCGCACGAGCGACCACATCGTCCAGGACGCCTACTCGATCCGCTGCGCGCCCCAGGTCCACGGCGCGTTCCGGGACGTGGTCCGCCACAGCGTGGAGACGCTCGAGATCGAACTCGCTTCGGTCTCGGACAATCCCGTCGTCCTGGCCGAGGCAGGCGAGATCCTGTCCGGCGGGAACTTCCACGGCCAACCGGTGGCCCTCGCCTGCGACTCCCTCGCCGCGGCAAGCGTCGGTCTCGCCTCGATCTCCGAGCGCAGACTCTTCCGGCTCCTCGACCCGAAGACCTCGAACGGCCTGCCCGCGTTCCTCGTCGGTGAGGCCGGCGTCAACTCGGGGTTCATGGTCTGCCAGTACACAGCTGCGTCTCTCGTGTCGGAGATGAAGAGCCTGGCGCACCCCGCTGCGGTCGACTCGATCACGTCCTCCGCCGGCCAGGAGGACCACGTCAGCATGGGAATGATCTCCGCGTGCGCACGCGCGCGAATGCATCCGCGATGCCGAGGCGGCCATAGCGATGGAGGTGCTCGCCGCCGCCCAGGCCTGCGACCTGCGGGCGCCCTTGCTCGCCGCGCCGGCCAGCCGGGCGGCAGTGGCCTCGCTGCGCCGGGTCGTGCCCACGCTCGCCCAGGACCGGGCCCTCAAGCCCGACGTCGACGCGACGATCGCGCTCGTCCGCTCCGGTGAGCTCATCGAAGCGGTTGAGTCAGAGATAGGACCTCTCGAGTAAGCGCTGCGCGCACGAGCCAAGGGCGGCCGGATATCGCCGGGCCGAGCCCTCGCTGCGAGGTGGGCAGAGATCGGGCGAGAACCAGGAGTAACTTCGGCGCGATGGCTGTCGCGAACATCGATACCACTCGGATACCCAAGCATGTCGCTTGCGTGATGGACGGCAACGGCCGTTGGGCGCGCCAACGCGGCCTGCCGCGGACCGAGGGTCACGCCGCGGGTGAAGAGGCGATGTTCGACACCGTGGAGGGAGCGCTGGATCTGGGGGTCGAGTGGCTGACGATGTTCGCCTTCTCGACGGAGAACTGGCGGCGCCCGCCCGACGAAGTGCGCTATCTCATGCATTTCAACGAAGGGATCCTCACGCGCCATCGTGACGACCTGAACAGCAAGGGAGTGCGCATACGCTTCGCCGGCCGCAGGGACTGGCGCGTCCCGCGTCGCCTCATCCGCCACATGGACGATTCCATGGCCCTCACCGCGTCGAACCGGCGACTGACCCTCACCGTTTGCTTCAACTACGGCGGTCGGGCCGAGATCATCGACGCGGTCCGCCAGATCGTCGCCGACGGCGTCGGCCCGGACAAGGTCGACGAGAAGGCTCTCCGAGGACGGCTCTACTGGCCCGACATGCCCGATCCCGACGTCGTGATCCGCACCTCGGGCGAGTTCCGCATCTCCAACTTCCTGCTCTGGGAGCTCGCCTACTCCGAGCTCGTCTTCACCGACGTCTTGTGGCCCGATTTCCGCAGGCAAAACCTCTTCGATGCCGTCGGTGAGTACCAGCGCCGGGACCGCCGCTACGGAGGGCTCGAGGGTGAATGACGAGCTCCGCGGGAAGTTCCAGATCCGCGACCACATCGGTGTCATCTCCGGGCTTGCCCTGGGCACCGCCGCGTTCGCCTTCGTCGTGGCGCTCGCGGTCATGGGCGACGAGGCGGCCGTCACACTCCTGGTCGTGATCGTCGTAGGAGTAGGGCTCATCGCGCTCGGGACGCGGCTCAGGGGCTGATCGACGAGTTGGCCACCTACAGCGACGAAGGCGTGGTGCTGCGGACCATGCGGCTCGGAGAAGCCGACCGGATAGTGACCCTCGCGACCCCCGGGCACGGCAAGGTCCGCGCCGTGGCAAAAGGGATCCGAAAGACCAAGAGCCGGCTCGCCGGACGCCTCGAACCGATCACGCATGTGACCATCATGTGCTGGCGCGGGCGAGAGCTTGACGTCGTGAGCCAGGTAGAGGCCATCGAGCATTTCAAGGCCATCCGGGGGGACCTCGAACGGGTCCCCGTCGCGATGACGATGCTCGAGGTCGTGGACAATGTCGCGCTGGAGCGCCATCCCATGCCGGAGATGTTCCGGATGCTCGTCGGGGCTTTGCGGACCTTGGACGAGCGCCTTTCGCCGGCACTCCTCGGTTCGTTCCTCTGGAAGCTCCTCGCGCTCGAGGGGGTCGGCCCCTCGCTCGAGCAGTGTGCGGGGTGCGGATCGGAGACGGATCTGGTCGCATTCGACCCGGGAGAAGGCGGGTTCCTCTGCCGTTCCTGTCGCCGCGGCCAAGCCGTCGGCGCCGAAACGGTGAGCCTGATCCGCCAGGTTCTCGGCGGTGGTCTCCGCAGCGCACTCGATCAACCGCCGAGCCAGGCGACCGCGGAAGCAGAGCGCCTGGCCATGCTCGCGACCGAGTATCACCTCGACCGGAGGGTGCGCTCGGCGCACCGGGGCGCCGAGATCTCGACGGCCGGTTGGCAGGTCGGCGCGAATACGCGCAACTTCGACGCTGCCGACAGCGGGCAGGCGGCGAGCCGCGAGGCGGGCGCGACCGCCAGGAGCGAGGCGGACGAGGGCGCCGGGTCGCGCGCCGCGGCGGCGCCAAGCGCCAAAGCGGAGGGGGACGCCGCCCCAGGGGCGCCTCCGCTCGCTTCCTAGCCCCGCGCGGAGGTGCGGGCGCGTCGGCCGTTGCGCGCCAGTTGGCCCGCGCTTTGGGGCGACGAGGCAGCTGGTCGCGGGCAAGTAACCTGCCGCCATGCCGACACCTTCCGAGTCCGCGACCAACCCCGGGCTGTTCGAGGCCGTTGTCAACCTGTGCAAGCGGCGTGGCTTTGTCTTCCCTTCGGCTGAGATCTACGGAGGTATCCGCTCGACGTACGACTACGGACCCCTCGGAGCCCTCATGCTCCGCAATGTCCGCGAGGCTTGGTGGCGGGCCATGATCCAAGAGCGCGACGACGTCGTGCCGATCGATGCCGCCATCCTCACGAACCCCAAGGTCTGGGAGGCATCCGGCCACCTGGCGACCTTCACAGATCCCCTCGTCGATTGCCGCAACTGCAAGGAGCGGTGGCGCGCCGACCAGATAGAGGACGTGTGCCCGAACTGCGGCTCCAAGGACCTGACCGAAGCACGGCCTTTCAACCTCATGTTCAAGACCTATGTCGGGCCAGTCGAAGCCGAGTCCTCGGTCGCCTACCTCCGGCCCGAGACGGCTCAGGGCATGTTCGTGAACTTCCTCAACGTCCTCACCACGATGAGGCGCAAGCCACCGTTCGGGATTGCCCAGATCGGGCGGGCGTTCCGCAACGAGATCACTCCCGGCAACTTTGTGTTCCGCACCCGGGAGTTCGAGCTCATGGAGCTGGAGTTCTTCGTCCCACCCGTTGACAGCCCGCGTTGGCACGCGTACTGGTGCGAGCAACGGCTCGCCTGGTACACGCGCTATGGCATCGCGAGCGAGAAGTTGCGCCTGCGGCCCCATGAGAAGGAGGAGCTTTCCCATTACTCCGCGGGGACGACCGATGTCGAGTTCGCCTTCCCATGGGGCTGGGGTGAGCTGGAGGGCATCGCCAACAGGACCGACTTCGACCTGCGCGCTCACCAGGAGACCTCCGGTACCTCCCTCGAGTACTTCGACCAGGCGACGGGCGAGAGCTACCTCCCCCATGTCGTCGAGCCGGCCGCGGGCGCCACCCGCGCCATGATGGCGTTCCTGCTGGCCGCGTACGACGAGGACGAGATCGGCGGTGAGCGCCGGGCGGTGCTGCGCCTGCACCGACGGCTGGCTCCCTATCAAGTCGCCGTGCTGCCCCTCTCGAAAAAGGACACGCTCGCCACCCTCTCGAGAGAGGTCCTGCACCGGCTTCAGCGCCACTTCATGTGCGAATTCGACGAGACCCAGTCGATCGGCCGGCGCTACCGGCGCCAGGACGAGATCGGGACCCCTTACTGCGTGACCATCGACTTCGAGAGCCTGGAGGATCAGCAGGTGACGGTCCGCGATCGCGACTCGACCAACCAGACGCGACTCCCGATCGAGGACGTCGTTGCCCACCTTCTCGGGCGCTTCGACAGCTGAGGCGGGCCCGCGAAGGGTCGGCACGCTGACCACGCTGCTCCCGCTGGGACGCGGGACGGCTCGTTTTGGGCCATCGAGCGGGTGTCGTTTAGGCTCAGACTGCCGCGACGACTTCTAGGAGGTCCCCCATGGGCTACGTGTACGACTTCGACCACGCGCATCCTCGTGCGCCGATGGAGCTCAAGGACCTGTTAGGTGGGAAAGGCGCAAACCTGGCCGAGATGACCTCGGTGCTCGGCCTGCCGGTGCCGCACGGCTTCACGATCTCGACTGACGCCTGCCGCGCGTACATGTCGACGGGATGGCCCGCCGAGCTCGACGCGGAACTGGCCGAGCACCTCTCGAGGCTCGAAGATCGTATGGGACGCCGGCTTGGCGACGCGGATGACCCGTTGCTGGTCTCGGTCCGCTCGGGAGCGAAGTTCTCGATGCCGGGCATGATGGACACGGTCTTGAACCTCGGCCTCAACGACCGGTCCGTCGAGGGCCTGGCCAAGCAGACCAGCGACGAGCGGTTTGCGTTCGACTCGTATCGGCGCTTCGTGCAGATGTACGGCCGCATCGTCCTCGGGGTGCCCGGGGAGGAGCTGGACGGCCCTCTAGAGGCCCTCAAGGAGCGCACGGGAGCCACGGACGCCGAGTTGCCAGCGGCAGCCCTGCAAGGGCTCGTGGAGGAGCTGAAGGGCGTTGTGGAGCGAACGACGGGGAGCCCCTTCCCCCAGGAACCGATCGACCAGCTTCGCGGCGCGATCGAGGCCGTGTTCGCCTCTTGGAACGGGGCGAGAGCCGTCGCCTACCGCTTGCGCGAGCACATCCCCAACGATCTCGGAACGGCAGTCAACGTGCAGGCCATGGTCTTCGGCAACCGCGACGACCAGTCGGGCACGGGCGTCGGCTTCACTCGTGACCCCGCCACCGGGGCCAAGGGCGCCTACGGCGACTTCCTCGTCAACGCCCAGGGCGAGGACGTCGTGGCGGGCATCCGCAACACCGAGCCGCTCTCGGCGCTCGGGAGCAGGTTCCCCACGATCTACGAGGAGCTGATGGGGATCTTCGCCAGGCTCGAGGCGCACTACCGGGACATGTGCGACACCGAGTTCACCATCGAGCAGGGCAAGCTCTGGATGCTGCAGACCCGCGTCGGCAAGCGCACCGGACGAGCAGCCCTCCGCATGGCAGTCGACATGGTCGACGACCCGGCCATCGCCCTCACGCACGCCGAGGCGCTGCAGCGCACGACCGCCGATCACATCGAGGCAGTGCTGCACCCGCAGTTCGCCGACAACTCCTTGCCGGTGCTGGCCAAAGGCCTCGCCGCCTCGCCCGGCGCCGCTGTCGGAGCCGTGTGCTTCACGGCGGACGACGCCGCCGCCGCCGCTGCCAACAATCAGCGAGTCATCCTCGTGCGCAACGAGACCTCCCCTGAGGACGTGCACGGCATGCTCGCCGCCGAGGGCATCTTGACGGCCAGGGGTGGCCTCGTGAGCCACGCCGCCGTTGTCGCCCGCGGCTGGGGCAAGCCGGCTGTGGTCGGCGCCGAAGCCCTGCGGATCAGTGCCGCCGACAAGCTCTTCCGGGTCGGCGACACCGTCGTTCGTGAGGGCGATGTGATCTCGATCGACGGCTCGGAAGGCACCGTCGTCCTCGGCGCCGCGCCCTTAATCGCCGCCGAGGCGCCCCCGGAGCTGACAAAGCTGCTCAGCTGGGCCGACGAGGTCCGTGCGGGCCGGCTTGGCGTGCGGGCCAACGCGGACACGGGCGACGACGCGGCAAACGCCCGCCGGCTCGGAGCCGAGGGGATCGGACTGTGCCGCACCGAGCACATGTTCTTCGGAGACGACCGCCTGCCGATCATGAGGCGGATGATCCTGGCGTCGACACCGGACGAGGAGACGGCGGCGCTCGAGGAGCTGCGGGCTGCACAAAAGGCCGACTTCCTCGGGATCCTCAAGGCCATGGACGGCCTGCCGGTCATCGTCCGCGGGCTCGACCCACCGTTGCACGAGTTCCTCCCGGATGTCGAGTCCCTCCTCGTCAAGCAGGCGAAGGAAGGCCTCACCGACGACGAGAAGAAGCTCCTCGAGGCGGCCATGTCCTGGCGCGAGGCAAACCCGATGATCGGGGTGCGGGGCGTGCGGCTCGGAGTCTTGAAGCCCGGCCTGTACGCGATGCAGGTGCGCGCCCTCATGGAGGCCGCCTACGAGAGGGCCGAGGCCGGCGGGCACCCGATCGTTGAGATCATGATCCCTCTCACGATCTCCCGCGAGGAGATGGCGCTCGCCCGATCCTGGGTCGTCCAGGCGCTGCATGACGCGGCTTCCTCGGAGGACAAAGGCGCGGCAGCGGCCGAACGGATCGAGGTCGCCATCGGGACGATGATCGAGACCCCCCGGGCGGCGCTGCTCGCAGACCAGATCGCCGAGGTGGCGGACTTCTTCTCGTTCGGGACGAACGACCTCACCCAGATGACCTTCGGCTTCAGCCGAGACGACGTCGAGGGCCGGATGATGTCCGCCTACCTGAGCCAGGGCCTGCTCAGCGCAAACCCGTTCGAGCACCTGGACACAGCAGGCGTTGGCGAGCTTGTCCGCATGGCCGTCGAGCGTGGGCGCGCCGCCCGTCCGGGCCTCAAGATCGGGGTCTGTGGCGAGCACGGGGGCGACCCGGCCTCAATCGACTTCTTCGCGAGGGCGGGGCTCGACTACGTCAGCTGCTCACCGTTCCGGGTGCCGGTGGCGAGGCTCGCGGCAGCACATGCAGTGCTCGCGATGGACGCTGAGAAGGCGAAGCAAGCTTCCGCATAGCACGGGCAGGCTCCAACCGAACCAATCGGACATCCCGGTCACGCCCGCGGGCGCGTCGCGGTACCGTCCAAGTGATGGCAATTCCCGACGAGGACGTGGCAGCGGTCCGCGCAGCGACCGACATCCTCGCGCTGATCGGTGAGTACACGCCGCTCAAACGGGTTGGGCGGCGCTATGTCGGCCTGTGCCCGTTTCACGCCGAGAAGACGGGGTCGTTCTCGGTCAACGCCGAGGAAGGCCTCTACTACTGCTTTGGGTGCCAGGCCTCCGGGGACCCGATCACTTTCCTGCGCACCATCGAGGGCTGCGACTTCGTCGAAGCAGTGGAACGCCTCGCGGCACGTTCCGGCATAGCCGTCCGCCACGACATCGCAGGCAAGGACCAACCCGACCGCGAAGGACGCAAGGCGCTGCTCGCCGTCATGGAGAGGGCGGTCGCCTTCTACCACGAGGAGCTGTTGAGCAAGCCGGACGCAAGACGCGCACGGCAGTACCTCCGGTCGCGCGGCTACGAGGGTGAGACCGTGCGCCAATTCGCCTTGGGCTGGGCACCGGAAGCGGGCCGGGCGCTGGTGGACGCGGTTCGGGCCCCCACAGACCTGCTCGTCAAGGCAGGGCTCGCCCACCAGGGCCAGAACGGCTTGCGAGATGCCTTCCGGGGCCGGGTCATCTTCCCGATCTTCGACCCGGCCGGCAAGGCGATCGGGCTCGGCGGCCGGATCCTGCCCGGTGCCGGCGAGGGTGCGGGCCCGAAATACCGCAACTCGCCCGAGACGCCGATCTACTCCAAGCGCCGCACCCTCTACGGCCTCAACTGGGCCAAACAGGCCGTTGTGCAAACCGGCGAAGTGATCATCTGCGAGGGCTACACCGACGTGATCGGCTTCTTCACTGCCGGCTTGGGGCGGGCGGTGGCCACCTGCGGGACTGCGCTCACCGAAGAGCACTTCCGTCTCCTCGGGCGCTTCGCCAAGCGGGTCGTCCTCGCGTTCGATGCCGACGCCGCCGGCCAGTCCGCGGCCGCCCGCTTTTACGAGTGGGAGAAACGCCACGAACTGGAGGTCTCTGTCGCCGCCCTGCCTGCGGGCAGTGACCCGGCGGACATCGCGATGCGCGAGCCTCAGGTGCTGCGTCAAGCCGTTGAACAGGCGAGGACGTTCCTCTCCTTCAGGGTGGAACGGGCCCTGGCCTCGAGCGAGCTCAAGACCGCCGAGGGCAGGGCACACGCGGCAGAAGCGGCGCTTGCGATGGTCGCCGAGCATCCGAACGAACTGGTCCGCGATCAATACCTCGTCACCGTGTCGGATCGGACCAAGCTCGACCCGGAGCGGCTCAGGCCGCGTCTCGAGGCGCTCGTGAGGGCTTTCGAGGCGTCTGGCCGGAAAGCCGGTGGGGACGCCGGAAAGCCCTCAGGAAGCGGGCGGTCACCGACCTCGGACGAGGAGCCCCCCTGGGAACCGGATCCGGAGGGGGCCTCGGACAGCCTGTTTGCCGGCGCACGAACGGCCGGGCGCCCTTCCAGCTCGCGGCGCCCCCCGGGATCCGCGCCGTCAGGCGAACGTGCCGGCCGGGATGCTCTCGTGCTGGCGGTTCGCGAGCCACAGACCATGGCTGGGCGGCTGAACGAGGCCCTGTTCGCCGATCCGCTCCAGCGGGCCGCGTTCAGGGCGCTCGCCGATTCTGCGAGCCTGCACGGCGCCATCGAGAGCTCAGGTGACGAGGTGGCGGACCTGCTCCGGTGTCTCGCGGTGACAGAACCCGACGCCGACCCCGATCAGACCGTGGCCGCTCTGGCCCGCTCCGCCGCCCAGGTTGCACTCGGGGAAATCGAAGCCGACGCCCGCCAAGCCGACGCCGAAGGCGACACGACCCGGCTCGCTGCGGCTGGAGCAGCCATTACGTGGTTGAAGTCCGAGCTGGAGCTAATGCAGGAACCGGGAACGGCCGATAGGACTTCACCCGCCGTGAGTGACGCTGCGAATCGATTGGTAGCGTGGCTATTGCAGCGCTATCTGGAGACGAGATGACCGGCACGACCGAACAGGCCTCCCAGTCAGATATCACAGGCCCCATCGCTGGTAATGGCGCGGCCAACGGCGCCGTCGAAACCCACCAGCCTGTGCTGGCCGGGCCGGTCCTCGAGGACCTCGACGGAATCGAGGCCGACGCGCTGCTGCCGGACGGCGCGGGCGGAAACGGCGCCATCCTCCCCAAGCCTCGCCCTCGCGTCGTCTCGACGCCGATGTCTCTCGGGGGCGGCAGCGGCGACTCACAGGCAACCGATCCCGTTCGCGCCTATCTGAAGGAGATCGGGCGCGTCTCGCTGCTTTCGCCCGAGCTCGAGGTCCTTTGCGCACGCAAGATTGAGGCCGGTCAAGAGGCAGCTGCGGAACTGGCCGCCCTGAGGGCATCGGGGACCTTCGACAAGATGCCCTTCGAGGAGCGCCGGGCCGTCGAACGGGCGATCCACGAGGGCTCGGAGGCCAAGGACCTGCTCATCGAGGCGAACCTTCGGCTCGTGGTCTCCATCGCGAAGCGCTATCGCAACCGCGGGATGGCCTTCCTGGACCTCATCCAGGAGGGCAACCTCGGACTGATGCGCGCCGTGGAAAAATTCGATTATCGCCGCGGCTTCAAGTTCTCCACGTACGCGACATGGTGGATCCGCCAGGCAATAACCCGGGCCGTCGCCGACCAGGCCCGCACGATCAGGATCCCCGTCCACATGGTCGAGACGATCAACAAGATCGTGCGCACCCAACGCCAGCTGTCCCAGGAGCTCGGCCGCGAGCCGACGGTGGAAGAGATCTCCGCACGGACGCAGTTCCCGGTCGAAAGGGTGCGCGAGCTACAGCGGATCAGTCAGGACACCATCTCCTTAGAACAGCCGATCAGCGAAGAAGAGGACTTCAGCCTCTCGGACCTGATCGAAGACCACACGGCCGAAGTGCCTGTCGACGCGGCAACGCGGATGCTGCTGAACGAGGCTGTGAAACGGGCGCTCTCCGAACTGAGCGAACGCGAGCAGGAGGTCGTGCGGCTTCGTTTCGGCCTGGACGACGGGCGGATCCGGACCCTCGAGGAGGTCGGGCAGATCTTCGGGGTCACCCGGGAGCGGATTCGCCAGATCGAGATGAAGACGCTCGCGAAGCTACGTCATCCGATGGTGTCGCGCCCGCTGCGGGACTACGTGGAAGGCGACTGAAGCCCCGGCTGTCGGGCTCAGCTCCTTTTCGCCGCCTCCGCGCGCTGGGGCGAGATGGCATTTTCGAAAAGGGCGATCACCCGCTCGCGTGCCAGGTTCCCGACCGGGCCGCGCAACAGGTCGCCTGCTCTCTCCCGCGCCAGGTCACCCAATGCGAGGACTTTCTCGGCCTTCACCTCGGCGGCGCGCGCACTCGTGCCGTTATGCCTGAGCCAGTCTGACGTGACAGAAGCGAGCTGGCTCCGGCCCACGACCGGCGCGCTGAGCTGGCGCGCCTTGTGGGTCAGGTAGAAGCCGGCTGCGCACCCCACGACGAACCCTGTCCTGAACCGCATCCGCCTTTCTTACATCGCACGTCGCAGCTTTGCCAGTGGAAAGTGTCACGGGATCGAAAACAGGGCCTCCAGGCGGGCGCGCCGACCGTCTTCGACACCGTTCCCGCCAGCCCGTATAGGCTTCGCCCTGATTTCCGGGGTAGCTCAATCGGCAGAGCACGCGACTGTTAATCGTGTGGTTGAGAGTTCGAGTCTCTCCCCCGGAGCTGCAGCGTTGTGTTGTCACGCCTGACCTGGAACATTTCGATGAGGCCTGGTCCGGAACGCGGTGGGGCCCGGCGGAGGCAACGCTCACGCTCCTAGGGGTGCGCCCATGGCTGGGGCGCGTAAGTACCGTCGCCTCGAATAGTGAGGTCGTGCGCCCAGGTTGCGACGCGGTACTGACCGACCCTCGCTACGCGCTGCGGTCGCCCAAACGACGCCCGGGCGGACAGCCAGTCGACGCCTGCCCACGGCGCGGACGCGTTGTAGACGAGGAACTCGAATCCTCCGCCGTACCACGCCGAGGTCGACAGCCTCTCGTACCTGACTATGTGATCGCCGCCGAGCGTGACGACCGGCCGGACGAGGACGGCATCGGAGGACTCTACCGTCACGATCGACGCGCTCCAGTAGTCGCCGATGCCTTTGGTCAGATGGTGCTGCTCGAGGTACGTCGCCAAGCTGACAGCGGGTTGCACCGGTGAAGCCGTCGTGAGTGTGCTCGCGAAGGTCGTCACGTAACCAACAGCCACGAGACCGGCGACGCTGGCGAGGACGACTCTTGGCCATCCGCTCCCCAGGTGCTCAGCGATCTTTCCCGCGAGGCGCGCACCGAGGATCGCGCCGAAGATCACCGCAGACACCAGGTAGCGGCCGAAAGGGGCCACCGACGAGAAGGAGAACCATACGAAGGCGGCGCAGCCGCCAAAGAAGCCGAAGACGAGCACCTCCTCGAACCAGGCGGCTTCTCGGTGATCGGAGCCAGCACCGTCATCTGATGGCGCCGCCTCGTTCCCGCTCACGATCGAGAGCACGACGTCAGAGACGATCGCAACAAGCCCGCCGAAGATCGCGAGCGCGCCCAAAGCAAGTCCGACGGCGTGTGCAACCCCGAGGACCGGTGGCACCCCCGGCGAACCGAACGGCCGCGATCCGACACCCCCCAACGCTGCTCCCCAGGTGATGACGTGAAGGATGTTTTGCGCCATCTGATGGAAGCTCGCGCGAGGATTCGCGGCGCCGATCGTGTAGGTCCCGATCACCCAGGCGATCCTGCGCACGGCCTCGGCGAGCACGAGGCTGCCCAGAGCCGCCGTGAACGCAGGAACACCCACTTTCCACCGCCGGGCCCGCAGCGCGGCAACAAGCCCCGCGAGGGCGATAGGTGCCACGCCGAGGACGACCGTAAGCAGGTCTCCGAGCAAACCGGCCGCGAGGAAGCAAACTGCCAGCAGCCATCCCCAGCCGAAACGAGCCCTCCGCAGCGCCACGAAGGCGACTAGGCAGAAAAGTGTCGTTGCCACATGGAAGGGGCCTATAAGGAAAAACTGCGCGAAGGCATGCGTCGGCAGACCGAGAAGCACGACGACTGTCCCTGCTGCGAAAATGCCGGCCCACCGGCCAAGACCGCGCTGTGCGATCCATGCGCCGAACCCGATGACGCCGACGGCCATTATCGCCGGTATGAGATGCATCAGCTGTGGATGGACTCCGCCAAGGAGAACGGCGATGGCGTAAAACGGCGCGTCCACCAACCAGAACGAATCAAGAGAGAGGGCCCAGTGGGTAAGGGTTGGATTGCCCAGGAGGGCTTTTCCCTCGAGAATCACACTCGCCCCGTCGGAGCTGCCGGGATAAGAGTGCACAGACGAGAGATAGAGCAGGCCTACGAGCCCGAGCGAGCCCACCACGCATGCGCACCACAGGCCGAGGCGCCAAGCGGTCCAGTCCCGCAAGTGGCCTCTGCCGCCTCGATGTCGCACGGGCGGATGTTAGCCAATCGTCGTCCATGTCCTTGAACCGGAGCACGAGCCAGCCTCGCCACTCCGCTTGATCCGTGCCACCTTGCGCGCCACATCCGGAGACGGGATACGTCCTGTTCGAGTCGCCCGAGGAAGAGACAACGACCGGTGCAAGCTACAGGCCCGAACCGTCCTGCAACCACAACACAAGGCACTCGGCTCTCCGCGCCCCGTGTCCACAGGCGTAGCATCTCGGGACACGGTTGCAGCAGAGCAGCACTCTTCAAACTGCAGCTCCAGCAAGGGCCCGTAGCTCAGTGGTCAGAGCAGGGGACTCATAATCCCTTGGTCGCAGGTTCGATCCCTGCCGGGCCCACCGATATAGCCGCAGGTCAGAGGACAATTATCCCAAGGCTGTCTCGAGCCTGCTAGCATCCACCCAACATTCCACCCAACAATTTCGGAGGAAGCGAGTGGCGGGAAGCCTGCGGCTTGTGAAAGCACCCGACGTCTACGAGCTACGCGTCTACGTCGGTCGCGACTCGTCCGGACGCGTGAAGCATCGCCATGAACGCTTCATCGGCAACAAGCGTTCCGCCCAGCGCGCTCTCGCCGCTCTCGTAACCGAAGTCGAGCAAGCTAAGGAGAATAAGGCCGATCCTGAAAACATCTGGGCGTCGAGCACCACTTTGAACGCTGCCTTCGATGCCTGGAAGCTGAACGGCTGGCAGGACCTCTCGCCATCCACGACGCGCCGCTACGAGAGCATCTGGCAGGTCCACGTTGAGCACTCGATCGGGCGTCGCAAAATCTCCGAGCTGAGCGCCTATGACTTCGAGCGCTTCTTCCGCAGACTGAAGGCCGATGGCCTCGCAGAGGCCAGTGTGCGACAGACGCGGGCGATCTTGAACCGCACCTGCCGTCTCGCCCGGCGCTGGAGTGGAGGGGTGCTTCCGAACCCTGTCGCCGAGACAGAGCTGCCGAGCTGGTCGATGGAGGCGGACCGCGTCGTGCGGGCGCCCGAGGCCACCGAGGTCGCAGCCTTGCTTCGCGCGTGCGCCGAGGAGGACCCACGGGTGGCGGCGTTCGTCCGCGTCGTATCGGCAACCGGGGTGAGAAGGGGCGAGGCCTGCGCGCTCCGTTGGTCCGACGTCGATTTCGCCGCCAGGACGGTCACGATCGACGAGTCGATCGTGACCTCGCGTGGCGGGGCGATCGTGAAGGGCCCGAAGACCAGAGCGAGCATCCGCCGGCTCAGCATCGACACCGGCACGGTCGAGGTCCTCGCCGCTCTCCGGGACGAACAACGTGAGCTCGCTGAGATGTGCGAGACCAAGCTGGAACACAAGAGCTTCGTCTTCTCCTTCGAGCCGGGCGGTACGACGCCCCCTTATCCCGACGTAATGAGCCACGCCTTCGCAAGCCTGCGGGACAGGGCCAAGGTGGCAGGTGACGTCCATCTGCACTCGCTCCGTCATTTCCAGGCCACCGTCCTCGACTCGGTCGTCTCCGAACGCCAGAAGCAAGCCCGCCTCGGCTGGGCGACGGTGCACATGGCCCGCCACTACACAGACGCCGTGACCGAAGAGGACGAGAAGGCTGCTGAGTTCGTGGGCCGCCTACTCGACGATGGTCGGCCACAAGTCGGGCAAGACTCACGCAAGAAGGCGTGATCGTCGTGGGCGGGTCCATCTGACGATCCCCCGTCTCCCACAAGGCGCTCCAGCGCCGCGCGCGGTATACGGATCTGCTTTCCGATCCGGGTCACGGCGAGGGGACACGATCCGGACTTGATCGCGGAGTACAGAGTGGACCGCCCCATGCCGAGGATCTCGGCCGCCTTCGATGACGGTGAACAGAAGTGGGCTCGCACTCCTTCTGGTCACGGCGCGACCAAGCTGGCGAGGCCTTGCAGGTCCGCGCCGTCGAAGGCGACTCGGGCAGTCATGGCGTCCCTCCTCTCGGAGTGATCCCGATGACCCCTCCTATATAGGACGCACTTGGAGATCCAGGCTATTTGTCATGGACATGTTGCCCATCGGTGCCACCGTCCTCGACAGCACCGAGAAGCCGTGATGGTTGGTCTTCCCCCCCTGATTGGGTCGAGCCGGCGTGTCAGCAACTTGACAGAACTGTACTAATGTATTAGTACAGTTCATTGTGGAATCTGAAGCACCTCTGATCAACTTCAGACTTGACCCTCGGACCGGTGTTGCGCCCTATCGCCAGCTCGTTGACCAGGTCCGCCAAGCGGTGAGTCTTGGGCTGTTACGAGCTGGCGATCGGCTGCCTTCGGTGCGCGAGGTCGTAACCCAGATCACGATCAATCCGAATACCGTGCATCGCGCGTATCGAGACCTCGAGCATGAAGGAGTGGTCGAAGGCCGCCCCGGCCTCGGCACCTTCGTCGTTGCCTCGTCCTCACAGTTGGCTTCGGAGGACCGCGAGAAGCTGATTTCTGGCTTGCGTGATTGGGTGGACAGGGCGCGCCTTGTTGGTCTCGACGCCGAGGGCATCGCTGCACTCGTGGCGGCCGTCATGGCTTCCGAAGAACCGATCGTCCGTGAGTGAATCAGCTCCGGCGCTCGAAACAGCGGGACTCGGCAAGCGCTACGGCCGCAAGTGGGCGCTCGAGGACTGTTCGTTTCGGGTTCCAACAGGACGAATCGCCGCGCTCGTCGGCCCGAACGGCGCCGGGAAGTCGACGCTTCTGCGGATGGCCGCGGGTATTACAAAACCTACCGCGGGCGACGTCCGTGTCTTCGGCCGCTCGCCACAGAAGCAAACCGTAGCGGTGCTCCGTCAGATCGGATACTTGGACCAAGAACGTCCCCTCTACCGCTCGTTTCGCGTCGCCGAGATGCTGCGCTTCGGCGAAAAGCTCAATCCGGACTGGTATGACGCCGCCGCCCGTAGTTACCTCGACGCCCTCGAGATTCCGACCACCTCGAAGGTCGGGAAGCTCTCGGTGGGCCAACAGGCCCAGGTCGCCCTCACGATGTGCCTGGCGAAGCGTCCCGCCCTCTTGTTGTTGGATGAGCCGGTTGCCGCGCTCGACCCCGTCGCCCGCGAGGGTCTGATGCACATCCTTCTTCGGTCAGTGGTCGACGACAACACGACAGTTGTGCTCTCCTCACATGCCGTTGCCGACCTGGCGACGATCTGTGACTACGTCATCATCCTCTCCGCGTCGCGCGTCTACGTTGCAGACGACCTCGACTACGTGCTCGCCAGTCACCGGCTCCTCATGGCATCGAGCGAGCAAGCTCCGGCGCTCCCGCCGGGCGTCGTGGTCGTCTCCACAGGGAGCAGCGAGCGCCAGACGAACGTCCTCGTCCGGGTCGAGCAGCCGGTGACCGATCCCTCGTGGCGGGTGGTCGAGCCCACCCTCGAAGAGATAGTGATCGCCTACTTGCGCGAGAAGGGCCCGAGAAACATGGTTTTCGGTGAACCGCGCGATGGTGGGCTCTCGGAAGACGTTCGATGATCTGGGCGACATGGCGGATGCACCGCTCCGAGTTCATCTCCTCGATCGTGGTCGCCGTCGCTTTGGCAATATGGCTCGCCGTCACCGGCACGATGGAGGCGAACTCCTGGGCGATCTTCACCAGTCATCACTGCTCGATCGATTTCCCCGGCAGCTCGTTGGTCTGCATGAACAGCCTCTCGGGTGTGGGCAACTTCAGCTCGGCCAATGCGGCGCTCTCTGGTGCGCTCCCGGCGCTGTTGGGCATGGTCTTGGGCGTGCCGCTTGTGGCTTCAGAGATCCAGCAGGGGACGAACCGCCTGGCGTGGACCCAGTCGATCACGAGGACGCGCTGGCTCCTCGTCAAGATCGGAGTCGGTGCGCTGTTCACGGCAGTGATCGTGGGCGCGTTGGCACCGCTGGTCTGGTGGTGGACGGACGCGGCACAGCGCAGTCATATCCAGCCGGCGAACTTCGACATCTCGGGCGTCGTCGAGGTCGCCTATGCGCTCTTCGCCTTCATGCTCGGCGTCGCGCTCGGCACACTCATCCGCAGGAGCGGCTGGGCCTTCGCCGCCTGCGTCCCGATCTTGGCGCTCGTCCGCGCGGGCGTGCGGCTCTACATCCGGCCAGGCCTGGTTTCTCCGGCCACGGCGAGCGTGAGCGCCTCTGCGTCGGCTGGCAACAACGACTGGTTCTTGAACTCGGGCTTTGTGCCGCTCGGCCGCTCCAATCCTGCGCCTGGACAGACGTGGTCGAGCAACGACTCGATCATCCAGAACTGTCAGAACTTCGCTCCCGGCGCACAGAAGCCAGCCCACGGTGCCACCTACTGCGAGAAGCTCAACCACCTGCACTACGTGGTGCAGTTTCAACCGGCGAGCCACTTCTGGGCACTCCAAGGCGCGGAGAGCGGCATCTTCCTCGTCCTGGCCGGCATCTTGCTCGGGCTTACCGTGCTTGCCGTCAGGAGATGGCGAACCTAGCCGGAGGGGGTTTCGTGTCGGGGTCGCACGGAGTGGTCAAGGAGCACCCGGTCGTCGGAGTCCAGGATCCGAAGTGTCACGTCGTCGTCGAAGTGGAAGCAGACGACGAAGACGCTCACCGGAGCCTCCAGAGCGCGACGCGTCACGCCATCGCGGTCAGCTAGCTCGATGGTGGTGGCGGCTGTGCCGACGATGCCTGTGAAGCCGGCCAGGTCCCCGAATCGAAACTCACCCTGAATCGCGGCGTGCCTGGCTGAAACGTCCAGGCGGCTCAGAGGCTCTAGAAGTGGGCCGGAAGCACCACCGTGATCACCTAGCTAGCGGCTCCCAACCCGCGAGCGAACGCCGCTAGAGCCTGTGGCTGTCGTCAACGTCGCGATCTGAGTCGCCATCCTCGCATTGGCACAAGCTTCGGAACAGGACGACGCCGACCTGCGGACCGACCCAAAACGCGACGGGCACCTCGTCTCCGTCACCCAGCTCCGCAGGCAACGGCGCCAGACCGTGATCGAGCACCCAGCTGCCCCAGTCGTCCGCGTCTTCCCATCCGAAAGACTCCGGCGGCTCCCGCTCGGCTCCGGACTCCACATTGCAAGTCAAGCACCAGTTCGTTATCGCCAATCCTTCCCACCTCCTCCATCAACCACCTCCTCCATCAACCACCTGCTCCAACAACCTCCATCACCAACCCACCTCCCTCACCTCCAACCACCCGCCCCTCCTCCAACCGCCCCCCTCACCTCCAACCACCCTCCCCTTCTCCAACCGCCCCTCCGACATCACACCCTTGGCACTTGAGGGCTGAAGTGAGTCGCGCTCGAGTTTTCTGGAGACTCCGGCTATTGGTTTCCGACCACTAAAGCGGCCGTTTGTTGGTGACGGTAGTGGATCTGTTCGAACTCGGTCGGCGGCATGTAGCCAAGCTCACCGTGGAGCCGTTCGTCGTTCCACCAAGCGACCCAGGAGGCTGTTGCAAGCTCGAGATCTGAGCGGCCCCGCCACGGTCCGTCCTTCCAGACGCACTCGAGTTTGAAGCGGGAGTTGACCGATTCGGCCATGGCATTGTCGTAGGAGTCGCCCCGCGATCCGACGGAGGTGACAGCGCCCTCGTCGGCGAGCCGCTCGGTATAGCGGATAGACAGATATTGCGAGCCACGGTCCGAATGATGCACTAGCCCGGTGAGCTCTCGTCCTCGTCGCCAGATCGCCTGCTCGAGGGCGTCCAGGCAAAGCTCGGCCCGAAGCGTCGTCGAGCACTGCCAGCCGACGATCATGCGCGAGTACACGTCGATGATGAAAGCCACATAGCAAAAGCCCGACCAGGTCGAGACATAGGTCAGGTCCGCCACCCAGAGCCTGTTCGGCTCCGAAGCCCGGAAGTTGCGCTCGACGAGATCGGCCGGACGTTCGGCCTGAGGATCAGGGATCGTCGTGCGCTTCTTCTTCCCCCCGATGACGCCTGTGAGTCCGAGGTTTTTCATGAGGCGCCCGACATGGTCACGGCCGACGTCGACGTCCTCGCGGACAAGGGCTTGCCAGAGCTTTCTCACTCCGTAGACAGAGCGGTTGGCCTTGTGGGTCTTGACGAGCTTCTCTGACAGCTCTGAGTCGCGAAGCACCCGCATAGACGGTGGCCGGGACTTGTGGTCGTAATAGGTGGATGGGGCGAACTGCAAGGTCTTGCAGATCGGCTCGACCCCGAACCGCTCCCGGTGAGCGTCGATGTAGGCCGTTACTTCGGCTGTCGGCGGTCGAGCTCCGCCCCGAAGAAAATCGCTGCCGACTTCAGTATCTCGTTCGCCCGGCGCAGCTCGCGGTTCTCCTTCTCGAGCTCGCGCATGTGTCGGCGCTCGTCGGTGCTGAGCCCGAGGCGGTGCCCCTCGTCGATCTCGGCCTGGTTGACCCATTTGCGGAGGGTCTCGATATTGAGACCAAGCTGGTTCGCGACTTTGCTGATCGCACCCCGTTGCTCCCCGGACTCAGTCCGGATCTCGAACACGAGGCGAACCGCTCGTTCCCTCAGCTCAGCTGGGTACTTCCTCGGTGCTGGCATGACTCCATCCTTTCCAAAGAATGGAGCCTCCGAGAAACTCGAGCGCGGTTCAGTACCGCGGCGCCAAACCGCCCACGAGGTAGATGCGCTCACTCCACGGCCCGATGTCGCCTAGAAGCGTGACGAGCGCGCGCGGACCGTCCGGTCGTGACGTCGTCATATGCGCTTTGGTGGTCGCGGCTCAAAATCCAATTACCTCCTCGCGCAGCCGTTGCGCCTGCTCGTGACCACGGCGCGGATCACGACGGAGGTCGTAGAAGAGTCGAAACACATTGACACTCCAGAAGTCATCAACCTTCCGGCGAAACACCAGCGGTGCGTCGTCCCGGGCCTGAGCGAGGACCACGTTATGACCTTCCTCGACGACCTCTGCTCCGGCCGCGGGCGCGGCTTCCTGGAGCGCGACGGTCTCGCTCACCCAAACCTCCGTGACAGGAATCGCTGTCACGAACGGCGCCAAAGCAGCAGCAGCCGCTGCACCTGTCACCGCATGCTCGACACCGGCGTCCGTCAGCGTATGGCTGAGCGCGGATGTAAGCGTGCGTGGATCGCGCGCCAACCGGAAAGCCCTGATTTGTTTTACCCCGCGATCGTGCATTTCTTCCGCCCACAGGTCCAACAACTCGGCGCGGCCCGTTACCCGGCGAACACGTTTCGGTCCCGCACCTTCTGCGGCAACCACGTTTTCCCGTTCGAGCCTGTCGAGGACGCGATGTGCCAAACCCACGGATACTCCGGCTTCGTCGGCCAGATCGTGGACTCCCCAGAGCCTTTCCGGAGCGAGCAGCAGGGTCTGGACCGCAACCCCGGCCTTCCCCGTGAGCCTCACCGGTGTCTGGGCGCCGTGACGTGGAGGACCTTCTCGCTGCCCTTCCGTCCGGAGAAACATTCCGGGGAGCTGCACGTTCATGTTCCCCAAGCCATCGATGACGGCCACGCCTGCACCCTCAAGGATTTGCCGAGCTTCCGCCGTTGTGGTCCGGGCGACCAGCAGCAGCCGGGTGTCCTCGGGAAGGTGCCGTGTGTGCACGGCGAGCTGCCGCGCGGCGGCCGCGTTGGTCTGCGGTTGCGTCTTCAGCTCCACTACGTAGGTGACGCCGCCAGCACGGACAACAAAGTCGGGCCGTCGTCGACCGGACGGGGCTTCAGTCACGCTGACCTCGGGAATGTCGTGGAGGATTCGCAACGCCTCCTTCTCGAACGTTCCCTCAATATTCACTACTGGTTCCTTATTCACAGTGATTGTGAATATGCCATAAACTGTGAACATGCACAAGGGCAAAGCAGAGCGCCACCGCCAGCGCTGGATGCCCGTGACCAGCCTCGACGCCTGCGATCATGGCACGAGATGACCGACGATCCCGCCTTCCACTTCCCTCCGGACGTCTTTGGCGCCCTAGTGGACGCGATCCCCCTTCTCACGCGGAGCAAGAAGGATGTTCTTACCTTCTTCCACGGCTGCGGCGTGGAAAAGCAGTTTCTCGCTCAGCTCGCGACCCGCGTCGACGCCGACCCGGCCTTCAGCAAGTACCACATCGCCAGGGAAGTGCTGATCCAGCTCAATGAACGCGGAGACGCCGGCCTGGCGGCTCGTCGGCAGGTCATCAAGCGCGTGTCGGAGTTCGAGGAGTATTCATCCTGTTACCCCGACAACCAGCTCAAGGCCCAGGGCGCCGTCGCAGCCGTACGCCAGCTTGTGAACAAGAAGGACTCGTTCACGCGGATGCAACTCGCCCACGAAGAGGAGCAGCGGCAGCACGCCGAGTTGCAAGAGGCCGCTGCCAAGCGTGAGGCCGTAGACGCCGTCAAGAGCGACCTCTTCAAGCTCTTCGGCGAGACCGACCCTCAGCGCCGCGGCAAGGCGCTGGAGGGTGTGCTCAACAGGCTCTTCCAAACGGCGGACATCCTGATCCGCGAGGCATTCGTGGTCACCACGCCAGAAGCTGGCGTCATAGAGCAGATCGATGGCGTAGTCGAGATAGATGGACGCGTCTATGTCGTTGAGATGAAGTGGTGGGACAAACCACTCGGCCGTGCCGAGGTCGCGACCCACCTCGTCTCGGTATACGGCCGTGGCGACGCTGGGGGAGTCTTCATCTCCGCGTCCGGCTATCACGACTCGGCCTTCGAGGACTACAAGACCGCCCTCTCGCAACACACTGTCGTCCTCGTGGAACTGGAAGAGATCGTGGCGCTTCTCGACAGCCATGGTTCGCTGAAGGAACTGCTTCGCAGCAAGATCCGCGAAGCGACCTTGACCAAACGCCCTCTCTTCCATCCGCCCGCCAACCGATGACCGCCTGCCTGCTGGCCACGGGTATCCCTGGAACAGGCAAATCGATCTACGCTGGCTCGCAAATCGCAACGTTTTGGGACACCTCGAGGCCTACTGGGATCGCAACCGTTCTCTCGATGACGTATTTCTTTCGGGGCACGCCGTCATCGACTGGGCGTTCCTTGTATCCGGCACCGACTTCTCACGGTCTCTCCTCCACGTCAGCGTTGGGCTGCATACCTTCCATGGTGATTCTCCCCCTGTGGCCGCTCCGAGTCGGACGCGGACTTACCGACTCCCTGGTTTCTTGGGTGCAATGAAGCCAAGGCTCATGTATCCGCGGGCACGCTCGCTATACATCCGAGCCAGCACCGGAACCTCGACATCGACGTAGTCGTGCACC
Organism: uncultured Acidimicrobiaceae bacterium; assembly: GCA_963719125.1. GTDB lineage: Bacteria > Actinomycetota > Acidimicrobiia > Acidimicrobiales > Bog-793 > Fen-455. The sequence goes on from CAVRAT010000007.1 coordinate 190,012, forward strand.
ACAACGCGTGCCTTGTCAGGTGTCGGCCGTAGGACCCGGCCGACGTACTGGACGATGCTCCCCTTGAACTTGATGGGGAAGGCCAGAAAGACAGTGTCCAGTGCCGGGCAATCGAATCCCTCGCCAAGGAAACTCGCGGTAGCGACGAGGACCGTGCCGACCAGCCCGGGCTGAGCGAGTCGATCGACGACCGCGCGTCTTGCCTTCTTGCTCATCCCTCCTTGGAGCACAAGGGCAGTGATCCCGCGAGTGGCGAGATCCTCCACGATCGCGTCGAGATGCTCGGTCCAACGCGTGAGCACGAGGCTGTTTCGTCCCTTGTTGACCGAAGTCGAAATGTCGTCGCAAATCAACCTCGTCCTGCTGGCATCGGCCACAACGCCTCGAAATGTCTCCTGAATGTGCAGACCGGGGCTTTCAGCGTGCGCAGTTTCATGGACAACTAGCTCCCGCTGCAACAGCTGACTCCCAGACGGCTCCTGCATCCGGTGCCTTATTGGGCCACAGTGCATCGTCATCAAAGCTTGAAGCCCGTCTCGTCGATATGGTGTCGCCGTCAGACCGAGCCATCGGCGCACAGGTATTTGGCCAACTGCGCGCTCGAACGTGACGGCGGGAACGTGGTGGCACTCGTCGACAACCACGAGCCCGTAGCGCTCTGTTAGCTCCGCGAGGTCGTCGCGGCGGGCAAGACTTTGGACCATCGCCAGGTCGACCACACCGCTCGCCTTCCGCTTCGAACCGATCTGTCCGACGCGCTTCCTATCGAGACCGAGGTATGTGGTCAAACGGTCTCGCCATTGCTCGATCAGGGACTGGCGATCGACGATCACCAGAGTGGGCACACGGTGAAGAGCGATGAGGGCACACGCAATGACGGTTTTCCCGGCTCCTGGCGGCGCAACAAGTACGCCTAGCTCGTGCGCTACAAGTGCATCGGCGGCGATCTGCTGGTCGGGGCGCAGAGTCGCGAGCGGCTCGTACTCGACCGCTTCTGTCGAGTCATATGCCTCGATGATCTCGAGCCGACTCCCGGCCTCGATCGCGATCGCTTCAGCTTGAGAACGAACGCCCCTCGGGAGTAGCAGCTGGTCAAGCGTCTCTCTGTAGCAGCGGATAAACCGGGGCGTGTTGCCGGTCCAAAACCGGTTCCTCTCCTTCTCGTAGAAGTCGGGATTGTGCAGTGACGCGACATGCTTCAGCGCGGCCAGCAGGGACGGCGGCAGTCCGATACGGTCCACTCCCAGCATTGCGGAAGCCAACGCCCGAATCGACGCTGGCGGAGGGGGCGAACTCGGCGCGCGACTGGAACGACGGTAGGTGCGCGCGTCCGGGCCGACTGACACGTCGCCGAGGTTCTCGGCGAGCGCCAGTGCGGCCTCGCGACTGAGGCGGTCGACAGACGCCAAGAACTCCCATTGGTCCGAGTAGGGGTCGAGCGTCGATGGGTCGAGAAAGACGGTCGTTCCCTTGTTACGACATTCGCCCTGAAGCGGGAGAGCGATGAGGTTGCCGAAGCCTTGCCTGGGCAAAAAGTCCTGTGCCGGAAAAAGCCGGTCATAGCTCAGTAGGTCGATCTCCGCACGAGCCGTCATCGCTTCGCGCAGGAGGTACGCGCCGATCCGTCTAGCCGAGCTGGCGGGCACGCGCTCGCTGAAGAAAACCCACACGTGGCCGCCATCTCCGGATCGAGATCGCTCGAGCGAAGCGGGAATGCTGGCGGCTCGCGCGGCATCGAAGTAGGCAAGAGCGTCAAGCGTCCACCCTGCACCGTCGAAGTCGCACACCAACGAGAAACACGAATCGTCACCCATCAGTGGGTAGAGACCGACACTGATCGTCCCGGAGAGATGGTTCGCGATCACCTCTCCGCTCAACGGCAACAACTCCCTGCCGGGTCTGCGACTGTTCGACCATCCACCCCTGACCGCTGGCCCCCAACCCGACTTGCCGGTCCGAGCGTTCTCCCAGCGCAGCGCGTACACGTCGTCTCGGCCTCGGAACAATGCGCGGAAGAGGTCGACCTTCCGCTGCGACGAGGAGCGTTGCGTCACATCTGAGGCCAACGCCCGACTGTTCGCCGGAAACAGAGTCGGCTCCCAGGCGCTTACAGGAGCGGCACGGTCTTCGCGCCCCAAGCCGAGAAGATCGCGCAGACGACGGTTCTCCGCCTCAAGCTCTGAAACCCGTTCCGCAAGATCGTCGTCTGAGCCAAGTTCACCCGAGTGGTCGCTGGTCGTCAGATTCAGCTCCTTTCAGCCTTGGACATGGTCGGGACAACTACCACCAGGTGGGTACCAGCGCGGGCAACGAACCGCGTCGCCTTTTTCGGGCTCTTGTGTCCGATCCGTGGGCATTCTGAGCAGCTGAAAGGCACGCAACGCCACCTCGTGGCTACGTTCTCCCTCCGTTCGGCGACGTGAAAACGAGGCGAGGAGAACGGCATTGTTCGGTGCCGATGTGTGGCGGCGGATGGTCGGTGTCGACAAGGCGACGGTGATCGAGTCGGTCGAGGTCGACGAGGAGCTGAACGCCGTGGTCGCGCACGTCCGGCCGCGCAAGTCGACAAAGCGTCGTTGTGGGCGCTGCGGGGTGCGCGCTCCCGGCTATGACCAGGGCGAGGGTCGTCGACGATGGCGAGCGCTCGACCTCGGGACCGTCCAGTGCTACCTGGAGGCGGACTCGCCGCGAGTGAACTGCCCCGCCCACGGCCCGACGGTCGCCCAGGTCCCCTGGGCGCGGCACGGCGCGGGCCACACCCGGCACTTCGACGACCAGGTCGCCTGGCTCGTCACCCACACCCCGAAGTCCGCTGTCTCTGACTTGATGCGCATCGCCTGGCGCACGGTCGGCTCGGTCATCGCCCGCGTCGTCGCGGATGGACGCGCGGCGCACGACCCCTTCTGTGGTCTGCGCCGCATCGGCATCGACGAGATCAGCTACAAGCGCCGCCACCGGTACTTGACGGTGGTGGTGGATCACGATTCGGGTCGCCTCGTCTGGGCGGCGGTCGGTCGGGACAAGAAGACGCTCCGGGGCTTCTTCGACCTTGTCGGCGAAGAACGCTGTGCCGGGATCACCGTCGTCTCCGCGGACGGAGCGGAGTGGATCGCGGATGTCGTGCGAGAGCGCTGCTTGAACGCGACGCTATGCATCGACGCGTTTCATGTCGTTCAGTGGGCGACCGACGCCCTCGACGAGGTGCGACGCGACGTTTGGAACTCCGCTCGCCGATCCGGCATGACCGAGCACGCGCGCGAGCTGAAGGGGGCGCGTTTCGCCCTCTGGAAGAACCCAGAGGACCTGACGCGTCGCCAGCGGGGGAAGCTCGCGACCATCGCGAAGACGAACTCGCCCCTCTATCGGGCCTACCTGATGAAAGAGCAGCTCCGTCTCGCGATCAGGCGAAAGGGCGTGCTTTCGCTCACGATGCTCGACGAGTGGCTCGCCTGGGCACAGCGTTGCCGCATCACCGCGTTCGTCGAGCTCGGCCGGAAGATCCGCCGCCACCTCCCGGGCATCGAGGCGGCGATGCTGCACAAGGTCTCGAACGCGCTCGTCGAGTCGACGAACACGAAGCTGCGCGTGCTCCACCGCATGGCGTTCGGGTTCCGCGATCCCGAGCACCTGATCGCCCTCGCACTCTTGGACCGCGGCGGCTACTGCCCCCCGCTGCCCGGCCGTTCATCTCCGGCGCTTGCGCCGCTTTCCTGAACCGGGTCCGGGCGGGGTTCCCGGAGGAGTGAACCGGCCCGTCTGTGCGCGGCGGCTCCCCGGCTTCACACCGTCTCCGAGGATCGCGTCCCGCTCGGCTCGGGGCCGGGCGTTAAAGCGCGCCATGAAGGCCTCGACCGCAGCGGGGTCGTCGGGCCGTACGCCTTCGGCTGCGGCCTCGGTCCACAGGCGCTTGCCAAAGCTGTAGCGCGACTGATCGGCCATGTTCGCCCGGAATCGCCCTGCGATCTGGTCGAGGTGGTCGATGAGGACCTCGGCAGACTCGCTCTCCTCCTCGAGCAGTCCGGTCGCAGAGAGAAAGGTGAGAAACGCCCTCGCCTCGGCGAGGACCTCGTCGAGTTCGTCGGGATCGGCCATGACCTTGGCCGGGTAGAGCTCGAGATAGATCTCGCTCAGGTCGCGGACGCTGTCCAACGGGTGAGATGGCCATCGACGTATGCCCACTTGTAGTGGAGCAGACCCTCGGGCACATCGTGATCGATCGCGACACCCGCGTTCGCGGCCCAGGTTGCAAAGCGCTCCTTCAGCTCGGCCCTCGCCGACTCGTACTCGTCGTCGTCCTCAGGCTCCCAGCGCGAGGCGGTGTTCTCCACCGTCCCATCTTGCTCGACAATCGCGTGTCGGACTCACATCGCACACCTGTTCGACCTTCCCACCCACGGAAGAGTCAGGAGAGCCCTTTTTCGACGCCGTGATGAGGACACCGTAGGTTGCCAGGTGCCCATCCGTATCGTGCCCATTTGGCGCGTTCGCGAGCGACGGCCGACGTCGAACGTCGGGCATCGTAAAGCGGATCCAGATTCTGGTCACTCCAAAGGATCAACTCAGTCGCCGCTTGATTGATCTTGTAGTCAGCCAGTCCGTCGACTGCGAGCAGTTCGAGATCGTCACGGAACTGCTGGTCCGCCGCGTTCGCCGCAAGGCGCTGACGAAACGTGGCCGGCGATACGCCGCAGGCCCTCAAGTAGTGGTCACCCGCAACGGCTAGGTCGGTGTCGGTGATCCGGAGTTCCCGGCGGGCGAGCCACATGTCCCACAGGTCGCGCCCTTTACGTCGTTGCGCAAGAGCCCGGAACTTCGTCCCCACGAGTTCGGCGGGCTGGAAGGTCGGTACCTCGGCGTTGCCTGACCACCAACGAGTGTCGACGCGGTGAGCAATCCGGGTTAGGGCAAGTGCCGGTGGAACCTCGTCGGTGTTGACCTCGATCTTGACCCGCAGCGGAACTCCAGAATTCGCCTCACCCTCCAGCAAAACCTTTACGCTCCCGTGCACGACGTTGCGACTCACCTCCCGGAGAGGGCTCTCTACGGCCGCCGACCGGATGGCGTCAACGAGCCAGCCGGTCGGTCCGGCGCGGCCGACGAGCACGTAATCGAGATCCTCCGAATACCTTCTCGCCTTTGAAAGGTGCAATTTGTGCAAACAGGTGCCGCCGCGCCACACGAGACAATGGCCTAGCTCGTCGTCCCTCGCGAGAAGGATCGCTAACTGTGAGAGCAACAGGTCTTGCTCCACTTGCTCCTCGGTCGACCACGGATGCTCCCGGCGCCACTGAGTGAGGACCGGCGGCGGAATCACTCGTCCGGCTCCACTGCGACATTCACTATCACCTGCCAGCGTCGGTCGATCGCGCCGCGGGCCGCTCCCTTCGGATCGAGCAGCGTGCGGTTCCGGTCTCCCCTGGCGGACTCTTCGAGCGCGCTCAGTTCTACGTCGCTCTTGACGCTTTCGAGCAGAAACCCCAATCGGCGCGTAGCCGCCCGCGACCGTTGCGACGTCTGCGCGGCGAGGTTGGCGGCGTCAAGGGTGAGTTCACGCAAGACAGTCGCGACGTTGCTGACGCCGCCCCCTCGACCCGGGGCCTGGGCGAGGTCGAAAGCGCACGTCTCCGGTGTCGCGACCCGAAGCGACCCGGTGGGCCCGGTCGCCGTCGCTACCGGCCAGATTGACATCCGGGCATCAGTGTAGAAACGCAGTCTCGGTCCGGACGTTCTATCGATCACTGGACGGTCCACGACCGTCTGGGTTACCTGGGCCGCTTGGTGCGCTGCGCCGTGACGGGCGGCCGCAGAGAGGTAACCAAGGTAGTAGCTCCGGTCGAGATGACGGCAGAGGTCGTCGAGGAACCAGTCGGCCGGTACGGTGCCCTCGTGCCGGTACTGCGGCGGGATGAGAACGTATAGACCCCTTACCGGGCTGAAGAGCTGGTGCCGTCGCTGCGCCTCGGCGACGGCGACTCGCACCGACCCCGGCGAAGATCCTGAGCGGTCGCGAATCTGCTCCTGGGTGAGCGTTACCTGCCCTTCGCTGAGGAACTCGTCCCAAAGGCTAGCGAAGCGCGGACTAGCAGCCACGAAAGTTAGTGTACTGCTAACTTTCGTCGTGACCAGTATGCATGCTGCAGTGACGAGAGCCTGCGACCTGAACCAGACGCGTGTGGTCGATTCGTTGGGCCATCTGTGCCGGACCCTCGTGGCGGCGTAGGGGGGTGGTTATGGATATCCCCGCGGAAATGTCGCAAACCCGGACACTTCAGGTTGGCGAGCTGTGCCCTGCAACGCCCCTGGGGCGAGCGTAAGCGACTTCGGCTTTTGAAAGGCAGGCCTGGACCTCCGAAGGAGAGCCAGGCCTGCCTGCCAGACCACAGAAGTCAGGTGTTATCTCCCTATATCAGCGGGTTGCTTGGACGGGTGGCCGTCCCTGTCCTAGTGGTCACAGTCGGGGTCCCGTTGTCAGTCAACATGCCTGTAGCGGCATACACGTGTCTCGAAGCCGAACCGGCGTACACGGCCTTAGTTGTGGTTGGGACTCCCGGAGCCGTGTAGGTGAGAGTGTCACTGTTGATTGGCACCGCGACGCTGTTCGCCTCATAGTACGACAGCCCACCGATCGTCAGGATGGAGTATGGGCTCAACGCGATGACCAGGGTGTCAACATGGTTATCGGCTTTCGCGCCGTTGTAGTCACCGCCCTTGGCTTGGGTGCACTTGTCACCAGTACCAGCAACCGTGCCCGAGGTGCTATTGCTGTTTGAGTAGCTAAAGTCGCTTCCAGCAGCCGCCGAACAGGTCACCGCTTCGCTGTAGCTGACGATCACCTCGCCTTCGCCCGTCGCGTAAGTGGGCGCGGTACCGCCCACAACCGGATTCGACTCTGGCGAGGTGTTGATAGGCGTCGCGACTGCTGCCATGACCGTGGCTGAGTCCATTACGGGAGCGCGTACAGGGGTCGTGGTTGGAGTCGCTGTGGAACTACAGGCAGCGAGTGCCACTCCGAGAATGGCGACAACGACAATCCGAGTGATCACGCATGTTCGTAGCCGAACCTCTGCTAGGTCTCGAGACATACACCCTCCTCTGCTAGCTGACCATCAGGAGAACTTGGTGGCGGTAGTCGGACCACGGAGTATCGGAACACGGGCAGTTTGGCGGCCGTCCAATGTGACGGACCTTCGAGCGTTCGCACCCTTCATGCAGTCTCACCCCTTCAGTCCCGCGGTGGCCATTCCTCCCTTTATCCCTTGTTGGACCAGCACGAGCAGAATGGCCGAGGGGATCGCCGCGAAGACGGCCGCGGCCATCAGGTCCGGCCACTGCGAGGTGTACTGACCCATGTACGAGTAGATGCTGAGCGTCATCGGTACGACGGTGTTGGAGGTGCTGAGCGTCAGCGCGAACAGGAAGTCGCCCCAGGCGAACAGGAACGAGAAGAGGGCAGCCGTCAGGATCGCCGGCCTGCTGAGCGGGATCACGATCCGAAGCAGTGAGCCGAGAAGCGTCGCGCCGTCCACGCGAGCCGCCTCTAGCAGTTCGCGTGGCAACCCGATCATGAAGGCCCGAACGACCAGGATGGAGAACGGCACGCAATAGGTGGAGTCGGCGATGATCAGCCCCAGGTAGCTGTTGAGCAGGTGGAGCCCGGCGAAGATCTTGAAGAAGGAGGTGCCCAGCACGATGCCAGGGATCGTCTGGGCGACGAGGAGTGCCAAGGTGACGAGCCAAGTGACCCGGAAACGGAAGTTCGCCAGGGCGTAGGCCGAAGGCACCGAGATCAAAAGCGACAGCGTCGTGGCGCCGATCGCGATGATGAAGCTGGTGAGCAGAGAGCCGCCCTGGGTGTGCAGGACCTGCGAGTAGGCGGCAAAGGTCGGCGACGGCGGGAACAGTGAGGTCGGGGTGGCGTAGGACTGTGGCAGTGTCTTGAGGGAGGTGACCACAGCCCAGTAAAGCGGCAAGAGCATCGCGGCGACTATCACCAACGCCACGGCGACGTTCAGCCCGGAGATGAGTGATCTCCGACGAGAGTTGCGCCGGTAGCTCATGTCCGGAGCTCCCCTCGGTAGGTGCGCACATACGCGAATGCGCAAATGAGGGAGATCACCATCATGATCGTGCCGACCGCAGCACCCTGCCCGAAGTCGAGGTTGTAGAACGACAGCGTGTAAGCCCAGGTGGACAACAACTGAGTGGCGTTCATGGGCCCGCCACCTGTCATGATCATCACGATGTCGAACGCCTTCAGGGTGTAGATGAAGCCGAGGACCAGCACCACGGCGATCACCGGCCGCATCACCGGCAAGGTGATCGACCGGAAGGTCCGCAGCCGCCCGGCACCATCGACACGCGCCGCCTCATATAGCTCATTAGGGATGTCTTGGAGTCCGCCGTGCAGGAGCATCATGTTGAAAGGAATCCCTATCCAGATGTTCGCGAGCACGATGACCAACAGCGCCAGGTGCGTGTTGGCGAACCACTCGATCGGTGAGTGGATGAGCCCGAGATTCGAGAGCACCTGGTTGACCATGCCGATGTTCGGGTCGAACATCATCCGCAGGATGATTCCCGTGACCACACCGGGCAGCAGCCAAGGGACGAGTATGAGCGAACGAAGGAAGCCGCTCAAGGGAAAGCGCCTGGTGAAAAAGAGGGCGATCAGAAAGCCGATGCTGAACTGCATCACGATCGAGCCCACCATGAAGATCGCCGTGTTCCACACGACGCCCGGCAGGACGGGGTTGGTCACCGCCAGTCGGTAGTTGGTGAGGCCGACGAAGCCACCGGTGTTGTGCACGAAGGTGATGACGCTTGATTTCCGAACGCTCAGAAGGATGTCATAGACGATGGGATAGGCGAAGAGCGCCAGGAGATAGACGACAGCCGGCAACAGGAACAGGACACGACCGCGGAAGAGTCTGTTCTGCCCTCGCGCTCGGTTGGTGCGTGCGGGCTTGCCAGACGAAGCGACGTCGCCCGTGTGCGTCGCTCTAATCTCAAGCGCCTCGGGCATCGGCAACCTCTTACCTCGACCCAGGGTTCATTGCAGAGGCAGCTGTGCGCCGTCGCGGAGGAAAACAGGGATGCGCTCAAGCGGCGCGGCCGCGTCGACCCACGTGCCGCCCTTCACGGTCTCGCCACTCCATGAGTCGGTCCAGGCGGCGCCGGCCGGCAGGTAGACGCGCCGAGAGCGCGCGCCGAGCACTGTGACCGGTGCGACGAGCACCGAGGGTCCGAAGCAGTACTCGTCGTCGATCGCCCAAGCATCCGGGTCGTCGGGGAAGTCGAACCAGAGCGGTCGCATGGGCGAGATACCCTCCTCGGCCGCCACGGCCATCTGCTCGAGCACATAGGGCTTGATCCGCTCGCGAAGGCGCAGGATGCCCGACAAGATGGCGTACACGTCCTCGCCGTAGGACCAGATCTCGTTCGGGCCGCCCGACATCGCCTGGGAAGTCGGGATGCGCGGCTCGCGGTCGCCGTGGAGCCGGAACAACGGGCACCACACGCCGTACTGGAACCAGCGCACGATGAGCTCGCGGTAGGCGGGGTCCTCGGTGTTCCCGCCGTGGAAGCCGCCGATGTCGGTCGTCCACCAGGGGATGCCCGACAGGGCGACGTTGAGGCCGGCCCGGACCTGGGCGGCGAGTGACTCGAAGGTGGCAGGGATGTCGCCTGACCACAGAGCCGCCCCCCAGCGTTGGCTGCCCGCCCACGCCGAGCGGATCAAGCTGACCACCTCGGTCTCGCCCGCCTCGTGCATACCTTCGTAAACCCCGCGCGCATGATCGACCGGATAGCGGTTGATCACCTCCGCGCCGGGCCCTGCCGAAAGGCGGAGGTTGTCGACGTGGCCGGGCTTGATCTCAGGTTCGCAGGCATCGAGCCAGAAGACCTTGATCCCGGCCTCGTAGTAGTTGGCCCGCAGCTGGTTCCAGAAGTAGCGGCGAGCCTCTGGGTTCGTGGCGTCGTAGAAGGCGACCGGGAGTCTCACCGGAGCATGCCGGTCAGGCCAGTCCGCGTGAACAGGAGCCCCCCGCTCGCTTGCGATCAGGTATCCGGCCTTAAACATCGGCTGGTAGTTGGACGACATCAAACTCACCGAGGGCCACACCGACACCATGAGGCGAACCCCCATGGCTTCGAGCTCCGCGACCATCGCCCGAGGGTCGGGCCACTCGCTCGGCTCAAAGCGCCAATCTCCGAGCTGGGGCCAGTGGAAGAAGTCAACGACTATGACCGAGAGGGGGAGCCCACGTCGGTGGTACTCCCTCGCCACCTCCAACAGCTCCTCCTGGGTGCGATAGCGGAGCTTGGACTGCCAGAACCCCGCCGCCCACTCGGGGAGCATCGGGGCGTGCCCTGTCACCCCTGCGTAGTGCGATGCGATCTGTGCCGGCGTGCCGGTGGTGATCCAGTAGTCGATCTGCTGGGCGCTGTTCGCGACCCAGCGGGTGGCCGTGGTCCCGAGTTCGACTCTGCCGACGGCCGGGTTGTTCCATAACAGGCCGTAGCCGCGGCTCGACACGACGAAGGGGATGCTCACCTCGGCGTTTCGCTGCACCAGGTCGACCACGGCGCCTTTCTGGTCGAGCCGGCCGTGGGTGTGCTGGCCCAGGCCGAAGAGCCGTTCGCCCTCATAGGCCGCGAAGCACTGCTCGATGTAGTGATAGCCGTTGCCGGTGGCGGTGAAGTTGCGGGAACCAGGCCACCAGAAGTGGATCGGCTGCTCACAGAGCAGCTCTTCACCGGTGTCGGCCCGGAGGAAGCGGATACTGCCGGCGGCGTCCACCTGAGCGGTCAGCGCGCCGACGGTGATCCGTGCACCCTCCCCGTCGATCTCGACCGTCGCCTCGGCGTGAGGTCGTTCGCTCAGGGCCCCGTGGCCTTCGATCAGATCGTCGAGGCCGGCTCGCACCCGCAAGGCGTCAGGACCCCACGGCTCGATGTGGACCACCTCGTGACCTGAGCGCCACGTGAGTGCTCCGGCGTCGTCGGTGAAACGCCCAGTGTTGATCTCGTCTTGGGCTTGCGGGAAAAGGGAGGGCACGGAAGTCCTTTCCAGTAAAAGGCACTTCTTTTCACGGTCGCGGGTGACGGCCGTGCGCGATGGCAATAACTGGGCCACGCCTCCGTTTCCGAAGGCGTGGCCCGAATGACTCAAACGGTCAGGAACTAGCCTTCGCCGTACTGTTCCAGCGCGTATTTCACTTGAACCTCAGCGGCGTTGGCGGCTGCCTTCGGCGACAGCTTGCCGAGGATCACCGCTTGGATCGCAGTGCCCAGATCTGTGTCTATTGAGGGATAGGCGAGGCCTACCTCAGATGTGCGGGACTGCGCGTGCGCGATCTCGTAGGCGAATATCCGGTCCAATGGAACGTCGGCGATGAGCTTGGCCTCGACCGATTTCTCACTTGCTATCTCGCCGTTCTGGGAAGCCCAGCTGTAGGTGATACTCGGAGAGGTGAGGAAACGCAGGAGCTTGAGCCCCAGCGCCTCCTGGGCAGGCGTCGTCTTCGGGATGACCCAAACCTCTCCCCCGAGCGGCCCGACCGGCGACATTCCCGCCTTCGGCACCGGGATCGAGGTGACTCCCCAGCTCAGTCCCTTGGTCGTGTTGAAGGAGCCGAACTCCCACGGCCCCATCACGATCATCGCGGCCTTCTGGTCCATGAACTGCTGGGCGACGTCGTTCTGCTCTTCGTCCACCACGGAAGCAGGCATGCTGCCGTCCTTGGCAAGCTCAGAGTAGAGCGTGAGCGCCGCGACCCCACCGGCGTCGTTGACATGCTCGAGGTCGCCTCCGGCTGTCCAGAAGAAGGGCAGGAACTGCCAGGTGGCGTTGCCACCCGAGTTTTGCGCAGCAACTTCGAGGCCGTAAACCCCGGTCGCCTTGTTGGTGAGGGCCTTGGCCGTGGTCACAAGTTGCGCCCACGTCGTCGGCGGTGTCACACCTGCGGCCTTGAGCAGCTTCTTGTTGTAGAACAGGCCGAGGGAGTTGTTGCCGAAACCGATCCCGAACTGCGTCCCGTGGAAACTCCCCGCCGCTATTGCCCCTTCTGTCAGCCCGCTTGTCTTGACACCGAGCTGGTCGAGCGGGACCAGGTCACCGGCAGCAGCCAGTCCGCCCACCCAGGGGTTGTCCATCATCAGCAGGTCCGGGAGCTGACCCGCAGCAGCTTCCACCAATTCCTGGGATTCCATCGTAGCGACGGGCAGCACGTCACGCTTCATAGTAAAGCCGGGGTTCTGCGCGTCGAACTGCTTGACAAACGCATTCATTTCGGTGCTGTTGAACCCTTCGTAGTAGTCCTGCTCAGTGATCACGCCTCCTGTCGCCGCCTTCGGCGCGCTCGAGACGGACGCAACAGACCGTGTGGACGCGAAGGCAGTCGAGCACAGTCCGGCAACCATCAGCATCGCGGCGAGCACCCCAAACACCGGAGTGACACCTCCACAGCGACGTTTGGAGGCTGACCCCTCTCTTCGCTGAATCGTCATCATTCTTATCGCTCCTCCCTTCTCAGTACTGCAATTGCACCCTCATGGGACTTGTCGATAGATGCTTCGTTTTCCGAGATCTGCACCTTCATTACTGCTGTCCAAACTGCTTTTTTCAACAGGTCATGTCAACCTAACTTTGCCGGTACTAGTGAGGGTTGGGTGGGCGTATTGAATATCTCGCCCAGGACAACACAAGCCGCGCCACGAGCCCACCTGGCATCGTCGAGGGGCTCAGTCGCAAAGATGATCTCCGCGTTCAGCTCTGGGAATATGGTTGACTCGATGGCCTCCCGCATGGGGTCGAAGCGCCAATGCCCGGCCTGAACGCCTTCCCCACTTATGATCACCAAGCGTGGATTGATCACGGTCATGAGCATTGCCAGGCCGCGACCGAGGTAATGACCGGCTCGCGCCAGAACGTGACGGCTGAGCTCGTCACCGTTCTCGGCGGCAACCGCCACGTCGGTGATCGTGAGGTCGCACAGGTGTCCCGTATGGCCAATAGAAGTCGGTGCTCCTTCCGCGACCGCAGCACGGACGTCGCGCAGGATCGCCCTGTCTGAAGCCCAAGCCTCGACACAGCCGACCTTGCCGCAGGAGCAGAGTGGTCCCGTGTCGCTGAGCTGCACATGTCCGAACTCGCCCGCAGCGCCGTCGGTGCCGCGGTACAGCTGTCCGTTCAGCACGACGCCCGAGCCGATCCCCGCACCGACGGCAACAGCAATGAACGTGTCGATGCCAGCGCCTCGACCGAACCATTGTTCGGCGGCAGCCAGCGTGTTGGCGTCGTTCTCAAGGACGACCGGGTAACCCAATCTCTCGGAGATGGGCCGTGCCAAAGGCACGTTCTTCCACCTGAATGTCGGCGAGGAACGGCAGACTCCATTCGCGGCGTCGACTGGTCCGTTGATGCCTACGCCCACGCCGATTATGCGGGACACGTCAACTCCTGAAGAGGAGAGGGCGGTCTCGACCGCAGTACAGATCGCATCGACGATCGATCTCGGGTCGCTGTGCGGGGCGGGTCGTCTCTCTTGGTCGGGCTCGGTCACGCTTGGCCCCACGAGTTCGGTCACCTGGGCGTAGGTCACCGTGGCGCTCAAGTCCGTTATCACCAGGGATATGGCGTTGTCCATGAGCTTGAGGCCGATGACGTAGTTAGCACTGTCGTTGAGCCGGACCAGAAATGGTGGTCGCCCACCGCTCGAGACGCCCTGGCCGAGATCTTCAACCAGGCCCCGGCTAGTGAGGTCGGCGACAATTGAGGAGACAGTTGGTCCGCTCAGCCCGGTTGCCCTCGAAAGGTCAGCTCGCGACATCACCGGGCATGTACGCAGCACGTTGACGACGAGGTTGCGGTTGATGTCGGCCATCAGTTGCCAGTTGCCCCGACGAGGGTGGGGACGAGCCAGACTTCCTTGGGAAGGCTTCATAAGAAAGTTTCCCTGAAAAAGACTAGAACAGACCTCTGAACACGCGAAGGGTAACCAGGAGCAGCTCGCTTTGTCAAGGAGCTGATCGAAATGGGGAGCACAGGGATCGTCGCCTCGCGATTGAGACGCTGCCTGGCTCCCCAGAACCCGTCGGCAATCTCGACGACGCCGTCGAGAATGGGCTGCAGCGCAAGTGACTTGCGTGCGACTGGTTTGACGGGTCCCGCGCTCACCCAACAATCCTCCCGGCTCGACCAGTACTGTGAGCACTCTGATAGAAAACCTTTTCGTCTTGCTAAAAAACATGCTAACGAGGTGCCCTGATCGGGTCAAGGGCGCAACATCTCCATGGCTGGCACAGAGTCGGACGACGAACGTGGCTCGGTCAACAAGTGCTAATCGTTAACGGCGACTAGCGCGCCAAGAGCCCTCCACGTCGACACCTGCGGCGTCCGCTTCCCGCGCCGGTAATTGGACGCGGACGCCTTCGAACACCCGGACGCGGCGATGATCTTGGAGAGCTTCACAAGCCCGGAGTCGTCAATGGTGACGCGCCACCCACTTGAGTTCGAAGTAACGGTCGATGGTCATCGGAGCCAACAAGCCCGGCCAGCGCCAACCAGTGTCGCGGCGCCGGCACCCGCAACCCCCTCCGGAACTTGCTCGCCGACGACGTAGAGACGCCAAGCGCTCCGGCGATCTCCGTGACGGACAGGGCCGCAAGCTTGGGTGCGATCTGCTCCGAGTACCACCCGACATCGGGCGACGATCCACCGTGACCGGCCTCCCAGGCGAGGCGAGCGAGCTGGCGACGTCTGTTCGTGTCCCGCCGACGGTCCTGGGCTTCGTCGGTGTGGGACGGGAGCACACCTGTCTCGGCGCGATGCTGCTCGGCCACGATGCTCGCTGCCTTTCGCATCCGATCGTCAAGCTCGGCCCGACGCTCGGGCCTGCAGACGTCGCACCACCAGCGTCTCGTCGCCGCGTGGTCCTGTTCCAGGGCCGGTAGGACCTATCCGCATCCACGACAGGTGCGACGCAGCAGACGCGGTTGTGCCGACACGCTGGGTCGTTGGCGCTGCTTGGCGCGTGGAGAGAGACCTCCAGGATTCGGACCTGGGGAAAGCGCGCCGCTCCGAGTCGGAAAGGCCGGCACAGCGACTCGCCGCGCCGCTGCCGCCTTGTGCTTGTCGCGGGTCAGCACGGATGGCACGGAGATGTCGTAAGGACTGCTCACCGAGAGGATCCTCGCGACGTGTTCCACGACCGGACCGAACGCCTGCGCCCAGGTCGGCATCGCCTCGGCGATTCGGTGCGTGAGAGGCGGGAGCACCCGGAGCACGCCACGGCCATCCTCAGCGAAGTCGGTCTTCGTGAGCAGGCGAACTTTGAACAAGTCGAGCACATAGCCGTCGACGACCGGTCGTACCGCTTCCATGACGTCGAGCACCATCGAGTCACGGCCCTTGAGGTCCGAGTGGAGAATGCCGAGCCCAGGATCGAGACCGACGGCGAGACAGGCGAGTCGTCCCTCCGCTTCCAGCAACCGGTACCCGTAGTTCAAGAGAGCGTTGGCTGGGTCAGTCGCCGACCGAGAGGTTCCGAGGTTCACGGCTGAGCGCCGCCCCTCAAAGGTCCGCCAGTGATCGGCGACGCGGGGCACGTCCTTTCGGACGAACGGCACCTCGATCTCGGACCAGGCGTTCCAGTAGACGTTGGCGGTGATCGCCTCGACGTGGCGAAGCTCCTCCAGCGTCTGGGCGTCTCCCAACTCGTCGCGCAGCCGGACGATCGTTTTGGCTGCTGTGCGGTTCGAGGGGCGGCTCTTAGCGACCGACGCCTGGCGGGCCAGTTTGGAAGCGATCAGGTACCGCGTCGCCTCGAAGCCTGCCGGAGTCGCCATGGCCCATGCCTGCGCCCGCCTGAGCCTCGGGTCGTTGTTGCCGGCACCTCCTGAAGTGAGGTGAAGCTCACCACCGAACGGGTCCAGCACGACGACACCCACCCCAGCGCCGGCGCACCATCGCAGCGCGTCAAGCCCGACCGTCCCAGCTGACGAGAGGACGACGAGCTGTGCGAGGCCGTGGGTCGCCCGCGAATAGCGGCGCTCTCTGCGATGGGTACCGAGTCCGTCGGCGACCACGAGCCTTCCTCGGTCGACGCCAACTCGGACGCCGAAGCCGTCGGCCACGCAGACGGCCGGGTTCGGAGTGTCGTGGGCGAACGTCTCGGCGATCCGGGAACGCAGCTCAGAGTGATCGTCTGCCGGGGTGGGTGGTGCCGGAAGTAGGTTCTTGTCTCGCATGGGGAGTCATGCCTCCTTGTGTCAGCCCCGGGGGTGTTCGAGCACCGCCCGGGGCACCGTGTTTGATTACGTTCGTTCTTCGAGTTCCCTGGCTAGTCCGTGGAGTTCCCTCGCTGCTGCGTCGGACGCGACGATGGCCGCACGCTCCCCGGGATGCGCATCCCACCAAGCGCGCATGTCGGCGAAGAACTCCTCGCGTTCGGCCTCCGGCAGCCCCGCGATGACCGAGCTGAAGTTCATGGAGAAACAGCGCCGCCAGCGTTCGGGTACGGACTCGGCAGCGTGGCGGACCGCCTCCAGAGGCAGCCGCGCAACGACAGACCGGCGGTCAAGAGTCCCGGCGGCCTGGATCACCATTGCTTTACACCCAAGAGGCGCTGGGAAATGATGACTGCCACTTGCTGGTCGGCGTCGAAGGCGAGCTTCGCGGCCGAAGCGACGGTCGCTAAGAGCTCCCGGGGAGCATCAGCGCGCATGGTCCGCACGCCGACGGCGGCCAATGCGGGCTCGGTCCCGAGTCCCATCGGCACTTGCCACGGATTGAACTCCGCCCACTCTCCGCGCATCGTGACCAGCATTAGCAGCGGAAAGCGCCCGATTTTCGCCAGTGACAGCATGTTGAGGCAGTTTCCGACCCCGCTCGATTGCATCAGGAGCACGCTGCGTTGGCCGCCTAGCCAGGCGCCAGCCGCGATGGCTACGCCTTCTTCCTCGGTCGTCAGCACATTGGTGACGACCGCCGGATCTTGAAGGAACAGCTCGATCAGCCTCGCGTGCCCGGCGTCCGGAACGTAGGACACTTGGCCGACGGCCGCGGCCCTCAAAAGGCGGTACAAGTCCTGCGGCCAGTCCACGACCTCGGTCTTCTCGCTCAGGCCTGCACCAGCTGCAAGGATGTCCTCCGCACCTGTCGTCATGGCGCTGAAGCCTACGCAATTGGGGCCAGATCACCTTCTCGCCGCGTGACCCGGCTGGAAACCCAACATCGACGACAGCCGGAACTGGCGCCTCGGCGGCCCCAGGCTTGCCTGACTTCGGATGCGCCTGCCGGCAGACGCTAGATCTTCTTGGTCCGCGGAACTCTTGAATTTGTGACAAGTTTTCCTGGACAGCAGCCCAGTCAAGGTGGAGCATGGTTGCGGACGCGTATCTCGTTTCGCCTGGGAGTATCGGTCCACTGTGCCGCCCAGGGCCAGCTCAACGAGTGCGGGTCTGCGATATGTGGCGGCGCGCCGTCACTTGTTTAAGGGCTTGTCAGTTGACACGCCTGGATTGTCGCGGCTTCACGAGGAAGGACAGTTCGCGCCCGAGGGACGGCTTTGCCGGCCCGACTACCCAAGTCCTCACCGGCGACGCAGGGAGGAGGCCGGGAGGGGGGCCTGTCCCCCTCCCGCTAAAGATGGGCAGCTGACCTCGCCGTGGTGGCTCGGCAGGCCGCTGGGAAAGCGCTTAGCGCATACCATCCTGGCACGGGTATGGCGCGGCAACGTGGCGCGCCTCAAGGCAGCGATCGAAAGTCGGCCCAACCGGAACACCCCCGAACCTCGGCTAGCTCGGTAGCCACTCTGGACCACTTACAACTGCGATACTCCTAGGCGTGGCGCGCAAACTTCGAGAGATCGAGCGAGTGGAGTTCACTGTCGACAATCCGGCGCAAGTAGTCGCGCATATGACCCGGCTGGCCAGGGCCGAGGACGGCTGGATAAACGCGATACCCAAGGTCAACGACAATGACGAGAGGCCAACCTCGCTCGGCTTCTTCACGTTGTTCAATGGAAGCGGCAGCGGTGTCACGATGTGCACCTGGGTCCCCGGAAGCCACAGTCGCCGTGGACTCATGCGACCGAGCGTCGGGATTGCTCACGGAACTGGCCATCGCGTCTTCGCCGAACTGCATTCGCTTGCGGTTCCGATTCCGGAGAACTGGTTCGTCGAACAAGATCACCCTCGCAGAGGGCTCGTCTTGCGTGTTCCTTCGGACGAAGCCCATGCGCAAGTGCTCCTGTGGGCACTGCGGGCAGTCATTGCTCTGAAGGCTCCCCGACCGATCAGAGGATGGCGAGCCGACGTCTACCTTCCAGCGGCACTGTGAGACACGACGCGCATGAGGGCCCGCTCCACGCGAGGGTCAACTCCCTAGTCCGTTCGTTTCCGGAAGGCCTCAAGAGCAGCGGAGTGCCACAGATCGGCGACGGCGGGAACACTGCACAAGGCGCAAGTAGCCGGCACGCTGGATCCGCCCAACACGCAGGTGTGCCGCTTCATCCCGAGACGGGCCGTCACCTTGCAAGAAGGCTCCGCTCCAACCAGCCATGCGGGGGCAAAACTCCCGACCAACTGATCGAGTACGTCAACCTCCAGGGAACCAGTTACGTGGGGTTGCCGGAGGAGGACCTGTTCGGGTGGAAGTTCCTCCGCTCTCTTGCGCAAAAGGATGTCGACCACGACGGCACCGACCCCAATTATCCCAACCTCGAGGGGTGCTGGGCGGCGCGCTTGTACCACCGTCCCGAACCCTGGTCACACCACTGACGTCGTTCGCATGGTTTCCGTCCAGTCGCGTTGAGATCCGAACTGGTCGATGTTCTGGCGCTACTCGTCTTGCCTCACGACCCTGGAAGATCTCTGGTCGGGTGCCGCACCTCCGAATGGCCACGCGCCGGTCGCGATTCCTTCGATGATGTGGCTCGCCAACTCCCCAAGCGTCAGTTCGAGAGCGGGAGCCAGTTGGCCCGAGATCCTCCAGATGTCTGACGAGCCCGGCTCAGGCCATCCGAAGGTCCACGTGTAGTCATCCAGCCAGAACCCGACTACCGAGCCCGGCGTGTGCACCTGCAAGAGATGCGAATAGGAAGTACCTCGAGACACGGTCAGCTCGATGGGAACGCCGGTCAACTCGCGAAGCAACTGAACGCCCCGATCGCCAACCTTCGCTTCACTGTCATCGCCCTCCCATGTCTCCTCGCCGACCAACAGATCGGCGTTGAGGTACCAAGCGACTTGTCGAGCTCGACCAACCCAGTCGCCGGTCGTAGCAGCGAGATCTGCCTCGAGCTCGTTCCGCAAAGCTTCTTTTTCCTGCCCAGAAAGGCGATGTCGCCATTCGGTCCACAGGAGCGGTTCCGGGTTCGCAGGGGGTCTCCGGTCGGCAAAGAGCCAGGCATGTGGATCCACTGGAACAGGCCGATCCTCCTGATCAGGCATCAACGCCTCGATGCGCTCCCTCAGGTATTGGCTCATCGGCGAATCTCCAAGAACCACGTCCGTCGCCAGTCGCGGTAGCCACCCCGGCTCCTCAAGCCCCCGGCGGAACCCGGACACCGGCCCCGGGAACGCTGACCACGAGAAGTTGACAATGGGATCAGGCCCGGCCCTGGCCTCTGTGAAGACACCCTCGTCCCACAGCTGGAGCATCCGATGCCATCTGTAGCGGGACGCCGCTTCGAGAACACTCTGTGCCGTCATCGCCGTCTCGGCGCTCGCAAAAGCCCCGACAGTCGCAGAACCGTGAATCGGAAGGTCTGGCCATGATGCGATAAGAGCGCGACCATCCCCAGGGTCAATCCGGTAGATCGTCACGGCATCGCGCCCTTACGTAGGCGCACCGTCCTTGTGGACCGCGAAGCCACGCCGCCACGAATCGAGAAGACGGCCCTCTCGAGCCACACCGCAACCTTGCAGCCTGGCCAGCCGGCAGAAGCGATCCCGCCCGGCGTCCTTATCGGCACGAGTTGTTCGATCACCTCTTCTAATCCTCGTGGATCGGGAACCACACCGGTCGTCCGCGAGCCCCCAAGTTGGTCTGGCGTTGCACAAGCCTCGCGGTGGGCGCTGAACAGTCCTGCGCAACCGACAAGGCGGTTTGCGCAGTGTAGCGGCCGCGCTTAGGACACGGGCAAGAACATCGTTGACTCCCTGCGCCCACAAGCCGGGCGTGTCGCCAAATCAGGTGCGACCTTGGACCCCGGAAGCACTGACCGGGCCAGCGCCGGAACGAGCCGGCGAACCGACCTTGCGCGTGGTGGCAGAATCTCAGCTATGCCTGTAACTGCTTATCCGCCGGGGTTGGTCCTGACAGAGCTTGAGTTCGCCGTCCCGCTTCGCTACTCAGATCTGGACAGCGAGCGGATCACGGTGTTCGCTCGGGAGGTCGCGGCACCTGACGGGCGCGACAAACCGTATCTCCTGTACTTGCAGGGTGGTCCGGGCATGGAGGCTCCGCGACCGAAGGCCCACCCGTCGGCGCCCAGCTGGTTGGAGCGTGCCTTAAAGGACTTTCGTGTGCTCATGCTCGACCAGAGGGGAACGGGCCGGTCAACACCGGTTGCGACTCTCGGCGGGATGACCCCCGAAGAACAGGTTCGCTACCTGGCGTGTTTCCGTGCCGATTCGATCGTAAACGACGCTGAGTTCATCCGAAATGCGCTGGACGTGGAGCGCTGGAGCGTGCTCGGTCAGTCCTTCGGTGGTTTCTGCGTGCTCCACTACCTGTCGGCAGCACCGGCAGGGCTGGCCGAAGCCTTCCTTACCGGCGGGTTGCCCCCGGTCGGTCGCCATCCCGACGAGGTCTACCGCGCCACGTATGCCCGGATGCTGCAACGCTGTCACCGCTACTACGAACGCTATCCGGCCGACCGGGAACGGGTGCGCAGACTGCAGTCCTGGCTGGCCGAAGAAGAGGTCATGCTGCCTGGAGGCGACCGCCTGACGCAACGGATGTTCCGCCAGCTCGGTTTGATGCTCGGCATGAGCGACGGAGCGGAGCACCTGCACTACGTCATAGAACTGCCCGAGGGCTCTCCGGGGTTCCTGCACGACGTCCAGGACGGCCTTCCGGGGTTTGCTCGCAATCCGCTCTACGCAGTGATTCATGAGTCCAGCTACTCCGACGGTGCGGTCACCAACTGGTCGGCGGCCCGAGTACAGCCAGAGGAGTACGAGAAGGAGCCTGAACTCTTCACCGGTGAACACGTGTTCCCATGGATGTTCGATGACTACGGGGCGCTGCGGCCCCTACGCGAAGCAGCAAACTTGCTGGCAGGCTACGAGTGGCCGAGCCTGTACGACGCCCAGCGCCTACGGAGCTGTGAAGTTCCCGCGGCGGCAGCAATCTACGCCTATGACTTGTACGTGGAGCGAGCGTTCTCCGAGGAGACGGCGGAGATGATTCCAAACATGCGCACCTGGCTGACCAACGAATTCGAGCACAACGGACTGCGCGCAGACGGTGGGCGAATACTTGACCGGCTGATCAGCTTGGCGCGGGGTTACTGAGACCGGACTCGACGGGTTGATCTTGGCGCACAGGACTCGGACCGAGGAGCGGTTGGTGACGGCATTTCGAAAGGGCAGTTCCTAAGGCCTACTCGTCAGATCAGAACTGTTGGGTGCGTGCCGCATGGCAAGCGACCAACCGACAGGAGCCTCGGTGCCCGAGCCCTCAGCGCTTCGCGACGCTACGACGATCACGGTGCTTCAACTCGCTACCCAGGGTCATGCTTCGCAATCACGTGCCTGCCACCCTCGACCGCCGATTCCGCCATCTGAGGGAGGTCCGCCCGCTGCGGCGTATCGAAGGCGGCCTCTAGGAGGCTGGTGTGAATTGAGGGATTGTTGTTGATGGTGTGGCTGTCATCGCGGCCCGTATGCCGGATACCCGCGGGTGGCCCGTGCGAGGCGAGCCCAGAAGCCACATGGGATTGGGCAGCCGTTGGTGTTTGCTCGCGCTGGACGGCCGACTCACTCGATCGCCCACCCGGCAGCGGTCCATCCGAGTCCAAGGCGCGCGAGGCGAGCGAGGTTCCCGGCACTGGCCAGTAGCCGGAAGTCGGCGTCGACCTTGGCGGTGCCGCGCATGCGGGCGCGCCTTCCTCCGTGCTTGCGGTAGACGAGATGAGCGAGCTTGCGTTCGACCTTGGGACGGGTGGCGCGATAGTCGTCGCGCCAGGCTTGTTCGGCCTGGTGCTTGCGGGCGCGGGCGAGAGCTTCTTCGTAGGGGCTGATCCCGACGGTGCGCCCGCCTGAAGCGGTGGTGCACTTGGTCCGCAGCGGGCAGTTGGTACAGGCGTCACCGAAGTAGGCCATGCCATGGCGGCGGATCTCGACGGTCACACCGGCCGGGCAGGTGACGGCGCTTTCGTGGAGGTCGATGACGAAGCAGTCCTTGGTGAACAGCCCGCCGGGTGCGGTGGGTTGCTGAGTCTTACAGCGCGAGTCGATGCCAGCGCCGTCGAGACGTTCCTGGAATGCCCCGGTTCCATAGGCGTTGTCGCCGTAGACAGTGGTGACATCTTCGTCGTTCTCGTCGACATCGGCCGTGGCCGCGTGCTCGTCGAGGTCGTCATGGCCGGTGTCATCACCGACGAGAAGCTCGGAGATGAGGTCCTCTGCGACACTCGTGTCCCCGGCGTTGCCCGGCGTCACGACCGTGGCGGTGATGATCTCGGAGTCGGGGTCGACAGCCACATGTCCCTTGTAGCCGTCGAAGCTTCTGGTCTTGGTCTTGTGCCCGTGGCGGGCCTCGGGGTCGACCGTCGAGATCACCCGGTCTTTGGCGACTTTGCGGGCGACGCGAAAGACGCCGTCGTCTCCTTCTACGAGGTCCTGGCCGGTCACCGTGGCGAGCAGCTTGGCGGCTTCGGTGACGACAGGGTCGAGCTTTTGACCATTGAGAAGGCCGAGGCATGCGTAGGCGTCCTTGGCGCGGCTGTCGATGAGCGCTTCGCGAGCTTCGGCATCTTCCCAGTCGATCTGCGGCTTGGAGGAGCTCGCGTAGTCGTCGCCGCTCGTGAGCAACGCCCCGAGCTCGGCCCGCAGCTTGCGGCTGGCGAGCTTCAAGAGGGCCCGGATGCCAGAGCGGATAAGAGTGACGGTGTCCATCGTCGCCACGGCGTCATAAAGCGGCGTCGAGTCGAGCGCCCGGCGGTTGCCGACGAGCCCCGCAGCTTTGGCCGCATAGAGTGCCGCGTCAAAGATGCGATCGGGGCGCTCGGATCGTCGCAGGCGTTCGCGCATGTCGACGAGCACGGTGTGGGAAAAGCTCGTCCAGCCACCGGTGTCGTAGCCACCGACGCCTGCTGCATAGCGCCAGCGGTTGTCGAAGCAGTAGCGATCGACGGCCTCGCGGTCTGAGAGTCCTTCGAGGCGCTGGAGCACCATGACCGTCGCCACCACCGACGGAGGTACCGAGCGCCGGCCCTGGTTGTCGAACAGGTCGGAGAACTCCTCGTCGGGGAACAGGCGATCACGCTCCCGGTGCATGAACGCGTAGATCGATGACTCGTCGAGCACCTTGTCGCAGAACTGCTCTACGTCGTCGAACAGGTTGGCTTGCCTATCAGCCACGCCCAGGGTCATCGATCGCTCCCGGTAGAGAATTACCTATGTGTAATTCTCTCTCAGCTGCGACCGGATCGCGAGCATTTACGCCCGCGAAAGACACCAGCCACCTAGACCGTCGTTACACGAACTTGCGGACCCCGCAGCTCAGAGTTTTTCTGCCAATTTCACGAGGGCGGCAAGCTTCGACAAGGAAGGGGTCTTGATGTAGATGCCGGCCGAGTAGTTGGTCGAGCCGGCGATGGCAATCATCCCTTGTGTGGTGATCCCCGACTCCGTGAACGTGTAGTAATAGGCGACCATGCCGAGACCGGAGTAAGGCGTGAACTTCATCTTGAGCTTCTCCGCCTGGCTCAGTGAATACTCCAAGTCGGCTCCGGTGAGGGGCCGAGAGGTAACTTCAAGGGAAAGGACTACGTCCTTGGCAAGTGCGGCGACGCTCGTCACCGCTCCGTAGGTGCACGACGACACGACCGCGGAGATCTCGTGGTTTGCCTTGGTCGCCTTCACCTTGTCAGTAAAGGGCGACCCGGCAGGAACGGTATGTCCGACTATTGCTGAGACGGACGCAGCGCTCACCTTGCTGCAGTACGACGAAGCGGACTGCTGACGAGACGAGGCGTGGGCTGCGATCGGCAGGGCGACAACGCCCGATACGACCACCGTGATGAGGAGGACGGCGCGGCGCCGCAAAGACGTACTGTTCGTCATGGGGTTCCCTTCTGACGTGGCCCTTGTCACGCGAAGGGAAGACCGTCGCGCAGGCGCTCGATGTGAGGCGCAATTCGAAGTCTAACTGCTGACACCCTGCCTTTGACCTCGGCTGAGGTGCTGCCCCACCGCGAGGCGAAACCGCCGTCGGCTTGGTGAGATCATGAGCGCGGTGCGCAGTTTCGGAGTCGTTTCTGTGGTCGCCGTCGTGCTGCTTTCCGCGGCCTGCACCACACCAGGGTCACGACATGCGACTCGCCCCGGTACCACCGCCTATCCCGCGATTCCTCGTCAGAGCTGCGCAGGCCGTGAGCGCACTGGTCTTACCGCTGCCG
Organism: uncultured Acidimicrobiaceae bacterium; assembly: GCA_963719125.1. GTDB lineage: Bacteria > Actinomycetota > Acidimicrobiia > Acidimicrobiales > Bog-793 > Fen-455. The sequence continues at coordinate 214,647 of CAVRAT010000007.1, forward strand.
AAGCTGGGCGGATCATCAACCGCGTCATGGTCGCGGCCCCTACCCAGCTTCAGTCGACCGACGCTTGCCCTGGCGGTCCGGTGCTCATCGGATTGACCCCGGGCAACGAGCACCTGGCTCATCAGCTGTTGGCTGAATACGGCAAGAAGATTGCCGTCACCGTGGGCCTCACGACCTACGACGGATCTCCCGGCCGCAGCCCACGTTGCGGCAGATTGCCGCCGTCCGCACCCCTGCCGATCGGCGTCGATCTCGCACTCCTGCTGAAGCACAACACAGTCCGCTTGGGAACCACCTTCTACGGCGAAGTCCTCGTCGACGATCACGGCCCAGGCAGCTTCATCATGGACACCGGGCAGCCCCTCGTTGCCGCCGTGGTGCGATCCGGGACGCTGCAGGTGGTGGCCATATACAGCGGTCTGATTGCTGGAGGGGGTGGTGGCCCACACCTCACTGCGGGAGAGTCTTCGACGATCCCGGTCGTCGGGGGCACGGCTCGCTGCGACGATGGCATCGGCTCTGCGCTACCGCCGGGAACCTACCAAGTGGTCGTCCGGGTTGCGCCCGAAGGACCGCCTCATTCTCCCGTTTACCTGACGCCACCCGTGGCAATTCGGGTCACCGCTTAGTCCTTCGTCGCGAGCCACCGGACGGGCATCGCAACAAGTCCCTTGAGCGCTGGGATTGCTTCAACCAGCTCTCCGACCAGCCAGAACAAGGAGCAGAAAGCCGGGTTCCTGAAATCCTCGGTCAAGGTCCGCGCGGTAGTCATTTGGCAGCCCGGGGGAACGTATCGTGGGGCATGACCTCAGGGGACGTCGCTCGGTGGTTCGATGACAACAAGTCATTCTTCGAAGACATGGACAAGGCGTCGGAGAGACTCCTCAGGCCGACGGGCAACCAGAGCCGGAGGGCTTTCGAGCTGGCAGCAACTTGGCTTCTGGCTGTGTTGGTGAGAGGCGAACAGTTGCCGCCGATACCAGACGAGGAGGCTCAACGGCACTTCGCCGCCGGACTGGCCAGTTACAAGATGGGTGCCGAGACCCTCGCCAGGACGAACGATGAAACTGAAGTCAATCGAGCGATTCAGGCCATAAAGGCATCCAACGGAGAGTTCGCACGCATGTACGAGGCCCTCGGCCGGACGAGAGGATCCGGTTGAGTGCTCGACCGACGACCGGCGCGATGACCACCGGCTGGTTGCTTCTACGTGATCATCTTCACGACCACTTCGGGGTTGCCCGATTCGTTCACGTAGATGACCTTGGGCTCAGCGTCCCAAAACTGGACTGAGCCGGTGCCGTTTCGGTGCTCGAGCTCTTACGCCGGGATCTTCGCCAGATAGGGTCCGGACGGCGCGAAGAAGACCTTTGCTAGCTCGACGGGCCGGTAATCATGCTTGTACAGCGACCAAGGCGAGTAGACCATCCACCAACCTTGAGAGTTGTGGAACAACGACTCCTCCCCAGGCCCGCCGCCTTGAGAGTTCGCGGCAAGCCATGGCCTCGCGGAGCTGGGCCTGCACGGGCCCTCCGGGCCTGAGCACTTCGCCACTCCGATCGAGTAACCGGGCCCGTTGAACCACGACCCCGAGTAGAAAAGCCAATACGTGTGCACGGCGTAAACCATGTCGGGCGCCTCTACCAACCCGCCGTCCCAGACGCGCCGGCTGCCACTCATGAGCAAGTGTCTGGCTCCCATGGGCCGTTCACCGTTCTTCGACAACTCTTGCGCCCACAGATGCGTAGGGGGCGAGCCCGGGTCCGCGTTGTCGTCCGATTTCCAGTCGAGGTAGAGGCGGCCGTCCGGAGCGAGGAACGTCCGCGGGTCGATCGCGCCGTGATGGTTGAACTGACATACAAGCGGTGGGCCAGCCACGGGTGTGAACGGGCCAGCAGGCCCTCCTGCCGTGGCGACGCCGATGCACTGGGCACGCTGGGAGAACCCGGACTCGTCGGCCCGGAAGTACATGGACTTCTCGGCCCAGGCGTCGAAGTACATCACGTAGCGCCCATCGATCATGCGGACGTCCGGTGCCCAGGTGAAGCCGGTCTCGGCCCATGAAGGCACTGTCGCCAGGGCCGTGGCTGTCTTCTCCCAGCGCAACAGAGTCGGGCCGTCGCTTGTCGTCAGCGATACCGGGGGCGTGTCGAAACCGGTTTGACTCGAGTACAGGTAGTAGCGGCCGCGCTGCTCCACGACCACGGGGTCCGGCAAGTTGCGGTCGAGGACGAGGACTCCCGGAGACGACATGTCTGCATGCGGTGGGAAAAGCCTGGTCACCGGATGGGCCGCGGGACGGCGGGCACCCGAGCTCGCGAGTGGAGCTGCTGCTGCTGCTTCGCCGGGGACGCGCCCCGTCGACCCGTGACCCGCACCCGGAGCAAATGCGAACACGCCGCCGATGCCAAGCATGACGGCGCCTATCAGCGCCGCCTTCCAAGAGGCCCTCGCGCGCCCGGACGTCGGACGCGAGGACACGAGCTGCCCTCTCATACCATCGACGATGCTAAGTGCTGCCACTCCTGCGGCGTGACACCGACCGAGCAAAGGGTGGAGGACGAGGACACAGGCAACAGGTGGTCCGACGCACTGACGACCGAGGATCATCCGCCGCAGAATTTTCTCGGCCGCAAAGGTCTCGGCAGGTCATACTGGTGGTGGAACAGATGCGTCAATCCAAGGGGGCGCGATGCGTGCTCTGGACGCGAAGCGGCGACCTGCCGTGTGCGGACGCCTTGCGTTCCTGAGCGCGGCGGGAATCCTCGTGCTCGGCCTCGCGTGGAACGTCGTCCTTCCGGCTTCGGCCGCTGTGAGCTGGCCGGCCCTGTCAAGCTCACCTGTTGGCAGTGAAAGCACGCTCAGCGGCGTGTCTTGTCTCTCGACCGGCTCGTGCACCGCCGTTGGCTACGTCGGCGGCAGAACTCTGATCGAGTCCTGGAACGGCACCGCCTGGTCAATCGTGCGTAGCCCTGACCGTGGGACGAACAGCACCCTCAACGGTGTGTCCTGCGTATCCGCCATCTCGTGTGAGGCAGTCGGTGATTACTACCACAGCGGGCTCACGCAGACCTTGACCGAGTCGTGGAACGGCTTCGCCTGGTCGATCGTTCCCAGTCCCGATCGCGGATTTGGCAGCACCCTCAATGCAGTGTCTTGCGCGTCGGGCAAGTGGTGTGTCGCCGTGGGCGAGTACGACAACAACAACAGCCTCAGTCAGACCTTGATCGAGTCCTGGAACGGCACCGCCTGGTCGATCGTGCCGAACCCGACCCTCGTCCCCAACCAAAGCGCCTTCAACGGTGTGTTCTGCGTGTCGGCCAGTTCGTGTTTCGCGGTGGGCGACTACGCCAGCAACACCCTGGTCGAGTCCTGGAACGGCACCGCATGGTCGGTCGTGCCGAGCCCGACCCCGGGGTCGTACGGTGGCCTCTCCGGCGTGGAATGCTCGTCGGCCAGGTCGTGTGTCGCCGTGGGCAATTACAGCAACGGCACAGGCAGCGGAAGCAGCATCCTGCCGCGGACCCTGGTCGAGTCCTGGAACGGCACCGCCTGGTCGATCGTGCCGAGCCCGAGCCCTTCCGTCGCCTATCTCTACGGTGTCTCGTGCGCCTCGGCGCGATCGTGCACGGCGGTCGGCGACTACGCCACCAAGAGCCACGTCCGTCAGGTCCTGGTGGAGTCCTGGAAAGGCACCTCCTGGTCGACGGTGCCAAGCCCGAGTCCCTTCGCGGCATATCTCTACGGCGTGTCCTGCGCCTCGGCACGGGCGTGCAGGGCAGTCGGCGAGTACTCCGCTAATGGTGGTGCCGGCCCCACTGATGCCCTCATCGAGTCCTGGAACGGCACCGCCTGGTCCATCTGAGCTTGCCTGCACCTCGTGCGGCGACTCGTAGTGGTCTCCGCCTCGCGTAGTCGGGTTCTCGAGAACCGGCACGAGCCCTGCCTGGCGCGCCAGAAGAGCCGATCGGGCACGAACGAACAAGACTGAGCTCATGCAAACGCGCGCCAGGGCATGGATGAGCTGGAGCAGTGGAAAGGACAGCGTCATGGCGCTGGAAGTCGCACGCTCCGAAGGCACCGTCGAGGTCACCACGCTCTTGTCCACGGTGAACGCCGACGCGGGTCGAGTGGCAATGCACGCCGTCCGGCGCACCTTGCTCGAAGCCCAAGCGGATCGCCTCGGTCTCAGGCTTGTCACCGTCGAGATACCTTCGCCGTGCTCGAAAGAGACATACGAGGCGCGCATGGCAGAGGCAATGGCTCTCGCACGCGCCGACGGCATCACCCAGGTCATCTTCGGAGACCTGTTCCTCCGAGACGTGCGCGCCTACCGGGAAGACCGTCTCGACGGAACAGGCATCTCACCGGTCTTCCCTCTCTGGGACAGGCCGACGGACGTTCTCGCGAGGGAAATGCTCGCGACCGGCCTGAAGGCCGTGATCACCTGCGTCGACCCGAGACAACTGCCAGGTGAATTCGCCGGTCGGGCGTTCGACGCCGAACTGCTCGCCAAGCTTCCAACAGGAGTCGATCCCTGCGGCGAACGCGGCGAGTTCCACACCTTCGTTTGGGACGGCCCGGGATTCCGTTCGCCCATAAGCATCGAGATCGGCCAGATCGTCGAGCGAGACGGCTTCGTCTTCTGTGACGTGACCGAACCCGGACAAGCGACCCCTTCGGCTGCGGGCGGTGGATGAGAACTGCTCGAGATGCCAGGTGACCTGCGCGACCTCACCGCGTCCGGCAGCACGGATTCAGCGGCGGGCGGCGTCACGGCGCCGGAACACCGGACCCGCTGATCTGCGCCAACGACTCCGACCGGTCTCTTGGACCCGCGCCGGGGACGTGGCACGGCGCTCGGCGCGGGTCAGTACACGGCCTAAGGAACAGTCGTCTCGGCCGCTTCGTGACTCAGCGTTTGCGCGCCTGGAGGGTGTAACTCGCTGCCAAGCGCCAGGGCCTGTCCTCAAGACGCCACTCACCTGAGGCGTCCAGGCTCATCCGACCTGGAATCGCGTTCCACGGGACGCTGTCGTGCTCGGCCAGCCCAGTGAGGTCCATGCCCGCCTCCAGGACTGCGCTGATGGTCTCGCCGAGGCCGTGGCTCCATTCATGGGTGACCGTAGAGGAGAATTCCGCGTCGGTCTCGACATAGGTGCCCCCGTCTTCGAAAATGAGCGGGTCGTCCAGCTGGAAGTACGGGTAGTCGACGACAAGACGGTCGAGATGCGTCTCGTCGATGGAAAAGAGCATGGGATGGCCTTCTCGGATGAAGAGCCGTCCACCTGGTCTGAGCAGGGTGGAGACAACCGCAGCCCAGCGCGTCACGTCGGGCAGCCAGCACAAGGCCCCGATGCCCGTGTAGACGAGGTCGAAGGAGGCGGCCTCGAGCGCGTCAAGGGCACTGTAAACGTCCGTCTCGACAAACTCGATCGACGTTCCGGTGCGTTGCGCGAGGTTCCTCGCCTCAGCGAGCGACGCAGGCGAGAAATCAAGGCCGGTCATCTCTGCGCCGAGGCGGGCCAGTGAAATCGTGTCAGTCCCGATGTGGCACTGAAGATGAACGCCCTTGACGCCGGTGAGATCGCCCAGCCGAGGACGGTCGAAGCTGACGACCGAAGAGAGGAACGACGGATCCGAGACGAAGCGCTCGACTGCGTAGTCGGGCGAAGCCGCATGCGCAGGAGCTCGTTCGTTTCAATTGGCGCGGTTGACGTCGAGGTAGTCCCGCATCCCAACATGATGTCGCAAGCACGCGCCAACAGACCAGGGTGATCGGCGACGTTGGATTCCGACTTGGCGCTCCGAGCGCTCGCGATATGAGGAAGAAAGACCCGGAGGCCGTGATCGAAATGGCGCAAGGCCAGCTCGGAGACGACGGCGACGTCTCGGTCTCGGAGACCTGCGCCCGGGCTACGTATCTCGCCGCCAACCCGGGCACCGGCCGTCGACGATGCTATTACCAACTCGTCCGGAACACTTCGTCCAGCTCGCCGCGACAGCACCGGGTGCTCAAGGTGAGCACGCGCGGCACCGATGGAATGAGTGGGTGCACGACCCGCGTTGCCTTGCGAGGGAAGCGATGAGCCGTGCACCCGACTCAGGATCACCTGCTAGGGGCGGGTTTCTGCCACAACCCGGTCGAGACGCGGACACGGGCTCGGAAGACGGAAATCGTCGCCTGCAAATCGGGCCGCGGTCCTTCGCTTCGGACTATCGAGCAGGCAAGCCCTCGCCCGTCTGAAGGTGCGTGGAAAAGCATTGGATCTCCGCATACCAACCGTCCGGGCGCAACTCCCACGATCCGATCGGCCTGCCGATCAGGGCCTCCGCACTGGCAGTGTCAGGCTCCGAATCGTCGAGACCGCCGATGATGCCCGGGACGCTCAGGATCGGGCCGTCCGCGCTGGCCAGCAGGTAGAGATACCCGGCATACCTGCCACCCTGCTCGTTCGGCACATAGGCGACTGTGGGGGTACGCACGTCGTAACGGGCTCTCAGGGGTCGAAAGTCTGATTCGATCATTGGAACAAGCCCTTTCTCTCGTCAAGATGACCGCCTGTCGACCTCGGCCGCGACGTCATCGAGTCGGCGCTATCCGGCGGCGGCCTCTCCCGGGCCGACCCGTGCCAGACTCCGGCCCACGAGGTAGGCCGGGCGCGACAACTTCGCCGACCGTGCTGGCCTCGACAAGCAGTACGTCCTGGCTTTCGAGCATCGTCCACCTCCGAGCCTTCAGAAGTGTCCTCGCCATGCGCCAGTACCCGGCCGGCGATATTGCCGACGACCAGGGAACCCCCACGGCTCGCGCTGGAACTGATGACTGATTGTGATTTGACACCGTGGGCCACTGCAATGGCGATTCGGTTACAGGGCTGTGCCAGCAAATGACCTCTCGGGAGGGACTGCGACTTCTCCCGGTCATCCCCGGCTCGCGGCGGGGTGCCGGGCGCGCGGCGTTGTGTTCAGAGGACCTGGTCGAAGGGGCCTTACGGGCACGCGATCATGACGGGGCGGTGGCGTTCTCGTGGGTCTGCGACGTGGACTGCCCCTACCCGATGGCGCCGCACGTGTTCTTCGGCCCTGACAAGAATATGTCGTTCGGCCCTATGTGGGACCGACCAGCCGGGCGCATACTGAATGAGGGTTGATAGTGATCGTAAATCAGGCCGCCGGTCCTCGGGGGTGACTGATAGATCGTGTCCCCTGACACCAGCACCCCGGATCCCCCCCGGGGTGCTGTCGCGTCAGGACCTCAGACTTTGCCTGCTCGGTGGCTCATGCCACCGCGCGAACCTTCCTCAGAGCCGCCGCCCAGAGCTCGCGAGCGGCGAGCACTGAGAGCACAAGACCGCCTCGCCGCGACAACTCAACTTGAAGAACCCGACACTCGGCGCGGTGCGGCTGGAGCCTGACCGGGTTACGGCACCCAGGTGTCCCGGGACGTCTGGCTTTTGTCAAGTCCCCGCGGCCGTCAGTTTGTCCCCGTACCATCGATTCCCGACTCACGGGAGCTAGGTTCGATCAACAAAGAGGAGCACTCGACATGCCATCACCGGATCCCAGTGACAAGGCCGGCTCACCTCGTGACATAGCGGCGCTGACCGGCGCGCTGACCCTCGAGGAGAAGGCCGCGCTCACCGTCGGTATCGACAACTGGCGAACCGCGAGCTTTCCTCGGCTTGGCATACCGTCGGTTAGAACGACCGACGGCCCGAACGGTGCTCGCGGCGACACCCGAAGCCATTCGAGCATCACGCCCTCTGTGTGCATCCCCTCGGCAACCTCGCTCGGTGCGACCTGGGACCCTGCAGTAGTCGAACGAGCGAGCGCCATCGTGGCCCGGCAGGCTCGCGAGAAAGGCTGCAGAGTCCTCCTCGCTCCAACGGTGAACCTGCACCGCCACCCTCTCTGGGGTCGGAACTTCGAATGCTTCTCAGAGGACCCGGTGCTGACCGGAAAGCTGGCGGTCGCGTACATAGGCGGTGTTCAAGACAACGACGTCGTGGCGACGATCAAGCATCTCGTCGGCAACGAGGTCGAACACGAGCGCAACACTTGTTCGTCGGAGATCGACGAGCGGGCCCTCAGAGAGCTTTACCTCCTACCTTTCGAGTACGGGGTCCGAATCGCCGGTGTGCTGGCGGTCATGACCGCGTACAACAGGGTCAATGGGCGCTTCGTCCCCGACGACGCCCGTCTGCTCGATGGCATCCTCCGCAACGAGTGGGGATTCGCCGGATTCGTCATGACCGACTGGTGCGGTATCGCGACGACGGTTGATGCAGCTACTGCGGGCCTCGACCTGGAGATGCCTACCCCGGCACGCGCGTTCGGTCCCGCGCTCGTCGATGCCGTGCGCTCGGGCGAGCTGGACGAGACGCAACTCGACAAGATGGTTCACCGCATGCTCACGGTCTTCGACCGGGTGGGGGCTCTCGACGACGTGCCGGTCGACGAGCACCCAGAGGACCGGGAAGAGGATCATGCCTTCGTTCGACGCGCTGCGGCCGACGGCATGGTCCTGCTCACAAACGATGGCCTCCTCCCCTTCGAAGCCTCCGGGCTTCACCGCATCGCGGTCGTCGGGCCGAACGCCGACCGGCTCACGATCATGGGTGGGGGAAGCGCACTCGTCACCCCCCACTACCTGCTGTCACCTCTGGCCCTGCTCCGTGAGCGGCTGGGGGGCGCAACCGAGGTCACCTACGCGCCCGGCGTCGCTGGCAACGGTGTCGCGGACAAGGAGAGTATAGAAGCGGCCGTCAAGTCCGTCGAGGGAGCCGACGCGGTCGTCCTTATCGTCGGCACCGACGAGGTGTGGGAAAGCGAAGGCTACGACCGCGAGTCGATGGAGCTCCCGCGCAACCAGGACGAGCTGGTGAGACGGGTCCTTTCGGCACATCCCCGCACCGTCGTGGTCGTGAACTCCGGCGCTCCGGTCACCCTCGACTGGGCGGAAAGCGCAGCGGCAGTGATCCAGACCTGGTTCGGCGGTCAGGAACTGGCGAACGCCATCATCGACGTGCTGCTCGGAGAGAGCGAACCGGGTGGGCGACTCCCAACGACGCTGCCGATGTGCATCGAGCACACGCCGGCGTTCGGGAGCTTTCCTGGCGAGTCGAGTCATGTCCGCTACAGCGAGAGCCTGCTCGTCGGTTATCGCTGGTATGAGACGCGCCGGCTGCCTGTGCGCTTCGCCTTCGGTCACGGGTTGTCGTACACGAGCTTCGAGATCGGAGCACCGCGCCCGTCCGCTTCGAAGTTGCAGCCGGGCCGCAGCCTGAGCGTCGAGGTTCCGGTGACCAACATCGGCCAGCGCCGCGGTGCCGAGGTCGTCCAGCTCTATGTCGCACCGCCGGGAGGAGGGCGGTCCCGGCCGGATGGCCGTTTCCGCCCGGTGAAGGAACTGCGTGCCTTCGCCAAGGTCTGGCTCGACCCGGGCGAGACGGCGACGGTGTCGCTCGAGGTAAACGAGCGCTCGTTCGCCTACTACGACATCGCCGACACGGATTGGCCGGCGCTGCGTGCCCGGATGCCGGCAAGTGTGTTCAATCACGGCCGCGAGCCCTCGTCACTGCACCGGTCCCAACCTGGTTGGTACGTCGATCCGGGTACGTACCAACTCCGCATCGGACGCTCGTCCGCCGACATCACTCACGTCGTCGAGGTGGAGGTGACCGGCGACGACTCGCCCCTTCCCAGCTCGCTCCTGCCGCAGTGACGTTTCGGCGAGGATCCCTCGGCAAACTTCGAGGGCGTCTGCCTCCGTCAGGCGAGACTTGTCGGCGGGTCCGATCCCGGACACCGAACATCCATGAGACCTGATCCGCGGCGTGAAGACGTCGTCCCTCTCTGTCTGGTGCCGAGGTGACCGAGCTGTTCGCCCCGCTGAGAAGCCGGGCATTCCGGTGGCTCGAGGGAACAGCCCTTTTCTCCAACGCCGGTGTCTGGATGATCACGCTCGTCGGCGGCTACATAATGGAGCGCCTCACGACATCGCCGGTCCTGGTCACCCTGGCCGCGACGATAGGCCCACTCGCCGGCATCTGCGCCGTCGTGTTCTCCGGTGCCGCGGCGGACTCCCGCGACCGCCGGGCCGTGCTGCTCCTGGCCAAGATCCTGCTGATCAGCTCGGTGGCGTTCCTCGTCTTGATGTCATCGTCGCATCTGCTGGCACCCGCGACCTTGCTCATCGGGCTCGCCGGCATGGGGGTAGCGGGCGGGACCTCGTCGCCGTCGTGGTGGACGACGGTCGGCAGGCTGGTACCACCTGAAATCGTCCCTGTCGCGCTCAGCTTGGACAGCTTCCAGTGGAACATCGGCCAGGTCGTCGGACCGGTACTCGGAGGCGCAGTCCTGCGGGGTGCGGGCACAACGGTCTTCTTCGCCCTCTGCGCCGCTGTCATGATTCCGCTCGTCTGCTTCCTCGTGCTTTGGCGCGGGAGGAACGACCTGCGCTTGTCCACACCCGGCGGGTCCGCGGCCGAGAGCCTCCTCGGTGCAATATCCTCCGGCTGGCGTTATTTCTCGAACACGCCCGGCCTGAGAGCGATCGCCGCCCGCACCGCTCTGTTCGTGACACCAGGGGTGGCGCTCGGCGCACTGTTCCCGCTCTTCGCGGCGCACTACCTGCACACCTCGGCCTTAGGCTACGGCCTCCTCCTGGCACTCAGCGGAGTGGGTGCCATGTTCGCCGCCCTCCTTTTCCCTCGCCTGCAAGGCCACCTGCACCTGGACACCGTCGTCGCCGCCGCGACGTTGGCGTGCTCGCTCGCCGTGGCCGCGCTCGTCATCTGGCCGACGCGCTGGGCAACAGTGCCCGTGCTCCTCGTCAACGGCGCTGCCTGGGTTTGGGCGCCCGTGTCCTTCGTCGTCGCTGCCCGCCAGGTGACCCCCGAGTGGGTGCAGACCCGTTCGCTGTCGCTCTATTACGTCGTGTTGCAAGGGCCGTTCGTGCTCGGTGGGCTCGGATTCGGCGTCATCGACACGTTCCTGCCCCTGCGCGAGACTCTGCTCGTCGCCGCCTGCGCCTTTGTTCCGGGCATCCTGCTCATCCCCCGGTACCGCCTGCCGGCCGTGGACCGTTCCTCGTTGCAGGTCGTCGCGAGCCCGTCGTTGCCCATCGGGGAGCACATCCATCCTGACGACGGCCCCGTCCTCATCCTCATCGAGTACCGCGTCGACGGTGAAGACGTCGACGACTTCCTGGTCGCAATGGCCGAGCTGCGCATCGTGCGGCGACGCCTCGGCGGGACACGCTGGGGCGTCTTCCAGGATGTGACCGCACACGGCAAGTTCTTCGAGACCTTCCTCGTGCCTTCCTGGAACGGCTACCTGCTCCAGCGCGACCACTACACCAATGCGGACCGGGAGGTCGAAGGGCGAGCCTTCGCGTTCCATCGGGGCGCAGATGCGCCCAAGATCAACCGTTTGGTGCACCCTGAGACCGTCGAGGCCGCCCGTGCTCGGTCTGCCTGGCGCCGTGAGATGCTCCGTCTCCTGAGACCGCAGTAGCGCCGTCGTTTGCGAGCGCACCGGCGCTCGACGGGCGCGATCGGGACCTTCGCCCGGCGCGTGCGCGGAGATCGCGGTGACCGCACGAGTTCCTTCTTGTTGCCGTTCGCCGCCATTCCTCATCTGAAAGCCCACACCGATGACGGTTGGTCAACGAGGCAAGAGGCCGTGAATGAGATGCACACGCCGCTTGGCAGGCACAAGCGATCCACCTGGCCGGGCGCAATGATGCGGGGCGCCTCGCACGGCCGTTCTTGGCCTGCCCGGATATGTCATACCATGGCCAAATGACCTCCCTGTGGTGGCTTCGGTGGCTCATGGTGGTCATCGGCTCGCTCATCGGCGCAGTGCTAATCCTCAGCCACCACGTGATCATCGGAGTCCTCATCTTGGCGATGGCGATGGCCAGGGCATCGGTCCTCGTGACGGTACGCAAGCGCCGGGCGGCCTTGAGGGCCGGGCGTGCCGGCAGGTTCGGACCCCCCGGTACTAGCGGCACACCGCGACGGCGCCGGCGGCGGGTGGGTGCCTCGGCTCAGTCCTTGCGGCCGGTGAGGGCCAGCCTTACACCGACGGCGATAATGGCCAATCCACCGATGCCACCTATCAGCTCGACGCGTCTCGGTGACTTTGCGAACCACTCTCTCACTGCCCCTGCGAACAAACCCCAGGCGTTGTCGCAGAGCAGGGCTATGACGGAGAACACCAAGCCCAGCACCAGGATCTGACCCGAGAGGCTCCCGTCGGCTCGATCGACGAACAACGGGAGGATGGCCACCAGGAACACGACCGTCTTGGGATTGGTGGCCCCGACGACGAAGCCTTGCAGCAGGAAGCGGCGCTGTGAGGGAGTCTCTGCCGGCTGCAGAATCTTGAGCAAAGACCGGCGTTCCCGGATCGTCTTGAGGCCCAGGTAGACAAGGTAGGCGGCGCCGAAGAGCTTGAGACCTGTCAGCACCGCCACCGAGCGTTCCGCCACCGCACCGATCCCGAATGCCACGGCGATCACCTGGATGTACTCGCCGAGGGTGTTGCCGACGACCGTGAGCACCGCGGCTTTGCGGCCGTAGGCCAGCGCGCGGCCGACGATGAACATGACGCTCGGTCCCGGAATGACGATGATCACGACGGCGGTGAGAGCGAAGGCCGTGACATGGCCGGTCGTGGGAATTGCCCAACGCTATCTCGCAGCCCCGAAAACGGGCGCCTCGGTGGTCCGCGCTTAGGATTGGGCGATGCTGGGAAGCGGACCGAATGTGAGCTTTGCGCCGTATGAAAGGCCTGTACGCGCTGCGTTTGTGGGCTTGGGACGCATCTACGACCTCAATGTGCGCGCCTACATCGACAATCCCGACGTCGAAGTCGTTGCCCTGGTGGATCCGAGCGAGGAGCGCCGCGCCCAGCGCCGCGCGGACTGGCCGGCCGCGCGAACCTTCTCCTCGGCCGCCGAACTGGCGGCCAGCGGTCTGGAGGTCGATGCCGTCGAGGTGCTGCTGCCCATTCCTTTGCACGCCGACGGCGTTGCCGAGCTCCTCGGCTATGGCTGGCACGTGAACCTGCAAAAGCCGATCTGCAACGACCTCGCCGACGCGACGCGCATGGTTGAAGCGGCCGAGGCCAACGGCCGGCTGCTGCGTGTGATGGACAACTACATCTTCTACGAACCGCTGATGAAGCTCAAAGAGATCGTCACCTCAGGCGAGCTCGGCGAAGTGAGTGGATACCACATGAAGATGGTGGCAAGTGGCCGTGGTGGCTGGGACGTTCCGGGGAGCACCTACGAGTGGCAGTTCCAACAGATGCGGCGTGGCCGCGGGACTCTCGTCTTCGATGACGGCTGGCACAAGCTCTCGACGGCGATCTGGCTCTTCGGTCCCGTCAAGGAAGTGCGGGCGTGGGTGGGCAACACCGAGGTCTTTCCCGGTATCGACGTCGACGCGCCGACGACCATCGTGTGGGAGCACCAAAGTGGGATCCGCGGCGTCTGGGACATCACGCTTGCCGTCGACATGTACCTGCGCTCCGACTACTACACCAACGACGAACGTTGGGAGATCACCGGCCGGCGCGGCTACGCGCGGGTGAACCGGTGCACCGGCCGCGGCATCCAGCAGCCGAGCCTGGAGGTCTACCTCGACGGCGAAATGCGCTCGTACCACGCCCTCGACGACGACTGGGCCAGCAGCTTCAGGGATTCCGGCCATCATTGGCTGCGTTGGCTGCACACAGGTGAGGGCCCGATGCTGTGGAGCGGCAACGAAGCGGTCGACATCCTGCGCTTCGCGCTGGCCTCGTACGCGAGCCACGCGGCCGGTGGCACAGGCGTGGACCCGGATTCGCTCGACTAGCCGGCCCGTCTTCTTGCACGCCGCGGGGCAACCTCGCCTGTGAGCCGCGCCGACTGCCCTCCGGAGGCACCGGCCGGCGCGTGCCCGGCCGGCGACGATAATGAAGGGATGGATTCTCTCCTCGAGCTTCTGACGAACGCCGCCGCGCGGGCCGCCGACCATCGTGCGAAGGTGGCCGCGCAGCCTGTGTTCCCGAGCGATACCGACCTCGATGCCTTGCGGGCCGCGCTGGGGTCGTTGCCCGACGGGCCCACACCACCTGACGTGGTGATCGACGAGCTGGTCGGAGCCGTCGAGCCGGCCCTGGTCGCAACGACCGGTCCTCGCTACTTCGGGTTCGTCGTCGGTGGCGCCCTGGACGCCGCGACAGCGGCGGACATGCTCACGGTCGGATGGGACCAACCGGCATTCAACGCGTCCACCTCGCCTGGTGCCGCAGTGGTGGAGGACATCGCAGGAGGTTGGCTGAAGGATCTGCTGGGCTTGCCGGTCGGGGCGTCGTTCGGTTTCACGACTGGCGGGCAGGGCGCCAACACGGTTTCGCTCGCCGCGGCCCGCCACCACGTGTTGGCCACTGCAGGTTGGGACGTCGAGCAGCACGGGCTGTTCGGCGCCCCGCGGTTGCGAGTGGTCGCCAACGGCGAGCGCCACGCCACGATCGACCGGTCCCTGCGCCTCCTGGGGCTGGGCGCCGGAGTGCTCGAACCGGTGGCCACCGATGCCCAGGGGGCGATCGATGTCGCCGACCTCGCACGTCTCCTTGCACGCGGTCCGGGCGGCCCGACGATCGTGTGCCTGCAGGCCGGCAACGTGAACAGCGGCGCTTTCGACGATCTCGCCGCGGCGAGCGCCGAAGCGCATCGACACGGCGCCTGGGTCCACGTCGACGGTGCCTTCGGGCTGTGGGCCGCGGCCAATCCGGGCACCCGCCACCTCACCGCCGGAATCGAGAATGCCGACTCGTGGGCGACCGACGGCCACAAGTGGCTCAACGTCCCCTACGACGTCGGCTACGCCTTCTGCGCCCATCCCCGCGCGCACGCGGCCGCCATGTCCATCACCGCCGCCTACTTGACGGGACAGGACCGCCAGGGCGGGTTGCGTGCGCCGGGTGATTACGTGGTCGAGTCGTCGCGCCGGGCCCGCGGGTTCGCCACCTGGGCCGCCCTGCGGGAGCTCGGCCGGAGCGGCGTCGCGGACCTGGTCGAGCGGTGCTGTGGCTTGGCGCGCCGCTTCGCCGAACAGCTCGGCGCGACGCCAGGCGTCACGATCGCCAACGAGGTCGTGCTCAATCAGGTTCTCGTCAGCTTCGGCGACGACGCCCGGACCGACCGCATCGTCGAGAGCATCCAGCGTTCAGGCGAGTGCTGGATGGGAGCCACCACCTGGCACGGCCGGCGTCTCATGCGCATCTCGGTCTCGAGCTAGCGTACGACCGAGGCCGATGTCGACCGGTCTGTCGCCGCCATCCTGGCGGCGACAGAAGCGACCCGCTGACTCCGTCGCATCCTGCCGGGCCGGGCTTGCGGCCCGGCTGCTCGCCCGACCGGTAGAGCCCCCGGGACGGGCCTTTTCGGTGCCGGGCGACCGGATTCGCGCCTCGCCGAATGGGATAATTGCAAATTGGTGCAGGTACCACACGAACTACGCAAGTGCGTGTGCTTCGTGGGCGGACAACGCGGCCACTTGCGCGGAGTGGGCGCTGGTTTCTTCGTCGGTGACCCGCTCGGCGTGCATGACGCGGCCGCTGTTTACGTCGTGACCGCGAAGCACTGCGTCCAGCCTCTCGACCACCAGGAGAACGGGCCCTTCCACAAGACCTGGCTCCGGGTCAACCTGCGCCACGCAGGCTCTATGCACCTCGAGATACCGCCGGAGATGTGGGTTTGTCACGCGTCCGCGGATGTGGCGGTGCTCCCGCTCGCGTTGAACCAGCACACCTTCGACTACCTCTACTACCCGGTGCGCCACGGTGCCACAGCAGAGTTCATCAAACGGCACAGCGTCACCCCGGGTGAGGACGTGTTCATCACCGGGCTCTTGATTTCCCACCCGGGCAAGTCCCGAGTTCTGCCGATAATGCGGGTCGGGAACATCGCGGCCTTCCCGGAGGACCCCATCACCCTCTTGACGGGTCAGGACTCCGCCTATCTGGTCGAGGTGCGCTCGCTCGGCGGCCTCAGCGGATCGCCTGCCTTCGTCCACCTCCTGCCGGCTCATGACGATGCCAGGGGCGTCGTCGGGCACGCGACCGAACCAGCCGGCGCGACCAGGAGAACCTACCTGATGGGCCTCGTGCACGGGTTCTTTCCCACGGTCGAGAACGACCCCGACGGGATCGGCGAATGGGCGCAGGAGCCGCTGAACACAGGCATCTCCATCGTGGTGCCCCTGGAGAGGGTGCTCGACATCATCGACTGCCCGGCGCTCGTCGGGGAGAGGGAGCTCGCCAAGACGAGGCTGAACGCCGGCCATATGCCGGCACCCGCCCTTCTGAGAAAGCACGCGGAATACCTCCGGTTCGAAGACCTCGCCCCGGGCCACGTCATGATCACCAAGTTGGAGGTGGACGAGGTCGACCGCGATCACCGCTGACTGATCGCGCCGCCGGCTGTGCTCACCAACAGCTCGCGACAACCGGCCTTCGAGGACCGAAACGAACGTTGCATCTGAGAACTGGTGGCGCGCCGTCGCGGTGACCTAACGTCTCGGTGCTGCGGCACCTGCGGCGGCGGCGGCGCTGTTTACAGTTGCGGGGGTTCTCGACTCGCGGGAACCGGGGGACGGATTGACTTGAATCCTTACATCGTGCTGGGTAGTGCCGTCGTGGGCTTCCTGGTCGGCATGACCGGCGCGGGAGGCGGCGCGCTCATGACGCCGATGCTGATCCTGCTGTTCTCGGTCAAGCCATCGACCGCGATCTCGAGTGACCTCGTCGCCGCCGTCGTGATGCGCCCCTTCGGAGCTGCGGTGCACCTCCAGAAAGGAACGGTCAATCTCCGCCTCGTCGGGTGGCTGGTCCTCGGCTCGGTGCCAATGGCGTTTCTCGGCGCTTATCTCCTCCACGTGATGGGCCAGTCCCACATCGCTCAGGACAACGTGGAGCGGGCGCTCGGCGCAGCCCTCCTCGTCGGCGCCGCCGCGATGACGTTGCGCTACGTCCTCGACCGCCGTGGTGGCCACCGCCGCAGCGGCGCCGTCCACGACATCGTCGTCCGTCCGGTCCCCACGATCGCGATCGGGATGCTCGGCGGGATCATCGTCGGGATCACCTCCGTCGGCTCGGGGTCGTTGATCATCGTCCTGTTGCTGTTCGCCTACCCCCTCCTCGGGGCCAACCAGCTCGTCGGCACTGATCTCACCCAGGCCGTTCCGCTGACCGGTGCGGCGGCGCTCGGGGCGTTGGCATTCGGGCATGTGGAATTCTCGGTGACGACCTCCATCATCGTCGGCAGCGTCCCCGCCGTGCTCGTCGGGTCCTTTCTCTCTTCGAGGGCACCGGATCGGATCGTGCGCCCGATCATCACGTTCGTGATCTTCGCCTCCGGCCTCAAGTACGTCGGGGTGAGCACGACGACGCTCGGGTGGGTCCTGTGCGCTGCGGTCCTCCTCGTCGCGGTCAGCTGGACCGTGAGCGCGCCACCGTGGAGAAACGGGACGGAGTCCTCGCAGGTGGAAGCGGCCGCCGAAGCGACGCCGCCTCTCGAGACTGCGGCAGCTCCATTAGATGAGCCACCGCGAACCTGAAAGACTCCTCGCATGGAGACTCCTCCGTCCGGCCCCGGGCCGAACCGTGTTCCTGTCGACAAGTCGCCGGTGCTCGCCTTCCTCCTCACGTTCTTCCTGGGTCCGCTAGGCCTGTTGTACGTGAAGGTGGTACCCGCGCTGCTCCTCGTGTTGGTGGCGCTCACGGGCTATTACACCTTCGGCGTCACCACGGCAGTGGCCTGGATCGTCTCGATCGTCTGGGCTTGTGTCGAGGCCTCCCGCCGGCACCGCGCCTCAGAGCTGTGGCGGGCTTCCACCGGCAATCAGGGCATAGCCGTCCCCGGTTACCGGCAAGCAGCCGCGCTCGCTTACCACCAGGGTCAGGATGCCCCCCTTCCGGCGGCCGGCTGGTACACCGACACCGCTGACCCGTCCAAGATCCGGTGGTGGGACGGCAGCCAGTGGACGGGCGACACGCGACCGGCATCGGACCCGCCCCCGCCGGGCACGGCGCGACCGGACCAGACATTGCCTCCGCCCAGCAGCTAGAGCCGCCCTCGTTTCCGAGCCGACCTCGCGACTCCCGGGCCTGGTGCACCACGGGCGTTCTTTGACCATGAGGTCACTCGGACATCGGCGAAACTCCCGATCGTCCGCCGGCGGCGAGCTCACCGGGATCCCCGTCGCCCGGGGCCGCCGCGTTGGCCAGGTCCATCTCCGCCAGCTTGCCCGGCCACCAGTTCCATCGGCCGAGCAACGACACCGTCGAGGGCACGAGCAAGCTCCGCACAAGAAACGTGTCCATCAAGATGCCGAGCGCCAAGCCGATGCCGATGTCGCGGATCTGGCTTCCGCCCGGTTGGCCCCCCGCGGTCACGGCGAGCACCAGGAACGTCCCCGCGAGAACGAGTCCCGCCGAGGTGATCGTCGGCCCCGACGCGCCGACCGCTGTCACCACGGCGTCACGAAGACGTCGTTGGTGCGCCTCTTCCCGGATCCGCGTCATGACGAGGATGTTGTAGTCCTCGCCGAGGGCTAAGAGGAAGATGAACATCAAGAACGGTAAGAGGAAGGTGAGGCCACCGCTGCTCGCCAGCTTGATGAACACGATTGACGCGAGGCCAAGTGCCGCCAGGTACGACAACATCACGCTCGCTATGAGGTAGAGGGGGGCCACGAGGCTGCGCAGCACCAGCGCCAGCAGCAGGCCGATGGCGAGGATCGCGATCGGGACTATGTGGATGAGGTCGGCGTCGGAGATCGAGCTCACGTCGTAGAGCGCAGGGGCCTCGCCGGCCACGCCGCTCGCGCTGGCACCGATGCTGTGCTGGACCGCCGTCAAAGCTTTGCGGATGCTGGGCACTGCATTGAGAGCCGGCGTCGAGGCGGCGTCACCGGCGGTGAGCCCCGCTTCGAACTGGATCGTGTGCCCGTCGGGGCTGACAAAACGCGCCGTCGCACGGTACAGGTCGTAGGTCAAGATCGGCACCTTCGCGGCCGGCGAACCGGGCGGTGGCAGGGCCGGGAGCAGGGCGGGATTGCCGAGCGCAGCGTGCAGGCTCACGTAAAGCGCCGGTGAGATCGCCGTACCGGCGGGATCGAGCGGGCCTGGCAAGGAGTTGAAGAGCCCGGTCGCCTGCAATGCCTTGTCTGCTTTCACGACCGCGCCCGGGTCCTGCCAGAGCGGGGCGGCAAGCCTCAAGATGAGGTTCGTCGGGTTCGAGCTGGCTTGAGGGAAGTACTTCATCAAGGCCGCGTTGCCCGCGGCGGCATCACTGCCGTTCGGCGCCGCGGTGGCTCCGCCGAATCCCGCCGGCGCGTAGAAGAGCGCCCCGAAGGCGAGCGCACCGAAGACGATCACACCGACAGCGAGGGTGTGCGCCGGGCGAGCGATGACGCGCTGGGCCACCCTGCCCCACCAGCTCTGGTTGACCTCGCCAGCGACGATCTTCGCCGGCCAGAACACGGCGCGCCCGAGGATCGCCAACAAGGCCGGCAGGAGCGTTACCCCGGCGACGAGCATCACGGCGATCCCGACCGCGAGGGGAACGCCGAGATCGTGGTAGATGCCGAAGCTGGCGAAAAGGAGGGTCAAAAGTGCCAGGATGACGGTCCCGGCCGATGCGCTGATCGACTCGCCGACTCGCGCGACCGCTCGTGCCACGGCGTCGTTCGCCGCCAGGCCCGATCGCAGCCCTTCCCGGACACGGAAGACGAGGAACAACCCGTAGTCCGTCCCGGCCCCGAGGATGAGGACGATCAGGAGCAGCTGGGTGATCTGGGAGATCTTGAGCCCGTGAGAACCGAGCTCGCCGATGACCGAGCCCGACAGCTGCAGCACGATCGCGGCCGGCAGCAAGGTGACCAGAGGTGCCAGCACCGAGCGGAAAACGAACAGCAGAAGAACGATGATGAACAGGATCGACAGCAGCTGGGTTTTGTTGCCGGTCGAGTTCGACTCCTTCTGCTGTGCGACGTTGGTGGCCACGACACCGGCGAGGTGGAACCGGATGCCAGGGGGAGCATCGGCTTTCGCGAAGGCTGCGGTCAGGCCGTTGACCACGTCCGCGGATGGTCCGGGGCTGAACCCGGCGATGCTCGCCTCGACGAGGAGCTGCACCGCGCGCCCGTTGGCGGAGGTCCCGACGTACTGCACGAAGGCGACGCTGCTGACCTTCTTGGCGTCAAGAGCGAGCCGGGTGACCGCCTGGGTGTCGGCGGCGTTGATGGGGCCGGCCTGGCTGACGCCGATGATGATGACCGGCACCAGCGATGCCTTGCCCACCAACGGCTCGGCGAGGTTGCCTGCGACCGTACTCGGCGCGCTCGCAGGCAGGAAGGCCGAGTTGTCGTTGTTGACCTGGCTTGCCAGTGAGGGCAGGAAGTGGACCGATGCGGCCGTCCCGACGATCCATACGACGACGATGAACCAGCGAAACCGGACGGTGAAGCGTCCGAGGCCATTGAAGAACACGTTCATCCGCGGGGGGTCTCCGTCTCGAGGCTGGGCGGCGTTCGGACCGCCTTCGGTCTTGCGTCGCGACCCCCGGAGCGCACTTCCCAAAAGCGCGCTCCGTCCAGCGGGCTGCGCCGGAGGGCCTTGACGGATAGGAAACCTAGCCTCTCCCGGGCGCGGGCCGCACCGCAGCCCCGACGTGGAGGAGTCCGAGAGGCTCGCGGGTCGGAGGACGGCTGGGCTTGGGCGAGCGTCCCGTCAGTGGAAGTCCCTCGACGGGCTGAGCGCCATGGCGAGGTCGATCTCCTCCAGGTACTCCGCCACCACGTTCGAGGACGACGGCGCTTCTGGATCGGCCCCCTCCCCCCGTTCGAGCCGCCCACGTACGAGTAGGACAACCGCCGAGCGCGCCGCCGAGCGATAACGGGCCCAGCATCCTGGAGAGCAGATGACGTTCACGAGCCCTGTCTCGTCTTCCAGGTTGAGGAATGTCGTCCCCCCTGCCGTCGCGGGCCGCTGCCGGTGGGTTACCACCCCGGCAACGAGGACCTTCGCGCCATCGGGCACCTTTACGAGCTCGGCGTTGGGGACTACCCCCCGGCCGGCGAGCTTCGCCCGGGCAAAGGCGATCGGATCCGAACCTGGTGACAGCCCCAGTGTCTGCAGATCGGCGGACATCTCCTCGAGATCGTCCATCTTGGGAAGCGGTGGGGCATCCGTCCCGACCACGGTGCCAGGAAGACGGTCGGGACGCGCTTCGGCGGCTGCGCCCGCCGCCCAGAGCGCCTCGCGACGACTGAGCGGACGGACAGCGGTCTCAACTGTCCTTGTCGCATCCGCGTTGGCGCCGGTGCGGACCAAAGTTGTGCCGAGTGAAGCGAGTGCCCCCGAAATGGCGAGAGCTTCCAGGCCCGGGCGGCCGATGCCGCTTTGACGTACGAGCTCCTCCATGTCCGCATATGGCCGGGCCCCCGCGATCACGCCGGCGAGGTCGGAACCGATCCCCTTCACCGAGGCGAGCCCGAGCCGTACCAAAGGGCCGGGAGTCCCGGGCTCGAGCGAGGCCCCCGCCTCGCTCTTGTTCACGTCCGGGCCGAGGACGACGACCCCGTGGCGCCTGGCATCGGCGACAAGGGTGTGCGGCGCCCAGAAGCCCATCGGCTGGGAATTGAGCAATGCGGCGAGGAAAGCCGCCGGGTAGTGCAGCTTCAGCCACGCGCTCACATACACGAGGTAGGCAAAGGACACCGAGTGGCTCTCGGGGAATCCGAAATTGGCGAAGGCCGCCAGCTGCTCCCAGACGGCGTCCGCGGTCTGTCCGGTGATCCCCCGCTCGGCCATCCCCGCATACAGGCGGGAGCGAAGGCGTTCCATGCGTGAAGCGGAGCGCTTTGCACCCATGGCTTGACGGAGCTGATCGGCCTCGGCAGCCGAGAATCCGGCGGCGTCGATCGCCATCTGCATGAGCTGTTCTTGGAACAGCGGCACCCCGAGGGTCTTGGCCAGGCTGCGCTCGAAACACGGATGCAGGTATGTGACCGCCTCTGTCCCGTTGCGCCGGCGCAGGTAGGGGTGAACCGATCCTCCCTGGATCGGGCCGGGACGGATGAGGGCGACCTCGACGACGAGATCGTAGAAGCAGCGCGGCCGTAACCGGGGCAGTGTGGCCATCTGCGCCCGGCTCTCCACCTGGAAGATCCCCACCGAGTCGCCACGGCACAACATGTCGTAGACGGCTTGTTCCTGGGGGATCATCGCGAGGTCGATCTCGTCGTGGTGGTAGGCGCCGACGGTGTCGACCGCCCGGTGGATCGCCTCGAGCATCCCGAGGCCGAGGAGGTCGAACTTCACGAGACCGACCGCCGCGCAGTCGTCCTTGTCCCACTGGAGCACGGTCCGGTTCTCCATACGGGCCCACTCGACCGGGCAGACCTCAGAGACCGGCCGGTCGCAGATCACCATGCCACCGGGGTGGATGCCGAGGTGGCGGGGGAAGCCCTCCAGCTCGGTCGCCACCGCCAGCACCCGGGCCGGGATCCCGAGCTCGGTCGCTGCCTTTGCAGGGCCGGGCTCGGAGGCGACGTCGTCACGACCGGGCCGGCTGTCACCGGTCTCGGCCTTCACGCCGTCGCGCCGTGCGGCCTCACCTTGCGCTGCAGCGCTCCACCACGTCCAGCGGTCCTTGCGATGCGGCGCGGTCGAGTGGTGACCGTCGCCAAGGGAACCCCAACGCTCGATGCGTCGCGCCCAGGCGTCGACCTGCCCGGGCGAGTGGCCGAGCGCCTTGGCGGCATCCCGCACGGCGGAGCGGGCCCGGTAGCTCACGACTACGGCCACGAGGGCAGCGCGCTCGCGGCCGTAGCGCCCATAGACGTACTGGATGACCTCCTCGCGCCGCCCGCTCTCGATGTCCACGTCGATGTCGGGCGGCCCGTCGCGCTCGGGTGACAGGAACCTCTCGAACAAAAGACCGAGAGCGACGGCGTCCGCATTAGTGATCCCGAGCACGTAACACACGGCCGAGCTCGCCGCGGAGCCCCGGCCCTGGCAATAGATCCCCGACCGCCGGCAGAACTCGACGATGTCCCAGACGACGAGGAAGTAGCCGGCGAAGCCCAGCTCCTCGATCATCGCCAGTTCGTGCTCCAGTTGTCGCCACGCGCCGGGCACCCGCTCGGCCCCCGCCGGGCCGTAGCGCCGGATCGCTCCCTCCTCGACCAGCTGACGAAGGAACGTCATCTCGCTCTGGCCCGCCGGAACGGGGAAATCGGGAAGCCTGGGGGCAACGAGGTGGAGGTCGAAGGCGCACGCACGCCCGAGCTCAGAGGCAAGCTCGACGGCTCCCGGATAGCGGGCGAAACGTCTGGCCTGTTCGGCCCCCGAGCGCATGTAAGCCGCCCCTGCCGCGGGCAGCCAGCCGTCGAGCTCGTCGAGCGGGCGCCCTGAGCGGACCGAAGCGAGCACCGAGGCAAGGCGGCGGCCCGCAGGCAGGGCGTGATGAACGACGTTCGTGGCAACGAGGCCGAGGTTCCTGCGCACGGCGAGAGCGGCAAGGGCGTCGTTGCGCGCCGAATCGATCGGGTCGTCGTGGTCGAACAGCTCGACGACGACGCTCTCGGGGCCGAACCGCTCGACGAGCCGGTCGAGCTCCCTCGCCGCGGCGACGGGACCGGCTTGCACGAGCGCGCCAGGAACGGCTCCCTTGCGACAGCCCGTCAAGATGAGGAGGTGACCTCCCGCGAGCTCGGCCAGTCGGTCGATGTCGTGGCGGGGGCGGCCCTTCTCGCCACCGGCGAGATGGCCCTCACTGATGGCGCGGGCAAGACGGGAGTAGCCCTCCGGGTCGCGGGCGAGAACGATCAGGTGGGACCCGGGCGGGTCGGGTATCCCGGTACGCGCGGGCGCCGGGACGACCGGGGTACCGACCAGATCTGGGCCGCGGCCGGCAAGGGTGAGCTCGGCACCGAAGACGGTGGGCACCCCTACTTCTTTTGCCGCCTCGGCAAAGCGCACCACGCCGTAGAGCCCGTCGTGATCGGTCAGTGCCAGAGCCCCGAGCTCGAGCCGGGCAGCTTGCGCGACAAGTTCCTCGGGATAAGAGGCACCGTCGAGAAAGCTGAAATTCGAATGGCAATGGAGCTCTGCGTACCCGACCACGGATCCAGGATAGTGATCTCATCGAACATATGTTCGTAGGACATCCCACCGGATGGCATTATCTGCATGCCACCTCCACGCTGGATTCTCAGCAAACTCACAGCGACATCGACCACAATGTGATGGTGGCAGAAGCCGAAACGCTCCCCCGTGTCCTCGTCGTCGACGACGAGGAGTCCATAACCGAGCTCGTCTCGATGGCACTTCGTTACGAAGGCTTCGAGGTCCAGACCGCTTCCAGCGGCTATGGGGCGCTCGAGCAGATCGACGAGTTCCGGCCCGACCTCATCCTGCTCGACGTGATGCTGCCCGACATCGACGGGTTCAACATCGCCGAGCGCCTGCGGCGCGACCGACGCGACATCCCAGTTCTCTTCCTCACGGCTCGCGACGCCACCGAGGACAAGGTCCGGGGACTGACGATCGGTGGCGACGACTACGTGACCAAGCCGTTCAGCGTGGCCGAGCTCGTCGCCCGCAGCCATGCCATCCTCCGCCGCGTCGGCAAGGGTGGTCCCACTCGCGAGGTGCTCCAGCTCGCCGACCTCGAGATGGACGACGACGCCCACGAAGTGCGACGCGCCGGACAGCTGATCGACCTGACGGCAACCGAGTACCGGCTGCTTCGCTACCTCCTCTCGAACCCGCGTCCGCGTGCTCACCCGGTCCCAGCTTCTCGACCACGTCTGGAACTACGACTTCGGCGGCGACGCCGGAGTGCTCGAGACCTACGTCAGCTACCTCCGCAAGAAGGTCGATTTCACCGAGCCGCACCTGATCCACACCGTGCGCGGGGTTGGCTACGTGCTCCGCCCGCCCCGCAACTGACGGGGATGTCGTCTCACGTGCGGCTCCACGGGGTCACTGACGACAACTGGGGCTGCTCGTGTCGTTGAAGGTCCGGCTCATCGCCGTCCTGTGCGCGTTCGTGATCGTCGCGTTGGCGGCAACCGACGCCATCACCTACACCTCGTTCCGGAGCTACGCGGTCGGCCAGCTCGACCAACAGCTCGTCCGGTCGGCGAACCTGGTGGCACAGAACCTCGGCTTCTCCAACCCTTTCGGTGGTCCGCGCTCTGACATCGCCAACGAAGTCGTCACGCCGGGCACGCTCGCCACGGAGTTGGCCCCGAGCGGGCAACGGCTCCTGCCCTGGACGTCATTCGGCAGCACGGCCCAGTCGTCTTTGATACTGCCCGCTTCGTTGGCGGGCCTGGCTGCCACCAACGCGGGGGGTGCGCCTGTCTACAGGACCGTGCCGAGCACCGTGGGCACTTCCTACCGCGTGCTCGAAGCCAGCCTGAACAACGGCAACGTGCTTGCCGAGGCGATACCGCTCGCTGGGACGGACGCCGCGCTGCACCATTTGCTCGCGCTTGAGCTCCTCGTCAGCGGCGCGGTTCTCATTGCGCTCGCGCTCGCAGCTTGGCTCATCATCCGGATCAGCCTGCGGCCCCTCCAGAAGATGGCCGACACTGCCGGCGAGATCGCGGCCGGCGACTTGAGCCAGCGCGTCGAGGAGACCGACAACCGCACGGAGGTCGGTCGGCTGGGCCGGGCTCTCAATGTGATGCTGGGCCGCATCGAGATAGCGTTCCGTGAGCGAGAGGCGTCCGAGGCGCGCCTACGGCGCTTCGTGGCGGATGCGTCACATGAGCTGAGGACCCCGCTCACCTCGATCCGCGGCTACGCGGAGCTGTTCCAGCACGGATTGGCCGATCGCCCAGCCGACCTCGACACGGCGATGCGGCGGATCGACAGCGAGTCGACCCGGATGGCGGGACTCGTCGACGACTTGTTGCTGCTCGCCCGCCTCGACCAGGGACGCCCGCTCGAACGCGAGCCAGTTGACTTGACGACTCTCGTCGCGGACGCTGCCCAGGACGCCCGGGCGGTCGACCCGTCCCGCACTGTCACATGCGAGGCACCGCCCGAGTGCGTGATCATCGGGGACGAGGGCCGTCTCCGCCAGCTTCTCGGAAATCTCGTTTCAAACGCACTCGCCTATACGCCCGCGGGCAGCCCCCTCGAGGTCATTGCCATGCTCGAGCACTTGCATGGCCCTACGCGTTCCCGGGCCAAGGTGCTCGTGGTCGACCACGGCGACGGGATCACGCCCGAAGCCGCTCCCCACGTGTTCGAACGCTTCTGGCGATCGGACCCCGCCCGCGTCCGTGCCCACGGTGGGGCCGGGCTGGGACTCTCGATCGTGGCTGCCATTGCCGATGCCCACGGCGGACACGTCGCGCTCGAGGACACCCCCGGCGGCGGCGCCACCTTCGTCGTCGAGTTGCCGACCGAGCCCGAACCGGGGCCGAGCCCCTGGGGCGCCCACCCGGTGCCCGGCCGCGAGCTCACCGCCAACGGCGCAGGCGCGGCCGACGGCAGCTCGTTCGTCGCCGGCACGGCGTCCGGAGACGCGACCGGGCTCACCGGTCCGCCACGTCCGTACTGAGGAATGTCTCCCGACCGATCCCGCTTGGTTCCCACAACGCCCCGCGCGCACATCGTCGCAGGTACAGGCACGATTGGCTGCGCCCGCTCCACCCGTCAGCTCGCATCTCGATGAGCGGCGGACCTCGTCGCTCACGTGCCGGCCGGGATCGCCGATGCTGAGGGCGGTTCATCCAAGAGGAACAGGATGAGCCCTGCAGCTGGCCGCCGCTCTCTGGAAGAGCGCTGATCCTGCTCGTGGATCGCTTCTGCGACGGTGCCGCGACGCGTCCATGCTTGTAACCAGTCTCGGATGGGTTGTGCTCCTAGCAACGTTCTCCGACCTCGGAGCCGAGGATCGCGACCTGACAGGCCGAACCTCGCCGACCCCGTCGGTTCGACCTGTCTCATGCAACACGTCGCCGGATCCAGGGAGCTCGCCTGGCCGTCCCTCCCGGGACGCGCCTCGGCCGCTCAGACGTCAGGGCCTTGGCGTCTGAGCGGCCGGATGGTGCTCGTCCGGGGAGGAGAAGCGAACGAGCTACGCAGGCGGTGCCGCGGCGAGGGTGACGGCGACGGTCTGGGTACCGCCGAACGGGCTCTCGAAGGTGACCTTCACACGATCCCC
Source organism: uncultured Acidimicrobiaceae bacterium (assembly GCA_963719125.1). GTDB lineage: Bacteria > Actinomycetota > Acidimicrobiia > Acidimicrobiales > Bog-793 > Fen-455. The sequence goes on from CAVRAT010000007.1 coordinate 241,897, forward strand.
GGGGCGCAGCTTGTGAATCAGGGCCGCTAGCTCGCTCATCGTCGGAGTTGGGTGACCGTCGAATGCAGTGATTACGTCGCCGGCCTCTAGACCGGCCTCGTAGGCGGGGGTCCCCGCCGCGACATACTCCAGGCCGACGCCGGTCGCCGATCCGGAACCCTGTGCTGAGGTCGTCGCACCCTCGATCCCGAGGAAGGCCACGGTGCCTATGACGATCCCCCGCCCGGCCTTGCCCTGCTCGATGTCATTGGCGATCTGCAGGACCTTGTTGATGGGCAGGGCGAAACCTATCGGCGTGGCCCCGTCCGCGCTCGCCGCGGCGGTGTCCATGCCGATGACGTCCCCCGACGAGTCGACCAATGGCCCACCCGAGTTCCCGGGCTCGATCAGGGCGTCGGTCTGGATCATCCCCGTCAACGACTCGCTCAGGCCGTATTCGTCACTGGCCGTTATCGCCCGGCCGAGAGCGGTGACCGCCCCGGCGGTGACAGTCGACGGGAAGCCCTGGCCGCCGGCGTTGCCAATGGCCACGACGGAGCTGCCGATCTTGACGGCCGAGGAGTTGCCGAATGTCACCGTCGGCAGCCCCCTCACGCCGCTCAGCTGCAGGACTGCGACATCGGCGGAGGCGTCGGTCCCGACGACCGTGGCCTTGTAGGTGCCGCGGTTCTCGATCACGACGTTGATGGTCGTGGCGCCCTCGATCACGTGGTTGTTGGTGATGATCTCGCCGTTGGAGGTGGTGATCATGCCCGTCCCCTCGCCGAGGTTCGTGTTGATGTCGACGACGGCGGGATCCACCGCAGCGGCGATCTGCGAGGCGGTGAGCGAGCGCCCGGCCGGTGAGGCGGCCAGTCCTGCCGCGGTGCCCGAGCTCTGCCGGGTCACATAGGCGATCCCCGCACCGCCGCCGATGCCGACCAGGACCAGTGCCGCCGCGACAGCTGCCGCCAGCCTCCGGCTGCGCTTCGGCTGCCTGGGGCCGGCCGGGCCGTAATCGCCGGGCAGGTAAGCGCCGGGCGGGTAGCCGGCGGGGCCGTAGCCTCCGGACGCAGCGCTCCCGGGCGTGTGGCCCGTGGCGGCGTAGCCGGGCGGCGGATAGGCGTCGAATGCGTAGCCGAACGGCGGGTAGCCATCGGACCGGAAACCCCCGGGCCCATTGCCCGCCGGGCCGGCAGGCGAAGCCTCCTCGTCGGCTGCAGCCCAAGAGGCCGGTGCAGCGCCGGGACCGAAGGGCGTGCCCGAGGGTTCCTGCGCCGCGGCTCCTGTCGCCTCCGGGTCACTCCGGGGAGACAGGGGCTCTGCATGTTGCTCTCGCTGCTCGTCGTCAAGTTCGTCCATCAGACTCACCTCCGGTCAGGCGCTCGCTGAGCGCTAGGGCCAAGCCCCCCATCCCGGGCTCGCCTTGTGCGGCTCGGGTATCGATACCCAGATCATGCGGCCCGCTACTCAGTTCTTCCTCCACGGGAGCTGTGAGTCCGCTGGGAGTATCCGAGCGGGCCGGCACCTCCCCTCCGGTGCCCCGATCGGCCAAGCCTGTCAGTCGTAGGTGGCCTCGAGACGCCACAGTCCCTGTTCGAGGACGAGCAGATGAGCTGTCCCGTCATCGAGCAGCACCTGCAAACGAGCCCGCCGGCGGGCCGCCGCGGGATCCCACCACCGTTCATCGGCCGGCCACGGACCCGCCCAACCAATGATCCCGAGAGACGAGTTACCGGCGATCGGCAGAACCAAGCGGAAAGGAACGGCCGTGCACCGCCCCCGCCCGGTCACCCCGACCGCTGCCCCGTCAGGACCGAGGATCTCGACAGGGATGGGTACCGGATGCACGAGCGCAGGCGAGGGAGGCGGGAGGTGGCCTGGCCAAGGTGGCACATCGGGGCCAGCTTCCGCGATGGCAGCTCGGCGCCCTGGGCGCACGTGCCCAAGTGCCCGCTTGCCGCCACCTCCCGGGCGGGCCACCTTGACGCAGTTTGCCCTGCGGCCAAGGTCCTTGTCGGGTTCCTCGCCCCAAGTTACGAGGCAGATCTGCTCGCCGGGACCGCGCCCGCCGGTACGGACCGCGGTCAAGACCGCTCCATGGCCCAAAAGGCCCTGGACCCGTGCCAAACCGCGCTCGACTTGCCGGCCTGGCGCGGATAGGGACCCTTCGAGGTCCATCTGACGCCCGTCATCCGGCACTGCCCCGGTCACAGTGAGCCGCAGCATGGTGACCCCGGCGGTAGGGGCGGTGATGACCGGTCCCTGCAGCCATCCCTCGAGCTGCCACCGAACCCTGTCCACCATGGCCCGGGCGGTAAAAGGGCGCTCTCCCCTCCACCAGCGCTGCAGCGACTCGCCATGTTCGGTCTCTGCCTCGACAAGCAACTGGGTAGCGGCAAGCCCCTGCGGCGCGAGGCGGCCGACGAGCTCGTCGGCAAGCCCTACGGCAACAAAGGAAAGGGCGTCAGCCCTGTCAGCAGGCGGGTCGAGCGCCCGGCAAACCGTGAGGTCCGCTGGAGGGTCCCCGAGGGCGAGCGGTTGCTCGTCGAGGCCCCGGGCAAGCCGGTGGGCAAAACCTCCTTCGGAGCCAAATCGCGCCAGGACCGCACCCTCGTCGAGCTCGGCGAACTCACCCAGCGTGCGGATCCCGAGCCGCCGCAGCACGTCGGCGAGCAAGGGCAGTCCGAGAACCTCCACTTCGAAATGCCTTAGCCACTCGGGCGCCTCACCGTGGGGCACGATCACGCCTTCGCGGGCGGCGAGCCGAGCCGCAAACGGGCCGTCGGCGATCCCCACCCGGCACGGTGGCTCGGGAGCTGCGCCTCCGGCCGCACCGGCAACTGCCATGACGGCGCCGGCCACCGTGTTGCAGACCTTCTCGACGAACGAGGCCTCCCCACCGAAGTAACGGGCGGGGGCCCGGGCGGGAAGCGCACAGACCCCGGGCCTGGTGAGCTCCACCCGGGGCGTGAAGCCCGCAATCGCCAGGACTACGGGCTCGAAGCTGCGCGCGTCCCGAGCCGGCTCCTCGTCCACCACGACGAGCTCCGGACAGCACGCCTGGGCCTCCCTGCGCCGCTGCCCGAGACGCACCCCTTCCGCCCGGGCAGGGGCAGACGAGGCGATGACCCGGTTGGCGGCGAGGACGACGGCCGGGTGGCCGGCGAGCCCGGCAGCAACGAGAGGCCAGTCGGGGCACCAGACGACAAGGGTGCGGACCGGGGGCACCACTGACCTCACGCCGGGAGGCGCAACAGGCCTCGTCTCGGTCGGCTGGCGGCACCCCGACCGCAGACTTCAGCCTCGAGCTGGCGGGAGCTGAGCAGACCGTGACCACGCTCGAGCCCGGACCAGTTCGACTCTCTCACGGCACAGCGCAGGTCCGAGGGGCCTGGCCAACGTGCCATGGCACGTCCCGGTCGTGCAGGGCCACCGAAGAGGAAACCCCTCGCAACACCGGTAGGAGTGCAGGCGTCGAGTACGAGCAAGGTCGAACAATGCTCTCGCGCACGAGCGGCGAGCCGCCTGGCGTCAACGGGTCGCACAGGGGTGTCCGGGGCGAGACAGACGAGATCAACGGTCTCGAGCAACGTCGCAACGACGCTTTGCCAGCGACCTTCGCAGCCAGGGTTGGGGATGATGACAAGGTGGTCGAGATCGGCACCTAGCTCGGCCGCTGCCACTAACCCGAGCTCCGGCAGGCCGGTCACTGCGCACCAGTGCCCCAGAGACGACGTGCCCGCGAGCAGCAGGAGCAGCAGGCTCGTCAATCCCGGCCGCCGGCTTGCCATTGCTGGGCCGGGACCGGGCGTGCCACGAGAGCCGAGGAGCGTGTCTGGTACCGATGCCGGCCCGAGCAGGACCGTGCCGCCCCTCGGGAGGCCGCCGCCAGGGAACAGCCCGGCCAGCTCCGGGAGAACCGGCAGAACCCGCTCCGCCGGCAACGGGCCCGTCACAGGGCGGGGGCGGGGACCCGGCACAGAGATGCCGGCAACCGGTCGGGCACCGGAAGCTGACGGCGTCCCGGCAAGAGCATACGTGGCCATGGCCGAAGTATACGAACATATGTTCGATAAGCAAAGGGGCGGAGAGCTGCCCGAGAACCGGGCACTCGTGGCGCGCCCGTGGCGATGACAGACTCAGCCATGACTCTTCTCGTACGCCGGGCGGAAGTGGCCGACGCCGCCGCGATCGCGTCCTCCCACGTGCGGTCCTGGCAGAGCGGCTACGCGGGCGTGATCTCGGACAGCTTTCTCAAGTCTCTGGGCGCCGATCTCCCCCAACGCACGCTGGGTTGGCAGACCCAGATCCTCGGCGCCGAGGCCGAGGGTCGGTTCTTGCTCGTCGCTGAGCTCGACGGCGAGGTGGCCGGCTGGCTGGGTGGCGGGGCCTACCGTGGCACGGACATCGACGAGCCGTCACTCGGTGAGATCTACGCCTGCTACGTCGACCCGGGCCAATGGCGCCGAGGTGTCGGGAGCGTCCTCATGGACGGCGCGCTCGATCGGCTCACCCGCGATGGCTACCCACAAGCCGCTTTGTGGGTACTGGCCGACAATCTTCGGGCACGGGCCTTCTACGAGCATCACGGCTGGCGCCTCGATGGCGCCCGCAAGATCTTCGAAGTGGCCGACGAACGCCACGAGGAGGTGCGCTACCGCCGCTTCCTGCCTTGACACCTGATAGCGCGGTCCGAACCGCCGTCAGGCAGGCGGGGGGGCCGGCGGCCTGGGGTTGCCGGGCGGAAGACCGGGATCAAAGCCGTGCGGCACGCCTCCGCCGGAGCCGGGGAATCCTCCGGCCATGTTCTCGCCCCCCGGACGCGGGCCCATCGGCCCCATGAAGCGGCGGCCGCTGCGCAAGAAGGCAGCCGCTCCCGCACCGAGGTACTTGACCGCCAGACGTGTCGCCACGTACCCGGTCACAAACAGCCCGATGATCCCGACCAGCACCAGGAGCACCGGCCAGTGGTACGAGTGGTGACCGCAACCCGCGATCACCGCCGTAGTGCCCGGGACGTGAGCAGTGCACGCCGCAGGCAGGTGCGTGTTCTTCCACGCCGTCCAGATCGTCGCCAGGCCGCCTGCCATGAAGCACGCGAACCACAGGACCTGCAGCAACATGACCCGCTGCAGCATCCTGGTCGCCTTGGCCATGACCTCGGCCGGCGTCGGCAGCAGTTCGCCACCCATGAGGGCCCTCCCGCCCGTAGCGCCTTTCACAAAGCTATTCAGGTGACGCCTCATCCGCACCACTCAGACCGCGCAGAGCTCACGCGAGGGCGACGAGGTCGCCGAGGTCGTCGCTCCAGGTGTCCTCCACGCCCTCGGGCATGAGAACGACGTGCTCGGGGGAGAGGGCCTGCACGGCACCGGGATCATGGGTGACGAGCACGATCGCGCCGGCATAGCTGTGCAGCGCCTTCAGCACCTCGGAGCGGCTGGCGGGATCCAGGTTGTTCGTCGGCTCGTCCAAGAGCAGGACGTTCGCCGCCGACACGACAAGGGTCGCGAGCGCGAGACGGGTCTTCTCGCCACCCGACAAGGTGCCCGCCAACTGTTCGATGCGCTCGCCGCCGAACAGGAACGAACCCAGGATGCGGCGGAGCTCCGCGTCGCTCACGGCGGGCGGTGCGTTGTGCCGCACGTTCTCGTACACGCTCAGCGTCGGGTCCAACGTCTCGTGCTCCTGGGCGTAGTAGCCCAGCTTGAGGCCGTGGCCCTGGACGACTTCGCCGGCGTCGGGCCGCTCGATCCCCGACAGCACGCGCAACAGGGTGGTCTTGCCCGCGCCGTTGAGCCCGAGAATGACCACGCGGCTGCCGCGGTCGATGGCGAGGTCGATGCCCGAGAACACCTCCAGGGACCCGTAGGACTTGGTGAGCCCGGTCGCGCTGAGGGGGGTGCGGCCGCACGGTGAAGGAGCGGGGAAACGCAACCTGGCCACCTTGTCCGCCCGCCGGACGTCCTCGAGCCCCTCGGTGAGACGAGCTGCGCGCCGGTCCAGATTGTGGGCCATGCGGGCTTTCGTGGCCTTGGCGCGCATGCGGTCGGCTTGAGCCTTGAGCTCTACGACCTTGCGCTCGGCGTTGGCCCGCTCGCGGCGCCTGCGGCGCTCGTCGACTGCGAGCTGTTCCAGGTACGCCTTCCATCCGAGGCGGTACACGTCGAGCTGGGTCCGCGTCGCGTCGAGGTGGAAGACCTTGTTGACGACCGAGTCGAGGAGCTCACCGTCGTGGCTGATCACCATCAGCCCACCGTCGTGAGCCCGGAGGAAATGGCGCAGCCACGTGATCGAGTCGGCGTCAAGGTGGTTCGTCGGCTCGTCCAAGATAAGAGTGGGAGCACCCGAGAACAGCACCCTGGCCAGCTCCACTCTGCGCCGCTGGCCTCCCGACAGCGTGCCGAGCGGCTGGGTGAGCACCCTGTCGGGCAGTCCCAGGCTGGAGGCGATCGAACCGGCCTCGGCCTCGGCCGCCCATCCGCCGAGGAGGTGGAACTGCTCCTCGAGCCTGGCGTAACGGCTGAGGATCCGGCTCTGGTGCTCGGCGTCGCCATGGCCCATGTCCGTGCGCGCCACCTGGAGCTCGTGGACGATTCGGTCGAGGCCCCTCGCCCCGAGGATCCGGTCCCGCGCGATGACGTTCAGGTCCCCGGTGCGGGGATCCTGGGGGAGGTACGCCACCGGTACGGAGCGGCGGACCGTGCCCCCCGCCGGGAGAGCCTCGCCGGCGAGCACCCGGGCGAGGGTGGTCTTGCCCGCCCCGTTACGCCCTACGAGCCCGATCCTGTCCCCGGGCGCGACCTGGAAGGTCACCGGCTCGAGGAGCTGGCGGCCTCCGGCAGTGAGCTCGACGTCGGTGGCGGTGATCATGAGGGCAGTCTTGGTCGGGAGCGGTCGTGGTGCGGGAACAGCACGCGGCGCGTGACACGAGAGCCGACGCGGCCCTGAGCGGGCCGGCGCGAGCTCCCGGACCATTAGCGTAAACCGGATGCCGACACGGTCAGGTCCAAGGCCGTGAGCCGCACCGATGGAGCCGGGCCGGTGGCGTTGGTGGGAAGCGGCGAGTTCCTCGAGGTGATGGTCCCCGTCGACGCCGCACTGCTGGCCGGTCGCCCGCAACGCGCCGTCTTCCTCCCGACGGCCTCCGCAGAAGAGGGGCCGGAGCGGGTGCGCTACTGGACCGATCTCGCCACCGCGCACTACGTCTCGATGGGCGTAGAGCCCGTGCCCCTCGAGGTGCTCGACCGGGAGGACGCCGACAGCCCCGAACTCGCCTCCCAGGTGGCCGGAGCCGGCCTCGTCTACCTCTCCGGCGGCAATCCCGGGTATCTCGCCAACACGCTCGCCGGCACGGCAGTCTGGCAGGCGATCCTGCAGGCTTGGCGCTCGGGCGCAGCTCTCGCGGGCTGCTCGGCCGGTGCCTGCGCGCTCAGCAGGCTCGCGGACGACTTCCGCCGACCTGGGCGCTACAGCGGTGAGGGCCTCGCCGTCGTGCCGCAGCTCGTGGTGCTCCCCCACTTCGACCGTTTCGAGCAGTGGATGCCCGGGCTGGCCGACCGCATGATGGCGCGGACGCCGCCGGACGCGACGCTTGTCGGCATCGACGAGGAGACCGCGCTCGTCGCCGACGGTGAAGGCTTCACGGTCCGTGGCAACAAGTCGGTGTGGAGGATCGACCGCGACGGGACGCGTCTCGAGTTCAGGGCAGGTGAGCAGCTGGCGGTGCCCGCGACCGCCCCCCGGTAGTCGTCAGCCGAGGTGCCGCCGCCGGCGAGCTTGGACTGGTGGACGCCGATGACCTTCGCCGAGGGCACCAGGCCGGCATCGGGGGCGTCGTTGGCGTCCCCCTTTGTGCTGTAGGAGACCTGGCCCCCGACAGTGTGGATAGCCACGATCCGATGGGTGAGGAACCGCCCGATGGCCGACCCCTCGCTGAAAGTGATGATCTGGCCCACGCGGAGCTGTGCCGCCTGTGTCGCGGACACCGAGGCGTCGATTATCAGCTCGCCCGTGCGGATCACCGGGCTCATCGATCCCGACATCACCGTCAAGATGGGATGCCCGAAAACCCTGCACTGACAGCTGGTCGACAGCCTCCGCAACCGGTCGCGGGTTCGTTGGCTAACCATCGACATGACCACTGACACGGTCAAGGCAAGTGGCCCTTATCACCCCAGGCCTCACCTTCGAGTCACCCGAAATGTCACCTTCGTGTGGACGACGAAGAGTGACCCTTGACCCGCTCAGATACCGCGGGCTGGAGCACGCCGGGGGCCCTCGGTACGCTCGGGGGTGTGGAAGTGGACGTCGAAGTGATCCCGACAGCCGAGAGCTATCCGTTGCGCCATGCTGTCCTCAGGCCGCACCAGAGCATCGCGGAGGTGGTCTGGGAGAACGACGACGAGCCGGGCACGGCAACCTTCGGCGCAATCGAGCGCGCCAGCCGCGCCATTGTCGGTGTGGCGACGGTGTTCCCCGAGCCGGCACCTTTCGACGTGACCGAGGCCGGGGTTCCTCCCGGTGCCGGGAGCGCAACGACGACATGGCGTCTTCGCGGGATGGCCACCCGTCCCGACGCCCAGGGCCAGGGCATCGGGTCGTCAGTGCTCAAAGCCGTCTTCGACCATGTGGCCGCCGCGGGCGGTGATCTCCTTTGGTGCAACGCGCGTATGAGCGCCGTTGCCTTCTACGAGCGCGCGGGCTTTCGAACCTGGGGCCCGGAATGGGTTATCCGTTCTATCGGGCCCCACGTGGTGATGTGGCGGCGGATCGAACCGAAGAGCGCGTGATGACGGGCAGCTCCGAGGTGCGGGACCCTGAAGTGGTCGACCTTCTCCGACAGATGGTCCGCAACGCCTGTGTCAACGACGGCACCGACGCGTCCGGCCACGAGATCGCCAACGCGGACCTTCTCCGCACCCGGCTCGAGGGATCAGGGTGTGACCTGGAGAGCTATGAGCCGCTCCCGGGCCGCGTCTCGCTCGTGGCACGCATCGAGGGGAGCGATCCCGGCGCGCCGGCGCTGTGCTATCTCGGCCACACCGACGTCGTGCCGGTGAACCCGGACACCTGGAGCCGGGACCCCTTCGGCGGTGAGCTCGTCGACGGCGAGGTCTGGGGCCGAGGCGCTGTCGACATGTTGAACATCACCGCCGCCATGGCCGTCGCGTTCGGGCGCCTCGCCCGCAGTGGCTTTCGTCCCCGCGGCACCTTGATCCTGGCGGCGGTCGCCGACGAGGAGACCCTCGGCTCCCACGGCGCGGGCTGGCTCAGCGAGCATGCCCCCTCATCGGTGGGAGCCGATTACGTCATCACCGAGTCCGGGGGTGTCCCCATCGAGACACCGGGCGGTCGGCGACTCCCGGTCATGGTGGGCGAGAAGGGAAGCTGCTGGTGCCGCCTGCGCGTCCGGGGAGTGGCAGGCCACGCCTCGGCTCCGTTGCATACCGACAATGCCCTCGTGATCGCAGCCGCGGTCGTGGGGCGCCTCGCGGCGTTCAGGCCGCCGGCGAGCGTGCACGACGCGTGGCGCCGTTTCGTGGCCGGCATGTCGCTGCCCGACGAGATCGAGGCGATGTTCCTCGACCCGGCCAGGATCGACGACATCTGCGAGTCGTTCCCCCATGCCGGGCTCGCCCGCCAGGCGCACGCCTGCACCCACATGACGATCGCCCCGACGATCGTCCACGGCGGCACGAAGCTGAACGTGATCCCCGATCAGGTCGAAGTGGACCTCGACGTGAGGACGCTGCCGGGCCAGAGCGAGGCTGACGTGCGGTCGCTGCTGGCCGAGGCCATCGGGGACCTGGGCGACAAGGTCAACATCGTGTGGGCCCACAACGACCCTGCCAGCGAGTCGCCGGTCGGCACACCGCTGTGGCACGAGCTCGCCGCCATGGTGAAGCGCTTCCACCCCGGCGCCGAGCCGGTGCCCTACTTCTCGACAGGCGCCACCGACGGCCGGTTCTTCCGCCGACGGGGCGCGGTCGCGTACGGCTTCGGGATGTTCTCGGACAGGTTGAGCTTCGAACAGTTCCTGTCGATGTTCCACGGCGACGACGAACGCGTCGACGTCGAGTCACTCGCCCTTTCCGCCGACATGTTCGAGGCTCTGCCCCGGTCCTTCCTGGCCTGAGCCGGCCTGCTCAGGGCTCGAACTCCTCGCCGTCACCGGCGTTGTCGCTGTCGAGCCAGGTGGCAAAGCGGCTCACGACCTGCTGCACGCCGCCACCGGCGCGCTCGACGATCTTGGCGAAGCGTTGCCGGTAGTGCCTGAGCGCCGCGTCGAACTCGGCCGAGGGCGGCGGTTCCTGGCCGCGCCGGAGATAGCCCCCGGACCGCTGCCGGTCGAAGTCCCCCGACGCCACCCACGCCACGAGCTCTTTGACCCTGCGCACGGGGAAGGGGTGCGTCGTGCCGATCTCCGACCAGAAACGCGAGTATCGCGCGAAGGGATCGCCCTCTCCCTCGTACTCGGTCGCCTGGCGTATGAACGCGTCGAGGTCCAGGCCCGGCACCGGACCACCCGCCATGCGCATCAGGGTCCGGCAGGTCAAAAGCGGGTCCCCGGTCCCGAGAGCGCTTGCGCGATCGGCCGTCAGCTCGGCCGCCCTCGACCACTCGAGCAGGGCGTAGTAGAGCGCTTTCAGGGGCAGGCCGGCCAACGGCGCCCCGCGCAGCACTCCGTTCATGACGAGTTGCACGAGCTCGAAGGTCGTCATGAAGGTCACGTGATCCGCCAGCACGTGGCCCATCTCGTGCGCGAGCACCGAGTGCAGCTCGTCGGACTCGAACGATCTCGCCAGCCCCGAGGAGACCAGCGTCACGGGTTCGTTGGCGCCGATCGTGAGCGCGTTCCCCACCGGGTACTGGGTCACATACAGCTGTGGGCAGGTGGCGATATCGAAGGTGTGGGCGTACCGGCGTTGCATCGCCCACACTTCGGGCAGCTGGTCCTCCCCGAGGCGCACGGCCGTGCCGAGCATCAGCTGGCGGAGCTTGCGCTCGTAGCCGATCTCACTGAGCTTCTTGATCACGCGATCGAGCATCGGGACGGTGTGCAGCGCCGCAGCGGCCGCCCGGTCCGCGGGATGGGCGAATCCCTGAGCACTTATGTCCGGGTAACTGAGCGAAGTTTCGATAGCCACGGCAGGCCTCCCCGTTAGTGGGAGAAGTCTCTCACCGATGAGCCGTTCGCAGTCCCCCGGGTGGTCTCACAAGCCGACCGGCAGGCTTCCCTGCACGAGCACCGGCGTCGTCGGCACCGGCGTGCCCCCGAGCGGCTCGGCGTTGATCATGAGCACCGTCATCGTGGGCTGGACCCGGATAGGCGCACCGCCCGGGTGCGAACCGAGCACGCCGAGCGAGACGACCTTGCCACGCGACAGGGCCCAGAGCTGGAACGTCTGCGAGCTGGTGAGCGGAGGCATGGACGGGTTGATGAGGTAGCCCTCGCCATTCGCCAAGATGACCACCGTCGCCCGCCAGCGCGGGTGCGCCGCCGAGGTGAGCTCCACCGTCCTGTGCGTGGGATCGAGGAGCACGCTGGTGACGCCCGCCTGGTGCCTGAGGCTGCTGACCTGCTGGCTCAAGTCGCCGACCTTGGCCGCCAACAACGCGACAACCAGAATCAGGCCCGCTGCGACCGCTCCGAGCGGCACGAACAACGCGAGATTTCGCCGTAAGCCGCGCCGCGCCAGAGGCGGGAGGGCAGGTGGCTCGTCCTGAAGCGAAGATGCGATCCGGTCCCAGACCTCTTCGGGCGCGGTAGCCGGGGCTTCGCCGACCGGGTTGCCCAGGAGGGCCGCGACCTCACGGTGGGCGTCGAGCTCGGCACGGCACCGCGGGCAGGAGGCGAGGTGGTCGTCGATCTCCTGGCGCTCTTCGGGATCGAGCGCGTCGAGCGCATAGACACCGAGCATCTCCTCGATCTCGTCGTGTGTCACAGCTGTTCGCCTTTCAGACCCAAACCGGAGACGCTGAGCTGAGCGTGCATACGCTTCAGCCCGCTCCGGATCCTGCTCTTCACGGTGCCCTCCGGTTCGCCGAGGATCACCGCCACCTCCCGGTAGGTGTGGCCACGAAAGTAGGCCAGTTCGATCGGCCGCCGCTCGGTGTCGGGCAGGCCACCGAGGACTTCGCGAACGTGGTCGGCGACGATGATGTCCCCGACCTCGTGCTCGACGTCGTAGCCGCCGAGGGCGGTCTCCCGCGCCCCGCGCTCTTCCCGACGGCGCCGGGCCACCTCCGAGCGGAGCTGGTCGACCGCTCGTCCGTGTGCCTGGGCGAGTAGGTACGACCGCAAGGTCCCCCGCTCCGGGTCGAACCGGTCCGGGGCGTTCCACAATCTCACGAACACTTCTTGCACGACCTCTTCGGCGGCCGCCCGCTCGTGCAGCAACCGCCGGGCCAGGCCGAAAACGGCGCCGGCGTGCCGCCGGTACGCCTCTGCGAGAGCATCCTCCCGATAACGGGCGATCGCGAGCGCGAGGTTGGCATCGCTCGCGTTCGCCAGTTCGGGTTGCACCTCACTTCGGCTACGGAGCCGACGAGGTTGCGGATGACCCGAGCTCACCGGTCAGACGATAACGGTGCGCGCGGCCGCGACATCGCCACGGCGACGAGCGGACCTCAGGTGTGCCCGATTGCATTGGAGACTCCCACCCGAGGTCACATGCCGGACCGCCCTGGGAGGCGGTGCGCGCCTTGGAGACCTGTCAGGGCGCGGTGAGCACCGACTCGACCTGCAGCACACGCAGCGGACGCGTGGCACTGGAAGCGGAGTCGCCGAGCCGGCCCTCACCCCCGACGATCCCGGCGACATCGGACAGCGCCCAATCAACCTGCCATGAGATCGACGCCTCCAGCGCCTGATCGGTCCCGAAGGTGGACTGGGTGAAGACGCACTGGCAGGCGCTTGCTTGCGCAGTCGGTGCGAGCGACTCGTCATAGGAGGCACCGGGCCCGGCGCAAGCGAGGTCGAGGTCCTCCGGGGCGAGTGTGACCCCGCCCTCGGGGTCGTCGCCCGGCTCGGAAAGGCTCCACCCCGCCCGCCAGGTCAAGCTCATCGGGGTCGCCCACACCGTGGCGACAAGCCCACCGCCAGATGCCGTGGCGGTGACCGTTCTCCAGGCCGAGGGCTGGATCCACAACCACGTCGGGAAGTTCACGATCGTCGCGTCGCTGAAGGCGTCGATCGACGAGGGAGATGTGGAGATGATCGGGGACGGGAGCACGGCCCTGGCGAGCGCTTCGTAGATCAACGGCGGGAGACCCGAGGCGGCCGGGTCCGGCACCGTGTCCCAGTAGATCCACAGGTACATGACCTTGCCGGTCGCTCCGGCGGCGGGCGGCATGTCGGCCTCGATGTAGCCCCCGTCAGGGGGGACCTCGCCCGGATTCGGGCAGGCGACGACGTCGAAGTGATCCGACGATGCGGCCCCTTTCAACAGCGCCGTGGCCCAGAGCTCGACCGACCAGATGCCGGGATAGCCGCCGGCCCGCGGTGGGGTCCAGTAGCCGGCCGGAAGCCCGGCGCCGGCGAGGGCAGCGTTGAGGCTGCTCAGCGAAGACCCGACGTCGTGCCAGACGCAGAGCGCGAGACCGCCTGTGGTACCGCCCGTGTACGGTCCCGGGCCTAGCGGAGTGCCGAGCCACCACACCGAGGACCAGATTGACGTGCCGGTCGAGCCTGCTCCACCCCCGTCGCCGGCACGGGCGGCGCTCTCGGCGCCTGCGCGGGCATGCGCCGCCACGAGCCGGGAGACGAGTCGCCCGCAGGCACCCGGCCCAGCAAAATCGGCCAAGTCGGAGGTCACGGTCCTCTCCAGTCTCCACGAGCCCCGTACCTCGGTCATGTCGGAGAGGTACGCCGTGAGCGCGGCCCCCCCGCCGAGGTCACCCGGCGCGGCGAGATGACCGGAGCGGAAGTGACTGCCAGGGTCGTAGGAACACGCCGCCACGACGGCCCTCGAACGACCGAGCGACACGACACGCGCTTTGCCGATGCGCCATGTCGACGGCCCGGCGACACCGGACGCCGCCTGGGCCGAAAGAAAGGAGAGCATCGCCTCGTCTGCCGGGCTCCCCGCTACGACGCCGCGGCCGAGGCGGCGAGACCACACGTCGCCGTGCAGGCTCGCCACGTAGAAAGCCTCCATTTCGGCCCTCCATGCGGAGAGCACCGAGGCGACGACCTCCGGGCTGGCTTCAAGCCCTCGCCCCCCCGGTGAGATCGGATCAGCCCGGACACTTTGCGCCGCCCGGGCCCCCTGGACTGGCCCGGCCGACTGCACGACGCTCTCGTGTCCGGCTCCCCGGGGGGCCGGGGACGTGCAGGAGCCGAGAAGGGCCGCGACAACTCCCGCGGCCACGCAACGAGCTGCCCGGCGGAGCGGTTCCCGGGCGCCGCGCTGCAAGAGGCCTCCGGACTGGCGGCGCCGCGGACTGGGATGGGAACAAGAACGGGCCATGGCCGCCATGGTCGCCAGGCCACTTACTCCTTGAGCTACCGACCTCGGCTAGACATCGAAGGTGAAGCGGCGCTCGCTTGGACCACGGCGGGCGCGCTAGGCCCGCCGCTATGAGCTACGAAGTCTCCTCCGCGTCCGAGGAGTAGGAACCGGTGGGGATGCCACCGCTCGACTGGGGGATACCGCCCGCAGAACCCGGGATCCCACCGCCGCCGGTCACCGTGGTCGCGGCCGGGGTCGAGGGCTGCTCCGGGGTGTCAGTCGCCTGCGTCGGCGTGGGGACAAACGAGCCCCCGTCGGGAGCTGCCGGTGCCATCAGCGTCGCAGAGGTCACCGCGATCGGCCCGTGCTCGGCCTCGTGATGTTGGAGCTGAGTGATCAGGTCGGAAACTTTTGCGTCGGCGTCCTGAGGAGCGCGACCCGCTTGCTGGGAGTAGACGATGCCGCCGAGCTCGAGGAGAAGCGCGTCGGCATGCTTCTTCGCCTGCATGTCCGAGAGCTTGGCCTGCCCGGCCTTGGCTCCCTCCTGGGCCTTCTCGGCCAGAACTGTCGCCTGCGCCTTTACTTTGTCCATGAAACCCATGGCCTGCCTCCGATGACATCGTGACCGCTTACGGCCAAACCTGGCCTGTCAGGACGTGACGCTATCGTGTCGAGGCCACTGCCACCACGCGTGGCCGGCCGATCGGCCACGATGTAGGAGTGGATCGCTGCGAAGAATGCCAATTCGACTACGACGCGCTCGGCCCCGGTGCCGTGCCCGGCACGTTGCGATCGTTGGGAGGCCGTTTCGCCATGCGGGTCTCCAACGAGCGAGCCGACCCGACGCTCGGGGTAACGATACGCACCCGGCCGGGACCGCGCATCTGGTCGGCACTCGAATACGCATGCCACGTCCGCGACGTCTTCCTGGTACTTCGTGAACGGCTGTATCTCGCACTGGTGGAGGACTGCCCGAGCTTCGCCCCGATGTACCGCGACGAGCGGGCGAGCCTGGCGCGCTACGGCGCCGAGGAACCGGCCGATGTGGGCCGTGAGCTCAAGGTCGCGGCCGAGATGCTCGCCTGGGCCTTCGAGGGCCTCGACGAGGCACAGTGGCAGCGCCACTGCCTATACAACTCCACCGAGCGCACCGTTGTCTGGCTCGGGCGTCACGCCGTCCACGAAGGCGAGCACCACCTGCGTGACATCGACGCAGCGTTGCGATCAGCTGCCGCGACGTCACGGTCGGCTCTGGCCTCCCAAGACGTTCGCTCACACCCGACGCTGTGAGCACGCCGGGCTTGGCCCGCCCGCTGCGCCGCTGAGTGCTCCTGGCCCGGGATGGGTGCCGGACCGCCTCGGTCAGGCGCCGACCAGCTCCCGCCAGCACGAAGGCTCGTTCTCGAGTCGCTTGGTGAGTTTCTCGGGGCTGAACCGGAAGGTCTCCTCGGGGACCGCGTCGACGAGCGCCCGCCGGCGCCAGTAGTCGTGCGCCGCGGCGTCAAAGCGCGCCCGGCGCAAGGCGACAAGATCGCCGGACGGCCAGGTCCCCTCCTCGCCGACGAGGTATTTGAAAAGCCTGAGCGCCAGTTCGATGTCCGCCGCGATCGGGGCGCGGCCGAATATCGCCGCCCGGCGCAGCGCGATGGCGACAGCGCCCGCCAGCACGTCATCGGCGCGTTCGCCGGGCTCGAGCACGAGGCGCTCTTCGAAACGGGTGGCGAGCCCGATGGCGTAGCCCTGATCGGGTCCGGGGACACCGAGGCCGTGTTTGCGTGGCGGCTGCGGTGCGGGACGGCTCTCCCCTGGGCGATGGGTCATCCAGGGCGCAGGAGGGCCGATCCGCTGCACCTCGCGGACCTCGTGCTGCTCCATGATGGGAGCGAACTTCGGCTGGGTCACGGCACTTCCTCTGTCTTCGCCGCCCCGGCGTCACCGGCCGCGGCACGGATGAGGCCGAAGACCACCGAGTCCACGAGCGCCTCCCAGGAGGCCTCGATGATGTTCTCCGAAACTCCGATCGTCGACCAGCTGCCTTCGGCGTCGGCGGTGTCGAGGAGCACCCTCGTGACCGCCCCGGTCCCCTTGGACGTGTCCAGGACACGTACCCGGTAGTCGATCAGATGCACGTTGCGCAGCTGTTCGAAGTGCGGCTCGATGGCGAGCCGGAGGGCGGCATCGAGCGCGTTCACCGGCCCGTTCCCCTCTGCAGTCGCCACGACCCGCTCGGGGCCGATGTGGGCCTTCACCGTCGCTTCGGTTGTGAGCTCGCCCGGCGAGGACCAAGGATGGACCAGAACCGGACCGCCCTCGCCGGCGCCCTCGTCGGCCGCGATGCCGTCCCGGGCGCGCCAATCCGTGATGACCCGGAACGACTCGATCCGGAAAAGGTCCCCCAGCCGCCCCCCGAGGGCACCGGCTGCGGCCCGCATCAAGAGCTCCAAGGACCCGTCGGCGACCTCGAAGTGATAGCCGTTGTGCTCGAGGTGCTTGAGGGACTCCAGGACCCGCCCCAACGCCGGCGAGTCGAGCTCGAGGCCGAGCTCAGCGGCCTTCAGCTGAAGCGTCGAGCGCCCCGCCAGCTCGCTCACGACGACGCGGGTCCCGTTGCCGATGACGTCGGGCGCTATGTGCTCGTAGGCGTCGGACCTGCGGATGAGGGCGCTCGTGTGCAGACCGGCCTTGTGCGCGAACGCCGCCGTCCCGACGTAGGGGCGTTGCGGATCAAGGGTGAGATTGACGATCTCAGCGATGTGGTGGGCCACTGAGGTGAGGCGCTCGAGCCTGTCGGCCGGGATCGTCTTGATGCCCATCTTGAGGCTGAGGTTCGCGATGATCGCCGAGAGGTCCGCGTTCCCGGTGCGCTCGCCGTAGCCGTTGATGCAGCCCTGAATGTGGGTGGCACCTTGGCGTACGGCCGCAAGGGAGTTCGCCACCGAGCAACCGCCGTCGTTGTGGAAGTGACCACCGATCATGGCCGACGAGCGCTGCCTCACATCGGCCACGACTTTGCCGACGACGTGGGGCAGGGTGCCGCCGTTGGTGTCGCAGAGCACGAGCACCTCGGCGCCGGCCTCCTCGGCCGCCCGAAGGACGCGGAGTGCGAACTCCGCGTCGCGGCTGTAACCGTCGAAGAAGTGCTCGGCGTCGAAAAAGACTCGCCGACCCGCTTGGCGCAGGTACGCCACCGAGTCGGCCGCCATGGCGACCGCTTCGTCGAGCGTCGTGCGCAGCGCCTCGGTGACGTGCAGGTCGGACGACTTCGCCACGATGCAGACGACCTCGGTGCCCGCCTCGATGAGGTGGCGGAGCGTCTCGTCGGAGCCTGTCTGCCCGCCGGGACGGCGCGTCGAGGCGAAGGCGACGAGCGTCGCGGTCTTGAGCCGCAGCTCCTTGGCAGCCCGGGCGAAGAACTCCTCATCCTTCGGGTTCGCACCCGGCCAGCCGCCCTCTATGTACGAGACGCCCAGATGGTCGAGCTGCTCGGCTACGCGCAGCTTGTCGTCGACGGTCAGCGAGATGCCTTCCTGCTGCGAACCGTCCCGCAGCGTCGTGTCGTAGATGTCGACGGCGTCGGGGAGGTTGGGCTCAGGTGACATATTCGAGCCAGTCCTTGTACCGGTCCACCGTGCCCCGGACGGTCGCGTTGTAGAGGTCCTGGATCTCGCGCGTGATCGGTCCGGGCTCTCCCGTCCCGACCAGGCGGTCGTCGACCGAGCCGATCGGGACGACCTCTGCGGCCGTGCCGGTGAGGAACGCCTCGTCGGCCATGTAGAGGTCGGTCCGACGCATCTCACGTTCGCTGACGGTGTGGCCGAGGTCATGGGCGAAGGTGGCGACGGTGTCCGCCGTGATGCCCTCGAGCGACCCCGCGCCCGACGGCGGCGGGGTGTAGAGCCTGCCTCCACGCACGACGAAGACGTTCTCACCCGTGCCTTCGGAGATCAGCCCGCTCGTGGTGCACATGAGGGCTTCGTCGTAGCCGGCGCGTGCCGCCTCCAGTTTCGCGAGCGAGGAGTTGACGTACAGCCCGGAACACTTGGCGGCCGTCGGCACAGAACGCGGGTCGTTGCGGGCCCAGGAGCTGATCTTGAGGCGGATGCCGGTACGCATCGCCTCGTCGCCGAGGTAGGCGCCCCAGGGCCACACCGCGATCGAAAGCCTCACCTTGCACGCGATGGGGTTCATGCCCATCTCGCCATAGCCGAGGTAGGCGAGCGGCCTTATGTAGCAGCTGTCGAGCCCGTTCTCCGCCACGGCGAGCTTGACCGCCTCGAAGACCTCGTCCTCGGAGTACGGCAGGTCCATCTGCAGGATGCGGGTCCCCCTGAACATCCTCTTGACGTGGTCGCGCAAGCGGAAGATCGCCGGCCCGTTGGCCGTCGGGTAGGCGCGGATGCCTTCGAACACCCCCATCCCGTAGTGCAAGCTGTGCGTGAGCACATGCACAGTTGCCTTGTCCCAGTCGATGAGCTCGCCGTCCATCCAGATCTTTGCCGTCGGGGTGATGGGCACCGTCACAACCTCCTTATGACTGCATCGCCAACGCCGGACGTGCTCCAAGGCTCGGAGGAACCGGCCATCTCAATCTGCAACTCGAGCACCGCCTTGGTTACGCGCTCTGATGCGGCGACCTCGCCCAGGTGCTCGAGCATCATGGCCGCGGAGCGGATCGCGGCCAGGGGATTCGCCTTCCCGGTGCCGACGATGTCGTACGCGGCGCCGTGGACCGGCTCGAAGACAGACGGGCCGGTGCGGGCCGGGTTGAGGTTGGCCGACGCCGCGAGTCCGATGCCGCCGGTGACAGCGCCCGCGAGGTCGGCGAGGATGTCGCCGAACAGGTTGTCGGTCACCACGACGTCGTAGCGGGTGGCATTCTCGACAAGGACGATGCAGGCGGCGTCGACGTGGTTGTACCCGGTGGCGACGCCCGGGTGCTCGAGAGCCACCGAGTCGAACGCGCGCTGCCAGAGGCCGCCCGCATAGGTGAGCACGTTGGTCTTGTGCACGAGGGTCACGTGGTGGGCCTTGCGGCGCTCGGCGAGCCCGAAGGCATACCGGACACAGCGCTCGACTCCGTGACGGGTGTTGACCGACCCCTGCGTGGCAACTTCGAACGGCGTGCCCCGCCTGAGCGCCCCGCCCTCGCCCACATAAGGGCCCTCCGTGTTCTCGCGCACGAGGACGAGGTCCGCGTCGGGGGCGATCGAACCCGGGACCCCGTTGAACGGCCGCAGGTTGATGTACAGGTCGAGCTCGAAGCGAAGCTTCAAGAGAAGGCCGCGCTCTATGACTCCCGGTGGCACCGCCGTCGACCCGATCGGCGGTCCGACGGCGCCGAGCAGGATGGCGTCGGCTTCTCTGAGCTCGTCGAGGACCGAGTCGGGCAGCACTTCGCCCGTGCGCTCGTATCGGCCGGCACCGAGGTCGTACTCGATCGTCTCGATCTCGACCCCGGCGGCATCGACGACTTTGAGCGCTTCCGCGACGACTTCAGGGCCGATCCCGTCGCCTCTTATGACCGCAACTCTGGGTGCGCCGACTCTTGGTTCCACTTCCCGGTCACACTAGTCGGGGTGCCTGCGGTGGCGTCAGAGCCAGGGACCCGCAGGCCTCAGGCGCTCCGCCCATCTCCGCGCGAGCGCCCGGTGCCGCGCCACACGGTCGTCAAGGTCCTCGTTGTTCAGTCGGCCGTCACGGACGAGGACTTGCCCGTTGACCACGGTGTGCGCTGCCCCGCGCACCGCGCACCGGACGATCGCCTCGACTGGATCGAGTACCGCCCCGGCAGTTGACAGTCCAGTAAGCGGGTAGCACGCCATATCGGCGCACTTGCCGACCTCAAGCGAACCGATATCGGTGCGCCCGAGGCACCCGGCGCCACCACCGGTTGCCATCTCCAGCGCACCGCGCGCCGTCAAGGCGGCGGGGCCGTCCCGGAGATGGGCAAGCAGGAGCGCCTGACGGACCTCCCCCCACAGGTCGCTCGCATCGTGAGCTGCTGACCCGTCGCAGCCAAGGCCGACGATCACTCCGGCCCGGCGCATGTCAACGGCTGGGCAAAGCCCAGCGCCGATCATCATGTTCGATGTGGGGCAGTGAGCCACGCCAGTCCCGGTTGCGGCAAGTCGGGCGATCTCGGCTGCGTCGCTCCAAACGGCGTGCGCGAACCAAGTGCGGGTCGACAGCCAGCCCAGTTGGCCTGCAAGTTCGTGTGGGCGCACGCCGAAGACCTCTGCGCAGTAGGCCGTCTCGTTGGTTGTCTCCGCAAGGTGGGTGTGCAAGCGGACATCTAGACGTTCGGCGAGCTCGGCCGAGCGTCGCATGAGCTGTGGGGTGACCGAGAATGGCGAGCAGGGCGCGAGCGCGATCTGAAGCATCGACCCTTGTGATGGGTCGTGGTAGCGCTCAACGAGCCGTTGACAGTCAGCCAGGATCTCGTCCTCGTCCTGCACGACTGCCATCGGGGGCAACCCGCCGTCGTCGGTGCCCAGCGACATGGAGCCGCGCGTCGGATGAAACCGGATCCCGAGCTCTGCCGCTGCTGAGATCTCGGCTTCGATCAACCCAGTTCTGCCCCGGGGGTGGACGTAGAGATGGTCGGTGGTCGTCGTACAGCCGGACAGCAGCAGCTCGGCGAGGCCCACCCACGCTGACAGGTAGGCACTCTCCTCGTCGAGCTGCTCCCACACCGGATAAAGCGCCTTCAGCCAACCAAACAGATCGCACGCGAGCGCGGGGGTGAAGGCTCTCGTCAAGGTCTGGTACAGGTGATGGTGGGTGTTCACCAGGCCTGGCACCACGACGCATTCGGAGGCATCCAGCACGTCATCGGCTACGGGCCAGTCCCTGTCCTGCGTGCCTATGTGGGTAACGACGCCATCCTCGGCGAGAACCGACGCGCCGGCTATCTCCGTGCCGGCGGCGTCACCGCACCACAGGTAGCCGGACCTGATCAAGAGCCGCATGCTCACCTCTGTCGAGTCCTGGCAATCACTGCGGAGGCGTGAGCGTTCCCTCCGTGATTTCCCGGACCAACTTCTCACCTTCTGCCTTGATCGGTGCGGCAAGGTTGTAGCCCCGATTGAAATCGATGGTCTCACCGCCATTGCCGATGTCGATCACGTAGGTCGCACCGCCGAGCTTGCCCGATCGGATCGCTGTGAACATCTGAAGGAGCACCGACTGCCAGTTGTAGACCTGAGACGAGACGACGGTGTGCGGGGCGAGGCTCGCCTCCGACCAGTCACTTGCAAAGAAAGGTAGCTTGTCCGACCGGGCGATTCCCAGCGCACCAACCGAGGACTGGGTCGTGGCGGAAAGAACATCGGCGCCGTCTGACACATCCGTCTTGGCCGCGGTTGCCATGAGGCTGTCGTCACTGTAGGAACCGGTGTAGACCGGGTGGATCACGTTGGACTTGTTCTCGGCCTTCACGCCGGCAACAAAGCCGTCGACGTAGAGCATGTCGTCACCGGTCGCGATCGGGCCTATCACGCCTATGACATGGGACTTGCTCAGCATCCCCGCCATGTACCCCTGGACATAGCCGCCATCATTGGCGTCCGCCTCGTAGGCAAACACGTTCGGCAGATCGAAGGTTGAAGACACTGCACCCCACGCGAAGGAAACTTTCGGGAACTTGGGTGCGAGCTGCTGGATGATCGAGCCGTACTGCCCACCGTGGCCGATGACGAGGTTGTAGCCCTGGGAGGCGTACTCGCGAATGATGTTCGCCGCGTCGGAGGTCACATACTCGTTCGCCGATACCGCGAGCTGGAGGTGTTGGGATACCTTCAGGCTCTCCAGCGCGCTGTACATGGTCTGGGTCCAGGAAAGGTCGTTTGTCGCGCTCGGCGCTACGAGCGCCACCTTCAGAGTCTTGACGTTCTGGGACAACGAGTTCGTGCGCGGCGAAGTCATCGCCGCCGACGCGCTGCTGCTGGCCGCAGTGGCAATGGCCATGCCCACTACGACCGACACAACTGCGAACCTCGCCGCTGTATCGCTTCTCACGAAGGTTCCTTTCTGCTGGTTCTTTGAGCCCCGAGTGGTGTCAAACCTTTCCCTGTCGGGCACTACCGCGACGACTTACGCTGCGCAAGTGGCCGCGAGTCAGGAAACAAGGCAGGCGGCAAACCAAACCTAAAGGACATCGTCATCCGCCAATAGAGCCGAAGGACCCTTGGGAAGGGCCAAAGTAGGCCCGCCCTCGTCACCTTTGAAGTGAGTCGCTGCCCTCGTCGTGCACGAGGTCTTGTCGTTGGAGCTGACGGCGAACAGCCCTTGTTCCCCGCGCTGACAGCTGCGCTGACGGCTCTAGGTGAGCCAAGCCCGATCGCGGCCTGAGCCTGGGTCCAGGTGTAGACCTCGCCGGAGGGCTTTTGACCACAGGCGGCAACGAAGATCTCGGCGAACGAAGTGGCCCACTTGGCCGAGCGTGCGTACGCCGCCCCCATGACGAGCTGGGAGTCGGCCGCGCTGCAGCCGGTGAGATCGCCCCGCCACTGCCGAAGGATGTTGTCCCGGTGCCCCCAGCATCCCGCCGCCGCCGGGGACATACAGCCTCCGTTGTGGCCCCCGTAGCCGTCGTCGTACATCCAGCCGTCGTCGGCCCCGAGCGCGCTCTCGCTGCCACCGGCCCAGTTCGACCCCCAGGCGAGCACCTGGGCTCCCCCGGACAACGGCCTATCCGACCAGCTGGGGTCGTTGTCGCTGTCGGCACCGGCCTGTGCCACCTTGTCCATCTGGACCGTGAGCGCGGCCATCGGCGGCTCCCCGCGGGACACCCGCTCCAGGTTGGCGATCGTGAAGAGCTGATCGACCACGCTCAGCTTGAGGAACTTCACCAGGCTGAACCGCAGTGGGCCGACCGGCTCGGTCCCCCGCGCCCGGTCGATGGCCTGCAGCACCTTCGAGTTGCAAGGCGCCGTGTCATCGAGAGCTCCGACGGCGCAGTAGGCGTAGAAATTCGGGACGGGAGGAATGTTCTTCGGGGGGTTGCGTGGCGGCACGATCCCGGCCCTCGGCGTGGCCGGACCACGCGGAACAGCCCTGGCGAACGAAGCGGCGTCGGCCGATGCGCGCACGCCCACAGTCGCGAGCGCCGCCACCGTCACTGCGGCGAGCGCCATTCGGCTCACCCGAAAGACGAATGTTCCGGCCATTGCCCGAGGGTACTCGGCCCTTGCACCCGTTTCAGCACCCGGGACGTCACCTTCGAAACAGAGTCACTCCGTCTTTCGGAACTCGCCTATGGCCACGATCCCCATCACAAGGCCCATGATCGCGACGATCCCCAATGAGACCCCCACGGGAACGACCCAGCCGCCCCAGGTGATGCCCGGCGCCAGGCGCTGGACGTACGCGGAGGGAATCGTGAGATGGTCGAAGACGGCATGGCGCATCGGCCCGACGATGTAGGTCAGCGGGTCGATCCTGGTCAGCACGCTCAACCAGGCAGGCAGCCCGTTCAGGGGGTAGAGCGCCCCCGAGAGGAAGAACAGTGGCATCACGAGCATCTGAGTCAATGCCATGAACGACTGGAACTGCTTGATCCTGGCGGCCATCATCAGGCCGAACGCGGTCAAGGTGAACGACAGGAGGAGCAGTTCGCCTACGAGCGTCGCCAGCAGCGCGGGATCGTAGGGCACGTGCGCGAAGCCTGCCAGGGCAAGGAAGACGAGGCCCTGGAATGTCGCGATCGTCGTGCCCCCAAGGCACTTTCCGACCACGAGCGAGGCTCGGCTGACCGGCGCCACGAGCATCTCGCGCAAGAAACCGAACTCCCGGTCCCACACGATCGAGCCCGCCGAGAAGACGGCCGTGAAAAGGACCGACATCGCCAGCACGCCCGGGTAAATGAAGGTCTTGAAGTCCACACCGGGTGGCATGCCGCGCCTGGCGAGGGTGGACAGGCCCGTCCCCAGCACGAACAGGAACAGGAACGGCTGTATGAGCGAGGTGATGGCGCGCAGCCGGTCGGTGCGGAAGCGGATCAGCTCGCGCCGCCAGACGATGTTCACCGCGCGGGTGTTGTGCCACAGGCTGTGCTCGGGCACAGCGACCCTGATCTCGGCCACGAGCGCCGCCTCCGTCTTGGCATCCACGGTGGCCTTGGCGACCCGTGTGACCATCTCAGCGCCTCCCCCCTCGCCAGTGTGCAGCCCTTTGGCGCATCACGTCGATGCTCGATGCCTCGGCATCGCGGATGGTGCTTCCGGTGTAGGACATGAAGACGTCGTCGAGCGAGGGACGCGAGACGCTCACCGAGCTGATCGCCACCGGCAGCTCGGAGAAGAGCCTCGGAACGAACTCCTCCCCCGAGGCCACAGAGAAGGTGACAGCACCGTCGTGGACGGCCGCTTCGATGCCGAAACGCGCCGCCAGGGAGGCGATCGCCGCCGGGTCGTCGGCCGTGTGGATCTGCACCCGGTCCTTGCCGACGCTGGCCTTGAGCGCCTCGGGGGTGTCGATGGCGACGATCCTCCCGTGGTCGATGATCGCGATCCGGTCGCAGTTCTCTGCCTCGTCCATGTAGTGCGTTGTCAGGAAGATCGTGATGTCCTCGCGCCCTTTGAGCTCGTTGATGTAGGTCCAGATCGAGGAACGGGTCTGCGGGTCGAGCCCCACGGTCGGCTCGTCGAGGAACAGCACACGAGGCGCGTGGAGAAGGCCGCGGGCGATCTCCAGCCTGCGCTGCATGCCACCCGAGAAGGTGCTGACCAGGTTGTCCCTGCGTTCCCAGAGGCCGACCATGTCCAGCACCTGGCGCATACGCGGCGCCACGGCCGCCTTCGGCACGGCATACAGGGCGGCGTGAAAACGGAGGTTCTGCTCGGCCGTCAGGTAATTGTCCAAGGTGGTGTCCTGGAACACGAGGCCGATGTTGCGTCGCACCTCGTCCTGGTCGGTGCCCGTGTCGTGGCCGGCGACGCTGGCGGTGCCCGTGGTCGCGCTGGCGAGCGTGCAGAGGATCTTGATCGTCGTCGTCTTGCCGGCCCCGTTCGGCCCGAGGAACCCGAAGGTCTCCCCGCGCGACACCTCGAAGTCGATCCCCCGTACGGCCTCGACGTCCCCGTACCGCTTGGTCAGGCCGCGGACCGATATCACCGCCTGCCCGTCGCTCTGGCCTGGCCCCATGCCGCCAGAGGCCCTGTCCGCCGTGGCACCCGTGCCGGCCTTGCCGGATGCGGTGCCGGCACGCGTTCCCACCGCCGGAGCCTCCCTTTCGTGTCTCCCCCGGAGCCTAGGGCGCAAAGTGTGCCGCCGATCCCGCCGCTACGGCGGTGCCGGCCAGTTTCCGTCTCTGAACCGGTAGCCTCGTGTCGGTGACTGAAGTGACTGAAACTGTTCTCACACCCGAAACCCACGCGCGTCTCGTGGCCGAGCTCGAGGATCTCACGACGCGGGGTCGCGTCGAGATCGCGCGCCAGATCGAAGCCGCCAGGGCACTTGGCGACTTGTCGGAGAACGGCGACTACCACGCCGCCAAGGACGCCCAGGGCAAGATGGAGTCCCGCGTGCGCCAGCTGCAACGGATGCTGGAAAACGCCGTGATCGTAGACAGCTCAACGCACGAGACCGGCGTCGTGACCACCGGCGTCGTGGTGGAGCTCCGCTACGAGGGGGACGATGAGACCGAGAAGTTCCTGGTCGGCTCCATAGAGGAGAAGGGCGAAGGCGTGGCGGTGATCTCGCCCGCCTCACCGCTCGGCCAGGCGCTCGTCGGGCACAACGTCGGTGACACGGTCGAGTACCAGGCGCCGAACGGCCGCGCCTTCTCAGTCGAGATCGTCTCGGTGGGCAACTGACGGCCCATGGCTGAGACGCTCGCCGACAAGGTCTGGGACCGCCATGTGGTTCGCCCCGGCGACGGCGCCGCAGAGCCGGATCTGCTCTACATCGACCTGCACCTCGTCCACGAGGTGACCTCGCCGCAGGCGTTCGAAGGGCTGCGGCTGGCCCAAAGGAAAGTACGGCGGCCTGATCTGACGATCGCCACCGCCGACCACAACGTGCCCACGACGACGGCGAGCGGCCGGGTGGAGGATCCTGTCTCCCGGCGCCAGCTCGAGGCGCTCGACTCCAACTGCGCGGAGTTCGGGGTGACCTGTTACCCGATGGGCGATGAGAACCAAGGCATCGTGCACGTGATCGGGCCCGAGCAGGGCCTCACCCAACCCGGGATGACGATCGTCTGCGGGGACAGCCACACCTCCACCCACGGTGCGTTCGGGGCTTTGGCTTTCGGCATCGGGACCTCGGAGGTGGAACACGTGCTCGCCACACAGACCCTCCCCCAGCGCAGGCCCCGCACCATGGCCGTCACTGTCGAGGGCGACTTGGCGCCCGGTGCGAGCGCCAAGGACGTCGTGCTCGCCATCGTCGGTCGGCTCGGCACGACAGGAGGAGTCGGTCACATCGTCGAGTACCGGGGTTCGGCGATCCGCTCGCTGTCGATGGAGGGTCGCATGACGGTCTGCAACATGTCCATCGAGGCCGGTGCCCGCGCGGGGATGATCGCCCCGGACGAGGTGACCTTCGCGTACCTCGAGGGCAGGCGCTACGCACCGAAAGACGCGGACTGGGAGCGGGCCGTCGAGGACTGGCGCGCACTTACCACCGACGAGGGCGCCCGCTTCGACGCCGAGGTGAACCTCGAGGCCGCCTCGGTCCGCCCGCACGTCTCGTGGGGCACCAACCCTGCCCAGGTGGTCGCCATCGACGGTCGCGTACCGAGCCCGGACGACATGGCGAGCCCGGCCGAGCGGGAGGCCGCCACCCGCGCCCTCGCCTACATGGGCCTTGAGGCCGGCATGCCGATCACCTCGATCGAGGTGGACACGGTGTTCATCGGCTCCTGCACGAACTCGAGGATCGAGGACCTGCGCACCGCCGCCGGTGTTCTCCGGGGCCGCCGGATACGAAGTGGCCTACGGGCACTCGTCGTGCCGGGCTCGCGCCAGGTCAAGCTCCAAGCCGAGGCGGAGGGACTGGACCAGGTCTTTCGCGAAGCGGGCTTCGAGTGGAGGGAGAGTGGCTGCTCCATGTGCCTCGGCATGAACCCCGACCAGCTGTCGCCCGGGGAACGCTGTGCCTCAACCTCGAACCGCAATTTCGAGGGCCGCCAGGGACGTGGTGGCCGCACCCATCTCGTGTCCCCGGCGGTTGCCGCGGCGACGTCGGTGGCGGGCAGGTTCGCCACCCCGGCCGACATCGGGGCCTGACATGGAGCCCGTGAGGATCGTGTCGGGGCGGGCGGTCCCGCTCGACCGCTCCGACGTCGACACCGATCAGATCATCCCGAGTGAGTGGCTCAAGCGCATCGAGCGGACCGGTTTCGGGGCCGGACTGTTCGCCGAGTGGCGCGACGATCCCGCCTTCGTGCTCAACGATCCGGACCACGCCGGGGCGACGATCCTCGTCGCCGGCCCCAATTTCGGTACGGGCTCGTCCCGGGAGCACGCCGTGTGGGCACTGGTCGACCACGGCTTCTCCGCGGTCGTGAGCCCCCGTTTCGGCGACATCTTCCGCAACAACTCCACTCGTTCCGGCCTGGTCCCCGCCGAGGTGTCCGACGAGGACGGGCGGGCGCTCCTGGAGGCGGTCAGCACGGACGCGTCGCTCGAGGTCGTCGTGGACGTCGAGCGGAGGCTGGTCGAGGTGCCCGGGGTGGGCATCTCGGCGCCATTCCGCTTGGACGACGACGCGCGAGACCGGCTGCTCAGAGGCCTCGACGACATCGGCGTCACGTCCCAGCACCTGGCGGACATCGACGCCTACGAGGGGCAACGGCCGACCTGGCTGCCCACGTTGAGACCTCGCCGGCAAGCCTCGGCCTAAGGCGTCACTCCGCTCTCGCGTACGACGTCGGTTGCCCCATCGCCGGTCATCCGCGCCTTGGCGCGGACCACCCGGTTGGTCGCCGCGACATAGGCGCGAGCAGCTGCCTCGACCACGTCGGTGGACAGCCCCCGACCCGAAGCCCGCACGCCGCCGGAGTCGAGCTGGATGACGACGTCGCCGAGGGCGTCGATACCGCCGGTGACCGACGAGACGTTGAAGTCGATGAGCTTGGCATCGATTCCGGTCGCCTGCTTGATCGCCTTGCAGGTCGCGTCGATCATCCCGTCGCCTTCCGCGATCGCCTCGGACTTGCGACCGTCCCGGCTGACCACGACTCTCGCCCGCGGCAGCCCGGCCGTGCCGCCCTGGACGTCGAGCAGGTCGAGGACGAAGCCCTCCTCAAGCGCGGTTCCGAGCTCCTCGGCGACGATCGCCTCGAGGTCGGCGTCGGTCAGCTTCACCTTGCGGTCCGCCAGTTCCTTGAAGCGGGTGAACGCCGCGTCGAGGGCATCGCCCCGGACTTTGATGCCGAGCTTCGCCAACGTGTCGGCGAAGGCGTGGCGCCCGGTGTGCTTGCCGAGAATGATCTGGCCGCCCTCCTGGCCCACCGAGTCCGCATCGATGATCTCGTAGGTCGAGCGCTCCTTGAGCACGCCGTGCTGGTGGATGCCCGACTCGTGGGCGAAGGCATTCTTCCCCACGACGGCCTTGTTCCACTGGACCTGGTAGCCGGTCAGGCGCGAAACCATCCGGCTCGTCCGGGCCAGCTCTCTCGTCCTCACGTTCGTCTCCAGCCCGGGGAACAGGTCTCCGCGGATCTTGAGCGCCATGACCACTTCCTCGAGGGCGGCGTTGCCGGCGCGCTCGCCCAGGCCGTTCATGCAGACCTCCACTTGACGGGCGCCCGCGCGCACGCCGGACAGGCTGTTCGCCACGGCGAGGCCGAGGTCGTTGTGGCAGTGGGTCGAGATCACGTAGTCGCCCGCCACCTGGTCCCGGACGTGAGTCAAGAGGTCGCCGTAGTCCCAAGGGATCCCGTAGCCGACGGTGTCGGGGATGTTCAAGGTGCTGGCCCCGGACTCGACGGCTGCGGCCAGCACCTCGAGCATGAAGTCGAGCGGCGTGCGGGTCGCGTCCTGGGGTGAGAATTCGATGTCGGCGGTGTGCTCACGGGCTCGCGAAACCCCCATGCGCACCGCCTCGAGCACCTGATCCTCGTTCATCTTCAACATGTGCTCCATGTGGCTCGGGCTCGTCGAGATGAAGACGTGGATGCGGTTGCGCTCCGCGTCCTTGAGCGCCTCGTAGCACCGGTCCACATCGGCGAGCTGAGTCCGCGAGAGCCCGGCGATCACAGGGCCTTCGACTGTGCGGGCAATTGCCTGCACGGCGTCGAAATCGCCCTGGCTCGAGACCGGGAAGCCGGCCTCGATGTAATCGACACCGAGGCGCGCGAGTTGCTCGGCGATCTCGAGCTTCTCGCCGGGATCGAGGGAGATCCCCGGTGACTGCTCGCCGTCCCGCAGTGTCGTGTCGAAGATGACCACCTTGTCGCTCATCGCTCGCTCCATTGTCGAGGCGCAGCCGAGTCCTTCTCCCGCCGGTCGTCGCGTTGTCCGCACAACCGCGCCCGGCCAACAAAAAACCTCCTGGCCTAAGGCGCAGGAGGCGTTGGCGAGCGCGATGGGGCGCTCGCCGTCAGGTAAGGAGGAGGACCCGGATGAACCGCTCGTTCGTCATGTCACCAGTGATTGTGGTGGACGGCTCGGGATCCGTCAAGCCTGCCGCGCCCGCGGACAGCCTACCACTCGTCGCCCGTGGGGCGGTCGTAGTCATCGGCGACAGCGCTGTAGCTGCTGCGGTGGTGCACGAGAGGGGACTGCCCGGTCTCGACCCCCATCTCGCGCACGCTTCCGAGCACGAGCGTGTGATCACCGGTCTCGACGACGCGTTCGATGTCGCAGTCGACAAAGGCCACCGCCCCCACCAGCACCGGGTTCCCCAAGGGCGCCGGATGCCACGCGATGCCCTCGAACTTGTCGGCTTCGCTCACGGCAAAGCGTGACGAGACCTCAGCCTGGTCGCGACCGAGAATGCTGACGCAGAACGACCCGGTCGTGCTGATGGGCGGCCAGCTCTTCGACGTCCTCGATACGAAGAACCCTACGAGCGGGGGTTCGAGCGAGACCGGGACGAAGGTGCCCACCGACAGGCCCGTCGGGTGGCCGTCGACAACCCCGGCGACGACCACAACGCTCGTCGGCACGTGCGCCATCACCTGGCGGAAGTGCTCAGCGCTGAGGTCGGGCACGCCGCTAGGCGCCGGCGACGCTGTGGATCTCGAGGATGCCGGCCGCCGCCCGGACGCGTCCGGTCACCTCGGCCGGCACCGGACGATCCGTCGAGAGCACCATGAG
Organism: uncultured Acidimicrobiaceae bacterium; assembly: GCA_963719125.1. Lineage (GTDB taxonomy): Bacteria > Actinomycetota > Acidimicrobiia > Acidimicrobiales > Bog-793 > Fen-455. The sequence continues at coordinate 272,600 of CAVRAT010000007.1, forward strand.
GGCCGTGCCACCCCCGGAAGTCTGGCCGACGGCCATGTTCGTGATGCTGACCCCGACATCACCGAGGGCCGAGCCGACGAGCCCGATCATCCCGGGCCGGTCGTCGTTGCGCACGATCAGCAGGTTCGCGTCGAAGGGGAGCTCGACCGCGTGGTCGTCGACCATGACGATGCGCTCTGTCCCCGTCCACCCGAGCGTCCCCGCGACCGTGTGGCCACCACCGCGAAGGCTCACCTGGCTCAAGTAGTCGCCCGCGACCGTCGTCGAGGACTCGCGCACCTCGAGGCCCCTGTCCTTGGCGAAGTGAGGGACGTTCACGTACGAGACGGGCTCCTCGATCGCGGCCACGAAGATCCCCTTCAGCGCCGAGAGGGTGAGAATCCGCGTGTCCTCGGCGGCAAGGTCTCCCTGGTACTCGACTTCGAGGTGGTTCGGCACCCCTTCGCACAACGCTGCCAGGAGACGGCCGAGGCGCACGGCGACACCGATGTAGGCCCGCACGCTCTCAGAGGCGCCGGTGGCGGCGACGTTGACCGCGTAGGGCACGAATTCGCCCCGCAACGCGAGCACGATCTGCTCGGCGATCTGCTCACCGGCCTTGTCCTGCGCCTCGGCCGTGCTGGCACCGAGATGCGGTGTCACGACCACCTGCGCGAGCTCGAACAAGGGCGAGGACGTGCACGGTTCGGTGGAGAACACGTCTAGCGCGGCACCGGCGACCTGCCCGGCGGCGATGGCGTCGGCAAGCGCCTCCTCGTCGAGGATGGCCCCCCGGGCGGCGTTCACGATGCGGAGGCCGGGCTTCGCCTTGGCCAGCAGCTCCTTTCCGACAAGCCCGATGGTCTCAGGCGACTTCGGCAGGTGGATGCTCACGAAGTCGGCCGTCTCGAACAGCTCGTCGAGATCGAGCAGCTCGACCCCCAGCGTTCGCGCCCGTTCCGGGGTCACATACGGGTCGTACGCGACAAGCCGCATCCCGAACGCCGCCGCCCGCTGGGCGACGAGGGAGCCCACGTGACCCAGGCCGAGGATCCCGAGAGTCTTGCCGTGCAGCTCGACGCCCTCCCACTTGGACCGCTCCCAGCGCCCTTGGACGAGGGCGGCGTGGGATTGGGGGATGTTACGGGCCTGCGCCAGCATGAGGGCGATCGCGTGCTCCGCGGCCGAGAGGATGTTCGACTCCGGGGCGTTCACGACCATCACGCCGTGGCGAGTGGCCGCGGCGATGTCCACGTTGTCGAGACCCACGCCGGCACGCCCGACCGCGATCAGGTCGCGTCCGGCGTCGAGCACCTCGGCCGTCACCCGGGTGGCGGAGCGGATGACGAGAGCCGACGCCCCGGCGACGGCCTCGACGAGCTCGGCCGGCGTGAGCGACAACCGCACGTCGACCTCGTGGCCCTCGCCCGCCATGAGCTCGAGCCCGCGGGGCGAAAGCGTCTCGGTTACAAGGATCCTCGCCATGGCCTACTCACCGGCGTCGGACAACAGCTCGGCCAGGCGCTCCACACCGCGCACGAGGTCCGAGTCCGACAGGGCGTACGAGAAGCGGCCGTAGCCGGGCGCACCGAAGGCCTCGCCGGGGACGAAGGCCACACGGGACTCCTCCAGCACGAGCTCGGCCAGCTCGAGGGTGGTCTTGGGTCTCGAGCCCCTGAGCTCGCGCCCGAGGACGCCCTCGAAGGACGGGAAGGCGTAGAAGGCGCCCTCCGGTTCGACGCACGACACCCCTTTGATCTGGGAGAGCATCTTGAAGATGGTCCGGCGGCGGCGGTCGAAGGCCTCCCTCATCTCGCCGACCGCAACCAGGTCTCCGGTGAGGGCGGCGATCGCGGCCCGCTGAGCGACGTTGTTGACGTTGGAGGTCGCGTGCGACTGCAGGTTCGTGGCGGCCTCCACGACATCGCCTGGGCCGATCATCCATCCGACGCGCCAGCCGGTCATCGCGTACGTCTTGGCGACGCCATTGGAGACGACACAGCGGTCGGCGATCTCCGGCACCACGACCGGCATCGAGTGCTGGGCGTGGCCCTCGTAGACGAGGTGCTCGTAGATCTCGTCGGTGAGCACCCACCAGCCGCGCTCGACCGCGAGACGACCGATCTCGGCGATCTGGTCCCTGTTGTAGACCGCGCCGGTCGGGTTGGAGGGAGAAACGAACAACAGCAGCTTGGTCCGGTCGGTGGCGGCGTTTTCGAGCTGATCGACCGTCACCTTGAAGCCGCTTTGGGCGGCCGTCGGCACCTCGACGGGGACGCCCCCGGCGAGGCGGATCGCCTCCGGGTAGGTGGTCCAGTACGGGGCGGGTACGAGCACTTCGTCGCCGGGGTCCAACAGAGCCGCGAACGCGTTGTAGATCGAGTGCTTTCCACCGTTGGTGACGAGCACGTTCTTGGGCGCGATCTCATAGCCCGAGTCGCGCGCCGTCTTGGACACGATCGCCTCTTTGAGCTCGGGCAAGCCGCCGGTCGGGGTGTAGCGGTGGTTGCGCGGGTCGCGGCAGGCCGCGACGGCGGCCTCGACGATCGCCGCGGGTGTCGGAAAGTCCGGCTCTCCTGCTCCGAAGCCGACGACATCGACGCCTTGGGACTTCAGCTGCTTCGCTTTTGCATCTATGGCCAAGGTGGCGGACGGCGCCACGCCGCCGACGCGACGCGAGACACGGCTTCGCGCCGACGAAAGGTCAAATGGAGGAGATGTCGCCATCTGCATATGCTTGCACAAAGTTTTCGCACTGCGATCTCCCAGATGCCGGGCTCGGCGCCGGGCAGTCGGTGCGATACCCCCGGGTCTAGTGACCCACCGACGTTGCCTGGAGGCTCCCTTGGCCGGACTAGTCATACCCGCACACCTGCTACCAGCCGATGGGCGTTTCGGATCGGGACCCTCGAAGGTCCGCACGGAGTCAGTGGAGGTCCTCGGGACCGAGGCACCGACTTATCTCGGCACGAGCCATCGCCAGGCGCGTGTCCGAAACGTCGTGGGCCGCGTCCGCGCCGGCCTGGCCGAGCTCTTCGGCTTGCCGGAGGGCTACGAGGTCACGTTGGGCAACGGTGGGACGACGGCATTCTGGGACGCCGCCACGTTCTGTCTCGTCGAGGCTCGCAGCCAGCACATGTCGTTCGGGGAGTTCTCCTCCAAGTTCGCCGCGTGCACCCGGTCGGCGCCGTTCCTCGAAGACTCCGACGTCCTCGTCTCAGAACCGGGCACCTACCCCCGCCCGGTCGCAAACCCGGCGGTGGACGCGTACTGCCTAACGCACAACGAGACCTCGACCGGCGTGCAGGCGGTCGTGCAGCGGCCCCGCCAGGCGGACGGCACGGTTGCGCAAGGTCTCGTCCTCGTCGACGCGACCTCGGCGGCGGGTGGGCTCAGGGTCGAGGCCGGCCAGTTCGACGCTTATTACTTCGCCCCGCAGAAGTGCTTCGGGTCCGAAGGCGGGCTCTGGCTGGCGCTCATTTCCCCGGCGGCCGTCGAACGCGTCGAGCGGCTCTCCACGACGGGACGGTTCGTCCCGGCCTTTTTGGACTTGAAGCTCGCCATCACCAACTCGCGCCTTCAGCAGACCTACAACACGCCGGCTCTGGCTACCTTGCTCCTGCTGGCCGAGCAGGTCGACTGGTTCCTCGGCAACGGAGGTCTCGAGTGGGCCGCATCGCGTTCTGACCGCTCCGCCGAGATCATCTACGGCTGGGCCGAACGGTCGAGCTTCGCACAGCCCTTCGTGAGCGATCCGGCCGAGCGGAGCCATGTCACCGCGACCATCGACTTCGATGACACCATCGATGCGCTCGAGGTGGCCTCGGTGTTGCGCTCCAACGGCATCGTCGACACCGAGCCCTACCGCAAGCTGGGAAGGAACCAGCTGCGAGTCGCGCTCTTCCCGGCTATCGAGCCCGCTGACGTCGAGGCCCTGACAGCCTGTGTCGACTGGGTCGTGGAAAGGCTCGGGCCTGTCGCCTAGGACGTGGACTGGGCGGGCATGTCCGCCACGGGCATGGCGGGTCGCCGCTGCCGGATGGTGAGCCGCCGGGCTCGCAGAGCCCGTTCGTAGTGGTGCGCCACCCGCAGGCGCCACGTGAGGCGCACGGTGTGGATGAGCATGCCGACGGCCGCCCGGGGCGAGACCGTCGACGAGAAGCGCTCCCTGATCTCGACGGGCAGCTCGACGACGCGCGTGTAGCCGAGGCGCCGCGCGACCGCGAGGAGCTCGAGATCGAAGGTGAAGCCGTCCTCCTCGAGGATCGGGAGCAGCTCGGTGACGATCTCCCGACGGGCCAGCTTGATCCCACTCTGGGTGTCGGTGAGGTCCAGGCCGAACAACAGCCGCGTGAGGACTTGATAGCCCCACGAGTAGAAGCGCCGGAGCCGTGGGTAGACGACAACCGACTCGGGATGGCGCTTGGAGCCGATGGCGAAGTCGGGGCGGTCCTTTTGTATGCAGCTGACGAACTCGCCCAGCACCGGTGCGGGGATGTCCCCGTCACCGTCGATGAAGCCTAGGTAGCTGCCCCGGCCGAGCCCGAAGCCGACACGCAGCGCGCGGCCCTTGCCCTGGTTGATCGGTAGGTGGATGACCTGTACTTCCGGGCCGAGTTCTGCGAGGCCGACGTCATTGCCGTCGGTCGAGCCGTCGGAGACCGCTATGACCTCGAAGCTGACCTCGCGCTCGCGCAGCACCTCGATCACCTGGGCCACGTGGCCGGCCAGGTTGGGCCCCGGGTTGTAGTACGGGACCACGATCGTCAGATCGAGCCGGCCCTCCGGTTGCATCGCCTCGCTTGCTCCCACTGTCGCTGCAGGGTACCGGCCCTCCGAGCCAATTCGGGCTCGCCCCCCAAGCGTCTCTCCGAGCGATCTGCGGCGAGAAGGCACGGTTGGCACTCGAGCCCTCTCAGGCGGCCATGTCCAGCGACAACAGCCGCTCGAGGACGGGCACGTGTGCAGCCGCGTTGCCGAATGTCGCCGCTGCCCGGCCCATGGCGGCTCCGTACCCGGTCGTCTTGGTGTTGTCTGCGACGCCGACGAGTTGGCCGCCGTTCAGCGAGTGTGCGTAAGTCCAGCTGAACGCCGTCTTGCCGATGGCGGGCAGCGCCGTGAAGATGACCTCTGCGCCCTTGGCCGACTCGGCGGCGACTCTGGCCTCGGCTGCTTTCAGCGTGGCGATCTCGGCGGCCGGTATGCCTGGTCTCATCGAGATGATGACCTCCCACCCTGTGGCGGTGGCGCCGAAGAAGATGCACTCGTACGAGGAGTTCTCGATGACGGCCTCCAACAGGTGCTCGTTGGCGCCGACGACCGACGAGACGGTCTTGACCGGGAAATGGTCGCAGAAGGCGGAGATGGCCGAGCCCGGAACCGATCTCTCACCGGCCCGCACGCTCGCGGCGCGCGGCGGCGGTGTGCCATGCTGATCTGCTTGGGCGGTAGCCGGCAAGAGTGCCAGCGACGCCGCGAAGCTGCCCGCGGCCAGCAGTGCGCCCGCGGCGAGCCGGGCCCGTCCGCCGCGTCGGATTGCGGTCGTCACGGCGCTGTGCGAGTCGCCGCCGCTCGAGCTACTCATGATCTCCAATCCTTGATCGAGGTCGTCTGGGACGTGCCCGAAGACCGGCCCAGACGGTCAGGGCACTCTTCACCTCGATTTATGTAAGCGCACTCGTCGCGACAAAAGTGCGCCCTGCACCATAACTTCGGCATCGCGGCGCCATCACTTGACACTCAAGACGCGAACGGCAACTCCGCGGCTATGTCCATGGCCAACCAGAACAGCGACTCGCGCACGTCGTAGGCGTGCACCCAGTCCCGGTGGTCCCAGGACTCGCCGGCGAGGCTGTCGCCCGCGTAGAGGAGCTGGCCGAGCGCAACGCCCCTGAAACGGGCCACTGCTAGGAGCGCGGCCGCCTCCATCTCGACGGTGACGCACCCTTCGGCCCGCCGTAGCGACGCCTTCTCCCTCGTCTCGCGATAGACGGCGTCCGTCGACCACGTGGTCCCCGTCGTGAACGGCACACCGGATCGTCGCAGGACGTCCTCGATCAGCGACACGACCGCCGCGTCCGCCTCGACGAGCCGGGACGGAGCCAGGTAGTGGTACGAAGTGCCCTCGTCGCGCACCGCCGCCGACACGACGACCGGATGGCCGAGCGCCAGATCGGCGTCGAGCGCTCCGGCGCCCCCACAGGCCACGAGGGCACGGCAGCCGTAGTCGATCGCCTCCTCCAAGAACAGCGCCGCCAGCGGCGCGCCGACGCCGGGCTGGAAGAAGGCGATTCGTTCGCCGCGGTGGTCGAGCTCGTATATCGGATGGACGCCGTGCTCCGAGTGCAGGCTTGCCACCTGGCGCGCGGACCGCGCGGACGCGGTCGCAGCGACGACATCGCCGAAAAAGCACATGACCGCCCGGGCGGGGACGTCGACCTCGTCCCGCGATGGGGCGCAGAGGTGAACCGACGGTTCGATGAGCGCTCGGCGCTCCGGGTCGAACTCGAGGATCGGGTAGTTGGCACGCGCCAGACCCCCGGGCCCTTTCCCCGGCGTGACGGGTGAAGCACGACCGGGGACGGCTAACCCCCCGAGACGTCTTCCAGGCGCTGACGACCGGCGGTCACGAACGGCATCATCGCCCGCAGCTCGGCACCGACCGACTCGATCTGGTGGCCGCGCCCGGCAGCCCGCAGGGAGTTGAAACGCGGCCTGCCGGCACGGTCCTCCGCCACCCATTCGGCAGCGAAGCTGCCGTCCTTGATCTCGCCGAGTATGCGGCGCATCTCGGCACGGACCCTGTCGTCGATGATGCGGGGCCCGCGGGTCAGATCCCCGTACTCGGCCGTGTCCGAGACGGAGAACCGCATGCCCGCGATGCCTTGCTCGTACATGAGGTCGACTATCAGCTTCAGCTCGTGCAGGCATTCGAAGTACGCCGATTCGGGCTGGTAGCCGGCCTCGACGAGCGTTTCGAAACCGGCCATCGCAAGTGCCGTCAGCCCACCGCACAACACGACCTGCTCGCCGAACAGGTCGGTCTCGGTCTCCTCAGCGAAGGTCGTCTCGAGCACGCCGGCCCGGGTGGCGCCGAGGGCGTCCGCGTAGGACAGGGCAAGTGACATCGCCTTGCCCGAGGCGTCGGCCGACACGGCGATGAGCGACGGCACGCCGCCGCCCTCTGTGTAGGTGCGCCGCACGAGGTGGCCCGGGCCCTTGGGGGCGACCATCGCGACGTCGACGCCTGCCGGCGGGGTGATCAGCCCGAAACGGATGTTGAATCCGTGCGCGAAGAACACTGCATCGCCGTCGGCGAGGTGGGGCGCGATCTCGGCTTCGTACACGGCCGCCTGCTCGGTGTCTGGGAGCAGGATCATGATGAGGTCCGCGTCCCTGGCGGCCTCGGCGACGGTTACGACACGCAGGCCTGCCGCCTCCGCCTTAGCGCGCGAGGACGACCCGGACCGGAGCCCGACCCGCACGTCGACACCGGAGTCGTGCAGGTTCAACGCGTGCGCGTGGCCTTGCGAGCCGTAGCCGATGATGGCCACCTTGCGCGTCCGGACCAGGGAGGAATCCGCGTCCTTCTCGTAGTAGAGCTTGGCCATACCGCTCCTGTCCTTGTAGCTCATGGGGAATGCTGGCTTGGTGCTGACGGTGCTCTTCGGGCGTCTTCGGCCGGCGCCGGTCGCATGCCCTAGGCGATGCCGGCGGAAGGCGAGGATGCCCCCGAGGCGGAGAACCTCTCGTCCAGCTTAGGAAGCGCGATGCGGCCGGTCCTTTGCAGCCCGGCGATCCCATAGGGCCTCATCAGGTCCTCGAAGTCGTCGATGGCCTCGGGCGTGCCCGCGACCATGACGGTGATGGCGTCGTGGCCGACGTCGACGATGCGGCCGCCGAAGACGCCGACGAGCTGGATGACCTGCGAACGCTGCCCGGCGTCGGCAGTGACGCTCACGAGCAAGAGCTCGGCCTCGCGTGCCTCGTCCGGGTGGAGCTCGCCGATCTCGACGACGTTGATGAGCTTGTCGAGCTGCGCCACGACCTGCTCGAGTGGCGCCGACTCGACGTCCACGACGATCGAGATCCTCGAGAACCGCTCGTTGTCGGTCGGTGCGACGGCGAGAGAATAGATGTTGTAACCGCGCCGCGAGAAAAGGCCCGCCACGCGGGCGAGCACACCGGCCCTGTTCTCCACGAGCACCGACAACAACCGGTGGCGGGGGCCGTATTGCCTCTGGTCCGCGCTCATTGCAGCGCCTCGGCGCCCGAGGCCGAGTGGGACTGGTAGGTGACGATGTCGTCGTTCGACGCGCCGGCCGGCACCATCGGGAAGACCTGCTCCATCGAGTCGGTCCTGAAGTCGATCACGACGGGCCGGTCGTCGATCGCGTTGGCCTTCTCGATCGCGGGTGTGACCTCCTCGGGACTCTCCACCCGAAGACCGATGCAGCCCATCGACTCGGCCCATCCGACGTAGTCGGGCAGATCCGGCGAGAGGTAGACCTCGGAGTAACGCTCCTCGTAGAACATGTGCTGCCACTGCCGCACCATCCCGAGGTAGGCGTTGTTCAAGATCGCGATCTTGACCGGGACGCGCTCGGCGGTGGCGGTGGCGAGCTCCTGCGCCGTCATCTGGAAACAGCCGTCGCCGTCGACCGCCCACACCATCCGGTCGGGCCGCCCGACCTTGGCGCCGATGGCGGCCGGCACCGCGAAGCCCATGGTCCCGAGGCCACCCGAGTTGATCCAGGTGTTCGGGTACTCGAAGGACCAGTACTGGGAGGCCCACATCTGGTGCTGGCCCACACCCGAGACGAGGATCGTGTCCGCAGGCGTCGCTGCCCGCAAGCTCTCGATGACGAATTGTGGCTTGAGCGTCGGCCGGCGGCTCGCGCCACGGGTCACCCCCCTCCCCGACTCGGAACGGTCGTAAGTGCAGGGGTACTCTGCCTGCCAGCGGCGAATCGTCGCGATCCAAGGTGCCAGCCGGCTGTCCTCGGGCGACCCGGAAGCCTTGATCTCCCCGATGAGCGCCTCGATGGCCAGGCGGCAGTCGGCGACGACGCCGACCTCGGGTCGCCTCACCTTGCCGATCTCGGCCTTGTCGATGTCGACGTGCACCACCTTGGCCCCCGGGGCGAAGGCCGAGACCTTGCCGGTCACCCGATCGTCGAAGCGGCTGCCGAGGGCCACCAGCAGGTCTGCTCTCTGCATGGCGGTAACCGCGGTGTAGTTGCCGTGCATGCCCGGCATGCCGAGGCAGAGCGGATGGCTGTCAGGGAACGAGCCACGGGCCATGAGGGTCGTCACGACGGGGATCCCCGTCAGGTCCACGAGCTCGCGCAACGCCTCTGAGGCACGCGACTTCAAGATGCCGCCGCCGGCGTAGAGCACCGGTCGTTCGGCCGCGAGAATGAGTGCGGCCGCGGCTCGGATCGCCTCCGGGTCCGGGTGTGACGCCGGGTGGTACCCGGGCAGGTCGACGCCGTCGGGCCAGTACCACTCCATGCTGGCGTTCGCGACGTCCTTGGGGAAGTCGATCAGCACCGGTCCCGGCCGGCCGGTCGTGGCGATGTGGAACGCCTCGCGCACAATCCGGGGGATGTCGGCGGCGTCTGTGACGAGCCAGTTGTGCTTCGTGACGCCGAGGGTGATGCCGGTCGTGTCGGTCTCCTGGAAGGCGTCGGTCCCGATCGCGCTCGTGGCGACCTGTCCGGTGATGCAGACGAGGGGGATCGAGTCCATGTAGGCGTCGGCGAGCGCTGTCACGATGTTGGTCGCGGCTGGGCCGCTCGTCACCATTGCCACTCCCGGCCTGCCGGTCGCCTGCGCGTAGCCCTCGGCCATGTGCCCGGCACCCTGCTCGTGGCGGACGAGGATGTGGCGGATCGGCGAGTCGATGATCGGGTCGTATACGGGCAGGATCGCACCTCCGGGGAGGCCGAACATGACTTCGACCTCTTGCATCTCGAGGCTTTTCACAAGCGCTTGCGCTCCGGTGAACTCCATCGGTGCTACCTCTCACTCTCGTTCGTCGGGTATGTGGGTGGTTGTGGGCTGTGTGGCTGATCGCTGCCCGGTGCGCCGGTGCCGGAAAACGAAACGACCTCCCCTTTGGGGAGGTCGCAGGCGCAGAACCGCAAACGGTGCCGCGCGCTAGGTGATAAGTACGAGGCAGTCGTTCGCGGGCATCACGGACAAGTGTTGCAGAGAGGCCCGCCTCGCGCAACCTTCGCCCGCCGCCACAGGCACGGCGGTGGGCGGAATCGCGCGGTGTCGCAGGCCCGCCAGGTGCAACCGGGCAGGCAACTGGGCCTCGAGCGCCGCGGGCGGCGGCTATGGCTCGGTGATGGCACCTCGCTCGGCCCCCACGACAAGCCGGGCGTACTTGGCCAGGACCCCCGTCGGATAGCGCGGGACCGGCGGTTTCCACTGCTCACGGCGGCGCTCGAGCTCGGCCGGCTCGACGACCACGTCCAGGCTGCCCTCGTGCGCATCGAGGACGATGCGGTCGCCGTCCTCGACCAGGGCGATCGGGCCGCCGACCGCCGCCTCCGGGGCCACGTGGCCGACGCAGAAGCCCTGGGTGCCGCCGGAAAAGCGACCGTCGGTGACGAGCGCGCAGTCGCCACCTCGCCCGGCGCCGGTCATGGCACCGGTGACGGCGAGCATCTCACGCATGCCTGGGCCGCCCTTGGGCCCCTCGTAGCGGACGACCACCACCGTGCCGGGCGTGATGGCTCCGGCGAGGATCGCCTCCATGGCGGCGGCCTCGCCCTCGAAGACCCTCGCCCTGCCCGTAAAGGCGAGCTCGCCGTCGATCCCGGCAACCTTCACGACCGCGCCTTGCGGCGCGAGCGACCCGGTGAGGATGGCGATCCCGCCGTCGGCGTGGATCGGCTCGCCGAATCGCCGCACGACCGAGCCGTCGGGAGCAGGCGGATCGAGCTCGGCCAGGTTCTCGGCCATCGTCTTTCCCGTGACGGTCAGGCACCCGCCGTCGATCAGGCCCTTGTCCAACAGCTCCCGGAGAACGACCGGCAGGCCGCCGATCCGGTCGAGATCGGTCATGTGGTATTGGCCGTGCGGCTTCATGTCCGCCAGGTGCGGCACCCGGCGGCCGATCCGGGAGAAGTCCTCGAGGTGCAGCTCGACGCGCGCCTCGTTCGCGATCGCGAGCAGGTGGAGCACGGCGTTGGTCGAGCCCCCGAGCGCCATCACGGTGGCGATGGCGTTCTCGAAAGCCGCCTTGGTCATGATCTGACGGGGCCGGATGCCCTTTTCGAGCAGCGCGATCACCGCCTGGCCGCTCGCGTAGGCAAGATCGTCGCGCCGGCGGTCGACCGCCGGCACAGACGCCCCGCCAGGCAGCGCCATGCCGAGGGCTTCGGCCACCGATGCCATGGTGTTGGCGGTGAACATGCCCGCACAGGAACCCTCGGTCGGGCACGCATTGCGTTCGATCGCCTCGAGCTCCGCCAGACCGATCGTCCCCGCCGAGCAGGCGCCGACCGCCTCGAACACCGACACGACGTCGAGGGCGCGATCGCCGAGGCGCCCCGGCAGGATCGTGCCGCCGTAGAGGAAGACCATCGGGAGGTCGAGCCGGCCGGCGGCCATGAGCATGCCGGGAAGCGACTTGTCGCACCCTGCCAGACCCACGAACGCATCGAAGCGCTCCGCGTGCATCATGGCCTCGACCGAGTCGGCGATGATCTCGCGGCTCACGAGGGAGGCGTGCATACCTTCGTGGCCCATCGCGATCCCGTCGGAGACCGCTATCGAGACGAACTCGAACGGGAACCCGCCTGCTGCTCGCACGCCGTCCTTCGCCCGCTTTGCCAGCCTCGAAAGGGGCAGGTTGCACGGCGTCACTTCGTTCCAGGTGGAAGCGACGCCCACCTGAGGCTTGTCGAAGTCGCCATCGGTCATGCCGACCGCACGGAGCATCGCCCGCGACGGCGCACGCCGGAAGCCCTCGGTCACGTCCTGGCTGTGGATCTTGAGCGAGCGGATCTTGTCGGTCATGGTCTCAACCTACTTGTCGTCCCGCCGGCCGGCCGCGTCGGCGGCCACGAGCGTTCGATGTGGTCCCGGAGCGACGCCACGACCGAAGCGATCTCGAACGCCCCACCCCGCGCGCTCGGTCCCATTCGTCCACGGCGTGCCAGGGGACCTCGTCCCGGGTCCCCGGCCAGCGGGGAGGCAGGTGCACGTGGAGATGGTCCGGGTGGCGCCCGATGGTCGCCACCTCGACGCGCCCGGCCCCGAACTTCTTGAGCGTCGCCGAGCAGATCGCCACGGCCGCTCCTACGGCTTCGGCCTCGCGTCGGTCGAGGCCCGCGAGGTCTGGGCAGTGCCTGCGTGGCTCACGAGGAGATGTCCGAGGTAGCAAGTCCCTCCCGGCGCCGCAGGAGCGTGGAAGGCGACCACGAGCGCCTCGTCGACCAGGTTGCCCGCCGGCACTTCCACCTCACCCACCTGCTGCCGGCAGATTATGCAGGTGGCCGGCGTCGCCTTTCGCGGCCCCGTCATGCCCGAAGCCTGCCGCCCACCGAGGGCGCCCGGTGCGTACTAGGCGCCGCGCCGGGCGGCGAACGCCGCCGCGACCAGCTTGCCGTTCGCCCGGCCCTTCGAGGCGCGCATCACTTGGCCGAGGAGGAACTGCACCACCTTCTCGTCACCGCCGCAGTAGCGCTGCCACTCCTCCGGGTTGGACGTGATCACGTCTCCGACCGTCTTCTCGAGCGCCGCCTGGTCCATCGCCTCGTAGCCGAGGCGGGACGCGATCTGGCCCGGGTCCCCGCCGTGGGACATGAGCTCGGCCAGCACCTCTTTCGACTGGGTCGCCGAGAGCTGACCGGAGGACTCCATCCTGCAAAGCGCGGCGAAGGCGGCCGGGTCGAGCTTCTTGGCTGCGTCCGGGTTGGCGGCAGCCTCGTTCGCCGCCCGCGCAAGGGCCAGGCGCGGGTCGGCGCCCGCGGTCACGGCGCCAACGACGAGGTCGTCGAGTCCGAGGTCGACGACGGTCACGACCTGGTCGGTTGAGCCGTCACGGCGCGTGGCCAGCTCCGCGTTGGCGCTGACGAGCTCCGCCAGCCGGCGCCGCCGCTGTGCGGGCATAGGACCGACACCCTCGGCGGCCGCCGCCAGCAGGTGCGCGTCCGGCACGAGAGGCGTCAGATCGGGCTCGGGGAAGTAGCGGTAGTCGTTCGCTTCCTCCTTGGAACGCAGGGCATGGGTGCTCCCGTCCGCCTCGTCCCAGTGCCTGGTCTCCTGTGCCACTTTTTGTCCGGATTCGATGAGCTCGATCTGTCGTGCGACCTCGTAATCGATGGCGTGCTCGAGCGATCGCAGCGAGTTCAGGTTCTTCACCTCGCAACGCGTCCCGTACTCGGACGCGCCCGCCGGGCGCACCGAGACGTTCGCGTCGACCCTGAGCGAGCCCTCCTCCATGCGGCCGTCGGACGCCCCTGTGGCGACGAGGATCGCGCGCAGCTCGTCGACGTAGGCGCGGGCTTGAACTGACGAGCGGATGTCAGGGCGGGAGACGATCTCGACGAGCGGCACGCCGGCGCGGTTGTAGTCCACCAACGAATGGCTCGCCTCGTGGATGCGGCCTCCGCCGCCGACATGGGTCGTCTTGCCCGTGTCCTCTTCCATGTGCGCCCGTTCGATGCCGACGCGCGAGCCGTCGGGCAGCTCCAGGAAGCCGTCGACGTTGATCGGCTCGTCGTACTGGCTGATCTGGTAGTCCTTGGGCATGTCGGGATAGAAGTAGTTCTTCCGGTGGAAGATCGAGCGCTGCGGTTTGCAGTTGAGCGCCGCGCCGATCCTCAGGGCGAGCTCGACCGCTCGCCGGTTGATGACCGGGAGCGAGCCGGGCAGGCCGAGGCAGACCGGGCAGATGTTCGTGTTCGGCGCCTCGCCGAAGGCGTTGCGGCACCCGCAGAACAGCTTCGTGGCTGTGGACAGCTCGCAGTGGACCTCGAGGCCGACGACTGTCTCGTACTCGGTCACGGCGTCACCGGTCCCCGCACTCCGGGCGGTGCGGCCTGTTCCAGGCTCGCCGCGACACGCATCATCTCGACTTCGCCGAGAGCGGGGGCGAGGACCTGCACCCCTACCGGGAGCCCCTCCGGGCTCAGCGCGAACGGCACGCTGGCGGCCGGGTGGCCGGCCAGGCTCGAGGGGATGGAGCACAGGTCGCACAGGTACATCTCGATCGGGTCGTCGACCTTGGAGCCGAACGGGAAGGCCACCGACGGGGTCGTCGGCGTCAACAACACGTCGAAGTTCTGGTACGCCGCCTCGAACGCCCGGATGACGATCGTGCGGGCCTTTTGCGCCTGGCCGTAGTAGGCGTCGTAGTAGCCCGCCGACAGCGCGTAGGTCCCGATCATGATGCGCCGCTTCACTTCGGGCCCGAAGCCCTCACCGCGTGTCCGGGCGTTCATCGTCTCCGCGTCGGGACCGTCGACCCGAAGGCCGTACCGGACACCGTCGTAACGGGAAAGGTTGGAGGAGGCCTCGGCGGGAGCGATCAGGTAGTAGGCAGGCAACCCGAGCAGCAGCTCGGGGATCCTGACGCGATCCACCTCGGCCCCGGCCGCCGCCAACGCCTCCGCCGCCGCGATCACCGCAGCGCCGCACTCGGGCGACACGTCGGACAAGAAGTCGTCGACGATCCCGATGCGCAGCCCCGAGACGCCGTCGCCGAGCGAGGCGAGCAGGCTCGGCGCCGGCCGCTCGAGTGAGGTCGAGTCCATTGGGTCGTGGCCGGCAACGACCTCGAGGCCGAGCGCCGCGTCCGCGACCGTGGTGGCGAACGGGCCGATCTGGTCGAGCGAGCTGGCGAACGCGATGAGCCCGTAACGCGAGACCACGCCGTAGGTCGGCTTGACCCCGACGATCCCGCACAGCGCCGCCGGCTGGCGGATCGACCCGCCCGTGTCGGAGCCGAACGAGAGGGGAACCATGCCAGAAGCGACCGCGGCGGCGCTTCCGCCCGACGAGCCGCCCGGCACCCGGGTGATGTCCCAGGGGTTCCGGGTCGGGCCGAAGGCGGAGTTCTCCGTTGAGGAGCCCATGGCGAACTCGTCGAGGTTGGTCTTGCCGATCGGGACCGCACCCGCGCGCCGCAGCCGACTCACGACCGTCGCGTCGTAGGGGGGGAGCCACCCCTCAAGGATCTTCGAGGAACAGGTCGTGGGGATACCGACGGTGCAGAGGTTGTCCTTTAGCGCTACCGGCACTCCCGCGAGCGGTCCCGGGTCCAGACCCGATCTCACCCTCCCGTCGACCGCGTCGGCATCGGCCTCTGCCGCCTCGACTGTCACCTCGTTGAAGCAGTGCAGGTCACCCTCGAGGTCGCGGACGCGCTCGAGCGACTGCGCCAGGACCGCCCGGGCACTGCGCTCGCCCGAACGGACCGAGGCGGCGATCTCGACCAGGGACCCGAACTCGGGGGCCCGGCTCGCCGTCACGGCGCTTCGCCCATTATGCGGGGAACCTGGAAGCAGTCGAACTCGGCCAGCGGAGCCTGGGCGAGAACCGTCGCCCTGTCCAGGCTCGCAGTCACGGCGTCGTCGCGGAGCACGTTCTCGACCGGGAACGGGTGGGCCGTCGGCGGAACGTTCGCCGTGTCGAGTCGGCGCACGGCGTCCACGTGCTCGAAGATCGCCGACAGCTGTGACGCGTAACGCCCGATCTCGTCGTCATCGAGGGCGAGACGGGCAAGTCGCGCCACGTGACGGACGGCCTCGGGTGAGATGAGCCGCTCGGTCTCACTCACAGCAGTGCTCCCACCCTGGCCACGAAGGCAATGGCACGCGCTTCGATCTCCCGGGCGTCGTAATCGAGAGTGGCAACGTGGAAGCTGCGCTCGAGGAAGACCCGCTCGACCGGCCCGGCCGCCCCCGCGGCGAGCACCTCGCCGGACTCGGGCGGCACGACGTGGTCGACCCGGCTGGACAGGAGCAGGACCGGGCAGCGGAGATCACCGAGATGGGCGGCGATTTCGTCGACGCCCTCGAACATCGAGAGCATCGGCTCGATCGGCGAGGCGTTATAGGCGGACTCGGGAGAACCCGGCATGGCGACGTCGGAACCGATCGCAGGAACCGAGACGCCACCTTCTTCGACCATGCCCGAGAGCATGTCGCGGAATACCGAAGCCGGCGGGTCGACCAACGGGTTGACCACGATGACGCCTGCGATTTCCGGGTGGCGTTCGGCGAGCCAGATCGCCAGCGAGCCGCCCATCGACAAGCCGGCTGCAAAGACACGCTCGCAGCGGCCGGCAAGGTCGCGGTAAGTCGCTTCGGCAGCCGAGGACCAGTCGGACCAACGCGTCGGGACCATATCTTCGACGCTGGTACCGTGACCTGGCAGCAGAGGCAGCTCGACTGTGAACCCAGCTGTCGCGAACGCTCCGCGAGCGGGCGCAGCGACTGGGGGCTCCCGGTGAAACCGTGGAGCACGACGACGCCGATCGGACCGCCCTCGGTGGAAAAAGGTTCAGAACCGGCGAGGATCGGGGTTGGCACGTGTGCATCGTACCCGGCCCTTCGGGGAGGCTCTCAAGCGGATAGTGTCCGCTCTGCGAGCCGACCGACCGATGCGAGGAGCTGACGTGGACAAGCTGCTGTTCCTGAGTGACGAGTGGACCGCAGAGGTGAAGCGCCTGCACGCCGAGGTCGTGACCGAGCCCCCTGCGCCGACTCAGAGCGTGCGCATGAACCTCGTGCTCACGCAGTCCCCTCTCGGCGATGGCACCCTGGAAGCGCACGTGGACACCAGCTCCGGGGAGCTCGTGGTGGAAACGGGCCACGTCGACTCACCCGACTTGACGGTGACCGTGGACTACGACACGGCCAAGGCGATCCTCGTCGACGGCGACGCCCAGGCGGCGATGCAGGCCTTCATGTCGGGACGAATCAGGATCGACGGGGACATGACGATGCTGCTCGCCCTGCAGAGCTCGCCTGTCGACCCCGTTCACCAGGAGCTGGCGGCGCGCGTCCGGGAGATCACCGCGTAGCAACCGGCCGGCGGGCCAGGTTCGCAGTCGCTATCTCGTTGACGGCGTCCCGGACGGAACACTGACATGGCCGAGGATCCTGGGCACCTCGGCGGCCAGTTCGTCCACGGTCCAGCGCGCACCCTTGTCGATCTCTCCCGCGAGGGTCCAGGGCTGGAAATACTGCACCCTGCCGCCTTGGACGAAGAAGACCTTCCCGGTGAAAGGACAGAGATCGCTGCAGAGATAGGCGGCGACCGGTGACACATTGGCCGGGTCCCAGGCATCGAACACGCCCAAGTCGGGTGGCGCTTGCACGATGTCGGACAGGCCGGGGGTCGACTCGGTGATCCGCGACCTGGCAGCCGGCACGATGGCGTTGACCCGCACGCCGTAACGGGAGAGCTCCTGTGCGGCTATCACTGTGAACGCCGCGATCCCTGCTTTGGCCGTCCCATAGTTCGACTGCCCGGGATTGCCCAGCAGACCGGAGGTCGACGAGGTGTTTACGACCGCTGCGGCGACCTTGCGGCCGGCCTTGGACTGCTCCCGCCAATAACTCGCCGCCCAACGGGTGGGCACGAAGTGTCCGTTGAGGTCGACGTGCATGACGAGGTCCCACTCCTCCTCGGTCATGTTCACGAGGACCCGGTCCCGGATGATGCCGGCGTTGTTCACGAGTATGTGGAGGTCTCCGAATGCCTCGACAGCAGCGTTCACCAAGCGGTGGCCGCCTTCCCAGTCGGACACGTCGTCGGTGTTGGCGACCGCCTCGCCCCCCATCTCTTTGATCTCGTCCACGACCCGCTGAGCGACCGTCCGGTCGTCACCCGAGCCGTTGAGTGGCCATCCGATGTCGTTCACCACGACCTTCGCGCCCTCGCCGGCGAACATGAGCGCGTGCTCCCGGCCAATCCCGCGGCCCGCACCGGTGATGATCGCAACCCTGCCCTCGAGTGCACCCATGACCGTGCCCTTCCTTAGCTCGTAAACCTGCGATCGCCCCGTCGACCGGGGCGTGTGACCCTGCCGGTGGTGCCGTCGCGTTCCGGGCGCACCACCGCCGTGTTCGAAGCACGCTCCGCCAAACTTGCAGCGCGCACCGCCACGTTGGCAGCACGCGCCGCCCGTGGTCAAACGGGCGGCGGCAGAGCACCGAGAAGGCCCCGCGCGGAGGCGAGCGGGAGCAGCGGTCCTGCCTGCGGCCGGCCGGCCCGAGAGGTCAGTACAGGTAGAGAGCGACCGTCGTGCCGACTCTCACCGAGGTTCCCGATGCCGGAAGTTGGCTCAGCACGAAATCCGCGTTCGGCGGGCCGTAGAGAGTCCACTGCAGACCGAGAGAGCTCAGCGTCTGCTCCGCGACGGCCACCGAATCGGAGTACAGGGTCGGGATCGTGACGAACGGCGGTCCGGCCGAAACGAAAACGCGCACCGTCGAATGGCCCGGGACGACCTGGCCGGATGCAGGCCTCGTGCTTATGACGTATCCGGCGGGAACCGAGGTCGAGTACTCCTGCTCGTCTATCGCCGTGAGGTGCAGGTCCTCGAGCACGGAGTCCGCCTGGGTGGAAGTGAGGACGCCGCCGCTCAGATCGGCCGGGATCAGCTGTGGCTCCGGGCCCTTGGAGATCACGACCGCGACCGTGTCGCCGTAGAACATCTTGCGACCTAGCGGTGCATAGCTCACGACCGTTCCGAGGGCGACGGTCTCGCTGTAGCGGGCGACGAACCTTCCCACGAGGTGCGCGTGGCGGATGGCTGTTGCCGCGTTCTTCTCGTTCAACCCGGCCAGGCTCGGTATCGAGGTCGGGTGCCGTCCCTGCGAGATGACGATCTTCACGATCGACGCCGACTTTTCCCGCGTGCCGCGCAAGGGAAGCTGGGAGATGACCCGACCGGAGGCAACGCTCCCGCTGTAGCGGGCGCCGGAGACCTCCGGGGTGAGCCCCGTCTTGGCGATGGCGGCTTCGGCGGCGGTGACCTCGAGACCGACTACCCGCGGAACCGTGTCGTGATTCCACACGAGGCGCGACGCTGCGACGACGCCGGCGCCCGCCACGATCTCGACCAGCAGCAGGACCAGGAGCCAAGGAAGCCACCGATGCCTTCGCCTGTTGTGCGTGGCCTCGGGCAACGGCGCAAGGGGCGCCGGAAGGACCCGGCGCACGCCTGGGACCGGCGCCGCCGCAGGCGTTGGCAGCGACGCGGTCGGCACGCGGGACTCCGAAGCCTCCCGCGGTGGCGGAGTCGACGTGAGGTGGACCTGTGGTGCGGGGGGCGATGGCGGGACTCGGGCCTCGGGCGGCGACACTGCGGACGGACCCACAAGCCCGAAACGCTCGGTCGGAGCCTGGTCCGGCGCGAGCGGCTGGGTGGGCAAGGCGAGATCGGTCCTGTTGAGCGGTAGCGGCTCAGGAGGATCGAGCTCTTCGGACAGCATCTCGAGCTCGAGCGCGAGTGCCGCCGCGTCCAGGCGGGCCAGGGGCTCTGAGATCGCAGCCTGGGCCAACACCGGGGCGAGGGGCCCGAGCTCTCGGGCCGGCGGGAGCACGGCCCCCACGCGCGCCATCAAAGTCGCGACGGTCGTGTCGCCGGCGAAGGGCACACGCCCTGTGACCGACTCGTACAGGCTGAGCGCGAGCGAATAGACGTCCGTGCGGTCGTCGACGGGACGACCCTCGACCTGCTCGGGCGAGGCGTACCGGGCCGTCCCCATGACCGCGCCGAGCGGTTCGGTTATCGCCGCCTCGGCGAGCGCGCGCGCAAGACCGAAATCAGCGACGAGTAGGCGCCCGTCGTCGTCGAAAAGAAGGTTGGCCGGCTTGATGTCACGGTGGACGAGGCCGCGCCGGTGGGCGTAGGCGAGCCCATGGGCGGCCTCGGCTCCGATCGCGGCCGCTTGTTGAGGGCTGAGCAGGCGGCCGGTGTCCAGCAGAGACCTCAGGCTCCCGCCGCCGAGGTACTCGAGCACGAGGTAAGGGATGCCGTCCTCGTCGCCCCAGTCGTAGACGTGCAGGACGTTGCGGTGGTTCAGCGATGCCGCCAACCGGGCCTCGGCCTGGAACTTCCGCAAGAACGTGGCGTCGCCGGCCAACGCCGGGTGAAGAAGCTTGACGGCGACGCGTCGATCAAGCCGCGTGTCGTCGGCGGCGAAGACTTGGGCTGAAGCACCGGCGCCGACCACGGCGAGTAGTCGGTAGCGGCCGCCAATGACACGGCCGACCTGTTCCACAGCGCTCGACATGGAGATCAAGAAAAGGGTAACGGTTGGTGGCCCGCGACCGGTGGAGGGCACCCGACGTGGTCTAGGGCAGCTCTCCGGTCTCCAGGAGCTTGACGAATCCCTGCTCGTCGAGGATTGGGACCCCGAGCGCCTCGGCCTTGGTCAACTTGGCGGCTCCAGGATTGTCGCCGACGACGACTGCCGTGGTCTTGGCGGACACCGACCCGGGCGACTTAGCACCCCGGCCGATGATGGCGGCTTCTGCTTCCTCGCGGCTGAAACCGGTCAGTGTGCCCGTGACGACGATGGACTTGCCGACCAGATTCTGGGGCAGTTGAGGGCCGCTCACGGCACCGAACTGGACGCCACCCGACCGGAGCCGCTCGATCATCGCCCGGTTGGTTTCCGACGTGAAGTACCGGACCAGGCTCGCGGCGATCACAGACCCGATGCCCTCGATGGAGGCGAGATCCTCTTCGGACGCCGACATGATCCGATCGAGGTCGCCCAAGCGCGAAGCCAACCCCGCCGCGACGGTTCCACCCACGTGACGGATGCCGAGCGCGGTCAACAAGTTGGCGAGAGGCCTCGAGCGCGAAGCGTCGATGGCTGCCACGAGGTTCATCGCCGACAGCTCGCCGAAGCCTTCGAGCCCGACGAGGTCCGACACTCGGAGCTCGTAACAGTCGGCCGCATCGGACAACAGGCCCGCCGCGACCAGCTGCGCGACCCGTTGCTCACCGAGGCCCTCGATGTCCATGGCACCGCGGGAGGCGAAGTGCACGATCCGCTGCACCAGTTGTGCGGGGCAGTCGGCGTTGATGCAATAGGTGTCGCTCTCGCCTTCCAGACGGACGAACGGACTCCTGCAACTGGGGCACTCCTTCGGGAAACTCCACGGCTCCGATCCGGCCGGTCGTGCGCTCAAGACTGGCCCCACCACTTCGGGGATGACATCTCCCGCTTTGCGAACCACGACGGTGTCGCCGGGGCGGACGTCCTTCAGGCGGACCTGGTCCTCGTTGTGCAACGTGGCCAGCTCCACGACCGAACCGGCGACGCGAACGGGCCGGAGCTTCGCGAACGGTGTCGCCCGGCCGGTGCGCCCTATCGAGACCAGGATGTCTTCGAGCAGCGTGGACTGCTCCTCGGGCGGGAACTTGTACGCCACAGCCCACCGGGGCGCGTGAGATGTCGCCCCGAGGCGCAAGTGGAGTTCCCGCTTCTCCACCTTCACGACAACCCCGTCGATCTCGTAGCCGAGCCCGTGTCGCCGCGACTCGAAGTCCCGGCAGTAGGCGAACACCGCCTCGAGGTCCGCCACGACCTTCGTCTCCGGGTTGACGGGCAGGCCCGCGCGGCGCAGCAGGTCCAAAGAGCTCGACTGCGTCGGAAGGCCCGGCATCCCGTCCACCTGGTAGAAGAAGGCGCCGAGCGCCCGGCCGGCGGTGACGGCCGGGTCCTTCTGGCGAAGCGATCCCGCGGCCGCGTTTCGTGGGTTGGAAAAGGGCCGAAGGCCGGCCGCGGCCTGGCGGCGGTTCAGCTCCTCGAACGCGAACACCGGGAAGTAGACCTCGCCGCGTATCTCGACATTCTCGGGGATTTCGCCCGCCGGCAAGTCCAACACGTCCGGTATCGCGGCAACGGTGCGCACATTAGGCGTCACGTCCTCGCCGACACGTCCGTCACCGCGGGTTGCGCCGCGCAACAGGCGGCCACGCTCGTAGGTGAGCGAGATCGACAAGCCGTCGATCTTCGGTTCACATACGAACGGCGATCCGTCCTCAGGAGCCAGCAGCCTCTGCAGCCTTGAGCCCCAGGCGAGTATCTCCTCGAGAGTGGTGACCTTGTCCAGGCTCATCATGGGTGTGCCATGCGTGACGGGCGCGAACAGTGCCGAAGGCGCGATCCCCACCGTCTGGGTCGGTGAGCCCGCCTCCACGAGCGCGGGGTATTGCTCCTCGAGCGCGAAGAGCTCGTCTTTCAGCGCGTCGTACTCGGCGTCGGGTATCTCAGAGGCGTTCTCGAGGTAGTACTCCGCGTCGTAGTGCTTGATGAGCGCACGCAGCTCGTCGACTCGGGCCGACACGGCGTCGGGCACGCCATTGAACTCGGTGCTCACGCCAAGGATGGTAGGGCGGGACCCGTAAGTACCGGGCGGATGGACGCCCGCCCGTGGCGTCCGCGTCTAGGCCCTCTACAATCGCAAGAGACTGCAATCCGCGTACGAGCCATGACAGCTGGCGAGCACGCGGAGGCCGGGATCAAAAAAGCGCAAGAAGACCGCGACCAGGCGGCACGACAACTTCCGCCGCGCGGCCGACCGCGACCAAGCTTCGAACCACATGAGGAGACAGCAGCACATGCGTTCTGTCACCGCCTACGCCACCTCGGACCGCAAGGCGCCCTTTCAGAGGACCACGATCCAGCGACGCGACCTGGGACCAGGAGACGTCCTGATCAAGATCGCCTACGCGGGGATCTGCCACTCCGACATCCACACCGCACGGGGGGAGTGGGGCGACGTCATCTTCCCGCTCGTGCCGGGCCACGAGATCGCCGGCATCGTCAAGGAGATAGGAGCCGGGGTCACCAGGTACGCCGTCGGAGACCGTGTCGGCGTCGGCTGCATGGTCGACTCCTGCCGCGTGTGCGACAACTGCCTCGCCGGCGAGCAGCAGTACTGCCTGAACGGCCCCGTCTACACCTACAACAGCATCGGCAAGGACGGCCGGCCCACCGAGGGTGGCTACTCCACCCACATCGTCGTCGACCAGGACTTCGTGCTCGCCATCCCAGCCGGCATCGACCTCGACGTGGCCGCGCCGCTGCTCTGCGCGGGCATTACCCTTTACTCACCGCTCAAGCACTGGGGTGCCGGCCCCGGCACCTCGGTCGCGATCGTCGGTCTCGGCGGCCTCGGTCACATGGGCGTCAAGATCGCCCATGCTCTCGGAGCCGAGGTCTCGGTGCTCTCCCAGAGCCTGTCGAAGCAGGCGGACGGCAGGAGGCTCGGTGCCGACCACTACTACGCCACCGCCGACCTCGCCACCTTCAAGCAGCTCAAACACCGTTTCGACCTCATCTTGAGCACCGTGTCGGCGACGCTCCCGATGGACTCCTACCTGTCGTTGCTGCGGCTCGACGGCACACTGGTCAACGTCGGCGCGCCAGCGGATCCTCTCTCGGTTCCGGCTTCCTCGCTGATTGACAACCGCCTCCGCTTGGCCGGATCGTCGATCGGCGGCATCCGCGAAACCCAGGAAATGCTGAACTTCTGCGCCGAGCACGGCCTGGGCGCTGAGATCGAGGTCATAAGCGCTGATCAGATCGACGTCGCCTACGACCGGGTCGTCGACAGCGATGTCCGCTACCGCTTTGTGATCGACACCGCTACGTTCTGAGGCGCGACGGCCCGCCGGTGCGTGCCGAGCTCAGACCAAGCTGGCCGCGACAAGCGCGGCAGCTGCCGCGCTCTGCAGAACCGGGCAGATCTTGAAGAAGACGACCGGGGTGCGTGCCCCCGTCACTGCCGTCAGCGCCGCCAGCGCGACGAGCATTGCGGCCGAGACCCGGTAGACCAAGTCCGCGAGGGCCCGGTGCGAACCGCCCGAGGCCGCTGAGATGACGACCATCACGGCGATGAACCACATGGTCATCGCCTCGGCAACCCACTCCTGTGTGATGACCAACCGATTGTCGCGAGAGGTGTCGCTGAAGCCGCGGACGACCCGGGCGGTCGGCAGGACGTGGGCCACGCCCCACAAGCCGACGAGCGCGGCGACGGCGTAGGCGAGCACGGCACTCACACCGACATCGTGAACCATCGTGACCGCAGCATGAAGGGTCGAAGGACCCATGGGCTCAGGCACTCAACCCCGTCAGTCGGTGTCGGTCGGCTGCGCCGCGCAAGCCTGCACCATGGCGTCGCGGCCGCCGGCATTGCAGCACTCGGGGACGACCCCGGACTCGCGTCCGTGAGGGGTGGGTCAGTCCGCGGGAACCGCGAGCGACTCCAGGAGCCCTTCGACGCGCGCCCTGATCTGGTCTCTGATAGGACGGACGGACTCGATGTCGCGTCCCGCAGGATCGTCGAGCTCCCAGTCTTCGTAGCGTTTGCCGGCATACAGCGGACAGGCGTCCCCGCATCCCATGGTGATCACGACATCGACGGCACGAACGACCTCCTCAGTCCACGGCTTGGGGAACTCCACCCGTATGTCGATTCCGACCTCGTCCATTGCCTCGATGACGGCGGCGTTGATCTCCGAGGCAGGCTCTGAGCCGCCCGAGTAGACGACGACGCGATCGCCGGCGAGCCGGCGGGTCCAGCCGGCCGCCATCTGGGAGCGTCCCGCGTTGTGGACGCAAAGGAACAGCACGCCCGGGACCGCGGAGGGTAAGGACCCTTCCAGCTTCCCGAGCGCTTGGAGTCGGTCGCGTGCGAACCGCTCGGTCAGCAGCGGGAGGAACGCCGTGGTCTTGGCCTTCGACAGAAGCTGCTCCATCGAGTCGACGACGAACCGCTCAATGGTCTCAGGTCCGAAAACGCCTGCGAACCACGGGGCGAGCCTTTCCGAGACCTCGTGGACGAGGCGCTGCTGGTCGGGGGCAAGATCTGTCAGCTGTCGGGCGGTCATCCAGTTCTCCTCTCCACTGTCGTGGCCCGAGAGGTACCCGGGAAGGTGCACGGTGGCGCTCCCGGTCGTGTCGTGAATGGGGAGCGCACCGCGCCAGGGCCCTGGGCGCAATGACCGAGACGGCTCGGGTTCGAACGCGCGACCGGAACACAGTGCTCACGCAGTTCCTCCCGGTCTTTCTTGTGCTCTGGCCGGGTAGTAGCGGCGTCTGGCCCACAGCGACACGTACACCAACCCGACGAGGACCGGGACCTCGATGAGAGGACCGACGACGCCCGCGAGAGCTTCACCGCTCGTGACGCCGAACACGCCGATGGCCACGGCGATCGCCAGCTCGAAGTTGTTGCTCGCCGCCGTGAACGCCAGGGTGGCGGTCCGCTCGTAGGGGAGGCCTAGTGCCTTGCCGAGCGCGAACGACCCGAACCACATGACGGCGAAGTACCCCAAGAGGGGCAGGGCGATGCGGGCCACGTCGGTGGGACGCGAGGTGATGGTGTGGCCCTGGAGGGCGAAGAGGATGACGATCGTGTACAGCAGCCCGTAGAGGGCGAACGGGCCGAGGCGGGGCAGCAGCCTGGTCTCGTACCATTCCCGGCCCCGGGCTCGTTCGCCGAAGGTGCGCGTGAGGAACCCGGCCAAGAGCGGGACGCCGAGGAAGATGGCGACGGTCTCGGCGATCCGGCCGACCGACAGGTGAAGGCCGACCGTGCTGAGGCCGAGCCAGCCGGGCAGCACCTTGAGGTAGAAGTAGCCGAGGAGCGCGAACGCGACCACCTGGAACAGCGAGTTGACGGCCACCAGGATCGCAGCAGCCTCCCGATCCCCACCCGACAGGTCGTTCCAGATGAGCACCATGGCGATGCAGCGGGCGAGGCCGACGATGATCAGCCCGGTCCGATAGGTGGGCAGCTCGGGCAGCAACAGCCAGGCCAACGCGAACATGACCGCCGGGCCGACGACCCAGTTGAGCACGAGCGACGTCACGAGCATTTTCCGGTCCCTCGTGACCGAGCCGAGCCGGTCGTAGCGAACCTTTGCGAGCACCGGGTACATCATCACCAGGAGACCGACGAAGATCGGCAGTGACGTGCCCGAGGTCACTTGGATGGCGTCGAGGTGCCTGTTCAAGCTCGGGATCGCACGACCGAGCCCGACGCCGGCCACCATGGCAAGGATGATCCACACCGGCAGGAAGCGGTCCAGGAACGACAGCCGGGCGATGACCGGCGCCTCCGGGGATGCCTTTTCTAAGAGACGGTCGGACACGACGTCGCTCACTGTGCAGCCGCCGCTGCCGTCGCGGTTCGGTACCCGGGAGTCAGCAACACGAGTTGGGTCCGGTCGTGGTCCCGGCCGGATCGGTTCGCGTGGCGCAGCAAACGCTCTCCCCAGGGGCAGCCGACCGGAGCTGCCCGCCGGGCATCTCGACATCGGCCAGGACGGTGTAAACCTCCCACGACTCGCCACCTGGCCCGTGAACCCAGACCTTGTCCTGAACGGCGTAGCAGCACGAGGTCTGCTCCTCTAACGCGGTCGTCAGACCCTGAGCGGTGAGACGTTCCTGCGCCGCCATCACCTCGTCGGTGCTCGCCACCTCTACCCCGAGGTGGTTGATCGTTCCGGCAGCCTGGTTGGCGTCCTCGATGAGAACAAGCTTGAGCGGCGGGTCTGCGATGGCGAAGTTGGCGTAACCGGGGCGCCTTTTGGCCGGCTCGGTCCCGAAGAGCTTGCTATAGAAGTCAACGGCCGCAGCCATGTCACTGACGTTGAGAGCGAGCTGGACTCTGGACACCGTGCACCTCCGGTAACATTGACGAAGATCAATGCATCGAGTATGATCAATGCATTGACGATTGTCAATAGGAGGGCGCATGGCGAAACTCGTCGCAACGATCGAACCGACAGAGCAGTGCTGCCCCTCGGTGCTGGCCTCGCCACTGGACGCGACGGAGGCCGCCGACCTCGCCCGGGGGTTCACGGCGCTGGCCGATCCTGTCCGGCTGCGGCTGTTGAGCATCCTCGCCGCCTCGCCGGAAGGTGAGGTATGCGTGTGTGAGGTCGTCGGGCTACTGGGCAAGAGCCAGCCGACCATCTCCCATCACGTCAAGATCCTGAGCGAGGCGGGCCTGGTAGCCGGGGATCGGCGCGGCAAGTGGGTTTGGTACTCGCTCAACCGCCAGCGGCTCGCGGAGCTTCGCGCCGCCCTTCAGCCCAGCGGACAGGCGACCCGCGCCGTTTCCGACGACTCTCGATGGAGCTGACGATGACCACAGGTGACTCTGAGAAGATCTACGCCGCCGTACGCGACCGCTACGCGAACGCCGCCCGTGCGGCGTCGAGCTGCACGTGCTGTGGACCCACTGACACCAAAGCCGGGGTAGTCACCAGCAACCTCTATGGGAAAGACGAAACCGAAGCGCTCCCCTCCGATGCCGTGGCGGCCTCGCTCGGGTGCGGGAACCCCACCCTGCTCGCCGACCTGCAACCGGGCGAGGTCGTCTTGGACCTCGGTTCGGGCGGAGGCATCGACGTGCTGCTGTCGGCGCGCCGGGTCGGGCCGAGCGGCAAGGCCTACGGGCTCGATATGACACCGGAAATGCTGGAGCTCGCCCGAAAGAATCAGGCGGAGGCCGGCTTGGCCAACGTCGAGTTCCTCCAGGGCACGATCGAGGACATACCCCTTCCCGATGAGACGGTCGACGTCGTGATCTCCAACTGCGTCGTCAATCTGTCCCCGGACAAGGAGGCCGTCTTAGGCGAGGCGTTTCGCGTGCTCAAACCGGGCGGGCGCCTCGCGATTGCCGACATCGTGCTGCGCCGTGCGCTTTCCGGGTCGACCAGCGAACTGATCGGACTGTGGACCGGATGCGTCGCCGGTGCCCTGGTCGTCGCGGACTACGAGTCGAAGTTGAGGGCGGCCGGGTTTGAGGACGTGTCCATCGAGCCCACCCGCGTGTTCGGGAGGGGCGACATCGATGCTCTTGCGGCCGAGCTGTCGGTCGACACGGGTACTTTCCAGGGCGTCGATCGCAACGAGGTAATGACCGAGGTGACCGCCTCGGTGATCAGCGCCTCCATCCGGGGCCGGAAACCCGAGTAGGGCCGGTTCGAAAGAACGGCGCGCCCCCGGCACCCGAGAGTCGCGATTCGTGCAGGGGCGCGGCGGCCGGCTCACGACAAGGCGGCTCACGCCGCGATGCCGGAACCCACGACTTCGTCACCTGCATAAAGCGCAACCGTCTGGCCCGGTGCCACACGGCGACCGGGACCCCCGAGGTAGCGCATACCGGTCTCGGTGAGCCTGACGGGCCGCGGGCGACCGTGTGCGCTCGCCTGGGCGAGAACGACCGCACCCACCGGGAGCGGTCCTGCCACCCATGTGCGCGTGGTGAGCTCGACCTCGTCGGTGAACAGGTCCTCCTCTGAGCCGACCGTCACCGTTGCCGAGGCCGCGTCGACATGGAGCGCGTAGCGCCTCCCGGCGGGCGAGAACCCGAGGCCCCGACGCTGGCCGACGGTGACGAGCTCGACGGCCGCGACGGTCCCTACGACCGATCCGGAGGCACGATCGACCAGTCGCCCCGGGTGCAGCTCGATCCGCTCACCGAGGAAGTTCCGGCGCGGGCCCTGCCCGGGCCCGGCGGTGACGAAACACACCTCCTGGCTGTCGGGCTTCTCCGCCGTCGGCAGGCCCAACGACGTCGCACGCGCTCGGACCTCCGGCTTTGTGAGCTCACCGACGGGGAGGAGCACCTTGGTGAGCTCGTTGACCGTGAGCATCGACAGCACGTAGGACTGGTCCTTTGCCGCGTCGCGCCCACGGAGCAGCCTGGGCAGGCCGTCTTTGCCGTCGTTGACGACGCGGGCGTGGTGCCCGGTCGCTACCGCCTCGAAGCCGAGGCGCACGGCACGGTCGAGAAAGCGGCGGAACTTGAGATGTCGGTTGCACTCGATGCAGGGATTGGGCGTCCGCCCGAGGGCGTGCGCCTCGGCATAAGGCGCCACGACCTTCTGCTCGAACTCCTCGGAGAAATTGAAGACGTGATGGTCGATCCCGAGCCGTGCCGCCACGCGACGGGCGTCGTCGACGTCGCCCACCGAGCAGCATCCCGAGTCGCCCGCACCGCCCCAGAGCTTCATCGTGGCCGCGACGACGTCATGGCCCTCTTCGGCCAGGAGCGCGGCGGCGACCGACGAGTCCACCCCACCTGAAAGTCCGACCAGCACCCGCACGCCCCAATTCTCGCAGAGGACCGGGGACATGAGCGCCGCAGGCCGGCCACAGCTTCTCAGCCGCGGAGGCGCTGCACCGCCTCGGGGAAGACAGCGAGTGCCGCGTCGATGTCCGACGCCGTCGTCGCGTGACCGAGAGAGAGCCTCAGGTGGCGTTTCGCCTCCTCGACCGTCAGGCCCATCGCCAACAGGACGCGGCTCGGGTCGATGGCGCCGCTCGCGCACGCCGATCCCGCCGAAGCGCAGACCCCGAGCTCGTCGAGGACCATGAGCAGCTCTTCAGCCTCGACCCCTTCGACGCCGAGATTGCAGATGGCGTCGATGCGGTCTGGTCGTGGCACGGCCTCGTGCACCCCGGGAACCGCCTCGAGGATCCCCCCGACCAACCGCGTGGAGAGCTCGCGCACGCGCCTTGCAGCTCCCTCGCGATCACGCGCGGTCGCCTCGGCCGCCGCCGCCATCGCGACTATGCCGGCGACGTTCTGGGTTCCGGCCCGGCGTTCGCGCTCCTGCGGGCCGCCGCGCAAGATGGGTCGCAACACCACCCCGCCACGGACGACGAGCGCACCCACTCCTTTCGGGCCGCCGAACTTGTGAGCGCTCACGCTCACGAGGTCCGCATCGGCCGTCAGCGCAGCGACGTCGAGCCAGCCGAAAGCCTGCACGGCATCGGTATGCACGATGGCCCCCGGGGCGTGCTCGCGCACCACCGAGACGACGCGCTCGAGCGGCTGGCGCACTCCGGTCTCGTTGTTGACGAGCATCACCGAGACCACTCGCACCCTTTCGTCCAGCCCATCGGCGAGCGCGTCGAGGTCCACGACACCGCGACGGTCGACATCGACCACCCGGCCACCGACGGCGCGGCATGCCTCGAACACGGCGGGATGCTCTACGGCGCTGCACAGCGCCGTGCCCGGGCCGCCCACCGTGCCGAGGAGCGCAAGGTTGTCCGCTTCGGTGCCGCCGCTCGTGAAAACGACCTCACCAGGGCTCGCCCCGAGCAGCCCGGCCAGCACCTCACGGGCGCCGTCAAGAGCCGTCCGGGCGGCTCTCGCGAGGCTGTGGCTACCGGACGCGTTGCCATAGCTGTCGGCGAGGAACGGGAGCATGGCCGCGAGCGCCTCCGCGCGCATCGGCGTGGTGGCGGCGTGGTCGAGATAGGCGATCTGGTCGAGCGGGCCGCCGGTCAATCTGTCGGAGCTCCCGGAGGTGGCGAGCAGGCTCCCGGCACCCAGGCGGGCGCCGGATAGAGCGGGACGCTGGCCACGCTCGTGATGGTGCTCACTCCGGGCTGGTCGCCTTCTCTCGCGAGGGTCGCCGTAGTGACCTTGCCCTGGCCGACCTCGAGATCGAAGAAGCCTGCCGTCACCCGCTCAACGACCGTGGCTGGCGCACCGTCGCCGACATAGGGACCGAGGTGGGGGGCGTCCTCGAGGGCGAGGAACCACTTGGGACCCGTCAGCATGTTGTACAGCTCCGAGCTGTCGGCGGGGTCGTTACACGAGTCCGTCAAGCTCTGCACGACCAGCACCGGCGACCCGCCGCCGCGCGGAGCCGAATACGAGTCTCCGGCGCGGGTCCATTCGGCGCCCGAAAGCAGAGCGACGGCTGCCGGCTGAACCGCCATCGAAGCGCGAGCTCTGGCGTACTCATGGTCGTAAAGGAGCGCGGCAACGGTGTCGGCGCCATCGGACTGGCCGGCCAGCAAAAGACGGGCGGGGTCCACCAGGCCGGCCAGATAGGCCGCGTACGGCGGCGGGGACCCGTGCGCCGCCCCGACAACCTGCGACACGACAAAAGCGACGTCGGCGGGCTGGTTGAACATGTCGGCCTCGGTGTCGACGCCGTGCTGGGCCTGCACGCCCGCAAGGCTCGTGTCGGGAAAAAACGGCGCCACGACGACGTAACCGGCCGCGACCCAGGACACGAGCAGGGCGCGATAGGTGTTCGGGTCCACGTCGAAACCGTGGGCGAACACGATCACCGGGTACGGCCCGTACCGATAGGCGGGAGTTGCCCAGGCCGTCACGCCCCGGGTCCTGGAAGCGAGGGTCGGGTACAGGATCTCGACCTGCATTGTCCGTCCGGGCCGGCTCGTGCCCTCGTAGAAGTTCTCCGTCGAGCCGTGCTCCTCGGTCCAGGTCGCGATCGACATCCCGACGCCGAAGGCGGCGGGCCGTTTGTACGGAACCCGGACGTGGCTCGCGAGGCCCGTAGCGGCGGCGCCAGCGGATCGCCCGGCACGACCTACGCCCGACTGCGGCGGCTTCGTGGCGGTGTTGGTGACCCCGGCCGCCGACGAGCAGGCCGCCAGGAGCCCGGCAGCCACCAGGACTACGAGAGTCCCGCGCGCCTTTCCCGGGTTGCGCCCGGGCGCGCCGTCCCGCCGGGTTGCCTGGGCCTCCACGGCTGGCAAATCTACCGGCGCTCCGCTCTGGTGAGGACGGCGCCCCGCCACGAGCCCGCGTAGAGCCCTCTCGCGGTCAGCGGGGCTGCCAGATCATCGCGACGACGGCGACCAGGAAACACAGGGAGATCGCCGAGGCACCCCACTGCAAGGCTGTGCACGCCTCCCGGAACTCCACAAGACCGGGCGCCGGCCGCTCCCCGAGATCGGGCGCGTCGGCGAGGAAGAGCTGGATCCTGCGCTCGGCTGGCCAGCACAGTCCGGTCGCGAATCCCACGGCGAGCACCCAACAGCCGAGACCGATCCATGGCCATGGCTGCGACACGGCGGAGCTGTCCCCCGCCCACAGCACGATCGCGCCGAGCACAGGAGTCAGGAACAGGGACCGCTCCGCCCAGTTCGTGCCCGGGTGAAAGTACCGCTTGAGCCCTGCGTCACCGCGCGGCGCGGCGGCCGACCGGGCCCGGGCCGCGTGCGTGCCGGAGACCCCGACCGCACCAAAGCCGACGACCGCACTCAGGGCGTGAAGCCCCACCAGCAGGTCGTAGCCGGGCCCTGTCATCTCGAAACCGAACCCGGGGCGGCTGTTGCGGCGATAGCGTTAAAAAAGATGACAATGACCTGTCGGAAATCAGTCTCGAAGGAGGTCCTGGTCCCAGCGTGAACCAGCTTCGCATCGATCCGCTTTCGGGACGGTGGGTGACGGTGGCGACCGACCGCGCCCAGCGACAGACCCTCTTCGTGCCGCGGCAGCTCACCCTCGACTCCCTCGAGGGAATCCCGTGCCCGTTCTGCCCTGGCATGGAGGCGTCCGCGGCCCCCGCCCTCGAGAGCTACGGGACATCCGGCGCCTGGCTCGTGCGGGTCCTTCCCAACCGCTACCCGGCTTTCGCGGGCGACGCGTCCTTCGTGATCGAGAATCGTGGACCGGTGTTCGCCGAGGCCCCGGCAAGTGGGATCCACGAAGTGCTCGTCATCTCGCCGGACCACGAGGCGACGATGGCAGCGCTTTCCGACGAACAGGTGTCGCTCGTGATGCTCGCCATCCGCGACCGCGTCGAACAGCACGAGAACACCCCCGGACTGCGCTACAGCCAGGTGATCATCAACCACGGTCGCCAGGCCGGTGCCTCCATCGCCCACCCACACGGCCAGCTGCTCGGGATCCCGTTCGTGCCGAGGGAGCTCGCCGACGAGCTTGCCAGTTTCGAGCGGTTCGCCGGAGGGTGCCTCGTCTGCGCGGCTGCGGCCGCCGAGGTGAGCTTCGAGTCCCGGATGGTGCACGCGACCGAGCACGCCGTGACGTTCTGCCCGTACTGGAGCGGGACGCCTTACGAGATCCTCGTAGTGCCCCGCCAACACGGAGCCCACCTCCACCGGGCGTCCGCCGAGGGCCTCGTGGGTGTCGGGCAGGCCGTTCGCGGCGCGCTGCAGGCACTCAACGCCAGTATCGGGGACGTCGCCTACAACGTCGTGTTCCACTCCGCCCCGTACAGCTCGACCGGCGAGTACCACTGGCACGTCCACATCCTGCCCTGCTTGACGACTCGCGCGGGTTTCGAGCTGGGCACCGGGGTCATGATCAACGTGGTCGGGCCCGAGAAGGCCGCCGAGGACCTCCGAGAGGCTCTCGGCGGTATGGAGCTGGAGGCTTCCGGCGGGGACGTGTCAGCGGCGTCGTGACATGGCCTTGGGGCCCGGTGGAGCTCAGGCCAGCTTTTCCCGCTTGGTCACCAGGGACTTGATCGCTTCTGCGGCTTCGGCGCGGTCCAGTGCCATGAGGCTGCCGACTCCCTCGACACCGAGGTAACCGCTCAGGAAAGCGCCCCGGTTGCGGCGTTCCCAGGCCTTCGCGAGTCGCTCGGCCCGTGCCCGGGTGACCGCCGGCTGAGCCGCCACGGCCTCGGCCGCCACCTGGCGGAGCGAGTAGGAGAGGTCCGCCAGATCCTCGAGGGGCGAAGCAAAGCGCGGCTCGCGACGTGCATCGGGCTCGCCGAGCTTGCCGATCAAGGGGTCGTCCCCGAATCCCCCGACGATCCAACCGGCGTCGGTCCGGAAGACCCGACGAAGGTGGTAGTCGCCGTGAACCCTGATAGCGACGTCGGGCGCCGCGCCACCACCGCCCAGCACACGAACTCCGAAGGCCTCGGCAAGGGCCAGGTGAAGACCGGCGGTGAGCTCCCCCAAGCGGCGCACCTCCGAGGAAAGGTCCCCGCCGGCGCCGCCGACCTCTTCAAGGCGCATCTGGTCGTCGTCGATGCTGCGGCCGAGCAGGTCGCGCAGCGACGTCAGCGCCAACAGGCGGGCCTCGACGGCTCCGGGGACGTACTCGCGCACGAGAGCCAGGTCCCACCCGTTTCGCTCCCAACGGGCGACCGGCCGCAAAGTGTGCTGGAAGCCGACCTCGTCGAGCCTCTCCATGAGCTCGATCTCGGGTCGTGGCGCAGGCTCGAGAACACGGTAGGCCTTCATGAAGAGGCGCTCGTCGTAGACGAGCGAGGCGTGGCTCACGAGGGAGTGGACGAGGCGCACGCGTTTCGCGCTCTCGCGCCCTGCGCTCGCCACCGCCAGCAGCCCGGTCGACAGCTCCTCGTCGGCGAGCGCGTCGTAGCACAGCACCTCGCCCGACCCGTCGTCGCACATGCCGAGCACCGCGCCCTGATGGTCGCCCAGCATCGCCGGGGCGAGCGCCGCGTCCCGCCACCCGACCAGGACGTGGAAGGGGCGGTTCCCGACAGTGACCACCACGCTCGCCATTCCCGGACGCCCGTCGGCCACGATCTCCAGGTCGGCGAGCTGGAATGTGGCCCACACGCCACGGTCGAAGCGCGACATGTCGGCTAGGAACCAGGACTGTCGCTGGAGATAGGGGACGACAAGCCCTGCGAGAGCGGACGGACTGGGGGGCACTTTCAGCGCTCCTCGAGCTCGAACCAGTAGATGCCGTAGGGTGCCAGTGTGACCGAGTAGGGCTTTGCGGTGATCCGTGGGAACGGTACCCGCCCCAAGAGCTCGATGGGCGTGCAATCCTCCCAGCGGCCGAGACTGAGCTCGGCCGGCTGGGCGAAGCGGCTCAGGTTCGACACGCACAGCACCGCAGTGTGCGTGCCGGCTCCGCCAGGTGCGCCGGCCTGGTCGGGCGCATTGTCGAGGTCGGGCTGCACCGCGACCGCTCCCTCGGTGGCGCTGGGCTGGCGCACGTAGGCGAGCACGGAGGGATTGTCGGCCGGAAGGACCTCGAGCGACCCGGTGGCGAACTGCGGGTACTGGTGACGCACAGCCAGCATGCGCCGCAGCCAGTGGAGGAACGAGGAGGGATCCCGCTGCTGTGCCTCGACGTTGACGGCCTGGTAGCCGTGGACCGGGTCCATGAGCGGTGGCAGGTACAGCTGCGCGAAGTCCGCCCGGGAGAAGCCGGCGTTGCGGTCGGGCGCCCACTGCATCGGGGTGCGGACGCCATCACGATCCCCAAGGTAGATGTTGTCGCCCATGAGGATCTCGTCGCCGTAGTAGAGGACCGGGCTGCCCGGCAACGAGAGGAGCAGCCCGTACAGCAACTCGGCCACGCGTCGGTCGTTGTCGACGAGGGGGGCGAGGCGCCGGCGGATCCCGATGTTCCTCCGCATCCTCGGGTCGCGGGCGTACTCGGCGTACATGTAGTCGCGTTCCTCGTCGGTCACCATCTCCAAGGTGAGCTCGTCATGGTTGCGCAGGAAGATCCCCCACTGGCAGCCGTCGGGGATCGCAGGGGTCTGGGCAAGGATCTCGGTGATCGGGAAGCGCTGTTCACGGCGCACCGCCATGAACATGCGCGGCATGAGCGGGAAGTTGAAGCACATGTGGCATTCGTCGCCGTCGCCGAAGTACTCGGTCACGACACTGGGCCACTGGTTGACCTCGGCGAGCATGAGCCGGCCCGGGTAGGACGCGTCGAGCTCCGCCCGGAGCCGCCGGAGCAGCTGGTGGGTGGCGGGCAGGTTCTCGCACGAGGTCCCCTCCGCCTTGTACAGGTAGGGGACGGCGTCGAGGCGGAAGCCGTCCAGGCCGAGATCGAGCCAGAAGCGGACGACCCCGAGCATCGCGTCGACGACCTCGGGGTTCTCGTAGTTCAGGTCCGGCTGCTGATGAAAGAAGCGGTGCCAGTAGTACTGCTGGCGCTTCTGGTCAAAGGTCCAGTTGGACGGCTCGACGTCGCAGAAGATCACGCGGACGTCGGCGAAGCCGTGGTCGTCGTCCGCCCACATGTACCAGTCGGCCTTCGGGTTGTCGCGCGACGACCTGGACTCGATGAACCACGGATGCTGGTCGCTCGTGTGGTTCATGACGAGGTCGGAGATGATCCGGATGCCTCGGCGGTGGGCATCTTCCACGAGCGCCACGAGGTCGTCGATAGACCCGAGATCGGGGGCGACGGTGAGGAAGTCGCTGATGTCGTAGCCGCCGTCGTGCAGGGGTGAGGGATAGAAGGGAAGCAGCCAGACGCAGTCGATGCCCAGCCATTGGAGGTGGTCGAGTTTCTGGCGGAGGCCCTCGAAGTCGCCGAGGCCGTCCGCGTTGGAATCGAAGAAGCCGCGGGGCAACAGCTCGTAGAAGACAGCCTGCTGGTACCACCGCGGGTCGTCCGTCACCGGGCGTGAGCTCGGGGCCATCTGCCCGTCAGCCGAGCCCCGCGGCGGGGAACCGGCACAGTTGCGAGTGCCGGCACGCCGCGATGACGCGGACGGGTTCCGCGGGGTCGAGATCGGAGAGGTTGCCCTGTTGGCTCACCGCGCCGACGATAGCTTGCGGCGTATCGCCGAACGGGCGCGTCTCGTGTCTCCCAAGGCCGTCGTTGAGTGGTGGCGCGCTTCCCGCAGTACTGTCTCGCCGTGGATCGCTTCGTTTTGCACCCGTCCGGCCCGCTGAGCGGCACCGTGTGCGTGAACGGGGCCAAGAACTCGGTGCTGAAGCTCATGGCCGCCTGCCTTCTCGCCCCGGGCGTGCACCGCCTCGACAACGTCCCGGTCATCAGCGACGTCGCCATCATGTCGGACGTTCTCCGGGCGATGGGTGCCAAGGTCGTCCACGAGGGCAGGGGCCCGCAGGGACACCTCGAGATCACGATTCCTGAGGACGTGACGCCCATCGCCCCCTACGAGCTCGTCGAGAAGATGCGGGCGTCGATCGTGGTGCTCGGCCCCCTGCTCGCCCGCTACGGCACAGCCAGGGTCTCGATGCCGGGGGGCGACGACTTCGGGTACCGTCCGATCGACTTCCACCTGAGCGCGTTCGAGGACCTCGGAGCCAGTTTCGTGGCCGAGCACGGCTATGTGGAAGGGCACTGCGACCGCCTTGTCGGGGCACGGATCGTGCTCCAGTTCCCGAGCCACACCGCGACCGACAACATCTTGATGGCCGCGGTGCTCGCCCAGGGCACGACCGTGATCGAGAATGCCGCCCGGGAGCCCGAGATCGCCGACCTCGCATCGATGTTGACCGAGATGGGCGCCCGGATCCGCGGCGCCGGCACCTCCCGGATCGAGGTGGAGGGAGTCGAAGAGCTCCGCCCGGCCGAGCACCGGGCGATCCCCGACCGGGTGGAGGCGGCCACCTTCGTCGCCGCGGTGGGCCTTGCCGGCGGGGAGGTGCTCGTCAAAGGGGCACGACCCGAGCACATGGACATGCTCCTCGAAAAGCTCCGCCAGATGGGCATGGACTGCGAGCCGACCGAGGAAGGGCTTGCGGTTGCCGCAGAAGGCCAGCGCCGTTCGGTTGACGTCGCCACACTTCCCTATCCGGGCGTCGCCACGGACTACAAGCCGCTTCTCGTGACCATGCTCTCGGTCGCGGACGGGGTTGCGATCGTGAGCGAGAACCTGTTCGCCGGTCGCTTCCGCTACATCGACGAGCTGCGGCGGATGGGGGCGAAGATCAAAACCGAGGGGCACCACGCGATAGTGCGCGGTGTGCCGAGGTTGTCCGGTGCCCGGGTCAGGGCATCGGACATACGCGCCGGTGCGGCGCTCGTCCTGGCCGGCCTCGTAGGCGACGGCGTCACAGAAGTGAGCGGTGCCGAGCACATCGACCGAGGCTATGAGAGCCTCGACGAGCGCCTTTCCTCGCTCGGTGCGAACATCGAGCGCGTCTCATCGCCGTGAGCCGCGGCCGGCCGGGCACGAGCACATCCGCGCTGTTCCAAGCCGCGGCCGGAGGCGACCGCGGGGCGCTTGCCCGCCTGCTGTCCGTGGTCGAGCGGGGCGGAAGCGAGTCCCGCGAGCTTTCCGGGCTGACATTCAGCAAAG
The DNA here is from genome assembly GCA_963719125.1 of uncultured Acidimicrobiaceae bacterium. Lineage (GTDB taxonomy): Bacteria > Actinomycetota > Acidimicrobiia > Acidimicrobiales > Bog-793 > Fen-455. The sequence continues at coordinate 310,392 of CAVRAT010000007.1, forward strand.
GCGGGGGCGCCTACGCCGTCGGCTTCACTGGCGCACCGGGGTCTGGGAAGTCGACCTTGGCGAGCGCCCTTCTCACCGAGGTCCGCCGGCGCCTCGAGTGCCCGGTTGCCGTGCTCGCCGTCGATCCATCCTCGCCCGTGACAGGAGGGGCGATCCTCGGCGACCGGGTCCGCATGCAACGCCATGCTCTCGACGACGACGTGTTCATCCGTTCGATGGCGACGCGAGGCCACTTCGGTGGCCTGGCAGCCGCGGTGCCCGAGGCAGTCCGCCTGCTCGATGCAACGGGCTGGCCGCTCGTGCTCGTCGAGACCGTGGGCGTCGGCCAGGTCGAGGTCGAGGTGGCCGCCACCTGCGACACGGTCGTGGTCGTCGTGAATCCCGGCTGGGGGGACGCCGTGCAGGCGAACAAGGCGGGGCTGCTCGAGATCGCCGATGTCCTGGTCATCAACAAGGCCGACCGCCCCGGCGTGCAGGAAACAGCACGCGACCTGCGCCTCATGCTCCAGCTCTCGGGAACACTCGAATGGACACCGCCCATCTTGAAGACCGTGGCGTCGAGCGGAGAGGGCGTCGCCGAGCTCTTCGACGCGATCGCCTCCCATCGTGCCCACCTCGAAGCGCGCGGGGAGCTCGAACTGAGGCGCGCCGAGCGGGCGCGGGATGAAGCGCTCAGGATCGCGAAGGGCCGTTTCGAGAGGGCTCTCGGCGCGACCGTCAACAGCCCCGCCAACGCCGGGCTGTTGACGGCGCTGAGAGAGAAACAGCTGGACCCCGGCCAGGCGGCCGGCCGGCTCGTCGAGCAGGTCGCGGCTGATCTCGCGGGCGGGGGCGCCGCTAGTTGAAGCCGCCGCCCCGCGCAGCCCGCGGGTCCGGCCACCCCGCCGGCGTCCGTCGCTCAACCGACGGTCCTCCGGTGGTGATGACGATGTCGCGCTCCATGAGCACGAAGTCGCGCTCTTCGCGCCAGCGGGGGAGGATGGCTGCGGCCACATAGCCGCGCGCGGCGTAGAACTGCTCCGCACCGGCGCCGAGAAGGGTCTCGAGGCGGACCCTGCCGCACCCTCGCTCGAGGCCGAGCCGCTCCACAGCGCGGAGAAGGTGTGAGCCCACCCCTAGGCCCCGCCATTCCGGGCTGACGATCAACCGGCCGATCCTGATCACCGGGCCGCGAACCTCACCGTCCACGAACCCGACAAGACGGCCGCTCGCCCTTGCGACGAGCGCGTACGGCTCGATCGGGCGGACCGCGTCGCCGTAACGTTGCCTCGAGTAGCTCGCCCACTGCTCGTCCACCCAGGCCGCCACCACGGGATCGGGGCGCTCGACGACCGACAGCTCCAGGTCGAGACTGCCTCTCCCGGCCACCGTGGGCCTGCCCAGAGGGGCGTCTGCCAGCGGGTGCCAACGATGGTTGGCGTCCTGCTCGAGAACGGTGACCCGCTCGAAGCAGTACGTCGCCCGGTAGTCGGCCAGTGCTTCCAGCGCGTGGGGCAGCCGACCGGGACCGATCCGTTGGTCCAAGGTGAGATGTGGGACGAACTGCCGTCCGGGCCGCGCAGAGGGCGGGGCGAGCGGGCCGGAGCCGAGGTCGGCCCTGAGCGCCGTCATGGCCTGCAGGTCCCCGCTCACGGCGAGATAAAGCACGGGCGTGCGCGGCCAGAATGTGTCCGGCGGCCCGAATCTCACCGCGATCGGCGCGCTCTTGGCGGCGGCCTTGCGGACATCTGCAAGAACCGTCTCGAGGCTCTCCTCCCCGACATTGACGGGAGGGATGAGCGTGCAGTGCGGGGCGATGCGCTCCAGAGCTTTGGCTCCGAGTGCCCGGCGCATGCCGTCGATCTCGTTGGCCAGTGCCCCGGTGACCACGAGGGCGACCGTCAGGCGGCGTCTTTCGGGCACAACGCGAGGTTAGGGCCGCCGTTCAGCCCAACGCGGCGAAGGCCTCCGCCAACGGCTCGAGCACGGCGGGCGTGAGGGGCGGCCTCAGATAGACGATGGCGAGTCCGACGCCTGCCTCAAAAAGCTCCGCCGCCTCCGCCACCGTCGCGCCGACATCGCCTCCGAAGCGCACGTGGCTCGACATCAGTATCTGTCCCGGGTCCCGCCCCAGGTCCGCGCAGTGAGCACGGAGCACGTCGCGCTTGTGGGCGAACTCCTCGACGGAGCCTCCGAGGAAATTCCAGTGCTGGGCGAAGCGGGCCGCAGTGCGCAACGTGCGCTTCTCGCCGTTGCCTCCGACGCAGATCGGCGGATGCGGGCGCTGGAGCGGCTTGGGGTTGCAACGCGCATCGGTCAGCTCGTAGTAGCTGCCCCGGAACGAGGTCGTGTCGTGAGAAAGAAGGCCGACAATGACCTCACAAGCCTCTTCGAAGCGGTCACTGCGCTCTTTCGGGCCGCCGAGCGCGATGCCGTAGGCGCCGGACTCCTCCTCGTTCCATCCGGCTCCGATGCCGAGCTCGAGACGACCTCCCGAGACAATGTCGAGGGCGGCGGCCATGTTGGCGAGCACGGCAGGGTGCCGGTAGTGGATCCCGGTCACGAGCGTGCCGAGACGCAGCCGCCGCGTCGCCTGGGCAAGAGCCGTGAGGGTGACCCATCCCTCCAGGCACGGTCCCGTCGAATCCGAGTAGATCGGGTAGAAGTGGTCGAAGAGCCAGCCGGACTCGAACAGCTCGATGTCGTCTGCGGCGCGCCAGACCTCGAGCATCTCCTCCCAGGTGGTGTTCTGCGGTGAAGTCTTGAAGGCGATGCGCATCCCGGCAATCTATGCCAGAAGGTGGGCCCGCAGGGCGCCGACCTTACAAACGACCCAGGTCGGCCTTGAGTTTGACAGCTGCGGCTATCCGCACGCGTGCCCGGGCCGCCGCCAGGTCAGCTTCGGCCAGCTCGCCCGCGGACAGCCGGCTCTCGGCTGCTTCGAGGGCGCGCTGCGCTCGCGTGACGTCGATCTCCTCTGCGAGCTCGGCGACCCCGGCGACGACCGTCACCTTGTTGTCGGCCACCTTGACGAAACCGCCGTGCACGGCGGCCAGCACCTCGCCACGGGGGGCGACGTCACCCGCTGACCCAGCGCCGCTCGCCGGGGCGTCGCCGCTCGGCGTCCCGCCGCCCTGTACCCCCTCGAGGCGTAGCACGCATATGTCGACGGCACCGATGTAGTCCATGTGGTTCGCAAGAAAGGTGGTGTCAGCCCCGTCGGCACGCAGCACGACCGCTTCGGCGTCGCCGGAAAACAAAACGCGTTCGGGAGTGATGAGATCCACGTGGGTCAGGTTCGCCATGAGATCTGCTCAGAGCTGTTCGATGGTCTTGGCCTTCGCGATCACGTCGTCCACGCCGCCCACGTTCAAGAACGCCTGTTCAGGAACGTCGTCGAGATCGCCGCCGACGAGTGCTTCGAAGCTGCGCACGGTCTCCTCGGTCGACACGTAGACGCCGGGCAGGTTCGTGAAGACCTCGGCGACGAAGAAGGGCTGCGACAAGAACCTCTGGATCTTGCGTGCCCGGGTCACCGAGAGGCGGTCCTCCTCCGAGAGCTCGTCGAGACCGAGGATGGCGATTATGTCCTGCAGCTCGCGAGCACGTTGCAGCACTTCCTGCACCCTCCGCGCACACTGGTAATGCCGGTCGCCGACGACCTCGGGGGCCAAGATGTTGCTCGTCGAGGCGAGAGGATCCACGGCCGGGTAGATGCCGAGTGCCGCGGTCTGGCGGGACAGCTCGGTCGTCGCGTCGAGGTGGGTGAAGGTGGTGAACGGCGCCGGGTCGGTGTAGTCGTCGGCCGGGACGTAGACCGCCTGCATCGAGGTGATGGAGTGACCCCTCGTGGAGGTGATCCGCTCCTGCAGCTCCCCCATCTCGTCCGCGAGCGTCGGCTGGTAGCCGACGGCCGAGGGCATGCGGCCGAGCAGGGTCGACACCTCCGATCCTGCCTGCACGAAGCGGAAGATGTTGTCGATGAACAACAGCACGTCCTGGTTCTTCACGTCCCGGAAGTACTCCGCCATCGTGAGCGCCGAGAGCCCGACACGAAGCCTCACCCCGGGTGGCTCGTCCATCTGCCCGTAGACCAGGGCCGCCTTGTTGATGACGCCGGACTCCTGCATCTCGAGCCAGAGGTCGTTGCCCTCGCGCGTGCGCTCGCCGACGCCTGCGAAAACCGACACGCCTCCGTGCTCCTGTGCGACGCGGTGGATCATCTCTTGGATGAGCACGGTCTTGCCAACGCCGGCCCCGCCGAACAGCCCGATCTTGCCCCCCTGCACATAGGGCTCCAAGAGGTCGATGACCTTGATGCCCGTTTCGAACATCTGTCGCCTCGGCTCGAGCGCGTCGAACTCAGGCGCCGGGCGGTGGATCTCCCACCATGCGTCGGGCTCGCCCATCTCGCCGGCGTCCAACCTCTCACCTATCACGTTGAAGACGTGGCCCAGCACGGCGTCGCCGACGGGAACTGTGATACCGCGGCCCGTGTTGACCACCGTCGCCCCACGGGCAAGGCCGTCGGTCGGCTTCAGGCAGATGCAGCGCGCCCGGCCCTCGCCGATCTGCTGGGCGACCTCTGCGGTGATGAGGACCTCGGTGCCGTCGACGACGAGCTTGACTTCGAGGGCCGTGTTGATCTCGGGCAGTGCGTTCGGCGGGAACTCGACGTCGATGACCGGGCCGGCGATCGCGACGATGCGGCCGTTCTCGAGATGCCGGGCCTCAGGGATTACAGGGGCAACGGTGGTCATGGGCTCTGCTCCTCGGTTGCTTGCGGATGAGTGAGTTCCTCGGGGACGCCGCCGGCCGAGCGCAGAGCCTCGGACCCTCCGACGATCTCCATGATCTCGGTCGTGATTGAGTCCTGGCGGGCACGGTTCATCACCCGCGTAAGTGTCTTGAGCAGCTCTTCGGCGTTTTCGGTGGCTGCCGACATCGCCCGCTGGCGCGATGCGTGCTCCGAAGCGGACGCCTCCAACAGCGCGGCGTACACCGCCGCCTCCGAGTACTGAGGAATTAGCTGAGCCAGCAAGTGCTCGACGTCCGGCTCGAACTCGAAGTAGCCGAGCTTTCTCTCGGGCACCGGCGAGCCGGTTCCCGCAACGGCGCCTGTGGTGCCGGGACCGGCCGCTTGCGGATCGGGTGAGGACCCGGATGGTCGTTCGCCGGCCGCCTCCGGGCTGGGCAGGATCGGGAGCAGCTGGCGGGTCTCGACGGCCTGGCGGGTCGCGGAACGTATCCTCGTCGAGACGATCTGCACGAGGTCGACCTCGCCATCGAGGAACGGCTGCACGACCGCGGCTGCCACTCGCCGTGCGTCCTCGTAGGTGGGCCTGTCGGACATACCGACGAACTGCCGCGCGACGGGCTGGTGGCGGAACCGGAAATAGGTCTGCGCCTTCTTGCCCACGGCCATCACCCGGTAGCTCTGACCCGCCTGTGACCCGGACCGGAGCAGCCGCTCGGTGGCGCGCAGCACGTTCGAGTTGTACGCGCCCGCCAAGCCGCGGTCCGCGACGACCACGAGCGCGAGGACGTTCTGCGGCGACAAGGGGATCCCGAGCAGGCGCGTCGGGTTGCCGCCCTCGCGGGCGGTCTGGGCCAGGATGTCCGAGATCGCCGCGACATACGGACGTGAGCCGGCGATGCGCCCCTGGGCGCGGGTGATCTGTGACGCCGCGATCAGCTCGAAGGACCGGGTGATCTTCTTCGTCGACTGGATGGTGCGGATACGCCGGCGAAGGATCCGCTCCTGACCGCCTGCCATGTGACTACTCGGCCCCGGTCTCGCCTGCGACCGGGGTGGCGGTCTCGGCCGGGCGGGCGGCGCCCGACGCGCCGCGCCCGCCGGGTGAAGCATCAGAGGGTCCGAAGCCGCGCTTGAACTCCACCATCGCAGCTTCGAGATCGCCCTCACTGGGCAGCACTCCCGTCGAGGCGATCTGGTCGAGGAGCTCGGCGTGGCGCGTCCGCATGAACGCCCGCAGCTCGGACTCGAAGCGTTGCACGTCCGCGACGGCCACGTCGTCGATGTGCCCGCGTACTCCGGCGTAGATGACGACGACCTGCTCCTGCACCGGCATCGGGACGTTCAGGCCCTGCTTCAAGAGCTCGGTCAGGCGGTAGCCGCGGTCCAGCTGCGCCTGCGACGCCTTGTCGAGCTCGGAGCCGAACGTGGCGAAGGCCTCCAATTCCCTGAACTGCGCCAGGTCGATCTTGAGGGTGCCGACGACGGCCTTCATCGCCTTGATCTGCGCCGCGCCCCCGACTCGTGACACCGAGTTCCCGACGTTGAACGCCGGGCGCACGCCCGAGTAGAAGAGCTCACTCTCCAAGAAGATCTGGCCGTCTGTGATTGAGATGACGTTGGTCGGGATGTAGGCCGAGATGTCACCGGCCTTGGTCTCGATGATCGGCAGTGCCGTGAGCGACCCGCCGCCCATCTCGTCGGAAAGCTTCGCCGCCCGCTCCAACAGACGGCTGTGGAGGTAGAAGACGTCGCCGGGATAGGCCTCGCGTCCCGGCGGGCGGCGGAGCAGAAGCGAGATCTGGCGGTAAGCCTCGGCTTGCTTGGAGAGATCGTCGTAAACGACGAGGGCGTGCTCGCCGTTCTCCATCCAGTGCTGGCCCATCGCGCAGCCCGCGTACGGGGCGAGGTACTTGAACGGGGCGGGCTCGGAGGCCGGAGCCGCCACGACGACCGTGTAGTCCATGGCACCGTGCTCGGCGAGGGTCGCGACCGTCTGCGAGATGGTCGAGCCCTTCTGGCCGACCGCGACATAGATGCACTTAACCCCGGCGCCGCGCTGGTTGATGATCGTGTCGGTCGCGAGCGTCGTCTTGCCCGTCTTGCGGTCGCCGATGATGAGCTCGCGCTGGCCGCGACCGATAGGCGTCATCGCGTCGATGACCTTGATGCCGGTCTGCAGCGGTTCGAAGACCTTCTGGCGCGACACGATGCCCGGCGCCTGGATCTCGAGGCGGCGGTCGATGGTGACACCGAGTGGGCCCTTGCCGTCGATTGGCTCACCGAGCGGGTTCACAACGCGGCCCAACAGCGCGTCGCCCACCGGCACCGACAAGATCCTGCCCGTCGAGCGGACCACCTGCCCCTCGTCGAGGCCCTCCATGGTGCCGAGCACGACCGCGCCGATCGACTCCTCGTCGAGGTTGAGGGCGAGGCCCACGGTCCCGTTCTCGAACTCGAGCAGCTCGTTGACGGTGGCCCCGGGCAGCCCGGTGACGCGCGCTATGCCGTCGCCGACCTCGGCGATCCGGCCTACCTGCTCGGCCTCGGTGCCGGCCGTGAAGTCGCTGACATTCCGCGCCAGCGCCGCGGCGATGTCGTCGGCATTGATCGTGAGCTCAGGCATCGGTGGGGGTCCTTTGTCCTCTTCGTCTTTTTCAGGAACGGCCATGCTCGGAACTCGACAGGTCCTTCAGGCCCGTCGAGGGGGCGAGGGCTTCGCGGAGCTGGTCGAGACGGTGTCGCACAGAGCCGTCGATGACGGTATCGCCGATCTCGACGGCCATCCCGCCCAACAGGGAGGGCTCGATCTGCACGCGGACTTCGACCGGGCGGCCAGCCGTGCGCTCGAGCGCCGCCACAAGCCTTGTGTACTCCTCGTCGTCGAGCTCGACCGCCGAGCGCACCTCGGCGACGCGTCGCCCCCGCTCCTCGGCGGCAAGCCCTGCCACCCACTCGAGGGTCCCGACGAGATCGCGGCTGTGGCCGGCTTTCAGCACGTACGCGACGAGCCGCGCGGTTGACGCAAGCACCTTGGACTTCAAGAGATCGTCGACCAGGGCGACTCGTTGCGCAACCGCGATCGACGGGTCGCTGAGCGCTTGGCGCAACGCGCGGTTGGCTTGGACGATTCTCGCGAAACGGACCAATTCGTCCTCGATGTCGTCGATCGTCTCGAGCCTGTCGACCTCCTGGAACAATCGGTCGGCGTAGCCGCGGATCCGCTCGCGTACCGCGGTGCGACCACCGAGGAGCTCCTGCGCCGGTATGGGGCGGACCTGGCCTTCCTCGGCCGCCTGGGCAGTCTCCGAAGCGAGCTGGACCAACGCCGACACGGCGACAAGGAACTCGGCGGCGGGCTCCACAAGGGCCGCCCAGCAGAGCAGTGCCTGGGACTCGGAGGCAGCCTTGGCGTCGAGTAGGTCGTGGACGACGCCACGTCTCGCCCTGGCCGGGATGGCCACGTCTGTGAGCGCGTTGCGGAGCGGGTCGGAGTCGGTGAGGGCCCGCGAGAAGGCACCCAGGTCGCTCGCGACCTCCGGCGCGCGCCCAGCCGCCGTCGCCGACTCGAATACCGCGGTCGCATAACCGCGAAGGATGTCCCTCATGCCATCGCCTCGGCCGCATCGATCGTCTCGCCGATGAACACCCGCTGCAACGAGGTGTCGATCTCGGCGGCCGCGACAAGTTCGGTCGCGGCCATCACGATGGCACCAACCTGCCGCGTGACTTCCTCCCGGGCGCGCTGGCGTTCGAACTCCGCTTCGGCCGCGGCACTCGCCACGAGCCGGTCGTACTCGGCGCGGCCGTTGCGCTCGCCCTCCAAGAGCAGCTGCGCCGAGGTCTCGTGCGCCCGCTCGAGGATGGCTCTCGCCTCCGATTGGGCAGCCTCGACAGCCGCGCGTGCGTCCGCGAGCATCCGCTCGGCGCTCTCCAAGCCTGCATCTGCCGAGGAGAGAGAAAGGCGTATCGACTCGGCCTGGCGGTCCATGAGCTTCTTCAAGGGTGGCTTCACGTAGCGGTAGATGAAGAATCCCAACAGCAGGAAACCAAACACCTCGGCAAGGTAGGAGGCCACGGCTAAGCTGCTCCCCCGCCCGAGGCGGCTGCAATCGCCGCGTCGATCAACCCACGGTGCTGCTCGACGTCGACGCGGCTGCCGAGCACCCGCTCGGCGGCGGCGGCCACGAGCGAGTCCAGCCGTCCCATGAGCTCTTCGCGGGCGCGGCGACCCTCGTCAGCTGTCGCGGCCCGGGAAGCAGTGACCAACCGGCCGTACTCCTCTTGACCCCGTTGGCGGCCATTCTGCATCGCCTGATCGGCACCCTGGTTGGCGTGGTCGACAATGCCACGGGCTTGCACGCGTGCCTCGGCCAGCACCCGGTCGCGCTCGGCGAGCAGGCTCTGGCTCTCGGCGCGTGCCTCCTCCGCAGTCTGCGACGCAACGGCGATGCGGGCCTGTCGCGTCTCGGAGACTGCCTTTAGTGGCGGGAGGATCCATTTCGCGACGACCCCGAGCACGACCAGGAAGACGACCAGCTCGACGACAAAAGTGCCGTTCGGGATCAGGAAATTCCCACCGTTGCCGGAGCTGTTGGCCCCGGCGCTTGCAAACAGCATCCAGCAAGACCTCCGTCGCTACTTCTTGGCGAGGACGAAGACGAACAGGACCATGAACACAAGGTTGATGAAGTACATGGCCTCGACGAGGCCCACGATGATGAACATGATCGTGAACAACCGGCCCTGCGCTTCGGGCTGGCGGGCGACGCCGGCAATCGTCTGGCTACCGGCCAAGCCGTCGCCGATCGCCGCGCCGATCGCGCCTCCGCCGAGGGCAAGTCCGCCGCCGACCATGGCGCCGGCAAGCTCGATCGCCTGGTTGAGGTCATTTGCCATTGGGTTTACCTGCTCCCTTCCTGAACGGGTTGGAGATATGTGACGCCGTGAGTGCTCAATGCTCTCCCGACATCGCGGTCTGGAAATAGAGGATCGTCAGCAACGAGAAAATGAACGCCTGTATCGGTGCGACGAACAGGCCGTCGAAGATCTTCCAGATCAAATCGGGGATCGGGACGATGAACCATGGGAACAGGGCCCAGATCAAAAGCAGCATGATCCCCCCGGAGAAGATGTTGCCGAAGAGACGGAGGGCCAGTGTGAGTGGCTTCGCGATCTCCTCGATCACGTTTATCGGGAAGAGCAGCTTGTAGGGCCGGAAATAGTGGCCGAGGTAGTGGCCGAGGCCCTGGGACCGGATCCACGTCGCGTGCACGAGGATGATCACGGTTAGCGCCATCGCGTAGGTCAGGTTCACGTCGCCGGTCGGGGCCGGCAGGAACTGCGGGGAGTGACCCGTGGGGATCATCTCCAGCCAGTTGCAGAACAGGATGAAGAGAAACAGCGTCATCGCCAGTGGCACCACGCGGCGACCCTTGGAGCCGATCGACGACTCGACCTGGTTGGAAACCGCGTTCGAGAGAGCCTCGAACGCGAGCTGCATCCTGCCGGGCACGCCGGCGGTGATGTTCATCCTCACGGAGAGCCCGATCCCGATGACGAGCAACCCGGCGACGAGAGACGAGATGACGTCATACTTGTTGACCGTAAGGCCGAGCAGCTTCATCGTGGGGGAATTGCCGACCGTGATCGAGCTGGCGTTGGCCAGTAGTCCGAGACCCCTCACGTGACGGCTCCCTGCCGGAGCAGTGTCGCCACAAGGTTCACGATGAAGAGGAGGTAGAACACCGCCACACCGCCGAGCACGCCCATCCCGAGGGGCAGGTTCACGATCACGAGGCCGATCGCGACAACGGTCGTGAGGGCGAGGCGCATGAGGGTGTTCATCGCCATCGGGCGCTTGACCTTGGTCGTGCCCAGAGAGTTCAGCCGCGACGCAGTCGACATCACGAGGCGAATGTTCGCGAGGCCGAGGCCCAGGCCGACCACGGCGCCGAGGCCGGAGAGCGGGTAGCCCACGATCGACAGCACGACGAGCGCGACGATGCCGACGCCGATGGCGCCGAACACGGTGCGCCGGAGCATTCTTGATATCTCCGGCAGGTCAAGCTGCTCCAGTACCGCTGCGAGTCGCTCCATGCCCTCTTCTTGATCAGCTCGAGGACAGCGGGCGTGCGACCCATGGGGGCCGGCCACGCTGCTGGCTCTCAGAGAAATGTTTTGACATCGGAATAGACCACTGCAACTGCGGCGACCACCCCGAGCGCCAGACCAACAAACGTGAGCAGCTCACCGGTGTGAAACGTCCTGTCCAGCCAGTACCCGCCGCCCACCCCGACGGCGATGCACAAGGCCGTAGCGACACCCATACCGATCAGCGTGCTGAAGCTCGGCGGGGGCTTGCTGCTCACTCCGGTCGCCAATCCTGGCATTGCCGCCACCGAGTCGGCAAGACAATACCCCTGTTCGCGGCGGTCGACATCACGCATCTGTCCTCGGTGGCGAGGACGCCCCTAGCCGGCGGACGCGACACCGCCCGGGTAGGGGTCGAACCGGCCGCACAGCTCCCTCACCGCGTCGCGCACCGAGGCGAGCTCGCGCTCGTCCTCCCTCCCGCGAAGCGCGCGTGCGATGAGGGATGCGATTCCGGCCATCTCCGCCTCACCGAGCCCGGCGGTCGTCTCGGCAGCCGAACCGAGCCGCAGCCCGCTCGCGACGAAAGGAGGTCTCGGGTCATTCGGGATCGCGTTGCGGTTGCAGGTGATCCCCGTGCGGTCCAGGACTTCCTGGGCAACCTTGCCCGTGAGATCGGCCTCGAAGGTTCGCAGGTCGACCAGCACGAGGTGATTGTCCGTCCCTCCGGCGACCAGCCGGAACCCTTGCGCGGTGAGAGCTTGCGCGAGTGCGGCGGCGTTGCGGACCACCCTGGACGCGTAGTCACGGAACTCGGGCCTGAGCGCCTCGCCGAACGCCACGGCCTTGGCGGCGATCACGTGCTCGAGCGGTCCTCCCTGCAAGCCCGGGAAGACCGCCGAGTCGACCGCCTTCGCGAGGTCTGCGCCGCACAGGATGGCACCGCCTCGCGGCCCCCGCAGTGTCTTGTGGGTCGTGAAGGTCACGACGTCCGCGATGCCGACCGGGCTCGGGTGAACCTTGCCGGCGATGAGGCCGGCCGGGTGGGCGGCGTCGAACATGAAGCGGGCCCCGACCTCGTCGGCGATGTCACGGAACGGCTGAGGGTCGATCGCACGGGAGTACGCGGTGGCGCCGGCCACGATCAGCCGGGGCCGCTCGCGGAGAGCGAGGTCCCGGACCAGGTCCATGTCGATCCGCTCACCCGAACCGTCGCCAGCAGCAGGTGTGACCCCGTAGGAGACGAACCGGTACAGCTTGCCGGTGATGCTGACAGGAGAGCCGTGTGTCAGGTGCCCACCCTGATCGAGGCGCATCGCGAGGATCGTGTCGCCCGGCTCCACAACTGCGAGGTAGGCGGCCAGATTCGCGTTCGCGCCGGCGTGGGGCTGGACGTTGGCGTGCTCCGCGCCGAACAGTTCCATCGCACGGGCCCGGGCGAGGTCCTCCACCTCGTCCGCGACGACGTTCCCGCCGTAGTAGCGCCGTCCGGGGTAGCCCTCGGAGTACTTGTTCGTCAGCACCGAGGCCGAGGCCGCGAGCACGGCCGGAGAGGTGAAGTTCTCAGATGCGATCAGCTGCAGGCTCGTACGCTGCCGCTCGATCTCGCGCTCGAGCAGGGCGTGCACCTCGGGGTCCCCCGCGAGCGCGCCCGGCAGGAAGGCGCCCGCACTCGATGTCCCGGCGTTCTGTGTCACTGCTGGCTCCTTCGAGAGATGTCCCGGCCAGGTTCCCGGCCTCAGGCCTGGCGTTGCTCGAGAGCGGTGACCTTCTCGACCCTGCGAAGGTGCCGGCCCCCTTCGAACTCGCTGCCGAGGAACGCCTCCAGTGCCTCTGTCGCGATAAGAGGACCCACGAGGCGAGCACCGATGCAGATCACGTTCGCGTTGTCATGCGCGCGGGCGAGACGCGCCGAGGTCACGTCGTGGACCACGGCCGCACGCACACCGAGAATCTTGTTGGCCGCTATCGCCATGCCCGTGCCGGTACCGCAAGTGCAGATTCCGAGATCGGCGTCACCCGAGGTGACACTCCGGCCGACCGCTGCCGCGAAGTCCGGGTAGTCGACCGGGTCCGGCGAGTGCGTGCCGAGGTCCGCGACGTCGTGCCCCAAGGACCTGAGGTGCTCGATCAGCAGCCCCTTCAACTCGAAACCGGCGTGGTCCGATCCTGCCGAAACGCGCACGGGGGGAGTCTACCGGGCACTTTCCGCGCCGCCACTAGGCCGGTCGCGTGCTCTCAGTGCGCTCGCTAGGTTGACACGATGGAATTGGCTGTCTCGGTGAGCGGGCTCCGCAAGGACTTCGGCGCCGTCCAGGCTGCCCGTGGCGTGGATCTCAGCGTGCAAAGGGGCGAAGTCCTCGCCCTGCTCGGGCCCAACGGTGCAGGAAAAACGACGATCGTCGAAATCCTGGAGGGCTATCAGACCGCGAGCGCCGGCAAGGTTGCGGTGCTCGGCCACGATCCCCGCCACGAGCGGCGGCGAATGCTCGAGCGCGTGGGGATCGTCCTGCAGGAGACCGCCGTGGAGCAGTTCCTGACCGTCCGCGAGGTGCTCAGGCGGCGGGCGTCGTACTACCCGCATCCACGCGATCCCGACGCGGTGATCGGTCTCGTCGGGCTGGGCGAGAAGTCGGGAGCTCGCGTCCGGACCCTGTCGGGCGGCCTGCAACGCCGCTTGGACCTTGGCCTCGCCCTCATCGGGGACCCGGAGCTGCTCTTCTTGGACGAGCCCACGACCGGCTTCGACCCGAACGCGCGCCGCTAGGCGTGGGACATAGTCCGTAGCCTCACCGGTGAGGGACGCACCGTCCTTCTCACGACGCACTACATGGACGAGGCCCAGGTGCTCGCGGACCGTGTGGCGGTCATCTCAAAAGGGGTCATCGTCGCCTCGGGAACGCCGGACTCGATCGGGGGTCGGGACACCGGCACCGCGAAGATCCGCTTCGTGCTGCCCGAACAGGCGTCGGGGACAGCTGAGCTCGGGCTCGCCGACACCCACCTCACCGTGAGCCCCATAGACGGCCGCCGCATGATCGAGGTGGACACCGACTCCCCGACGCCGCTGTTGCAGCGGCTCACCTCTTGGGCGGTCGCGCACGACATTGAGCTGGAGGGCCTCGAAGTCGCCCGGCCGAGCCTGGAGGACGTGTACCTGTCGCTCACGGCGGAGGAGACGGCGTGAAATCGCTCCGCATCGTCGCAAGCGAACTCTGGTACCAACAGCTCGCCTACTGGCGCAACCCGATGGGGGCTTTCTTCACCTTCTTCATGCCGGTGATGTTCCTCGTCATCTTCGCCTCGCTCTACAGCGGCGCCCGCTACCAAGGGCTCAAGCTCGACCAGTACTTCATCCCCGGGATCATGACTTTTGGCGTGATCTCGGCTTGCTACACCAATCTCTCGGTGACGCTGACCAATCAGAGGGAACAGGGCATCTTGAAGCGGTTCCGCGGCACACCGCTGCCGCCCTGGGCCTACATGGTTGCAACCGTGGCGAGTTGTGTGATCCGCGCGCTCGTGCTCGTTGCCCTCACCCTCGGCGTCGGCGTCGGCGTGGCCTTCTACGGCCTCGTCGTCCCCGCTCACTCCTACGGGGCCGTTGCTCTCATCGTCGTGCTCGGCGCCGCGACGTTCTGTGCCATCGGAGTAGCGATCACCGTGATAATCCCGAACGCCGACGCTGCGCCTGCCATCGTGAACGGCGTCTACCTCCCTCTCATGTTCATCTCCGGCACCTTCTTCCCGCTCTCGTCGGGCTCGGTGCTCGCGAAGATCGCCTCTTACTTCCCGATACGGCCCTTCGTGCTCGCGAGCTACAACGCCATGAACCCTCGCGTCCACAGCGACTTGATACACGGGATGTGGCTCATGACCCTTGCCATCTGGTGCGCGGTGGGACTCGTGTTCGCGATCAGGCGCTTCAGTTGGCTGCCGCGCCGCCGGGCCTAGGGGGCTGTTGTTTTAAGCAACCACGTTGAGGGTGCTCGCGATTTCTTCTTCCACATAGAAGAATTGGCGTATGCAGGGAAAATCCGGTCCAGATCGTCAGATGCTGGACGCCGCCGCTTTCTGCCGGGGCCTCGTCGAGGATCACACGATCTACTCGTTCCTGGCTGATCACCGAAACGAGTTGTTCAAAGACGAGGACTTTGCCGACCTGTTCCCCTCCGGTAAAGGCCGTCCCTCGGTCCCGGCGGTCCTCGTCTGCTCGGTGATGGTGCTCCAGGCCTTGGAGGGCCTGTCGGATCGCGACGCCATCAGACAGCTGCGGACCCGCATCGACTGGAAGGTCGCTTGTGGACTCGCCCTCGACGACCCGGGCTTTGACTTCACCGTGCTCACCTACTGGCGCACGCGCCTTCGCCACTCGGAGCGGCCGCAACGGATCTTCGACGCCATCCGTGCCGTCGTGGAGGCGACCGGTGTGCTCAAGACAAAGCACCGCAGGGCGCTCGACTCGTCCATCCTCGACGACGCCGTCGCTACCCAGGACACCGTCACCCAGCTCATCTCGGCGATGAGAAGGGTCCGCCGGTCGGTGCCTGAGGCCGCGAGTGTTCCCCTCACGACAGCGAGCGACGAAGGTGGCAAGCCGGTCATCGAATGGTCCGACCAGAGCGCCCGCAACGCCCTTGTGACAGGGCTCGTGAACGACGCCGAGGCGGTCCTCGCCGCGGCCGAAACCGCTCGGCTCAGCCAAGAGGGCAACGACGACGTCGGCCTCCTCGCTCTCATCGCGGGCCAGGACGTCGAGCCCGGTGCGAAAGAAGGCACCTGGCGCATCGCGAAGAAGGTCGCGAAGGACCGGGTCATCTCGACAGTCGATGTGGAGGCCCGCCACGGTCACAAGTCCACGGCCGTGCGCACCGATGGCTTCAAGGCGCATCTCGCCACCGAACCCGACACCGGGATCGTCACCGCCCTAAAGCTCACGCCGGCCAACCACCCTGACGGGCCGGTCGGCGTCGCTCTCATGCAAGACGAGCCCGACGGTCTCGAGGTCCTGGCCGATTCGGCCTATGGCTCAGGTGCCGTGCGCACCGCCTTGAAGGAGAAGAACCACCGCCTCGTCATCAAGCCCCTCCCTTCACGTCCCCACATCCCCGGCGGGTTCGCCCGCGACGACTTCTCGGTCGACCATGACGCCCGCTGTGTCACCTGCCCGGTCGGACTTGTCGCCCGGCTCTCTGCAGGTGGCATCGCGAGCTTCGCCCCGCACTGTCTTTCCTGTGCGGTGCGGTCTCGTTGCACCAAGGCCAGAGCGCGGAGCTTCACCGTTTCTGAGCACGACTCTGAGCTCGTCGCTGCCAGAGCGGACTGGCGCGACGCCGAGCTCCGCGCGACCTATCGACAACACCGCCCGATGGCCGAGCGCTCGATCGCCTGGCTCGTCGCGAAGGGGAACCGGCGGCTTCGCTATCGCGGTGTCGAGCGCAACGAGGCGTGGCTCAACCGACGCGTCGCGGCGCTCAACTTACGCAGGCTCATCGTTCTCGGCCTTACGAGGAGCGAGGGCACCTGGGTGTTCGCCGGCACCTAACGGCTCCTCGGGAGCGTCCCAAGGAGGGAACGACACCTGCGGTCGAAAGACCTACCAGCGCGGCCGGTTCTCACCCTCTACCCCGGCTCTTCGGTGCGGGCTTACCCCCGAGACCAAGACCAACGCTACGCCGGTCTTGGGTGGCGGGAAAGGCCTTGTTCAACAGGCCCCTAGCGAAGTTTCGGCCTTCGTCAACCGAAGTTGCGAGCCCGGTCAGCCGGAGGCTTCAGAGCTAGCGGCCACCACGGCGATCTCCGCGAACGGCAGCGCGCCCTCCCGCAGGCATTTCACGTCGGCACCGGCGAGCGAGATCACCGTCGACGGCGTCCCGTCACACCTGCCGCCGTCGAGCACCGCCCCGACACCGGCCCCGAAGTGCTCGCGGACCTCGCCGGCAGAGTGCAGGGGAGCCTCCCCGTGCCGGTTCGCGCTCGTCACCGCGAGCGGGCCTGTCCTTCGCAGCAGTTCTCTCAACAACGAGCTCGCAGGGCAGCGGAGCCCGATCGTCGCCGGATCGCCGCCGAGGTCGAAGGCGACGCCGGCGCGTCGAGGCAGGACGACTGTGAGCGGTCCGGGCCAATAGCGCGAAATGAGGCGCAACGCGGGCGGCGTTGCCTCCGCCAGGTCCACGAACCCGGTCGGGTCCGCGATCAGCACCGGGAGCTGGAACAGCTCTGGCCTCTTCTTGAGCGCGAACACCCTGTCGACTGCACCCGGCAGGCGGGGGTCGACCGCCAGCCCGTAGACCGTGTCGGTCGGGACTGCCACGACCTCCCCGGCCGCCAGCGCTGCCTCGATCTCGTCAAGCTTCGACGAGCTCACAGTTCGGCCATGAGCACGCGCGACCGCCCCGACAGGTCCGGCTCGACACTCGCCTTCGAAAAGCCTGCCCCGCGCGCCATGGCGAGCGCCCTTCCCGCCTGGTCGGGCGCGATCTCGACAACGAGGGTGCCGCGCCTGGTGAGCCACGGCCGAGCACCGGCCACGATCGTCTTGATCGCCTCGAGCCCGCTCGGGCCGGCCACAAGTGCCCTGAACGGGTCGAAGCCGCGCACCTCCGGATCGAGACCGGTCCATTCCTGCTCGGCGAGGTAGGGCGGGTTGGCGACGATCAAGGAGACCCGACCGGCTAGATCGACCGGCAGGGCGTGGTACCAGTCGCCCTGGAAGAACTTCACCCGGGCCGCCGCCCCGACCGGTATCCGTGCCAGGTTGGTAGCCGCGACCTCCAAAGCGGCCGGATCCCGGTCGGTCCCGATGACAGCGAGGGCGTCCCGCTCCACGGCGAGCGAGAGCGCTATGACACCCGAACCCGTGCCGAGATCGACGGCGAGCAAGTCCGCGCCGGCGGGCTGCACCTGCGCGGCAGGCAGGCGAGCATGCGGGCCGGGCTGTGGGGCACAGAGGCGGTCGAGCGCGGACAGGGCGGCGGAGACGACGACCTCGGTCTCCGGACGCGGGATGAGAACGCGCGGGTCGACGACGACGTCGAGTGACCGGAAGCCCCAGTGGCCCAACACGTGCTGGAGCGGCTCACCGGAGAGCCGGCGAGCCACGAGCGACTCGAGCCGTGCTGCGGCCCTTGGTGGTACCTGGTTGTCGAGCTCGCGCAACAGGCGCGGGCCCGAAAAGCCACTGGCCTCTTCGAGCAACCACCGCGTCTGAACCGGGTCGCCGATCACCTCGGCCGTCTCGCTGCGCAACTGCCGCCAAGTGACGCCGGCCACTTCGGCCCGCTCTCTCATCCCTCGAGCAGCTGACGGCTCCGCTCGTCCGACAAGAGCGCGTCGACGAGCTCGTCGAGATCGCCCATCAGTATGCGGTCGAGCTTTTTCAAGGTGAGCCCGATCCGGTGATCTGTCACCCGGTTGTCCTTGAAGTTGTAGGTGCGGATCTTCTCGGAACGCCCGCCACCGCCCACTTGCGCGCGGCGCTCCTCGGCGAGAGCGGCGGCGTTGCGCTGCAGCTCGAGCTCGTAAAGGCGCGCCCGCAATACCTTGAGCGCCGCCGCGCGGTTTTGGATCTGGCTCTTCTCGTCCTGCATGGACACCACGAGGCCGCTCGGAAGATGAGTGATCCGGACGGCCGAGTCCGTGGTGTTGACCGATTGGCCACCCGGGCCGGTCGAGCGGTAGACGTCGACACGGATGTCACCGGGCTCGATCTCGACTTCCACCTCGTCGGCCTCGGGAAGCACGTTCACCGTGGCGGAGGACGTGTGGACACGTCCCTGGGACTCGGTGACCGGAATGCGCTGCACGCGGTGGGTACCTGCCTCCTGGTGCAGCCGCTGCCAGGCGTCCTCGCCCTTGACGAGGAAAGTGACCCCGTCCACACCCCCGAGCTCGGACTCGCGCAGGTCCATCATCTCTGCGCGCCAGCCGCGCCGGTCCGCATAACGCTGGTACATGTCGAAGAGGTCCTTGGCGAACAGGTTCGCCTCCTCTCCGCCTTCGGCCCCCCGGATCTCGACGATGACGTTGCGCCCGTCGTGTGGGTCACGGGGCATCAAGAGGTCGCGCAGCTGCGACTCGAGCTCCGCGACCCTTTCCTCGGCGGCAGCCTGTTCGTCACGGCCGAGCTCGCGCTCGACACCGACGGCGTCGGCCGCCAGCTCGCGCGCAATGGCGACGTCCTCCTCGGCAGCGCGGAGCTCGTGCATCTTGCGCACCACGGTCTCGAGCTCCTTGTGGCGGCGCGACAGCACCCGCAGCTCATTGCGGTCCTTGGAGAGAGTTGGGTCTGAGAGGCGGGCGAGGACCTGTGAGTACTCGGCCTCAAGCGCCTCAAGGCGATCGAGCACGGACTCAGGCTAGTCAAAATGGGCGGGCTCACCCCGGCGGCCCTGTCAGGCGGAGGTGCCCAGGAAGGCTCTTGCAAACCGCCGCCGCGGCGTCCGAGAACGCCGTAGCCTCCAGGTCGGGATCTCGTGTACGAGGCGAGACCCGGACGGATCGCACGATGAAAGCGGAGGTTCGCCATGCCGGTACTCGTTGTGTACGCCAGCAAGCACGGTTCCACGCGGGGGATCGCGGAGCGGATCGCGGCCAAGCTCACCGACGAGGGACACACGGCTGAAGCGAGATCGGTGCAGGAGGCGTCAGGCCTCGAGGGCTACGACGCCTTCGTCATCGGCAGCGCCGCCTACGCCTTGCACTGGATGGACGAGGCGCTGGCATTCGTCAAGCTCAACAGCGCCGTCCTAAAGCGCGTCCCGGTCTGGCTGTTCAGCAGCGGGCCGCTCGGCCACGAGGCCACCGACGCAAAGGGGCGAGACCTCCGGGTCGCCACGGTGCCGAAGGAGATCCCCGAGCTCGAGGGAATCGTCGAGGCCCGCGGCCACCACGTCTTCTTCGGAGCGCTGGACCCCGGCACGCTCGGCTTCGCCGAGCGTGCCATCCGCAAGCTCCCGGCCGCCCGGACGGGGCTCCCCGAGGGCGACTTCCGGGACTGGGACGAGATTGATGCCTGGGCCGCCGAGATTGCGCAGGCATTGACCCCGCCTCCGGCAGACTGAGACCGGGTCGCGCATGCTGGTCCGACCTGCGAAGCGTTACCCTTTGTTCCGTATCGAATACCCTGGCCGACGTGACTCCGGGCGCGGGTGGGGCAAGTGAAGCCGACTCAGCGCTTGGTCTTGCGCTGGCCGTAGCGGCGCTCGAAGCGCTCCACGCGCCCACCGGTGTCCACGAGCTTCTGCTTGCCCGTGTAGAAGGGGTGGCATTCGTTGCACAGCTCGACGTGCAGGTCGGACTTGGTCGATCGCGTGGTGAAGGTGTTCCCGCACGAGCAACGCACCGACGCGGTCAAGTAGGCGGGATGAATGTCTGTCTTCATGATGTCTCCATTGTAAGCCGGGCGGGGGCGAGCTCCGCCAAGGGGCTCCTTCGTTGATCAGCCGCCCGGGATCGGCGCCTTGGCGATCTCGGCGAGGAACTCGTCATTGGATCGAGTGGTCTTGATCTTGTCCATGAGCAGCTCGAGGCCGGCTCCACCGCCCCCATCGCTGCCGAGGGCGTTCAGCACGCGGCGCAGCTTCCAGACCTGTTGGAGCTGGGAGCGGTCGAAGAGCAGCTCCTCGTGGCGTGTCGAGCTGGCGTTGACGTCGATCGCCGGGTAGATGCGCCGTTCGGCCAGTTTGCGGTCGAGGCGGAGCTCCATGTTGCCGGTGCCCTTGAACTCCTCGAAGATCACCTCGTCCATCTTCGAGCCCGTCTCCACGAGAGCCGTCGCGAGGATCGTGAGCGAGCCCCCTTCTTCGATGTTGCGAGCAGCACCGAAGAACTTCTTCGGCGGGTAGAGGGCACCGGAGTCCACGCCACCGGACATGATGCGCCCGGTTGCCGGCTGGGCCAGGTTGTAGGCCCGGGCGAGACGGGTGATCCCGTCCAGGATGATCACGACGTCCCTGCCGAGCTCGACGAGCCGCTTGGCCCTTTCGATGGCGAGCTCCGCGACGGTCGTGTGCTCATCGGCGGGACGGTCGAAGGTCGAGGCGATCACCTCGCCCTTCACCGACCGGCGCCAGTCCGTGGCCTCCTCAGGACGCTCGTCCACGAGAAGGACCATGAGATGGACGCTCGGGTCGTTCTGCTCTATCGAGTGGGCGATCTGCTTGAGGATCGTCGTCTTGCCCGCCTTCGGCGGCGACACGATCATGCTTCGCTGCCCCTTGCCGATGGGCGAGATCAGATCGACGATGCGCGCCGTGGTGTTGAGCGGGTCTTCCTTCAGCTCGAGGCGCATCCGCTGGTCGGGGAACAGCGGGGTAAGGTCCTCGAAGCGCGGCCGCTCACGCGCCTCTTCGGCCGTCATCCCGCAGACCGTGTCGATCCGCAACAACGCCGGGTACTTCTCGCTCGGCCCCGCCGGCCGGCAGGCACCCTCGATGGCGTCGCCGCGGCGCAACGAGAACCTGCGGGCCTGCGAGACCGAGATGTAGACGTCCTTGTTGCTCGGCAGGTAGCCACTCGTGCGCAGGAAGCCGTAGCCCTCGTCCCTCAGGTCGAGCAAGCCGCGCACGGGCACGAGCTCGCCCTGCCACGCGACTTCCTGACCCCCACCTTGCGGCTCTTGACCGCCACGCTCCCGGTCTCGTCCGCGCCGGCGGCGCCCACGGCGGTTTCCCGCGTCGATCTGGCCTGCCTGGCCGATCTGGCCACCCTGATTGCCTCTCCCGGGCTGAGAGTGCTGAGGCTGACGTTGCGGGCGCGTCGTCGTCGAAACCTCCCCGGACACCCGATCAACGGTCTCGGCGCCCGAACCGGCACCGCCGGCCGGGTTCGACGTGAGCTCACCGGGCCGTGAATCACCTGAGCCACGGGTCGCAGCGCCCTGAGCCGGCGGACGGCTGCCCCGACCGAAGCTGCCCGCCAGGACCGCCGCCGCGCCCTCCGCGACCGCGTCCCCGCCCTCGGCCGGGCCTTCGGGATCGTTCCCGCTGACGAGCGCAGAGCTCTGAGAGGGCACGACATCGATACTCTCGCCCGGCTTGCGAGCCTGCCCGCCACCACTGCCGTTCACTTCGGCGTGGTCTGGCGTCGAGTCTGCCGAGCGCGTCTTGACCGTTCGGGCTCTCGAGGTGCGGCCTCGCGCCGGCTTGGACGCGGCGACGTCCTCGGCGTCGGCTGCCTGGCCCTTGTCCGCGGCGGCGCCGTTGGATAACGGCGACTGCAGCGATGCCGCGCCACTCGCATGCAAGGGCAAAGTGCCCTCGACCTCGACGCCGGCGGCACGCAGGATCTGGTTCACCAGATCCGCCTTGCGCAAACGCGCGACGGGCTCGAGGGACATGGCGGTCGCGATTGCCCGAAGCTCGTCGCTCGCTTTGCGCTCGAGGATCGAACGTTCGAGCTGTTCTTCGCTCATCAGCTTCCTCTCTGGATCTCTGTTGCTTGAGGTGCTTGTTCGGAGGTGGTACCCGGACCTTCCGGGATCCCGCGATGTCGGTGCTCCCTCGCTTTTCTCACGACATACCCTCCCGGGCGGTGACCCGGACCGGTCGGGTCATGCAATCGACCCGAGCCTGCAATCCGTCTTTGGGAGTTCCCGAACAGAACAAGTCATCGACTTCGCCGGATCGCACAGCCCAATCAGTGGGTGCCCACGGTGGCTAGTGCGTCTGCACGGGAGGAAACGCCAGTATAGGCAATAACAGGGAAAGGGCCTCTGCGATTCCCGCCGCCCCATTCGGGTCGCCCGCCCCAGGGGGCGAGCTGGCGTCCGCAATGACGAACCAGGGCAACCGCATACTAGCGAGGTGTTCGCCCATCGGCAAACACCGGTGGTGTTCCGGGGCCGTCAGCCGGCTGCCGGGCGCTCGATTCGGGGAGGCTCGTGGCCTCGATCGCCTGGGCCGCCGCAGCGGGCTGAGCCATCGGGATCGGTGACGCCGTCGGCTGCTCGGGGGCTTCGAGGCGGCTCATGCGAAGGCGCTCACAGGGGTGCCCGACATAGCAGTAGGTGACGAGATTGTCCTATGAGGAGGCGCCCATCTCCACGATGGTCGTGCCGAACCGCCACCCTCCGGACTCGTCGGCCCGTGCCGACTGCACGACAACCCTTCCCGCCACAGGGAGGGTCACTGCGAACGTCGCCGCCCACGCCGGAAGCGACGGTGCAGCCAGATCACGACCAGCCGCGACGTGCCGGCGCCGTAGGCGAACAGACTGCCAATCTAGGATAGGAGGGCCTCTGTCGGACGCCGACGTGCGCATTTGACCACTCTCTGCGGTCAACTCGGGGATCGAGACCTGACCGATCAGAGCCCGAGCGCCACCAGCACGGACTTGAGGTCGGCGTCGACCACAGCGGGGACCGACACCTGGCTGATCGCCAGGTCCGGGTCCTTCAGCCCGTGGCCGGTCAGCACGCACACGACTGTGGCGCCTTTCGGCACCGGCGTCTTCAGCAGGCCCGCGACAGAAGCTGCCGAGGCAGCCTCGCAAAAGACCGACTCCTCGGTGGCGAGGAACCTGTATGCGTCCAGGATCTCCTCGTCGGTCACGGCGTAGATGCCACCACCGGACTCGGACGCCGCCGCTGTCGCTCCGTACCAGGAAGCCGGGTTCCCGATCCTGATAGCCGTCGCCACCGTCTCGGGCTCGGCGATCGGATGACCGGCAACGATCGGAGCGGCCCCGGCAGCCTGGAATCCGAGCATTCTCGGCAGCCTCGTCGCGCGCCCGGCGTGGCGATACTCGCAATAGCCGCGCCAGTAGGCGGTGATGTTGCCGGCGTTGCCTACCGGGATGCAGTGGACCTCGGGGGCATCGCCGAGACGGTCCACGATCTCGAAGGCGCCCGTCTTCTGTCCCTCGATGCGGAAGGGGTTCACCGAGTTCACGACCACGACCGGCGCGCGGCCGGGCAGCTCTCTCACGACCTCGAGCGCGACATCGAAGTTGCCCCGCACCTGGAGAACCCGGGCGCCGTGCACGAGCGCCTGGGCGAGCTTGCCGAGAGCGATGTGGCCCTCGGGGATGAGCACCGAACAGGTCATCCCGGCCCGGGCTGCGTAGGCCGCCGCGGACGCAGAGGTGTTGCCGGTCGAGGCGCAGACAACGGCCTTCACACCATCCTCGGCGGCTTTCGATATGGCCATCGTCATGCCCCGGTCCTTGAACGAGCCGGTAGGGTTCGCTCCCTCGAGCTTGAGCAGCACATTGGCACCGACGCGATCGGACAGCCGCGGGGCCGCGAGCAGGGGCGTGCCGCCCTCCAGCAGCGTCACCACGGGTGTCGACTCCGACACCGGGAGGAAGTCCCTGTACTCCTCGATCACTCCCCGCCAGGCAGTCATCCCGGTCAGCGTTCCGGCCCGATGAGCCGCAACAGCACCCCGACTCGAGCGACGACGTCCAGTTGCGCCATTGCGGCGAGCGTTGCCTGCACATCTGCCTCACGGGCGGTGTGGGTGATGAACACCAGACGCGCATCGCCACCGAGCCCGATCTGTTCCATGGACCGGATCGAGACATGGTGCTCGCCGAACACGTGGGCGACAGTCGCCAGCACGCCGGGCTGGTCCTTCACGTCCAAGGTCAGGTAGTACTGGGTCCGAAGCTCGGAGATCGGGCGGACCTCGACCCGCTCGCGTCGGACCGCACGACCTCTCGTCTCCTCGCGGCGATGGTGCGCGGCCGCCACCACATCACCGAGCACGGCGCTGGCCGTGGCCATCCCTCCTGCGCCGCGGCCGTAGACCATCAGCTCCCCGGCGGTGACGCCTTCGACAAAGACGGCGTTGAACGCCCCCCGCACGCTCGCCAGAGGATGCTCACGGGGCACCATGGCCGGGTGGACGCGAACAGCGACTGCGGGCGTCGGCCCGTCGCTCACGCGCTCGGCGACGGCCAAGAGCTTGATCACGTAGCCGAGCTTCTGGGCGAAGGCGATGTCGGACGCACCGATGGCGGTGATCCCCTCGGTGTGGACGTCGCTCGCGACCACGTCCGCGTCGAAGGCTATGCCGGCCAGGATGGCGGCCTTGGCCCGGGCGTCCAAGCCCTCGACGTCAGCTGTCGGATCGGCCTCGGCGTAACCCAGTTTCTGTGCCTCCCCCAGTGCCACGGCGTAGTCGCACCCCTCCTCGCTCATGGACGTGAGCATGTAATTCGTGGTGCCGTTCACGATTCCCATCACGCGGACGATCCGCTCCCCAGCCAGGGAGTCGTTGAGGAGCCGGACAAGGGGGATGGCACCGGCCACCGAGGCCTCGTAGAACAGGTCCACGCCCCCTCTTTCGGCCGCGGACAAGAGCTCGGCCCCGACACTCGCGAGGAGCTCCTTGTTGGCCGTGACGACGGGCTTGCCCGCCTGAAGAGCCGTGAGGATCAAACTACGTGCAGGCTCGATGCCGCCTATGAGCTCGACGATGATGTCGATCGACGGGTCCTCCACGACCGAAGCGGCATCGCCAGAAAGTCGCGCGCCGGCCTCGGCGAGGACTGAGTCAGGCCTCTTCTTGGCGACATCGCGGACAGCGATGCGCGTCACTCGCAGCTCGTGGCCTATGCGGAGTGCGATCGCCTCGGACTGGGAGTCGATGAGCCGGGTAAAGGCGGCACCGACGTTGCCGTAACCAAGCAGCCCGACGTGCACGACGTCGATGCCGCGCTTCTCTCTCGATTGAGGCTCGTCCACATGCACAACGTACAAGACGGGCGGGCTCAGGCCTCACAGGCGAGCAGGTCGGCCACTGTTTCGCGCCGGACGACGACCCTGTAGCGGCCCTCTCGGACGAATACGACGGGGGGGCGCAGCACCCGATTGTAGTTGGAGGACATGGAGAACCCGTACGCACCGGTGACCGGGGTGGCTAGCACATCACCGACGACGAGGTCGGAAGGAAGCCTGGCGTCGTCGACTATGACGTCGCCGGACTCGCAGTGTTTGCCCACCACACGGGCGGCAAATGGCCGGGACTCCAATGGCGCACGCGGAAGGAACGCCTCATAACCACTGCCATAGAGCACCGGCCGAGGATTGTCGGACATGCCACCGTCGACAGCGACATAACAGCGCAGGCCGGGGAGCTGCTTGATGGTTCCCACCCGATACAGCGTCACTGCCGCGCCCGCGACTATGGCGCGTCCCGGCTCGGCCGTGAGGCGCACGGCCGAGGGAAGTCCTGCCTCCTTGGCCGCCGCCTGCACGGCGTGCGCCCACTCGGTGATGGAAGGAGCCACCTCCCCTTCGACGTAGGCGACGCCGAGACCACCGCCGATGCAGCACTCGGAGAACCGGTTCTCCACGACGACTGGCACGAGAGCGGCGATCTCCTCCACGAAGGCGGAGACCTCGAAGATCTGGCTGCCTATGTGCGCGTGCACGCCGACGAGTTCGAACCCCGGCAACGCCCTGAGGGCGTCGACGGCTTCTTGAGCCGCCCCCGAGGCCAGTGAGAAACCGAACTTTGTGTCCTCTTGCCCGGTCTTGACGTACTCGTGGGTGTGCGCTTCGATGCCGGGCGTGACGCGGAGCAGAAGGCTTGCGCGTCGGCCATCCGCAAGGCCCGCGGCACCAAGGGCGCGCAACCGGTCGATCTCGTCGAACGAGTCGACGACGATCCGAGACACGCCCGTACGCAGAGCGGTCGCGAGCTCCTCTACGGACTTGTTGTTGCCATGGCACACAAGGTGCTCGCCTGTGGCCCCTCCCGCGAGCGCGACCGCCATCTCCCCGCCGGTCGAGACGTCGAGAGCCATCTTCTCCTCGATGACGAGCTCGGCCATCGCCTTGCACAAAAAGGCCTTGGTCGCGTAGGCGGCGCCGCCGCCGAAACCCGCGACAGCCTCGCGGCAGCGAAGGCGCATGTGGTCCTCGTCGTAGACGAACACCGGTGTCCCGACGTCCTCGGCGAGCTGCAGGAGATCGACACCGCCCACGCTCAGGTGACCGTCAGCGTTGACAGCCGATGTGTCAGGAAGCAGGGCCCGCAGGATCGGTCCCTCGGACGGCGACGGTGGCACCTCCGGCTCCGGCGCCCCCGAGGGTGATTCGGCGCCGGTCACATCGCCTCGGGGGCGCGCACGCCGAGCAGGTTGAGCGCGATCGCGAGACCCACCCGGACCCCTTCGACGAGCCACAACCGCGCCTGGGTGAGCTCGGGCGGGACCTCGTCGGAAAGGACGCGGCAGTCGTGGTAGAAGCCGTGGAACTCGCCGGCGAGCATGCGGACCCAGTTCGTCACCTTGTGCGGCGCACGCTCCCTGGCCGCTTCGCCGACGACGTGCGGCAGGTCGACCAAGCAGCGGATCAGCTCAAGTTCCCGGTCGTGAACCAGCAGCGCCAGATTAGCCTGCGAGATCGGTACGCGCTCGATTCCGCGCTCGGCCCGCTTGCGGCCGATGGCGGCGATCCGTGCGTGCGCGTACTGCACGTAAAAGACAGGGTTCTCCATCGACTGGCGCTTCATCAGATCGAGGTCGAGAGTCGTGGCCTGATCGATCGAATTGAGGAGCGATAGCAGCCGGGTCGCGTCAGCCCCCATCTCGTCAATGACCGAGTCGAGCTTGATGAAGTTCCCGGCGCGCTTGGACATCCGGGCGCCGACCAAGTTAACGAGCTGTCCGAGCCGTATCTCCAGCCTGTCGCTCTCAACCCCGAGGGCCGCGACACCGGCCCTCAGGCTGGCGACCTGGCCGTGGTGGTCAGCGCCGAAGATGTCGATGACCCGATCGAACTTGCGGACGAGGAACTTGTCGCGGTGATAGGCGAGATCGCCTGCAAGGTAGGTGAGATCCCCGTTGCTCCTGATCAGAACCCGGTCGCGGGTGTCGCCGACCTCGGTGGACCGTAGCCAGATCGCTCCGTCCCCCTCGTACACGAGCCCCCGTGCACGGAATACCTCGATCGTCTCGGCCACTTGGCCGCTCTCCTCGATGGAGGCCTGCGAGTACCACTCGTCGAAATGGATGTCGAGCCGGTCGAGTGTCGCTCGTATGTTCGTGAGGATCGCCTCGCTCGCGAACCGTCCGGCCTCGACGACGTCCTCAGGCCCCTCGTATACCTGAGCGAGTTGGGAGACGTACTCGCCCTGGTAGCCCTCCTCCGGGACGACGTCACCGC
>CAVRAT010000008.1:0-106187 GCA_963719125.1 uncultured Acidimicrobiaceae bacterium
GCGAAGGTCCGTGCCTTGCCGCGTACCACGGGGACGAGCCCGTCGGCGTGCCGGACCGGCGGCACGGGGCGCCAACTTCGACTCAAACGTGCAGCCCGCATTCGGTCTTCCCGGTGCCCGCCCAGCGGCCTTCACGAGGGTGATGGCCTTCCGGCACTGGCACAGTCGTCGGGGCGCACCCGATTGAGACGTAGCCGACGTAGTTGAGCGGGTGACGAGGCAGATCATGGGCAAGGACGTACGCGTCCACGTCGTCATCGTCCCAGGCGGCAACCGGGTTCACCTTCACCATGTTGCGGCTCGGGTCCCAAGCGATAACCGGTGCCTCGGCCCGCTCGGGTGTGTCGACCCGCTTCAGGCCCGTGATCCACGCATCGCGGCCACTGAGAGCCTTGGCAAGCGGCGCCACCTTGCGAAGCTCACAGCAGCGGCTCGAACCGCAGGGGAACTCGTCAAGTGGCACCTCGGGATGCGTGACGACGAGGTTGAGGTTGTAGCGACCGCGAAGGCGCTCCACATACGCGAGCGTCTCGGGAAAGTGGTACTCGGTGTCGAGGAAGATCACCTCGATGGAAGGGTCGACGCCGACCGCCAGGTCGACAAGCACGGCGTCCTGGAACGAGGCCGCCACCGCGACGTTCCCGTGGAACCGCTTCACGGCCCACTCGATTATCTCCACCGGGTCCGCCTTGTCGAGGCGAGCTGCAGTCTCGCTGAGCTCCGCCAGCAGCTCCGCTGACGGGTCCCCACCCTCCGACTCGAGCCCCATGCTCTTCAACGCCTCCCAAATCGCGACGGTTCGCGGTCACTCCTCAACTTATCGTCTTGCGCGTTTGGGCTGGCAACTTGCATGAATGTGACGTTCGGCCCTTACGGCACAAGGAAGAATCGGGTTATGTGAACGCAGGCGAACGAAGGGAGCACAAAAGTGTCGAGCGCGGGTCGGTTCGGCCGAGGTGACCTGCTGCTTGAGGCGGTGACGGCGCGTGGTCGTGAGTTGCTCGACTGCGCGGCAATCAACAAGGACACCGCCTTCACCGACGACGAGCGGGCGGTGTTCGGACTTCGCGGCCTCTTGCCCTGGCGAACCATGTCGATCGAGGAGCAGGTCGCCCTCGAGCTCGAGCATCTCCGCCGCAAGGGTGACGAGCTCGAGCAGTACATCGGCCTCGCCGCGCTGCAGAACCGCAACGAGACGCTTTTCTACCGGTTGCTCGTCGATCACCTCGAAGAGCTCGCCCCGATCATCTACACGCCGACGGTCGGACGTGCCTGTCGCGAGTACAGCCATGTCGTACGGAGGACCCGCGGCGTGTGGATCACCCCGGATGACATCGACCGCATCCCGGAGATGCTCCGCAACACCGGTCAACCCGGCGTCCGACTGATCGTTGTCACCGACAATGAGCGCATCCTCGGCCTGGGCGACCAGGGAGCGGGCGGCATGGGCATCCCGATCGGCAAGCTCGTGCTCTACGTGGCCGGCGCCGGCCTCCACCCACAGCTCACGTTGCCGATCTCACTCGACTGCGGGACCGACAACGAGGAGCTGCTGCACGACCCGCTCTACCAGGGCTATCCAAAGCGCCGCCTGAGAGGCGAAGCGTACGAAGCCTTCATCGAGGCCTTCGTCAGCGCGGTCAAGTTGGTATTCCCCCATGCCTTGCTGCAGTGGGAGGACTTCAAGCAGCACAACGCCATCCGCCAGCTCGACCACTACCGCCACCGGCTGCCGTGCTTCAACGACGACATCCAGGGAACAGCCTCGGTGGTGTGTGCCGGCATCCTCGCGGCCCTCAAGCACAGGCGCGAGAAGCTCTCGGCCCAGCGGCTCGTGCTCCTCGGCTCAGGGGCTGCCGGTATCGGCATCGCCCGGCTCGTGCAGGCCATCATTCGGGCAGAGGGTGCCACTGAGGACGAGATCCGTCACGCGGTGACGATGCTCGACTCGCAGGGCCTGCTCTTCGAGGGCCGCGACGGGGTGCAGGACGACAAGCGCCCCTTCGCCCTGACCAGTGACGAGCTCAAGAATCTCGGCCTCGAACCGAGCGACCGCTACGACCTCGAGACCGTCATCCGCCACGTTGCGCCCACGATCCTGATCGGCACCAGCGGCAAGCCGGGTGTCTTCTCCGAGACTGCGATTCGGGAGATGGCCGCGCGGACGTCGAACCCGATAGTGCTGCCCCTTTCCAACCCGACCGCGAACTCCGAAGCCACTCCATCCGACGTTCTCGCGTGGAGTGATGGCAGGGCGATCGTGGCGACAGGCAGCCCATTCGACCCTGTCGAGCTCGGTGGGCGCACTCACCTCATTGGACAGGCGAACAATGTCTTCGTGTTCCCGGGCGTGGGCCTCGGGGCGGTGGCAGGCCGAGCCTGGGAGGTCACGGACCGGATGTTCCTCGTGGCTGCCACCACGCTGGCGGACATGGTCCCGCCGGAACGGCTGGAGCAGGCTGCGATATATCCGCGCCTCACCGAGCTGCGGTACATCTCCCGAGCGATCGCCATCGCGGTCGCGAAGGAGGGTCGGGACGGAGGCGTGGCCCCGAAGGCGACGGACGCCGAACTGGAGGAGGCGGTCGACGCGTTCATCTGGGCGCCCGAGTACGAACACCTCGAGCCGGCTCCGGAGAAGCCAGCGACGATCGACTGAGCACTGCGGTGCCCAAGGCCGCGGTCGTAGGCACTGGTGTCATCGGGACCATCTATTCATCGATCCTGCAAGAGCAGGGCTGGAGTGTCGACCACCTCGTCCGGCGATCGGCCATTCACATCAGGCCGAGGTCCGTGGAGGTCGACTTGTTGGACCTGCGCAAGGTCACCAGCGCCGTAGCCGGCGAAGCTACGGCTAAAGCCTCGTCGAAACGTTTCCTGGCGACGCCGAGCTGGCCCTGATCCCGGTTCGGCTCTATCAGCTGGAGGATGTACTGAAAGATCTTGCCGAGATGCCCGCGCACGTCACGGCGGTCATATTCACGACGAACTGGGCCGGGCTCGAGCCTCTCGATGAGGCGCTGCCGAAGGGCAACTACGTTCTCGCCAACGCCATCGCCGGTGGAGAACTGTCCGGCAACATGCTGACGGCCGCCTGGTACGGGAGCACGTTGGTGGAGGCCGACCGCTCCTTTCCCTCCTCCAAAACCTACGGCTTACAACGCCGTGCTCGCGACCGGGTGTGACTTCGGCTGCGATATGACCACGTTCGCCAGCTACAAAGACACGATCGCCCGGTTCCGGCAGTCATCTGCGTGACCGGACGCCCGGCCCGCGGGCGGCTCTGGCTCGCTCAGTCGAGAGCCAACCCGCGGCGTTCGATCTCTTCGCGCACAGGAGGAGGGATCTCCCGACATCCGCACACCTTGGCGTGCTCCATGTGCCATCGGACGCGATCGTCCAATGACTCTTTGGTCCCCAAGCGGTGCTGCTCGTGCCAGGACCGGTTGAGCGGTTGTTTCGTCATATGCGACGGCTCGGTTTCACGCGACTGAGACTACGAAACGGCGGTGGACATGTCGACATTCGTGGACATGTCCCACAGAGCAAGCAACCGCGCAGCCGAGACAGCGGACCACCTCTCGATTGTCCTGTGGCGCCGCGCACCGAGACAAGACGCCCGGGAAGCGGCAATCAGACTGTGCTCTCGGCCTTCGCCGCCGCGGCTTTGCGGTGCACCTCGTCCGTGTCCAAGGCCCCCACCTGGTCGATGAGGTCTTCCAGTGACTCTGCCGGCAGTGCACCCGGCCTCGAGTACACCAGCACTTGCTCCCGGAAGACCATCAGGGTCGGGATGGACATGATCCCGAATGATCTGGCCAAGTCCCGCTCAGCCTCCGTGTCGACCTTTGCGAACACAAGGTCAGGGTGCTCGGCAGAGGCCCTCTCGAAAACAGGGGCGAAGGCGCGACACGGACCACACCACGACGCCCAGAAGTCGACAAGTACGGTGTCGTTTGACGACACGACCTCTTGGAAGTTCTCTCCGGTCAGGTTGACTGTTGCCATGCTCGCGACCTCTCCTCTGCGACGACCTTGCCGCAATGTGGAACATGTATACCCCCGAGGGTATTCCTCGCTCACACCGGGCGCCCACGGTACCGGCCGACGACGCGACGCCGATCCCAACGTGTGCCGATGCGGGCTCGTCAAGGCTGTGAACGGGGCGAGCCGTCGCGAGTCGGTCGATGTCCTCAGGCGGAATCCTGCGGATCCCCAAGCCTGCGGCGCTTCCTCACTTTCGGGTTCCCCCTGCTTTCCTCATGAGGTACGACTCGGCCGTGGGGCGTGCGACCCGCGCGAACCACAGCGGACGGCGGAGTCCTCCCGGGCCCGGGGCAGGACGGCAGAGGGCCTTCCACCTCAGATAGACCTGATGTGCCAGCGCCGTGTCGACGAAGACGTCCCCGTAGCGGTCCTCATCGCCCGCCTTCTCGACCTTGACCACCTGGTGCCAGCACTGCATGCCAGAGACGGGGTCGGGGTGGACCGGGAAGGTGAGGTTCTGGTGAACACCGGTGTCGGACCACCAGATCCTCTGGGAGTCGGGGTCGCCACTGGTCCACGGCTGAGCCCCTTGGGTCACCCGCAGCATCCACTTGCCGGGCGCACGCTCCTCGACGCTCACGATCGAGCTGCCCCAGGGCTCGATCGCCTCATCGCGGTCCCGCCGCCAGCGGCCCAGATGGTGTGAGCACGCGACCACCCCGGGCTTGAGGCCCTCGGTGACCCACAGCGATATGACGAACCACCCGATCTCGGTGTGCACCTTGACGAGGTCACCGGTCGCCATCTGCAACCTCGAGGCGTCGGCGTTCGACATGAGGAGGGGGTTCTTATGCGAGATCTCGAAAAGCCACTTGGCGTTGTTGTTCCGCGAGTGGATGAGAGTGGGCAACCGGTAGGTGGGCACGAGCGCCAAGACCTCACCGCGTGCGTGCGAAGGCCATTCGACGACCGGGCAGCCGTCGCCGCGGGGACCCGCCGAGCCGCTGGCGACGGCCAGAGCCTCCGGCCCGACATGGCTCTTGATGTACTCGGGTAGCGCGAACTCCGGCCAGTTCCAGTCGCGCATCGTGGTCGAGTAGAGCTCCAGCTTGCGGGACGGGGTCTCGTAGCCGACCACGGCGCGGCCACCTGCCAGCACGCCGACGGCTCGATCCCCCCGCCGGAACAGGTCCCCCTCCTGGATCGTCGCACCGATGCCTTCGAGTAGGCCCTCGTTGAGCGAGTAAGTGTCCCGGGCGACCTCGAAAGCGCCGTACCTGCGCATGTACTGGAGTGGAGTCAGCCCTTCTTCTGCTGCAGCGGCAGGAAGGCCGGGGACCGAGTGGTCGAAGATATACCCGTAGTACTCGTCCACACCGACCGGCGTGCCGGGTTCGGTCTGCGACTCGAACCACTGGCGGATGCCCATGGAGCCGTCAGGGTCGATGTGCCAGGAGAGGCTCGTCCAGAACTCGTCCTCCTCCCAGACCTCACCCGGGTTGGCCTCGTAGGTGTAGCGGACCTTCTCGCCGTGCTCGAGCTCGCGGAACACCCTGAGCACAGGCTGGCGGAATCCGATCCAGCTGCCGGCTTGGGTCTCCTGGCTCTGGATGTCGTGCCGTTCGCAGGCCAGGCCCATCGGGAGCACGTAATCGGCGAAGGCGGCCGTCTCGCTCCAGACAGGGGTGAGGGCGGCGTGCAGCCCGACCAGCCGTTCGTCGCGAAGCACTTCCATCCACGAGAAGCCGTCGGGGTAGGTCCAAACGGGATTGAACACCCGCGTGAAGTACACATCGAGCCGACCGCGCCCCTCCTTCAAGAAGTGCGGTAGGAGCTGGGAAAGCTCGTGATGGCTGAGGGGCCACTCAGGCGGGTAGAGCATCTCGTTCCAATGCCCCTGCGCAGGTGGCACCTTGAACGGTTCGGGCACGAACTTGTCCCAGCTGTTGGGTGAAAGACCGCCGCGGGTCCCCAGCGATCCGGTGAGGGCGTGGAGCAAGACGAGGGCGCGGGCGGACTGCCAGCCTCCCAGGTTGCCGGCGGCCGCGGCGCGCCACACGTGCGAGGCGAACCGGCTCCCGGCGGCTGCGATGTCGTTTGCCGCCTGGGTGATCGCCTCGGCCGGCACGCCACTCTCCCGCTCTGCGTACTCGGGGGTATAGCGGGCGTAGTGCTCTTTCAAAGCGGTGATGAACTCCTCAAAGGTCCGCCCTCGGGCTGCAAAACCGTCAGCCGCGTAGTCCTCCCAATTGACCCACTGCCGCATGAACGGGGCGTCGAACCGGCCGGAGTCGAGGATGACCTTGGCCATGGCAAGGAGCACTGCGGCCTCTGTGCCGGGATGCGGGGCAAGCCATGAGTCGGCACAGGAGGCGGTGTTGGAGAGCCTCGGGTCGACCACGATCAGCTTGGCACCGGCCATCTTGGCCTCGATGATCCGCTGCGCATGCGGGTTGAAGTAGTGGCCGGACTCGAGGTGGGCGGAGATGAGCATTATGCAACGGGCGTTCGCGTAATCCGGTGACGGCCGGTCCGAGCCCTGCCAGAGGAAATAGCCCAAGCGGGCGGCAGCCGAACAGATGTTGACATGCGAGTTGTGCCCGTCCACGCCCCAGCCCTGCAGCACTCGTTCCATGTAACCGTCGTGCCCGGGGCGGCCCACGTGGTACATGACCTCCTCGCCCCGCCCCTCCCGGATCGCTTCCCTGATACGCGTGCCGAAGGTCTCAAGGACCTCGTCCCAGGTGGTGCGCTCCCACTGGTTGGAGCCCCGCGGCCCTTTGCGTTTCATCGGGTAGAGAACACGGTCTTCGGACCGGACCTGGTTCATGATCGCCATGCCCTTGGCGCACACGCGCCCCCGGCTCGCAGGGTGCACGGGGTTGCCCTCGATCTTCGCGACCTCGCCTGTCTCTTTGTCAACGTAGGCGAGCAGGCCGCATGCCGCTTCGCAGTTGAAGCAGATCGTCGGGATGAGCCGGTAGTGACGCTCGGACTTCTTCGGCCAGGCCTGCGGGTCGTGCTCGACCCAGTCCGACCAGCGGTCCACGGGCGGATAGGAACTGAGCTCGCTTCCCGGTCCCTGGCGCTCGTTTTCCACTTGGCCTCGCTTTCAGCTGTTGGCCACGCCCTGGCCCGCCATGACGAAACACCACTCGAACCCGAGCAGTCCCGCCAGGGCGCCTGCCCCTGCAATTCCCAGCGCAAATGGCGAGTCGTGGTAGGCGGCCAGCAGAGCTGCCGGAAGGATCCAGCCGACACCGACCGCCCCGATCCAGAAGATGCCCCGGAGCGACCCCTGAGTGATGATGCTCGCAGCCCGGCGCGAAGCGTCGGTGGCGTGCGGCAGGGCGAGCTCGCAGAGCGCTGCCAATCCGTGCACGAGGAGACCGAGCGCCAACCCGACCATCGCTGCATGGCGCAGTTTCGGGGTGACGCCGAGCGAGCCGGGGAGGAGCGTCAGGACCGCGCTGCTCGCCAGCACCCACTGAGCCACCAGGTGAAGTGGTAAGAACCCGCCCTGCCAGAGGTCGCGCCCCTTGCACTGGCCGAAGAGGAACGCCGTATAGATGGCGGCCAGCAGGCCCGCCACAACTGTCGGCCAGAGGAGCGCCCCGGCCGCATCGCCGGCGCCGGCCCACGAGCAGGAGAAGAAGCATGTGCAGAGAACCCCGTAGGCGAGGAGGAGAAAGGCTCCGCGGGCGACCCACGAGCGCGGCTGCGGGCGTGCGAGCACCCCGAAGAAGCGTTCCGGGCGGGAGAGATCCGAGACCAGGAGAGCCGCGGTGAGGATCATGAACACGACGCCGACCAACCCGAGCACCGTTTCCAGCCTTGTCCCGATCGAGAGGCCCTCCACGGCGAGCGCCATCGCCGGCAGGGCCAGGACGCCTGTCGAGATCGACTTGGTCCAGAGGTACGCCGGTACCTGCCAGCCCCACGGCCGCAGGTGCTCCACGTCGTAGGAGACGATCGCGGGCGCCAAGGGTCCGTGCGAGGGATCGCGCCCTTCCGCCAGCAATGGCCGTCGCGCCCCGCTGTTGACCGTGGCAAACAGGTAAGTGCCCACGTTGCGTGCCTTGCCGGGGACGATCGCCTGCTCCTCGGCACCCACGTAGAAACACTTGGGCCGCGTCCGCTTCTCGGGCCTGCGCACACTGACCACTTCCTCTGCGATCAGCCTCGAGATCTCGCTTCCCGGGTCGTCGAGGTCGCCGGCGATGATCGCCCGCTCGGGACAGGCCACCACGCATGCCGGCGCCATACCGGCTTCGACACGGTGGGCGCAAAAATGGCACTTGGCCGCTGTCCGGCGTTGCGGGTCCACGTAGACGGCGTCGTAAGGGCACGCCTGCATGCACGCCTTACAGCCGATGCAACGCGAGGGGTCGAAGTCCACTATACCGTCGCTTCGCCTGTACATCGCGGCCACAGGACAGATGGCGACGCACGGCGGGCGGTCGCAATGGTTGCAGCGCGTCACCTGGAAATGACGGCGCGTGTCGGGGAACTGCCCCTTGTCGACGCATCTCACCCAGGTCCTGAAAACGCCGAGAGGTACCTGGTTCTCGGCCTTGCACGCCACCGAGCAAGCGTGGCAACCGATGCACCTGCGGTTGTCGATCACAAAGCCGTAGCGCACGGACGCCTACCTCTTCCCGGGGCGGTCCCTTCCAGTCATCCTCTCAGCTCTTCCCCGAAGTTGCTGCCATCGCCTCTTCCCGGCGGAGCAGGCCGGCAATCCGAGCCACGGCCGCGCTGCCGTCGATGATGCAGTTGCGGATGGGCTTTACTCCTGCCGCGCAGCCCGCGACAAGAATGCCTTCCCTTGTCGAGTCGTGCGGGTACCGGAACCACTCGCGGCTCGCGAAAAAGCCGTCCGGGGCCCGCCCGATCTGGAGCACGTCGGTCAGGGTGTCCACGTCAAGGCACGGCCGCATGCCGGTCGACAGCGAGACCATGTCAAAGCGGTCCGAGAAGATCTTCTGGATGAGGGTGTTCTCGGCGCGGACGACTATGTCGCCGCTGGGAAGTTCCTTGCACCCCGACACGCGGCCGCGGACGTAGCGGATCCCCCGCTCCTGTGCCAGCGAGTACATCTCTTCGAAGCCGCGGTCGTACGTGCGCACGTCCATGTAGAAGCACGTGACCTCGGCCCCCGGGTTGCGATCGACCACGGTCAGGGCCTGCTTTGTGCTGTAGGAGCAGCAGATGCGGGAGCAGAAGCGCGCCCCTATCCGCCGGTTGCGCGATCCGACACAGAAGACGATCGCCATCCGGTTGACCGTCTTGCCGTCTGAAGGACGCCTGATCTCCCCGCCGGTCGGCCCGCGTGGGTTGAGAATCCACTCCAGCTCCGGTCCCGTCACCACGTTCGGGTAGCGGCTGTACCCATACTCCTCCAGGTCCGAGGGATCGAAAGGCTCGAACCCGGTGGCGATGACCACGGCGCTCACCGACTCGCACGTCTGATCGCTCAACACCGCTCGGAAGTCTGGAAACTCACCTTCGAGGCTGACGAGCGTCGTCTCCATGCGCACATCCACACACGGGTGAGCCCTCATCTCGCTCTCTATCTGAGATGTGAACTCGAGCCCGTCGTTGAAACCGTCGTCGTCGAAGAAGGGGAATGTCCGCGACAACCGGCGCACCCGGCCACCGAGCTTGGAGCTCTTCTCGAGGAGGATCGAGGCGTAGCCCAGTTCTCCGAGCGCCGTGGCGACGTGCATGCCGGTCACTCCGCCACCGAGGACCAATACGGGACTGTTCATCTCGCCGCCTGCCCTGCTGGCCTGAGACTCACCACTGTCGCCACCTCCGCGTCCTCGTGCAGATAAGCCGGCCGAGACGACTGAGGGATGCCTATCCGGTCGAGGAGGGGCTCCACAGGAACGGTGTGGCCCTGGATCCCGACGACGTCATACGGGTCCCAGCCGAGCAAAAGACCAGCCAGTTGGGCATAGTTGAGGACAGGGATCCGGAAATCGGCGCCCGTCAGCTCGTTGACCGCCCACTGCTCGCGGTCGAGGACCAGGCCGCAGCCTGGGCAGTTGGTGATTATCAGGTCGGGTGCAAACGGAGCCATACTCTCGAACTTCTTGCGGGCACAGGCCACCGTGAAACTACGGTTCGGTCGAATCATGCACTGGCGGAAACCCATGCCGCAGCAGTGCCGGCGTTCCGGGTAGTCGACCTCTTCCCCGCCCCACTCACGGATCATCGCGGTCAGGACGTCGCAGTACTCGGTTCCGCCCACGGACTTGCTGGGAAAGAGCTTGTTGTAGTGACAGCCCACGTGGTCCACCACCTTGAGCGGTTGACCAGTAGCGATGTCGACCAGGCGGTACTTCATGAGCCGCGCGAGCTGCGCCCGGTACCGGTAGAAGACATCGCTGCAATGCACGATGTGCTGCGGGATGACAAGCCGTCGCCCGCAGGCGTCGTAGAGGGCCTTGTCCACTTTTTCGGCCAGGCCCGGCTCTTTGCGTATCAGCTCCAAGATCTCGTTATGGATGGCGAACGAGGTGACACACGCGGTCGTGACGTTCTCCAGGCCCGCCTCGGCGCATACCGACCACAGTCGTGCCACGACGAGCAGTGAGCTTTCCACCGTGAAGACGTTGCCGTGGGTGACGATGCCAGAACAGCACGTATTCAGTGATGCGGACCCGGTCCCGCCCATTGCCCAACGTCGGCCGAGGAGGTCGTAGGTGCGAGCGATGAGGGGCTCGACGGACGGAGAGAACGTTCCCATGACACAACTCGTCGTCAAGTAGTAGCCGTCGTCGGGAATGGGCTTCGTGTCGCGCCGGGTGATCACGTTGGCCTTGTGCGCCTGGATCACGGCCGGCCCGGGCGTCCTGGTAACTGTCATCGTGCCAGCGGAGCTCAAGGCGGTCATCCCTCCGACCTCACTCTTTCGTAATAGTCGTCGAGATCGAGACCGCGCCTAGCGGCGTCCGCCGCGGCGTGTTCTTCGATCTTGTCCCAGAGGAAAAGGGCGCCCCCCGCGTGGATGCAGCTCCGCAGCTCCGCAAGTGTCTCCGGTGTGACCTTGCGGCCGGCAAAGGTGCCATCCATGTCCGGCTGGCCGCCGACTCGCATGAACTGCTCTTCCAGCTCGGCCTGCCATCGCTCGAAGCGGGGCCCGAAGTCCGGGTGTGCTGCAGGATCGGCGTTGCGAAAGTAAAGGCTGAAGGCCCGGTTCCAAAGGTTCGCAGCCCACAGATGTCGGCCGGCGTACTGCTGCCTTCCCCGCACGCTTTCCACGTGATAGCCCTTCAGCTGAGCCAGAGTGCGCAGCGAGCTGACGAGGCTCATGATGTCGTTTTCCTCGGGACATCGCGAGTTGCACGAACCGCACTGTGCGCAGTACCAGATGACGTCTGACTTGAGCAGCTCGACGATGCGGTCCTCGTCGCCCGAGAGTGCCACGTCCACTATGCAACGCGGGTCATACTCCTCGAAGTGCTCCGCCGCTGGGCACACCGACGTGCACATGCCACACGACAGGCACGTCGTGAGCGCGTGCCGAGCGACAAGGTCGTTCTCGAGCCACCACGTGCAGGACTGCCCGGCCGCCTTTTCGTACCAAGCCTCCCATTCGGTCTTGTCCCGCTCTCCCACGAGTGCCCGGACTTCCCGCCTGTCCTTCTCACGCTCCAGGGCCGAACCCGCCAGTCGCTTCAAGTTCGGGTAGTAGGTCCCCTCCCCCCGCGGCTCGACCTCGTCGCGGAGCAAGTAATACGCCGTGGCAACCTCGTCGTCGGAGTATGCGGCCAGCTCCGCGTGACCCATCTCGAGGAACCGCTCGGGCACGGTCGACGGCGCTTCGACCAGTTGCAGGCCGCTTAAGGCGAGGGATCCGCCTTCCGCCGGGCGAGGAGCGGCAGGGTTGGTCATCGAGCGGGAGGGAACGCGCTCGGGAGGCGAAGGCACTGAGACAAGGAGAACCTCGTACTCCTTGCCGGCGACAGCCAGGACGCGGTAGACGGCATGAGCCAGCTTCGTGTAGGGAAGAGTCATGGCCAATGTCAACACGACCACCAGGTGGACGAAGTACACCGGATAGGCGAAGGCTCTTGCGTCTGCCACGCGCAGCACCTCGGTGGCCACCCCTGTGACCCCGGCGAGCAGAACGTTCACCAGAAAGACCCAGTCGAAGAAAGTGCTGCGGTTGCCGCGCGACGCATCCATGACACGCGCTATCAAGAAGTAGCCCGTTCCCCCGATCAACAAAGCGGCGAAAACGTTGCTCAGCACCTTGAGGGGGTTGCCCATCGACAACGGGTAAGAACGCCCCGCTACCAAGAGCAGGGCTATGACGCCAGATATCACGGCAAGACCAAGGAACGAGAAAAGGACCGCCCGGTGCGCCCATGGCCTCAGTCGGCGCTCTTTGCAGGTGGAGAACTTCCTGTGCGCGAGGATTTCAGCCACCGCTTTTCGGATCGAGCGCCCGAGAAGCCGCGGCCTGGTTGCGAAGAGCGAGCCGTCGTACCAGGCGCGCCACGCTCTCGATGCGCCCACGACTATCGCCACCAGCGGAAGGACCGTGAGAAGCGAGAACACAGGGATCACAGCCGAGTCAGGGAGCATGCCCGCGTAGCGCAGGGGCCCTGATCCGGGAACGAACGTGCCTGTGACGGCAATCATCGCGGCGAGGAACGCGGCGACTGCGATGTAGACGAGCCAGAAGGAACGCGGGTTGTTGACGACACGAGCCAGCAGGCGCGGACAGGCATAGCGGTCCGTGGCGAATTGCCTCAGCGCACTCATGATGCTGGCCGGCTTCGCCCCGGACGGGCACTGAGACGAGCACTCCGTGCATCCGTAGCAGTGCCAGATGTCCTGGTCAGCTGCGAGACGGTCCTGCAGGCCGAGCCGGACGAATGTCACTTGGCGGCGAGGGAAGAATCCTTCTTCGCCGGCAAGGTCACACGTCGCCGTGCAGGCACCACACTGCAGGCACGACTGCAGCGTCGCCACGTCCAGACAGTAGGGCTTGAGGAAAGAGCTGTCGGGGCTGTCGGCAAGATCGAACGACTTGTCCTCCAGCAGGTGGACGGACCTGCCTCGAAGGAGCCAACCAAAGTCACTCGGTCCTTCCTTCGGGAGCGCCGCACCTCTCGAGGT
Organism: uncultured Acidimicrobiaceae bacterium; assembly: GCA_963719125.1. Classification (GTDB taxonomy): domain Bacteria; phylum Actinomycetota; class Acidimicrobiia; order Acidimicrobiales; family Bog-793; genus Fen-455. The sequence continues at coordinate 13,123 of CAVRAT010000008.1, forward strand.
CATCATCTGCCATCTTAGTCAATACTGTATAAACAAGCGAATCAATGGAATTAGGCGGGTTCATCAAGGCTGAAGATTTCGGGCGTCCGAGTCGGCGCCACGGGCGCAACTAAGGTTCAACTCCGTCGGCATCGGTGGACAGGAGGGATTGTGACGAGGCTTCCCGTCGCGTTGATCGGTGACGGGATGCTCGTGCCGTGCATCGACGGCCAGGACCTCCCTTATGTAGCGCTCGATGCTGCCGCGTCCACCGGCGTTCTCGAACCGATGCTGCGTCGCGTGGAGGAGTTCCTCCCCTCCTACTCGGCTGTCCATCGCGGCGCCGGCTTCAAGTCCCAGCTTGCGACGGACGCGTACGAGAGCGCCCGCGACGCGGCGCTCTCCTTCGCAGGACGCGAAGGCTGCGACGACATCGCGATCATCTGCCGCAATACAACCGAGGCCATCAACCACCTCGCCTACCGCCTGCGCCTGCGCCCGAGCGACGTCCTGGTCACTTCCGTCGTCGAGCACCACGCCAATCTCCTGCCGTGGTCGCGCGTTGCCACATGCCGCTACGTCGAGTGCGGGCCCGAAGGGATCTTCACGGTTGACGACGTCGCGGCTCAACTGGGCCGGTCGCCGAAGCCTCGGCTGCTCGCCATCACCGCGGCTTCGAACATCACCGGATGGCTGCCGCCGATCGAGGAGATCATCGACGCCGCACACGACCGCGAGATCCCCGTCGTGCTCGACTGCGCACAGCTCGCACCTCACCGGCAGTTGCCGCAAGAGGCTGGTTTTGTGGCTTGGAGCGGCCACAAGATGTACGCACCCTTCGGGGCAGGCGTCCTCGTCGGACCTCGTGGGAGCTTCACGGAAGGTGACCCGTTCCTTGCCGGAGGGGGCGCGGTTGACCTCGTCGGGCTTGACGAAGTCGTCTGGACAGAACCTCCCGACCGTGAGGAAGCCGGCTCCCCGAACGTCGTCGGGGCCGTGGCGTTGCACGCTGCTATCGACGCTCTTGCCGAGATCGGTTGGCCGGCGATCATCGCCCATGATCGCCATATCGCCCGCCTGTTGCGCGACGGCCTGGCGGCCATCCCAGGCGTGACTGTTCTCGGGCCGGATCTTCGGACCGAAACGCTGCCGGTCGCCACCTTCACTGTCGAGGGTACGTCCCACGCCCTAGTCGCTGCGCGACTCTCCGCCGAGCACGCGATCGGCGTGCGGCACGGTTGTTTCTGTGCTCATCCCTACCTGATGCGGCTCCTCGGCCTCAGCGACGCCGAAGTCAGAGAGTTCCGCAGCGAACTACGCCGGGGCGACCGCACGCGGATACCCGGTGCAGTGCGTGCAAGCGCCGGTGTCAACACGACCGAGGCCGATATCGACCGCCTGCTCTCAGCCGTGGCCAGTCTCGCGGAAGGTACCCAGCCGCCCATCTCCTACATCCAGGATCCGCGAACAGGTGACTACACGCCCGACCCGGACTTTGCGCCGTGGTATATGGACGCACGGTTCCCCGGGTCCTCGTGCTCGCTCGGCTAGCTCGCGCGCCTGTCGTGGCCGCGAGATCTCTAGCTCATCTGGGTCACGATGCCGTCGACCTCGACAATTCGACCTTCGCCGGGCGCCCATCGCCTGTCCACGGGTCGAGATCGGTCCCATGTGGCGCGGCCCCACCGGAGGGCTCTCACATAGGACTATACCCTAAGGGGTATAGTCGTCTTTTCAGTATGTCTCTCGCTGCGATGTGGTCAGCCTGAGCTCGGATAGGACGAGAGGAGCTTGCAATGCAGCTTCCCGACGAGGTCGTGGACAATGTTCGCAAACGCCTGCGCCGAGTTGCCGGCCAGGTGCAGGGTGTGGAGCGCATGCTTGGCGAGGGACGGGAATGCCGCGATGTCATCACACAGCTGTCCGCGGCCTCCAAAGCATTGGAGCAGGCCGGCTTCCGGCTCGTCGCAGCCGGTCTCACGTACTGCGTGGAGCATCCTGAACAAGCCGAGGCAGACGGGTACCCCCTTGACGCCGTGCAAAGAATGTTCATGAAGCTCGCCTAGAAGCGGGTCGTCCGCGCACGCCCGGCGCCCGCCTGGCACCCACGGCGTCAGTGAGCTCCCTGCTGCGTTTGCGTCACGGTCCCCTCTCTGATACCCTAGGGGGTATGTGTAAGGCCGTTACGTGTCGTGTCTGTGGGAGGCCCGCCTGGAAGGGGTGCGGTGCCCACGTAGAGCAAGTGCTCGGCCATGTGCCGCCCCCGGAGCGTTGCCGCTGCGGGACCGAGAAGGCACCAGAACCCAGAAGGACCGAGCGGAAGCTCTGGTTCTCCCGCAAGTAAGGACGAGAGGCGATGATGATGCCCGGAGCACCGGAGACGACCCATTCGCCCAGGAATGTCGTGATCGTCGGAGGAGTCGCGGGAGGCATGTCGACGGCCACCCGCCTCCGCCGTCTCGACGCCGATGCCAAAATCATCGTCCTCGAACGCTCCGGTCACGTCTCGTTCGCCAACTGCGGCTTGCCGTACTTCGTGGGCGGCCTCATCGAAGAGGAGGAGGACCTGACCCTTCAGACTCCCAAGCAGCTCTTCGATCGGTTCTGGCTCGATGTCAGGGTGCATGACGAGGTCGTCGCCATCGACCGTGCGGGCCACAGCGTCACGACCCGGTCGACGGTGACGGGCGAGGAGAGCACCGTCCCCTACAACAAGCTCGTCTTGAGCATGGGCGCCGCTCCCGTGCGCCCTCCCATCCCTGGATACGAAAGGGCCCGCACACTCCGGACAGTGGAGGACGCGGCAAGGCTCGCCTCCGACGTCGGCATCGCGCCGGCGACCGCCGTCGTGATCGGGGCCGGATTCATCGGGCTCGAGATGGCCGAGAACCTCGTTCGTCAAGGTATTGCCGTCACGGTCGTCGAGGCGACGCCACAGGTGCTCCCACCGCTCGACCCTGAGCTTGCGATTCTCGTGTGCGACGAGCTCTGTGCCCACGACGTGCGCGTGGAGACGAGGGCGACCGTCTCGTCCATCGGCGAACGCACGGTGACCCTTGCCGATGGGCGTGTCCTCGCCGCCGATCTCGTCGTCGGCGCCATCGGCGTCCGGCCCGACGTCCGGCTCGCCGAGCTTGCCGGGCTCAAGCTCGGGCCGAGTGGTGGCATCGCCGTCAATGAGGCGAACCAGACCGACGATCCGGACATCTACGCGGTCGGCGATGCTGTCGAGAAGCCCGACGCCATCTCGCACGCCACTTCTCTCATTGCCCTTGCGAACGTTGCCAATCGCCAAGGCCGCCGGGTCGCGGACCACATCGCGGGACGACCGTCGCATCCCGTCGCTTCACTCGGGACTGCCATTGTGAAGGTCTTCGACGTTGTGGCCGCGACAGTCGGCTGGAGCGAGCGGCGCCTGCGAACAGCGGGCCGACCGTTCCGAGCCATCCACTCGCACCCCTTCGACCATGCGACCTACTACCCCGGGGCGACCCGCATGGCGGCGAAGCTCATCTTCGACCCGCACGACGGAACGATCCTCGGTGCCCAGATTGTCGGCCGCAACGGCGTCGACAAGAGAATCGACGTGATCGCGACCGCCATGTCAGCAGGTTTGGCCGCCGACCGCCTGGCGGATCTCGAGCTCGCCTACGCGCCACCGTTCTCCTCCGCCAAGGACCCGGTCAATCTCCTCGGCTACATGGCGGGCAACGTGCTGAGCGGCGAATGCGACGTCGTCGATCCTCACGACATCGGCTCGCTCGCAGAACAGGGCTGGACGCTCCTCGACGTGCGCACGCGAGAAGAGCATGAAGCCGGCGCGATCACGGGGTCTGTCAACATGCCCATCGACTCGCTGCGGGACCATCTCGACGTGCTCGGGAAAGGACCCTTCCTCGTCTACTGCGAGGTGGGCCAACGCGGCCACACGGCCACGGCCCTCCTGCAAGAGCTCGGGTTCGAGGCACGCAACCTGGACGGTGGCTACAAGACCTGGTCGGCATTCGCCCGGTCCGAGATGCCTCCGACCGTCCAGCCCGGACCGTGAGAGTGCCTGCTTTCCGTGCCCGCGGTGACCGGCCACGGCTGAACGTGTCGGTCGCACGGTTCATGGCGACGACGCAAGGCCGGGTGGTACGAGTCGCCGCCGGTCTGTCGCTCGTCGTTGCCGGCTCACTGCTCGGCGGTGCCTGGTGGGTCATGGCGGCAATCGGCGTCCTGCCCGTCGCGACAGGCAGACGACAGGATCCTCACAGCTGCCGATGCCGCGGCTGAACCCGGCGGATCGGCTGTTGCCGCGCTGCGCGTTCACCGACGTTTGAACCTCGGCGCACAGCTGCCGGCCAACGGGCAGAACTCCGGTGGCGCGGCAGCCGTGCCAGCCGAAGCCCGACCGGGTACGCGAGGTGTCTGGCGCTCAGGGTCGACTCGGTCGTACCGCCCGCACGAGCGCGTCGATGGCGGTGGCTTCCCCGGCTTCGCTTACCACGGTGCGCGTGACCCGCTCCGCCCGCTCGATGCGAAGGCCGGGGAGGTCCTGAACGATCTCCTCCGGAGAGAACAGGACTTCCGGGTCTTGCGGTCCACCGGTCCCCTCGAGGAGGTTGGAGGTGTCATGGCCCACCACGAGCAGGGTCGCGCCGGACGCCAGGGCCGCCACGGCGTGGGCCAATACCTGGCGGCGTTGTCCGACGGGAAGGTGCAGGTACATCATGACCACGACGTCGAACGAAGCCGCCTGGGGCTGCCACTCGACCACGTCGGCCTCGACCCAGGATAGTTCCAAACCTCGGTCGGACGCCAGCCGCCGGGCTTTGGACAGCCCGACAGGGGAGAAGTCGACGCCGGTCACGCGCCAACCCCTCGCAGCGAGCCACAACGCGTTGCGCCCTTCACCGCACGCGAGGTCGAGTGCCCTACCGGGAGCCAGCGCGTCCAGTTCCTCGACGAGAAAGCGGTTCGGGTCGGCCTTCCAGATCAACTCCCCGGTTGCGTACCGCTCGTCCCACCGCTCACGACTCATGGCGAACTCCCCGCCCGGCACGAGAGGGCACTTCGACTGTTGCGGACATACTCGGGAGGGTACCCGCCAGAGTGTTGTGTCGCCCGGAGATGCTTGCCAGCGGTCGCGTGTCAGCCCGACCTCGGGCGAGCACCGACGAGGCTCGCGGCTCTGGCAGCAGCTTCGACCGCGTGAAGCGCACACTCGCCTAGGTCGCCGCCACACACCCACGACGCCAGGAAGCCGGCACAGAAGGCGTCGCCGGCACCCGTGGAGTCGACGACGTCGACCGGCCGGGCGGCCACGGGGAAGCGGCGCCCGTCTGCTGCGGCGACAAGCGCACCCGCCGCGCCGAGCTTGAGCGCGACGACCTGGTAGGTCTCGCACAGGACGGCGGCGATCGCACCCGGTTCCTCGCATCCTGTCAACAGCCGACCTTCATCCAGGTTCGGGAACACGAGCTGAGCTCCCGAGGTCCATCGGAGGAACGACTCGCGCCCCACCTCCCGGAGGCCCGCGACCGAGGCCGGGTCGACAGAAGTCGGTATGCCGGCCTCGCGCGCCGTTGCCCAAAGCTCGAGGACAGCCGACCTCGCCCCTGGCTCGAAGAGCTGGTAGCCCGAGACGTGCAACAGACTGGCATCGTCGAGCAGTCGCGCCGGCAGATCGACTTGCTCGAGGCCGCGATTGGCTCCTCGGTCCGTGAACATGGAGCGTTCGCCGTCCTGGGACACGAGCACGACGATCGTGCCCGTCGCGGCCTCCTGGTCGGCGGTGAGCCAGGCCTCGACGCCGAGTTGCTCGAGAGCTGCCCGATGGTGGGCGGCGTCCCCCGCGCCTGTGCGGCCGACGAAGCGCACCGGCGTGTGCAGGGCCGCTAGCCATGCAGCCTGATTGGCTCCGGAGCCACCGGGCGACAGCTCGACCTCCGACGGCGTGTCCGTGCCGACGGCTACGGGTCCCTTCGGCCGAACGATGACGTCGTTGATGACGTCGCCGACAACCACGACGACCGACGGTCGCGTCACCCGCGCGTCCCGGCCCAGGACCGGGCAATCCGTGCTGCCAATGCCACGTTGTTGCGCACCGCCCAGATGTTCGCTTCGAGACTGGCTCCGCCGGACGCCAGGTAGACGTGGTCGAGGAGGAAGGGCGTGACTGCCTTGCCGCGGATACCGTCCCGATCCGCGGCGGCGAGCGCGTCGGCAAGAAGTGTCTTGTGGGTCTCCGGGTCCAGCTGATGCTCGACCGGCACCGGGTTCGCGACCACGATCGCGTTGGCCAGACCGAGCGTGTCGGCGACCCGCATGACCGTGGCGATCTCGTCCGGGTCGGAAACGGCCCAGTCGAGCTCGTAGCCCGAATCGGCGACGTAGAAACCCGGGAAGCGTCGCGTCCGATAACCGACGACGGTGATGCCGAGCGTCTCGAGGCGTTCCAGGGTCGCCGGCACGTCGAGGATCGACTTCACGCCCGCGCAGACGACCGTGATGGCAGTCCGGGCCAGGGTCGGGAGGTCGGAGGATTCGTCGAAGGTCTCGCTGGCGCGGCGGTGGACCCCGCCGATCCCACCGGTGGCCAAGATCCGTATCCCGGCAAGTCGCGCAAGCGCCGACGACGAAGCGACGGTCGTCGCCGCGTGCCTCGCAGCCGCGACCGCCAGCGGCAGCTCGCGGACCCCCACCTTGGCTACATCTGCGGCTGTCGCGAGCGTCTCGATTTGGCTCGGGTCCAGTCCCACGGTGGGCTGGCCCGCGGGCACGCCGACCGTCGCAGGAACAACCCCCGCCGCCCGAAGCATCGCCTCCAGCTCCATGGCGACCTCGAGATTGCGCGGTCGCGGCAGGCCGTGGCTGATGATCGTCGACTCGAGGGCCACAACAGGGCGACCCTGGTCGAGCGCCTCTTGAACCTCCGGCGCGACCGTCAGCGGCGATCGAGGACTCATGCCAACCATGATCTCGCGTTCACCGTAGCGTCTGGCAAGTGAACGAGGATCGCTTCGCACCAGACGTCACGGTGATCGGTTTCGACGGTGACGACACGCTGTGGCACGGCGAGGACGCCTTCGCGCGGGCGCAGGATCAGCTGGTGGAGTTGCTCGCCGCCTATGCCCCGGGTACGGACGTCCTGGCGCGACTCCGGGAAGTCGAACACCGCAACCGGGACCTGTTCGGCTACGGAGTCAAGGGGTTCACTCTTTGCATGATCGAGACGGCCATCGAAGTGACCGGCGGCGAGATACCGGCCACCGGTATCGAAGGCTTGCTCGAGACCGGGCGAGAGATGCTCGCGCGACCCGTCGAGCTGCTCGCGGGTGTGGCCGGGACACTGCCGCTCCTGGCTGAGCGATACCGCCTTGCCCTCATCACCAAGGGCGACCTTCTCGACCAGGAGACCAAGATCGCCCGTTCAGGCCTGGCCGACCTGTTCGAGACCGTCGATGTCCTGAGCGAGAAGACCTCGGACGCATACCTACGGATCCTGCGCCGGCTCAAGATCGAGCCCGAGCAGTTCTTGATGGTCGGAAACAGCGAGGTCTCAGACGTGTGGCCCGTGGTCGCCCTGCGGGGGTGGTCCGTCCTCGTGCCGTACCCGCTGACATCGCTACACGAAAGCGGGCTCTCGACCCGTCAGTCCTCCCCCCGGTTGAGGATCGTCACGCGGATAGACGAGCTGCCCGCGTTCTTGTCAGGCTCGTCAGGCACGAGTGCCTAGGTTGATGAGCCGGCGTATCGCCCGACATGGCTCGGGCGGCGGTGCCAGTTTCACCGGCCTCGGTTCTGTTCGAAGCCCATTCCTGTCAATGGTCGGCCTCCTGGCCTGCTTCCAGTTGCGGGCCTCGCCGCAAGCCGTTTTCGTCTGGGCCCGGTGCCGCGCGGTCGTGGTGGAGGGCGGAATCCTGGGCGGGTGGATTTGCGGCCCAGGGTGAAGACGGTGGCAACTTCGGTGTCACAAGTGAGCTGCAGGCAGCTAATCTACGCCCTCATGCGGGGGGGATCCGGTGAGCCAGGCAGCGACTGACGTCGGGCTGCCGACGCGGTCCGGCGGGACGCGCCCGGCCGTGCGCCTCATCGCGCTCCGCAAGAGCTACGGGCACGTCGTAGCCGCCGACGGCGTCGACCTAGAGATCGCCGAGGGCGAGTTCTTCACGATGCTGGGCCCCTCGGGGTCCGGAAAGACAACACTGCTGAGGGTCATCGCCGGATTCGAACGGCCTGACAGCGGAAGAGTCGAGCTCGGTGGGGCCGACGTGACCAGGCAGCCGCCCTACGCGCGCGATGTGAACACCGTCTTCCAGGACTACGCACTGTTCCCGCACCTGACAGTCATCGAGAACGTCGAGTACGGGCTGAAGATACGCAAGATCCCAAAAGTTGAGCGGCGGCGGCGGCGCCGAGCGGACGCTCGACATGGTCCGGCTTTCCGAGCTGGGCGGCCGCAAGCCACTCCAGTTGTCGGGGGGCCAGCGCCAGCGCGTAGCGCTCGCGCGGGCGATCGTCAACGAGCCCGAGGTGCTCCTGCTCGACGAGCCGCTGGGCGCTCTCGACCTCAAGTTGCGCCAAGAGATGCAGACCGAGCTCAAGAGGATCCAGCAGGAGGTCGGAATCACTTTCATCTACGTGACCCACGACCAGGAGGAGGCACTGACCATGAGCGACCGCCTCGCCGTCTTGAACCGCGGGCAGATAGAGCAGATTGGCACACCGGTCGAGGTCTATGAGCGGCCGGCGACGGAGTTCGTGGCCGGCTTCATCGGCATCTCGAACCTGATCGACCGCGACGGCCACCGCCTCACGGTCCGACCGGAGAAGGTGCACCTCTTGCTCGACGACGCCGAACCGGCGCCGCCGGGCGCCCATATCGAGTCCGGGGTCGTCGACGAGGTGGTCTACCTCGGTGTCGTCACTCGGTACCGTGTCTCGCTCGAGGGCGGCGGCCAGCTCGTCGCCGTGCGCCAGAACCTCGCCACGGCCGCGGCCGAAGCGCTCGAGGCACGCGGCCGGCAAGTCCGGGTCGCGTGGCACCCCGACCAGGCATTCCGGATAGGTACCTAGGCGTCGCACCCGGCCGGGGCAAGTGAATCTGGCGAAAATGCAATTGAAGAAGAGAGAGGGAGGGACATGATTTACAAGACGTTTTTCCGGCGGAGGAGGCAGAGCGCTGCGATGATCGTGGCACTCGCACTGCCGTTGCTCATTGCCGGGTGGGTGAGCGGAGCGGCCGCCGCGCCGGGGGCGGCCGCGAGAAGTGCCGGCAGCGGCCTGACGCCGCCGACCCAGAACATGAAGCCACAGCAGTCGATCGGCAAGGGTGAGGGCCAGCTCAACCTGATCGCCTGGGAGGGCTACGCGCAGCCGGAGTGGGTGAAGCCCTTCGAGCAGCAGACCGGGTGCCAGGTGAACGCCAAGTATGCGGGCTCTTCGAGCGAGATGGTCTCCCTCATGGCCAACGGTGGTGGAGGGCAGTACGACCTCGTGTCGGCCTCCGGCGACGCGGACCTGCGCCTGATCTACGGAGGCGACGTCAAGCCCGTCAACTTGAAACTGATCCCGTCGTGGAAGCAGCTTCGGCCCTTCTTGCAGAGCCCGGATTTCAACACGATCAACGGCGTGCACTACGGCGTCTCGCTTCAGTTCGGGCCGAACGACCTGCTGTACTCGACCAAGGTCTTTCCGAAGGCCCCGACGTCCTGGTCCGTGATCTACTCCAAGAAGTACGCGGGCAAGATCACGATCCCGAACAACCCGATCCAGATCGCCGACGCCGCGCTCTACCTGTCGGTGCACGCAGCCCAGCCTCAAGATCACCGACCCCTACGAGCTCACTCAGACCCAGTTCAACGCGGCGGTGAACCTGCTCAAAGAACAAAGACCGCTCGTCAAGGCTTACTGGAGCCTCGCTTCGGCCGAGATCTCGCTTTTCGAGAACGGCGAAACCGTCGTCGGAGCGGCGTGGCCGTACCAGACCGGGCAGCTCAAGGCCGCCGGGGCCAAGGTGGCCGACACTATCCCGAGCGAAGGCGCGACGGGGTGGGCCGACTCCTGGTTGCTCGCCACCAAGGCGCCGCACCCGAACTGCGCCTACAAGTGGATGGCTTACATCACCACGGCGAAGGTGCAGGCCGAGCAGGCCGTCTCCTACGGCGAGACGCCGGACAACTCACTGGCCTGCCCGATCATGGACAAGCTGTCGAAGGGCTCCTGCGAGTCGCTTCACGCCAACGAACCGGACGCGTACTTCAAGACCATCAAGTTCTGGAAGACCCCACTTGCTCAGTGCGACAACGGCCAGAACGACTGTGTCCCGTTCCAGGATTGGGAAACTGCCTGGACGCAGATCACCGGGTGACGGCCTGAAGCCCAGATGGTGAAGGGAGAGGCCCGCGAGGGCCGAGAGTCGACGGGGGTGGCCCGGGTCTCCGCTGCGCTGTGGCGCAGGGCGTGGCTCAGGGCCGCCCTCACGCTCTCACCCCCGCTGGCCTGGTTCCTCGTGATCTACCTGGCGTCGCTCATCGTCATGCTCGTCACGGCGTTTTGGACCGTGAACCCGTTCACCAACAACCTGGAGCACCAGTTCACCCTCAGCAACTTCGCTGCCCTGTTCGACGCCCCGATCCCCGCCATCATCGGCAGGACCGTCCTCATCGCAGCCCTCGTGACGGTGACCGACGCCATCATCGCCCTCCCCTTCGCGTACTTCATGGCCAGGATCGCGACACCCCGGGTACGCAACGCCCTTTTCGTCGCGGTGCTGCTGCCGCTCTGGGCGAGCTATCTCGCGCGCGTCTACGCGTGGATCATCATCCTCACCAAGGACGGCACCCTCGACTGGACCACACAACACCTCGGCCTCGGCTCTCCGAACATCGCCTACACGAACCTCGCGATGTACATCGTGTTCTCCTACATCTGGCTGCCCTTCATGATCCTGCCCGTCTACGGCGCGCTCGAGCGGATACCGGACTCCTTCATCGAAGCCTCGGCAGACCTCGGTGCCCGGAACTGGAGAACGTTGCGCAGCGTCGTGCTCCCCCTTGCACTACCGGGTGTCGTCGCCGGATCGATCTTCACCTTCTCGCTCACCCTCGGTGACTACATCACGCCGCTGCTCATCGGCTCGGGGTCGGGCACCAATCTCATCGGCAACGTGATCTACGACAACATCGGCCTGGCGAACAACCTGCCGTTCGCCGCCGCGCTCGCTTTCGTGCCGATCGTCATAATGACGGTGTACCTCGTCGTGGCACGGGCGCTCGGCGCGTTCGAGGCGATGTAGATGGAAGGGCGCGCGACCCGAGCCGCGCTCGTCGTGTGGGTGGCCGGCGTACTCGTGTTCCTCTTCCTGCCGATCACGACGATCGTCATCTTCGCGTTCGACCGCTCCAACGTTCAGAGCTGGCCGATCCGGAACTGGACAACGCACTGGTTCCTCGTCGCCTGGGAGGACCCCGCCGTCAGATCCGCCCTCTGGCTCTCGGTGAAGGCGGGCGTCGCCGCGACGATCCTCGCGCTCGTGCTCGGCTCCGCCGCTGCCTTCGGTGTCCACCGGTTCCGCTTCTTCGGGAGGGACGCTGTCTCGCTCTTCCTCGTGCTCCCGATCGCCCTCCCCGGCATCATCACCGGCCTCGCGCTCCGCTCGTTCTTCACCTTCGACGGGATCAACCTCTCGCTTGTGACGATCATCATCGGACACACGACGTTCTGCATCGTGGTCGTCTACAACAACGTGATCTCTCGTCTCCGACGCACGTCCGGTTCCCTCGGCGAGGCTTCCATGGACCTCGGTGCCCACGGTCTGCAGACGTTCCGCTACGTCACATTGCCGACGATCGCCACCGCACTCGTATCAGGTGCCCTGCTGGCCTTCGGCCTTTCTTTCGACGAGGTCATCGTCACCACGTTCACCGCCGGCGCCCAGACGACCCTGCCGATCTGGATATTCGGCCAGATCCGGCTCGGTCAGCAGCTGCCCGAGGTGAACGTCGTAGTGACCGTTGTTCTCGCGCTTACAGTGGTCCCAGTCGCGCTCGCAGCGAGATTGACGGGCGGCGGGGGCATGACGCGATCGACCGTCCAGTAGTTGGGAGGCTCAAAAGCCCAGCGCAAGCCCCTCCTAGCACCGGCGGGTGCCTGTTGCTACCGTAAGTTGACAAATGTGTTTCAAAAGTGTTACATAGTCGTATGAGACCACATTCCACCAAAGCAACAGCCATTGCCCTGATCGCCGCGGCGAGCATGTGCTTCATCTTTGCTTCCTCGGTGCAGGCGCAGTCCCTACCGACCAGCAGCACCATTAAGTTCCAGAAAGCCCAACTGGCCCTGGAGCATCAGATAATCGCCCGCCAGGTCCAACTGGCCCTGCTGGGCACCGAGGTCGCCGACGCTGCCAACGTCACCTCCTCGGACCGGGCAGCATTAGCCACGATCATCGCCAGCGAGCAGGCTGCACTGGTCACCGACGCTGCTAACGCGGCGGCGGCAACGACTTTTGCTGAGCTCCAGACCGTGCAGCAGGCCGTCGTCCAGGACGAAAGGGTCTACGCCGTGGTCACCGCCCAAGTGGGTCTGGTGATCGGCGCCGACAACGCGACCGTTACGGAGGCCGGCTACACGGCCCTCGTCACCGAGCTCACGCCCTTCGTCGCCGAGCTCGGCTCGACGCACGCCACCACGCTGCTCGGTGACGTCACCTCTTATGTCACGGCGGCGACCTCGCTTACCACGGGTGTCTCGGCTGAGGCGCTAGCCCTCCTGCCCTCCGGCTACCCAGGCAACGAGAGCCAGATCAAGACCTGGACCACTCAACTCGGGCAAGTCGCGAAGGACCTCGCAAAGGCCAAGCAGGACGTGAAGGAGATCGAGGCGATCGCCTTGAACACGCACAGGCTCCACATCTTCAAGCCTGTTTTGACCACCACTTCAACCACGACGACGACGGTCGCTTAGGTCCCTGCGCTCGCCGGGTGTGATCCTCGCGTCCACCTGACGAGCCCAGACAGCGAGGGGTGCCCCCCACCTTTGATCGGTGGGGGGCATTTCTCGCGTCAATCGCATGCGCCGAAGAACTTGCCGTGACCTGCAGGCGTGCTCGGTGCCGACTCGGTGACCCGTTTGGGATGATGTAGCCGTGGACCCCGTGTACCGACCGAACGCCATTCCGGATCCCCCGGAGCTGAGCGACGGGCAAGTGGTCCTCCGCAGCTGGACCTACAGCGACCTGGACTGCATCGAACAGGCAAGCGGGGACCCGGTCATCCCGGCCGGCACGACGGTGCCGTGGCCGTTCTCGAGGGAGTCCGGCCTTGCCTTCCTGGAAAGGCAGTGGCAACGCTCCGTTACGGGCGAGGGACTGAGCCTCGCTGTCACCGAGGCAGCAACCGACACCGCAGTCGGGCTCATCTGCCTGCTTCACCGACAACAACCTGGCGTTGCCGGTGTCGGGTTCTGGACCGTGGCGAGCCGCCGGCGGCAGGGCTTCGCCCGCACGAGCCTCGGCCTGTTGAGCCGTTGGGCACTCGGCCTGCCCGTCGTGGTCAGGCTGGAGGCGCTCGTCGAGCCTGACAATGAGGGATCGACAAGAGTCCTCGAGGCAGTGGGCTTCCGTCGCGAAGGCCTGTTGCGGGCCTACCTGGATCTCCGCGGCGTGCGCGGGGACGCACTGCTCTTTTCGCTGCTCCGCGAAGACCTCGGCTACCCGAACCACTGCTGACTGCCGAAGCGCCTGATTCTGGCAGCCGCCTCGCGCCGTTCGCACGGTCACAAGAGCCGCGGGATGTCCGCGCACCCCAGAAGAGGCATGCTGTCAGAGTGCTCAAGTCAGCGACAGTCGATGCAGGCGGGGTTCTGCTGTTGCCGGACCCGGTCGCGGTGCGGTTTATTCTCGGCGACTTCGGCGCCTATCCGGAAAACGCGACCTGTTGGCGCGCCCACTTCGAAATGCTGAGGCACCTCGACGACGGTCCTGTTCCGGACTGGCACGAGATGGGCCGCCTCCTCGCCTCAGCCCTCGGCGTTCTCCCCCAGTTCCAGGACGAAGCCGGAAAAGCTGTCGTAGCCGAGGTATATGAGGGAACGGCCTGGGTCGCCGCCCCTGGGGCCGCCGAGGCGCTTGGTCGCCTCGCCGCCGCCGGCTACCGCCTGGCTGTCGTATCCAACACCACCCAAGGTGGGATGGAGGAGTTGCTGCTCAGAACGGGGCTGTGCAGTGTTTCTGGCGACTTCGCCCCCGTCGCGGCCGTGATCGACTCTCACGTCGTCGGCGTCGCGAAGCCCGACCCCCGGATATTCGAGCTCGCCCTGCACGCTCTCAAGACGAGCCCAGCCGAGTGTCTGCACGTGGGCGACTCCGTCCGTTACGACGTGACCGGCGCCCAGGCGGCAGGGATGACCGCAGTCCACATCGATCCCCTCGAGGTGTGCAGAGCAGGCGACCACACCCACGCGAGTTCGCTCACGACCTTCGTCGCCGATCTCCTGGGAAGTGCGCGGAACTAAGGGTCCACGCCAGGTTAGTGCGCGCGTAGTATCCTGGCCGTGTGGAGGTCACTGAGGAGGCGCTCGCGCGATTCTTCGAAGTGGTGCTGCCGCACATGAACGAGGTGCAGCGACGCGTCGTGGCCGGTGCGGCATCGGAGATGCTGGGCCGCGGCGGTAAGACCGCGGTGGCGACGGCCTCTGGCATGAGCCGCAACACGGTGATCAAGGCCGAGTCCGAAGTGACGGCGGGTATCGAGCCGGCGGCCCGTCTGCGCGCACCGGGTGGTGGTGACAAACCTTTGATTGAACGTCAGCCTGGCCTCCTCGCCGCGCTCGACGAGCTCGTATATCCCGAGACTAGGGGCAACCCGATGTCGCGGCTGCGCTGGACATCGAAGTCGTCGACGAACCTGGCCGACGAGCTCGTCCTCCAAGGCTTCGAGGTGTCGTCGCGCACGGTGTTGCGGCTGTTGCACCGTCTCGGCTACTCCTTGCAGGCCAATGCCAAAGTGACCGAAGGACGCCAGCATCCCGATCGCGACGCCCAGTTCCATTACCTGAACGACATGGCAGGGGCGTTCATCACAGATGACCAGCCGGTGATCTCGGTCGACACCAAGAAGAAGGAGCTGATCGGCAACTACGCCAATGGCGGTGCCGAATGGTCACCCACGGGCGAGCCCGAGCGCGTGAACGTCCACGACTTCGCCGATCGTGCCCTTGGCGAACGCGCCAAGGCCATCCCCTATGGGATCTACGACGTGGCCAATGACGAGGGCTGGGTCAATGTCGGCGACACCGCCGACACAGCCGAGTTCGCCGTCGAGTCCATCCGGAGATGGTGGAACCAGATGGGACGCGCCCGGTTCCCTGACGCTCAGCGGATCTTGATCACCGCAGATGCCGGTGGCTCCAACGGCTACCGGCTTCGGACATGGAAGGTGCAGCTCGCTCGTCTCGCCGCCGAGACCGGTCTTTCCATCACGGTGTGCCACTACCCCCCGGGGACCTCCAAGTGGAACCGGATCGAGCACCGCATGTTCAGCTTCATCACCATTAACTGGCGGGGTCGACCCCTTACCAGCCTGCGCACCATAATCGAGCTCATCTCCGCCACCGCCACCAGCACCGGGCTCACCATCCAAGCCGACTACGACCCCAACTGGTACCCAACCGGCGTCAAGGTCACCAACAAGGAACTGGCTGCGGTTCCGCTCCACCGTCACGACTTTCACGGCGAGTGGAACTACACCGTCAACGCTCAATCAAACTCGGCGTGAGCCCTAACCAGCCGTCGGCAGCGGGGTACGGCTCAGCTGAGACCCAAGTGTCGTTCGATCGCTTCGAGGCGCAGGCGCAGCTCCTCAACCTCGGCCTCGAGGGATCTGGCGTGTTCGAGCTGCCGGCGAACGCGTGACGACCGAAGCGCTCGGTCGAGAACGGCGTCGAGGGGCACCAGCCGTTGTGGTCCATGGATACCGGCCACCATCCGTGAAGGCAGCTGCCCGGCGCGGTACCACGACCGTAGCGTCGAGCGGGAAACGCTGGCCGCCGCCGACGCCTCCTCGAGCGACACCCAGCCTTCCTCCTGCGGTTGCTCCGCGAGCTGGGCGAGCAGGTCGTCCCAGTCGACTGCCGTGCCCTCGTCATGTATCGAGTCGTCGTCGCCAGGGAGAGGGCCGCCTGGACCGGAGTCATCAGAACTCATTGCGGACCACCCTATCAAATAACACTGTCTTGACATGGATTGTACGCTTACGACATGTTCGAAAGATTCACCAACAAAGCCCGACGAGCCATAGTCATCTCCGAGGAAGAGGCCCGGAACCTCAACGACAGCTTCATCAGGCCCGAGCACGTCCTCCTCGGTCTCATGCAGGGTGACGGCCTCGCCGCCAAGGCCCTCGGTCAACTGGGAGTGAGCCTGGAGGAAGCCCGCGCGAAAGTGGCCGGTGGCGCTGCGCGAGCCAAGACGGGAACCCGCGGGTCAAAGGTGCCGTTCAGCCCGCAGGCGAAAAAGGCGCTCGAGATGTCGTTGCGCGAGGCGCTCCGGTTGGGCCACAACTACATCGGCACCGAGCACCTCGCGCTCGGAGTGCTTCGCGTCGCCAACGACGGCACTGTGATGCACGTGCTCGGTGTGGATGCGGACGAAGTACGAAGGCGGGTGCTCGAAGTCATGCCGAGCGGTTCCGCATCGGAGTCGCCGCGCTCGCCCGCAGTAATCGGGACCATGTGGCGGGCACGCGAGCTGGCGCGCGCGGAACCGATGACGACTGGACAATTGCTCCTTGCCATCCTTGGCGACCAGTCCAGCCAAGCCGCCAAGGCACTCGGGAAACTCGGCGTGACCGCGGAGTCTCTCCAAGCCCAGCTGGCTCAGGTCCCCATCGGCGAAACGAGCGATGCTCCCCCCCGCCCTCGGGCCATCGAGATCAAGCTCGGTGAGCTGACGACCACGATCGATGACC
Source organism: uncultured Acidimicrobiaceae bacterium (assembly GCA_963719125.1). Taxonomy (GTDB): domain Bacteria; phylum Actinomycetota; class Acidimicrobiia; order Acidimicrobiales; family Bog-793; genus Fen-455. Next base: position 30,054 of record CAVRAT010000008.1, read on the forward strand.
CCGATCTCGTCGCCGCCCTAGGGGAGCTGTCCACCGAGCAGATCCGAGCCGCGTTACGGGATGCCTTCGGAACCGATCGCGGCCGGCGCAGGTCGACATCGGGTGACTAGTCGATCCTCGTGGTTTCGCGCCGCCTGCCGGCGCGGATCGGTAATTTTCCCGCAGGGCCATTCCGGCGCAGTCGGGCTTGTGGCCTCAAGGCAGATCTTGTGAAGCTCAAACTCGACCTCCATGACGTCTACAACCGCGGGCAGGACATCGACCGCGCTCTGCTCGACATCATCGAGCAAGCGGTGAAGACGAAAGCGACGTTGGTGGAGATCATTCCTGGCAAGGGATCCGGTCAACTCAAGAAACGGGTGCTCCGTTTCCTGGATCAGAAGGAAATCAAAGCCCAGTACCATCGGGTGGAGAAGGACTCGCGCAACTTCGGGCGGGTGTTCGTCCACTTCCAGTGGAAGTGAGGCCGGGGCCTCGCCGCGGTTGCGACGTCGCTGGCGAGTCGCTGTTTGCCCGGCTGGCGCGAACGGACGCGACCGTCCACGCATGCGATGGCGGCTTTCGGCACCGCCGAAGCGCCTTCCTCGACGGTGCCGAGACCGGCAGACCGCCGCTTGACCGAAGGAGAGTGACCGGATCGTGACGACACTCGAGGTGCGAGACAAGCGGCTTAAGACAATCGTTGTCGACCAGCCGGTTGTCAAGAGAGCGGCGGGCTTCGAGTTCACAGAGGGCGCTGTGTGGAGTCCATCCGGAACGATCATCTTCAGCGACATCCCCGCTGACAAGTTGTACGAGTTCGATCCCAGGACCCAGCAGGTCACCACTTACCGCGACCCCAGCAACAAGGCGAACGGCAACACCTATGACCACCAACAGCGGCTGATCACGTGCGAGCACTCCGCGAGCCGGGTCGTGCGTGAGGAGGGCGACCGATCGCTCACCGTCCTTGCCGCACAATACGCGGGAGCAGAACTCAACAGCCCCAACGACGTGATCGTGGACCGAGCCGGCCGAGTCCTGTTCACCGATCCCCCGTACGGGCGAATGGACGACACGGTAGGCGTTCGGCGGCCGTGCTCACAACCGGTCCAAGGCGTGTACCGGGTCGATCCGCAGGACTGCTCGATCGAGATCCTCGCTGACGACTTCGACAAGCCGAATGGGCTCTGCTTCGCCGAGGACGAGGCGGTGCTGTTCGTGAATGATTCGGCGAGGATGCACATTCGTCGCTTCGAGGTGCGCGGCGACGTCCTCGTCAACGGAGGGGTCTGGGCTGGACTGGAGGGAGCCGGCGAGGGCGTGCCCGACGGGATGAAGGTGGACAGTGAGGGGAATCTTTTCTGTTGCGGCCCCGGTGGCGTGCACGTGTTCAGCCCGGAAGGCCACTGTCTCGGAGTGGTGCTGGTGCCCGAGGTCGTGGCGAACTTCAACTGGGGTGACCGCGACCTCATGACCCTGTACATGTGTGCCACCTCGAGGCTCTACAGCTGTCGCGTGCTCGTCCCGGGAATCGCAAGTCACTGACGAGATCGACAGAGCGCCTCCACCAACAGCGTGCCCTGCGCCCTCAGCGCCCCGCCTTGCCGTGGAGTTCCTGGAGGCTCACAACAGACATGGGGTGGTTCCTCCAGTCGGCTATCCCCGCTGCTGCGGCACGCGCCGCGGCCACGGTCGTCAGGCACGGCACCTGATGGAGCAAAGCCGCGGAACGGATGCGCACGCCGTCAGCGCGTGAACCTTGGCCGCGCGGCGTGTTGACCACCAGTTGCACGCGACCCGCAGAGATCAGCTCGACGGCGTCCGCCACACCGATCTCACCGACCCTCCCCACCACTGTCCCGACGGGCAGGCCCCTTGACTCCATGAACGCCGCGGTCCCTGATGTCGCCGCGAGCTCAAAGCCCAATTCGGCAAGAGCGCGGGCCGGCTCGAGCCCCGCCGGTTTGTCCCGGTCGGCCAATGACAAAAGGACGGTGCCTTCCGACGGCAAGCGGTTGCCCGCCGCCATCTGGCTCTTGGCAAAGGCCAGCCCGAAGGTGGTACCGATCCCCATGACCTCGCCTGTCGAGCGCATTTCGGGACCCAGCAAGATGTCGACTCCCGGGAACCGGCTGAAAGGCAGCACGGCCTCCTTGACGCTCACCCATCCGCCCGCGGCAGGAGGACGCAACATCCCCTCGCCTTGTAGCTGCACCAGGGTCGCTCCGGCCATCAGGCGGGCAGCCACTTTTGCCAGAGGAATGCCTGTCGCCTTCGACACGAACGGAACCGTGCGAGACGCGCGCGGATTGGCCTCGATCACATATCCCACTCCGTCCTTCACCGCGAACTGGACGTTCAACGGCCCGATCACGCCGAGAGACTCGGCGATCGCGCGCGTGTGGCTCTCGAGCCTGGCGACCACGTCATCGGGAAGGGTCTGCGGTGGCAAAGCGCAGGCCGAGTCACCCGAATGGATGCCCGCCTCTTCTATGTGCTCCATGACGCCCGCCACCAGCACCGCACCCGACCGGTCGCGCACCGCGTCGATGTCCACCTCGATGGCGTCCTCGAGGAACCGGTCCACGAGCACGGGCCGCTGCGTCGAAACCCCTCCCTCGCCCCTGAGTGCGCCCGAGAGCCTGAGCAGCACCCGGCCGAGGCGCTCGTCGTCGTAGACGATCTCCATGGCCCGGCCCCCGAGCACGTAGCTCGGCCTGACGAGCACTGGATAGCCGATCTTCGCCGCCACGCCCAGCGCCTCGATCGCTGTCGAGGCCGTGCCGCCTGGAGGCTGGGGAATCCCGAGGCGCCGGCAGAGCGCGTTCCACTGCTCGCGATCCTCCGCCAGGTCGATCGACTTGGGAGAGGTGCCGAGCACGAGGCTCGGGTCGATGGCGTGCGCCAGCTTGAGGGGAGTCTGACCCCCCAACGACACGATCACGCCGGCGATGGCTGCGCAATCCGTCCCTCGGTCGCTTCGTCCCACCGCGCGCTCCGAGTCGATCACGTTCGTCACGTCCTCCACGGTGAGCGCTTCGAAGTACAGGCGGTCCGACGTGTCGTAGTCGGTCGAGACCGTCTCGGGATTGCAGTTGACCATCACAGTCTCGTAACCCGCCTCGCGCAGTGCCATCGAGGCGTGCACGCAGCAGTAGTCGAACTCGATCCCCTGTCCGATGCGGTTCGGCCCTGACCCGAGGATCAAGACGCGGGCGCGGTCGCTCGGGCGCACCTCGTCCTCGTCCTCGTAGGTGGCGTAGTGGTACGGCGTGTGAGCGGCGAACTCGGCGCTGCAGGTGTCGACGGTCTTGAACGTTGCGCGCACGCCTGCCTTCAGGCGCGCCGCGCGCACCACCGCCTCGTCCACACGGCCGCTCGTATTCGGACTGTTTCCATCGAGCAAGTACGCAATCTGCGCGTCCGAGAACCCGAGACGTTTCACTTCTCGCCAGGTCCGGCGGTCGAGACTCTCAACATCGGTGCCGGCGCGCGCCAGCGCTTCGAGCCGCTGACGGCCACGGGTGACTCTCTGCAGCTCGTCGATGAACCATCGGTCGACTCCGGTCACTTCCGCAAGTGCATCGGGCGTCGTGCCCCGCCTGAGCGCGGCCTCCATGTGAAAGACGCGTTCTGGTGTCGGCTCGCACGCCGTCGCGATCAGAACCTCGACATCGAGCGATTCGTAGGCGGACTCGGCGGGGTCCGCGTTCAGGCCCGCCCGGCCCTGTTCCAGGGATCGAAGCGCCTTTTGCAGGGACTCCGGGAACGTGCGACCGATGGCCATCACTTCTCCCACGGACTGCATTCGAGTTCCGAGACGGTCCACGCTCCCGGGAAGCTTCTCGAACGCCCAGCGTGGGACCTTGGTCACCACGTAATCGATGGTGGGCTCGAAACTCGCGAGCGTGGCACCGGTGACGTCATTGGGAATCTCGTCGAGCGTGTAGCCCACCGCCAAACGCGCCGCGATCTTGGCTATCGGAAAGCCGGTCGCCTTGGACGCCAACGCCGACGAGCGCGAAACGCGCGGATTCATCTCGATCACCAAGCGGCGACCGTCTGCCGGGTCGACCGCGAATTGGATGTTGGACCCACCGGATTCCACACCGACGCGCCTGATACAGGCGAACGCATCGTCTCGCATGGCCTGGAACTCGACGTCGGAAAGAGTCTGCGCCGGAGCAACCGTGATCGAGTCGCCCGTGTGAACCCCCATGGGGTCGAGGTTCTCGATCGAGCAGACGACGACGCAGTTGTCCGCCCGGTCACGCATCACCTCGAGCTCGAACTCCTTCCAACCTGCGATCGAGCGCTCGATCAAGATGCGTGACACGGGGCTGGCGGCAAGACCCTCAGCGGCGGCTTGCGCGAGCGCGTCGCGGTCGTCCGCGGTCCCAGTCCCCGCGCCCCCGAGGATGAAGCTGGGACGCACCATGAGCGGGAACCCCACCCGCTCTCCTACAGCCATCGCCTGCTCGAGAGAAGAGGCGAAACCTGACGCCGGCACCTCCAGCGCGATCTCGCTCATCGCCCTCTTGAACCGGCCGCGATCCTCGGCGGTGACGATCGCCTCGGCGTTCGCTCCGATGAGCTCTACGGCGTACTCCTCGAGTACACCCGACTCGGCAAGCTCCATCGCCAGGTTCAGGGCGGTCTGGCCCCCGACCGTGGGGAGGATCGCCTCGGGTCGTTCGCGTTTGACAATCTCGGTGAGCACCGCTGCATCGAGCGGCTCCACGTAGGTTCTGTCGGCCAGTTCGGGATCGGTCATGATCGTCGCGGGGTTCGAGTTGGCGAGCACGACCCTGTATCCCTCGGCTTTGAGAACGCGGCAGGCCTGGGAGCCTGAATAGTCGAACTCGCACGCCTGGCCGATGACGATCGGGCCCGATCCGATCACGAGAATCGTCTCGATGTCTCCGCGTCGTGGCATCAGGCACTTGCCTCCATGAACAGGCGGAATTGCTCGAACAGGTAGCGGCTGTCGTGCGGGCCCGGGCCTGCCTCCGGGTGGTACTGCACTCCGAAAGCCGACAGACGTTCGCAGCGGAGGCCCTCGACCACACCGTCGTTCAGGTTGACATGGGTCACTTCGGTTGCAGCGACCCCACTGTCGGGCAAAGAGGTCTCTTCGACGGCGTAGTTGTGGTTGTGGCTCGTGATCTCGACCCGGCCCGTGTCCAGCCGACGAACGGGGTGGTTGCCGCCGTGGTGGCCGAAGTGGAGCTTGAAGGTTCGGGCCCCGAGGGCCGCACCGAGCAACTGATGGCCGAGACAGACGCCGAAGATGGGTATCTTCCCGAGCAGCTCGGCAATCGTGTCCGACAGCGCTCCCAACGCGGCGGGGTCACCTGGCCCGTTCGACAAGAACACGCCGTCGGGCTCGAGTTCCAGCGTCCTCGCGGCTGGGAAGGAGGCCGGCACGACGGTGACGGTCGCAATCTCACCCAGGAACCGAAGCGCGGTCTCCTTCACGCCGAAGTCGTAAGCCACGACGCGCAGCCGTCCCGAACCTCGCTCGTAGGGCGCTTCCGTCGTCACTGCTGAGACGAGGTCGCGCCCGGTAGTCCCTGTCTGTGCCGCGGCGGCTGCGAGAAGCCGGGACTCGCCGGCGGTGCCGAAAGCGCAACCCATCGCGCCGTACTCCCGCAGGTGCCTGGTCAGCCTGCGCGTGTCAACACCCGCTATCCCCGGTATTGCGTTGCGGACGAGGAACTCATCCAGTGATCCGGTTGCACGCCAGGACGAGGGTCGCGCGACGAGGTCCCTCACGACGACGCCCCTGCACCACGGCCGCCGGGCCTCGTCGTCGGCCGGGCTCACACCGTAGTTGCCTATGTGGGGATAGGTGAAGGCGACGACCTGCCCGGCGTAACTCGGATCGGTTATGACCTCCTGGTAGCCGCTCAGCACCGTGTTGAAGACAAGTTCTCCACTGGCTATGCCGCCAGGCGCCGCTGCCCCGATGGCCTCGCCTTCGAACACCTCCCCGTCGGCAAGTGCCAAGAACGCGGTGGCGCGCTCGCTCCCGGAGCCGCCCCAAATCTCGGCACCGCTCGTGCCCGAAGCGGGCGCAGCCGTCACCTCCGGGCCTCGGTGACAACGGCCATGGACGCCGAACGCGCCGCGTAGCCGAACCGGCCCGGGGGTGTCCGGGTCGCCGAAGGTGTGTCGCGGGTGTGAGTCGACATCACGACCGGGACAACTACCCGTCTCTCCGTGTGATCGAAGGCGCTGAGGCCAGCAGGGCAGGGCCTGCACACGCCTCCGGGTCAGTCCGTGTTGGCAATCGCGATCCACCCGGCCCAACGATTCGCTTCCGTTGCCAGATGGGCGTTGTCCATACCCATTCCTGTCAGCCACAGGTCCGGTGCTTCGAAGCCGTACATGGCGAGGTTGCACTTGACGGGCGGGTCCTTGAGCTTTTTCACGAGCACGATCCGCTCAACGGTCTCGGCGCCATACCCGTACAAGTGGTGCTCCGTGAAATCAGTGGTACCTCCACCATCGACAAGATCGTCGAGCAGGACAACGTGACGCTTCGTCAGCACCCTGTAATCGGGAGGCAGGTCAGTGACCAGGTGTGGCGCGCCCCCCTCGCGGCTCGAGCCGTAGCGACTGACGATCATGGACTGAACGTTCGGATGAAAGTACGGATCATGGTGCTGGATGGCCCGCATGAGCTTGGCAGTGAAAGGCAGGGCGCCGTTCAACAAGGCGACAAAGAGTGTGTCCGTTCCTTTGTAGCTCCGAGTGATGTCCACTGCCATCGCCGCAATCCGAGCGTCAACCTCGGCTTCGGTGTAGAGGATCTCCTTGTAGAGGGATACTTTGGTCGCAGCTGGTTCTCCAACTTCGGGCACGTCACTCCTTGGGTGTCTTGGCGTCGCTCCCGAGCAGCTCTCCGTCGAGGTTCCCCTGCAGCTGGCGAACTCCGGGCCACCGACGACCTTCACCGTGATCCTACGCAGTCTGTCGGTTTGCACGCCTCGTCGACGCCGGGCCCTTGCCGCCTTCGTTCTCGGGCAACTGTCAGGCTCCCACGGCGATTCCCGCCGTGGGAGCCTGACAAGGCTAAGTTGCGCATCCTGATCCTGACACTGACCCGCCGAATCCTTAATGTTCTCGATCGCCGGAGGTCAAGTCCGGATGAGTGCTCGGAGCGAGCCCGGGGTCCGGTGGCACGCCCTCGTCAAGGCCAGCATGGATGAGGGCCTCTTCCATGACCTGCGCGTCCTCCGGGCTGATGCCCTCGGGGAAGGCCTCCTCATCGTGGATGGCCAAGTCGCCCACCTCGAGTATCTGGTCGCTGTAGCGCGAACCTCGCAGCACCAGCCCGATGAGCTTCATCAAAATGTATGTCACAACCGCTGACCAGAAGATGACGAACAGGGCTGCCCGGAACTGCTCCCACAGTTGATGGCCAGATCCGGTGTACATGAGGCCCGCGACCGAGAACGGTACGCAGGCCCCGTGCGCAGCTACGTAAGCCGACTGTGAGGTGTTGACGACCTGCCCGGCTGCGTTGAGGTGACCGCAGCCATACTCGAGCATCTTCGGGTCACCGAAGATGCCGAGGAGCATGCCTCCGGTGAAGCCGGCGATCCCGTGCGTGTACACGACCCCGAGGGCGTCGTCCACCCGAGAGAACGGCCGCACCTTGGAGAGGTAGTTCCACGCCACCCAGACGATGACGGTGGCGATGAGGCCCACAAAGATGGCACCTCTGCCGTTGACCCAGCCCGCGCAGGGAGTGATCGCGACCAGGCCGCAGATCATGCCGTTCACGCCGCCCAGGAACGTCGGTTTCTTCGCCTTCGAGAGCCAGGCGTCGAGGGCCATCCAGGTCAGCACGCCCACAGCCGTCGCCAGGTTGGTATTGATCACGGCCGCGGCCATGCTCGCCCCGGCGTAATACGGGTCCCCACCATTGAAGCCGTTCCAGCCGAGCCAGAGGATGCCAGCCCCGACTGCGGCCATGACCAGATTGTTGGGTATGGCGTGGGTCCGGTCCCGCAGCAGCCGCGGCCCGAGCACCCAGGCGGCCACGAACCCGGAGACACCGGCTGACATGTGGATGACGTAACCACCGGAGAAGTCGAGCGCGCCCTCTTGAGCCAAGTAGCCGCCACCCCACAGCATGAACGCGTCCACGCCGTAAACGAACGTCGACCAGAGCGGCACGAGGAGGCACCAAGCGCTGAACTTGATGCGGCCGAGCACGCTCCCCATGAACAGGAGAGGAGTGATCGCGGCGAAGACGAACTGGAAGTAGGCCAGCGACGAGGTCGGGAAGTGGAAAGGCACCGCGGTGTTGGCGGCCGACACCGCCTGTCCCTGTTCACCGACACTGTTGGTGATACCGCCCGGCTTGCCGACGAAATTCTCGAACAAGTGCTTCACCCACCCCACGCCGGAGAGTTGGGTCTGGATGCCGTTCCTCACCCCTCCGCCGATCGAAGTGGCACCGAAGCCCATCTTGTAGGACCAAAGCACCCAGGCGACAAGGACCAGCGAGAAGCCGGCGAACATCATGGCCAGTACGTTCACCGCCCACTTCTTCTGCACGGTCGATGCGTAGAGCACCGCCAGAGCAGGCAGGCTCATGAGCCCGACGAAAGTGGCGGCCGTTATCTGCCAGGTGTTGTCGGCCGGATTCAACCAACTCGGATACGGAACAGGAACTGTCGCGAACAACTCGTGCACGGTTCGAGTACTCCTCTCATGGCCAATGCGTCCCGCATCCTCGCCAAATCCGGCGCGTGCGAACCCACCGGGTGCGGCAAGATAGAGGCCGGTAACCCGCCCTCCCTTTGGGTGCCAAGACTGGAGACCGGCGGTTTCAGCAGTGTCACGCTGGCGTTAACAGTGTGTGAACTGGAGGAGTGATGGGCGCCCACCTGGTCGGCGATGTGATCCGCGTGCGCCCGAACGTGAACTTCCAGGCCGGCAAACTGGGCCCAGCAGTCCAGAACCGGAGCCTGTCTGCACGGTCCACCGCTACGATCGCCCAACTGCGGCGCCGTGAGGAGCGAAGGAGCATCAGGTGGACCGGCCGATTATGGAAGCGGGGCGACAGTTTTCGAAGTTGCAGGTGACGGGCGGCTTGCGTGCGCCCGGCGAGCCTGTCACGACTCTCCGGGGAGCCAGCGTGAACGTGGACACGCGCCGCGTCACGCATCTGGTCGCGGGTACTTGTCTCATGGCTCTCGCCGCCGCGGTCATCATTCTGTTCGTTGCCGGAGTCCAGAAGAACGCCCAGATCACCCGTCTGCACAAGCAGGGAGTCCCCGTCGAGGTCACAGTGTCCGGGTGCATCGGCCTCATGGGAGGCAGCGGCAGCAATATCGCCGGCTACGACTGCACGGGGGCGTTCACGCTCGCCGGCCATACCTACCGCGACGCCATACCGGGAAGCGCGCTCTACTCTCCCGGAACGAGAATCCGAGCGGTCGCGGTCCCGCAGGACCCGGCACTGCTTTCGACGCCTCGTGCTCTGGAGACCCAGCACTCTTCAGGAAGGGTGTTCATTCTCCCGGCAGTCCTACTGGCCCTCCTCGGGCTCTTCTCGGCGGCCTTGGTCTTGAAGCGAGGGAACGTCCGCGGGGCGTCGCCACAGATTCCCTAGCTCGCTGCGACGGGGCGCGGCCGAGGCGGAAGACCTCGTGCTACACCGTGCTCGAACTGCCCGGGAAGGATTCCCCCTAGGTCAGCGGGCGCGCTGTCTGTTCCCTGGTCTCGGTGCCGACGACCGCCTGGGAACTGCGGCCGGAGGCGTGTAGCGGCTGTTCGGCTTGGGAGATGACCTCGGCGGCGTGGCGCCGCTTCCCTCGTTCTGGGCGCCGGCACGCAAAAGGCTGTCCCCGCTGGCCGCGCGCAGATCGCGCTGCAGCCTGTAGGCCCGCACCAAGAGCCAGGCGCTCAACAGGATGAACGGGATCCCGAAGCCCCAGTAGTGAAGGTTGAAGATGGCGAGACCGTAAAGGGCTGTGACGATGCCGAGGTACAGGCGTTTGCGCCACATCGCAGTCACGAGCATCAAGACTGCGAGACCCAGGATCACAGCGCCCAGGTCGTAGTAGAGCGACAGGCTGACGTGGAGCGTGTCAATCTGACCGTTCTTGAGTCGGGCAGGAGGGTCGTTGACGATCAGGGCGCTGATCACGAGGATCCCGATTGCCGCCGCCAGCGGCGCAGCCACCAGCCCTATGAGCCGCTCCTTGTCGTTGGCTGACCTGACATCGGCCTCCAGCTCCTCGACGGACGATTGTCGGCCTGCAGCCTTGTCCGTGGAGACCGTTCCGGGCTGGACCGGCTTCAGGACGAGGTTGCGCAGGCGCTCGCCCACCGGCGTCCTTTCCGCGTCCCGCGTCGGGCGCGCGAACAGGCGTTGTCTCCGGCTCACCGGGCGGGCGACGTCGCCAACAGAGTCATCCGGATGGCCACCGCCGAGCATCCAGGCACGTTAGCGTGCGCGGACTGCAAAGTGACTCCTGGATCCCCGTCGATCGGCTCGGCTGGTGACTCGGCTGCCGGAAGAGCCCGAGTGCCCAGCCTCCGCCGCAAGCCGGCACGTTCCGTCGTCGGCGATGGTGTACGGTGCGGGACTCTTGCACAGGCGTTCTGGCAAGACTGACAACAGGGGGCACGAGATGGCGTACGGCGTCGTACATGAGTTCGCGGCTGGCACGAAAGAGCAGTATGAGGCGTCGCTCGCCGCCGTGCATCCCGGTGACGGGAGCCTGCCAGACGGTCAGGTGTTCCATGCGGCGGGCCCCTCGGCTGATGGTTGGACGATCATCGCGATTCACGACTCGCGGGAAAGCTGGGAGCGGTTCCGTGACGATGTCTTGATGCCCAAGATGACGGCGGGTATCGAGGGCGGCTTCACGGCTCCGCCGCGGGAGACCACGTTCGAGGTCTACAGCGAAGAACGCTCCTAGCCCCGGGCGCACAGTGGCTTGAGCACCCTTTCTCAAGGGCACTTGGCCGCCTTCGGGAGACTGCCGCCACATGCACAGACACGAAAGGACACCTCAATCCGACACGGGACTGTGTTCCAGTCGAAGTCTGGGCGGAGCCCTCAGGAGCCAGGCAAGTTCAGGTGACGCTTTCCTCCGTGAGGGAGGGGTTCTCGAGCCACACGGCTTCCACCAAAGACTTGACCTGTGAATTCCGGAGCAGCAGGTCGTCCACTTCACTGGCCTGAAGCCCCTTGTTGAAGTAGAAGCCTTGCCCCAGCTGGCATCCCAAGGCACGGAGGGCCTCCAGCTGGGGGCCGTGTTCGATGCCTTCAGCGATCGTTTGAAGATTCAGGTTCTTGCCGAGGCGGACGATCGTCTCGGCAAGTGCACCGTCCTCGGCGGAAACGGCCACACCGTCCACAAAGGACTTGTCCAGCTTCAAGATGTCGATCGGGAAGCGCCTCAGGTAGCTGAGCGACGAATAGCCTGTGCCGAAATCGTCGATGGCGAAGCGGATGCCGAGCGCTTTGAGCTCCAACATGCGCTCAATGACGGACTCTGCTTCCTGGACGAATACGCCCTCGGTGATCTCCAGCACCAAGAACTGGGGATCGAGACCCGACTCCCGCAGTGCCGTGGAGACGTCTTCAACCAGTCCCTCGTCTTGGAAATGCCTGGCAGAGATATTGACGCTGACCCACAGGCGACGGGCGTCCGAGTGGCAGAACTGCCACTCACGGGTGTGGACGCACGCCTCTTTGAGCACCCAACGGTCAAGCGGGATGACAAGACCGGTTTCTTCGGCAAGCGCGATGAACTCCTCCGGAAGCAGCAGTCCGTGCTCCGGATGGCGCCAGCGGACCAGTGCCTCCAGCCCAACTGCATTGCCGCCGCTGAGGCTCACGATCGGCTGGTAATACGCGACGAACTCCCTGGCTTCCAAGGCCCTTTGGAGATCGGCGGTCATATCCAAACGCCGCACGATCGCCACCTGGAGATCCGGCTGATACACCTCGTAACGGCCCTTGCCGTGAGTCTTTGCCGCGTACATGGCTAGGTCCGCCGCCTGCATCAACTCTGTCGGGTCCTCGCGGCCGGCGTGACTGAGAGCAATCCCCACGCTGGAACACACTTGGACCTCGTGGTCCTCTATCACAAGCGTCGCGCGCAGGGCCTGAATGAGGCGCTCAGCGGTCTGACAGGCCTCCTCCGGGCCGGTTGTCTCCTCAAGCAGCACAGCGAACTCGTCGCCCCCGAAACGGGCCACCGTGTCGCCGCTGCGGAGGGACTCGGACAGCCTCCTCGAAACCGCCACCAGGAGGGCGTCGCCCGCGGCGTGTCCCAGGCTGTCGTTTATCAGCTTGAAGTCGTCCAGGTCGAGGAACAGAACGGCTAGGGACGACTTCGACCGGCTCGCACGTGCCAAGGCATGCTCGAGACGGTCCCTGAAAAGAGCGCGATTGGCAAGCCCGCTCAACGCGTCGTGGAAGGCCTGATGCTTCAGCTCCTCCTCGAGATCAGTGCGCTCGCTCACGTCGCGCAGCGTGAGGACGATGCCCTCGAGAGTCGGCTCGTGCAGGAGATTGGTCGTTGTCACCTCGACGTGCCGCCAAGTACCGTCACAGTGCTGGATCCGCCATTTTGCCGAGATCGATGCCCCGGCCCGAAGCGCTACATCGGCGTATCCCGCCAACGCCTGCTCGACGTCGTCAGGGTGGAGCAGAGACGTGAACTGTTTTCCCTCGAGGGAGCCGTCTGCGTACCCGAGGATCCGATTGGCAGACGGGGTCTGATAAGTGATGGTCGTATCGGGACGAGCAATCAGAATGACGTCCGACGCGTTCTGCACAAGAGTTTGAAAGCGAGCTTCACTTCGACGCGCGTGGAAGGCCTCGGTCATCGTTTCGCGGGCGATAGCCATTGCAGCCTGCGCCGCGAGAATCTCGATCGAACTTCGCAGCTCGAAGGGGAACTTGGCGGCGCTTGTGACGACGACTAGACCCTGCAGCTGGCCTTTGGCGACAAGGGGACACACAAGCTCCTCGGACAAGCTCTGCTCTGTGGAGCTCGTACGCGAGTTGCCCGTCCGGATCAGATGACTGTCCACGTCTCCGTCGGCCAGGCTCTTTCGCGCCGTCTCCCACAAGGCCGACAAGCTCTGTAGCCCCTCGGCCAGTCCATGGCCCGACCTCATGACGACAGTCGGCTCACCGTCGGCGTTCGCGACCGCGAAGGTCACTTTGAAGTCATTTCCGGCCTGAGGGACGAGCTCCCTGATGCCCGCGACTGTGGCTTGATAGATCGCATCGCGGTCCGACACCGCCAACAGGTTTGCGACCGACCTGCGTAGGACTTGCTCTCGTGCCACAGCTTGCCCGTGCACCCCGACGAGCCTGGTCATCCTGCTGATCACGAGAAGGAACATGATCCCGGCAATCCCGGCAATGACTGGAGCGTCGACGGTGTCGCCGCGCAGGGTCTCCTCGAGCAGAAGCGCCGGCGCGACAAGCGAGACCCCGGCCAGCAGCCTCATCCGCGAGTGACTGGCACGCGGTGGCGCGACGGACCTTGGCTCCGACAAGCAACGCATCGAGGGGTGCAGTGCAGCCGCGCCCGAGCACGCGCAGAAGACGATCCAACCGAGGTCTACCACGCTGCCGTCGTTCCAGTTCCACCCCTGGTGGAGCTTGGCCAATTCGTACAGTGAGTCGGCGACGAGAATCCCCAATGTCCCTGTCGCGAGAAGCCGTCCTGCCACGTAGCGCATGCCACCGGCACTCCAAAGGCGTACCAACATGGCCATGACAAGAACGTCCCCAAGTGGATAGGCGGCACCAGTGAGCGGCACGAGCAGTCCACCAGACTCACGGACGTTTGGGCCGATCAGGAAGACCCATGACAGTACGCCGACTCCAAGTGTGATCGTAAGCCCGTCCAGCAGGCTCGCCCGATCACCGTCGGGAACCTGCGCTCTGGCGAGAATCAGCAGTCCGGCCGCGAGTACCGGGTACGTCGTGAGCCGGATCGCATCTACAAACGATGGGAACGGGACATGTTGCTGGCCGATGATCTGGTGCCAGAACTTGTAGGCCGTACCGCCCGTGATGAAGAGGAGTACACCGCTGCCGAGGAGCCACCAGGCCAATCGAGAGTTCGGCTGGTTGCGTTTCACGCCGTAGGCAATCGCCGCAACTGCCGACAGTCCCAGCAGCGCCCACGCCGGGACCTGGCCGGGCCACTGCATCCAGGGGAGCCAACCAAAGATCAAGGGCTTCTCAGGCGGCAATCCGAGAGGGAAGTACACAAGTGCGAAAACGGCCTCGAGGACGAGAAACCGCCGCCAGGCATGTGGGGACGTGCTTTGCGCGCCAGACTCGGGCCTGGCGACAACACACTCCTCATTCGTCCGCAGTAGTGTCACAGGCCCCCTGACCTCGTATTCCAGTCTCTTTCTTCGGCGCGAGTCCCCGGTTGCTTGAGAGGCTGCCCTGGGACGGGGCACGAGCCGCGGCAGCCGCGGCGCTCGCTCCGGGTCAGTGTTGATCCCTCCGGCGCGACCACCCGGCACGCGAGAAGCAGCCGACACATGGTAAACAGCGGTGCGTCAATCCGATCCGACCTTCTGTCCTGGCTCACGAAGTGGGCCGCGAAGCGGGTCGGTGCCGACATTCGCCTTCCCGCCCTACGCCAGTCCCGGCGACACAGACGATGCGGCGCGGTCGAAAGCCACGGTCGGCGCAACGCCCCCTAGTGTGCCGACGATCTCGCGCCGGCCCCCGTTCTTGCGTCAATTACTGAGAGAATCTACGTACAACTTGCCAATTCCTCAATCGTGACACCGAGCGCGCCGATATCCGAATAGTGCCGAACGGGGACGAAGGCCGTGAGCTCGCCTAGCCGGTTGTTCGGCAGCTGGCCCGGTGGGCGCCAGCATCCGTGTTGCAATGTCCCGCTCCAAAGCGTCATCTGCCGGTGAACTCCTCCGCTGCGCCGACGTAGCCATGTACGAAGCCAAACGCACACAGGCGTGCGTGTCGTTCTACCGAGCCGAGACCGACCCCAACAGTCGGGACCGCCTTGTCCTCCTCGACGAGCTGAGAGACGCCATCGACGCACGTGCCCTCGTCCTGCACTACCAACCCACCCTGGACATCCGCACAGCCGCAGTCCGCGGCGTGGAGGCCCTCGTCCGCTGGCAGCACCCCACGCTCGGCCTGCTCTACCCGGACCGCTTCATCCCCCTCGCGGAGCGCTACGGGCTAATGCCGCAACTCACTCGTGCCGTCCTCGATCAGGCCGTGGCCGAGGCGGCCCGGCTCGACCGCGCCGGCTGGCGACTCGAGATGAGCGTGAACATCTCGCGTTACGACCTGGTCGACGAGAACCTGGCCGACTGTGAATGCTGATCGAAAAGGGGCACGCGCGCCGGTCGAAAACGGGAGCACTTTGAGCTTGAAGTTACTTGGTGATTTGCGCTTGGTCCACAGGTTGGCTGCCTGCGGAATCGGTTGTTGGCTTGGCGCGCCGGGTTCGAGCCTTGGCGTCTTGGAGCCGGTAGCTCTCGCCCTTGGTCTCGATGATGTTGCAGCGGTGAGTGAGCCGGTCGAGGGTCGCCCCGGTGAGGCGCTCGGAGCCGAGGACTTCTGTCCAGGACTCGAAGGGCAGATTGCTCGTGACGATCAGGCTCGTGCGCTCATAGGCGGTCGAGATGACGTCGAAGAGCAGTTCGGCGCCGACCTTGGAGGCAGGGACGTATCCGAGTTCGTCAAGCACGAGCAGGTCCAGTCTCGCGAGCTGTCCCTTCAGTTTCAGGAATGTCCGCTCGTCTCTTGCCTCGATGAGCGCGGTCACGAGCTCGGTGGTGCGAAAGAACCGGACCTTGTAGCCCTTGTGGCACGCCTGGGCGGCGAGTGCCGTGGCCAGGTGGGACTTGCCCGTGCCGGGGTTGCCGATCATCAAAATGTTCTCCCGTTTGTCGATGTACTCACAACGCGCCAGCTCGGCGATCAGCACCTTGTTGACAGACGGGCGGGCCGCGAAGTCGAAGCTCTCGAGGGTCTTGATGGTCGGGAACCTTGCCGCCTTCAACCTTCGTTCGGCCGAGCGTTTCTCCCTGTCCAACAACTCGAGTTCCAAGAGCTGCAACAGGTAGGAGAGGTGGTCGATGTTGTCGGCCCCCGCCTGTTTGGCGACCTTCTCGCACTCGGCGCCGATGGTCGGCAATCGCAGGGCCTTCAAGTGATGGTGCAATAACACGACGGACTTGGTCTCCAATGTCTTCAAGGTGGTGTTCCTTTCTCTAACTGCGCGATCTACGCCGAAAAGGTGTGGGGGGCCTCAAGCCCCGATCTCGGTGAGCGCCCTGTAGGCCCAAAGGTCGGGGGCCTCGACGGCGACGGCCTTCAGGTGCGGGAGCCCGTCCAGGCTGAACAACCCGACCGGTCGCTCCTTCGAGTGGGAGAGGATGAGCCCGATGGCGTCCGAACCGGTCGCCCCGATCAAAAGCGCCTGTTCGACAGCTCCGGTCAGTTCCTTGAGCGTCGCTGATTCCATGAGACGCAGGACCTTTATGTACTCACGAGTCCCCGCCGAGGCGAGGTCGGCCTCGAGGCGCCGGCGCAGCACCGAGAAGCACTCGGGGAGATCCCAGTCCTCGAGCGGGCGGGCGACGTCCAAGGCACCGGGCTTTCTCTCCAAGAGGGCCAGGTAGTGGCGGGGGTCGAAGCTGACCTGTTCTTTCGACCAGCACCGCGGGTGGGTGGCCACGACGTCTGTGCCGACGAGCAAGCGGACTTCTTCGATCCCGCCGAGGGCGGTGACCTCGTGATGGGCGAAGGCAGTGGGCACCGAGTAGTCGTTGCGGTCGAATCTCACGAGCGACAGTGAGTTCGCCCCGCGCTGTTCGACTCTTCGCGCCTCGAAGGACTCGGACGGCAACGCCAACATGGCAGCCTGGTCGACAACGAGACGCTCTGCTTTTGTCTCGGGCTTTCCCCGGACCCGGCGGAACAGATCGGCATAACAGCACGCTGCGAGGTACTCGTTCATCTCGGCGAAAGAGGAGAAGCGCGGCACCGGGACGAGCAGGTTCCGCCTCGCGTAGCCCACATGGGTCTCCACGTGGCCCTTCTCGTTGCCACGGCCCACCCGGCAGAAGTGGTGGCCGAAGAGAAAGTGGCTCTCGAGCCGGAGGAACTCGGTAGTGAGCTCGCGCTCGCGGCCCACCACCTTCTTCACCGCGATCGAGGTGTTGTCATAACTCGTGCGCACGGGCACGCCGCCGAAGAACTCGAAGGCGGCCACATGGCCGGCCTGGAAGGTCTCGGTGCACTCGCGGGGATAGGCAGAGACGAAGTAGGCGTCCGAGTAGGGAAGCGTCATCACCGCCAACGCGGCCTTTGTCTCGACGCCCGCGATCAGCACCGTCGCCTCGCCGAAGTCGAACTGGGCATGTCCCGGCGGGTGCGAGAGCGGGACGAAGACCTCCTTCGAGTAGTGCTTGGACCTGGACACGGCCCTTCTCACCTGCGATGAGCACCCCGTGTAGCCGTATTCGTCTCTGAGCCGCTCATAGATGCGCTTGGCCGTGTGGCGCTGCTTTGGCGGTGCGGTCTTGTCGGCTTCCAAGATCTCGTCGATCATGGGAAGGAACTGACCGAGCATCGGCTTCGGGCGAGTGGTCCTTTGGCGATAGCCGGGCGGTTCGGCATTGGCCAGGATCTTCTCGAGTGTCCGAGCGCTGACCCTGTAGTCCCTTCGGATCGAGCGCTTCGACGCGCCGTCCACGAGCACCTTGCGCCGGATCTCTGTCCACATCTCCATGTCGGTGTGCACCCTTCTCCCGTCCACTCGCTCGATTCCCAGGCGAAGCCTGTGGGCGTGTTCGAGCAAGCACGGGGATGGTCAGGTGCTCCCCTTTTCGATCAGCGCGTTCTGGGTCTCAGGTGCGCCCCTTTTCGATCAGCGTTTACACCGACTACGTGGACTACGTATTGGCGCTCAACGGGTTCCCCCACGATCGTCTCACTCTCGAGATCACCGAGTCCGCCCTCGGTGGCGATCCAGACCGGGCCGAGCGATGTGTGCGCCAGCTGCGAGCGCGAGGGCTGCGGATCTCGATCGACGATTTCGGAGTGGGCTACTCATCGATGTCGCAGCTGCTCGGGCTCGCCATCGACGAACTGAAAATCGACAAGTCCTTCGTCTTGGAACTCACCTCGGACCCACGCGCCCAAGCCATCGTGCGTTCGGCCGTCGAAGTGGCCCGTGCGCTGGATCTCACGATTGTGGCCGAAGGCATCGAGCGTGAGGAGATCCTGCACGCCCTCCAGGCCATCGGCGCAGACATCGGGCAGGGCTATGCGATCTCCTACCCGCTCACGTCCCGACAGCTCAACGAGTACCTTGCCCAACGGGACGGCGTCGGCCGACTGCTCCCCGACCTCCCGCAACTCTCGTCGGCACAGGAAGCAACGTCCGGAACGTCTGCACCACCCCAACAGCTAACGGGGCTCTGCCCCAGCCCGACGAGCGGTGTGGTGGTGACGTCACGGCGGCATCAACTGGGCTGGTGACAGGTCACGGGGGGCGATCGTAGGCTCCGGTCGAGCCTAGATGCGGGGCCTTCCGGTCCCGCCTTGAACCGCCCGAAGCGGTTGGTTGGCCGCAAGGGCCTGTGACGACCGGAGCCCGATATGACCCTACCCCGCAGCGCCGCCGATGTCCTTGCCGAACATGTCACTCTCGAGGTGGAGTGCATCGACCGGATGTACCTCAACGTCTACGTGCCCAAGTTGCAGTTCGTCGGGGGAGTGGTCTTCTTCCTGCGTCAGCACCGGGGCCAGCCGTTCGCCTCGTCTGCGTTGTTGGAGCCGATCAGCCGGGACTTCATCGCCGGGCTGTACCGCTTCGCCACCGATGAGGGTGTGCCAATCGTCGATTTCGCCAAGGGGCAACGCAAAGATGATCTCGCCCGTGACTTCCTGGCCGGCTTCGAGGGTGACGAGGGCGTGCTGTTCGTGGGCAGGGCCCAGGAGAAAGCGCCGGTGTTCCGCACCGAGAAGCGCCGCAACCCGGTCACGGGTGCCACCTACCCATGGATCGTGCGGACAACAGCGATGGTCAACCACTTCTACATCTATGCCGTCGACGCCGACTTCGGGCCGTTCTTCATCAAGTTCTGCTCGTATTTCCCCTACACGGCGAAGTTGTGCCTGAACGGCAACGAGTGGGCCAAGCGGCAGGTAGCCAAGGCTGGGATCGGTTTCGAGGCACTCGACAACGGCTTCGCCGCCTGTGAGGACCCCGAGCACCTGCAACGCATCTGTGACCGGCTGGACCCTGCTCGCATCGACCGGCTGTTGCGCAAGTGGCTGGCCCGCCTGCCGCATCCCTTCAGCGCGGCGGACCGCCGGGCCGGTTACCGCTACGACCTCTCGGTCCTCCAGGCCGAGTTCTCCTTGACCCAGATGTTGGATCGTCCATGCTCGGGCCGGGCGTTCTTCGAGACCGTCATCGCCGAGAACCTCGACGTGGGGCGCCCCGACCGGGTGTCGTTGATCTTCGACCGCCGAATCCTCAACCGCGGCCGTCGTCCCACCCCGAGCCGCTTTCGCACCCGGGTCTTCACTCAAGGGGTGACCCCCTCGCTGCATGTCGAGTACAAGCACACCCGCATCAAGCAGTATCACAAGGAGGCAAAAGCCCTTCGTACCGAGACCACCGTCAATGACACCCGGGACTTCGGGATCGGCAAGCGACTGTGCAACCTGACCGCCCTGCGGAAGGTCGGCTTCTCCGCCAACCGGCGTCTCCTCGACGCCGAAACGATCAGTCACGACCCGATCATCGGCGACACCGTGTTCCAACAGATCAACCAACCGGTCATCGTGAACGGCCAACGTGCCGCGGGGCTGCGCTTCGGTGACCCTCGTGTCCACGCCCTCCTCGCGGCAGCGGTGATCTGCCGCCTCCAACCCGACGGCTTCGCCAACCACCACCTGCGCGAGCACGTCGCTGAGTTCCTCGGCCTCGAGCCCGACCAGATCACCCCTGGCCGCATGACCTACGACCTACGAAGACTCCGTCTGCACGGCCTGATCGAACGCATACCCAACTCCCACCGCTACCGACCAACGCCCCTCGGATGGCAGACAGCGTGGTTCCTCACGCGTGCCTACAACCGCTTCATCCGCACCGGTGCCGCCCACATCGCCGACCCCGGGAGCACCGCCATCCTCCACCGGGTTCTCAGCGATCTCGCCGCCCAATCAGGAATCGCCGCATAACACAACCTCAAAAGCAAAGACTTGACTCAAAAGTCCGGCTCCGCCGGACCGAGGCCTCTAGTGGCGGCGGGTCGACACGGCCGCTCGGATCGAGGAAGCATAAACGGCTCGTCGACCGGGAACAACGTTGATGGACCGGACTAGAAACCTGCAACGACCAGGGCTGCACCCGTACCTGACCGAGGGACCTTTGTCCTCAGGCTCAGATGGCCGGTCCCCCGGCGGCGGCGATCACCGCTCGTTTCACCTGGTCGACCGGGTACCTTTCAAGGCCAGCGGATGGAGAGTGTTCGTCATTGTCGTCCTCGTCCTGGGTCTGTCTGTTTCAGCCATCAGCTCCTGGGCCTGGTACGCGTACACGGGCTCACAGCGCCGTCAGGCGGTGTCGTCCTCACTGGGAAACGTAAGGTCGATCCTGGGCGCGGCGTTGGAGCGCGACAACGACCTGGTGGCAATGGTCACTGCATTGGTGGCTACTCACCCTCAGCTCACGAACAGGTCGTTGGCGGCCATCTTGTCCAGGCTCGACCCCCCCCAGCGCTACCCGGGGAGCATCGCCTTCACCTACGTTGAGAACGTCAGTCGAGCCGGACTGTCCAGGTTCGAAGCGATCACCCAGCGTGATCCCCCCTTGGGGGTGGCAGCGGCAAGCTCGGTCGCCGTGCACAGCTCAATCAACGGCCATCTCGGCTACTGCCTCACCCGCCTGGCCGCTGTCGACCTCCTGCCCAGCCAACTACTTCTCAAAGACATACTGTTGTCCTGGGTCAGTCCCTACCTCTCGGCGGACTTCAATTTCTGCGCTTCATCGTTCGAAGGTTTGCTCGCCACTTCGGCGAAGACGGGTCGCTCCTCGGTGGCGTCGGTGATCAGTCTGGTCAAACCGCCTCCGGGCATGCCGGCCATCCCTGCTGTGCTCAATACCTACCTCGTACAACTCCCCATCTTCATCGAGGTCAGTCCGGTCTTCACGGGGTCCGAGGTCCCCGCCACCAGCCGGGCCCGAGCCCGGACGCTGGCCGGTTGGACGATGGGCATCTTCGACGCCCGCAGCATCCTGAACCCCGCAGTGGCCAATGAGAACAACGTCTCTTTGGTGCTGGCCTATGCCCCGCCCGGAAGAACGCAGGCAGTACTGGCGCATGCGGGCCAGCCCCAACCGGGGGTGGCCGCCAGAAGGCTCACCTTCCCGGCCGATCCGGGGTGGGTCATCGACGCGGCGGTGAATCCCAGGGCCAATGGCCCTTCCCCCGCCGCGCAGGGGTTAGCGGTTTTCTTCGGCGCATTGGCTCTCACGGTCCTACTGGTCATGCTGTTGAGCCTGCTCGTACGCTCGCGCCGTTCCGCCTTGGAGTTGGTCGAGGCGCGGACCGCTGAACTGCGGCACCAGGCTCTCCACGATTCGCTCACAGGGCTGCCGAATCGCTTCTTGGTCGACGAGAAAACTCACGATCTCCTCAGCAGGGCGCGTAGTGAAGGCCTGCGCATCGCCGTGTTCTTCATCGACCTCGACGACTTCAAGACTGTGAACGACACCCTGGGCCACGGTATCGGCGACGAGCTACTGAAGGCGGTAGCGGCTCGGCTCTCTGCGTCGGTGCGGGACTCCGACACCGTCGGAAGGCTCGGAGGCGACGAGTTCGTGGTGTTGTCCGAAGTTCCCGACGAGGGGCTCAATGTCCTGGCGGAGCGGCTCCTGTCGGTTCTGAGAAAGCCCTTCAAGTTGGGCGATACCAACAAGATCGATGTGACGACGTCTGCCAGTATCGGCATCGCCACCGGGCTGTACGACAGCCCCGAGGACCTGTTGCGGGACGCGGACATCGCCATGTACAAGGCCAAGTCGGCAGGCAAGAACTGCCACGTGGTCTTCCGCCAGGAGCTACACCGCGCGCTCAAGAACCAGCTGAGTCTCGAAGCAGGCCTGGCCGAGGCCTTCACCGACCACCAGTTCTTCCTCGCCTACCAGCCGATCGTCGACCTCGAGACTGGCCTGCCGCTCAACTTTGAGGCCCTCTTGCGCTGGCAACATCCCGAGCGTGGCGTGATCGGCCCTGTCGAGTTCATCTCGGTGTTGGAGTCGTCGGATCTGATGATCGACGTCGGGCGCTGGGTTCTGATGGAGGCCTGCCGCCAGGCCAAGTCTTGGCATGACCTCGGGCACCCTGTTGGCATGTCGGTGAACCTCGGCGCTCGCCAGCTTCGCTACGAAGTTCTCGTCGACCATGCCCGCGAAGCCCTGGACGCCGCCGGGCTGGACCCCGGCTCCCTGACGCTCGAAGTCACGGAGTCGATGGTGATGATCGACCCGAAGATGACTGCTCAATACTTGTCGGCCCTGTCGAATCTCGGGATACACATCGCGGTCGACAACTTCGGGACGGGTTACTCCTCGATCTCTTGCCTGCGCGAGTTCCCCGTGGACACGCTGAAGATCGACCGGTCCGTTGTCACACGGGTCGCCTCGGGCGACACCGGCTTCCTGGACGCCCTGATCCGTGTGGGCAAGTCGCTCAACCTGGTGACCATCGCAGAGGGCATCGAAGAGCTGTCACAGCTGAAGCACGTCAAGCATCAAGGCTGTGAGCAGGGACAGGGCTTCCTGTTCTGCAAGCCGCTGCCACCAGAGGAGATCGAAAGGATCATCAAGTACGGCCACTACCTGGTGGGAGGCGTCCAACCCTCCATCGGGGTCGTCTCCTAGGAACGGGCGTCTCGGGCCTGATGCGTCGACGGCCAGTCCATGGTGCCGACGTCGGCGACATCCTCCTCACCTCGACCGAACGAAACAAGCGGCTCCTGGCGTCAGGTCGGGCCCTGTCGATCGGCTCGGAAACCAGGGCTGCCGGGGACGCCTGAAAGCTCGGGCACACCGGTGTCCGCGCCGTCGCAGCTCTTGTCATGGTCTCGCACGGCGAGCGCCGGCGGGGACTGGCGCCGTCACCAACGTCGACGGCCGGACGCCTTGACCAACTTCATGGTCAGCTGCGACGTCAACCTCGCCACGCCCGGAAGGTCTGCCAGGTGGTCGATGAGAAACGCCTCGTACGCCACCTGGTCGCTGACCGCCACCCACAACATGTAGTCGGGCACTCCGAACATCCGTCGACACTCGACTACCTCGGCCAGCTCGGCTACCCGGTTCTCGAAGGCAATGACCGTGGCCCTGTCTTTCAGCATCATGTCGATGAGGACCACCACTTCGAACCCCCGACCAGCCGCCGCGGGATCGATACGGGCGTGGTAGCCGGCGATGACTCCAGTGCGTTCAAGGTGGCGGACGCGGCGCAAGCACGGCGACGGTGACAGGCCGACCAGCGAAGCAAGTTCAATGTTGGTCAAGCGTCCGTTTCGCTCTAATTGCTCGATAATTGCTCTATCAACGGCATCTATGAGCACACTATGCCATAAACTGCCTCTGCAGTAGGCATATTTGGCACCACACACCCCTCGGTCTTTCCTATCGTTGCAGTCATGCCTCGCTCTGCAGTGCGGAACGCCGCCGCGGTTGGACTAGCCACCGGAGCCTATGGGTTTTCCTTCGGCGCCTTGTCCACCGTCTCAGGTCTGTCGTTGATCCAGACGATCGTGCTCTCCGCAGTCATGTTCACCGGGGCTAGCCAATTCGCCTTCGTCGCGGTGCTCGCCGGTGGAGGCACGGGTGCGGCCGCGGTGGCTACGGCGACCGTGCTCGGCTCCCGCAACGCCTTCTACGGTCTGCGGCTGATGGAGACCTTGGAGGCCACCTGGTGGCGCCCGTTCGCCGCCCACCTGACCATCGACGAGTCCTCGGCGATGGCCTTCGCCGCCACCGACAAGCGCGCGGCGCGGACCGCGTTCTGGGCCACCGGCGTAGCTGTCTTCGTGTCCTGGAACGTCGCGACGATCGTCGGGTCGCTCATCCATTTCCTCGGTAACCCGACCACCTTCGGCCTCGACCCGGCGGCGCCGGCAGCGTTCGTCGCCCTCCTCTTCCCTCAATTGAGGACGCGCCCATCCCGGGCGGTCGCTGCCGTTGCGGCCCTGGTGGCCCTGGCCGCCGTGTCGTTCGTCCCCTCCGGTACTCCGGACCTTCTTGCTGCCGGTGTCGCCGCAGTGGCCGGGTGCGCCGTGCACCGGGCCACTGCGGAGGAGTCACGCTCCTGATGTGGCCGGTCGTCATCGCTGGGTCGATCAGCTGCTACGCCTTGAAACTGCTCGGTTTCAGTGTTCCCAGACAAATACTGGACAGCGAGCGAGCCAGGAATGTCGCCGCCCTGCTCCCCGTCGCGTTGCTCGCAGCCCTGGCACTTACCCAGAGCCTGTCCACCGGTCACCATCTCACGCTCGACGCCAGAGCCGGGGGCCTGGTAGCTGCCGTCGCCTGCACAGCCAAGAGAGCCCCGTTCCTCATCACGGTGGCCGTCGCTGTGGCCGTCACCGCCGGGCTGCGGGCCTGGACCTAGTGCTCCAGCACGGCGTCGTTCACCGCCGAGGACCGGGTCCGTACAGAAGGATCCGAACACTGCCTGGCGCATCCACCGCATCCGTGAACACGCCTGACTAGGGGCGTCGCGATCCCGAAAGAGTTGACCGGCGTCGAGCCACCGCGGCCGGTGATGTCACCTGCAAGCCGTGCACCTGCTGGACTACGACACCGCTCGGCCTGGGTGGCAGACTCAGAGGTCGAGCATTGCGTGGCCCGCAACACCACAGGCCAAGCAGAGACGGTGTGCAGTGAAGTATCAGCCGAAAAATGGAGGCAACATGGATTCGGGTCAAAGCAAGACTTACGCGTCAGAGTCGGCCTCCGAGAAGGACCTCGAAGCGGCGGCTGGGCTCGGACCCAGGATCGCCGATCGGATCGCCCGTTTGGGAACCGAGACCGCTTTTGCAGTATCGGCCGAGGCAGCAGCTTTTGCTGCCCAGGGCAATCACGTGTACCCGTTCCACCTGGGTGACCTGAACATCCCGACTCCGAGCAACATCGTGGAGGCGTCGTTCAAAGCGATCAAGGACGGCAAGACCGGATATTGTCCGAACGCAGGCATCCCAGCGCTTCGCGCCGCCTTGGCTGCCGACCTAAACGCCTCACACGGCCTCAGCTACAGCGCGGAGAATGTCGCCGTTCAGCCGGGAGGCAAGCCCGTCATCGGCAAGTTCATGATGGCCCTCATGAACCCGGGCAACGAGGTGCTCTACCCGAACCCGGGTTACCCCATCTACGAGTCGCAGATCGAATTCCAAGGCGGCGTCGCCGTGCCCTACGGCTACCACGAGGGCGCGGACGGCTTCGACATCGACATGGACGCCCTCGAGGCTGCCGTTACTCCCCGCACACGCATCCTCGTCCTGAACGAACCTCAGAATCCCCTGAGCGCCGACTGCTCGGCGGCAGAGCGCGAGCACCTCGCCGATCTCGTCTTGCGACACGACCTCATGGTGCTCTGCGACGAGGCCTACTTCGACATCCGTTACTCGGGCACCAGCAACTCGCTTGTCTCGCTGCCCGGCATGGCCGAACGCAGCGTCATCCTCTACACCTTCTCCAAGAAGTTCGCCATGACCGGCTGGCGTCTCGGCGCTGCCATTGGGCCGCGGGAGATCATCGAGGTGATCGCCAAGCTCAACACCAACGACGAGTCCTGCTCGACCCACTTCATCCAGTACGGCGGTGTCGAGGGCCTCACGGGCGACCAGAGCGGTCCCCGTCACATCGTCTCGGTCCTGAAGGAGCGCCGCGACGCGGCCGTTAGGCTTTTGAACGAGATGCCCGGCGTCCGGTGCTACATGCCGGACTCCGCCTTCTACCTGTTTCCGAACGTCACCGGAGCCATGCGGAACAAAGGGTTCACCGACGTCGAGGACTTCCGGCGCGCGGTGCTCCATGAGACCGGTGTGTCCGCGTGTTCTCGAGTTCACTTCGGCCGCCCGCAGCCCGGCGAAACTGAGCAGTACCTGCGCCTCGCCTACTCGGGCATCGACGTCGAGCAGATCGTAGAGGGACTCGAGCGCTTGAAGGCCTATCTCGCGGGGTACCCGAAGTGATGTCCCGGCGTGCGGTCTACGTGCCCGCGGCGGAGACGACGCCACCGGGCGACGGCCTGCTCGCGAAGGAGGACCTCGCAGCCTTCGAGACCTTCGACATGCTCTATCGCTCCCTGTCCGCGTTGCTCTACAACTACGTGCCGACCTCGGGCCACCCCGGCGGTTCGATCTCGTCGGGACGTTGCGTGGCCGGCATTCTGTTCGACGGCCTCGATTACGACCTCGCCGCTCCCGACCGCCAAGACGCCGACGTCATGTCGTACGCAGCCGGCCACAAGGCGATGGGCCTGTACGCGATGTGGGCGCTGCGCGACGAGGTCGGGCGACTCGCCGCGCCCGAGCTGCTGCCCGCGGACGAGCGTGATCGCCTGCGTCTTGAGGACCTGCTCGGCTTCCGCCGCAACCCCAAGACCGCGATGCCCCTGTTCGCGGCGTTCCACGCGCGGGCCTTGGACGGTCACCCGACACCGGCGACGCCCTTCGTGCGCCTTGCCACCGGCGCCTCGGGAGTGGGCCTCGCCAGTTCCATCGGTCTCGCGATTGCGGCGCGCGACCACTTCGGCGCGAACTGCCCTCGCGTCCACATCGCAGAAGGCGAGGGCGGCCTCACGCCGGGGCGCGTCAGCGAGGCTCTGGCCGCTGCCGGCACGGCATCGCTCGGCAACGTCATAGTCCATCTCGACTTCAACCAGGCCTCGATCGACAGCGATCACGTCTGCCGCGACGGCGACGTGCCCGGCGACTATGTCCAGTGGGAACCCGGCGAGCTTTTCTACCTGCACGACTGGAATGTCGTGCGGGTCGCGGACGGCCACGACCTCCAGCAGATCGTGGCTGCTCAGCGCCACGCCCTGACAATCGACAACGGTCAGCCCACGGCTGTGATCTACCGCACACGCAAGGGTTGGAAGTACGGCGTCGAAGGCCGGGCTTCGCACGGTGCCGGGCACAAGCTCTGCTCTCCCGGCTTCCATCAGACAGTGGGCGAACTGGTCGACGAGGCACAGGCGACGCTGCCGACCTGTGACCTCGCCAACCCTCGCTGCGCCGGGCCTGGCGGCGACCAAGTCCGCGAGGAATGCTTCTGGGAGGCGCTGCAGATCGTGCGTCGCCGCCTCGAGGAGGACCCGCTCGTGCTTGAGATCCTGGCCACGAGGCTCACGGCCGCGCGCGAACGTCTGGAACGGCACGGCCGCACACCGCGTCAGGCGGCGCCGCGCGTCGAGGCCGTCTATGAGCTCGCTGCCCGGGCGGCAACCGATACCCCCAACGAACTCGTCCTCGAGCCGGGTGTGACGACGACACTGCGCGAGGTTCTCGGACGTTCGTTGCAGCACTTCAACAAAGCCTCGGGCGGCTCTTTGCTCACTGCATCGGCCGACCTGCTCGGCTCGACCAGCGTGGCCACGATCGCGGCAGGCTTTGCCCCCGGGTACTGGAACGCCCGATCGAACCCCGAGGCACGGCTGTTGTCGATCGGCGGGATCTGCGAGGACGCCATGGCCGGTGTGCTCTCGGGTATCGCTGCCTACGGCGAGGCCATCGGCGTCGGCTCGTCCTATGGGGCCTTCATGGCACCTCTCGGTCACATCGCTGCCCGACTGCACGCCATCGGCGCGCAAGCGCGGCTGACTTCCAGCGGCGAGCCGTACAGGTCGCTGATCCTGATCTGCGGCCATGCCGGACTGGCGACCGGCGAGGACGGCCCGACCCACGCCGACCCGCAGGCACTGCAGCTCCTCCAGGAGAACTTCCCAACCGGCGCAGCAGTCACCCTCACGCCCTGGGAGCCACAAGAGATCTGGCCTCTCTTGGCGACGGCTCTCGCGCGACGGCCGGTGCTCATCGCGCCGTTCGTCACCAGGCCCGAGGTGAAGGTCCTCGACCGCAACGCACTCGGACTCGCGCCACCCGAGGACGCGACGACCGGCGTCTACTTGCTGCGCAGCCCGCGTGGGACCGGCGACGTGACGATCGTGCTTCAGGAGAGCGCCGTGACCTACGCCTTCGTGACCGAGACGCTGCCCCTGCTTGAGAGGGACGGGATCGACGTCCGGGTGTACTACGTGGCCAGTGCTGAACTCTTCGACGCGCTGCCGCTCGAGCGTCGCCACGCCCTCTTCCCCGAGGCGCACGCGCTCGAGGCCGTCGGCATCACCGGCTTCACGCTGCCTACGCTTTACCGCTGGGTACGCTCCGACGCCGGCCGAGAGGCGACTCTCCACCCCTACCGCTTTGGCCAGTACCTCGGCAGCGGCCGGGCCCAGGCAGTGCTGGCGGAGGCCGGGCTTGACGGCGCCAGCCAGTTCGCCGCGATCAAGCAGTACTTGGACGGAAAGGTGCGCGCACGGACCTGACCAACGCTGCCAGGTGCCTGGCCGCGAGAGCGAGCCTAGCGGATGTGCCTGCCGAGGAACGTGAGATCAGCCGGACTGAGCCGCTCCGAGGCGTTTGTGGCCTGGTGCCAATAGGGGTATTGGAGCGGTTGAGCGCTCACGTCGTCGAGCCGTGCGATCTCGTCAGCAGTTAGGACCAGGTCGGACGCGGCCAGGTTGTCGCGCAGCTGCTCCTCGGTCCGCGCACCTATTACCACCGACGTGACGGCGGGCTTCGCCATGAGGTAGGCAAGGGCGACTTGAGCCGCTGACACGCCTTTGGCCGACGCGATCTCAACGAGCACTTCAATGGTGTCATAGAGCTTCTTCTCGTCGTGGATCGGTGGTTCGTGCCAGTCTGTTCTCAAGTGCCTGCTGCCTTCGGGGGCCCCAGGGCCGCTCCTGCGATACTTGCCTGACAACAAACCACCTGCAATCGGGCTCCACACGAGGATGCCAAGTCCCTGGTCGATCGAGAGAGGCACCAATTCCGATTCCGCATCGCGGGCCTGCAGCGAGTAGTAGATCTGCTGCGAGACGAACTTGGCGAATCCGTTCCTCTCCGAAACGGCCAATGCCTTCATCAGGTGCCAGGCGGAGTAGTTGGAGGCACCGATGTAGCGGACCTTCCCGGATCTGACAAGGGAGTCGAATGCGCTCAGCGTCTCCTCCAAGGGGGTCTGGCCATCCCACTCGTGCGCCTGGTAGAGGTCGATATGGTCGGTGCGCAGGCGGCGCAGGCTCGCCTCCGCCGCCCTGATGATGTGATGGCGCGACAGTCCCGCATCGTTGGGTCCTTCTCCCATGGGAAACCGCACCTTTGTCGCCACGAGAACCTCATCACGATCCTTGCCGAGCGCCTCTCCAAGGATCTCCTCCGACACGCCGTTCGAGTACACGTCGGCAGTGTCGATCAAATTGACGCCCGCGTCGCGACAGAGACCGATCTGGCGGCGAGCCCCCTCCACATCGATGTTCCCCACTGGACTGTCCCAGCCAGTTCCGGCGAAACCCATCGTGCCGAGGGTGATCTTTGAGATTCTCAAACCCGAACTGCCCAGCTGACGATATTCCATGTCGCGGAGACTACTGCCCTACGAAAGAAAAACAACCCGCCTCCGGACACACAAGAACGGGACCCGCGGTGGGACACGAGTGTCGACTCGGGTCAGCCCCGGCACGCCGGCGAACGATCGTAGGATGGAACAATCGGGGTGAGACCCCCTGCCGGGGCTCTTCATCAGCCGCCTAGAGCGCATCACGTGCTTGAGACGGGTGTAGTTCTCGAGACCGAGCAAGGAGAGGTCGGTCCCGTCGCCCGAGTGTTTGAAACCCGCATTCGGCATCTCGGCAGGATTGATCAGGTGGCGCTTGATCCAGACCGTTCCGAAGTCCAGCGCCCGTGGGAGGCGCGTTGCTCTTTGGTGGTTGGCTGTCCAGATGCTCGCGCCAGGCCCGAACTCCACGTCGTTGGCAAGGCGTGTTGCCGACTGCGCGTCTGGGAACTCCTGAACAGTGATCACGGGAACGAAGAGCTCCGTCTGAATCAACTGGTCGTCTTGGCGAAGGCCGGTGATTATGGTCGGTTCGAAGTAACAGCCCTGTCTGCCTGGTGCCCGCTTGCCGCCTGTGAGCACTCCCGCGTGTGCGGGCGTCGAGGCCACCAGGCCCTCCACACGCTGAAGCTGGACCACGTTGTTCAGCGGCCCGTATTCGACCCCGGGTTCATCGGGCGGTCAGAAAACCGGTCCTCTCGACCCGCTTGACGAGCAAGTCGAGGAAGGTCTCATATCCACCGGTCTTGACCCTCTCTCAGCGCCTAACGGAACGGTTCACCCCCTTCACGGTGACCGGAATGGCAGTCGCCATCGTCTTGACGGTCGCGATCCCGGTGCTTCAAGCAGACCGCGTGAATATCGGGATCAGCTGAAGCCTTAATATGGGCGTTAGCTAGGCTCAGAAGTTGCTGACCGCAGGATGCCGCCGCCACTCGGGCGGCGAAGTCGTCGAGTGAGGAGCAGAGGCGTGGACCTTGAACTGTTAGCGCGGGTGAGCAATGCCAAGGGCATCCCTGGCTTTGAAGACGAGATCCAAGACTTGGTGACGGAGATCTTCACTGAGTTCTGCGACGAGACCCACCGGGACCGCCTCGGCAACGTTATAGGGCTCAAACGTGCCGCTCAGACACCGACGGGAAAGAGCCGACCATTGCGGGTCGTTCTTGCTGCCCACAGTGACGAAATCGGCATGATGGTCAAACACATCAGCTCGGAGGGCTACATAAGGTGCCAACCATTGGGCGGTCTACATGCCCCATCGATCATGTCCCAGCCGGTCTTGATCTTCGGCAGGGAACCGGTTCGGGGTGTGGTAGTGCCGAATCATTCCATGCCTGACCAGGTGCCTGCGTTGGAAGACATGTTTATCGACGTCGGCAGGCCAGTCGAGGAAGTGCTCAGGCTCGTAGAGGTCGGCGATCCCGTGACCTTCACCCAGGAGTTCACGCGGCTGAACGACAAAGTCGTCATGGGTCGGAATTTCGACGACCGGATCGGCACGTACTGCCTGCTTGAGGTGATGCGGCGCCTCGGTCCGACAATGGTCGATGTCTACGCCGTGAGCACTGTGCAGGAGGAGATGGGAGTGAGAGGCATGCCCGTGGCCGCTTACGCCATAGAGGCCGACGTCGGCGTCGCGCTCGATGGGAGCATCTGTCGGGGACCCTACCCGAATCCGAACGACCCGACCTGCTACATGGGCAAGGGAACCGGTGTTTACATGATGGACAAGCGGACGATAGGTGACAGGCATCTCGTGCGCCTGCTGCTCGATCTCGCCGAGAAACATCAGATCCCTGTGCAAAGGAATATCGGGGGAGGCACTGATGCGTCGGCGATACAGCAGACAAGACTGGGCGCCCTGTCTACAACCGTTGGTGCGCCGGTGCCCTACATGCACTCCACGGTCTCGTTGTGCAACGTCGACGACATCGAAGCAACAGTGTCCTTGTTGAGCGTCTTTCTCGATCACGCCCATGAGCTGTCGGTCGGTGAGCGATGAGGATCACTGCAGTCACCGCCACCCCTGTCCGGCTACCTGTACCGAGCGCCCCTTACGCCACGGACGGGGCGGGCACCAGGGTTCACTGGGAAGGAAAGCGAAGCCGGATCACGCCTAAACGGCCCACGCCCATGCTCGAGTACAACGTGGTTCGCATCGAGACCGACACCGGCCTGGTGGGAGTCGGCGAAGCCCAGGCGGACATAGGTTTTTTCGGGGAGACGGTCGAGGAGGTCGGCTCCAGCGTCGAGGACTATCTCGGTCCGCAACTGCTCGGCAAGGATCCCTTCGAGAGGGAGTACCTGCTGGGGCTGATCGACTACCGGGGCAATTCCTGCGCGCGGGCCGGGCTGGACATGGCGCTTCACGATCTGATCGGCAAGGTACTCGGAGTTCCCGTCGGCACGCTGATCGGCGGACTGCACAAGGTACGCGTGGCTGTCGCCATCGAGATCGCCGGTGGACCGCCGGACGAAATGGCGAGGGAGTGCCTCGCCTTCATGGAAAAGGGGGTCCGTGCTTTCAAGCCGAAGATCGGCGGCGATCCCGACAAGGACGCGGACCGCTTGCGGGCCATCAGGGAGGCGGTGGGGCCGGAGGTCTCCTTGCGCGCAGATGCCAACCAGGGTTACAACCCCAAGGAGGCGATCCGCCTGTGCCGTCTCGCCGAGCGTGCCGGAGTCGGCCTAGAGCTCCTGGAACAGCCCGTTCCCGCCTGGGACCTGGACGGCATGGCCTTCGTGAGACGTGCTGTCGACACGCCTATTGAGGCTGATGAAAGCTGCTACAGCGTCCAAGATGCCATGCAGATCGTCAGACACGAGGCTGCAGATGTCCTGAACATCAAACTTGGTAAGGCAGGCGGTCTCTACGGTGCCAAGAAGATCGCCGCGATCGCAGAGGCCGCAGGTCTGAGATGTGTGCTCGGTACGGCTTTCGGTCTGGGACTGGAGGTGGCAGCGAAGCTTCAGCTCGCGTCCTCGACGATGGCTGTGGTCGATGCCGTTGAGTTCACCGAACTCGGCCTGCACCCGAACCTGCTTGCCTCGCCGCACGACAAGCTGCTCAGCCTGCCGGTCACCGATGGGACCCTCCCGGTCCCTGACGGCCCGGGCCTAGGCGTCCTGCTGGATGAGCAGGTGCTCGCGCAGTACCGTCTCTGACGCCGACCGAGGCCTGTGGGCACCGCGCCCGCCGGTCCGTCATGTAGTCGGCCGCGCTACCGGCTGGGCGAAGCCGCCATGTTCATCGCCGGCGTCCGCCTTGGTCCGCGAGCCGGCACATACGACGGCGCTCATTGGAGTCAGATCCCCATCAACCAGTCCGGGCGCGAAGACCCGACGAGTTGCAACAGCCCGCTTTCGCGCATCGTCGCTTCCACATCGTCCAGTTCCAGCGGGGCGGCGGACGTGAGGACCTCGACGCCGTCGTCGGTGACCAGCACGGTGTCCTCCACCCGGACATACATCTCGACCTCGGGCACCCACATCTGCGGATCCACGGCAAAGACGGAGCCCGCCACGAGAAGAGCACTCACGTAGTTCCCGACGTCGTGCACGGCCATCCCCACGGTGTGCGAAAGGTGGCCCGGGAAAGCCAAGGTTCTCAGTGCCGCTTCCCGGTAGTAGGGCTCCGGGAAAGCGGCCTCGTCGATGCGGGGCCGCATCGCTTCGGCGCTCTCCGCGAGGATCTGCGCCGGTTCGGCTCCAGGTCTGATGCGCGCCAGCAACTCCTTGTGGTACTCCACCATGAAGCCGTAGAGCAGTCTCTGCAGGGGCGAGTAGGTCCCGCTCACCGGCCACATGCGCCCGATGTCGCTCGTGTAGTAGGCGACGTCGGGGGCGAAGTCCATGAGCACCATCTGGCCGTCCTCGAGGGCGTCGCCGAGACGGCCGTAGTGGCCGAACCAGATGTTGTGCCCGCTCGCGATGATCGCCCGATACCCTTCCCCCCGGGCACCACCGAGACCGAAACAGAACGCCGCGAGGGCGGCGAGTTTGTACTCGGTGACACCGGGGGCGCTCGATCGCATGGCTTCGGCCGTGGCCAGTCCGGAGAGCCGGCCCGCCCTGCGCAACAGGTCCGCTTCGCGCTCGGACTTGATGAGGCGCAGCCCGTCGAGCACGGGCGTCAGGTCCCGCACCTGCAAGGTGGGAAAGCGCCTTTTCAACAGATCGGCGAGATGCCCCTCCCTGTTCTGCGGCTCCGCCCACCCGTCCGCGGCCAAAAGCCCCCTCGCTCTCAAGAGCTGGTCACGTGTGCCGCCCTGCTCGGCAGGTGCGAAGGGCGTGTAGCACTCGAATGTGCCCCTTTTCAGCACTAGCCGCTGCAGGTCGAGGCTCATCGTCTCGCTTGAGGCGACGGCGTCGACACCCGTCATCGCCACCGCCTTCTCGGCGTCCTCGGCCGCCAGTCGCGGCCCGTCGTGTATCTCCATGGCGTCGCGATGGGGCAGGTAGACCGTCGATCGACCGGTCACGCCGTCCAGTAGGAGGTAGGAGTGCGGCACCTCTATTCCGCACAGGTAGTAGAACTCGTTCGTCTGGCGGAACAGGCTGACGCCACCGGCGGCACCCGCCCCCTGCAACAGAGCGATGCCGTCACCGATCTGGGCAAGGACCCGTTGGCGGCGCTCGGCGAACTCCGCCGGTGAGAAGTTCGCCTGGAACAGGCCCGGCACCGGCTCGAACTGGCTTGTCATTGTCGCCTCCAAATGAAGTTCTCGGGAACGGATTGTCTCAAGGTCGGCCTGCACACTCGAGTTGCGGTCGTGGCAAGGTGAACGGGCTACGCGGGGGACGGGCTGAGCGGCGGCTGCGATAGCTTGTTGCGGGGGTCGTCTGGTTTCGTGCTCCGTGGGATCGAGTTGATCAGCCTTATTGTGTAAGGGTCCTTGGGAGATTCGAGCACCTCTGCGACTGGACCCTGTTCGACAATGTGACCTCGGTAGCAGACATACACGCGATCGACGACCTGCCTAACGACGGCAAGGTCGTGGGTGATGAACAGATAGCTGAGCCCGAGCCGGTCCTTGAGCTCGCAGAAGAGGTTGAGCACCTGGGCTTGCACGGACACGTCCAGCGCAGAGACCGGTTCGTCACAGACGATGAGCCGAGGCTCGACCGCGAGGGCCCTGGCGATGGCCACTCGTTGCCGCTCTCCACCGGACAGGGTCGCAGGCAGGCGCCCGATGTACGTCTCCGGAAGCCCAACCAAACCGAACAGTTCTTTGATGCGATCCGGGATCCGCGAACGATCGAAGTCGTTGACCGACAACGTTTCCTTGATAGCCGAGCCGACGGGTTGATAAGGGTCAAGGGAGGAATAGGGGTCTTGAAAGACGATCTGGACCTCGCGGTGCAAGGTACCAAGGGCGCGCTTGGAACTGTCGACTCCCCCGATTTCGATGGTCCCTGACGTGGGGATCTCGAGACCGACCAGGCAGCGGGCAAGTGTCGTCTTGCCTGACCCGGACTCTCCGACGAGCCCGACGCTCTCGTTGACCCCGATGTCAAGAGAGACACCTCCCAAAGCCTCGTTCGGCCTTTCCCCGCGTGGGTTGAACACCTTGCGGAGATCCCGCACCCGCAGCAGCGGCCTGTCGAGGCTCACCGGACCGACGGGGGGCGAAGCGGTCGCAAGAACTGCGTGTTCGCCCGAGAGCTCGCGGCGGATGGCGGCAAGACGGACGCAGGCCGATCGCCTTGCCGGCCCGACGTCCACGAGGTGCAGCGCCTGCTCCGAGAGGCACTCTGGAGCCGCCCATTGGCAGCGTGGAGAGAACGGGCACACGCCTTTCACGTCGTCCGGCGCGGGTACCGAGCCCTCGATCACCGGTAGCGGGGAAATACGGTAGTCAACAGGCGGATCAGAGGTCAGCAACCCGAGCGAGTAGGGATGAAGCGGCTCAGCTTCCAGCTCCACAGCCGGTGCCGTCTCCAGAACCGAGCCCGCGTAGAGCACATAGATGCGCGAGCAGACCGAGAAAGCGACACGGAGATCGTGGGTTATGAGTATCAAGCCCATGCCCCTTGCCCGCTGCACAGAAGCCAGCAGTTCAAGTATCTCCGCCTGGGTGGTCACGTCCAGTGCGGTCGACGGTTCGTCTGCTATGAGAAGGGATGGATCGCGCGCCAGCGCCGAGGCAAGGGCAACACGCTGGCGCATGCCACCGGACAGCTCGAACGGGTACTGGTCGGCGACGTCCGGATTGGTGATCCCCACTTCCGCGAGCCGCGCCACGGCGTCGGGGTGCAATCTCCCCTTCCGGCTGCGGCGGCTGTAGCCACCGGGAAGGCCCTCCGATATGTGCTCTCCGCAGCGGAGCAACGGGTTCAGCATGGTGAACGGGTCCTGGTACAAGATGGTCATGCCGGGGCCCCGCAACGACTCCATGCGGCGCGGCGTAAGCGCCATCACGTCCTCACCCCTGAAACGGATGACCCCGTCGGCGTGTACGTCGCGCGGCAACAAGCGGGCCACGGCTTTGGCGAATATCGACTTGCCGCTCCCCGACTCGCCCACGATGCCCACCGTTTCACCAGCCGACAACTTCAGCTCGACTCCGGACAGGATCGTGCGACGCCGGCCATGACGGTCGTGGTACTCGACGCGCAGGTTCTCCACGTCGAGGAGCGGAGTATCGGCCGTCATCGTTACCGACCTGACGCCACTCGGGACTGCCATTCGTAGAGCCAGTCGCCGATGAGGTTCACGGACACCGCCAAAATGACGATAGCGAGGCCCGGTGCCAAAGACGCGAAGGGATTCTCGAAGAGGATCTGCTGGCCGGCCGTGAGCATGAGTCCCCAGTCCGGGGTTCCCGGCGGAGCGCCGAGACCAAGGAAGGAAAGCCCCGCAAGCGCCACCAAGGCGCCTGCGAAGTCGACGGCGCAGTCCGCGAGAAGGATGGTGATCACGTTGCGGGCAATGTGTCGGTACATGATGGCGAACCGTGAGATGCCCACGACCCTTGCCGCCTCGACGTAGGCAAGCGATCGCTGGGCCAGGGTCGCCCCGCGGACGAGGCGGATGTCGCCTTGCACGTTGAGGACCGAGAGCACGAGCACCGCCACCCAGTACCCTCCCTGTACGACTGTGACGAGCACGATGGTCAACAGCAATCCAGGCAGGGCGATCATGAAGTCGACCACGCGCATGGTGACCATGTCCGTCAGTCCCCCCAGGTAGCCGGCCGCGATGCCGACGAGCCCGGAAACTATGAGCCCGCTCAAGGCGATTATGAACGGCCCGATAAGCGCCGAGTACGCCCCGATGACCAGCCTCGCATAGACGTCGCGTCCGAGTTCGTCGGTGCCCAGCCAGTGCCGCGCCGTCGGCGTCGCACCAAGGTTGAAAGGGTCGGCCGTGTTCGCTGTCCTCGTGAGGAAGTGGGGGCCGACGAAAGCCGCCAGGATGACCACCAACACGAAGCCGAAGCAGAGCATTATCCCTATGGGCACGCGTTTCTTGCGCCGCGTGACCATCGGGGCGACGACCG
The DNA here is from genome assembly GCA_963719125.1 of uncultured Acidimicrobiaceae bacterium. GTDB lineage: Bacteria > Actinomycetota > Acidimicrobiia > Acidimicrobiales > Bog-793 > Fen-455. The sequence goes on from CAVRAT010000008.1 coordinate 67,252, forward strand.
CTATCGCGGTCATTTGATGCCCCTGAAGGTGACTCGCGGATCGATCGACACGTAGCACAGGTCGACGGCAACGTTGACGAGCACGACCCATATAGCGATGAGGAGCACAAGCCCCTGAATGACCGGGATGTCCGTGTTCTCGATGGACGTCACGAGTAGCCCACCGAGACCGGGAATACCGAAGACGTCCTCCACGAACACCGTCGCGGTCAAGGCCGAGACGATGATCAGCCCCGATGCCGTCAACAACGGGATGAGAGCGTTGCGCAGCACGTAGCCGCGGTAGATCCTGTGACGCGAGATCCCCCGCGCGGGCGAAGGCGACGTAGTCGGCTTCACGCTGTTCGAGCATCGAGGCGCGGGTGATCTTCGTCACGAATCCGAGTGGCCCTATGCACATGACAATGCCCGGCAGGATCATGTGGAACGCCTCGTCGACGAATCCCGAGCCCAGGCCCCCGAGAGGGAAGATCGTGACCCGGATGCACAGCAGATAGAGGAGCACGATCGCCATCACGAAGTTGGGAGTGCTGGACAGAAAGATGGCAAGTCCGACAGCCATGCGATCGAGCCTGCCCCCGCGCCGCGCAGCAGCGAGCGAACCGAGGGGCACACCGATCAGCAACGCCAATGTCAATCCGATCGCGTTGAGCACGACGGAGACAGGCAAGCGCTGCCTGATCTCGCTGCCGACCGACTGGCTGGTGAATATCGAGGTACCGAGATTGCCGTGCACAACCTGATCCACCCAGGCGCCGTATTGGCTGGGAAGCGAAGCGTTCAGGTGGTAACGGGCCCTGATGGCGTCCACGGTGGCGGTGTTTGTCGCGTGTTCACCGATCAGGGCTGCGACAGGGCCCCCGGGGACCATGTGCACGAGCAGGAAGACGACAACCGAGATCAAAAAGACGAGCGGCACAAGCAGGAGCAACCGCCTGACGGCATAGGCTCGAAGCCCCTGGGCTCGCCTCATGCGGACAACTCTGGCCCTGCGACAACAGCCCGGTCAAGGTGCCGGAACGACGCCCCCGGGGGACCGGAAAAGACCCCTCGGGGGACGACGCCGTTCAACTCGACCGGGCCGCTGTAGCAGATCACCTAAGAGTTCTGAGTTCTCAGGATCGTCTTAGGCGCTTATGTTCTCCGTCCAGTAAGTGTCAGGCACAAAGGGCCCGAGCCCCGAGATGCTCCATCCCTTCTGCAGGGCGACGGCATCCTGCCGCCAGGAGATCGGGATGATCGGTACATACTTCGAAGCAACGATCGCTGCTTCGATTGAATCCCGGGCGGAGGTGGCCAGCCCGGCCGCCTGCGCCTCGTTGATCAGGTTGTCGACCGCGGGCACCCTCAGGTTCGATGAGTTGTTGCCGTTCACAGCGGCCTGTTGGCTAGAGAAGTACTCCCAGGGCATCTCGACAGGGTCGGCAGCGTCAGGAGAGTTGCCGATGATCTGGATGCCGAGGTTCTTGGCGTGGTTCAAGATGATCTGGAAGCGCGGTCCGCCTGGCATCAAGCGGATGTTCAGGGTCACGCCTATCTGCGCCCACTCCGACTTGAGCAGCTCGGCGTAAAGGCTGTCTGTCGGGTCGTCCTCAGGAACGTTCAAGGTCGTCGTGAACCCGTGCGGAGCGACCGACATCGCCAACGCCTGCTTCGCCTTCTTTATGTTGTAGGGGAAGGTCTCTATCTGGTTGTACAGGCTGTCGAGTTGCGACTTCGGCAGCGCGCTCCCGTAGATCCCAGGATCCTCCACCGTCGACGAGACGGTGCCCAGGCCGTTGTCAGCGCCAGTCACGAGTGCCTGTCGGTTGGTCGCGTAGTAGAGCGCCTCCCGGACGTGAATATCGGAGAACGGGCTCTCGGTCATGTCCATCGTGAGTCCGTTCCAGATCAGCGCCGGGAAGTACTCCAGGTTCGAGAACGGGGCATACTCCTTCAGCACTCCGACGTTGAACGTGCCGTTTATCTGACCAGAGCGCAGTGCCAGCAGCATCGTATCGGGGTCTGGGATGATCTTGAAGATGATCGTCTTGAAGCGCTGCTTGGGTCCGTACCAGTAGGGGTTCTGCACGAGCGTGATCTGGCTGTCCGGCACGAAACTCGAGACCTTGTAGGGCCCGGCTCCGATGGGGATCACCTGAGGAGTCCCGTAATCGAGCAGGTTCTTCTCGACCGAGGCTTTCTCATAAACCATTCCGGCTTCCGAGGCCGGCAACTGGCGTACCAGGGCGTCCGGATGCGAAAGCTTGACCGTGACGACATTGCCCGAGTAGGTGATCGACTTGACGTTCACGAACAAGCTACCGAACTGGGACGCCAGTTTTGCGTTGAAGTTGAGGTTCAAGTCATAGGCGATGTCAGCCGCGGTAACGGGGTTGCCGTCGGAGAACTTCACGCCTGAGCGCACTGTGTACTGGTACTCGAGCGGGCTCACCGTCTTCCACGACGACAGGATTCCCGGCTCCAGTTGCTCCCCGGGCCCATAGACGAGCATCTGGCCCTGGATCAACGTCATCACCGTGGACGCGTACCAGGCGTAGTCGCTGGGCCCGAAAAGCGTTCGGGGCGTCGTTGTCAAGCCCCAAACCAGAGTGCTCGGCAGGGCCCTCGGCTGCGGGTTGGCAGGTACTGCGCTCGCCCTAGCACCCGGCACCGCGACGAGCGTTCCAAGTCCAACAAGAACAAGACTCACGAGACTTATAAAGATTCGCCGCCACCCCCGAAGTGCCGGCCTGTGCTCTAGGACGTTTCGCGCCATTTTCTCCTCCTCTTTAGGCGATAACTGGCGTGATGCTACTCCATCGCTAGATGGTCGTCTAGATGCTTGCCGACAATCGGCAAGCATCTAGCTGCTTACCCGGTTCAGCGAGGGAGGGCTCGAAAGATACGCGGGTATCGTCTCGCAAGCAGCAGCAAAAGCGCACCGTCTGACACAGTTCGGCCACTTCGAGTAGCCCCTGGTCACGCCTGTAAGCGCCGGCGCCACGAACACATCGATCACTGCTCGAGGACGAACAGCATCTCGGAGGTCGGCAACGGGTCGCCTCAGAGTGGCCGTCGTACCACTCGACACGGTGTTTGAACCCATGAGCAGCGCCTTGTGACCTGAGGTACCTACGTCAGTTCAGTCGCGTACGGCGGCAGCAGCTCGGGCAAGGTGGACAAGATCATCCTGAGATCGGACAGCCGCGGTTCACCGAGGGCCTCGAGCGGCGCCCGCGGAACTCCGACGGGGAACCCAAGGATCTCGAGACCGCTTTTGAGTCCCGCCACGTAACCACCCGAAACCAGGAACCGCATCAGGGGAAAAATCTCAGCCCACAGGGCGCTGGCGCGCTCAAGCTCCTGTGCCTTAAGCGCGTCCCAGATTGCCGCGAGCTCGCTTGGCAGCAGATTGGCAGTGCCCAGGACAGACCCCGATGCCCCCTCGACGATAGATGCGAAGTAGAGCGTGTCGAGCCCCACGAACGTCGAGACGACGTCGCCGTACTCATGGATCAGCTCTGCCGCCTGACTCATGTCGCCGCTCGTGTCCTTGACATAACTGATGTTGGAGACTGAGGCCGCCAGGTTCGCTATCTCCTTGGGATTCAGGTTGACACCCGTGGCCGCGGGGAGATTGTAGACCATGACGCTGATCCCGACCGAAGCCGCGATGTCTTGGTAGTAGCGAGAAACCTCGTTCAACGTCAACGGCTCGTAATAAGGGGCTACGACCATGACCGCAGATGCGCCGGCACGCTCGGCATGTCGCGACAGCAAAACGGCCTCTCGTGTCGTCATGGCTCCGGTGTGAGCGACGACCGGCACCCGCCCCGCCGTCTCGTCGAGAACGATCTCGAGAACCAGCTTCCTCTCGTCAAGGCTGAGAGAAGTGAACTCCCCGGTCGAGCCACACGGCACGAGCCCGTGGATCCCTCCGTGGATGCTGCGCTCAACGAGCGCCCTCAGCACCCGCTCTTCTACGACCTCGCCGTCACTGGTGAAGGGGGTAAGAAGCGCATTGAGCACCCCGCGCAGTTCGGCCATTGGTCGACAATCTACAGGGGAGTGTCTCACGATGTCAAGGGACTGCGACCTGGATCCAATTTCATGCGAAGCCTGCGCGATAAGACGTTTTGTCCGCATCGGGTTCGGTCAACGTGGAGAGAGCACCGTGGCTTGCGTGACGCTTTGCTTACGGTCTGCAACATCGCACCATCTCGGCAGTAAGTTGTCGTGCGTCGACCATTCGAAGGGATGCGGCCGTGGCATTCGAGAAGCTCAATCAGCGCACCACGCTGGACAGTGTTGTCGCCGTCCTTCGGGACGCCATCCTCGACGGCAGCCTCGCCCCTGGATCCCAGCTTCGGGAGGCGCACATCGCTGCCGAGCTCGGCGTGAGCCGAGCCCCCCTCCGGGAGGCCCTCAGCAAGCTGCAGGAAGAGGGTCTGGTCGTCAAGCAACCGTTCCGTGGTGCGTTCGTGGCCGAGGTCGGGCCGAAGGCCGTCGAGGAGATCGCCACGTTGCGTTTTCGTCTTGAGCCATTTGCGGTCGAGAGGTCCTTGGCGTGGTTGCAAACAGATGGACGCGCGAAGTTCAGACAGCTGGTGAAGGATCTGAGGGACGCGGCTAACGCCGGTGATGTCTCGGCGAGTATCGAGGCTCACCTGGCGCTGCACCGGATGTTCTACGAAGCGGCCGATCACAAGCTTCTCATGGATCTATGGAACAGCTGGGAGTGGCAGCTACGACTCTTCCTGGCCGTCGATTTGCGCGGCTTCTCTAACCCCCGCGAGGTTGCGCAAATACACGCCCGTTTGCAGAAGGTCATAGAGCGTGGCGACTTGGCCGAGATCACGCGTGAGCTGAGGCGTCACATCCACGGAGCCACAGATACCTCGGCTGACGACTCCACCGGTGCGGCACGAGCGCAGCGGAGCGTTCCACACAGTTAACAGCCAAACGGCAGTCCCCGACGGAACCCTCAAGCAGGTGCTGCCCCGAGCAACCACTCAGTCTGCCTGCAGGCGTTCAGCACTCATCGCCCTTGCGATTGAGCTTTCCCAGTGGCCGAGAAACGACGGATAGCTCGTCGCGAACCGGCCGAGCTTCCCCTCGGCTCCAGGACTGAGCGCCGTGAGGTCGTAACTCACCGTCGCCCGGGTTCCGTTAGCGGAGGGTTCACACGTGACTGTGACGAGCCCGCAGCGCTCTCCCGGTGTCGTTGTCACGTACGAGATCGACTTGCCGCGGTCACACCGAGCCACGATCCACACCGACTCCCGACCACCGTGCTCGGTCTGAAAGACGGTGCCGGGCTCAGTCTCATCTGCGCCCGGACTTGGGAATCTCGGATCCCAGCCGTGCGCCCAGGTCCTCTCACCGCTCGGGGTGAACATCGTGAAGGCTTGTTCCGGAGGAAGAGCGATCTCGACTGTGCCGGTCAACCGCACGCGTAAAGTGGTCATCTGCCCTTAGCTCCCTGGTCGTCTCCTTCGCACAGGTTGTGGCTGTCCGCGGCAGTCAGGTTCAGGCCGTAGACCTCCTTGAGCCGCTCGATGGTGACAACGGTCACGTCGTCGAAGGGAAGTTTTTGCTCGAACGCGTGAAGCACCATGCCTTCGAGCAGGTCCCCGAGGGAGAGGTCGAGGTACTCCGCGAGCCCCTTCAGCACCTTCAACAGCCGACGCTCCAGCCGGACACCGGATTGAACTCGTTCGATTGTTACCATATTACCACGGTACACCAATGTTCCGCTCGTCTCAATAGCGTAAATTCAAGTGAATCCATCGAATAAGAACTGATAGTGTTCTGGTCCGAACAGCGTTTCATGCGAGCATCCGGACCGGTGTCGGGTCATCGGCCCTGTGGCATCGACGTCGAGAGAAGGAGGGCCTGTGACTAGGTTGCGCGTTCCGCTCGTCGGTGACGGAGTGCTCGTGCCTTGCGTTGACGGCCATGAACGCCCGTACGTCGCTCTCGACTCAGCGGCTTCGACGGGTGTGCTCGAGCCTGTGCTCCGCCGCGTCGAGGAGTTCCTTCCCTTCTACTCGGGAGTCCATCGCGGCTCGGGGTACAAGTCTCAGCTCTCGACCGATGCATACGAGAGCGCACGTGAGGCAATACTTTCGTTCGCGGGACGCGAGGGTAGCGACGACGTCGCCATCATCTGCCGCAATACGACCGAGGCCATCAACCACCTCGCCTACCGCCTGCGCCTGGGTTTCGACGACGTCGTGATCACCTCCGTTGTCGAACACCACTCCAACCTTCTGCCGTGGTCTCGCGTGGCCTCCCGCCGATTTGTCGAATGCGGTTCTGACGGAACATTCACGACAGCCGACGTCGTGGCTGAACTGGACCGGACTCCGAAGGCCCGGCTGCTCACAATCACCGGTGCTTCGAATATCACCGGATGGATGCCACCGATCGAAGAGATCATCGAGGCCGCGCACGCTCGCGAGATCCCTGTGGCTGTTGATTGCGCTCAGCTCGCACCTCATCGTCCGCTCCCTGAAAATGCCGACTTTGTCGTTTGGAGCGGTCACAAGATGTATGCGCCCTTTGGGGCGGGCGTACTCATTGGACCCCGCGCCGCTTTCGCGGAAGGTGACCCCTTTCTTGCAGGCGGCGGAGCGGTCAACCTCGTCGAACTCGACGACGTCGTCTGGAACGACCCTCCCGACAGAGAAGAAGCTGGCTCCCCGAACGTTGTCGGTGCTGTGGCGTTGCACGCGGCAATCGATGCCCTCGCTGAGATTGGCTGGCCGGCGATCATCGCCCATGACAGTCATATCGGCCACCTCCTGCGACATGGACTCGCCAGCATCCCGGGGGTACGCGTTCTCGGGCCAGATCTGCGCGTCGATACGCTGCCCGTCGTGACCTTCAGCGTGGAAGGTCTCCCGCACGGTCTTGTGGCAGCCCGGCTGTCGGCCGAGGACGGCATCGGCGTCCGTCATGGCTGCTTCTGCGCTCACCCCTACATGATGCGGCTCCTGGGTCTCGCCGAGGATGAGGTCGTTGACTTCCGCAACGAGATGCGCCAAGGTGACCGCACCCGGATGCCGGGTGCAGTGCGGGCAAGCGCAGGCATCAACACGACCGAAGCTGACGTAAGCCGCCTGGTCTCTGCAGTCGCCCGTATCGCGGCGGGTGCGCCTCCGCTGGCTACCTACGTCCAAGATCCGCGAAGCGGTGACTACATCCCCTGCCGCGACGTTGCACCGTTGTTCGGCCACGTCCGCTTGCCGGCGTCTTTTGCCAATCGAGCCGGCGCGCCCACGCCTGTGTGACATCGTCGGCATCCCCGACACAACTGTGCCGACAAGTCTCACGCCTTGAGCTTCGGCCGGCCCACCACCTGGGCGTGGACGCGAACGCGGTGCTTGCTGGTCTCAGGCGCCGCTCGGCGGGAATCCGGCGATGTCCATTGAGGTCTGAGGGGTGAACCTGCTAAGGAGTCTTCGCTCCTCCCGCTTTGCAGTGGTCGTCAGATGAAGAGCTGGATATCGGCCCTGGCAGCCATGTCGATGAAGCTCGCAGCACCGAGCGTGGGCTGGAGTCCGTCGATGAAGTCTGTCGTCGACAGCCCGTAGAGGTCCATGGTCATCTGGCACGGGTGCAACCGCACGCCCACATCGATGGCCATCTCCATCAGCTCGGTGACGCTGGCGACCTTGTGTTGCTTGGCCAACAGCTTGATCATCGAGGTACCCATCCCGGCAAAGTGCACTTTGCTCAGCTTGAGGTGCTCGCTGCCGCCACGGTCGAACAGCGACTCGCCTTTCTGCATCCAGTTCTGGCCCGTGACTCGCTTGTCGTTCTTCTGCAAGACCCGAAGCCCCCAGAACGTGAAGAAGACATCCACCTCCAGGCCACTTGCAGCGCCCGTCGTGGCAAGGATCATCACCGGCCACACCCGGTCGAGATCGTTGCTCCAACAGATGATGGCCATCCGCTTTGGCTCGTCCGCGCGGGAAGCGGCTGCCGAAGCGATCGGTTCGGTGTCGGTTGCGTCCATATCACTTCTCTCCTGACTAGACGGAGACGGCTTAACCAGGTCGGCGCGTTACGGGCTGCAGTTGGGTCCCAGAACGAGATCAGACCCTCCTTATACTACCTTCCAACTAGTTTACATGGCTTATATATACTTAGAGCGCGCGCCACTAGGGGCCTGTTGAACAAGGCCTTTCCCGCCACCCAAGACCGGCGTAGCGTTGGTCTTGGTCTCGGGGGTAAGCCCGCACCGAAGAGCCGGGGTAGAGGGTGAGAACCGGCCGCGCTGGTAGGTCTTTCGACCGCAGGTGTCGTTCCCTCCTTGGGACGCTCCCGAGGAGCCGTTAGGTGCCGGCGAACACCCAGGTGCCCTCGCTCCTCGTAAGGCCGAGAACGATGAGCCTGCGTAAGTTGAGCGCCGCGACGCGTCGGTTGAGCCACGCCTCGTTGCGCTCGACACCGCGATAGCGAAGCCGCCGGTTCCCCTTCGCGACGAGCCAGGCGATCGAGCGCTCGGCCATCGGGCGGTGTTGTCGATAGGTCGCGCGGAGCTCGGCGTCGCGCCAGTCCGCTCTGGCAGCGACGAGCTCAGAGTCGTGCTCAGAAACGGTGAAGCTCCGCGCTCTGGCCTTGGTGCAACGAGACCGCACCGCACAGGAAAGACAGTGCGGGGCGAAGCTCGCGATGCCACCTGCAGAGAGCCGGGCGACAAGTCCGACCGGGCAGGTGACACAGCGGGCGTCATGGTCGACCGAGAAGTCGTCGCGGGCGAACCCGCCGGGGATGTGGGGACGTGAAGGGAGGGGCTTGATGACGAGGCGGTGGTTCTTCTCCTTCAAGGCGGTGCGCACGGCACCTGAGCCATAGGCCGAATCGGCCAGGACCTCGAGACCGTCGGGCTCGTCTTGCATGAGAGCGACGCCGACCGGCCCGTCAGGGTGGTTGGCCGGCGTGAGCTTTAGGGCGGTGACGATCCCGGTGTCGGGTTCGGTGGCGAGATGCGCCTTGAAGCCATCGGTGCGCACGGCCGTGGACTTGTGACCGTGGCGGGCCTCCACATCGACTGTCGAGATGACCCGGTCCTTCGCGACCTTCTTCGCGATGCGCCAGGTGCCTTCTTTCGCACCGGGCTCGACGTCCTGGCCCGCGATGAGAGCGAGGAGGCCGACGTCGTCGTTGCCCTCTTGGCTGAGCCGAGCGGTTTCGGCCGCGGCGAGGACCGCCTCGGCGTCGTTCACGAGCCCTGTCACAAGGGCGTTGCGGGCGCTCTGGTCGGACCATTCGATGACCGGCTTGCCACCTTCGTCGCTCGCTGTCGTGAGGGGAACACTCGCGGCCTCAGGCACCGACCGGCGGACCCTTCTCATCGCCGAGATGAGCTGGGTGACGGTGTCCTGGGTAGCGACGGCGTCGTCGAGGATGGACGAGTCGAGCGCCCTGCGGTGCTTTGTCTTGAGCACACCGGTCGCCTCCACGACGGCACGGATGGCGTCGAAGATCCGTTGCGGCCGCTCCGAGTGGCGAAGGCGCGTGCGCCAGTAGGTGAGCACGGTGAAGTCAAAGCCCGGGTCGTCGAGGGCGAGTCCACAAGCGACCTTCCAGTCGATGCGGGTCCGCAGCTGTCTGATGGCGTCGCGATCCGACAGGCCCTCCAAGGCCTGGAGCACCATCACCGAGCAGACGAGGACCGCCGGGACCGAGGGACGGCCTTTACCGGAGGGGAACAGGTCGGCAAAGTCCTCGTCTTTGAACAACTCGTTTCGGTGATCAGCCAGGAACGAGTAGATCGTGTGATCCTCGACGAGGCCCCGGCAGAAAGCGGCGGCGTCCAGCATCTGACGATCTGGACCGGATTTTCCCTGCATACGCCAATTCTTCTATGTGGAAGAAGAAATCGCGAGCACCCTCAACGTGGTTGCTTAAAACAACAGCCCCCTAGGCCGGTTTAGGTTGAGGGTTCACGGCTCCAGCGATCTGCCCACTTCACGAGCTTGATGGTGATGACGAGGGTGATGGCAAGGGCGAGCTGAGCGAGTCGCTGGGCGACGAAGCGGTCGATGTTACGCCTGAGCCCGCCGAAGTTCGACAACCATGAGTTCGTCCGCTCGACTGGCCAGCGCAGCCCGAGCGGCAGGCTCTTCTTGCCCGCTGCTTTGCCGGGTGCTCTTTTCCGCGCGCAGACGAGATCGTCGATGCCGATGCTGGCGACGTGGTTGCGCACGACGTTGTTGTCATAGCCGCGGTCGAGGTGAAGCGTCTCGATCTCTTCGACAAGACCCCGGGACGCGACCTCTCCAAGTGTCGGCGGCAAAAAGATCGAGTCGTGGCGGTTTGCCCCGTCTGTCGCCCAGCCGATGTCCCCAGGTCTGCCGAGCCACGCACGGCCAAGGTAAGCCTCGGGCCGGCTGGCGTCAGCCGCAGCTGATCCCTTCGGCATCGAGGAACTGGCGGTAGAGCTCGATGCCCTCCGGACCGGTGACGAGGTCGGCGACATCGCTGTCCCAGTCAAAGGGGCGCATCCGGGCAACCCAGCCAGCACCGTAGGGATCGGAGTTGACCAAGCCAGGCGAGGCGACAAGAGCGTCGTTGACCGCCACGATCTCACCGCTTATCGGTGCAGAGACAGGACCGACCCACTTACCGCTCTCCACGGTGGCGATGTTCCGGCCTTTCTCGACGGACTTGCCCACCGCCTTCGGCGTCACGGCGACGATGGTCTTCGCCATGTTCTGCGCGACGTCGGTCATGCCGACTGTCACGAGATCTTCCTCACGGCGCGCCCATACGTGCTTGCCCACCACGTAGTACAGGTCATCGGGAAGGTTGCATTTGTTGACTACTGTCATCGCTTCGTCTCCCGTCCGGTTCCGACATTGTTGCGATCATGGCGGGCCATCAAACCGTCTCTCCCATCGTGCCTGGCTCGGCGAGACCGGCGATCGCCTCTTGGACGAGCAATGTGATGTCACGCACGACCAGCCGATCACCTGCCCCAACGGTCTTGACGGCATCGGAGAACATGGTCACATCCTTCGGGCATGCGACGACGAACTGTCCCACACCAAGACGGAGCGCCTCGCTGATGCGGCTCTCGCTCGGTCGCTCCGTGAACAAGCCGTCGTCCATCCAGATCCGGCCGCCGCCCGCACCACAGCAGAATGTGTCCGCGCCGTTGCGGGGCATCTCGACGAGCTCGCAGCCGAGCGCCCGCAGAATCCGTCGGGGCGCTTCGACCACTCCGTTGTAACGGGCCAGATAGCAAGGATCGTGGTACGTGACTCGGTGGCCGAGAGGCCTGAATCTGATCGCACCCTCCTCCAACAGCTTGGCCAGGAGCTCGGTATAGTGCCAGACCCGGTAGTTCGCACCCAGCGCGGGGTACTCGTTGCGCAGCGCGTTGAGCGTATGTGGGTCGGTCGTGAAGATCTCGTCGAACTGGGCCTCTCGCAGGACCTCGACATTGTGCTCGGCGAGTACTTCGTAAAGGCCTTCCTCGCCGACGCGACGCACGTCGTTGCCGGCATTGCGCTCCGCCTCGAACAACAGGCCGAAGTCGACGCCAGCCTCGTGCAGGATCCTGGCGAGGATCCGGGAATTCTCCTGCAACCGCTCGTCGAAACTGGCAAAGTCGCCGACGAACCAGAGGTACTTCACCGGCTGCTTGCGGGCATCTGGGACCACGAAGTCCAGCTCGCGAGTCCATCGACCCCGCATCCGGGCCGACTTCCCGAGCGAGTTGCCCTGCGTGGCCAGGTTCTGCAGGGCCTGCTGCAAGGTGGGCTCCATCGTCCCCTCATCGACGAGGCTCCGCCGCAGCTGGACGATCGTGGGCACATGCTCGACCCCCACCGGGCAGACGTCGACGCAGTGCATGCACGTCGTGCACGCCCACAACGCAGCAGCATCTATCACCTCGCCGGCGATCCTCGTTCCGTCGGGCTTCGCGAGTGGGCCTGTAGGTTCAGGTCGCCGTTCGCGGTCCAGCAGCGTGATGCCTCCGGTCGAAGCATCCACCCACTGGCGCAGATCGAGTATCAAGTCCCGCGGCGAGAGCGGAGCCCCACCGGCGCGGGCTGGACAGACCTCGTGACAGCGGCCGCACCTCGTGCACGCGTCGAAGTCGAGCAGCTCCTTCCACGTGAAGTCGGAGATCTCCTGATAGCCCGGGTGGTCGGGCGCAGGCGTGGGCAGCGCAAGTGTCGCCGACCGATCCGTGGCAACCAGGTTCACCCCATCGACCAGCATGTGCATGGCCTTGGAGTAAGGGACGTACGCCACGAAGCTCAGGGCGAGGCCGGCGTGCACCCACCACATGACGGTGTGAGCGCTGACGGCCCCGGCCGCCGTCATGCCAAGGCCGGAGAACGCCTCGGCGAAAACCCTGCCGAACGGGCTGAACACGCTGAACCACGGCATGTGCTGGCCGAGGATTCGCAGGCCCGTCAGAACATAAGCAGTGACCAGGATGGCCAGGAACAGCCCTAAGAAAACCCAGTCGCCCTCGACCATTGCCTTGCGCGAATAGGCGCCGGCAGGCGTGCCCGCCCGGCTGTAGCCCAGTCGCCACGGTCTGCGTACGCCTCGGCGCACCGCCATGTAGACCAGGGCCAGAAGGCACGCGAATCCGAACGTGTCCACGGCGAAGGTGTAAACGAGGAAGAACGTGCCGTGAAAGAAGCTGTCCTCGTGCCCGGCGAAGAGCCGGGAGACATTCCGGACGATGTCGGTGTCGATGGTGAGGATGACCGTCGCCACGAAGGCGACCGTGAAGCCCCAGAAGATGAAGAAGTGCGCGAGACCGGTCGCGCGGTTGTTCCTGGCCACTGACGCGCCCTTGCCCACAGAGCGCAGCCGGCTGGCCAGAGCAGCCCGGATCCTCGGCCCGCGTCCCGCCGGCCGGCCCATCCGGTACTTTTGCACGCGGTGCCACGCGCCCCAGGCGAACACGGCCGTCGACACCGCGGCCACGACATAGAGGACCGCCTTTCCGAGCGGGCCGATGCCCTCGAAAACGGGCCGGGTCACCGCCGTGCCCAGCAGGCCGATCCGGCCCGTCATGTCAGCCGCGGACCTTGCCTACGAGCTCCGGTACCAGATCGAAAAGATCGACGGTCGTGCCGTAGTGGGCTACGCCGAAGATCGGCGCTCCAGGGTCGGTGTTGCAGGCAATGATCAACTCGGCGTTGCGCATTCCCTCCAGGTGCTCGGGGGCTCCGGAGATGCCGAGCGCGAGATAGACCCTGGGCTTGACCTTCAAACCCGACTGGCCCACCTGGCGGGTCTTCGGCAGCCATCCCGCGTCGACGACAGGCCGCGACGCCGAGAGCGGGACGCCAAGGGCGTCGGCGAGTTCCTCCACGATCTCCATGTTGTCCTGCGACTCGATCCCGCGACCCACCGAGACGAGCATGTCAGCCGAGCTGATGTCGATGTCTCCCCCATCGGCCTCGAAGACCTGACGAAGCGACATCCGCGGCGCGTCGAGCCCGGCCGGTGGCGCGAGGCGGAAGACTTCGGCGTCGCGGGAGCTCTGCCCTGGCTCGGAGCCGAAGGCGCCTCCCAGCACGGTGGCAATCCCGCGCTCACCGGGCAGCTCGATGTCGACGAGCACTTTCCCGCCGAGAATCTGTGCAGTGGCGGTCACGGCGCCCTCATCGATCTCCAGTGCGCTGACATAGGTCGCCAGCGGCGCGTCCCAACGCACCGAGAGCGCGGCCGCGAGGTCGAGGCCGACGGTCCCATTCGCCATCAGCAACAGCCGCGGGGATCGCTGTGCCAACACTTCCAACAGCGTCTGCTCGTAGGCCTCCGGCAGGTACTCCGACAAAGCCGGATGATCGACGGCGACCACGATGTCGGCGCCACCGAGCTGACCGGCCAGGTCGGCGCGCCCGAGCAGTGCCACCTCGGTCAAACCGCCCAACACCGACGCCAGCTCGTGCGCCTTTCCGATGAGCTCGTGGGTCCCGTCGGAAACCTGACCGCCGGTGTGCTCGGCGAGCACCATCACGTTCCTGTTCACTTGTCGCTCACCCCTTCACCAGGCCACGTGCGCGAAGCAGGCCCAGGATCTGATCAGCTACGGCGCCGGCGTTGCCCGTGAGCATCTCGGCCTGGCCACTCGTCTCCGGTCGGTGCATCCGGCGCACGACCGCGCCTTTTCCCACATCCGGCAACGACACCGTTATCTCGGTCAGCTCTTTCGTCTGCATGGCCTGCCTGATGCGGGTGATCGGGGCATAGCGGGGGGCCTGGCGGGCTGACTGGACACCTATCACCGCGGGCATCTGTACCTGCAGCTCATGCGACCGGCCGCCGGCGAACTCCTGGCGGACGATGGCCGAGGCGCCATCGACCTCGACGCTGACGGCCACTGACACATGTGGCAGGTCGAGCAGCGCGCCAAGCGTGGGCGGCAACTGACCCTCCAGGTCGTCGGCGGCCTGCACGCCCGAGATCACCAGATCGGCGGGCTGGGCCTCGAGGTACCCTGCCAGCAACGTGGCCCGGTCGGCAATCCTGATTCCGGCCGGTCCGGACGGCGCCGCGCCGCTGGCGCCGGCGAGCTTCACGGCCGCGTCGGCGCCCTTGGCCAGCGCCGTGTAGAGGATCTGGTCGATCTCGGGGTCGTCAGCGAGGCCGACGGCCACGACCTCGGCTCCACTGGCGTCCTTGAGCAGCAGCGCCTCTTCCAAAGCCTGGGAATCCCACTCTCCGAGCACGAACGTCAGGTACTCACGGTCGATGCCGGTCTCGTCCTCGTTGAGCTCGATCTCCTCGACGAGATCGGGCACCGCCTTCATTGGTACGACGATCCGCACCTCAGCCCACCTCTCTGTTCATTCGGCGAGACCCTCCAGCCTCAGTTGGCGGTGGATCTCCTCGAGATCATTCGCCACCGGTACAAACGGATAGTCACGGAACGGCTCGGTGGGCCGGTACGAGCCATAGGGCCTCGTGCAACCAGGTTCACCGTTCTCGCCCGGGCAGCCGTTGGTCATGAACGCCTCGCCTCCCGCCACGACTGCTTCGATGGCCGAGCAGGCCGCCCGCAGGCGGATGATCGCGCCACCGGCGTCGAAGCCGAACTGCTCGAGTCCGTAGTCTTCGGCCTCGACCAGGTACCTGGCCAGCTGTACCCGGCGCCAGCGCCGGAGCGATGGCTGCGGATGGGCGGCCATGCGCGAGCCTGGCTCGGGGTTGAAGCAGAAAAGGTAGGAGAAGATCTGCCGGTCCCGCAACGCCACGAACAGCGAAACAAGGTCCTGGTCCGACTCACCGAGTCCGACCAGCGTATGCACGTTGACCTTCCAGGGCCCGAAAATCTCGCGGGCGTCGCTCACGACGTCCCAGTACTTCTCCCACTTGAGGCCACCTGCCGGAACGTCGGTGCGAGTGCTCTTGAACAGCTCCTCGGTCACGGCATCGAGCCCGATACCGATCATGTCGACTCCCATCGACCTGAAGTTGGCCAGGCGCTCGCGCGTGAGCGTCGGCGGTGCGACGAGGACGGACACCGGAGTCCGGACCCGTTCGGTGATCCTTCGCGCGATATCGCAGGTATCCCGGTACGCGCGGCCATGGGTGACCATCGAGATGCAGAGCCGGGTCAGGCCCGGTTCGAACCGGGCCATCCGCTCCACCAGTTCGTCGGTTCGCACAAGCGGCCATTGCACCCTTATGAACGACTTGTCGGCGTAACTGCCCGGGCGGGTACGGGCAAGCCCGCAGTAGCCGCAGTCGGACCGGCAGCCGCGCTCGTAGCTGAGCAACACGTTGATGCCACCGGATCTGAAGTCCCGGCTGAACCGGCCCGAGCACATCCGCAGCGCGATCGCGCTCGCCATCGAGATGCGCACGTACTCCGGGCTGTCCTTGGTGGGCAGGTCCGCCACAGGAGGCTGCGAAAGCTCGTGAACGACCACGGCGTCTCCTCTCAGGACGGCTCGGGGGAACAGCGCAGATCCGCGACCACGGCCGTCTCAGACAACAAGGCGAGGTCTGCCGACCCGGAGGCCTTGGCCGCCTCCAGCTCGCACGCATGACGACCTGCGTCCATCACTGCGGTGGCGAGCAACTCGGGTGCAACGCCGAGCGCCTCGGCCACCCCGGAGCGGGCGACAACGGCCACGATGGCATCGTGCTCAAGGCGCCGCCAGCGCAGCCCGGACTCCATCGCCACCAAGCCGACCGGCATCTCGTTGAAGTCCCCGGCGATCATCACGCTCTTCACCAGGTCACCATGGGTGGCGAGATAGATCCTGACAAGCCCCGCGGGTGTCTTCAGAAGCGCCGAGCCGTTGGCGTCGGGCGCGATGCTCCGTTCACCCAACCAGGACTTCGATCGGTACCTGCCGGCGGCAAGAGCAGCGGCATGGGCCTGCTCTCTTCGGTCAGGCGTCGCGAGCTCGAAGGTCGCCCCAAAGGTCGCCGCGAAGCCGTCGGCGATGAAGGGTCGAATCGTCGCGGCGTCGTGGCGGACACCGGTCTCGACCGAGACGGTCGTGATCCGCTCGCTCACGGCCTCAGCAGCCCTGTCGGCCAGTTTCGCGGCCGGTATCTGCAGCACCTGAAGCATGAACGCGACATCGAGATCAGCCAGCACACTCGCGTGAAACAGCATCGCTCCTGCCGCATCGACATAGAGCCCGAGGCCCGCGATCTTGCGGCTGCCGACCTCCAGGTCGTTCTTGCCGCCGAAACTCGCTGGAATCCCCAGCCGAGCGCAACCGTCGACGAGCGCGGCCGAGAGCTCCCCGATGGTCTCCCGCGGCCGCTGGCCGGGGCGTGCCCGGTCCACGTAGGCGATTCCCAGCTGGCCGGATCCCATGACGATCGCGCCACCGCCCGTGAGCCTGCGGCTGACCTCGGTGCCGGTACAACGGCAGGCGGCCAAGTCGACCTCGGCCTCCAGGGTCTGGTACCGGCCGACCAGGGCACAGTGGTCGCGATAGCTGTAGAGCCGCAGCGTCGGGGGGTACTCCGGTTCGTCCCGTGCATACCGGCTCATGAGTGCTTCGTCCAACGCGAGTCCCGCAGCCGCCCCAGCACCGTCGTCGGTGAGCAGCCGCCATAGTTCGCTCACCTGGTCACCTGCACTTGGGCGAAGCCGCTCTCCTGAGCCCCGCTCCAGGTGAGCGAGCAGCAGTACTCGAACAGCCGAGGCGTGAGGCCGCGCGACCGCGCGTATTCGATGGCGCCCTCCGCCGGATAGGCGATGCCGTTCAAGCCGAGGTCGATCGCCGCCTGGTCGAGCTCCCGCTTGAGCGCTCCGAGCGGACGGGCACAGCCGAGGTTGATCGTCGTCGACGGAGCGGCCAGGCGGGCAGCCGCGAAGAACTCCGCCACCTGATCGCCCGGAGGTGGCGGCACATGCGCCATCGGCGTGCCGACGAGCGGAACGAGCACCACAAGGATGAGTGTCGAGACGGGGTAGCGGGTAACCATGTCAAGGGCCCGGTACTCACCCAGGAAACGGCCGTAGTGCAGACCAAGGACGATGTGCGGGATGATCCGCAGCCCGCGCTCGGACAGCAGCTGCAATGAACGGTCCACGTCGGCGACGGTCAGGTCCAGGTGGTATACGTCGCGCAGGGTCTCGTCGGCCCCGATGACATCGAGCATGACGCCGTCCACGGCCGATGCCGCCAGGCCCGCCGCGAGCTCGGGCGACACCAGGCCCGAGTGCACGATGACCTTCATCCCGAGCTCCTCGCGGATGCGGCGGATGTGGCGCAGATGCGCCAGCAACGGGACGCCACCGCCGCGGGTGGACCCGCCGGAAACCAACAGGCCCTCACTTCCCTCCTCGCGGAGCCGCTCCGCGAGCCCGAAGAGATCCCGACCGGCCCGGACCGACATCATGCCGTCGAGCACCTTCGCCTGACAATGGTCGCACGAGAGCACACAAGCCGAGCCCGTGACAGATACGGGCAGGAACCGGCGGGGACTGGCCGGGACCCACTCCGAGCTCTGCCAGCGCCTAAGACCGGGCGCGTAGAAGTCCATCACGTCGGGGAAGTTCGCCCGGCGTACCTCGGCGGGTCGCGACAGCCACTGCGCGGTGGTCATTGCGCGATCAGCCCGTTCAGCCGGTAGTGGGCGATCCTGGCGGTGAACCAGGCGGTGATCTCGGCCGGCTCGGTCAAAAGCGGCGGTGGCGCGACACCGGTTCCGCTCGTGCTCGCTTCGATCAGCCAGCCGGCTCCGTACGGGTCCCGCTCTGCAAGGCCCGGGTCCCTGGCAACATCTTCGTTCACGCTCAGCAGTGTCCCGGAAACCGGGCTGATCAACGGACCGACGAACTTGGCGGCCTCGAGCTGGCCGAACGGCCTCCCCGCGGTGAGCTCGGTCCCTGCCGGCGAGAAAGACAGCTGAGCGAGGGTTCCGCTGGTCTCTATGCCGAGTGAGTCCATCCCTATCCTCACCCGGCCCGGCCCGGTTCCCAGCACCCACATGTGCGTCTCGGGGTGATAGCGCCTGTCGAGGGCGAGCGTGAAGCCGGCCACGACGACGAGAGAAGCTTCTCCCATCACAGCCTCGCGGGATCGGCCGTCGCGAAAGCCGCAGCCAGCCGACGCCCAGGATCACCGAACCCGGCCAGTACCCGCGCCACCGATGCCAACGGGATGCCGGTGAGGGCCCGTTCCGCCCGATCCGTGGAGCCGTTCAACCCGCGGTCTTGCAGTCGCACCTGGTCGATCGTCCCCCGCACGACGCCGGCGGCGACCTGTGTTCCGTCGTATGACGCGCCGAGCGTCCACACGCCGGCCCGTACCTTGACCTGGCGGGCACTCGGTTCACCGGCTCTTGAGGCCGCCGGCCGGGTCGGTCCGGCAAGCCAGGCATCGCTCGTGAATCTCTCGTCCAAACCGACGAGCGCTCTGCGCTCGGCCCCGGACAGCCCGCCGGCTTGCGGACCGAGCCCGAGCGCCGAGGCATACGCACTGATCATGGCTGCTTGGAAGGCCGCCGGGTCGACCGCGGTCGGGGACACGAAGCGCCTCATGAGCGCAAGCGTCTGGTCCCGCTGGGAAGGGTCAGCGAAGGCCAGCACCCTGGCCGCCCGCTCGTGGTCGAACGACTCGATCAGGTTGCCGCAGACCACCACCGCGTCCTCGATCCGGGCGGCCCCGTGCCCACAGATCTTGCGGTCGTCGGCGCAGATCTCGAGATCGTCATCGAGCACGGCCGGCACGGCGACGGCACGGAAGGCGGTCACGGCCGGCTCGAGCAGCACGCGCAGCGCCTGCCGGCTGGACGCCGGCACGGCCCGTGCCGGTAAGCAGATCTGGAAGAACAGCTGGTCCGCGTCCAGGTAGACAGGACCGCCGCCCACCATTCGCCGCAGGAGGGGGAGCCCGTTTTCGAGGCAGTAGTCGCGGTCCACCTCGTCGATTCCCCGGTGGTAGCCGAGGCACACATACGGGGCGCCGGGGCGAGTGAAAGAGAGGGTCGCCCTTTCCGTGGCGGACACCCCGTACGCGATCGCATGCCAGAAGGTCTGCGAGCGCAGCGGTGAGCTGCGACCGAAGTCGATGATCCGTAGCGGCTCAACCACGTCGCGTCTCGTCCCTCATCGCTTCGTCGATCAGCTCGACGATGTCGCAAACTCGCAGATGCTCGTTACCGGTCGCCTTGGCGGCGTCGGTGAACCTAGACACCTCATAAGGACAGCAGACCACCAACACGTCGGCACCGGTCTGGGCAGCCTCGCGAACCCGGCGCTCGGAAAGACGCTCGGTCGTGTGGTCTTTGGTGAAACTGTCGAGCCACATGCCGCCACCACCGCCGCCGCAGCAGTAGGCGTTCTCGCGGCAGCGGCCCATCTCGACGAGTTGGAGGCCGGGAATTTCCATGAGCAACGTCCGGGGAGCGTCGTACTCACCGTTGTGCCTTCCCAGGTAACAAGGATCGTGAAATGTCACTCGCAGGTCGAGCTCCCGAGCCCATTCGATCTGACCGACGAGCGGAGCAAGCAGCTGTGTGTAGTGGAGCGCTTCGAAATCGTGCCCGCGCTGTGGGTACTCCTTGACAAGAGCGTTGAAGGCATGCGGGTCAGGCGTCACGATTCGGGCGAACTCGTATTTCGCCAACACTGTCGCGACGTCTTCGACCAGTGCGTCAAACAGGCCCTTCTCGCCGGCGAGACGCTGAGAATCCCCGAGCGTCTTCTCCTCCGGCCCGAGGATCGCCCAATCGATGCCCAGCGCCGAGGCCACCCGCGCGAAGGCGCGGGCCGCGTCCTGGCCGCGGGGATGGAAACTCCAGTAGTCCTCCAGGTAGAACAACACGTCGACCGGCGAGGGATCCTTGGCCAGGATTCTTACCGGAACCCCTGCGCTGTCTGCCCACTGTGCCCGGCGCCGCTGGTTCTGACCGAGGGCATTGCCGTGCCGGAAGGTCTTCTCGAAGACATCCTGCAGCTCGGCCGGCACCGCCGCATCGGACAGCGCAGCCTCGCGGACCGCCGGCATGATGGCGATCATGTCGACCTGTTTGGGGCAGACACGCAGACAGTTCGCGCAAGTCGTGCACAGCCATAGATCGGCGTCGGCCAGCAGCTGAGTTCCGGTCTGGACTTTGCGGTGGATCTTGCGCGGGCCATAGTCGCCCACCATGTCGACCGGGCAAACCGGCACGCACTTGCCACAGCCGTAACACCATTCCAGCGACTCGCCACCGGGCAGAGCCGAAATGGCGGCGAAGCCGTCCGGGCCGATGTCGGTTAGAACGCGTGGCTCGAACATCCGGTTCCACACGGTCGTCAGTTCCACCTCGCGCCCTGAGATGGTGGAGGCAACAGTTGCCTGTTCCTTCTCCACCGCGACCGGCGGGAGTTTCCGTCCACCTACAGGCACGGCCCTAGCCCTCCAGGTGGTAGACGCCGAGCAGTCGGCGGACGAGGTCGGACAGCGGCGGGATCACCCGGTTGAACTCACGGGTCATCCGCATCCGTAGAACCGTGTGCATGTAGACCCCATATACGGCGGCCAGCAGGACATCGACCCCGAACAGACCTGGACCCGCCGCAGTGAAGCCGGCCGCTTTGCCGGTCTCGTCCACGAAGGCCATTGCCTGACCGATTGTCAGGTACGTAGCTCCCCTCGAAGCGCCCGCACTCAGGTCGAAGCTGTCAGTCGTGACCAGGCCGAGCGCACCGGTGCGGGTGTCGGGATCCCAGATCCACCTTGTCCATAACCAGTGCCGATCGGGCTCGGTGAAGTGCAGCAGTTCCGATGGAAGGTCGAACCCGGAACCTGCCAGCGCGGACTGCGCTGCGGGTCCGCTCACCGATTCATCGAAGCGGTCGATTCGCTCCGCGACCGGCTCGCCCGTCATGAGGAGACCCGCGATGGCGGCCGCCAGCTGTCTTGGGCCTATCGCGTCGATGATCTGGTCGGCACGCCTGCGAGTCGCGAGTGCCCAACGCAGCACCTCCCGCAGGGCCGCGCGCTCCAACTGGGCGGGATCTCCGGATAAGAGGTTTCGTAATGCCTCGGACTTGCGACCCAGATCAGCGGCAATGGCGTGCAGTTCCCATTCGCTGATCCGGTCCAAGATCTCGCGCTGGAACTCCAACGCACTCGGCGTGTCGACTACCGGACCTGTCACCACCAAGCCATCGCCTTAATGCCCGGCCGCGACCGTGCGCGACCGTAGGTAGCTGACCGCTTTCATGGCGGCACCGGCCGCCGAGGAGACGGCGTCCTCGAGGTCGGCGGGCCCCAGGGCCGCGCCGCAGGCGAAGATCGCCTCCCGGTCTGTGCCGACAGGGTCGAGAGGCTTTCCGACAGCCTCGACGAACCCGTACTTGTTCTGCTTGACCCCGAGCAGCCTCGCGAGCTCGCGCGTGCCCGGTGATGGCTCCATGCCTACCGACAGCACGACGAGGTCCATGAGGACTTCCATCGGGCGGCCTATCGTGGTGTCCTCGCCCCGGACAAGAAGGCGATCCCCTTTCGGCAGCACCTCGGTGATCAGCCCCTTGACGTACTGGACGTGGTGCTGCTCTTGGGCCGGCCAGTAGATCTCGTTCTCCCAGTAGCCGTACATCCGCATGTCGATGTAGAAGATGAGCACCTTGGAGTCCGGCAGCAGTTCCCGGATCTCGATGGCTTCTTTCGAGGCCACGCCGCAGCACACCTTCGAGCAGTACTCGTTGCCGATCTGGCGATCGCGGCTGCCGACGCACTGGACAAAGCAGACCCGCTCCGGTGGCTGCCCATTGGACGGACGAAGCACCCGTCCCTCCGAGAGCATCGCCTCGAGGTCAGGCTGGGTGATGACGTCCGGGAACTCGTAGTACCCGTACATCTGTGTCGCCCGGCCCGGGTCGAAGTGGCCGAACCCCGTGGCAATGATGATCGCACCGCACCCGATCGTCTGGTCTTCACCCGACTGGGTCTCGGCCGTCTCGGCGCGACGCAGTCTGAGTGTGAAGGCACCGGGTTCCCCCGTAACTCCGGCGACCTCGGTACCGAGCCGGACCTCGATGAGCGGGTTGGCCGTGACCAGGTCGACCATCTGACGGATCTGTGGCTGCGCGGGCTCGCCGCGAGGCGTCAGACCGCAGTAGTTCTCTGCGACAGGCGTGCCGCCGAGGAAATCACGCTGCTCTATCAGCACCGCCGTGCCGCCCACCTCTGCGATACCCTGCGCGGCGCGCAGCCCACCTGGTCCTCCGCCGATGACCGCAACCGTCTCAGAGGACATCTCTCACCTCAATCGTCGTGTCCGTTCCCAGAGCCGAAGGCCGTTCTTCGTCGTGCAGGCCGTCGGCGTCGTCCCAGTCGAGGTAACGCTTCTCGCCGCTCTTGAGCCGGCGCAGATCACTCTGGAACTCCGCCCATGCCTTCTCCCAGTCGATGCCCATCTTCTCGAGCAGCGGCCGGTAGTCGGCCGAGTGCCAGTGCAACTGGCACACGCGGTATGGATGGGCTCCCATCGCGAGTGCCGCAAACTGCGCATCGCTGAGCACTGCAAGACCGACGTTGCGCCCGTGCGCCCTGGCCGCAAACTGGCTCTTGTCGAGGGTTGTGACACACCCGGTGTCGTGAGTCAGCACGACGTCGGGGTTGGCCTCCTCCTTCATCACTTCGATCTTGCGCAAAGTGGCGAACGACCGGGTGAAATCCCTCTGCACCAAGATGTGCCGGAAGCCGAACCCGCAACAGTCGAACCAAGTCGAGTAGCTGCGCACCTCGGCACCGAGGGCTTCGGCGAGACCCGTCACGACGGCGGTGCGTTGACCACCGTAGATGTCCGGGTCGTAGATCGCGTCGCTCGAAACGATCTTGTGGTAGTGGCACGCCGGGTGGACGGTCACCACGATGCCCGACACGTCGCGTACCTGCCTGGCGGCGATCTCGTGGCGCAGCGCATGGACCCACTCCGAGTAGTGAACGATCTCTTCGGGCAGCACAAGGGGCTTGCCGAGCTTGGCCATGATGCCACGTACCTGCGCTCGCAGTTCCGGGTGCCTTATCAGCTGCTCGCGCACTTCCTTGTAGTGACCGTAGGAGGTGCCGCAGTGGATGAGCGGGAAGTAACCCGTCTCGTAGGCGGCGGCAAAGTTGCGCACGGCCACGGCCGCCTGGGCGGCCGTGTTGGAGGTCGCGCTCGCGTAATAGTTCCAGGCCGTGCACGAGGTCTGGTCGTGCGGATCGTGGTAGTCGTAGCCAAGCTTGCGCATCATCCAGAAGATCGACGTGGAGTAGCCCGGGATGTGGCCGCACTGTCCACAGGACTTGTGGTGCCACAGGTGCGCCTTTTGGATCCGCTTCTCGCGTCCGTACTTCGTGGCCACGCTGATCGCTTCCCCGTCGATCTTCTGCACGATCAACTCACCCTGGCGCTCCAGCTCGAGCAGTTCGACACGGGGGTCGTCAAGTGACCGCCGGTCGACGACCGGCTCGGCGGTTGCGTTGACAAGCCGACGCGCGTCGAGGGGCGCCCCTATGGGAATCGTCATAGCTCAATGCCTTCTTCCTCGAGGCGATCCTCCATCAGCTCCTGCAGGATCGAGTGCAGGCTGGGATCGACCTGGGCGATCATGTCGAGGGCGCCGGTCTCGAACCAGATGAGGTACAGCTCGATCAGCGTTCTGTCGGCAACGGACCAGCCGGTCGATGTCGTGTGCATGGTCTCCGGTGGCAGTGCGCGGCGCCACAGGTCAAGGTTGTCCGCCACGTCGGCGGTCTCGGGCCCCCAGTCCGGGAAGGCGTCCCGCCCCAGCATGTCCGGTGAGACCTGGGTACCGGTGGACATGATCTTGTAGATGATCCGTGAGTAACCGACCAAGGCCTCCTTGGCCGAGGCCAGCCCGTTGCGGACGGCTACTTCCCTCATGATCGTGATGATCCCGCCGGGGTTGTTACCACGCGGGCAGCGCAAGCAGGAGAAGCACTGCGAGCACTCCCAGATATCCTCCTGCATCTGCTGGTAGATCAGCTCGACATCCTCACGCGCGGCCGCCTGCGCGATCCGGCGCGGGCTGAAGTCGTAGAACTTGGCTGACGGGCAAGCGCCAACGCAGATGCCGCACTCGTAGCAGCCGTACAGGTAATCGCCGAAGCGAAGGTCGCTCTTGACTTGCTCGAACAGCTGCACCTTCACCTCGTAGGACACCTCGGTGTAGCCGGCGACGTCTGCGACTTTGTAGTGAGCGTCTGTCTTGACCTGCGGGGGGGCAGTGACGGTCATGGCGAGGGCCTAGAAACTGATCACGGCATCGGCTGAAGCCGCTAGGTCATTGAAGGCTGCGCCGCCGATCACCTCGACTCCCTCGATCAGGTCTTCGAGACTCAGATCGTTGAGCGCGAGCGACGGCTGGCAAACCAGCAGCCGGACGCCGAGGGTGGTTGCCTGCTCGATGAAGTAGCGCAGCGGCTGGCCCTGGTCGCCCTTCGGGCCGATCTTGTCCACGACGTCTTTGCGCAACAGGGTGGGCCCGTACATCGTGAAGTAGATCATGACCTCGAACTCCATCGCGGCCGCGGAGGCCGCGAGATAGAAAGGGGTCGCGCTGCGGCCTGGGTCGTCGGCTCCGTGCGTCTGCACGTACAGGATCTTCGTCTCAGAGTCTTCGGCCCACATCGAAGCCTTCTCTCAGTTCACCTTGCGGATCAGGATGTGAAAGACATCACCCTGCTTGGTGATGCTGAGCAGGTCATTTCCTGTACGGCTGCTCCATGCCCGCATGTCCGGCTCGACACCGGGGTCGGTGGCGAGGAGTTCGAGAACCTGTCCGGAAACGAGATTCTTGATCGCTTGAGCAGTCTTCACGACTGGCAACGGGCACGCCAACCCAGTGCAGTCGACAACCTGGTCGACAGCTGGGGTCGAGGGCTCGGGCACGACGTTCTCCTTTTCGTCTCAGATCGAGAAGTCTTCCCCGGACCATACGCCGGACTCGGACGGACGCACGTCATGGCCGTGTCCGTGTCCCGCGACGGCCATCTCCAGCTCGTCGACGCGCTCCAGTAGCGAGTGCAGGCTGGCACCGAGCAGGTCCGGCATGAAGGCCGACTCGAGGTCCGGCCGGTCGCTGGCCCGGTGCGGCCGGCTGCGGGCGATGATCTGGCCGGGCACGCCGACCACGACCGAGTTGGGGGGGACGGACTTGACGACGACGGCGTTGGCGCCGATACGGCTGTCGTCCCCGATCGTGATCGCCCCCAGCACCTTGGCCCCGGCGCCGATGGTGACGCGGTTGCCGACGGTCGGGTGGCGCTTCACCCGCTCGAGGCTCGTGCCGCCGAGGGTGACACCTTGATAGATGGTCACGTCGTCACCGACCTCGGCCGTCTCGCCGATGACCACGCCCGTGGCGTGGTCGATGAACACGCCCTGGCCCAACACGGCCGCGGGATGGATGTCGACCCCTGTGAAAAGGCGCGCCAGGCTCGAACACACCCGGGCGAGGAACTTCAGGTCGTTTATCCAGAGCAGGTGGCAGATGCGGTGGCTCCAGATGGCGTGCACGCCCGAGTAGCAGATGGCGATCTCGAGTGACGAGCGCGCCGCCGGGTCGCGCTCGCGGGCCGAGGCCAGGTCGCGCCGCAGGGTCGAAAGCATGCTCAGTCGCTGAGACCCTCGAACAGCGCCGTGGACAGGTAACGCTCGCCGAACGACGGGATGACCACGACGATCAACTTGCCCGCGCTCTCCGGGCGCTTGGCCACCTCGAGCGCCGCCCAGAGGGCCGCCCCCGAGGAGATGCCCACCAAGAGGCCCTCCTCCCGGGCCGCCCGGCGGGCGAGATCGAAGGCGTCGGCGTTCGCGACGGTGATGATCTCGTCGATGACGGCCTTGTCCAAGATGGCCGGGACGAAGCCCGCCCCGATGCCCTGGATGGGATGGGGGCCCTTCTGGCCGCCCGAGAGGACCGGCGAGGCGGCAGGCTCGACCGCCACCATCTTCACCGACGCCTTGCGCTCTTTCAGCACCTGGCCGACGCCGGTTATCGTCCCCCCGGTGCCGACGCCCGAGACGACGACGTCGACCTCGCCGTCGGTGTCGTCCCAGATCTCCTCGGCGGTCGTGGCCCGGTGGATGGCCGGGTTGGCCGGGTTCTCGAACTGCTGGGGGATGAAGTAGCGGAGGTCGGCCTTCGCGAGCTCCTCCGCCTTGGCGATGGCACCGGGCATGCCCTCGGGTCCCGGGGTCAAGACGAGCTCGGCCCCGTAGGCCCTGAGCAGCGCCCGGCGCTCTTTACTCATGGTCTCGGGCATGGTGAAGGTGCAGCGGTAGCCGCGGGCCGCGCACACCATCGCCAGGGCGATGCCGGTGTTGCCGCTCGTGGGCTCCAAGATGATCGTGTCGGGGCCGATCAGGCCGGCCTTCTCGGCGGCATCGATCATCGCCACGCCGATGCGGTCCTTCACGCTGTGGGCCGGGTTGAAGAACTCGAGCTTGGCCACGACGGTGGCCCCGCTGTCTCCGGTGAGCCGGCGCAGGCGCACCAAAGGTGTGTGCCCGATGAGCTGAGTGATGTCTTCCGCGATCTTCATGCCCCCATGCCTTTCTCGAATGCTGTCGCACAAGCCAAGCCCAACTTGAAAATAAATTCTATCGTAATCATGCAATAAATCACATACACGAGCAATTCGCCTCCGCAATCCCTCGCGAGGATCGGCGAATCCTTGGAGTTATCCCTACCGCACTCCGCTCAGGCCGATTCGCACCTCAGTCAGCCACTCGGCTCGGTCACGTGCGCGTTACTCTCAACGTGAGGCACGATTGAATCCCATGATGAGGGGTTTCCCCAGTGGCACGGGGAGGCAAGAAGAGCAAGCGCTCACTCTTGATGCCGGCGTTCGATCGGGATCCGATGGGCGCCTCGCAGCCAACAGATGCACGGTGCGGAACGCGGGCAGGACCACAACGGTCACGCGTTTGATGCGCAGGCCCCGCCGGTGATGGTCTCGAGTTCGGCCTTGAGCGCCGCCACAAGCTCAGGCCGCCGTTCGAAGAGGTCCTGTTCCTCGCCAGGATCGGCGGCGAGGTCGTACAGCTGCCCGGGCGAGCCAGCCTCGGGCCAGCCTCCTGTAGGAGGTGGCCAGCCACCGGATCCCTTTGTGCCCAGTACGAGCTTCATGTCCTCGAGTCGCAAGGCGAAAACGCCGCGCTCGGAGTGATGTACCAGCGAGCGCCGCCCCCGAGGAGAACCGCCGTTAGCCAGGCCCGCACGAAAGCTCACACTGTCTTCGGCCTCTGGGGACACGTTGGTGTCAAGGAGATCTGCGATCGTGGCGTACAGGTCGGTTAGACCCACGAGCGCGTGGGAGCGCACCCCAGCACCGACCCTGCCGGGCCAGGACACGACGAGTGGCTCGCGGTGCCCACCCTCCCAGATGTGCGCCTTGAACCCTCGCCAGGGTCCCGACGAGCGGTGGCCGTAGGTCCGGTAGACCTCGACCCCGTCAGCACCGATCACCCGGTCGCCCGGAAGAGCGCCGTTGTCGCTCGTGAAGATGAAGAGCGTATCCCGCCATACTCCGGCTGATTCGAGAGCCGCCCGGAGTTGACCGACCGCGTAGTCCACGAACCAGACAAGGTCGCCGCGAGGCCCGGCTTGGCTCTTGTTCCGTGCGACCTCAGGCACGACCTCTTTCGTGCAGGGCTCGTGCGGAGAGTCGAGCGCGACATAGGCGAAGAACGGTCGATCACCGAGCGCCGCGGACGTAACGAAGCTACAGGCCCTCGCGAGGATCTCGGGGTCGGCGTCAGCGTGTCGCCAGCCCGGGGAACTCATCCCTGGGCGGCCGGTATAGGGCGGCGCGTCGTCATAGACGCGAGGCGGATCGACGAAGCGGTCACCTTCGATGAATCCGTACGGCGGCTGGCAGGTCGGGCAGCCCGACGTCCCGAAGAACTCGTCGAAGCCAAGCGCAAGCGGGCCGGCCGTCACCGGCCGGTCGAAATCGATCTGCTCTTCCAACTGACGGGTCGCGTCGCTCCACGGGAAAGGACGGGCAAGGTCTACGTTCGCGCCTCTCCGGAGCGCGTAGCCGAGCCCGAGGTGCCACTTGCCAATCGCGGCGGTCCGGTAGCCGAGTCGCTGGAGCATTCGGGGCAAGGTCGGTCGGTCCGCCTCCACGAGCGGCGGCTCATAACCATAGAAAACGCCGCTCTTGAGCGGCGAGCGCCAGCAGTAGCGGCCTGTGAGGAGGCTATAGCGTGACGGCGTGCACACCGCAGATGAGGAGTGAGCGTCGTCGAAAGCGACCGACTCGGCAACGAGGCGGTCGATGTTCGGCGTCGGGATAAGCGAGCCCGGGTTGAACGCGCCGATGTCGCCGAAGCCGAGATCGTCGGCGAGTACGAGCACGACGTTCGGCCGCGTGCGCCCGGCCAGAAGCCCAGTGATCTGACCGCTCGCGTTGCCGAGCCGATCACCACTCATCGGCCCGGCGCTATGGGACTGAGGGCCGCAGCGGGCGACGTATCGGGCTCAAGAACTGGTGAGTTCAGCCGACAGGCGGTGAGCGTAGCGATCGAGCCGTCGTATAGGTCGTCCCAGAGCGATGGGTCCGGTCTCTCGCCCTCCACGAAGTCGTTCGGAGGTGGTTGGGGTCGCAAGAGGTTGCTTGTCACTCTGTCGCGCTCATCGTCTAGTCACGTATCTCCCGGGACAGCCAAGGGTGCGCCTCGTGTGGTCCCAATACAACCATTCACAATCCTTCTGTTCCGAGCGCCACGCTAGTGAGTCAAGGTCCACTGGCGCACGTTGTCGCGTTGACTCATCAGAAACCTCCGCGTAGCCGCCCGGGTTCCCGGACAACTTGACACGAGTCAATAGGTTGTGATCTTGAATACCGCCTTTAGCTCGGGATTCGCGAGATCTTCTGGGTTGGGCTCGACTTCCGAGCGTTGCCGGAGCCTGTGGGTGAGTCGGTCCGAGCTTCTGGCGGCGGCGGTCGGTGGGTGCCAGTGAGCGGACGCGTCTTTGTTCACGCATGTCGGCTCCCTCACGGCGACGAACGCCGCCCTTCTCGTCGGGGTCGAGTCCCTCACCGAGAAGATCACCGAGTTCTTGGCAAATCTCGGACCTCTACGTCCGGCCGCTGGGCATGATTCCCCGGCCTCGACCGATCCCCTCATCACGCCAAAGCGTCTGTCGGAAATGGTTGAAGGGCACCAGCGCTTCCCAGGGGAACCTGTCAGGCAAGACGAGCTGTTGCACCATCGGGGCCCACCTCGTTCTTAGCTTTATCCCCCGTGGCACGCCTTCGCTTTCTGTCCGCTCCCACAGGGACACGGGCTGTTGCGAGGAGCGCGCGAAAACGCCACCGTGATAGCCGATGCGGGACGCCCGTGATCGAGCAGGTCGGCCATGAGCTTCATCGGCTGGTCGACGCGGCGGAAGAAGGCCTGGTAACCCGCGCAGAGGTAGTTCAGGCCCGGCTCACCATCAGGGGTCGCGATAAAGCGATTTTTCGGACACTCGCCGTTGCACGCAAAGCCCACGTCGCACTCAAGGCAGTCGCGCGGGAGCGTGTCGCGTTTGTCGTTGCCGAAACGTCGCTGATTCTCGGAAGCGAGGAGCTCAACGAGATGCGTTGTCGTGATGTTGCCGAGGAGGTGCTCCGGCTCGACGAAGTGGTCGCAGGAGTAGACGTCACCGTTGTGCTCGAGCGCAACCGCGCGCCCGCAGGTCTCCGCGAAGACGCAGATGCCCGGGGGGAGATGCATCCAGGACGCGAGTGCCGCGTCGAAGCTCTGGACGAAGACCTCACCGACATCCCGTCCGATCCACTCGTCGAAGACCTCGATGAGGAAGCGCCCCCACTGTGCAGCGTGGACCGAGCGGTCGCTCACCGCTCCGAAATTCTCAGCACTGGGCTCGTGCTCGACAATTGGGACGAACTGAATGAAACGTGCCCCGCAGTCGTCACGCAGGAACCGGTAAACCGCACGGGGGTGCTCGGCGTTAATGGCGTGGACTGCGCACAGGACGTTGTATTCGACGTGGTGGGCGCGAAGGAACTCGAGACCGCGTAGGACGCGTTCGAGGGTCGGTTGGCCACGCTTGTCGACTCGGAGATTGTCATGGAGCTCGCCTGAACCGTCGATACTGATCCCAACGAGGAAGCCCTTCTCCGCAAGGAACTCTGCCCAAACCTCGTCGAGCAGCGTCCCGTTTGTCTGCATGGTGTGCAGGAGGCGCTGGTTCGGGCGGCGGTAGGACTCGGCGAGTGCGACGACGCGACGGAAGAAGGGGAGTCCCATCAGCGTCGGCTCGCCGCCCTGCCAGGCGATCGTGACCTCGGGCGCGTCCTGGGCCTCGATGACCTGGCGGACATAGGTCTCGGCAACCTCGTCGCGCATGCGGAAGCGGGCATCGGGATAGAGCGCTTCTTTGTCGAGGTAGAAACAGTAGGAGCAATCGAGGTTGCAGATCGCTCCGGTCGGCTTCGCCATCACGTGGAAGCCCCTTGGCGCAGTCGGCGGGCGCGGGATGGGCATCGGGGGGCCCGTCGAGGTACGTCGGTGCTCGGGCTCGCGACGGCGCAGGGTTACCGGGACGTCGGCCACATCATCGTGTCGCGTACGCCGCGCACAGCATTTCAAGCCGGAGTCTTCTTCCTAAACGATGTTCTCGCTTCACCACCGCCCAGACCTGCTGCCCGCTTCGTCCACAGCAGCCCGGGCACTCCGTAAGAGCGCTGCTTTTCAATCTACCCCGATCGACCTCCAACCCATGCGCCCGCACGCGACCTTCCCGGCGTATTTGACAGCGGGTCGCGACGGCCCACGCTCATTGCATGAGATGGGTTCGGCTCGGCATTACCGTCCGGAGTATCTGGCCTTCGACGACAAGCTGTTCATCGACCCCGCCGGCTGAGCTGGTCTTGCAGGTGCTGACTGAGTCCAAATCGGCTTTCCTTCTTCCAGCGAAACCGAAGCCGTGAGGCTCCATTAATGGCCGTAGTAACTCTTGACAATCGCAATAGGTCGAGTCACTCGCCTGGTTTGAACTGCACTTACTCGGTGGACCTTATGGGACTGTTTTCAACTTGCGATTAAACGTCAAGGGCGCGCCCTTTGGCCGACGAGCCCTCCCTGGCCCGGGACCGCAAATGGTGGAGTCTGTGTACGATCTCCTTGTGCAGACAGCGGCCGAAGGTGCGGCGGTCTCGTCGAACAGAACATGACTCTCGCCGTAGAGACCACGAGCCGGGCCTGCGTGTTGCAGCAGGGCAGACTGGTGCTATCGGGTCCCAGCCGCGAGCTGACCGACGACCCGCTGGTAGTAGCGGTTTATCTCGGCGCGCGGGTCGAGTCGCCGGAACAGACGCCTCAAGCATGAACTCTGACGGAAGCCCGTTGCCCCGACCGGCACCCTGCTTGCTACCGGGTTGCCCGAGCCCGGGAAGGGAAGTGATCGCGGTCGACGCCCACGCCGGTGGCGAACCGGGGCGGGTCATCGTGGGCGGGGTTGAGGACGTGCCCGGGGCGACGATGTTTGAGAAGATGCGCCACCTCGCCACTTGCCACGACGACCTTCGCCTGCGCATGCTCCGCGAACCCCGGGGTTATCCGGCCGCCAACTGCAACCTGGTGCTGCCGCCCACCGACCCCATGGCGGCTGCCGGCTTTGTGATCATGGAGCAAGTCGAGTACCCGCCGATGTCCGGCACCAACACCATCTGCGTGGCCACCGTACTGATCGACCAAGGCATGGTGGAAGTGCGCGAACCGGTGACGAGCTTCACACTGGAGACTCCGGCCGGCCTTGTCCATGTCGAGGCTGAAGTGGTCGCAGAACGGGCCCGGGGGATCACGTTCGAGAACGTGCCCTGCTTTGCCATGCAGCTCGACGCCCCGGTCGAGGTGACCGGCCTCGGCACGGTGAGCGTCGACCTGGCCTATGGCGGCATGATCTACGTGATCGCCGACGCCGCCGCTATGGGCTTGCGCCTCACCCCCGATGAGGCCCGCGACCTGGTGCGCGTCGGTGAATGCATCAAGGCGGCCGCCCGCGAGCAGGTGCCTCAGTGCCACCCCGAACGACCCGAGCTGTTGGGTCCGACCATCGCCTGTCTGGTGGGCCCGGCGAGCGGTCCCCACGCTGACCGGCGGAATGCCGTCGTCGTTTCCACGGGCGCCCTCGACTGGCGCCGGCCGGACACCTGGACGGGTGTCCTTGATCGTTCCCCGTGCGGGACCGGGACCTGCGCGCAAATGGCCGTTCTCCACGCCCGGGGGCAACTGCCGCTTGACCGCGATTTCCGCAGCGAGGGAATCCTGGGGACCGTGTTCACCGGCAGGCTGGTGGCCGAGGCGAGCGTGGCCGGCCGTCCCGCCGTGGTCCCGACCATAACGGGTACCGCCTGGGTCACGGGCCACAGCCGTTTCGTGCTCGACCCCGAGGACCCCTTCCCAGCCGGTTTCACCGTCGGCGACATCTGGGGCGCCGGTACCTCGGCCGCGAGCGCCGATGGATAACCTCTAACCTCGCCTGATGCGGTCTCGCCTGGTCTTCGGAGCCGTCGACAGCCACACAGAGGGCATGCCGACGCGCGTGATCACCTCCGGCGTCGGCGAGTTGCCCGGCGCCACCATGGCTGAACGGCGGCTGTACGTAATGAACCAACGTGACGACCTTCGTACGCTCCTAATGCACGAGCCCCGCGGCCACAGCGCCATGTCGGGTGCCATCTTGCAGTCTCCGACGCGCCCCGACGCCGATATCGGGGTGGTCTTCATCGAAGTGTCAGGGTGTCTGCCGATGTGCGGTCACGGGACCATCGGCACGGCTACCGTGCTGGTGGAGACGGGCATGGTGCCGGTCAAGGAGCCCGTCACGGTGATCCGCCTCGACACCCCTGCCGGCCTCGTCGAAGCGTCGGTCGAGGTGGAGGACGGGAGAGCCAAGAGCGTCACCATCCGCAACGTGCCCGCCTATTTGCACCTGCGCGACGCCACTGTCACGGTGCCAGGGGTCGGCGAGTTGGCGATCGACTTGGCCTGGGGCGGCAACTTCTATGCCCTCCTGCCCGCCGCCTCGGTGGGCCTGGCCGTGCGACCGTCGCTTCACGACGACCTCATCAGAGCTGGCCTGGCGGTCATGGCCGCCATCAACGACCAGCTCAGCTTCGTCCACCCAGAGCACCAGTCCATCGACTATTGCCGCCACGTCGTGCTCACCGAGCCGGGTGACGAGGCCGTCTCCGGTCGCGCTGCGGTCGCCATCCACCCGGGTTGGCTGGACCGGTCACCTTGCGGTACGGGGACCTCCGCCCGTATGGCCCAGCTTCACGCACGCGGGGAACTGAGCCTGGGGGAGGACTACGTGCACGCCTCCGTCCTCGGGACGCGTTTCACCGGGCGCCTGATTGGCACCACAAAAGTGGGCGGGTTCGACGCCGTCATACCTACGGTGCGGGGTCGAGCCTGGCTCACCGGGCTGGCTACTTATCTCCTGGACCCAGACGACCCCTTCCCCGCCGGCTTCCTTTTGGGTCGAGAAACGTGACCCGCCCTGGGTCGCGAGGCGTGAGCGGAGCGCCTGGCCGTCGCGTCCCCAGCTCACGGCCACGGTCCTTGCCGGCCGGCGTCGAGGTGCTGGTAGTCGGGGCGGGCATCATCGGGGCCGCGGTCGCGAGCAGGCTGGCGGCGGCCGGTTTGGACGTCTGCCTCCTCGATCGCCTGGGCCCGGCCGCGGGCACCTCTTCGGCCGGCGAGGGCAATGTGCTTGTATCCGACAAGGTGCCCGGCCCGGATTTGGCCCTTGCCCTGCGGGGAGTGGCACTGTGGCACGAACTGGCGGAAGAGGCGGGAGACGCGGGAGAGCGGGTCGAGTTCGAGGCCAAGGGCGGCCTGGTGGTGGCCCACGATGAGAAGGAACTTGAAACGCTGTTCAACCTGGCCGAGTCGCAGCGCCAGTTGGGAGCGCGCGTCGAGTTCGTCACCGCTGGCGTTTTGCACGAGCTGGAGCCGGCCCTTACCGAGGATCTGAGTGGCGGTGCCTTCTACGAGCAGGATTGCCAGGTCCAGCCCATGGCGGCCGTCGACTTCCTCGTCCGCCAGTTCGGCGCGCACGGGGGCTGCTTGGTAAGGGGGGCAGAGGTCGTCGGCGCGGAGCACGACAGGCAGGGGAAAGTCCGCTCGGTCCGCACCACCATGGGCATCGTTGCCGTCGGGACGTGCGTCGTCAACGCCTCGGGCCCCTGGGCGGGGGAGGTGGCCCGGCGCTTGGGCACGGACATACCGGTCGAGCCCCGACGCGGCCATGTTCTCGTGACCGAACCGGAGCCTCCGTTCGTCCGGCACAAGGTCTACGAGGCCGGCTACGTGAGCGCCGTCCACGACGACGGCACCGGCCTAGCCTGCTCCGCGGTAGTCGAGGCGACCCGGAGCGGCACCATACTTCTCGGCTCCTCCCGGGAGTTCGTGGGCTTCTCCAGGGAGCTCGACCCCGGAATAGTCAGGACAATCGCGGCTCGCGCCGTCGCCCTGTTCCCGGATCTTGCCCGGGCCCGCCTGATGCGGGCTTACGTCGGCTTCCGCCCGACGACGCCCGACCGGCTCCCCATCATCGGCGCGGACCGCTTTGTCGGCGGCATCTACCACGCCACGGGCCACGAGGGAGCGGGCATCGGCCTGGCGTTGGTCACCGCCGAGATCGTAGAGACCCTCGTCCTTAGCCAGACACCTTCCATGGACCTGGCGCCGTTCGCCCCCGAGCGGTTCGCCGCTGCCCCACGAAGCGGCGCAACCAGCCCCTGGGCTCTCCAAGCCCCGAAGCAAGCCGCGGAAACGGAGACGACGACACCGCTGGCCAGCGTCGCCCCCGCACACCACTACACGACGTCAAGACGGGTCGAGCGACGACTGCTCACGGTGCTTCGCTCCTGGAGCCACGGACGCTCCTCACCCATATCAGCTCGCCCGCCGCTGCGGTTCCGTTTCGACGGTCGAGAGCTCACGGCTCCACGCGGCAGCACCATCGCGGGAGCTCTGCTGTCCAACGGCGAGCGGGCATGGAGGACGACGCGAAAGGGCGGCCAGCGGCGGGGGCTCTTCTGCGGGATCGGCACGTGCTTTGACTGCCTGGTCGACCTGAACGGCGACAAAGCCGTCCGCGCCTGCCTGGCCCTGCTCCAGGAGGGGGACGAGGTCTATAGTTCGGCCTCGGTTGGCATTGGGGGGTTGTCTAATGGCCCCACCAGGCAGTGGCCGGCGCCAGGCAGTGGAGCGCAGCGTGCGGTGGGCGAAATGGGGCCCCGCCAGGATGCCTGACGTCGTAGTTGTGGGCGCCGGGCCGGCAGGCATGGCAGCAGCCGCCGCGTCGGCCCGCCGGGGTGCCCGGGTAGTCCTGGTCGACGGCGCGCCTCGTTTGGGCGGTCAGTACTTCCGCCAACCGCTGGCGGAGCCCACGAGCAACGGTAATCAGCCTGCACCTCCGGCCGGCCTGCGGCTGCCGGCGCGGTTCCGCCACGTGACAGCCAACCCGGCTATCGGGCTCCGGCTCGGTTGCGAAGTCTGGTCGGTGTCGAAGGGCCCATCGGGATTCACACTCCGTCTCACCGACGGTGCGCCAGCGGTGCTCCATTCATCGGCACTCGTACTGGCCACAGGAGCGTCCGAGCTGACGCTCCCATTTCCCGGATGGGAGCTCCCCGGCGTCGCCACCGCGGGTGCCGCGCAAGCTCTGCTCAAGTCCCAACACGTCCCCATCGGCCGGCGGGTCGTGGTGGCCGGCACCGGGCCCTTCCTGCTACCGGTGGCGGCCGCCTTGGCCGAAGCAGGGGCCCGCGTACTGGTGGTCGAGGCAGCGCGGGCCCGCTCAGCGCCCCGGGCCGTGCCCATCCTCCTGCGGTATCCCCACAAGCTGAGGGAGGCAGCCGGATACGGCCTGGCGCTGGCCCGCCACCGGGTGCCGGTGCTCACCGGCTGGGGTGTCGTCCGCTGCGAGGGCGAGGGCCGTGTCGAGCGGGCGATCCTTGCCCGGCTGGGGCCGAACTGGGAACGGCTGCCTGAACCGGGCCGGACCATCCCCGCCGACGCGGTCTGCGTCTCTTACGGGTTTGTTCCCCGCCTCGAGCTTGCGTGCCAGCTCGGCGCGCCCGCCTTTAGCCGTCCCGACCAGCCGGCGGTAGGCATTGTGACGGACGCCACCATGGGCACCTCTGTCGCCGGCCTGTTCGTCGCCGGGGAGCTGGCGGGAGTCGCCGGCGCCGAGGTGGCCGAGCTCGAAGGCGAGCTCGCCGGGCACTCTGCGGCCTCGTACCTCGGGCTGGCCGACGATCGTGGCCCCGCCGAAAGACAGCGCCTCCTTCGTCGCCTGCGCCACAGCCGCGCGTTCACGGCACGGTTGTCGGCCCTCTACCCCCTGCGCGCCGGCTGGAGCTCAGGGCTCGAGCCGTCGACAGTGTTCTGCCGGTGCGAGCAGGTGCCTTGGGAGGCGGTCGAGGCCGCCATCGCCCGGGGCGCCACGACAACCCGTGAGGTGCGCAGCGTTACTCGCTGCGGAATGGGTTATTGCCAGGGCCGGACCTGCGGGCCAGCCTTGCAGATGGCGATCTCGTCCCTCGCCAGCCGGCCGCTCGACGAGGTCGGCGACCTGCACAAGCGGCCGGTGGCCGTGCCGGTCTTCTTGGACCGCGTCGCCAGCTCTTAGCTTAGGCTTCGGCTTCTGCCAGGCTTGGAGAGAGGACCTGGCCCGCCGTGAGGAGGTTGACATGGGGTTGTCAGCGGACCGGGTCGACCGGATGGAGGTCTACAGCTGCCCTCTCACCTATGCCCACGGTACCTACGTCATGTCGGCCAACCGGACGATCACGACCCTGGAGAGCACCGTGGTCGTCCTGCGTACCGGCGACGGCGTGTCCGGATACGGGGAGATTTGCCCGCTGGGCAGCACCTATCTTCCCTCGTCCGCGGCCGGTGCCCGAGCCGCCCTCAGGGAGGTCGCGGGAGTGGTGGTGGGCCAGAACGCCACCAACATCGGCAAGCTGCACACCTCCATGGACGCCGCGCTAGCTGGTCATGGTTACGCCAAAAGCGCGGTGGACATTGCCGCCTTCGACCTGTTCGGCAAACTCTGCGGGGTGCCCGCATGTGAACTGCTAGGCGGCCGACAGATGACAGAAGTGCCTCTCTACGTCGCCGTGCCGCTCGGGCCGCCCGCGGAAATGGTCGACTCCGTGCTCGCCGAGCGGGCTGGAGGTACGCGTCGGTTCCAGCTCAAAGTGGGCGCGGATGCCGAAACGGATGTCGCGCGGGTGCGAGCGGTGGTAGAGGCCACCGGAGAAGGCGACACGATCGTCGCCGACGCCAACGGCGGCTGGCGCCTAGCCGAAGCTGTCCAGGCCGTCGGGATGCTGGAGGGCACGCCCCGCTTGCGTATCGAGCAGCCCTGTCGGTCGTTCGAAGAGTGCCTGCAGGTACGACGCAGGACCTCGCTACCGATGGTCCTCGACGAGGTCATCACGGACATGCAGGCTCTACTGCGGGCCACAGGCGAGCGGGCCGTCGAAGGCATCAACCTCAAGATCAGCCGCGTCGGGGGGCTCCTACCGGCGCGGGTGATACGTGACGTCTGCGTTGAGCTCGGTGTCGATCTCCTGATCGAGGACACCTGGGGCGGCGACCTTTGCAGCGCGGCCGTGGCGGCCCTGGCCGGGTCCACCTCTCCTTCGGCTCTGTGGGCGGCGTCCTTCATGAACGACTGGACCCTGGAACACTTGGCCGGTTACCAGCCCCGCTCAGCCGGAGGATGGGGCCCCATCCCGGATGGCCCCGGCCTCGGCATCGAGATCGATGAGGACCAGCTTGGGGAGCTCCTGTTCGAGGCGCACGCCGACGGTGCCTAGCATGAGCCGGTCCGTCGGCTCCGGCGCCTCGAAGTCGACATTGGGTAACGCGGACCCGGCGGCCTCGAGTTCCGACGGCCCCTGACCCGGCATGGATGAGCTGTCGATCCTCGGGCGCGCGACAATCGAGCGGGCCCTGCCGCCGTCGCGGGCCCGTGATGCTATCGGTGCCGCGCTGCTGGTAGGCGAAAGTAGGCCGATCGCGCGGACGTCCCTGGCCTTCGGCGCCGGCGAGCTCCTGGTCATGCCGGCCGAGGACCGGGACCTCGTCGGCGTGAAGGTCCTCACCCTGGCCCCGAGCTTCGCTTCGCCGAGGGGCTCGGCGGCTCGCGTCGGCACTCCATCCCCTTCGGCCGGCGCCAACGCTCCCGGTCCCCACGCACAGGGCATCTACGTGCTCTTCGAGGCTCTCAGCCT
Organism: uncultured Acidimicrobiaceae bacterium; assembly: GCA_963719125.1. Lineage (GTDB taxonomy): Bacteria > Actinomycetota > Acidimicrobiia > Acidimicrobiales > Bog-793 > Fen-455. The sequence goes on from CAVRAT010000008.1 coordinate 105,975, forward strand.
CACCCCGGTGCTCCTGCTCGATGGGGCCGCACTGACTGAGGTCCGCACCGCCGCCGTCTCCGCCTGGGCAACGGACGTTCTGGCTCCGCCTAACGCCAAGACGCTCCTGCTCTTCGGTTCGGGACCGCAAGCGCACGCTCATCTCCGTGCGCTGGCCGACATCCGCTCCCTGGAGGAGATGCTCCTCGTGACCCTGGACGAACGCAGCGCTTC
>CAVRAT010000009.1:0-119982 GCA_963719125.1 uncultured Acidimicrobiaceae bacterium
CGAGACCTTCGCCAGCGTCGCTGTTAGCCGACCTCGCGGACGTCGATCGTGCCGTGAAGGCCGCACGTAGAGCTTCGGCGGGCTGGGCGGCGAGCTCCGCGTTCGAGCGGGCGACCTACTGCGAGTCGGTGGTGGCCGCCATTCGCGCGCACCGCGCGACGAGCTCGCGCATGTGCTCACCGAAGACCAGGGCAAGCCGCTCGTCGCCGAGGCTTATGCGGAAGTCGACGAACTGGCCGAGTACTTCCATATGGCCGGCGAAGACGCTAAGCGGCTCGAAGGCTCACTGCCACCGTCCACCTCGGTGAACGCCAGGGTGCTCATCTTGCGGGTCCCGCTCGGCGTCGTCGGCGTCGTGTCTCCGTGGAACTGGCCCTACACGATGGGAGCAGAGGTGTTCGCCCCGGCGCTTGCCGCTGGGAACACGGTGCTGTGGAACCCGAGCTCGTCTACGTCGGCCTGCTCGGCACTGCTGGCCGAGGTGATCGCACAGTGTGGACTCCCGCCCGGTGTCTTCAACTTCCTTCCCGGCTCTGGAGCGATCGTAGGCAACGCCGTGGTCGCGCACCCAGGCGTCGATGCCGTCGGTTTCGTCGGATCGGTTGCCACAGGCAGACGGGTAGCGGAAAGCGCGACCGGCAAGACCCAGATCCTCGAACTCGGCGGCAACGGTCCGATGGTCGTTCTGGAGGACGCCGACCTTGAGCTCGCGACCAACGCGACCCTCGAGGCCGCGTATCTGTGCGCGGGTCAGAGCTGCACCGCGGGTGAGCGTTTCCTCGTTCACTCCTCGGTTAGAGCCGAGTTCGTCGAGCGAGTCCTGGCGGCGACCGCTAAAAAGGTTCGCCTCGGCGATCCACTTCACCCCCTCACGACCATGGGACCCCTCAACAATGAATGGAACGCCTTGAAGTTCGAAGCACACGTGGCGGATGCTCGGGAGCACGGGGCGATGCGTTTGCTGCGGCGGCAACCGAGCAGCCGGGCACCCGACTCAGCTCTTCGTCGAACCGACGGTGCTGGACGGTGTGACCGGCGACATGTTGGTCACAAGCGACGAGACGTTCGGCCCGGTAGTGCCGGTGATCGAGATCTCCTCTTACGCTGAGGCGCTCGAGATCACCAACAGCTCACCTTTCGGGCTCACGGCTGCAGTGTTCACCGAGGACTTAGAGCGAGGTCTCGCCTTCGCCGAGGCAGCACGCGCGGGCTGGGTCAACATCAATGCCTCGACCAACGTCTGGGAGTCCCATCTTCCTTTCGGGGGCCGCTCCGGTAGCGTCAGCGGGCGAGGCCGCGTCGGAGGCCGCTCGTTGTTCGAAGCGTTCACAGAACCGAAAACGATTCGCTTTCCCGCACCGCGCCATTCGCCCGGGAGCCCCGGCCTCGATAGCGCCGGGGCCAGCAGGAACTACTGATGGCCAGAGTGTTGTAATCGGCAGTCATGGCAGAGAGAAGGATCGAATGAGTGAATCCACCAGAAGGGCCAGCGCCGTCATCGTGGGCGCCGGCATCGTCGGCAACAGCCTCGCCTACCACCTCGCACGGCTCGGTTGGCGTGATCTGGTACTCGTCGACAAGGGTCCCATGCCGAACCCTGGTGGTTCCACGGGTCACGCTTCGAACTTCATTTTCCCGATCGACTACTCGAAGATGATGGCGGAACTGACCGATGACAGCTCAGCACAGTTCAAGGCTCTCGAGGTCTTCACCGAAAGTGGTGGGCTCGAGATCGCGCGAACGGAGGCACGACGTCAGGAGCTGCGCCGACGGGCTTCGGCCGCCAAGGCGTGGGGTATCCCCTGTGAGTTATTGAGCCCGTCCGGTGTCGCCAAGCTCGTTCCATTCATCAACTCAGAGGCGATATTGGAGGGCCTCTACCTGCCGACTGTCGGAGTGGTCGACTCGCTGCGGGCGGGAACGCTCATGCGTGAACGGGCACAGGAGATGGGCGCACTGGAAGTGCGGGCGAACACCGAGCTCCTCGGTATCGAGCTGTCGGACGACGGTCGACGCGTCCGCGCGGTGAGGACGACCGGCGGGGACATCGACACCGACATCTGCGCTATCTGCGGCGGCGTGTGGAGTGCACGAGTGGCCCAGATGGCGGGTGCCTCCATCCCTCTCACACCGGTCGTGCACCAGATGATCAGTGTCGGGCCGGTCCCGCTGTTCGCCGACACCGTCGGGGAGATCAAGTACCCGGTCGTGCGCGACATGGACCCGAACATGTACGAGCGCCAGCATGGCGGCGACATGGAGGTCGGGTCGTACGCCCACCGCCCGATCCTCGTTCCGCCTGAGGAGATCCCGTCCAACGAGGAGGCAGTGCTCTCGCCGACCGAGATGCCCTTCACCAAGGACGACTTCGATCCACAGCTCGAAGACGCCCTCGAGCTCATGCCCGAGATCTTGGGCGACGAGAAGGTCGGCATCCGCTACGCCATCAACGGGCTCATCGCGATGACACCCGACGGCCTCCCGGTGCTCGGGGAGACACCGGAGGTGAAAGGGCTGTGGTCCGTGGCAGCTAGCTGGATCAAAGAAGGCCCCGGAATCGGAAGAGCCGTGGCCGAGTGGATGAACGGGGATGTCCCCGAGATCGACATCCACGAGGCCGACATCGCGCGTTTCTACGATCACCAGAGAACCCGAGCCCATGTCGCGGCAAGGGCGCGTGAGGGCTACAACAAGATGTACGGGATCGTGCACCCGTCCGAGCAGTGGGAGTTGCAGCGATCAACCCGCTTGAGCCCTGTCTACCAGCAAGAGCGGGAGCTCGACGCCGTCTTCTTCGAGACCGTGGGATGGGAACGGCCCTTCTGGTATGAGAGCAACGAGCCGCTCCTCGAGCAGTACGCGCAGCGCGTGATGCCGCGCCCTGCCGAGTGGGAGTCCCGCTGGTGGTCGCCGATAATCAACGCTGAGCACCTCGCCATGCGGGACAGGTGCGGTCTGGTCGACCTGTCGGCGTTCGCGATCTTCGACATCACCGGCCCCGAAGCTTTGTCCGCGCTCCAGTGGCTCACCGTCGCGCAGATGGATGTCCCCGTCGGACGGGTCGTCTACACCTCCTTGCTCGACGCGCGCGGCGGGTTCAAGTCCGACCTCACGATCATGCGGCTGGGGTCGCAACATTTCCGGGTCGTGACCGGTGGTGGCACCGGCATGACCGACAAAAAGTGGTTCCTCGACCACCTGCCGTTGGACGGTTCCGCACAGCTCGCCGACCTCACCTCTGCCTGGACGACCTTCGGCCTTTGGGGTCCGAAAGCGCGAGATGTCATGCAGGCATGCACCGATGATGACGTCTCCAACTCCGGTTTCCCGTTCGCCACCTGTCGCTCCATCGAGCTCGGCGGCATCAGAGCACTGGCTTCGCGCATCTCCTACGTCGGCGAGCTCGGCTGGGAGATCTACGTGCCCATCGAGGAAGGTGCCCGCGCTTGGGAGACGCTCTTTGAGGTGGGCCAGACACATGGCCTCGTCCCGGTCGGGATCGGCGTCTACGCCACGACGGGCCGTCTCGAGAAGGGGTACCGGTCCTTTGGTGCTGAGCTGACGCCCGATTACAACATCGTAGAGGCCGGCATGGCGCGGCCCTCTGTGAAGAAGGAGGAGTTCATCGGCAAGGCGCCCTACTTGAGCCAGCGCAGCCAGGAGCCCGTGGCGCAACTCTGCACGCTGACGGTGGACGACCACCGCTCAGCAGATGGAACGCTCCGTTACATGCTCGGCGGTGAACCGATCGTCACCCTCGGCGGGGAGCGGCTCGTGGACGACAAGGGTCGACCCTCCTATGTGACCAGTGCCGGCTCGGGCCCCTCTCTAGGAAAGCACATCCTACTTGCCTACTTGCCGATCACATATGCGAAACAAGGAACCCGCCTCGCGGTGGAGTACCTGGGCGAGTCCTACCCGGTCACGGTCGAAGTCGTCGGATGTACCCCTCTTTTCGATCCCGACAACCTAAGGGTCAAGAGCTGAACGGCATGAACGTCCTCGTCTGCATCAAGCGCGTTCCGGACGTGGGCGCCAAGATCACCGTGACTCCAGACGCTCAGGAGATCGACACCCACCTGCTCGGGTTCACGGTGAGCCCCCACGAGGAGTGCGCGATCGAAGAGGCCGTCCGGATCGTCGAGCTCCGAGGTGGCACCGTGTCGGTCCTCACGCTCGGCCCCCCGGAGGCGGCCGAACAGCTCCGTGACGCGGCCGCGATCGGAGCAGACAGGCTGGTCCTGCTCGAGACCGACGGCCGTGAGTGGGGTCCGATCGCCACGGCCAGCGCGATCGCGGAGGCCGTCGGGCGTGAGGAATCGGCGAACGGGCCTTATGAGCTCATCCTGTTCGGAAACGAGGCCGCTGACACCGGTGATTACCAGGTCGCGGTTCGCGTCGCCCACGCCCTCAACAGGCCCTGTGTCACTGGCGTCAAGCACCTCGAGATCAAAGACACGACCCTTCGGGCCAAACGCGGGTTCCGCGGCGGCGACGAGCTGTTCGAGCTTGCGCTGCCGTCGGTGGTCTCGCTCAAGGAAGGGATCAACCTTCCGCGTTATCCCTCCTTGCCGGGACGCATGCGGGCAAAGAGGGCCGTCATCGAACAGACGACGCCGCAGTGGCACGAGGACCCTGTGCGCAAGCACGCACTTCGGGACCCGGTCGTGGAGCGCCGTCGTGCCGAGATCCTCGGTGAAGGCGTCGAGGCGGTGCCGGCGTTGCTCGGCTTGCTCGAAGAGTTGGGAGTGCTCTCATGACGGTCCTGTGTCTCGTCGAACATGAGACGAGCGAAGTGATCGACGCCTCGTTGCGGGCGCTCAGCTTCGCGAGAACCCTCGGCGAGTCGTCGGGCGAAGCGTTCGTGGCGGCGCTCGTCGGGAAGATCTCCACTCCGACCCTCGAAGCGCTCGCGGCCTTTGGCGTCTCCGAGGCTTACGGCATCGAGTCGGACGGGCTCGACTCCTACGCTCCCTTGGGGTGGGCGCGAGCGCTCGTCGAGCTGGCATCGAGCTTGCCGGCCACCGCCGTGGTCGCCGCCGGCACCGACCGCGGCAACGAAGTGATGGCTCATGCCGGTGCGCTCACCGGGCTCGCGATGGTCGCAAACTGCCTCAGCGCGTCGAGATCTGGCGAGACGACCGTTCACCTCAGCCGACAGCGCTGGGGCGGCAGTCTCATCGAGGACGCGGTCGTCGAGTCTTTGCCCACTCTGCTTACCGTCGCCTTTGACGCAGTCGCGCCGGAGCCGGCCCGGATGCCGGCTTCCATTGAGGTCCAGGTATATCGCCCTTCGCTGAGCGAACAGGACCTGAGCGTCAAGGTCTCGGACTGGACCCAGCAGAGCACGGGCATCTCGTTCGCCGAAGCCCGTGTCGTCGTCGGCGGTGGGCGCGGGGTCGGAAGTGCCGAGGGCTTCGGTCCGATCGACGAACTTGCCGGCCTGCTCGGCGCGGCCGTCGGGGTGTCGCGAGCTGTCACGAGCGCGGGCTGGCGCTCGCACGACCAGCAGGTCGGTCAGACGGGAACGCGCATCTCCCCAGACCTCTACATGGCGTGCGGCATCAGTGGCGCGAGCCAGCACCTGGCGGGCTGCCAGAGCGCCAAGCACGTCGTGGCGATCAACACCGACCCCGACGCGCCCATCATCTCGCGGGCCGACCACGCCGTCATCGGCGACCTGAACGTGATCATCCCTGCTCTGGTCAAGGCGATCCGAGAGCGGGGATCCTCTTAAGGGCCTCCGAACGGGCCACGCCGAATCGCGCTCGCACAAGGGTCGTTGGGCGCGGTCTCACCTCGATCCTCTTCGGGAGCGGGGCAAACGACTACTGCGTTTGTCGTGCGGATCCGTTGCGCATCGAACGGTCGAGCAGCACGGCAAGCTCGACGACCTCGACAGCGTCGCCGCCGGTTACCTCCTTCACGCCGTCGTCGAGCATGACCGTGCAGTACGGACAAGCAGTCGAGACGACCCCTGCGCCGGTCCCGATCGCCTCGCGCGCTCGTTCAACGTTCATCTGCGTGCCGATGGACTCCTCGAGCCACATCCTGGCCCCGCCCGCTCCACAACAGAACCCGCGCTCTCGGCTGCGCGCCATCTCCACGAGAGCGATGCCCTCGATCGCGCCGAGTACAGCTCTCGGCTCCTCGAGAATCCCGTTGTGGCGCCCGAGATAGCACGAATCGTGCAGGGTCACGGTGGTTTCGAGACGGCCGGGAGCGAGCCGTCCCGAGGCCAGGAGCTCGGCGAGGAGCTGGGAATGGTGCACGACCTCGAACTCCCCGCCGAGGTCTCGGTACTCGCGGGCAATCGAGTTGAGGCAGTGCGGACAGGAAGTGACGATCTTCCTCACCCTCACCGAACGCAGCGTTTCGACGTTGCGTGCTGCCTGAGCCTGGTAGAGGAATTCGTCTCCGAGCCGCCGTGCGGGGTCGCCCGTGCAGCTCTCCCGGGGGCCGAGGACCGCGAACGAGACACCGGCGGCGTGCAGCAGACGGGCGAGTGCTTGCGTGCTGGGACGGGCCCGTGTGTCAAAAGCACCCGCGCAGCCCGTCCAGAGGAGGTACTCGATGTCGTCGCCGAGCACGTCGGTGACGACAGGCACTTCGAAGCCGAGAGCCTCGGTCCATTCGAGGCGATGCGCCGCGCCGAGACCGAAGGGGTCACCGCGACTCTCGATGTTGCGGAGCATCGTCGCCCCTTCGGGTGGGAACGAGGTGTCCATGAGAACCTGATAGCGACGCATGTCGACGATCGCGTCGACATGGGCGATGTCGACCGGGCATTCCCGCACGCAGGCTCCGCAGGTTGTGCAGGACCACAACACGTCTGGGTCGATGACCTTCGGGACGAGCCGGGACCGGCCAGAGCCCGTCGTGGCGACGTCAACCTTTCCACCAAGCAGCCGGGGAGCCTGTGCGAAGAGCTCGTCGCGGAGGGCCATTATGACGAGCTTCGGCGACAGCGGCTTGTCCGTTGCCCAGGCGGGACACTGGCTCTGGCACCGTCCGCATTCGGTGCAGGTCGCGAAGTCGAGCAGCTGTTTCCAGTTGAAGTTCTCGATCGCTCCCGCTCCGAAGACGGTGTCGGGGCTCACCTCGTCGAGGTCCATGTTCGGTGTCGTCGCGAGTGGTCCGAGCGCGTTCGGCTGACGGGAAAGGGCGACGTTCACAGGCGCAAGGAAGATGTGCAGGTGCTTGGTGTACACGACGAGCGCGAGGAAAGCCGCGATGACGACGACGTTCAGGTCGATGCACACCGTCGCTATGGTCCGGTTCCCCGAGGTGCCAAGCGGTGCGAGCACCCGCCCGATCCCATGGGAGGCAAAGGCCCACCAGCCGTAGGGAAAGTCGCCCGTGTTCGTCTGGGCGGCACGGTATATCAGGAGCGTGAGGATCACTGCGACGATCATCCCGAGCACGAGCCACGCTGTCGCAAGGTGCGAGCCGTAAAACCGCGAGCGCCGTTCGAGATGCCGAGGGCTCTCGCGCAGGCGGAGAACTGCGAACACTGCAATCGCGATCAGCACCCCGAGAGAGAAGGTGTCCTCGAGGAAGCCAAGCGCGGCCGCGTGACCGATGCCGGGGATCGCGAAGCGCTGGGTGAAAAGACTGCCGTAAGTCTCGATGATCGTGAAGACGAGGACGAGGAAGCCCCAGAACGTGAAGGCGTGCGCGAGACCTGGGACCTTCCAGCGCAAGAGCCGCTGCTGGCCGATGACTTCTCTCACCTCGACCCCGACGCGACGTCCGACATGACGCCGGCTGGCCGGGACCGGCGTCCCCGAACCTACCAACCGGGCGATGAACCAAAGCCGGTGCCCGGCGATACCGAGGGCGAGCACGGTCACGGCGAGCGCGATCGGGTAGCGAGAGAGCACGAGGTCCCTTTCTCCCTGGCAATGAGGCTTCTCAGTTCCCCAAGGTCGGCAAGGGCATCGTAGTAGACCTGTCGAACAACCGAGGCGCTGCACCCGCTTGTCGTTCACCCGCCAGCCCTCTCTTCCGGCCTGTTTGGCAGCCCAGCGCCATCCCAAGCGAGGTAGTTAGAGCGAGAAGTCCCGCAAGAACTTGTCTCCTCCTCGCTGGAGCGCTGGGTGGAGCGGTGTTGGCCAACCCAGCGGCAGGCTCTGGGCTCAGCTCGAAGGCCCGCACCGCGGCGGCAGCAAGGAGGCTGCAGACCTGCGACGGTTCGGGATTAGAGGTTTCCTCCACCTGCCCCTTCAACATCGCCTTGTCGAGCTCGACTTCGTTGAGCAACCTCTTGAAGCGGCTGTTCTCTCGGAGCGTCGGACACGCACAACCACTGGACCACCGCAGCGCGTCAGCTCACGTCCATATCCGCCCAGACATCGTTTTCGACGCATTGGACGTGGCGAGGTGGCAAAAACCTGCGGTCGCCTGAAGGCCTCATCGCCCACTGCGACGCCGGACAGCGCAGCTCACCTTGGTGTGCCTTAACCAGCGTGGACGCGATCGGGAAACACAATGGCTTCCCTTACCTCAGCTATGCGCATTGCGGCAACGGGTAGTAGGTTTAAGGAAGTGGTCATTTCCTTGTGCTAGCGAAGGGATTGGCGAGCATGGCATCATCAGTCACGACACAGGAGATCGTCGTGCGGCCGCCGGGGCTCCAACTCCTCATCAATGGCCAGATCTATCCGCTCGACATTGGATCCAGCGTGCCTTCCACGACAACATTGGCATCGCTTCTCCGTGAGCACTTGGACCTCACGGGACTGAAGATACCTTGTGACCAAGGCGCTTGTGGAGCTTGCACGGTCATCATGGACGGCAAAGCTGTCCTTTCCTGCATGGTTCTAGCTGTCGAGGCGCAAGGCCATGAGATCCTCACGATCGAGGGCCTACCGAGTGACGACTGCGTTGTCAAGGCCTTTGCCGAGCAAAGCGAGCCGGGCTATGGCACCGCTCTCCAGTGCGGATTCTGCACGCCGGGGTTTGTGATGACTGCTCGAGCACTGCTGGACCGTGTGCCATCTCCTACTCTGTCGGAGATCAAGGAAGCTCTCTCCGGCAACATCTGCCGTTGCGGCTGCTATGCCGGGATAGCCCAGGCCGTTCGGCATGCGTCGGAGATCATGGCCAAGGCAAGCCCTTCATGAAGCCAGCCTATACACCGCGTGTGCAGCGCAACTATGTCGGCCAGTACCGCCCTCGAATCGACGGGATCGAGAAGGCCAGTGGAAGAGCCAAATACGCTGGCGACCTGATGGTGAAGTGTCGAGTACCCGGACTCTTGTACGCGAAGGTACTGCGCAGTCCCTTTCCCCACGCGCGGATCCGAAGCCTCGACGTGAGTCAAGCCGTGCAGCTGCCGGGTGTCGTTGATGTCCTCACCTTCGAGGATCCGGATGTCGCCTGCTTGAAGTCCACAAACGCAGGCTGGACCGATGGTGTCGACACCCTTTCCTACGAACGCATGATGTGGCGACGCTTCCGTGACCGACGCGTACTGGGGTCCCATGCTCGATGGGTCGGCGACGAGGTTGGGGCCGTCGTCGCTGCGGAAAGCGAGGAGATTGCGGAAGAGGCGTTGAGGCTGATCAAGGTCGACTGGGAACTCTTGCCGTTCGTCCTTGACCCCGTTGACGCGATGGCGCCGGGCGCCCCTGTTCTCCATCCGGAGCTCGCCGACACCAACGTTTTGCCCGAAGACACCGTGGGCGGAGCTGATGTCTTTGTGGACAAAGGTGACGTCACTCAGGGCCTCGCCGATGCCGACGTCGTCTTGCACGCGACCACTACCTACCACAATGCAACACAAAACAGCTTGGATAATTGGAACTGTCTGATTGAGTGGAACCGGGATCACTTTACTGTCTGGTCGAACTCTTACGAGGCGCATCAAACGCGCATGCATATCAGCGAGATGCTTGACGTGCCATTGAATAGTGTGCGAGTCGTAAGTCCCTATGTAGGCGGTCAGTTCGGCCGCGGTGACACTGGTGACCAGCCGTTCTTTCTCTTCACGGCACTTCTCGCCAAGAGAACGGGAAGGCCCGTATGGTTCAGGCACTCCCGACGGGACTCGTTCCATGACGGGCGACAGCACGTATGCTATACGGGAACGATCGGTGCAAAGACGGATGGGACAATTACGGCCCTATCTTTCAACTCCATCGGCAATGTCGGCGCCTACGCGGACCACAGTATGTTTGCGATCAAGTTCGCTCCCGTCGAGGCTACTGAGGTGGCCTTTGCCCACATTCCGAACGTGCGTTTCGAAGGGCGCGGTGTTTACACGAATAAGATGCCCGCCTGCATGATGCGCGGCGTCGGCAACAGCCAGTTGAACCTGATTCTGGGTCGCCTCGTCGACGGGCTCGCGGAGGCGCTGAACGCCGATCCACTCGATATAGCCTTGCAAGAACTTTGGCCATCAGTGGGAGGAGTTGCCTGACAAGAGCCTCGTCACAGTGCTGAAGACCGGTGCCGCGAGGATTTCCTGGAACGACAAGCGTCATCCTGCAGGCGAAGGGCCCCTAATCGACGGGGTGAAAAGACGCGGTGTCGGGTTCTCGTTTCATCCGGGTTGGCATGCTGAATGGCAGGAGGTCCGGCGCGGCGAAGTGCATGTCACCATGACCGTCAACGCGGACTGTAGTGTCAGCCTGGATGCGCCGACAGTGGAGACCGGAACAGGCTCAAACACTTGTAATGTGCTGGGTTGTGCCGAAGCTTTGAACTTCCTCGGTATCAGTAGTGGTGACATCCACTGGATCTCCACGGTGGATACGGACGTTTCTCCACAAGATTGTGTCCAAACTGATAGCTCCGTCTCATTCCTGCAGTCGGAAGTTATGGCGGCCGCCAGCAAGGAGATCAAGGCCAAAGTGCTCGAGCGTATCGCCCCACTCCTTGATGCGACTCCTCCAGAACTCGACATTGATGCGGGCTTTGTCTATCGCAAAGACGCTGCCGGCGGCCGGCGGAGTGTGAAGGAACTGCTTTACCAGGCCAGTCTTGACCCAATTACGGTGAGCTTGAGCCGACGGCCGCTTGGCACACGTACCGGCATCCCTTTTATTGCGACGTTTGCCGAAGTGGAGGTCGACACTGAAACTGGCCAAGTGCTGGTTCTGCGGCTGGTTGTGGTTAACGACTGCGGGACTGTCATGTACGCGTCCGGTGCCGAAGCCCAGCAGGTCGGCGGTCAGTGCATTGCGTTGGGTGAGTCGCTCACTGAGGAGATAATCTACGATGAGCGTACGGGGTTCCCCTTGAACTTCAATTGGATCGACTACCAGATTCCAACGATGGCCGACATGCCGGAGATCGATCCAGTCTTGTTGGAAGTGTGGCGCGGCGAAGGCGAATACGGAGCGTGTGGCATTGGCGAGGGCACCGTCACCTGCACACCCCGCGCCGTCCTCAACGCTATCTATAACGCAATCGGCGTCCGAATCGACAGTATTCCGGTGAAGCCAGAGACGGTTCTTAAGGCTTTGGGAAAGACCATCTGATGACGTTGCCTCTCTTCGATCACGTGGCTGTGAACTCGCTTCAGGAGGCGGCCAGCCTCTTGGGCGAACAGAAGGCTCGTGTCATTGCTGGCGGAACCGATCTGCTCGGCACCCTCAAGGACCGCGTGCATCCAGACTATCCGAGGCTCCTGATCGACATTAAGGGGAGCGCCGGCGGGAGTCACGTGAGTCTGGAGGACACGAGCATTCGAATCGGAGCTTTGACGACCCTTTCTGAGGTCGCGGACCACGAGATTGTGAACGCGAAGATTCCCCTTTTGGCACAAGCGGCCCGTGCGGTCGGTTCACCACAGCTTCGCAACATGGCGACCGTCGGCGGGAACATCTGCCAGGAGCCAAGATGCTGGTACTACCGCGCCCCCGACAATGCCTTTCCTTGTCTCAGGAAGGGTGGCATCCAGTGTGCGGCTCTCCTCGGTGACAATCGCTTTCACTCGATCTTCGGTGGAGGCCGGTCTTCTGCGCCTCCCTGTACCGGCAACTGTCCCGCCCACATTGACATTCCCACTTATCTGGAGCTGATTCGCGGGGGAGACTGGCAAACGGCGGCTCGACTCGTGCTGGAGCGCAACCCGATGCCCGCCGTCACCGGTCGGGTCTGCCCTCATTTTTGTGAAATGAAGTGTAATCGTTGTGAGCTCGACCAAGCAGTCTCGACACGGACGATCGAGCGCCATCTCGGTGACCAGGTTCTGGAAGACATAGCCACGTTCTTCAAGTCGCCGGATGTATTGACGAACAAGCACGTAGCGGTCGTGGGCTCCGGCCCCGCCGGCCTCGCTGCTGCCTACTACCTGCGCAAAGTTGGCCACGGCGTGACTGTCTTCGATGCCATGAGCCGAGGCCGGTGGCATGTTGACCCACTCCATACCTGCCTATCGGCTGCCCAGAGTTGTCGTACGAAAGCAAATCGAGGCACTCCAGCACATGGGGGTCGAGTTTGTCCTGGGAGCGGCTATTGAGAAGGACTCTCTCATAGGGCTGAACAGGGACTTCGATAGCACATTGCTCGCCCCGGGAGCTTGGCGAGATAAGTCCATTGGCATCGAGGGCTCGGAATACCTGAAATCGGGACTCGAGTTCTTGATAGGACTCGAGACTGCTCGGCAGCCACCGGGAGAGCAGGTACTCGTGATCGGTGGGGGCGGCGTTGCCATCGACGTTGCGATATCGGCCCACCGTCTTGGCGCTAAGCGGGTTACGATGGCCTGCCTCGAATCTCGTGAAACTATGCCGGCAGCCCCCGAGGAGATCGCCCAAGCGCTGGAGGAGGGTGTGGGCCTCCTCACGTCATGGGGACCGCAACGGGTACTGACGAGCAGAGGCAAAGTTTCCGGCATGGAACTCGTAAGGTGCACGTCAGTGTTCGATGTCGAGGGACGCTTCAATCCTTCCTTTGACATGGACACCACTCTGACTATCGACGCTGATTGTGTTCTCTTGGCTATTGGGCAAGTGCCTGACCTCCGGTTCGCGGACGGCTTGCTGCAGACGGATGGCACGCGCATTGTCGTGACGGAGCCAGGTGCAACGAGCTTGCCTGGCGTGTTCGCTGGCGGAGACGTCGTCACTGGCCCAGCTTCTGTGATCGAGGCGATTGCGGCTGGGCGGCGGGCAGCCACAGCCATCGACCGCTACCTTGGCGGGCCTACAGCCGTGGATGGCAACGCTCACAAAGTAGAGCCTTCATCGCTCATCAAGATTCGTGCGGATGCGCTTTCCGCGATTCCGCGAGTACAGATGGTCAGCGTCTCGCCGTCAGCGCGCGACATCGAAACGGAAGACGTGGACGGACTCGATCTTGCCTATATCGAGGAGGAGGCAAATCGTTGCCTCAACTGTGCCTGTGTTGCCGTGAACGTCTCTGACTTGGCACCCGCCCTGGTTGCTCTTGACGCGAAGATCCGGACCACGAAGCGAGTGATCGACGCAGAGAAGTTTTTCGCGGTACGCATGGCTAGCACGACCGTTCTCGATTCCGATGAGTTAGGGCTCACGCCGAGTTTGATTGAGCGTTGACGGTGTAGTTCCACTCGCCGTGAAAGTCGTGACGGTGGAGCGGAACCGCAGCCAGTTCCTTGTTGGTGACCTTGACGCCGGTTGGGTACCAGTTGGGGTCGTAGTCGGCTTGGATGGTGAGCCCGGTGCTGGTGGCGGTGGCGGAGATGAGCTCGATTATGGTGCGCAGGCTGGTAAGGGGTCGACCCCGCCAGTTAATGGTGATGAAGCTGAACATGCGGTGCTCGATCCGGTTCCACTTGGAGGTCCCCGGGGGTAGTGGCACACCGTGATGGAAAGACCGGTCTCGGCGGCGAGACGAGCGAGCTGCACCTTCCATGTCCGAAGCCGGTAGCCGTTGGAGCCACCGGCATCTGCGGTGATCAAGATCCGCTGAGCGTCAGGGAACCGGGCGCGTCCCATCTGGTTCCACCATCTCCGGATGGACTCGACGGCGAACTCGGCTGTGTCGGCGGTGTCGCCGACATTGACCCAGCCCTCGTCATTGGCCACGTCGTAGATCCCATAGGGGATGGCCTTGGCGCGTTCGCCAAGGGCACGATCGGCGAAGTCGTGGACGTTCACGCGCTCGGGCTCGCCCGTGGGTGACCATTCGGCACCGCCATTGGCGTAGTTGCCGATCAGCTCCTTCTTCTTGGTGTCGACCGAGATCACCGGCTGGTCATCTGTGATGAACGCCCCTGCCATGTCGTTCAGGTAATGGAACTGGGCGTCGCGATCGGGATGCTGGCGTCCTTCGGTCACTTTGGCATTGGCCTGCAAGGAGTAGCCGAGACGGTGCAACAGCCGCAACACCGTGCGCGACGACACCTCGAAGCCTTGGAGGACGAGCTCGTCGGCCAGGTTCGTCGACGACTTCGATGTCCAGCGCAGCCGCGACATCGGGTTGCCCCTAGTCTCGGGATATACGAGCTCGTCGAGCGCGGCGAGGAGGCCAGGCTGACGTTCAATCAAAGGTTTGTCACCACCACCCGGTGCGCGCAGACGGGCCGCCGGCTCGATACCCGCCGTCACTTCGGACTCGGCCTTGATCACCGTGTTGCGGCTCATGCCAGAGGCCGTCGCCACCGCGGTCTTACCGCCGCGGCCCAGCATCTCCGATGCCGCACCGGCCACGACGCGTCGCTGCACCTCGTTCATGTGCGGCAGCACCACTTCGAAGAATCGCGCGAGCGCCTCCTCAGTGACCTCCACACGGCCAGGATACTACGCGCGGACTAACCTGGCGTGGACCCTTAGTGACCGAACTCGAGATTCCGCTTCCAACAGAAGCGAGCATCCAGCGTTACCGCAAGTTCCGGATTCGTCGTTCGATCGACTTCGCCATCATCAGTGTGGCGAGCGTCCTGTCGCTGCGCGACGACAAGATCCGGAAGGCCGCAGTTGTGTTGGGCGCGGTGGCTCCCATCCCCCTTCGAGCCGCGGATGTAGAGCGTTTTCTCGTCGGGCGAGAACCGGATACCGAGACCGCGGAGGCAGCCGGCGCAATCGCCGCCCGGACCGCCTGCCCTTTGCCGAAAAACGCGTTTAAGGCACAGATCGTCCGGGCGATGTTGCGCGAAGCCGTACTGGATCTTCATTGTTCCGGAAACCCTGGGTGTTAAGACCGGCCATCCTGGATGAGCGTCCGATCAGTTGCTTGAAGGGTATGCAGCCTCCGCTCGGGCGCGCAGACGGTCGGCGTGCCGCCACTGAACTGACCAGCAGTACGGATGTCAGCACGACGAGGTCGGGTCCGACGAGAGCCCAGGTGCCTTGTCGCTTATGACGATTGGCTCGAGGAAGTAGCGCTCGTAGTCAGCCACGGCAACCCGTTCGTGTAACGGTTCGTAGCTCTCCAGGAACTTGGCAGAGCGGAGAGAATCGTCGATCAGTTCGGCGACCTGCTTCGTTTGCCACTTGTACTCCCGCTACTAAATTTAATAGGCGATCGAATACTTCCGTCCCGCGAGGAGTTCTCGCACGGTCCTGCCCTCGCCGTCGATCTCCCGAGGTTGCTTCCGCCCAATCGTCGTGATCTTGCTCTCTCTCCCGTTCCCACGAGCGAGTACAACGGGTGTGAGCAGGGAATGTCCGGGCTGACCATGATGAGACCGTGCGACCGGGGTGCTCGGCTTGGCCGAAATGCAGGTCACAGTCCCCGAAGGACGCCTCAGCTGATGCCTCCGGTGACGACCTCTCATCCTGCAAAACAGGCGCAGGCTGGAACGGTGCATGTTGGGGTTGCGAACTGATACCCGGGAGAAGCTCAGAGTTTCAAGACCCCACGAAGGTTGCGAACCGCCTGTGCTGTCCGCTGCTCGTTCTCGATGAGGGCGAACCTGATGTAGCCCTCTCCCCCAGGCCCGAAGCCGTTTCCCGGTGATGTCGCCACCTTTGCCTCGGTTACGAGAAACTTGCAGAACTCGAGTGAACCCATCTCTCGATAGGGCTCGGTTGGAATCTTCGCCCAGACGAACATCGTGCCCTTCGGCTTGGGTACATCCCAGCCGAGGCGCGCGAGCCCTTCGCAGAGGACGTCGCGGCGACCCTGGTAGATCTCGTTCACCACCTTGGGGTAGTCCGGCGCCTCGTTCATTGCCACGATCGCGGCGATCTGGATCGGCTGGAAGGTGCCGTAGTCGAGGTAGCTCTTGAGCTTGGTAAGGCCTTGCACGATCTCGGCATTGCCGACGAGGAATGCCACTCGCCATCCCGCCATGGAGAACGACTTCGTCAAGGTGTAGAGCTCCACTGCCACCTCGGAGGCGCCTTCGACCTCGAGGATCGAAGGTGGCCGGTAGCCGTCGAAGGCCGTGTCCGAGTAAGCGAAGTCGTGCACCAGGAGCACGCCTCGCTCGCGGGCGAACTCGACGAGCCTGGTCATGGTGGCTAGGTCGATGCACGCCGTGGTCGGGTTGTGTGGGAAAGAGAGGATCGCAACCCGCGGCTTGGGCCAGGCCGACTCCCAAGCCTCGACGAGGTTGGTGAAGAACGTCTCGCCGGCGTCCACCTCGTCGTTGCCCAGACCCTCCAGCCTCACCATCCGGACATCGGCGCCGGCAAAAAGCGGCGCGTACAGGTGGATCGGGTACGAGGGCGACGGAACCAGCGCCGTGTCTCCCGGGCCCACGACGACCCACATGAGGTGCGAGAGGCCCTCCTTGGCCCCGATGGTGGTGACAACTTCGCGGTCGGGGTCCAGTCGCACCCCGAAGCGTCGCAGGTAGAGGTCCGAGATGGCCTGGCGGAGCTTGGGGATCCCGCGGCTCGCCGAGTAGCGGTGGTTGCGGGGGTTGTGAACGGCCTCGGCCAGCTTCTCCACTGCGACGTCCGGCGAGGGAATGTCGGGGTTCCCAAAGCCCAGGTCGATGACATCGTCGCCTGCGCGGCGCCCCTGCAGCTTCAGTTGGTCAATCTGCGCGAAAACGTACGGAGGAAGTCCTTGAATCCTGCGAAGCTCCATCGTTCGACGTTAGCCCCTGCTCTCCGCGGTCTTGCAAGCCCGCCAACCACAGGGCTTCGGTGACCAGATCGATCGAACGTGGCCAGCCCCAGATCGCCCACGCGGCTCCGGCGGCACGCAGGCCCAAGAGATGCTGAGCCGCAGCGCCCGCCTCGGCCGGGAACGGGCCCGCCCAGGTCGCCGGCCCCAGAGCCGACTCGGTCTCGAGCCGTTCCAGACCGACGTCCCACAGGTTGACCGCCGCGCCAGCGGCACGTGCGACCGCGAGCGTCGCGGGAGCGCTCGCCCCGACCCAGCATTCGATGCCGCGACCGGTGAGGTCGGCGAGGATGGCAGCCAGCGATGCGCGCCGGTCTCGAGGCGCTGGCCACGCGATCCCGTAGGCACGGTTCTCCGAGGCGCTCTTAGCATCCCCGATTCCGAGCGCCGCCACGATCCGGTGTCCGCTCAGCTCGTCGAGCGAGGCGAACGACTCGGAGATGAGCCGGTCCGTCAGCAGTCCCACGCGCGCAACGAGCGATCCGATCCTGATGTGGTGCGTTGTTGACGCGACGGCAGCCAGCACGGGGTACATCGACAGAGCGGGCCGCGACTTCGACGCGCCCGGCCAGAGGTGGTCGAAGACGAACACGCCGTCGATCCCGGCCTCCTCGGCTGTGCGTGCGGCGGCAAGCGCCGGCGAAGCGGTCGGCTCGAACGTCGGGAGAGTGATACCGACCTTCACGTCATCAGGCCTCGCCGAGCCGCAGGCGCTCCCGGTTCACGGAGTCGATTCGACCCGCGCCTTCAGGTCCCGGATCGCAGCGTGGATTATGTTGCCCTCGGCCCGTCGCTTGATGAAGCCGGGCAGTGGCACGCGCAGCTCGACGGCCAGCTGGTAGGTGACTTCCGTCCCGCCTTCCGGCGCGGGCTTGAAGCGGTAGATGCCGTCGAGCCGGCTCGTGAGATCACCCTCCCGCTGGACCCAGCGAAGCTCCGTCGGTGCCTGCGAGTAGTCGTAGGCGAGGGTGTAACTGGTGCTGCGCCCAAAGGCAGCGGCGCGGAACGATACAAGGGAAGGCCGCCCCTCGTGATCCCGCTCGTGGACGTGAACCTCCTTCAGATCGGCGACCCATTCCGGATACCGTTCGATGTCGGCTACGACCTCGAAGCACCGCGTCGGGGAGCCGTCGACGACCATCCGCTCAATGGTCTGATCGGCCACACGTCCTCCTTTCTCCCCTAGTGGTCTCCAGCCTCGCATCTCCTCGGGCTCTCGGCCAGCATTGGCTAACTCTTCGTGGCGATCCAGCCCTCAACCCCCATCAGAACACCAACGGGCGCGGTCAGCCACCCATCTCTACCAGGTTCGAGTGCAACATCCGGGCGAGCTTGTCGTAGTCGAACTCGGTGACAGCCCTGCGGCGCGCCTCGGCGCCCAGGCGCTCGCGAAGCTCCGGATCGTCCAGCAGGCTCGCCAACGCGGCCGCGACCGCGGTCGCGTCGCCCGGGCGGTCGACCACAAGCCCGGTCTGGCCGTCGACGACGGCTTCGTACGAGCCGCCGCTCCGCCCGGCGAGCTGGGCCACGCCGGCGGCGGCAGCTTCCAGAAAGACGATCCCGAATCCCTCCTGCTCGAGACCGAACCAGCGGTCGCGACAGCACATCGCCCAGACGTCGGCTGCGGCGTCGAGCCTCGGCAGGTCGTCGTCGGTGACCCGACCGAGGAAACGTACCGGCGCGCCGCAACGCCTCGCGAGGAGCTCCAGACGTCTGCGGTCCCGGCCCGATCCGCCGATCGCGAGCGTCAGGTCGGGTCGCCCGCGGCTGAGCCGACCGACCGCCTCGATCAGCACATCCATGCCTTTGCGAGGAACAAGTCGGCTCACGCTCACCACGAGCCTGCCTTCGGCGGGCAGGCCTAGCCGCCGCCGCTCCGCCGCGCGCTCCTCGGCACCGAGCGGCTGGAAGCGCTCGTGGTCGACCCCGGGAGGTACGACGACAAAACGGGGCTTGCGTGACCCTGCAACGCGCGCCGCCTCCGCGGCGGGATAACTGCCCGCCGCGATCGCGAGCGACGCCCCGGACAGCACCGACCGAAGGAGCTGGCGCGAGACCGGCAGCCGGGCGGGAACCGTCACTTCCGCGCCGTGGAGAACCACTCCAAAGGGGACCTGGAGCCGGCCGCCGAGGAGACCGAGCGGGAGCGCCGGATCGAACAGCACGAGACCGCCGCCCGTGGCCTGCACCAGCTGCCGCACGTTGCGCACCAGCCCGGGTGTTGGTATCAGCACCGACAACCGCGATCTCTCGATGCGGAATTGCTGGCGCCGGTCGAACGCGGAGGCGCCGCGGTACGCGGTCGTGAGGACCGTGAGCTCTTCTGGGGGCAACCGGCGGAACAGCTCGTAGAGGTACGACTGGATCCCGCCGAGCTTGGGAGGGAAATCGTTGGTGACGAGCATGTAGCCCATCAGCTCGACACCTCCGGCGCCGCCGACCGGTGACCGCTCAGGTCACCCGACGCGGCGACGAAAACGGAGCTCGGGCACCAGGCCAGCCCGCTGGAGCATGCGGACGGCACGAGCTTCGGCGACATCGACGACGATCCCACCGGCAGCCGGCGGACCGAGCACGAAGGTGACGATGCAGTCCTCGCACGCAGAGGTCCCATGCAGCACACAGTCATCGCAGCTTATGGACACGCTCTCGGTCGGCACTGCTCCTCCTTTGGATCCTGTTCACTCGCGACGCCGGCCTGCCGTCCAGCCTTGAGGCAGGCGGCTGGCCGAGGACCACAGGAGAGATGATGCCGGAAGGATGTATCAGGCTCGTCAGGCTACCGGTGATCGCCGGCGGATTCCGGCTACGTTCACCTGCGTGGTCTCCGACCGGCTTCGTGCGATCTGGAAGCTGCACATGCCCGAGACCCGCGAGCTCGCGGGCTTGCACGAGTTTGATGGCCAGGTCCAGGACCTCTCACCGACCGGGGTGGAGGCTCTTCTCGCATCGCTCGGACGCGGCGCGCCTGAGCCGAACGCGCATGACGAAGCACACCTGTCCGCTGCCGAGGCCGGAGCGCTTGCCTCGTTCTCGCTGGCCGAGATCCACAGGTGGAACCCGTTCGTGCACCTGGCGAATCTCGACCTGGCTTGCTACGACCGCGAGTACGCGCCCGCGCAAGACCGGTCGGCGGCCAAGGCGGCTCACCTGAGCAAGTGGCCGGACGCCATCGACGGTGCCATCGAGTCGCTCGACTTGGTGCCCGCGCCCGTGGCGACTGCTCTTCTGCCGGCGGTTCGCGGCCTGGGCGAGAGCCTCGGCGCTGCGGCCGCCGATCCGGCGGATCTCGAGCGCGCCAGGCGCGGTCTCGACAGGCTGATCGCCCATCTCGAGGACGCGGCGGCGAACGGCTCGCCCGACGCGAGCCTCGGGCCTCACAAGCTCGCCCGGCTGCTCGGCGATCCTGAGGCGATGACTGTGGACCTCGGCCGGCTCGAAGAGGTCGCGGACGCGGAAAGGGCGCGCCTCACAGAGCACCTCGTCCACGACTGCGATCGGCTGCGATCAGGGCTCCGCCCTGCAGAAATCGTCCGGGAACTTCTCCGTGACCATCCCGACGACGAGGGCATTTACCGCGCTGCGCGTGACCTTGTCGATGAGCTGACCACCTTCACGACCGAACGCGGTCTTCTGCCTGAGCTCGGGGGCAGCTGCCGTGTCGGCCCTGCCCCGCCGTCGAGGCGGTATGCGGTGGCGATGATGTCCTGGACGGGCGCCTATGAGGCCGAAGCGCCTGCGTGCTTCCACGTGAACCCACCGGATGCCTCGTGGGATGACGAGACCAAGCAAAGGTGGCGTTCGCTCTTCAGCGCCACGACTCTGCCAGCGCTCACGGCCCACGAAGTGACCCCGGGACATTTTGCCCACGGACGGATGATCAGGCTCACCGCCCGTGGGGACGTCCGCCGGTCACTCACCTCGCTCGGGTTCGTCGAGGGCTGGGCTCACTATGCGGAGGAACTTCTCGTGGAGGAGGGCTTCCGTGAACACGACCCCCGTTTCGCCATCGGGGTCTGGATCGAGGCTCTCGTCCGGGTGACTCGTCTGGCTGCCTCACTCGGGATCCACCGCGGGACCATGACGGTGCAGGACGCGGCAGCACGGTTCCGCGAAGATGCCTTTCTGGAAGCACCCGCAGCCCAGTCAGAGGCGAACCGAGCCACGTTCGATCCCACCTATGGCCGCTATACCTGGGGCAAGCTCGAGATCCAGGCGCTTCGCGACGAAGCCATCGCCCGGTGGGGTCCGCGTTTCAGCCTGCGACGGTTCCACGAGGCGCTTCTCTCGCTCGGCGCACCACCCCTCGGGACACTCGGCGACGCGTTCGAACCCGTCTAACTCTAAATCAAGCTGCTTCCAAGCCACGGGTCCTGATGCGTCGCGGCAGAACGCCGATCACCAGCGGCGGCTGTCGTGGCGGCCTACCAGCCCCCCAATGTTCAGAACCTCCACCAGGCGAACGACGCGTTTGACACTGTCCAGGCGATAGATGACGAGCGCGGTCTCGACCCGCGCGGCGAGCCGCCGAGCCAGAAAGCCGTGAAGCTCCACGCCCGACCCGATGGGGTCGACGAGCAACTGGCCGAAGATGAAACGTCTGGCCTCATCCGCGACGTGGAACTGGAGCTCGTCGAGGGCCTTTCGCGCCGGCTCGCTCGCGACAAGTCCCCAGCGGTTGTCCGCAGTCGTCCGCACCGCCGCCGCGAGCGCCACCCCACCGGTCACGGCGCGCACGACAAAGCGCGCATCGGGATCGAGCGCCGCCAACTCCTCGCCCATGTAAAGGTTGCCGCTTTGAAGCGCAGCCTCGGCCTCGAGGATGCGGCGCACCGTCTTCGGCTCGGACAGGAGATCGACCGTGTACTCGAGCCCTTCCAGCTCACGGGCCGACAGGATGACTGCGGCCGGAGCGCCGTCCCGCTCGACAAACATCCGCTCACGTGTGCTGAGCACGTGGTCGACGACGTCGTCGACGTTGTCGCCTTTACCCGCGAGCGCGGCCATTGGCAAAGCGTATCTCTCCTTCCGCTCAGCCACGGAAACGAAGATCTGGCGCGCTCGCGAATGGCGGTCTCGCTATCGACGCCGGGCGCGCCCGGGTATCGGCACCGGCAGTGCAGCCACTCACAAGGCCTGTGACCCGGGGGAGGCGTGCGGGGCCATCTCCGCGCTCGTCTTGAGGCGCTCGGCGAACGAGCGAAGGGCGCGCCCGCGGTGTGACAGCCCGTGTTTCTCCGCCGGGTTCATCTCTGCGAACGTGCGACCGCCCCCGCCTTCCGGCGCAAACACCGGGTCGTAGCCGAAGCCCCCCAGACCGCGGGGGGCTGTGACGATCTCGCCCTCGACGACACCTTCACCGGTGATCTCTTTGCCCTCCGGAAAGCGACACACGACCACGGTGCGAAAGCGCGCCCGCCGGTCGACCTCGCCCTCGAGTACGGCGAGCAGCTTGGCGACGTTGTCGGCGTAAGTGGCCGCCTCACCAGCAAACCGCGCCGACCAGATGCCCGGCGCCCCTCCGAGCGCTGCCACCTCGAGACCTGTGTCGTCGGCGACGGCGGCTTCACCGGTGGCTGCGACGATCGCCACAGCTTTGAGGCGAGCATTGTCCTCGAGGCTCTCGCCTGTCTCCTCGACCTCACCGACGCCGCGGGGACGACCGACGAGCTCGACCAGATCAGCAAGCTCTTCTTTGAGAATGGCCTGCAACTCCGCGGCCTTGTCGGGATTCGCTGTTGCGAGCACCAACCGCATGTCGACTTCCTACCTCGTGCGCGTCGTTTTCCCGAGCCGTCAGCCTGTGACGGTCTGGGTGCGGTCCGTCGGGGGCGTCGCCAGCACTTCTGCCTGAATCTCGAGGATCTGGTTGATGCCGAGCTCGGCCAGGGCGAGCATCTCGTCAAGCTCCGCGCGGGCGAACGGCAGGCCCTCCGCGGTTCCCTGCACCTCCACGAAGCGTCCCGTGGAGGTCATCACGACGTTCATGTCGACCTCGGCAGCGGAGTCTTCGGCGTAATCGAGGTCGAGCATGCATATGCCCTCGACGATGCCGACCGAGACAGCACCGCACGCCTCACGCACCGGATTGCCCGCGATCGCGCCTAAGAAGCAGAGTCTTGAGCAGGCGTCGTGCAACGCAACGTAGGCGCCCGATATCGCGGCCGTCCGCGTGCCCCCGTCTGCCTGCAGCACGTCGCAGTCGATGAGTATCTGGCGCTCGCCGAGCGCCTCGAGGTCGATGATGGAGCGCAACGCCCGGCCGATCAGCCGCTGTATCTCCTGGGTCCGCCCGGATTGGCGCCCTTTCGTCGCCTCCCTGCTCACACGCTCTGGCGATGACCCGGGAAGCAGGGAGTACTCCGCCGTCACCCAGCCGCGGCGCGTCCCGCGCATCCATCTCGGGACGTCCTCGTCGACCGAAGCCGTGCAGAGGACCTTCGTGCGCCCCGAGACCGCCAGCACGGAGCCGGCGGCGAACTCGGTGAAGTCCCGCACGAAAAAGCCCGGACGGAGCTCGTCGCGAGCCCGGCCGTCGTGACGCAGGGCCTCAATGGGACCAGGTTGCGGGTCGGTCATCCCGGCAGGGTACCCGGCCAGGGCCGGCGCGGCCAGGAACACCGCGATAGCACAACGCCGCGGCGCGGCTTCAGCGTTGGCGCCCGTGAGCGAGACATGGCACTCGCACCTTTGCATCAATTGCCAGCTGCCTCGATCTCCTCCTCGGTCACCAGGCCTTCGACGATCCGGAACGAGCGGACCGAGGCCTCTTCGTTGCGCAGTGAGACGACCACGTAGTGCCAGGAAGGATCAGGCGCCTGGGCGATGTCGGTCGCCGACGGGTAGGCGTCGGTATGGGTGTGGGAGTGGAACACGCCGATGACGGCCCACCCGTTGGCCTCCGCGGTCCGGTCGATGAGGAGATGCTCACGCGGATCGACGGTGTACAGACGCGCCGACTCGGCCAGGTTCGTCGTGGGATGCACGGCGACGACGGTGCTTGCGTCCGGGTCCCCGGTGAGGAGCCCACAACCCTCTGCCGGCTGTGCCGCCAAGCAGTGCGCGACGATCCGGTCCAGGTGAGAGCGAGCCATGTGCAGGCTCGCCGTGCCCGGCGCCGAGGGCTCTCGCGTGGGACGGGCTAGCGGCGGCGGGGCCGGCTCGGAATCACTCATCAGAGCCGCACGGTAGCGTTTGGCGCGATGGCCATGAGGAAGCCTTCCGGGGCTCAGCGCAGCCCCGGCAAGCCGAGGGCCTTGAGCGACCCTCACGAGCCGGTGATCCGCAGCGTGGCGCGCAACCGGCGCGCCCGGCACGACTACGACATCCTCGAGGTCTTCGAGTGCGGCATCGCGCTCAAGGGGGCGGAGGTAAAGACGCTTCGACTCGGACAGGTGTCGCTCCAGGACGCCTACGCCAGGATCGAAGACGGTGAGCTGTGGCTCTTGGGGGCTCACCTAGCCCCTTACGAGTACGCCTCCGGGTACGGCCGCTTCGAACCTGTGAGAGCGCGGCAAGCTGCTGCTTCACCGCGAACAGATCGACGAGATCTCCGGGCGCGTCGCACAAAAGGCACTCACGCTGGTGCCGCTCAGCATCTACTTCAAGGACGGCCTCGCCAAGGTCGAGCTCGCGCTCGCGCGGGGACGGCGCCTGTACGACAAGCGACACGCCATCGCCGAGCGCGACGCCAACCGGGAGGCGGAACGCGTGATCCGCGAGCACGAGCGCAGGCGCTGAGCCACTTCGCAGGCTGTATCCTCGTGTCAGGAACACGACATCACCAAGGGGGTGACAAGGCTTCGACTTCGGTGGTCGAGATGGGAGAAGCGAGCCGTGGTCTCCGGAACCACGTTAAAGAGCCGGAAAACAACACAAACGCCGAGCCTCAGCTCGCGCTTGCTGCCTAAATAGCAGCAACGTCTGCCCGGTCCTAGTCCTGCGGACCGGTCCCAGGCGTCATCTAGCAGGACTTACCTGAACGGCGCCGCCGGCGAGCAGTCAGGGACATCTCAGTCGGCTGGGGTCCCGCACCGGCGCCGGTGGCGTGGCGGGACCCGAGACACCACCGCCGGATGCGCTCGGAGAAGTCCCATCGAGATACCGGGGGACGCGGGTTCGACTCCCGCCACCTCCACCGCGATTCTGAGGCCGTGGCCCCGGGCAGATGCCCGGGCCGGCCCGGAACGCGACACGAACCTGAGACGCGAGAAAGGTACGGTCATGCCCGAAGAAGCGACAGGCCCGTGCGTATTCTGCGAAACCGAGGAGGGGGTCAAGAGCTACCCGTGGGCAGCCGCCGCGGGTGATCGTGGTATCGCACCCGTGAACCTCTGTCCCGAACACTGGGGGCTAGTTCAAGCCCACAGCGGGAACTTCAGGCTGGGCTGGTGCGAGATCCACGGCCACGGTGCGAGCTACAAGCTCTGTCCGTGCGGGAAGCACTACGCCGTTTCCGTTGCGAAATGAGTGTGCAGTAGTTACGCGGTTCACTAAGCAGCCTCACCTTGCGACGAGGCGGTAACGGTCCTCTCCGGCGAGCGGGTGCCGTCTTCAACGCTACGGTTTCAGTATAGAACACATGTACGCCGACTAGAGACTATTCAGAGCCGTCCAGCTAACCGCCCCCCTAGGCGCCCGCTCGCCACCGTTTCGTCTGAGCCCAGATCGATCGGCCCAGACGAGACGAGAATCCCCGAGCAAGCCCTTCCCGACCTGCCTGAACCTGTCGCGAGGGCGGGAGTACACAGCAGAGACTGCTCACCTCGGACACAAGTGAGGTCGTGAGCCCACCTAACCTGTTCGGGTTATCGCCGCGGGCGCTCAGGGCAAATGTTCACTCCGGATTAGTGCAATATTCACCCTCCCTCGGTACACCTCGGCCGAGTTGCCAATAGAGTCGATACCGACCGGTGCCCGGGCCGGGGGGCGAGGGAACGTGGCCCGGGCACAGGTCCGCGCAACCGATGCCTCGATCGCATGTCGTGCTGGCACCAGCCAAGTGCGTGGGGCTAACCACCTCGATCGCGTCTCTCCGAGGCGACGACACTTTTGCTCGACTGGTACACCCACCACGAGCCCGAGGTGAGCCTCAATGAACGAATTCGAGATTGTGACGGTCATCAACCGTCCCGTAGCAAAGGTCTTTGCCGCGATGGAGGATTTCAACAGAGCTCCGGACTGGAATCCGGCCGTGGTGGAGGTGCGACGAAAAGAAGAAGGCCCGCTCGGAGTCGGCAGCACCGTGGTCTACGTCGGCAGGTTCCTCGGACGCAGCTTCGAGTCGTCCTCCAAGTACATCGCATATGTGCCGAACGAGAGGTTCGCCACCGAAACCACGTCCGGACCCTTCCATCTCGAGATCGACAACGCCTTCGAACCGGTCGACGGTGGCACGCGGCTCACGTCGGTCTACAAGGGCGAGAGCCGGGGTTTTTTCAAGCTCGCCGAGCCCGTCGTGGTGCGGATGGCCAAGAGGCAGTTCGAGACGGCAACGGAGAACTTGAAGGAGCTCTTGGAAGCCGACGCGCTGTAAGAGTCGGACGGAATCCGTCTCGGCGGACATCGCTTCGTCGACTCCGGACCGCCTCGCTAGCGTGCCCCAGAAGTGACCACCTCGCGGAGTTTCACCCGCGTACCTGTGCGGAGAATGGCCCTCCTGTAAATGCTGGTGGCCAGCCTCGCCACGCCGACAGTGCACACGAGGCTGATCAACACCGACGCAAGAAACTCCCACCAGGTCACCGCGTCGAGGCCGACGAGGACAGGCATCGCAAAAGGGGCCGTCGGTGGCAGATAGGCGAGCACCTTGAAGAGAGTGGACGGGCTCCCCGAGCCGACCGCGGTGAGGGCCATGATGTAGCCGAAGATGATCGGGAGGCTCAAAGGGAACGCGAGGCTCTGTACCTGGTCCTGGCGCTGGGCTAGAGAACCTGCGGCGGCATAGACCCAGCAGTAAAAGCCA
Organism: uncultured Acidimicrobiaceae bacterium; assembly: GCA_963719125.1. Classification (GTDB taxonomy): domain Bacteria; phylum Actinomycetota; class Acidimicrobiia; order Acidimicrobiales; family Bog-793; genus Fen-455. Next base: position 26,975 of record CAVRAT010000009.1, read on the forward strand.
TAGCCCAGCAGCAGCCAGGCGAGGGTGCTCCCGATCTCAACGGGCGCCGTTCCGTGCAGGAGGTCCGAGCCGACGCTCTTCGCGAGCGCCAAGGCGAACACGACGATGAGTGAGGCCTGGGCAAACGCGACGAGGCCTATCCCGAGCACCTTTCCCGTGAGCAGTTGAATCGGGCGAACCGTTGCCAGGAGCACTTCGATCACGCGGCTCGACTTCTCCTCCAGGACCCCGATCAGCGTCCAGGTGTTGTACTGCGAGAGCATCACGAAGATGAGGATGAGCCCGATCAACGACGTCGTGTGCGTGGCTCCCTTTGCTCTCCCGGGTTGGAGGCTGCGAACCGGGAGCGAACCGGCGCTGGCCAGCGCCGAGGACTGCGCCGGAGTGAGATGGGCCACCGCGACTGCTTCGGCAATACCGAGTTGCTTGGCGACCGCCTGTACCAGCTCAGCCGTCGTCGAGGTGTCTGTTGCTGCGATCGGCTTGTTCACGACGACTTCTCGACCCGCGACGATGACCAGATCGAGCTGCCCGGAGCGCAGATCGGAGTAGGCCGTCTCCTCGTTCACTGACACGAAGTGAACCGTCGTGCCGGCACTATCGGCCGCAGACACGACGATCGCCCGCAACGGAGCCGGGAGGGACCCGACCAGGCCGACTGTTTGCGGCTGAGATGTCCCCTTGTCGAGCGTGGGGATGACGATGGCGGCCGCGACCCCCGCCAGGACGAGCAGGGTACCGACACGGAAGATCCTGCCGCGGAACCGCTCCCGCATCTCGCGGGCCGCCACCAGGCCCACGTCACTCTTGACAGGCCCCAGCCCGGACCAATTCCGTGTCGGGCCGGCTGTTCGGCGCTTGGCGCGGCTGCGAAGTCTGAGCACGAGGACGGCAACCACGACGACGCCAATAACGGCCTGCTTCACGCCAACGCCTCCCGGAACACTTCTGACAGTCGGCGGCGGCGGAAGACGAACTCGGTGACGCGGCCCGCAGCCATGGCGGCTCGGAGCACCGACTGGCTGTCGACAGAGTCGTCGAGCACGAGTCGCGCGGCACCTGCGTCGACCTCCGAGATGCTCACGCCCGTGAGGCCTCCTGCCCAAAGGGCGTCCCGGTCCCCTTCCACGCGCACCACCAAGCGACGTGGGCCGCTACGAGCCAGATCGTCCACTGTGCCTGTCACAACCAGGCGACCGTGGTCGATGATCGTTACCGACTCGCAGAGGTCCTCGACCTGATCGAGCTGGTGACTGGAAAAGAGCACACAGCAACCCGAGCGCGCCTGTTCTACGAGCACAGCGCCGATGGCGTCGATTCCGCTTGGGTCCAGTCCCGCCAACGGCTCGTCCAGGATCAGCACCTCCGGGCCGTGCAACAAGGCAGCAGCAAGCTGAACCCGCTGCTGGTTCCCGTGGGAGAGAGCATCCACCTTGCTGCGGACACGGTCCTCGATCCCGAGCCGGCCCAGCCAATTGGTCGTGGCGGACCGGGCGTCGATCGCGCTCATGCCGTGCAATCTTCCGAGGTACTCGAGCTGCTCGCCCACGAGCATGGCCGGGTACAACCCCCGCTCCTCGGGCATGTACCCGAAACGGCGCCGTTCTCTCTGGCCGACCGGGACGCCATTCCAGCGGACCATCCCGGCATCCAGATCGGTGAGGCCGAAGACGGCCCTCATCGTGGTCGTCTTGCCTGCCCCATTGGGGCCCAGGAAACCCACGACCTGCCCAGCTGGAACCGAGAAGGACAGACTGTCCAGGGCTGTGATCGTCCCGTAGCGACGGCTCAGTTTGTCGAGCTCGAGAAGACCAGCCACGTCCTCACACTAATTGGCGCTGCACCTCCCGCTCGATGTGTCGTAGCGCCTTTTCCTTCTGGACGACGGGCCCGAGTGCCGGGTCGCCCCCGCATCTGCCTACTCCGCGCGCATAAGCGCGGCGGCGGGCGCGCCGGCCGCGATCCTTGCCGGAACGGCTGCGACGACATTGGCCAGAACAAGCCCCCCGACGGCGACGAGCGCGACCCACAGCGCGGGAACGCTCGGTGCGGGTATCACGTCTATCTCGCGCACGAAGCCATCCCACAGGAAACGCCCGAGCGCGATGCCGACTGGGATGCCGACGATCGTCCCTATGACCACTGCGGTGCTCGACTGCCAGGCGATCGCGGCCGCGAGCTGCCGGCGGGTGAACCCGAGCACTTTCAGCACGGCAAGGTCGCGACGCCGCCTGCGCACCGAGGCCGTCAGCGTCAGGCCGAGAGCGGCGACAGCCCCGACCGGAGTTTGGCGCGACTTTCGTCCGGGGGACCCTCTGCAAGCCCCTGACCTGGGCAAGCTGTGGATAAGTCCGGACTTTCGACCTAGAATGTAGGGGCGACACATCCACCACAGCTGACTTACAGTGCTGTAAGATGTGGTTGTGTTCGTGAAACGGACGGTGCGGCGCCGTGGCGACAAGTCCTACGAGTACCTTTCTCTCGTCGAGGCCGTCCGGGAGGATGGCCGCAATACCCACCGCACGCTCTTGCGCCTCGGCGAGGTCTCCGAGCTGCGCTCGAGCGGGCAGATAGACCGGATCATCAGGGCACTTCGTGCCTACGCGGAGGGGAACTGGTTCGAGGCTGGAGAGCTGTCCGGCGAGGGCGCGCCGAGCTTCGGTGCCACAGCGGCTGTCTGGTCCTACTTCTGTCGCCTCGGTCTCGACGAGCATTTCTCTTCCCTCGGCGACGGCCGGAGATCGCGGGTGGCCTCCGACACGGTGTTCTCGATGGTGGCCAACCGCCTCACAGATCCGGCTTCCAAGCGGCGCACGATCACCGAGTGGCTCTCTTCGGTCGCCCTTCCCCCCGGCGTGAACCCACCGGGCCTCGACCAGTGTTACCGGGCGATCGACACCGTCTCGGAGGCAAAAGATGCCACCGAGGTGCACCTTTACAGCCAGCTGTGCAACCTCACGAACCTCGATCTCCGCCTTGTCTGCTACGACATCACCTCGAGCTACTTCGAGACCGTGGCCGTCGGTCAGACGCGCTTTTCATCGCTTGCCTTCGGCTACAGCAGGGACCACCGATCAGACCGGCCCCAGATCGTGATCGGATTGTTGGTCACCGGAGACGGCATCCCCATTGCCCATCACGTCTTTTCCGGCAACACCTCTGACGTCTCGACACTGCCCGGCGTGATGGAGGACCTGCAGGCGCGCTTTGGCGTCGGTCTCATCGCCCTTGTGGCCGACCGGGGCCTCATCTCAGAGGACAACCTGGACGAGGTGGCCGCCAGAGGCTTCGAGCACGTGCTGGCCACGCGCCTTCATCACGACGACGAGGTCGCATCCGTGCTCGAGATGACAACCTCCAAAGACACGAGCTGGACGGCGGTGCCAGAAGCACGGTGCTTCTGTGCCGAGATCACCCATCACAACCGCCGCTTTGTCGTCGTCTTCTCGCCGGTGCGCTACTTCCGGGATCGTGCAAGGCACCGGACGCTGTGCGCCAAGGTGGAGGACGGCCTCATCGCCCTCGAGGCCCGCGTGCGTGCCGGCCGCCTATCGGACCCAGCCAAGATCGGAGCCGCCGCGGACCGCATTCTTCGTGACTCGGGAGTGGGTCGTTGTTTCAAGATCACGGTGCGGAAGGGCTTGTTCTCCTGGGACTTCGACGAGAAGGCGCGCAGTATGACGAGGAGCTCCTCTGCGGGCGCTATGTGATCACGACCTCACTCGACAAAGACGAGGTGCCGGCCGCCCAGGTGGTGCGCTACTACCGCAGCCTGCAGAACGTCGAACACCGCTTCCGGGTGTTGAAGGACTTCTTGAACCTAAGACCCATCTTCCACTGGACCGAGGGTCGGGTGCGGGGCCACGTGGCGTTGTGCGTGATGGCGGCCACCATCGAGGCAGTCATGGCCAAGGACCTCGTGAACGCCAAGGTGATGGACCCCGATCTCCCATTCCAGTCCATGACGCCGCGTCGGGCCTTGTCCTTGTTGAAAGAGATCCGCCTCGAGCTCGTCTCGGCCGGCGATCACAACATCGAGCTCGTCAGCCGGCGAAGCGCTCTCCAGGCCAAGGTGCTTAAGGCCCTCAAAGTCGACACCTCGACCTGGGACAAGGCCACAATCGCCTGAGCAGGGCCTTTATCTCACGCGTAGTGGAAACACTTTTCCCGCGCGATGCCATCTACCTGGGATGACGCGAAAGTCGCGCCAAACTCCGGCCCGAGGGCCAGGCCGAAGCCGAGGTAGGCCGGGATGGACCCCATGGAGCGGTAGTTGACGATCTCGGCCGGCCGCAGCAGCGAGATGACGCCGCCTGCTGGTTGGTCGTCGTTGGGCAGTGCATTGACTGCGGTGTTGACCTGCACCAATGAGCGGTAGGCCGCCAATGGGTTGGATCCGGGTCTTGTGCGGATGAGCACGGCGTTCGGCCCTGGGATCGGCCCGCGTTGCGGGTCGAGCGTCGCAGCCGCGAAGTCGCTCGTCGCCAAGAGGGCGCCGCTTCCCATCTCGAGGTTTCCGGGCCCTCCGCCCCCCATCGAGGGCATAGTCGCCGTGCCGACGATCACGAGACGTTCTTTTCGGTACCCGGTGTCCAGCGTCACGCTGTCGCCGATCCGCTCGTGGAGCTCGGCCAGGGTCACAGCTCCGAGAACCACCTGATCCGACGCGTCGAGGCCATGGCCCGAAAGCAGCGGCGGTGCGACCTTCACGCCAGGCTGCTCGGTCATCATCGGCACCGGCCTGCCGTCGAGCTGGTCGAGGATGAAATGCACTCCCGACCAGGCCTCGACGTACCGGTCCTTGTCGAGGAGCGAAGCGATGGGACCGGCGGGGAGGTCCTCGGCGCCGGTGAAGCCCGAGAGCATCGCGTAGTTCCAGTTCCATCCGTAGAGCGACGGGTGTGAGACAAGCTTGTCGAGGCTGGCGCCGAACACGAGCGTGGCCGTCAAGATGACCACGGCGAGCGCGGTGCCGAAGATGGCCGACCGGACCGGCGCCGCGGTACGGGCGCCACCGGGCTCGAGTGCGAAGCGGAAACCCGTCACCGCCGGGATCGGCAGCGGTGAGCTGGCGACCGCCTGCACCAGGGCGGAGTGGCGCCGCCTCAGTTGCCGGCGGGACAGGCTCCGCCGGTGCGGCGCCTGCTCGTGGGCGTACAACACCGCGAACATGCCCAGAACGAGGACGAGCAGGGCGAAGCCGGCGCCGAGCACCGTCAAGTCAAAGGCGATCCCAGGCGTCGGATAAACCGGGCGCACCACTCCGAGCGGCGCAATCGGGGAAAGCCCTGCCGCCACGACGACGGCGAGCCCGGACCCGACGACGACGGCGCCCAAGATGCCGATGAGCCCGTCACTCGATGTCACAAACGGGGCGGCACCGAGGGCACGCAAGGTGTCGAGCTCCTCGGCAGCGAGGCGCTCTTGGCGGCCCACGATCTGCGCGGCGATGAGGAGGGCCGCCAGTGCGACGATCCCGCCGAACACCGCCAGGGCGATGGCTTCAGGTTTGACCGCTCGTTCAGCTTTGGCTTCGGTGGCGGAGGTCAGATAGGCCCCGAACGACACCCCGTGAGGGAGAAGCCCGGAAACCTCGGCCTCGACCTTCGCCGCGTCGACGGCGCCACCGGTGAGACGAAGCGCCGTGTAGGAGTAGTACGAGTACGAGGGAGCCAGCTCCCGTGTCAACGCCGGAGTCAGCAGCACCTGCCCCGACGAGAGCGCGTCGATGTCGTCCTGAATGACGTCACCGCTGAACACGACGATGCCCACGATCTTGATCGTGACAAAGCGGTCGGGCTTGCCGGCGTAGCCGGCGTTCTCCTCTGCATCGCTGTAGAGCCCGAAGCGGATGACCGAGCCGATGTGCACCTCGGCCTCCTCGCCGGCGACCGCGTTCATCAAGCCTCGTGCAAGCTCGCCGGGTCGTACATGCCGCCTTTGACGACGGTGACCCGGTCCTGGGTGGCGAACTCACCGTCGAAACTGCCTTCGATCACCGGAGGGGACTCGCCCGCAGCACGGGGCAGGTGGATGCCGCTGATCGTGGCGATGTTGCCGTCGAAGCCGACGTAGGTCGCGGCTCGCTCGACGTCGGGGAGATGGCCGATCCTGGCTAGGAACTCAGGGTTGTAACCGGACTGGAGGCCCAAGGCTGGGTCGTCGAAGCCGCTGGGAACGGTGATATCGGAAGGATTCGTGCTGGCGAGGAAGGTCGTGAAAGAGGACTGGGTGCGCCGTGCACCGGCCAGAGCGGCCATGGAGAGACCTCCCATGAGCGCGACAAGGACGACCAACGTGAGGTATCCACCCCACCGGTTGTGCCAGGTGGCCCGGAACCGGTACCAGCCGACCCGGAGAACCTGCCCGCCCATCGTCATTCCCCGGCCGGCAACTGCTGCGTCATCGCCTGATCGACCTCCGGTGAAGGCGCCCGCCCTCCGTCCTTCGAAGTGTGTTCCCGTCCGGGGCGCGCACCAAGGTGGGCACCAGGCCAAAGCGACATCGCGCTAGCACCACTTGGCGCACCATGGACCGATCGGGGGATCGCCCGGGGAGCCTTGGGACGATCCCTCCTACCGGCGATGGCAAGGCGTTAGGCTCCCGCTTCGGTGGCGGTGATCCGGGTCGTCCTCGCGGAGGACAATGCCTTGTTGCGCGAGGGAGTCTCGCGACTGATCGAGGCTCAGGACGACCTCGAACTCGTCGGCGGGGCCGGCGACCTCCCGCAGTTGCTTAAGCTCGTCGCAGAGCACAACCCCGACGTCGTCGTCACAGACATCCGGATGCCGCCGACCGGCACTGACGAAGGCATCCAGGCCGCCGCTTGGCTGCGTGAGCACCAGCCGACGGTGGGCGTTGTCGTCCTCAGTCAGTACACCGCTCCGGCCTACGCACTGGCCCTCTTGCAAGAGGGCTCGGCCGGGCGCGGATACCTCTTGAAGGAACGGGTCGCAGGAGCGAACGAGCTGGCCCAAGCCATCAGGGTGGTGGCAGGCGGTGGATCTGTCATCGATCCACTGGTCGTGGACGAATTGGTAAAGGCGAGGGCGAGCCGGCGCAAGTCGGATCTCGAGTGGCTCACCCCGAGGGAGTCCGAGATCCTCGCTGAGATGGCGCAGGGCAAGTCGAACGGGGCGATTGCTGAGTCCCTGGGCGTGTCGGAGCGGGCGGTCGAGAAGCATTCGAACGCGATCTTCTCCAAGCTGGGACTCTCCGAGGAACGTGACCTCAACCGTCGCGTGAAGGCGGTGCTCGTCTACCTGAGCGCGCAGTCGGGAGGCTAGCTACACCGAAGATTCGGGTGGCACCTCCCGGGTCTTCCCGGACCGCCCATGGGAGAATAGGCAATTGATGGATGCCCCCCTTTCCGTCATCGTCGTCGACGATCAGGCCCCCTTCCGACTCGCCGCGCGCGCCGTGCTGCGCCGCACCGAAGGATTCGAACTGGTCGGGGAGGCCGCCAATGGGATCGAGGCGATATCGCTCGCCGACTCGCTTCACCCCGACCTCGTGTTGATGGACATAAACATGCCCGAGATGGGCGGCTTGGAGGCGACCCGGCGGATAGTGGCCGGGCACCCCGGCACGATCGTGTTCCTGTGCTCCACCTACGACGTGAACGACCTGCCGGAAGACGCCAGGACGAGCGGTGCCAGGGCCTACATGCACAAAGAGCAGTTCAGCCCGAAGACACTTCGCCGGCTCTGGGAAGAACGCGACTCCGACAGCTTCGCCAGCTGAATCCGCTCTCAGCCGAGGGGCACCGAACCCCGGATCGCCGTGCCGTGGCCGGGCGCTGACTCCCAGCGGACCGAACCGCCGATGGCACCCAGGCGGTCCGTCATGTTCGTGAATCCGTGCCCGTGCTGGGCCGAGCGCACGTCGAAGCCCGGGCCGTCGTCGGTGACCGAGAACAGCAGTCCGCCGGACTCCTCCCAGATCCGCACCGTGACGTGCGCCTCCGGCGCGTGCTTGCCCGCGTTCTGCAGCGCTTCGAGACAGCAGAAGTACACGGCCGCCTCGACGTCGCCGGCGTAGCGGCCGATCCCCTCGGTCAACAGCTCGATGTCGAGGGGACTCCTGTTGGCCACCGGCCGCAGCGCCCCGGCGAGGCCGCTGTCGACAAGCAGCGGCGGGTAGATCCCATGGGCCAGCTCGCGTAGCTCCTGGATGGTGTCCTGCACGGCCGACCCCAGCTCGTCGAGCATCTCGACCGCAGCCTCCGGGTCTTCCATGACGACGTCCTTGGCCAGGCGCAGGTTCACCGCCAAGGCAACCAAGTGCTGCTGGGCGCCATCGTGCAGGTTCCGCTCCACACGGCGGCGCTCTGCGTCGCCGCTGGCCACGATCCGAGCCCTCGAGGCACGCAGCTCGTCGGCCTGGCGGCGGAGCTCGTCGAGCGAAGTCTGGAGGGCAGTGTCCAGCTGGGCGTTGTGAAAAGCCAGTCCGACCTGGCGAGCAAGCTCGGTCAGGACGCGGTCATCCTCCTCAGAGAAGCCGACCGCGCCCTCGGAGCGCGCGACCACGATCGTCCCGAGCAGCTCACCGGCGTGGCAGATCGGAGCTACCCGGATCGGACCACCGGGCCGGCCGTTCAGCAGTGCCGGCATCCAGACCGACGCCCAGGCATTGCCCGACACTCCGGCGTGAGTGATCACCGGCCGTTCGCGCGCGGAGACGACGATCGAACGCTCACCGATGTCGGGCACCGACACGGCGAGCTCGAGGACTTCGCCGGTGCCGGTGTAGATCTCCGCCGACCGCAAAGAGAGCGTCTTGCGAAGCGACTCGGCCAGCTGCAGGAGCAGCTCGTCCATCGGTATGGCCCGAGTCAGGCGGCTCCCGAAGGTGCGCACCACCTCGTCGGGGGCTTCGCGTGCCCCGTAGACGAAGCCGTTCGCCATGCGCGCGAACCGCTCCCGGGCAGGGATGTAGCCGACAGCTGCGATGGCAGCCGCCACGATCGACAAGCCGAGCACCTCGCGGTCGGTCGTCCCCGTCGGGGTCTTGCCCAGTCCGCGCACGACTATCAGGTAGATGGCCGCCACCACGACGGTGAAGCCGAGAATCGACAGCAGATTGACGAGCAGCCGGTCGGCGTGCGGGGCCAGGCGCGCGCTGGCCGTGCAAAGCAGGCCCAGTGCGGCGAGCACGGTGGCGGCGGCGGCGGGCACCGCGATCTGGGCGGGCCAGGCCACAAGCAGGTTGAGCGTCACCGCTATCAAGATGACCTCGCTGCCCAGCACCGCGCCCACGGCTATCCACTGCATCCGTTGGCGCCCCGCCGCGGGCGCGTCCAGGTAACGGGCGTGCACTGCCGGGAGCGTGGAACAGATGGCCACCAGCCATCCGAGTGCCGCGGGCCACGGGGCGAGCACGTGGGCAGTGGTCGTCAGCGCGACAGCCACCAGAAGGGCCGCTGCGTACCAAAGCCCGGCGCCGACCTGGCGCGACCTGCGCCCGAGCACACCGTCAGGCAAGGACAACAAGCCGTGGACCGAGATCGCCATGGCGGCGAGCGCCGCGAACGTGGCGACCACATGAGGCGCGCTGTGCACGCTGTCGGCGTGGGTGAGGGCGAGCCGCGAACCAGCCGCCGAGACCGCGGTGACAAGTGCCCCGAGGGTCACGAGCCAGCCGAGCCTGGGCACGCGGGCGAGAGTCGTGAGACCTGCTGCAGCCGTGCAAACGATGGCGACCCCGATGACCACTCCGAGGGTCCGATGGCCCGCGAGCGGCGCCGCCACGAGCGAGACGACAACAAGGGCGACAGTGGCGGCGAACACGACCACTCCTGGGAGCAGGACGCGGGCCTGGGTGCGCTCGGCCGCAGGCGCACCCGCGCCAGCGCCGGCGTCGGCAGCGCCGGCGACCGACTCCACCATCACCTGGGTCCCCGCATTCTCAGAGCGTCCCGATCGCTGTCACGGTCTCGGCCATGGTCTTGCCCGCGTCGCCATCTGTGCTGAGGATCCGCCCATCACGCATCCGCAGCACCGTGTCGGCCGCCGCGGCCACGTCCGGGTCGTGGGTGACCAGGATGATGGTCTGTCCCCCGGAATGCAGGCGGCTCAGAAGCTCGATCACTTCCTGACCCCCGGCAGAGTCGAGAGCGCCAGTCGGCTCGTCGGCCAGCAACAGCGTCGGCTCGTTGGCGAGAGCTCTCGCGATGGCCAGACGTTGACGCTGCCCACCCGAGAGCACCCCAGGCATTGCCGAGACCTTGTCGCCGATTCCGAGCAGGTCGAGCAGGTCGCGGGCCCGGGTCTCGGCCGCTTTGCGCTTGCGGCCTGCGATGATCGCCGGCAGGGCGACGTTCTCCAGAACGGTCATCCCCTCGAGTAGGTTGAAGAACTGGAAGACGATGCCGATGTGGCGCCGCCGCATCCGGGCGAGCTCGTCCTCGGTGCTGCCCGTCACCTCCTCGCCGGCGACCCTGATGGTCCCCTCGTCGGGCACGTCGAGGCCCGCCACCAGGTTCAAGAGCGTCGACTTGCCACAACCCGAGGGCCCCATCAGCGCAACGAACCTGCCGTGCTCGACGGTGAGGTCCACCCCCCTGAGCGCCCGTACGGGAGCGTTCTCGGCCTCGAATGTCTTGCGCACGCCGTGCACCTCGAGGGCGGGCGTGCCCGTGCCTGTTTGCCCCGTACCACCGAGCGTTGCCGTGTCGGTCATTCTGCTCCCCCTTGCATGTTCATCCGAGCCGGCGGTTGGGCGATGGCTGTTGCCACGACGCCGCCGGGTGACGACTGGCCCGTTGACAGGACCTTGTAGGCGACAACTGGCGTGTCGCGTCCCTTGACCAGCTGCTCTCCGAGAGCGACGGTGGACACCTCGCAGGTGAGGGCTCTGACCGTCGCTTCCGAAAGCACTGTCTCGCCGGCCGCGGCCAGCTGCTGCAGGCGCTGGGAGAGGTTAACGGTGTCGCCCACGAGCGTGTACTCGAGGCGCTCCTCCGACCCGAGCAGGGCGGCGGCAGCCTCTCCGGTCGACAGCCCGAGGCCGAGGCCGAAAGGCGGCAGGCCCTGTTTGCTCCAGCGCTCGTTGATCTCGGCCTGGCCGGCATGCATGGCCACGGCCGCTGCGACCGCGCGGTCCGCATGGTCGCTCTGGGACACCGGTGCGCCGAAAACGGCCATCACCGCGTCGCCGACGAACTGCATGACGGTCCCGCCTTCACCGAGGATGGCCTTGTTCATCGCGGCCCGGTGGGTGTTGAGCTGGCCTGCCAGCTGGCTCGGGTCGGCGTGCTCGGCGATGGTCGAGTAGGAGCGAATGTCGCTCATGACGACTGTCACCTCCACTCGCTCCGTCTCGCCAATGCGCCGGCCCTCAGAGCGGAGCTTCTCCGCCAAGCCTCCCGGCAACAGGCGCGAGAGCGTCTCGCCCTGTTCCTCACGGTCGACGATGGCCTGGTGCAGGAGGCGCAGGCGCTGCAGCGCACCCTGATTGCCGGCGCTCACCCCCTGGGCCAGTTTCAAGAAGACAGCTTCAACCGCGGTGTCCACCGCCTGGGGCGGGAGCCCGCGTGCGGCGGCGATTGCCTTAATGGGCTTTCCCTCGGCCACGAGGGCGAGCAGTGACTCCTCGGACTCGTCGAGCTCGCCGCTCGAGGTGACGGGACGCACGAGGGCTTCGACGATGGCCGGGTCGAGCGCAGTGCCACCCGTCGCCACCGCCCGGATGGCATCGACAAGCTGATTGCCTTCCGCGATGTGGTCCTTCAAGAGGTATCCGTAACCGGCCGAGCCTTCGGCGAGCAGGGACACGGCGTACTCAGGATCGTCGTACTGCGACAAGATCACGACCCCCGTGCCCGGGTGCCGCTTGCGCACCTCCTTGGCGGCGTCGATGCCTTCGCGGTGGAACGAGGGCGGCATTCGGATGTCGGTCACCAGCACGTGGGGTTCGGCGGCGGTCGCGCCGGTGACAGTTCCCTCGAAGTCAGCGGCGACACCGACTACCGACAGGTCCGCGTGCCGCTCGATCAGGGCACGCACTCCCTCGCGCACGATGAGGTTGTCGTCGGCCAGGAACACCTTGATCGTCCTCGTCGGGGTATCGCCGGTCCCGCTCATGTCACTCCAAGTTGTCGCACACGGCGACCCCGGTCACCAGGGGGGAGACCACCGGACCGGAGGGGGTGTTAGGACCACCCCCCGCGCCTGGGCAACACCCTTCCGCTCTGTCGGCGACCGGCAGATCATTGCCCCATGCGATACGAGAGCTCCATCACCTCGCTGTCCTGGATCCCCTCTGAAGCCGTCGTCGGCGGCACCCGCCTGCCCTTCGACGCCGCGGTCGCCCATTACGACCAGCCGCCTCCTGAAGTCCTCGGCGATCTCGACGAACTGAGGCGAGCCGACCGCTTCCGTTTCGCCAACCGCCTGGCCGCCTGGGTGGAAGTGGACCGGGCGGGCAGGATCACCAACGCCGGTTACTCCGGGGGTGGTCAGATCGGTAGCACCACCGTGCGCATCGGCGGCCTGAGCCACGTCTTCCAGGCGGTCGCGCTCCCCGACATCCGGCGCAAGCCAGAGCACGGCGATGGCTGGAGACGATTCACTCAGACCGCCGGGGGCCGCACCGGGATGCCCGCACCGCGGCGCGTGCGGCGAGCGCCCTTCGTCCAGTGGCAGGCTCCGCTGGCCTGGACGACACTCTCGCTCACGTTGTACGCCGACGGCCGGGCCGAGGGCTCGCTCGTCGGTGCCAGCAGGTTCCCGCGCCACTGGGTCTACGACCACGACGGCCGCCTCGAGGCCAAGTCGGGTCTCATCGACTTCAAGGACTGGTACCGCAAGTCCTTCGGCACCCACACCCCGTGGGGCGACCAGGATTCCGAGGCTCTCGTCACCGTCGTCGAGTCCGCCCTGGAGCGGTCGCTGTCCGCGCAGCTGATGCACGGGGCGGCCAAACCTAAGATCAAGAAGGTGAAGGCGGGCACGAACCTTGTACGCCAGGGCGACAAAGGCTCCGAGGTGTACCTGGTCCTCGACGGCGTGCTGCGTGTCGAGGTGGACGGCAAACGCCTGGCCGAGTACGGACCGGGCGCGCTGTTGGGCGAGCGTGCCCACTTGGAGGGCGGGGCACGGACTTCCTCGCTCGTCGCGGTGACCGCCTGCAGGGTGGCCTCGGTCCCGGCAGAGGCCCTGGACCGCTCGGCACTCAAGGAGCTGTCCACCGGGCACCGCCGCGAACACATGGGAGCGGGCTGACCGGGTGCGAGCCCATTTCTTGGGTGTCCGAGGCTCGACTCCCGCCCCCGGTGAGGACTTCGTCCGCTACGGCGGGTACACATCGTGCGTTGCCCTTGCCCACGACGGCGCAGCGGCACCGAGTCTCCTCCTCGACGCCGGCACGGGTATCAGACGCGTCAGCGCGCTGTCGGGCGGAACGGCATTCGCGGGCACTGTCGTGCTCACGCATCTGCACTGGGACCATGTCCACGGCCTGCCTTTCTTCACGGCGGGCGACCGGGAGGACGCGTGTGTCACCTTGTACCTGCCCGAGCAGCCCGACCGCGCCCCTGCGGCCGATGTGCTGTCCCGGGGCATGTCGCCGCCGCACTTCCCGATCGGCCCCGACGGACTGCGCGGCAACTGGAGCTTCCAGAACCTGGCGCCCGGGGTGATGCGAGCAGAGGGCTTCAGCATCCAGGCACTGGAGATCCCCCACAAAGGAGGCCGCACATACGGCTACCGGGTCAGCGACGGGAAGTCGGTGCTCACCTACATGCCCGACCACTGCCCCACCGTCCTCGGGCCCGGGCCCGATGGTTGGGGCGAGTACCACGCTGACGCGCTCGAGCTCGCCCAGGGAGCGGACGCCCTCGTCCACGATGCCCAGCTGATGGTAGACGAGCTGGCGAGCGCTGCCTTCCTGGGCCACGCCGCCGCCGATTACGCCGTCGAGCTCGGACACCGCGCCGGCGCACGGCGCGTCATCTTGTTCCACCACCAGCCCGACCGCACCGACAACGCCCTCGACGAGCTGCCCAAGCGCTTCGGCGCCGAGCCGCAGGTCATCGTCGCGGCGGAGTCCCTGGTGCTCGAGTTATGAGGTTGAGCCGCGCTGGGCACCCCTGACGCCGTCGTGGTCGGATCCGGCCCCAATGGCTTGGCGGCCGCGCTCGTGCTGGCACGCGCCGGCTTGGGCGTGGAGGTGTTCGAGGGGGCCGCCGTCGCCGGCGGAGGTTGCCGAACCGCGGAGCTCACCTTGCCGGGGTTCCACCACGACGTCTGCTCGACAGTCCAGTCCATGGCGCCCCTGTCGCCGTTCTTCCTCGATCTCGACCTCGAGCGGCTCGGCGTGGAGCTGTTGCGGCCCGAGGTGGCGTTCGCCCACCCGCTCGGCAACGACCGCGCCGGGGCGGTCTTCGCCAGCCTCAGCGACACCGCCGACGCCCTCGGCCCAGACGGCGCCCGGTACACGCGCCTGTTCGGCCCGCTCGTCGAGGCGGCCGCGACGATCGTGCCCACAGTGCTCGCACCGCTTCGCTCCCCCCCGCGTGACCCGGTCGCCATGGCCCGCTTCGGGCTGGCCGGGGTGCCGTCGGTCGCCCACCTTGTCCGGCGGTTCGAGACCGACGAGACGAAAGGGCTCCTGGCCGGGGTCGCGGGGCACGCCATGCTGCCTCTCGACGCCCCCCTCACCGCGGCGTTCGCCATCTTCCTCACGATCACCGCTCATGCCGGCGGATGGCCGCTCGTGAAAGGAGGGAGCGCGCGCCTCGTCGACGTTCTCTTGAGCGAGCTCACTAGCATGGGAGGAACCGTGCAGACCGGGCGTTTCGTGAAAGACCTCGCCGAGCTCCCCGCTGCCAGGGCGATACTTTTCGACACCTCCCTCGAGACGCTTCTCGCCGTTGCAGGCCGAGAGCTCCCCGCCCGCTACCGCAGCGCCGCGGCGCGCTTTCGTCACGGTCCGGGCGTCTGCAAGGTCGACTGGGCGCTTTCCGGCCCGGTCCCCTGGACTGCAGCCGTGTGCCGGCGCGCAGGGACCTTGCACCTCGGGGGCAGCTTCGAGGAGGTGGCGCAAAGCGAGGGTGACGTCGCCGCCGGCCGCCACGCCGTGCGCCCGTACTGCCTCGTCGTGCAGCCCGGCGTCGCGGACCCGACCCGGGCACCGGCCGGCCAAGAAACCTTGTGGGCCTACTGCCACGTTCCCAAGGGCTCCACCGTCGACATGACAGAGCGCATCGAGGCCCAGGTGGAGCGTTTCGCACCCGGCTTCAGGGACCTCGTGCTGGCGCGTTCGACGATGACCGCCATGGACGGCGAGGTTCACAACCCCAACTGTGTCGGCGGTGACATAAGCGGCGGCGCAGGCACGCTCCGCCAGACGATCTTCCGGCCGACGATGCGCTGGAACCCCTACAGGACAGGCGCGCCCGGGATCTACCTCTGCTCTGCTTCCACACCTCCTGGTGGCGGCGTGCACGGTATGTGTGGTGTCGGCGCGGCGCGTGCCGCGCTCGCCGACCTCAAACGGTCGCGGGGGCGTATGGGCGTGCCGCGAGCGTGAAAACCCGCCCGCCGTTACCCTCGCGGGTCGTGGCCGCAAGGAGTGGGGAGGGACCGAGATGACAAGCGCCGAGCTCTTGAGCGACGGTTTCGGGCGTATCCGCGAGATCGTCGACGAAGTGCTGGACGGCCTTTCTACAGCCGAGTTGAACTCCCGGCTCGACAGTGAGGCGAACTCGATCGCCTGGCTCGTGTGGCACCTCACCCGGGTTCAAGACGACCACG
Source organism: uncultured Acidimicrobiaceae bacterium (assembly GCA_963719125.1). Lineage (GTDB taxonomy): Bacteria > Actinomycetota > Acidimicrobiia > Acidimicrobiales > Bog-793 > Fen-455. The sequence continues at coordinate 42,730 of CAVRAT010000009.1, forward strand.
TCGCTCACGTGGCCGGAACCGAACAGGCCTGGACCGCCTCGGGCTGGGCGGAACGCTTCGCCTTGCCGCTCGACGTCTTAGATATCGGCTACGGCCATCGACCCGACCAGGTCGCCCTCGTCACCGCCGACGCGGACCTGCTCGGCGGCTACTACGGCGCCGTCCACGCCAACACGCTCCGGTTCGTCCGACAGGTGTCCGACGCCGACCTGGACCGTGTCGTGGACGAGCGATGGGACCCGCCCGTTACCCTCGGCGTGAGGCTCATAAGTGTGATAGCCGACGACCTGCAACACGCCGGGCAGGCGGCGTTCGTACGCGGCATCCTCGAACGCCGCCGCTGAGCGCGACCACCGCCGGATAGCTCACGGCGAGCAGCGCTTAGTACTACAGATCATGAGTACCGGCACGTATTCAAGGTCCCCGAGGTGAGTGAAACACCCCCCTCCTAGCCTTTCCGCCATGGCGTTTCGCGGTGCAGAGGTCCCCGAGGGCCACGTGATCCGCAGCTACCGGGTGAAAGTGATGTCAACTCGCGCCAAGCACCGCCGGGCCACGGGAATGCTTGTGGCCGCCGGCGACGCCTGGTCGTTTTGCATCGACCGTTTCCATGAACGCATCCGGGCCGAGCTCCCCAACGCCAACTCCCTCATCCAGCTCTGGCCCGACCAGAAGGCGCACGGGCCCTTCGGGGACCTGAGCGCTCATTGCGCCCAGGACGTCACTAAGGCATGGTCATCCGCCTACTTCGAGGCGATCAGGCGGAGAAAGCTCGGCCAAAAGGCTGCCCTACCGCTCAAGAAGCGCTACCTCGTCCCGGTCACCTGGCGCAGGGGGGAGTTCAGCTTGGTTCCAAGTAGCGCCCGCACCCGCGCCAGGGTCGAGCTCGCCACCCGCCGGCGAACAGAGAACCTCGTCTTGGCGCTCTCCCACGACCACCCCTACGACCCCGATCTCGTGCGCTGCGTGCAACTTGTCAGCCAAGCCGGCGAGCTCTTCTTGGATGTCACCGCCTGGGTGGCGGTGACCCCGCTGGAGGTCACCTCCGGCCTCATGGCCGGCGTGGACCCCGGCATCATCCACCCGCTCGCTGTGGCCGCTGCGAGCAAAGCCCTCCTCGTCTCGGGCCGGGCATCTCGGGCCGAGGAGTTCTTGCACCTCGAGGACTCAAAAGCCCGCGCCAAGAAGAGCTCGACGAAACGCGCCCCGGTGCGGGCAAAGCCCGGGTCCCCACGACGAGCAGGCTCACGTGCGTGGCGCCAGCAGGTGGCCGAGTCCAGGTCGAGGAGGGTTGTCGCCCTGGCGGCCAACCGGGCGGCCCGGCTTGCGGCGGGCTTCATAGAACAGGCCAAGGCATCGCGCGTGGTCATCGGTGATCCGACCGGGGTGCGAGGAAAAGATGCTGGCGCGGTGGCGAACCGGCGGACGCATCGCTGGCTTGTGGTCCACACCACAAAAGCCCTGCGCTATCGGCTCGAGGAGGTCGGGATCGACGCCGAGCTCACCGACGAGCGCGGTACCTCCTCGCACTGCCCCGACTGCGGGGCGGTGGCCCGGAAGCGTGGCCGGGTCCTCGTCTGCACCGACCCCGCTTGTTTGACCGTGCATCACCGCGACGTCGCGGGAGCGCAAACATGGTCCGGAAACTGGGCCGTGCACCGAGTGTGATAGCTCACATCGAGCACCGTCGGGCGGCACCCCTGCCCGGCGTGACCAGAGGCGTGTCTCCTACGAGCTCTATTCGAGGACGACGCCAAAGGTCCCTGCCCGTACCCGGGCCACCACTGTCGCTTCGGCTGGAGTGGAGTCGCTCGTCACCCAGTGACGAGGACTCGCGTGACCTTGTTCACGCGAGAGGGTACTAGGCAGGCTGGAGCTTGGCGAACAGCTCCGCCAGCTCCTCCGGGTCGTCGATGACCACGTCCGCCACCGGGTGGCGCGCACCTATCAGCTCCGCCACCTCGCCGGTGGCCGAAAAGAGCGCCGGGTCACAGCCGCCCGGATCTGCGAGAGCGAGGTTGCCGCTGGAGGCCATGACCGCTGTGTCGCGGCCTTTCGGGCGCACGACCACAAGGAGCCGCCCCTGCACCACGGCGAAACGGGCGGTGTGCATGGCGCCCGAGGACGACTCGCACTGGCAGACCACGACAGCAAGCGAGAGTCCTGACTGAACACGGTCACGGGCGACCAGCTGGCTCCGGCTTACCGGTGTTCCCGGTGGCACCTCGGATATGAGGCCTCCGCCACAACTGACGATCTCCTCGGCTAGGGCCGAGTTGGACACCGGCGTCGGAACGTCCACGCCCGAGCCGAGCACCGCCCAGGTGGCGCCACCGGCTGCCAGCGCGCTCTCGTGAGCGACCGTGTCGACGCCTGCGGCAAGGCCCGAGACGACCCCCAGGCCCGCCGCGACTGCGCTTGTGGCGGCGGCCTCAGCGACGCCGCGTCCAAAGCGCGTCGGGTGACGCGTGCCTACGATCGCCACGGCGGCAACCGGTGGCAGCACGCCGCGCACCCACAGGGTCTTGGGCGGACAGGGAATCGAAGCCAGCCTGGCCGGGTAGCCGGGCGCGTGGATCCCGATGACGTCAGCCGGGCGCAATCTGACGGCGGATCGGCGTGATCGTCGAGCCGTTCTCCACGGGCAACACGGCGGGCGTTGCTGCCTCGTCCCTCGCCTGCAACGGGTCGGCCGGAGTTGTCGGCACGGACTCGCCGTCGCCACCGACCACGGGCGCGGAGATCGTCTCGACCTCAGGCGACGGCTCAGGAGCAAGACCCGGCCGTGGCGTGGCGACAGAGCCCAGGGGTGGCACCACAAGCGTCGGGCGGGCGCGGCCTGCGACCCCGATCCCCCGGGCGGCGCTCCCGGCCCCAAGCGGGCGAGCCAGCGGCGTTGCGGCCTTCTGGCGCAGTTCCATCAAGGACTTGGCGCGTTTCCATTCCTTGCCCTCCAGCAGCTTCACAAGCTCCGGCATGCCGGCCAGGAGATGCTCGGCTTCGATGCCGTACTGCCTGGCGACACCACCCATGGCGAAGACGGCGGCGCGCGAGAGCGAGGCGCCCTCCTCCGTGAGGGCGATCACTTGGAGACGCCCGGAGGCAACCTCGGCATCCTGCATGGAGCCGAGGGCGTCCTGGAGACGCGTCATCTGGCGGACGAAGCCCTTCAACTCACCGTCGTAAAGGCCCGAGGCGAATTCGAGCGAATAGCGGAGCCTCTTGCAGCGGATCCGCAGGCGGTGGTAGTCCGTTGCCGCACCCGTGCGCTTGGCCCGGCCGGCAGCTTTCCTGGCGGTGCGGTGCCGCTCGTCTATCAGAGTCGGCATCGTCATCACCGCCGGCTCGCGACATGCGGTGGAACGGAGGGAGGGACCCTGCGCGAGCATCGCCACCAGGCCTGCCGCCAGCCGCTCGTAGCGGCGCGAGTCCAAGGCCTCGAGCAGGGCCCGCCGCGCATGCACGCGGTGGCCGGCGAGGAGATCGGCCAATTCGTCCAGGGCCTCACGATGATCACCCGGCATCTCCTCGGTCCAGTCGTCGAAACGGCCGAGCTGGATGTCAAGATCCCGAACCTCGCCAAGGAGCGCGGCCAGCCAGCCGAGCTCGGCGCGTAGGCGTGCCGCCCTCACGGGAAGAGCGGTGGCGAACATCTCCATGCCGGCACGCATCCGCCTCGTCGCCACCCGCATCTGGTGGAGCGACTCGATGTCCTCTCCAAGGCGCGTACCGGGCACGTGCGCGAGCATCACCGATGCCTCTCTGCGCAGCACCCGGTAGGCGAGCTCGCCGAGTGTCGAGTCCGGAGACACGGCGATCGGTCCGAGGTCGGGGGAGCCCGGGATGCTGATCCCGGCCGCCATGAGGCCGGCCTCGAACTTGGACAGAGTTGCCGGCTGCAGGCCACACTCGCGTCGCAACCTCTCCACGAAGGGTTGCATCGCATCCACCCAAGCAGGCTGCACTTCGACCTCGACACGGGTCAGGCGGAGCCGGCGCCGCTCGTGCCCGATCGCTATGACGGTGTCGTCCAAAGCGAGCTCGCCGACCTTCTCGCCGTGGACAGTGAGGTCGAAGGGACGGCGACGTGTCCGCACCTCGAGTACCTGGTTGAGCGCGCGTGTCCCGGCGAGTGCGTCCACCCGCCACCCGACCTCACCCGTGCGGTCCAGACCGGACAGCCCGGACGCAGGCAGCAGCTGAGTCACCTCGAGGCGGCGGCGCAACCCTTTCGTGGCAGTCGAAAGGTCCTTCAACGTCGTTTCCAGGCGCCCTGCGCGCCTTCGCACACGAAGGACGTAACCGGCCCGACCCATCCTCCAGTCGACGGTGTCCACGTAGACATCGACGAGCCGCTTCGGCGCGGCCGGGACGATCCCGAGTCCGAGAACCGGCTCGGCGAGCGCGGTGGGACCTGTCCGCAACGCGAGCCAGCGCTCGACCGGCCGCAGGTCGAGTGCGTCGAGCTGCCACTCGACCTCTATGTCCGTTCGCGACTCCCCTGGTGCGGACATGCAACACAAGCTAGCCGCACAAGACGAGATTCCTTCACGGTGCCATCGGTTACCGTCGGGCCATGAGCACCTCTCCGCTGATTCCGCCCGACGACCGCGATGTCGTACACGCCGCGGGGGGGATCGTCCTTCGCGCCGGCGACTCCGGCGGGTGGGAAGTCGCCGTGGTTCACCGCCCCGAGCACCTCGACTGGTCGCTCCCCAAGGGCAAGCTCGAGGTTGACGAGAGCGCGACGCAGTGCACGCTTCGCGAAGTACGCGAGGAGACGGGCTTCGTCTGCCACCTCGGCAGGTTCGTCGGCCAGGTCGAGTACGCCGACCGCCGCGGTCGGCTGAAGGTCGTCTCCTACTGGCTGATGCAACCCGTCGACGGTGCCTTTGAGCCCACGGCAGAAGTGGACGAGCTCCGCTGGCCGACGCTTGCCGATGCCTTCGCTCTGCTCAGCTACTCGCACGATCGAGACCTTCTCGAATCGGTACAGACCCCCTGACGAAACAGGGCGAGTAGTTGTCGGGCTGCTCGCATGCCTGCCCTCAAGCGAACACGTGCAAGAGGCCGACCCCCGCCCCCCCGAGAACGAGCCACGTCGCGTTCACGCGCCACCGCATGATCAGTCCGAGGCTGCACGCTCCCGTGAGCACCGTGACCCAGTCGACCAAGCTTGTCCGGCCGAGCTGCACCGTGACACCGGTCATCAGGGCGATGGCGGCGACGTTGACCCCGTCGAGAGCCGACGCGCTCCATGGCGAACGCCTCGCGCGACCCAGCAACGGCATCAGAGCCGCGACGAGCAGGAACGACGGAAGGAAGATGGCGAGTGTCGCGAGCAACGCCCCGGGCAACCCGCCGACCACGTAACCGATCGAGGTCGCCGTCGTGAAGACCGGTCCCGGCGTCACCTGCCCGATCGCCACGGTCGCCAGCAGCTGGGACTGTGTCAGCCAGTGATTGCCCAGCACGAGATCGCTGTGGAGATAGGACACGAGAACGTAGCCGGACCCGAAGACGATCGAGCCGAGTTTCAAGAACTCCAGGAACACCGCTGCCAGTGATGCCCACGCGAAGCGCGGTGGACCGGAGCCGACATGACCTGCGAGGCGCAGCCTCGTCGCAAGGATCGGCACGGCCGAAGCCGGACCAGCGGGCGTGGCCCGTGCCAGTCTGCGGCCGTTGTCGAGCAGCGTCACGACGACCGCGGCTCCAAGCAGGATCAGAAGCGGGCTCGCGCCGAGGAAGTACCCAACAAGGCAGCCGACCCCGACCACAGCGAGCGCCGGGTGTTTGACGGCGGTCCTCGCCAACCCCACCACCGCGCTCGCGATGATCGCGACGACCACGGGCTTGATGCCGAACAGCACGCCAGCACCCACGTCCGTCGCCCCGTAACGCACGTAGGCCCAAGAGAGCACGAGCACGAGCAACATGGACGGCAGGATGAAACATGTGCCGCCGACGACGAGCCCTGCCCAGCCTCTCCGGCGGCGGGCCAACATGAGGGCGACCTCGGTCGAGGTCGGTCCCGGTAGCAGGCTGGCCGCGCCGATGAAGTCGAGGAGGTCCTGCTCGCTCACCCAGCGCCTGTGCCTGACAAACTCGCTGCGCATCATCGCGAGGTGTGAAGCCGGGCCACCGAAAGCCGTCGTGCCTAGGCGGAGATATGAGCCCGCCACCTCGCCGAGCGTCGCCCGCGGCTCAGGTGCCAATCCCGAGGCGTCTTCGCCGTCCGGCGGCTCGCTCATGCCTCGTGGCCTCGCAAGGCCGGCGCAGCCCTCCGTTCGCCACCCACGCTCGACAACCTAACCCGGCCTGGCCGGCGAGCCGTGAGAAGATCCCTTCATGGCTGACCCCTACCAGGTGCCGCAGGGCTTCCTAGCGGCCCTGAACGACGCCGTGGGACCTGAGCACTGCCTCAGCGATCCGGACCTAAAGGCCTCTTACGAGCTCGACTGGACGAGGCGCTTCGGCGGCCCGGCGCTCGTCGTCGTCCGGCCCGCGAACACCGCGGAGGTCGCCAAGGTGCTCACCGCCTGCAACCAGTTCCGTGTCGGCGTGGTGCCCCAAGGTGGCAACACAGGGCTCGTGGGCGGCTCTGTGCCCCGCAACGGCGAGGTGGTGCTGAGCCTCAGCCGTCTCAGTCGCGTCCTCAGCTGCGATGCCGACGAGAACCTCCTCGTGGCAGAGGCGGGCGCGACGCTCGCCGCGGCTCAGGCGGCTGCGGCCGCTGTACATGCCGGTCTGGGTATCGACATAGCGGCACGCGATTCCGCGACCTTGGGCGGCATGGTCGCCACCAACGCGGGAGGTATCCACGTCATCCGTCACGGCCCGATGCGCGCCCGCCTCGGCGGACTCGAGGTCGTGCTCGCGGACGGCACGGTGGCGAGCCGCCTGTCGGGCATGGTGAAGGACAACATCGGCTACGACCTGGCCCAGATAATGGCCGGGAGCGAAGGCACGCTCGGAGTTGTGACAAAGGTCGTGGTCCATCTCGTCCCGGTTCTGCCTTTCCGCGTCACCGCCCTGGTCGGGCTTCGTGGGGCGGGCCACTCGTCTGGCGACCCGGACGCCGCCGTCCGCTCGGTCTCGGAGGTTGCGGTCGCCCTGGCGACGCGGCTGCGCCGGCGAGTGGACGGGATCGACGCACTGGAGCTCGTCTTTGCTGAAGGCATGGCGCTCGTCCGAGAAGCGATCGGCCTTCCCGCCCCACCGGACGAAAGCGCAGACGCGTGGCTCCTCGTGGAGGCCTCCGGTGGGCAGGACCCGACCGACATGCTTGCCGACGCCATCGAAGACGCCCCTGGCGTCACAGAGGTCGCGGTCGCCGACGAGACCGCGGGCCGTTCCCGACTATGGGCCTACCGAGAACGCCATACCGAGGCCATCGCGACCATGGGGGTGCCCCATAAGCTCGACCTGACGCTGCCCATGACTGGGCTGGCCGAGTTCGCCGGATCGGTCAGGCCCACGATCTCTGCCGCACTGGGCGGGGACGACGCACAGGTCATCATGTTCGGGCACGTCGGTGACGGGAACCTGCACGTCAACATCATCGGTCCCGAGCCGGAGGACTACCGCGCCGATGACGCCGTGTTCTGCATGGTGATTGAACGCGGCGGTTCCATCAGTGCCGAGCACGGCGTCGGTGTCGCGAAGCGTGACTTCGTCACCCAGGCGCGCTCAGCAGGCGACCTCGCGGTCATGCGCAGGGTCAAGGACGCCCTCGATCCGCAGGGGATACTCAACCCCGGTGTGCTCCTGCCTGCCGTGGGCTAGCGCGATTCGGCGCGCCCCGGCGCACGTATTACCGTCCTTGATGTGTCAAGGCGCGCATGGCTGCTCTTCGGCGCGCTCAGCGTCATCTGGGGTGTGCCATACCTGCTGATACGCATCTCGGTGCGCGAGGTCGCGCCGTCGACGCTCATCTTCTTCCGCACGGCGCCCGTCGCGCTGGTCCTGTTGCCGTTGGTCGCATGCCGGGGACAGGTCCCCGCACTCGTACGCCGGTGGCGGCCGTTGCTCGCCTACACGGCGGCAGAGATCATCTTGTCCTGGCTCATGCTCTTCAGGGCCGAGGAGCGGCTCTCCAGCTCGCTGGCAGGGCTCCTCATCGCCGCGGCACCGCTGGTGGGAGCCCTGATCTCAAGATTGAGCGGGGACGAGGACCGCTTTGACCGCAAACAGATCGGCGGGCTCCTCCTCGGACTCGGCGGCGTGGCGCTGCTTGTCGGCGTCGACGTACACGGGGCGACGGTGTGGCCCATCGCGGCGATGCTGGTGCCCGTCGTCGGCTATGCGATGGGACCGCGGATCTTTAACCGGTACCTGTCCGACCTCCCGAACCTTTCCGTCGTAGCCGGCTCGCTTGCCGTCGCGGCCATCTGCTACGCGCCCTTTGCGCTCTCCAACCTCCCGGCGCACATGTCCGCCGAGGTGACCTGGTCGGTGATCGGCCTCGCGGTCGTTCCGACGCTGACCGGATTCATCGTGTTCTTCGCCCTGATCAACGAGATCGGGCCGGTGCGCACGATCGTCGTCACCTACGTGAACCCCGCCGTGGCCCTCGTCCTCGGCGTCGCCCTCCTCAACGAGCCCTTCACTCTGGGCCTCGGGGTCGGCTTCCCACTGGTCATCGCGGGCTCGGTCCTCGCGACCCGCCGTCGGCGCCTGACCCCGACGGCGTCCGCACCGATCGAAGTCGCGGGTCCTGACCCTACGATGTAACGCGGAGGGGCCGATCGCGGACAGTACTGCGTAGCCGTTGCGACGGATGGCAAGTGGGGGTGTTCAATGGCCGAGGAGTCTCTGCAGGAGTCGCCGGTTAGCCCGGGCGCGAAGCCGGTCCACGTGGGCCGTCGCACCGTGCTCGGGATACTCGGGCTGGCAGGCATCGGCATCGTCGCCGGAAAGAAGATCGACGACGCCCTCGGCGGTGTCAGCAGCGCCGTCTCCAGCGCCATCGGCGTCCCGCTGCCCGGGGACGACGACTTCCGCTACTACACGGTCACGAACGGCTATCCGGTCGTGCCCGCCGACACCTACGAGCTCACCGTCGACGGCATGATCCGCCAGCCGCTCCGGCTCAGCCTCGCCGATCTGCGGTCCATGAAAAGGACCTCTCTCGTGCATAATTTCCAGTGCGTCACCGGCTGGGTCGTCCCGGACGTGCACTGGGAGGGAGTGCGCCTGTCGGACGTGCTGGCACGCGCCGGGGTGACGTCCGAGGCAACCGCGCTGAGGTTCTTCTCGGCCGACGGCGTCTACACCGAGAGCCTCACGCTCGCGCAGGCTCAACTCCCCGACATCCTCGTGGCGGACAAGATGCTGGGCAGCAATGTCACCACCGATCACGGTGGCCCCGTCCGGCTCTACGTCGCGCCCATGTACGGCTACAAGTCGATCAAGTGGCTGAACCGCATCGAGGTCACGAACAGCGTTGTGGAGGGCTACTGGGAGGACGAGGGTTACCCGGCCGACGCCTGGATCGGCGGCTCCGCGCCTGTGAGCGTCGTTCCCTGAGCTCTTGGGAACCTGGACCGAGAAATGACCTCTGACTCAGAGCTGGCGCGCTTCGACCTTGTCGAGCGCCTGGTGCACTGGAGCACGGCGATCATGATGTTGACCCTGATCGCCACCGGCGCCATCCTGTACCTCCCCGCACTGGCACTTCGCGTCGGGCATCGCAGCCTCGTCGAGAACATTCACGTCATCACCGGTCTCTGCCTGCTCGGGCCTTTGCTGCTCGGGCTCGCCGGGCCTTGGCGCAGGCGACTGCTCGGGGACCTGCGCCGCCTGGACCGCTGGCGGGCCTCGGACTTCGACTGGTTCAAGGCCGGCACACGACGCTCGGGTCTTCCTCGGGACAAGTTCAACGGCGGCCAGAAGATCGAGGCTTCCTTCCTCGGCGCCGCCATGGTTGCTGCGCTCGTGACCGGCGTCATCATGCGCTACGCGCCGTCGTCGTGGATCACCTGGGCGACGGGGGCCACGCTCGTTCACGACGCCCTCTTCTTCGCGATCGTGATAGCTGTGATCGCGCACATCGCGTTCGCGCTGTCGAAGCCGGAACAGCTCATCTCGATGTTCCACGGCCGCATCTCGCGCTCGTGGGCGAAGGCGCACGCCCAGGCCTGGCTGTCCGAAGTCGAAGCGACAAGGGGAGAATTACCCACCTCCACGGCGCCCGAAGCGGAGCTATCTGGACCCGGAGTTAGATCCGCACCGTAGAATGCTCCGGTGCCACAGCGCCGGGGCAGCCCACGAGTCCTCGCCGTCGCGCGTGGTGACGAGCCGGCGGACCTTCTGCTCACGGGAGGCAGCGTCTTCGTGCCCGGCACGCGAGAGTGGGTTGTGACGGACCTCGCCATTGCCGACGGCACGATCGCGGGCTGGGGTCCTCGCGAGGCACACGAGACCGTCGACGTGAGCGGGGCAGCCCTCACGGCCGCCTTCGTGGACGTCCACATGCATCTCGAGTCCACCAAGCTCTGGGTGGACGAGTTCGTCCGTGCCGTGCTGCCTCACGGGACGACGGCAGTGGCCGCCGACCCGCACGAGATCGCCAACGTCTTCGGCATCCCGGGCATCGCCGCCTTGGCACAAGCCTCGGACAGGCTCCCGTTCACCTTCGGGATCACCGCCCCGAGCTGCGTACCGGCCTCCCATTTCGAGAGCCCGGCCGCCGAGTTCTCGACCATCGAGCTGACCGAGCTGCTCGAAAAGCACGGGGCGATCGGGATAGCGGAGGTCATGAACTTCCCCGGTGTCATAAACGGCGACCCGGAGGTCCTCGCCAAGATCGCGACCGCCGGCGACAAGCGCGTCGACGGCCACGCCCCCGGCGTGGTCGGCTCCCAGCTGGACGCCTACCTCGCCGCTGGCGTCGAGTCCGACCACGAGTGCACGGATCTCGAGGAGGCCGAGGAGAAGCGCCGCAAAGGCATGTGGATCTTCATTCGTGAGGGCTCCGCCTCCCGCAACCTCGCCGCCCTGATCGGGACCGTGCTCCGCCATGGGACCGATCGGATCGCGCTTTGCACCGACGACAGGGAACCGGACACACTGCTGCACTCGGGCCATGTCAACGACTGCGCACGCCTCGCGGTGGCTGCCGGCGTGAGTACCGAGGACGCTCTCGTGATGGTGACGAGCAACCCGGCCGACTACTACCGTTTCGACCACTTGGGATGGCTCGCTCCTGGCTACCAGGCAGACGTGCTGTGCTTCGACGACCTGTCGGGCTTCGAGCCCGTACGCGTATGGCAGGCAGGGAAACTGGTGGCGGTGAACGGTGCCATCGTCCCGGGCGCGGTCCCGAGCGTGAGCGCCCCTGACTGGATGCGCTCCTCGGTCCACCTCGAGACCCCCCCGGGACCTCAGGCGTTCGATCTCCGGCCACCGGCCGGGGGCCGTGCCCGCGTGATCGGAATCGAGTCACGTTCACTTACGACCCGCGATCTCGTGGCCGACGTGACCGATCCCTCGGCGCAGGTGGCACGCATCGCAGTCGTCGAGCGGCACAACCGCACCGGCCGGATCGGGCTCGGGTACGTGCACGGCTTCGGGCTCGCCCGTGGCGCCATCGCGTCAACGGTCGCGCATGACGCCCACAACTGCATGGTGGTCGGAGCCATCGACCAGTCGGGTCCTTCCGAGATGGCCGCCGCCGTTGCCCGGCTTGCCGAGATCGGCGGCGGGCAGGTCGCCGTGAGAGATGGGCGCGTGCTGGCCGAGGTCCGCCTGCCTATCGGCGGGCTAATGAGCGACCAGGGCATCGAGGAAGTAGCCCGAGAAGTCGGGCTCCTCGCGGACGCGGCATCGAACGGCCTCGGCGTGACGATCGACTCGCCGTTCATGCAGTTGAGCTTCCTCGGCCTCTCGGTGCTTCCCGAGCTCCGCATCACCGACAAGGGTCTTGTCGACGTGATGAAGTTCGCGCTCACCGATGTGGCCGCGTCCTGACGGACGAGCGCGGGCCGACCGAACCAGCCGCAAGCCCTGGCCGGGACCACCTGGTCGCTGCCGGCGGCCGGCGACTATAGGCTGAATTTATGCTGGTTTTTCTGCCGGACTCCTTGGACGACGCTTTCGAAGCTTTCGAGCAGTGCCCGGACGCCCAGCTCCTGGCCGGCGGGACAGACTTCATGGTCGAGGTCAATTACGCCCACAGGCGCCCTCCTTCTGTCGTATGCCTGCGCAAGGTCGGCGAGCTTTGTGGATGGCGCCGCGACGGGGCCGAGGTCGTTCTCGGCGCCGGCATGACTTTCACCGAGCTCATGGACCCGCGGCTCAGCAATCTCCTGCCCGGTCTCGCCCGGGCGTCACGCACCGTCGGCTCCCCGCAGATCCGTAACGCCGGCACTCTCGGGGGCAACCTCGGTACCGCGTCACCGGCAGGCGACTCGCTCCCCGTGCTCTCCGCCCTCGATGCCACGATCGTGGTCGCATCACGACACGGACGGCGAAGCCTGCAGCTCGACGAGCTCGTAGTGGGACCCAAGCGCACGACACTCGAGCCGGGCGAGATCATCGTCGAGATCCGGGCCCCGGCTCAAATGGGGTCACAGGAGTTCCTGAAGGTCGGCACCCGCAACGCCATGGTCATCGCAGTCGCGAACGTCGCCCTTGTCGTCGACTGGGCAGGGCAGTCCGTCCGGTGCGCCCTCGGCTCGGTCGGGCCCGTGGTGATCCGCGCCCGCGCTGCAGAGCAGTTCATATCGTCCAGGATCGACTGGACCACCCGAACGCTCCCCGACGAGAGCGCCGCGGCGGAATTCGCTGATCTGGTGCGCGCGGCGGCGCGGCCCATCGACGATCACCGCTCCACGGCGGACTACCGACGCCACGCCGTGGGGGTCTGCAGCTTCCGGGCGCTCAGGCGCATCCTCGCCAACCACAGGGACGACACATTGGGGCGTGCATCGTGAGCGAGCTGATCAACTACCGACTTCACGTCAACGGCGTGGAGCATGAGGTCGCAGACGCATGGCTCGGAGAGAGCCTGCTCTATGTGCTGCGGGAACGGCTCGGTCTTCCCGGGTCGAAGAACGCCTGCCTGCAGGGCGAGTGCGGATCCTGCTCGGTTCTCATGGACGGCAAGGTCGTCTGCTCGTGCATGGTGCTCGCCGCGAGCGCGGTCGGCGCTGACATCGTCACAGTCGAAGGGCTCTCACCGGGAGAGCAGGATCTTTCCGACATCCAAGCGGCGTTTCTCGCCGAAGGCGGCGTGCAGTGCGGGTTCTGCACCCCGGGACTGGTGGTGAGCGTGCACGACCTTCTCGAACACAATCCCGACCCGACAGAGCTCGAGGTTCGCGAGGCCATCTCCGGTAACCTGTGCCGCTGCACCGGCTACGGCCGGATCCTGGCAGCGGTCCGCGCCACCCAGGAATCGCGGCAGGGATGAGCACCGTCACAACCAGGCGGCCCGGCCGCCTCGGCGAGAGCGTTGCGCGTCCCGACGGGGTCCCCAAGGTTCGCGGCGAATTCGCCTTCTCTTCAGACCTTTACGCCGAAGGCATGCTGTGGGGACACATCGTGCGCTCCCCTCATCCGGCGGCTGTGATCCGCGGCATCGACGTGTCAGGGGCCCTGCGGATCCCCGGTGTGCGCGCCGTGCTGACCGCCGACGACGTGCCGGGCCGGAAGACCTTCGGGCTCGACTACCCCGATCAGCCGGTCTTCGCATGGGAGGTCGTCAGATACCTGGGAGAACCGGTGGCCGCAGTGGCCGCCGACCACCCGGAGACCGCGCGTCGTGCCGCCACGGCGATCGTCGTCGACTACGCGCCGACCGAGCCGCTGACCGATCCGGTGGCCGCCATCGACGCCGACCCGATCCATCCTCTCGGCAACGTGCTCTACCGCCAGAAGGTCCGACGCGGCGACCCCGACGCCGTCGGGGCGGTCGTGGTCGAAGGCCGCTATGAGACCGGCATGCAGGACCAGGCCCAGATGGGTCCCGAGTCGGGTCTCGCCATCCCGGCAGAGGACGGCGGCATCGACCTCTACATCGCCACCCAGTGGCTGCACGTCGACCAGGAGCAGATGGCAGCATGCCTCGCGCTCCCACTCGACAAGGTCAGGGTCCACCTTGCCGGTGTCGGCGGTGCTTTCGGCGCCCGCGAGGACTTGAGCATGCAGGTCCAGATCTCCCTCCTGGCCCTGCGAACGGACCGACCGGTGAAGATCGTCTACGACCGCGAGGAGTCGTTCCTGGGTCACGTCCACAGGCATCCCTCGTTCATGTGGTACCGCCACCACGCCGATTCCGACGGGCGCCTCGTGAAAGTGGAGGCGCGGATCGTCCTCGACGGCGGTGCGTACCTGTCGTCGTCGACCGCGGTGACGATCAACGCGGCCAGCTTTGCCCCCGGACCGTACCGGGTCCCGAACGCGGTCGTCGAGGCGGTCGCGGCCCGGACCAACAACCCCCCGTGCGGGGCGATGAGGGGCTTCGGCGCCACACAGACGTGCTTTGCCTACGAGGCCCAGATGGACAAGCTCGCCGAGGTGCTCGGGCTCGACCCGATCGAGCTCCGGCTCCGAAATGCGCTGAAGCCCGGCGACACACTGATCACAGGCCAGGTGCTGCGGGGCGCCGCTCCGGTCGCCGAGGTGATCCGGACCTGTGCTTCGGCACCCCTGCCCGCCGGTGACCCTGCGACCATGACGGAGATCGCGCTCCCCGGTGGCGCCGGACGCACCGCGGACCACAACCGGGTGCGGCGTGGCGTCGGCTTCGCCGTCGGGATCAAGAACCTCATGTTCTCGGGCGGCTTCGACGACGCCTCGGAGGCACGCTGCCGTCTGGAGGACGGCGTCGCCACGATCACCTGTGCCGCCGTCGAAGTCGGGCAGGGCTTTGTCACTCTGGCCCAGCAGATCACGCGAGAGGTCCTCGGGGTCGAGGACGTGATCCTGGCACCGGTGGGGACGGTCGGCATCGGCTCTGCGGGGTCCACCTCGGCCAGCCGTCAGACCTGGATGTCCGGTGGTGCAGTGCAAGCAGCGTGTCTCGCGGTCCGAAAGCGCCTTTTCGAATCGGTCGCGAGCCGGCACGGTGTCGCCCCGGAAACGCTCGAGATCCTGGACGGCAGGGTCGTCTCACTGGACCGTGAGGTCGACGTTGCGGTTGCCGAGGCAGCCCCCGGCGAGGTGCTGGAAGAGACCGTGAACTTCCGCCACCCCCCCACCGCTGAGCTGGACGAGAACGGGCAGGGCGACGCCAACGTCTCGTTCGCCTTCGCAGCGCACCGCGCCGTGGTGGACGTCGACCTCGATCTCGGACTCGTGAAGGTCGTGGAGATCACCACCTCGCAGGACGTCGGCCGTGTCCTCAACCCGGTCCAGCTCATCGGACAGCTGGAGGGTGGCATCGCCCAGGGCGTCGGGCTCGCCGTGATGGAGGAGGTCGTGCTCGATCACGGCCGAGTGCGCAATCCCTCCTTCACCGACTACGTGATCCCGACCGCGCTCGACATGCCCCCGGTGCAGATCGCGGCCTTGATCGAAGAACCGGAGCCGGGCTCCCCGATGGGGGCCAAGGGCGCCGGCGAGCCGCCTCTCGTCTCCTCCGCGTCGGCGGTGGTGGCTGCCATCCGCGCCGCCACCGGCCTCGAGCTCTCGAGAGCACCCGTGCGCCCGCAAGACATCGCGCTGGCGGGTCAGGCCCCCTCGCAGGGGCCAGTCTCGAGTCCAACCAATGGGAGGGTGTCGCCATGAGCACGCAGGTCGCCGTCTACCTCCAGGACGCGCACACCGTCCGGGAGGGCATGGAGATCGCCCGCTACGCGGAGTCCAAGGGCTTCCACGCCATCTGGCAGGCAGAAAGCCGCCTCGTGCGTGAGGCCACCGTGCCGATGGCCTCGTTCCTCGCGGTCACCGAGCGCATCAAGGTGGGCTCGGGAGTGGTGAACACATGGACCCGGAACCCGGCACTGCTCGCGTCGACGTTCTCGACCTTGGACGACCTCGCCCCGGGCCGCGTGATTCTCGGGATCGGTGCTTGGTGGGAACCGCTCGCGGGCAAGGTAGGGGTGCACCGCACCAAGCCCCTTCTCGCGATGCGGGAGACAGTCGAGGTGGTCCGCGCCCTGCTCGCCGACCAGAACGTGACCTACGACGGCGAGTTCGTCCATCTCGATGGCGTCGAGCTGGACTACGTCCACCAGGAGCGCAGGCCCAAGGACGTGCCCATCTACATCGGGGCGACCGGTATGCAGATGATGGAACTGGCCGGGGAGATCGCTGACGGAGTCGTCCTCAACTACCTCGTTTCCCCCGTCTACAACGACATGGCGATGGACCATCTCGAAAAAGGCGCCCATCGGGCCGGGCGTTCCGCAACCGACCTGGACCGTCCGCAGCTCGTCGTGTGCTCGCTCGATGAGGACCGGACCGCTGCCCTCGACGCCGCTCGCCTGCTGGTGACCCAGTACCTCGGTCAACAGCCCCACATCATGAAGGCATCCGGTGTCCCGGAGTCTTTGTTGGATGACATCGGCAAGATACTGACCTGGCCCGCGACGGCCGAAGAGGTGGAGGCGGCTTCCAAGCTCGTGCCGGACGACATCGTGCAGATGATCACGGCATCGGGGACCGCCGACGAGTGCAAGGCCAAGGTGGCCGAGTACGTGCACCGGGGTTGCACCTGTCCGATCCTGTACCCGCTGGGTGCGGACGTGCGGGCCATGATCGACGCCTTCGCGGACTGGACCGCCTAGCCGACCTGTCAGCAAGCCTGGGAGGGGACGCCCGGGATCGGCACCGTGGGGTCGCGGGCACCTCGGGTTCAGGCTAGAGCCGGGCCCAGAGCCGCCGTGCCTGTTCGCGCGCTCGTGCGCGCACCTCACGGTCATCGACTCGTGTGGGATGGCCGTCCTTGAACACGACCTCGCCGGCAACGACGATCTCGACGGGCTGCACACCCGGCGTGAAGGCCAGGTGCCACGGGTCGATGGGCTCGTAGTTCCACCGGACCCGGTCCTCCAGCGCCTCCGGAACGAGGTCGCTGCCGGCCTCCAACCACGACCAGGCGGTTTCCGGCGTCGCTGTCACGTCGTCCTCCCGGTGACGGACGTAGGCGATGCGGAACTCCTCCAGCATGTCGCCGCCGATCCCGTCGGTCCCGAGTACGACCGTGTTCGAAAGGCGCGCCGGACGGGCGTAGCCAACGGAATTGTTCATGTTCGAGCGGGGATTGTGGGCCACAGTCCCGCGAAGCGGACGGTCCAGGTGCACGCAGTGGGCGAGGAGCCAATTGTCGCCCGCCACAGCTTCGAGGCGCTCGCCCGCGGCCGAGTCGATCCGGTCCTCGGCGACGTGGATGTGCACCCCTTGCCCGAGGTCGGCTGCGAGCCCCGCCACAGTCTCGAGGCTGGCCTCGCTGAGCGTGAAGCACGCATGGGCGCCGACAAAGCCCCGGCCACCGGAGCGCAGGAAGCGCTCGTTCTCGGCCAACCCGGCACGCATGCCGTCGGGGCCGTTCCGGTCGGTGACCTCGTAACAGCACAGAGCGCGGACTCCGACCTCGGCACATGCGTCTGCGATGACGCTCAGAGAGCCCTCGATGGCGTTCGGGGAGGCGTGATGGTCGATGATCGCCGTCGTGCCCCGCTCGAGGGCCTCGAGCGCCCCCAGCATCGCCGACCACCTGACCATCTCGAGATCGAGGGCGCAGTCGAGCCGCCACCACACGAGCTCAAGGATCTCAGCGAAATTGCGCGCCGTGCGCGGCGGCGCGGGCATCCCGCGGGCCAGCGCCGAGTAGAGGTGGTGGTGCCCGCAGACCAGTCCCCTGGTCACTCCCGGCTCGGAGGGGCCAGCATCCGCAGCGGCCATGGAGGCGCTCAGTCGTCCGCGGCGGTCGCAGCCGCGCCGACCGGCGGGTGCATCGGCAGTGTCGAGCGCCAGAGCCCGTCGAGGTCGTGCAGCGCGCCGGCCACGGCTCCGGCTGTCGGCACCAAGCCGATCTCCCCCACGCCTTTGATCCCATAGGGGGACCTGGGCTGGGGCGCCTCCACGAGAATGACCTCGATCGGTGGCACGTCCTTCGGCCGGATGATCCCGAGGCTCCGAAGCGTCATGTTCTGTGGTCGCCCCTCCTCGTCACAGGGGAACTCCTCCGAGAGCGCGTAACCAAGTCCCATGTGCACGGCACCTTGGACCTGGCCCTCGCAGAGGAGGGGGTTGACGGCCCGCCCCACGTCGTGGACCGCGACCACCTTGTCGATGCTCCCTGTCTCGCGGTCAATGACCACGAGCTGGGCAGCATAGGAGAACACGGCGTGGATGACCGGGTTCTCCAAACCTTCATCCAGGGAGTTCGTCCAGTCGACGCGGTACTCACCCTCGTAGTCGACACCCGGCCGGCACCCGTCCGCGATGGCGCGCCGGCAGGCGTCGGCGACCGCACCCGCGCCCATCACCGTCCCGCGAGAGCCCGTCGTCTGGCCGGCACCGAGCTCGCGCGTCGTGTCGACGACGACCCGGACACGGTCCGCGTCGACGCCGAGCTCCTCGACCGCCACCTGGAGCGCGACCGTGTGGACACCTTGGCCCATCTCCGTCCAGCAGTGGCGAACCTCCACACCGCCGTCCTCGGAGAAGCGGACGACCGCCTTGATGATCTCCAAGAAGCCGTTCCCGAGCCCGGAGTTCTTGAGCCCGAAGCCGAGGCCCACCGCCTTGCCCTCCGCCACCGCCTGTTCGTAAACGGGCTTGATGGCCTCCAGGCACGCCCGCGCGCCGAGCGACCCGTCGTCCATTACCTGGCCGGGCCCCCAGACCACTCCCGGCGTCACGGCGTTGCGGTAACGCATCTCGAAGGCACTGATGCCGACCTCGGCCGCGAGGCGGTCGATCGCCCCCTCCATCGCGAACTGCGCCTGGTTGGCACCGAACCCGCGGAACGCGCCGCAAACCGAGTTGTTTGTCCGCACCGCAATGGCCTCAACGTCGATCACAGGGAGGCGGTAGGGGCCCGAAGCGTGCCCGGCGGCGCGTTCGAGGACCTTCATGCCCACTGATGCGTACGGCCCGGAGTCCCCTATCATCCGCGCCTTCAAAGCGGTGAGCATGCCGTCGTCGTCGCAGCCGACCCAGTACTCCATCCGGATGGGGTGCCGCTTGGGGTGGAGCAGGAACGACTCCTCGCGCGACAGGGTGCATTTCACCGGCTTTTGCAACAAGAAGGCGGCGAGCGCGGTTTGACCCTGGTTCGACATGTCCTCCTTGCCACCGAACGCGCCCCCATTGGACACCTGCTCGACGACAATCTTCTGCGCGTCGACGGCCAGCAAGGCCGCGATCTGGTTGCGGTCGTCCCAGACGCCCTGGCCGCCCGAGTAGACCTTCAAAGTCCCCTCCGGGCCTGGCACAGCCAGTGTCGACTCCGGCTCCAAGAAGGCGTGCTCGACCCGTTGGGTCTGGAACACCTCGTGCACAGTGTGGGCCGAGGCGGCGAGCGCAGAGTCGACGTCGCCGCGCTTGTAAACCGAGCGGGACAAGACGTTGCCCTCAAGCTCCCATACGGCGTTCTCGGGATCGTCAATGGCGGCGATCGCATCGGTCAACGGGCGCAGCGGGCGGTAGGAGACCTCGACGAGCTTGGCCGCCTCCCGTGCGGTCTGCTTGGAGTCGGCGACGACTATGGCGAGAACGTCACCCAGATACGACGTGCGACCGCCTTCGGGGATGAACACTGGCCAGTCGGTGTGGATGATCCCGACGCGCAGATCGCCCGGCAGGTCCGCAGCAGTGAACACGGCCTCGACACCGGGCAGGGCGCGTGCTGCAGTCGTATCGATGCTGACCACGTCGGCTCTGGCGTGGTCGGCAAGCCGCAGCGCCCCGTGCAACATGCCGGTGACCCTCAAGTCGTCGACGTAGCCGCGATCCCCGAGCGCGAGATCGATGCCCTGGTACCTGGCACCGCGCGTCCCGACACCTCCCGGCAAGACCGCCTGCGGTGATTCGCCGCGGGCCAATACCTCCACCGCGTCGAGGATCTTGGTGTATCCGGTGCACCGGCACAAGTGAGCACCAAGAAAGCGGCCCGCCTCTTCACGCGTGAGAGCCGAGCCCTTCTTGTCGATCAGTGCCTTCACCCGCACGAGGATGCCCGGGGTACAAAAGCCGCACTGGAGCGCCCCGGCGGCGGCAAAGGCGGCAGCGAAGCGCTCGCGTTCGGCGTCGTCGAAGCCTTCCAGGGTCGTGATGGACTTCCCGGCCGCCTTGTCGAGCGATATCAGGCAGCTCACAGACGCCTTGCCGTCGATCAGCACCGTGCAGCATCCGCACTGGCCCGACGGGGAGCAGCCGTCCTTGGCGGACGTCACGCCGAGCTCCTCGCGCAGGGCGGCAAGAAGGTGGGGATGATCGCCGACTTCCACCGGCTTTCCGTTCAGCGTGAACTGCGTCATCACCTGTTCTCCCCCTGTCACCAGCCGGCCCGGTGCCCTACGGACCGAGGTGTTGCCCCAGGTCCCAGAGTACCGGTTCCACCTTGAGGCTTAGCCGCCGCGATGCGAAGTGACGGAAGGCCCTGTTTCATGGGGCCTTCCGTCACGAAACCGTCAATCCAGCGTGAACAAAGTCCCTGTCTCGCCGTGCAGCGCCCGGGCGACGTTCTCCGGGTTCGTCACGATCGCCGAAGTGCCACCGTTGGACAGGTAGTTGACGACCGCCTGGATCTTCGGCGCCATGCTGCCGGCGGCAAAGTGCACACCCTCGGCCAGGTACTGCTTGGCCTCGGCGAGGGTGAGGTGGTCGACCAGCTTCTCGTCGGGCTTGCCGAAGTTCAGCGCCACCTTCTCGACTGCCGTCGAGATGATGAGAAGGTCAGCCCCCAAGTTGTTGGCCAGCAATGCCGACGCCAAGTCCTTGTCGATGACTGCGGCGACACCTTTGAGGTTGCCGTCTGCATCCGCAACCACCGGGATCCCGCCGCCGCCGACCGTGACCACGACGATCCCGGCCGCGATCAGGGCCCGGATGGCGGGAAGCTCGACGATGCGGAGGGGCTGAGGCGATGCCACGACTCGCCTGTAACCCCGGTTCGCGTCGTTGACGATGTCCCAGCCCTCCTTGCGGCGCCGTTCGGCCTGCTCCTCGTCCATGAACCCGCCGATGGGCTTTGTCGGGTTCTTGAACGCCGGGTCGTCAGCGGCCACCTCTGTCTGGCAGATGACCGTTGCGGCCTCGCGATTCACACCGAGCCGGCGGAACTCGTTGCAGAGGTTCTGCTGCAACGCGTACCCGATCGCGCCTTGGCTGTCCGCGCCGCAGACGTCCAACGGGACCTCGTGCATCTCGTGGGCGGCAAGCTCAGAGCGCCGAAGGATGAACCCCACCTGCGGGCCGTTGCCGTGACTGATGGCGACGTTCCAACCCTCCTGGATCATGGCGACGATGTGACGGCATGTCTCCTGGGCGGCGATGTACTGGTCTGCCACGGTCTGGTGCTGCCTGTCCTTGATGAGCGAGTTGCCCCCGATTGCGACGACGGCCGTTCCGGGAGTCTTGAACAAGGGTTCCATTGGGTTTTTCCTCAGCTCATCGTCAGCGCCATCACGGCCTTTTGGGCGTGAAGGCGGTTCTCGGCCTGGTCGTAGACGATCGACTTGGGGCCGTCGATCACCGCATCGGCGACTTCCACGTTGCGGTCGGCCGGCAGCGGGTGCATGAAGATGGCGTCGTCGTTGGTGAGTGCCATGCGCTTTTCGTCAGTGATCCAGGTGTCGTACTTGTCGATGAGCCGCTTGTCCTCTTCGGGGTCCTGGGTTGTCAAAAGGGCACCCCAGCTCTTGGCGTAGATGACATCGGTGCCTTTGAAGCCCTCGTCGAAATCGTCCATGATCTCGAAGCTCGCGTGAGCTTTGCGGGCGTTCTCGCGCCCCTGCTCGATGATGTCGGGCATGAGCTTGAACTCGGGCGGGTGCACAAGTCGCAGGTTCATACCGAAACGTGGAAGCAACAGCACGAGGCTCTGGGCGACGCTGACGGGCTTGGAGTAGCTCGCCGCGCGCGCCCAGCTGACCGTCGCCGTCTTGCCACGCGGGTCACCGAAATGCTCGATGATCGTCATGATGTCGGCAAGGGCCTGGTGCGGGTGGTACACGTCGCACTGCATGTTCAGGACGGGCACACGGCTCGCCTCGGCCACGTCGCGCATGTACTTGTTGCCCGTCCCCCAGTCGCACTGGCGGATGGCGATGCCATCGTTGTAACGACCCAGGATCTCGCCGATCTCCTTGGCTGTGTCGCCGTGAGCGATCTGGGTCGTCTTGGACTCGATGAACTGCGCGTGCCCGCCGAGCTGGGCCATGCCGGCCTCGAACGAGGTGCGGGTCCGCGTGCTCGAGAAGAAGAAGAGCATCGCGAGGACCTTGTCGCGCAGGTAGGCATGGGGTTCGCCGAGGGCGCGCGCCCGCTTCAGGGCGAAAGCGACGTCCAAGATGGTGTTGAGCTCGTCCTTGGTGAACTCCTGCAGGGTGATGCAGTCGCGGCCGCGAAGATGTGTCTGCATGGTCGCGCCTACTCGATCGCGCCGAGGATGAGCGAAAGCAGGGCCATGCGCATGACGACGCCGTTGAAGGCCTCGACCCAGTAGCGCGCGTGACGGGTGGCGTCGACGTCCGGGGGTAGCTCGTCCATGCGGGGCAGCGAGTGCAGGATGATGGCGTCGCTCTTGGCCTTGGCCTTGAGCAACTCGCGGGTGACGCGATAGGCCGCGGGCGTGAGCCCCTTGTCCTCGGTGGCCTCGTCGCGCGACACGGTGTAGTCCGCCTGCACGACGGGTTCCATGTAGATGACGTCCGCGTCCGCGATGCAGGCCTCGACGCTCTCCTTCTCCTGGTACTGGACGCTCAGCAGGTCGAGTTCGGCCTTGAACTCGTCGAGCAGCGACATCTCCGGTGGGCCGACCACGTAAGCCTTGACGTCGAACTGGGAGCACGCGTAGAGGATCGAGTGCATCGTCCGCATCCGCATGTCGCCTACGCAGAGGAACTTCAGGCCGTCGAGGCGCCCCCTCTGCTGCCAGATCGTGTACAGGTCGGTGAGCACCTGGGTCGGGTGCTCTCCCCATCCGTCACCACAGTTGATGACCGGGACCGAGGCCCACTTTGCCGCCTCGTGCGGCGCGCCCTGCTGGAAGTGGCGCATGGCAATGACGTCGCCGTAGTACTCGAGCATGTGGACGGTGTCCTTGATGGTCTCCTGGTAGAAGTCGCCGGCGCGGCGTCATCTTCGCGTCCGAGAAGCCGAGCACATGGCCGCCGAGGCGGTGCATGGCAGCCTCGGTCGCAAGGCGCGTGCGGGTGCTCGGCTGGTAGAACGCTGTCAACAGCGTCTTGTGCTTCAGCAGGTCGCCGTTTCGCCGTTCGGAGGCGAACGGCTTCAGCCTGTCGGCTACCGAGAAGATCTGGAAGTACTCCTCTCGCTCCATGTCCTTCAAGGACAAGATGTCTCGACCGAGGAAGCTCCTCATGTCGTGTCTCCCCTTTCACTTTGCTGATAGACGGCCCCCGCACCCTTGTAGGGCGCGAAACACAGCCCGCACCGGCGTTCCGCCGGATGAAAGCTCTTTGACCTAGGTTCATGTCGGCTCATCGTACCGGCGTTCCGCCGCCACGTCAGAACCGCAGTTGAAGGCGTTGTCGAACCCGAAGCCGCCCGGGTTAAGCGCGAGCGCCGCGTGTCGTGGACCGGGAGGCGGCCCCTCGGGGCGGATCCGCCCGGTCCGCCTGGCGATGAGACGAGATGTGCTACGGGCGGGGAGGCGTCGTTCAGGCCCACAGGCGCCGGGCGCGGCGGGCGAGCTCGCCATGAGCGGCGCTGAGGTCCACACCCACGAGGGCGCCGTCGCTGACGACCGCTTCGCCCCCCACAAGGAGGTGGCGCACCTGGCGGGACGGCCCGAGCACGAGCCCCGCGACTGCATCGGCGATGTCGGCGAGGTCGTCGGCCGGCCAGACAGCCAGATCGGCAGGGGCTCCCACTTCGAGGCGCCCGAGGTCGGGGCGTCCGAGGCAGCGGCCGCCACCGGAGGTGGCGAGGTCCAGCGCCTCGCGAGGCGTAAGGGCGTCCGGTTGGCCGGAGCGGAGACGGGCAAGGAACAGCGCCTGCTTCAACTCCGGCAGCAGGTCTCCCCCCTCGTTCGAGGCGACACCGTCGACGCCGAGCCCGACCGGGGCGCCGGCGTCGAGCAGGTCGCGAACGGGGCAGAACCCGGATGCCAGCCGGGCGTTCGAGCTCGGGCAGTGGGCTACCCCCGCTCCGGCAGCGCCGATCCTCGAGATCTCGGAGGCGTTGAAATGGACGCCGTGCGCGTACCACACGTCCCCATCCAGCCATCCGAGCTCGTCGACCACATCGAGCGGGCGGTGGCCGAATCGTGCCAGGCAGTCGCGTTCTTCGGCGATGGTCTCCGCAAGGTGAGTGTGCAACCGCAGACCCAGCCGGCGGGCGAGCACGGCCGACTCGCGCATGAGCTCCGTGGTGACCGAGAACGGGCTGCACGGCGCCACCACGACATTGACCCTGTCGCCGTCATGCAGCCTGGAAACCACGGACTCGGTCGAGGCGAGGATGGCGTCAGTGTGCTCGACCACGTCGTCTGGAGGCAGCCCCCCGGCGCTCTGGCCGAGGTCCATCGATCCGCGCGACAGATAGAGGCGGACACCAACGTTCCTCCCCGCCGCCGCGATGGCGTCGAAAACGGAGTCGTCGCCTCGGGGCACGAGGTAGTGGTGGTCGGCCACCGTCGTCGCGCCGCTCAACGCGAGCTCGGCCAAGCCGACCGTGGCGGCGACGCCGACATCCTCGACGGAGATGCGCGCCCAGACCGGATAGAGCTCCTGAAGCCAGGTGAACAGGTCGCAGCTGGTGGCACGACCTCGAGTGAGCCACTGGTAAAGGTGGTGGTGGGTGTTGATCAGCCCGGCCGTAACGATGCCACCGTCACAGGCGACCACCTCGTCACCCGACCTCGGGGCGACGACACCGACCTCGGTAATGACTCCGCCTTCGACTGCCACCTCACCGGGCCAGCGCGCCCCTCGCAGAACCTTCCGTGTAGTCACGCCCTTTGGTACCGTGCGCCGCGACAACCTGTCAACCGGCAAAGACCCGCTCTGACTTGGCCGTATCACCGGTCGAGGACGTTAGGCGGGACGCAGGCCGTTTGCCGGGACCCCCCTGAGCGGAGAGAATCATGCGGTGAACATCTACGGACTCGATTCAGAAGTCGTCGACCCAGCCGCCGTCGAGCGAACCGCGCAACGCTTCCGGGAACAGCAGATCGTATTGCCGACCTTTGCTCAGCTCAAAGATCCGCGCACTGCCCCGGGTTCTCTCAGCGGACAGTTGGGCGCGGTCGACAGGAATGCCGCTTCGCCGACGAACCTCTGGCGGATCCACTGGTACAACAAGCTCGACGGGGGCATGACGGCTGTGCCCGAGCACGTCGTGCTGACCAAGGAGCTGACCGGCGTCGACGCACCGATCGTCGTCGCCTTCGGCGACCGCTTCCCCATGATCGGGGCCCACAAGGTGCTCGCCGCCTACGGCTGCCTGGCCCCGAGACTGGCGACCGGCACTTTCGATCCCACCCGGCACCGGGCGATCTGGCCGTCGACGGGCAACTACTGCCGGGGCGGGGTGGCCGTCTCGCGCGTCATGGGCTGCCGGGGAGTGGCCGTGCTGCCCGAGGGAATGAGCCGTGAGCGATTCGACTGGCTCGAGCAGTGGGTCGTCGACGAAGGCGACATCATCAAGACCCCGGGCACAGAGAGCAACGTCAAGGAGATCTACGACCGTTGCCACGAGCTCGCTTTGGACAAGGACAATGTCATCCTCAACCAGTTCTGCGAGTTCGGCAACCACATCGTCCACCGGCTCGCGACCGGTACGGCGCTCGAGCGCATCGTCGAGCACCTCTCGTCGTCGCGGCCCGAGCTCAAGGTCCGTGCCTTCGTTTCGGCGACAGGGTCAGCCGGCACGATCGGCGCCGGGGACCACCTGAAGGACAGGTTCGGCTCGCTCACCGTCGCCGTCGAGGCGCTGCAGTGCCCGACCCTCCTCTACAACGGTTTCGGTGAGCACAACATCCAGGGCATCGGTGACAAGCACGTGCCCCTCATCCACAACGTCATGGGCACCGACGTCGTGATCGCGATCTCCGACCGCGCGACGGACTCAATGAACCTGCTCGCCAACACCGACGCCGGCCGCCGCTTCCTGACCAGCCGCGGTGTGGCACCCGAGATGGTGAGCGCCCTCTCGTCGTTCGGCCTCTCGAGCTGGTGCAACGTGCTCGCCGCCGTCAAGCTCGCAAAGAAGCTCCACCTCGGCGAGGACGACGTGGTCCTCACCGTCGCCACAGACGGCGCCGCCATGTACCCGAGCGAGCTCGCCGGAGCGCTGGAGCGTGACTTCGCCGACGGTTTCAGCGAGGTCTCCGCGGCCCAGGTCTATGGCGAGTACCTGCTCGGTGCCGCCGAGGACCACGTGCTCGAGTGCACCGACACGGACCGGAACCGGATCTTCAACCTCGGTTATTACACGTGGGTCGAGCAGCAGGGGACGTCAATAGAGGAGTTCGAGGCCCGCCGCGATCAGAGCTTCTGGCGCGGGCTGCTCGATCTCGTGCCCGTCTGGGACGACCTCATCACGGAGCTGAACGGCCGCTCGGGCGCTGTTCCGGCCGCCTGAGGTTCTCCAGGACCGCGTCGGCTCGCAGAGCGGCGCACCGCCCTGGCCCTGACGGGCCGTCCCGCGACTTGACGGGCGTCCCGGACAGGCACAATCGTCCCGAACAGCGGGCATCCCCCCTTTCGCGCCCGGTCTCCGGTACTTTCGCAGGCGTGGAACAAGGTCTGAGCAGCTTCCAAGAGAGCGAGAAATGAGCGAACAACCCCCTCGGCACCGCCGGGGCAACGGATCAGGCAACGGAAAAGGCAACGGGCGCAGTGGCGGCCGAAGTGGCGCAAGCTCAGGTGGCTTCGGGCGATGGCTCGCCGGCCTGGGGCGCAGAGGCCGAATCAGCCTCGTCGTCGGCGCGGTCATAATCGTCGTGCTCGTCGGAGTTGTGCTGGCGGCCGTGCTGTCGAGCGGAGGCACGAAAGGGGGCACGAAGTCCAGCTCCTCGACCACCTCGAGCTCCCTCGGTACGCTCCCCTCGACGAGCCTGCCGCAGGTCGTGACCAACTCGAAGCTCTGCCCGCTCACGGGCCTGCCGGCACCCGCCGGCAACGCGCCCCAACGGCCTGCCCTGGCCGTCAAGATCGGCAATGACCCGTCTTCGCGACCGCAGAGTGGCCTCGCCCAGGCGGACATCGTCTACGAGGAGATGGCAGAAGGCGGGATCACGCGCTACATGGCCGTCTACCAGTGCCAGAACGCACCCCTCATAGGCCCGGTCCGCTCGGTCCGTTGGGACGACTGGAACATCCTCGAGCCGTACCGCCAGGCGATACTCGCCTACAGCGGGGGAATCGACCCGTGGATGCAAGAAGCTGCGACTCTGCCGTGGATCTACAACGCCAACGGGAGCTTCGAACCCACCGCCAACGCTTACTACCGGTACAGCTCCTCGTCCCCACCTGCGAGCCTCGGCGCGCCGTACAACTACTACACCTCGACCAAGGCACTCTGGGGACTGTTCCCCGACGCCAAGACTCTGCCGCCCCGGCTCTTCAAGTTCTCCAAGACACCCCCGGCCGGTACAACGGTCGCCAGGATAGTTTCGATCCCGTTCTCGGGCGCCTCGCCCGTTGTCTGGAAGTGGAGTCGGACCGAGAACCAGTGGCTGCGCTTTTACGACACCACGCCGGACGTCGATCCTGCCGGAAACCAGCTCCACACGACGAACATCGTGATCCAAATTGTGAAGACCAGGTTCGGGCCCTACAACGAGAGCGGGCCGGACAGCCGTGACGTCGAGAGCCTCACAGTCGGTTCGGGCACGGTCTACGTGCTGCGCAACGGCCGCGTCGAGACGGGGACTTGGGACCGGCCCGGGCCTAAGAACATCACGAAGTTCACCTTCCCCGACGGCAAGCCGATCACCCTCGCGCGCGGCACAAGCTGGTGGGAGGTAGTTCCCGACTACGTCACGGTCACAATCAACAAGTAACCCGCGTGGCGGCCTTGCCGCCATGGCCTGTGCCGGGCAGTCCGGTCATCACATCAGAGTGATCGGACTGCCTTCTCCAGAACCGAGAGCCCGTCGTTCAACAGGTCGTCCGATATCACCAGCGGCGGCAGGATGCGCACGACGTTGTCGTAAGTGCCTGCCTTCAACAAGATGACGCCTTCGGAGTGGCACGCGGCGAGAACCCGCGAGGTCGCGCCAGGATCGGCCTCCTTGGTCTCAGGGTTCGTGACGAACTCGAGCGCGGCCATGGCCCCGATGATGCGGACGTCGCCGACTGCCGGCACCTCCTCGGCAAGATTCCCGAGCCGGGCCTTGAAGATCTCGCCGATGTGAGCGGCGCGGGCCACGAGCCCCTGGGACTCGATCTCCGATAGCGCGCCGAGAGCAGCCGCACACGAGACCGGGTTGCCACCGAAAGTGGAGCCGAGACCTCCGGGATGAATGGCGTCCATGATGTCGGCCCTTCCCGTGACACCACCTATCGGGAGCCCGCCGCCGAGACCCTTTGCCGTCGCCAGCAGGTCCGGAACGATCCCGAAATGCTCGCAGGAGAACATCTTGCCCGTCCTGGCCATGCCGGCTTGCACTTCGTCGGCGATGAAGACGATCCCGTGCTCCTTGCAGTACTCCGCCAGGCGGGGAAGAAAGCCTTCGGCCGGGACGATCACGCCGCCCTCACCCTGCACGGGTTCCACGAGCACACACGCGATCCGGTTCCCGCCGATCTGCTTGTCCATCGAGGCGATCGCCAGCTCCGCACATGCTTCGCCGCATCGCTCCGGTGGCGCTCCGGCGGCACAACGGTAGGGGTAGCTGAAGGGCTCACGGTAGATCTCAGGTGCGAACGGCCCGAAGCCGGACTTGTACGGCATCGCCTTGGCGGTAAGCGACATGGTGAGCAGAGTCCGGCCGTGGAAAGCGTGGTCGAACACCACGACCGCCTGACGGCCAGTGAACGATCTGGCTATCTTCACGGCGTTCTCGATCGCCTCGGCACCGGAGTTCACAAAGAGGCTGCGCTTGTCGTGAGTGCCCGGAACGAGTGCGTTGAGGCGCTCCGCGAGCACGATATACCCCTCGAAGCCGGTCACCTGGAAACAGGTGTGAGTGAAGCGCTGCACCTGCTCGGTCACGGCCTCCACGACCAATGGGGCACTGGATCCGACGTTCAGCACAGCTATCCCGGCACCGAGGTCGATGAACGAGTTGCCGTCGACGTCGACCACGATGCCACCGTAGGCACGCTCGGCGAAGATCGGCATCGTCGCTCCCACGCCGGCAGGGACCGACGCCTTCCTGCGCTGAGCGAGCTCCAGCGACCGGGGCCCAGGGATGACCGTCCGGACCTCGCGCACTTGAGGGACCTCCACGGATTCCAACACGATCACCACCCGCAGCTAGGGCGAGCACGCCACCTTACGCGCAGCCTCGCTCGCGTTGACTCGATTGCCATGGAGCTTAGTAGCGGGGCAGGCGGCGTTTCCCCTTCGCGCCGAGCGAAAGAGCGGCCAGTCGCTGCCTCGCGGCGCACCTCGACGCCTTCGCAGGCCGGCCTCGCGCGAGGTAATGACCGTGGTGACGCGGCGCCCCTCGATATGCTCCGGCGGTGCTGATCCCGAACGCCTACCACTTCGCGCACATCGTGGTCGTTTCCAAATCGGGCGGACTCGGCCACGCAGTGGCTCCACAGAGCAAGATCACCTTCTTCCAGGCGATCGTCCTGGGAGTGCTGCAGGGTGTGAGCGAGTTGTTCCCCGTCTCCAGCCTGGGCCATGCCGTCATCTTCCCGGCCCTGTTCGGCTGGCACAACCTCGTCGCGTCAGAGAGCAAACCCGAGTCGTTCTGGCTCGCATTCGTGGTCGCGCTTCATGTGGGAACGGCGTTCGCGCTCCTGGCGTACTTCTGGAAGGACTGGAAGGCGATCATCGTCGGTGTGGTGCGGTCGGCTCGCACCCGGACAATCTCGAACGCGACCGAGCGGCTCGGTTGGCTCCTCGTGGTCGCGACCATCCCCGCCGGCATCACCGGCCTCATCCTCGAGCACCCGTTCCGGGTGTTGTTCTCCAAACCGCTTGCAGCCTCGATCTTCCTCGTGATCAACGGGTTCATCCTCTTCGGAGGAGAAGTCTCGAGACGCCGGGCGGAGATCCGGGAGCGGCGAAAACACCTCGCACCTCGCAGGGTTCTCGACTTCAAGGAAGCCGGGGTGATCGGGGTGGCCCAGGTACTGGCATTGCTCGCGGGCATCAGCCGGTCGGGCATAACGATGGTGGCGGGGCTCTTCCGGGGGTTGAACTACGAGGACGCGGCCCGATTCTCGTTCCTGCTCGCGACGCCGATCATCTTGCTTGCCGGGATCTTCAAGATCCCCGACCTGCTCGGTACCCTTGGGGACGGTGTTCGCAACCAGGCCCTGATCGGCGCCTTGTGTGCTTTCGCGGGCGCCCTCATCTCGGTCGCGTTCTTGACCCGGTACTTCAAGACTCGAACCCTCTGGCCATTCGGGCTGTACTGCCTCGTGATGGGCACCTTCTGCATCGTCCGCTTCGCCTGACGGCGGCCTTAGCGTGGCTACGTGCCCTCCACGACACCTCCGTCCCGTCTTCGGGACGCGACCGGTAACCGGCCGGGCCGTGCAGCTACACCCCAAGAGCTGAAGGGGCATGACCGATGGTCGATGTGAGCGGTGACCTTGTCGTCACGCGGCTGCTCACGATCCCTTCTGGTGAGCTCCGGTGGCGGTTCTCCGGCAGCGGTGGACCCGGTGGGCAGCACGCCAACACCTCGAACACCAAGGTGATGCTGATCTGGAACGTCGCAGAATCCGAGGTGCTCACCGACTACCAACGCAGAAGGCTCGTCTACGAGCTCGGCCCCGTCGTGCGGATCGTGGCCACGGACGAGCGCTCCCAGACGCGCAACAGGGATATCGCGCTCGAACGCCTGCGCGAACGGGTGCGGGCAGCTCTGGCCGTACGTGCCCGCCGGCGCCCGACAACGCCGACGAAGTCCTCCGTCGACCGAAGGCTCGCAGCAAAGCGCCTGCGATCCGAGCTCAAGTTCGAGCGCCGAGCAGATCAGGGCACCGACGACTAGGACTCCAGAGCGGGGCAACTGGCCTCGCCCGGACGGCAATTCCCGGGCCGTGAGAGGGCGCGGTGTCTGAGCAGCCAAGCGGGGGAACCTCGGAAGGATCCGCCCCCGAGGACCGATAATCTGGTACCGCTCCTCGGGACATCCGAGAGCTTCGTCGCGCAGCGGATCCAACAGTCCTGAGCACGTCGATCACACTTGGTCCGACAGAGAGCGCTAGCGCAGCAAGGATCATGGCACTCGACACCGCCGATACTGTGACACCGGGTACTCCCCCACGGGCCGACGTGCCGGGAGCCGACACCTCGCGCGCCGCCACACCGGCGGCCGAGGCTCCAGTTGAGCTCGGTGTCAGCGCTCTCAGGCGATTCGGGGCGACCGCCGGCATTGCGGCGATTCTTCTCGGGCTCTTTCTCATATGGATGGCATCCCATCCGGGTGACCATCGGTCCACAACTGACATTGACGTTGTCGTCAAGCTCGCCGTCGCCGCGCTCGCCGCCGCCAGCTGCTTCGTTTTCGGACGCCGCGCGTCGCCTCAGGTGCGCCTCGCTTGGATGTGGACGGGGGCCTTTGCCACGGTCTGGGCCGTCGGTGCAGCCGTCCTCACGTGGTACGACTTCGCGCGGAACCGAACGGTTCCCTTCCCCTCGGCTGCGGACGCGGGCTTTCTTGTAGCGTTGCCCCTGGCCGCCATCGGGGCCCTCCTGTTCTCCTCGGTCCCCGGTCTCGGCGTCTCTCGGGCACGCATGTTGCTCGACGGCATCATCGTGGCCGGATCGCTCCTGATCGTGAGCTGGGCCACTGCGCTCGGCACGGTGTACCACTCGGGCTCGGGCAGTGTGTTCTCCCAGGCGGTCGGCCTTGCCTACCCAATCAGCGACGTGATCGTCGCCACGGTGGCCATCAGCGTCCTCGCCCAGGGCCGCAGCCGTCAACGCGTCCCGCTCGTGCTCCTCGTCGTAGGCTTGCTCTGCCTGACCGTCGGAGACAGCAGCCTCGCCTACCTCAGTCATATCGCGTCGTTCCGATACGCCACGCTCGTCGACGCGAGCCGCGTGGGTGGATTCTTGCTCGTGGCCCTCGCCCCTGTCTGGCCGCCCGAAAGGATTACGACCGCGCGCGATGAGGTCGAGGGACCGTCGCCGTGGCAGGTGGCGCTCCCCTATCTCTTCGTCGCCCTGGCGATCTTCGCGGCAGTGCTCAAGGGCACTCAGTCCAGTCACGTCGACTTGTTCGACCTGATCGACGGGCTGTGTGTCATGGCCGCAGTGCTCACACGGCTCGTCCTCACCCTCGTCGAGAACCTGCGCCTCACAAGCCAGATGCGCCACGCGGTCACAACACTTCGCGCGAACCAGGTCGAGCTCGTGCATTACGCCCTTCACGACTCGCTCACCGGCTTGCCGAACCGTGTGCTTTTCGGCGATCGCATCGAGCACGCACTTGCGCGACGCTCCTCTCCCACCCGCCGCGCCGCTGTGATGCTCTGTGACCTTGACAGTTTCAAGGACGTGAACGACACCCTCGGCCACCCGAGCGGGGACGAGGTGCTCATCGCGGCAGCAGATCGCCTGAGCTCGTGTGTCCGTCCCGCCGACACCGTCGCCCGCATCGGCGGCGACGAATTCGCCATCCTCATCGACGACGCCTCGGGAGTTGACGAGGTGGCGTCGGTCGCGGCCCGCGTGTGCTCGGCGATGCGGACACCTTTCACTGTTGCCGGCCGCGATTTCATCGTTCAGGTGAGCGTCGGCATCGCGATGGCAAACCAGTACGACACGCGCAGCGAGAAGCTCCTGCAGGACGCGGACGTCGCCTTGTACGCGACCAAGGATGCCGGGGGCGACGACTACACGTTCTTCGAACCACGCCTTGGCAAGGCCTACGTCGACCGGCTCGGGCTGCAAGCCGAGCTTTCGGCGGCCCTCGAGAAGGGCGAGCTGTTCATGGAGTACCAGCCGGTCGTCGAACTGGCTTCAGGGCACACCGTCGGCGTCGAGGCCCTGTTGCGGTGGCGTCATCCCCGGCGGGGCGTGCTGAAGCCCGTGGACTTCCTCCCGGTTGCCGAGAATTCCGGCATCGCTGTCCAAATCGGTACCTGGGCGCTCGGCGAGGCGCTGCAACAGCTCCGGGGATGGAGACAGCGGACCCCGGCAGCCGCTCACCTGTGGACGGCGGTCAACGTCTCGGCACGACAGCTCGCGAGCGGCGATCTCGTGAGCGCAGTCTCCAAAGCCATCGACGCGAGCGGACTAGAGCCGGAGTCGTTGCACATCGAACTGACGGAAAGTGCGGTGATCGACCTCGTCGACTGGTCCCTGGTCGTGCTCAGGGACTTGAAGAAGCTCGGGGCGGCTCTCGAGATCGACGACTTCGGCACGGGCTACTCGTCACTCGCATACTTGAAGCAGCTTCCGATCGACGGCGTGAAGATAGACCGTGTCTTCGTGGACGGCCTGGGCACCGACGGTCGTGACGCGGTCATCATCGAGGCGGTTGTCTCACTCGCGCACGCCCTGCAACTGAAAGTCGCCACCGCTGGCGTCGAGACGAGCCGGCAGTTCGAGTGGCTCCGGACGCTCGGATGCGACTACGGACAGGGTTACCAGTGGAGCAGCCCCTTGTCAGCTGCCGACCTCGAGCGGTGGCTCACCCACAACTGAGAGTCAGCGCTGCGCCAACAGGGCCTCAGCTTGAGACACCCGGACTGCGGCAAAGTGCTAAAGACACGAGCGCGACAAGTCGATCAATAGCACATGCCGCACTCTAACAACATTGATTCCCATGAAGAACCCCGAGTCGGAGACCGGCTCTTTCGTCGCAACGAGCACGGTCGGAGCAAGGCGCGCTGGTCGAGACGATCCAAGGTCGCCTCAGCCGTAATCGGCGCCCTGCTCGCAGGAAGCGGTGCCTACGCGGCGACGAACTGGACCGTAGGCCTCGCCGGCGGATCGAGCGGTGAGGCCCAGTCGGCGACGGTGTCCAACCTGACCATCACCGCCGTGGCGACCCCGGCCGCCAGCAACATCTTGTACCCGGGCGGCAACGGCGACGTCGTGTTGACGATCTCGAACCCGAATGTCTTCCCGGTCACCGTGACGGCCGTCAACCTGCCGACCAACACGACCTATGCCTCCGGGTACACCTCGAGCTCGCTCGGGACGGCCCAGACGGGCTGCTCGTCTACGACGAGCGACGTCATCTGGAACTACTCGAGCGGGGTGAGCGGCAGCTCGCACACCCTCACGAGCACGCTCACCGTCGCCGCCTCGGGCCAGCCGAACAACCCCTTGACGGTCACTTTGACCAACGACGCCTCCATGACCGCGGCCGCCCCGGCGGCGTGCGAGAACACCTACTTCTCGATGCCGTCGCTCACCGGTGTGAGCGCCAGCGGTGGAGCCGCCACCGTCACGACCAGCCCGGCCACAGACTCCTGGACGAGCTGATCGCTTCTGCAGGCAGCGGCGCGAGCAAGGACCACGAACGTTGGCCCGCACGCCCCTCGCGCCGCTGTCTGCTGGGGTCCTCGTCGCCGTCCTCCTGGCGACGGTCGTCCCCGCGGCCGGGTCCAACTGGACGCTTTCCCTCGCCGCCGGCTCCAAGGGCGAGGCCCAGGCCAAGCCGGGGCCCCCGGCCCCGACGGGGGTCACCGACGTGTGCGTGTCGCCCAGCGGGCGGACCGTGACGGTCTCGTGGAACGCCGTCGCGGATGCCTCCACCTACACGGTCTTCAAGTCCACGACGACCTCGACGGGCACCTACAGCTCCACCGCCACGGGCGTGACCACCAACTCGTGGACGAGCGGGACGCTCACGGCGGGCAACTACTGGTTCAAGGTAGAGGCCTACGTGGGCACCAAGTGGGTGAGCGCCCAGTCGGCCGCGACCCCGAGTGAGACCACGATCGCCACAACGGGGACGGAGTGCCAACAGCCGTGAGAGCTCTGCCGGGAACTGAGGATTCACAAGGGCAGGGTTGTGACGATGCCGGCCCGAAGTCAAAGTACACTCGGGACAGTCGACTGATCCGAGGCGAGGAGTGAGTCTCATGCGACTCAGGCGCAAGATCGTGACCATCGCCGTCAGCGTCACCAGCGGCCTCGCCCTCGCGGCGTGCGGACAGCAGGTGGTCGTTCACCTCACGGCCGCACAGTCGGTCCGCTCGGCCTTCACGCGCGCGTTCGACAGCCCCACGACTCAGATCACCGTCACAGCACAGGGCCTTCCCGGACAGGCCGCCATCGCCGACAACAGCGTCTCAGTGGTGCTGACGACGTCGAAGGAGAGTGGCTCGACCTCCATTGACGATCAGGCCGTCGACCTCTCGGTCAACTATCAGACGGCGTATCTGGTCGACCTGCGCTCGGTGCAAGGGTCGGAGTACTTCCGTGTCAATCTCAAGTACATCGAGGGAATGGCCGGCCCGACCGCGATGGCATCGGCGTCGAAGACGCTCGACGAGCTCGCGCAGCGTCCTGGCTTCGCGTTCATCCACGACGTCCTGCTTGGAAACTGGGTCGGTGTCTCCACGAGCACGCTCACTGCTCTGGGCCACCAACTCTCCCCCCAGCTCCCGAGCGCCTATTCGTCAATCTCCTCTATCTCCGGTCTGCAGAATGCAAGCGGCATCAACTCTTCTGTCGTCAACTCCTGGGTACAGTCGGTCCGCACTCTGTTGAGCGTTCACCAGGTGAAGACCGGCGAGTACTCGATCAGCCTCCCAGTTCGAAGCTTTGCGGGGTCCATTCTCAACAGTCTCGCCAAGCCCCTGGCAAAGTATTCGAGCGAGCCATTCCTCTCCCCGTCGCAGCTTTCGAAGACCATGGGCGAGATTCCCGCCGACCTCTCCCTTCACGCGAACCTCTGGGTGTCAGGAGGTTCCGTGAGCAAACTGCAGATCCTCATTCCGAACTCCACCGGATCGATCGTGATTGCGATCTCCCACCCGGCAGCGTCAGTCCAGGTTCCGGCCGACGCGACGATGCTGACCGAAGGCGACCTCACCACCATATTCGGGACGGTTTCAGGCCCGCTCTCCAAGGCATTGGGCTCCAAGGGAAGCGGGTTGTTGAGCACGCTCTGAGCGCCAGAGCGTAAGGGGTCAGATTCTCCGGCTGGCCAAGTAGGCGTTTGCCACACGCTCGTCGATCCATCGCGGCACCGGTACGACGACATCGGCCGTCGACACCTTGCCAAAGGCGATGGCCTCGAGACATCTCGCCTGGAGGGCAAAGCCGAGATCCATCGACTCGATCGAGTTCCCGAGCGGGCGCGGGCCGTTCAGATTGACCATGTGACCGCCGCTCAGCAAATGGATCCTGCGGCCGTCCTCCAAGATCACGGTGTCGATACCCTCCCCCGAGCTTCGCACCTCTCGCACGCTCGGATGCGCCCTGATCTCCGTCACAGCGATCTCGGTCGGAAAGTGACCGGCATTGGCGAGGATGACACCGTCGCCGAGCGCGGGGAGGTCGGCAGCGGTCAAGACGTCTCGCGCCCCTGTCACTGTGATCACGATGTCCGCCGTTGCGAGAGCCTCGGCGCGCGCGGGCACCTCGAAGCCGTCCAGGCACGCCTCGAGCCGCTTGAGCGGATCGGGATCGACGACGCAGACGTTCGCGAAGGCGTTCTTGAAGTTGACGGCCACACCCTTGCCACAGACTCCATAGCCGAAGACCGCGACATGTCGGCCGTTCGTGGTCCGGTTGGTGATGCGCAGGAACGACTCGAGCACGCTCTGGCCGACGGCGTGGTAATTCTCTGCGAACTGTTTTATGGGGCTGTCGTTGATGACTAGCACGGGTCGCCGGATCTGCTCACGCAGCGGCGTGAGGCGCATCCGGCCTGATGTCGTCTCTTCGGTCCCGCCGAGCAGGTGACCGTATGGAGCCTCGAGGTAACGGACGAAGAGGTCACCGCCGTTGTCCAAGAGGAGCTCAGGCTCGGATGCGAGCACCTCGCGCAGGTGGGCATCGTGCTCACCGGCGTCGGTCGTTGGACCGCCGACGACACCCACTCCGTTGGCACGCAGGTACTCGACGGCCTCGAGCTGCGTGCTCCCGAGATTCCCAGTCGAGAGCACTTCGGCCCCTCCGCGGCGCAACGTCAAGAGCAAGGCGACGGTCTTGGGCTCGAGGTGTATCCCCGTCCCGATCCGCCGGCCGGCAAAAGGCCGGGTCGATTCGAACTCCTCACCTATCTGGGCAAGGAGCTCGCAGCTACCGATGACCCATTCGATCCGTGACCCCATGGTGGCCTCCTCGGCAAGAAATGGAAACCCGCCGGCGCGGCATCACCGACGTGCTCCTCGCCGTCGAGACTGCCGTGCTCAGGAAACCCTCGTCGACGACAGGGTCTGCAGCGAATCGGTCAGCGACGGGAGGAAGGTGAACCCGTGCACACCGCGGCCGACCACCGCATAGTCATAGGTGGTGAAGAGCCACACCCATACGGCGTTGCGGGTGAGGGCTGCCGAAAGCTCCTTGTAGTAGGTCATGCGGGCCACGAAGGAAGACGACGCTTCACCTTCTGCAAGCAGGTTCTGGAGCCGCAGCGAGCTGTAGCCGGCGGGTACTCCGAGGTCGGCATTCTGACCGAAGTACCGGCCGTACATGGTGTAGGGGTCCGGGTCGGCGCCATTCCAGGCAAAAGCCGCCTGGAAGTCACCGGTGAGCCAAAGCTGATCGTAAGCGGCACTGGCCAGGTTCTGGATGTTCATCTTTATCCCGACCTGGGCCAACTCGCTTTGGGCTGCCTGCGCCTGAACGAGGCTCGTGGGGTCCAGGGCCATCGAGGTGATGGCTGTGAAGGAAAAGCCCGACGGGTCGCCGGCCGCCGCGAGATAGTTCCTGGCGGCCACGAGGTTTGTGGTGGGACACACCACCGAGATCGGATCCGAGGCGAACGGCCCCACCGGGATCGGCCCCACCGCTCGGCCCTGCCCCGATACCGCGTCAGCCATGATCTGCTCGCGGCTGATGGCACACTCGAGCGCCCGCCTGTTGTTCACCTTTGCCAGCGGGCCACTCCTGTCCTGGAGCATGAGGGCCCGGTACGAGAGGTCAGGAACCTTCTGCACCTTGTAACCGGTCAGCCTGTTGGCGACACCCGGCTGGGTGAGAAGGCCCAGCTGGACGGCGTTCGCCTTGATCGCCGTGGCGATCGAGCCCGCCGTGGGCATCATCTCGATCTTGACGTGCGCCTGGTCCACGCTGCCGCCCCAGTAATGCGGGTTGGCGTTCAAGACAATGTAGTTGCCGGGGCTCCAACTGGAGAAAAGGTATGGTCCGGTGCCATCGGGCTTTGTCGCCACCGTGCCCGCAGTGATGGCCTTGAGCGAGAGCATCGACAGGTTCACCGATGTGAGCCCTGACAGGATGGACGAGTCAGGCCTGCTGAGCACGAGCTCCACGACGTAGCGGCCCAACGCCACGATGGACTTGACAGCCGAGAGGTACGAAGCCGAGGCGTCGCCGGTCTTCGGAGCCAACGCCCGATCGAGAGATGCGACCACGTCGGCCGAAGTGAAGGCCGAACCGTCGTCGAAGGTGACGCCTCTTCGCAGCTGGAAGGTGATCGCCCTGTTTCCGTTGCTGAACGCCCAGTTCGTCGCCAGGTCAGGCACGAGCTGCAGCTCCTTGTTGTAACGAACGAGCTGGTCGTACACGAGCCCGAGGGCCTGGAAGTCGACGAGATTAGTGACCGTGTCCGGGTCGAGATTCTGAACGCCCGAGGTGCTCGCGACCACGAAGGCGCCGCCACTGGATGCATCCGACGTCTTGACGCGCGCTGATGCACCTGCGGAGGAGCACAGCGCGCACGCCAAAGTGACGCTCGTTCCAAGCGCTAAGACACCGCGGAGAACATTTCTATGCCTCACGAACCACTTCCGAGTCGTTAGTGCGCCAAAAGAGACGGTAACACATTATTGCGGTTAGGTTAAGCAACCGGCCGGTGAGTTGGCCTTGGGTTGACACAACCGCCGTCGGGCGTCTGTGGGAGGGCGAGAGGCCCGAGCTCTCGCCCGGCCGGATGGGAGAGGTGATCGCGGGTTCTCCCCGGACGGGCGCTCGCTGCCGCCTGTCGGCGACAATGGTCCGAGATCAGGAACCAGCCCGTCACAACCAAGGGGGACACGCAAGATGGCGACCACTGTCATCGGCACTCGTCTGTGCGACGTGCTGCCTGAGAGCCGGGTCGACACGAGCGCGATCACGCTCACCGTCAACGCGCGCGACGGTGGTTTCTACGAGTACCGGCCCAAGGCAGTCGTCCGCGTCGCGGACGAGGACGAGGTGATCGCCCTGCTCGGTGTCGCCCGCGAGTTACGCCTGCCTCTCACATTCCGCGCCGGCGGCACGAGCCTCGCGGGCCAGACAGTCGGCGAGGGGATCATCGCTGACTGCAGCCACGGCTTCACCGGGATCCAGGTCCTCGACGGCGGGGCTCGGGTGCGCACGGAGCCGGGCCCGACCGCTGAGATGGTGAACCGTGTGCTGCGCCCATACGGGCGCAGGATCGGGCCCGATCCGGCCTCGATCCGCGCGGCTCGCATCGGCGGGATCATCGCCAACAACTCGAGCGGGATGATCACAGGCGTCAAGCTCAACGCGTACAACACGATGGCCTCGGTCCGGTTCGTCCTGGCTGACGGCTCTGTGTGGGACACCGCGACCGAAGGCGAGCACGAGCGCTTCGCCCACGAGCACCGAGACCTGGCGCTGGGACTCACGGAGCTGCGCGACGAGGTGCGGGCTGACGCCGATCTTGTCGCGCTGATAAACAAGAAGTTCTCGATCAAGTGCGTGACCGGCTATGGGATCAACGCCCTCGTCGACTTCGACGATCCGCTGGAGATCCTCGCTCACCTGCTCGTGGGCTCAGAGGGCACGCTCGCCTTCATCTCCCACGTCGTGCTGAGCACGGTGCCCCTCGATCCTGAGCGCTCCGCAGCGCTCTTGCTCTTCGACAGTCTCGAGACGATGGCAGACGCCATCCCGACGGTCGAAGCAACAGGTCCGAACGCGGTCGAGTTCCTCGATGACGCCTCGATGCAAGCCGTATCCGGCATCGACGGCCTGCCCGACCTCGTCACGACCCATCCGAAAGGATCGGCTGCGCTGCTCGTCGACTACCAGCGGACAACCCAGGATGCCTTGCGCGCGACGGTCGCGGCCGCACTCCCACAACTGAAGTCGCTCCCGGGCCTCATAGTGATGAGCGACTTCTCTACGACGCCCGCGAGCCACGCTCGCCTTTGGCGGGTGCGAGAGGACCTGTTCGGGATAGTCGGCGGCGCCCGCACTCCAGGCACGACGGTGCTGCTGGAAGACATGGCGGTTCCCCTGGACGAGTTCGCGAGATTGCTCACCGGTCTCGCGGCGCTGTTCGTCAGGCACGGCTACACCGACCCTGGCCAGGGCGTGCAATTCGGGCACGCGAGCGCCGGTAACGCCCACTTCGTGTTGACCGCTGACTTCACCCAGCAGCGGGAAATAGACCGTTTCATGGCGTTCACCGAGGACTCCGTCGGGCTCGTCGCCGACGAGTTGAACGGCTCTTTGAAGGCCGAGCACGGCACAGGCCGCGCGATGGCCCCGTTTGTGCAACGCGAGTGGGGCGACAAGGCGTACTCGGTGATGAAAAGGATCAAGAAGCTCATCGACCCTGGCGACCTGTTCAACCCTGGCGTCCTCATCAACGACGACCCCGCCGTCGTCAGCAGGAACATCAAGCGCACACCACCGGTCTCGCCGCGGATCGACAAGTGCATCGAATGCGGCTTTTGCGAGCACGTCTGCCCGAGCCGGCTGGTCACGCTCACTCCCAGGGGGCGCATACAAGCCTCCCGCAAGCACGCCGAGCTCGTCGCGAAAGGGGACGATGCCGCCGCCGGGGAGCTTTGGCACCAGTACCAGTACGCGGGGATCAACACCTGCGCAGCCGACGGCATGTGTGGGACCAAGTGCCCGGTGGGGATCAACGTCGCCGAGTACTCGGCCGAGGTGCGTACCGAACGCAACAACAGGCTCGAGGTCTCTCTCGGCTCTTTGCTGGCACGCCGCTACGCGGAGGTCGAGAGGATCGCCCGAGGCGGTCTCGCCATGGGCGTGCTGGTGAACAAGACGCACTCGATGGAAGCCCTCACGAAGGCAGTTCACAAGCTGATCCCCTTCTCGCCTGTCTGGTCGCCCGCGATAGGTCGGAGCCCAAGACCGGTGTTCCGGCGTGAGGACGCGCCCGAGATCGTCTATTTCCCAGCCTGCGTGACGCGGATCATGGGCTCCTCCAACCTCAAGAAGCCCTCGGTGGTCGAGACCGTTCTCGCTCTTGCCGACCGCGCGGGCATCAAGGTCCGCCTGCCCAAGTCGGTGACCGGGGTCTGCTGCGGCCAGATCTGGGAGCACAGGGGCTACGCGTCCGGTCGGCGGTACATGGCGAACCACCTCGTCGAATCCATGTGGGAATGGAGCGACGGCGGTCGGGTGAGGGTCATGTGCGACGTCACTTCGTGCACGAAAACGATCCTTCGCGACGTCGCCGACCAGCTCACAGAGGCGAACGCCGAGCGCTACAGGAGCATCACGGTTGTCGACGTCGCCCCGTGGCTCTTTGAGGACGTGCTGCCCAGGCTCAAAGTCACCCGACCGAAGCAGAGCGTGGCGCTCCACCCGACCTGCGCGTGCGTCGAGCTCGAGATCGACAAGCAGGTGCAGGCGATCGGCGAGGCCTGCGCGCGGCAAGCGGTGACCCCCGCCCACTGGGGTTGTTGCGGTATGGCTGGCGACCGCGGATTCATGTACCCCGAACTGAGCGACGGTGCCCAACGCGACGAGCACGCCGAGCTGGCCGGGCAATTCTTCGATGGCTACTACTCGGTCGCCCGCACCTGCGAGATCGGCCTCAGCCAGCGCTCCGGGCACGAGTACGAGTCGATCGTCTACCTCGTGGAGGAAGCGACCCGGACTAGTGGCACGACGAACAGGGCGAAGTGATCCTCGGGTCCCGACTCATGGAGGCGTCCGCCGCCCGATCTCCCGGGGGCCTGCGCATCGCGGTCATTCGAACCGGACCGTGACGCCTTTGACGTCCGCCATCTTCCTGATCGTGGGCAAAAGGCCGTCGATCTCGGCCACCGTCTCCGACGACCCCAGGTAGACGAGCACGATGTTCGGAGAGACGTGGTTCCAGTCCGTACCGGTGATGTCCCCACCCAGTTTCACGAGAAGGCTCGGCAGGCGGCTCGCCTTGCTGGCAGGAGTCCCTTTCTCGAGGTGGACGACGACCTCGGCCGTATGGCCCTGTGCAGACGAGCTCGTCGGAGGGCTACTGCTGCTGGCGGCGCCCGAACACCCACCGAGAACAATGGCCAAAGCAGCGAGAACCAGAGGGACCAAGCCAGCGGCTCGCATTGTGGACGCGCGGCGAGACGTCTCGTCCGCCGCACCAAGAAGCCTGCAACCGCGCGAGGTCAACTCTTGTGCTTCGGGCCTCCCTTGTGGTGTTGGGCCTTCGCCTTGGCTTTCTTGTAGTCGTTCTTGGCCTGCTTGCATGCCTCGTCGTGGGCAGCCGCGAGCGGCTTCACGGCCTCCTCAAAAGCATGCAGGATGGGCTTGTTGGCCTTCTCATATTCCTTTCGGAAGGGCGTAACGGCCTTGTTGAATGCCTCGTCGGCAATCGCAAGGTCCAGCTTGTACTGGATGTAAGCCTTGTGGTACGCCTTCTCGTAAGGTGTCCTGGGCGGATTCGAGCGGTCGTCGCAACACCTCGATGATGGAGGTGTCAGGCAATGGGCGTCAGTCGGCAACAGAAGGCGACGTGGCCGATGCGCGGCAAGTTGCGCTCGCCGGGGCGGCCGCCCGGCTGGCAGCGGGACCAACGACAGAGTTTTTGGCTCGAGATCGCCAAGGGAATCTCGAGCGAGGAAGCAGCGGCCGCTGTCGGTGTGGCATCCGCGGTTGGCACCAGGTGGTTCCGTGAGGCTGGCGGGATGCGACCCCTCAGCCTCCGGCCGTTGTCCGGCCGTTACCTGTCCCTGAGCGAGCGCGAGGAGATCGCCATCCTCAAGGCCAAAGGCCGTGGTGTCCAGGAGATCGCCCGTCAAGTTCGGCGCTCCCCGTCGACGATCAGCCGCGAGTTGCGGCGCAACGCGGCCACCCGACCTGATTCATCCGGATATCGGGCCATCACGGCCCAATGGCATGCGGACCGGCGGGCAAGGAGGCCGAAGGTTGCCAAGCTGGCGAGCAACGAGCGGCTCAGGGCTTATGTTCAGGACCGCCTGGCCGGGGTGATCACCCGGCCCGACGGGAGCGAGGTTCCAGGTCCGACCGTGCGCTTCGTCGGACGCCGGCATGGCCGGCGCCAGGACCGGCGCTGGGCGAAGTCGTGGAGCCCGGAGCAGATCGCGCACCGCCTGCGCCTCGACTTCCCTCATGATGAGACCATGCGGATCTCGCACGAGGCGATCTATCAGGCGCTCTACGTCCAAGGGCGAGGCGCTCTAAAGCGTGAGCTCGTGGCCTGCCTGCGCACAGGGCGGGCGCTGCGAGTCCCCAGAGCCCGGACCCAGGGGCGCCACAAGCAGTTCGTCACGCCCGAGATCATGATCAGCGAACGGCCGGCCGAGGCAGACGACCGGGCTGTGCCGGGACATTGGGAAGGAGACCTGATCCTCGGATTGAACAGCTCCGCGATCGGGACCCTCGTCGAGCGCACCACCCGGTTCACCATGCTGCTGCGTCTGCCGCCCATGGCGGGCCACGGCGAGCCGAGAGTCAAGAACGGTCCTGCCTTGGCTGGCCACGGCGCTGAGGCGGTCAGGGACGCCATCGCCACCTCGATTACGACCCTGCCC
The DNA here is from genome assembly GCA_963719125.1 of uncultured Acidimicrobiaceae bacterium. GTDB lineage: Bacteria > Actinomycetota > Acidimicrobiia > Acidimicrobiales > Bog-793 > Fen-455. The sequence goes on from CAVRAT010000009.1 coordinate 86,856, forward strand.
GAACAGCTCCGCCGGTCGCTGACATGGGATCAAGGCGCCGAGATGGCCCAGCATGCCCAGCTGCGTATCGATACCGGTCTGGCCATCTACTTCTGCGACCCTCAGAGCCCCTGGCAGCGAGGCACGAACGAGAACACCAATGGCCTGCTGCGCCAGTACTTCCCGAAAGGGACCGACCTCAGCCGCCATAGCTCAAGCGATCTCGAAGCTGTCGCCGCCGCGCTGAACAGCCGACCGCGAAAGACACTTGGATGGAAGACCCCCGCCGAGGCTCTCGATGATCACCTACGCTCTGTCCAACAAGGCAGTGTTGCGACGACTCCTTGAACCTGGGCTGTAATCCTTGGGACTCACAGTTGCGCCTCCTTGCTACGGGTCTCGGTGTGGACCTTCTTTCCTTGCCGGCTCGAGCAGACGCGCCAACGCTCGCCGTACCGATCCGGCTGCGTCGCCCACGACGCCCAGGCCCAAGTTTCACACCGGACGATACCAACAAGGATCCGCCGAACCGTCAGGCCGTACGGCAAAAGGCCCCGAAGCGGCCTGGCATTCCGCAGGGACTGGTAACTGTATGAGTCGTCGCCGGCTAAAGGCCGTTTGCAGTCATCACAGCTGTCATAGAGTTCAGGTCTTTGGTGAATAATGTGGCTTCATACTTGAAGCGGTTGAGGGCAGAGCTTGTCATTGTGACCACATAGATATAGCCGGTCCATGCGCAACTATTGCCAGCCAAGCTGGTCTCGATTACTATCCTATTCAACTGTGCGCTTGGCGAATCATCTATCGAGGCAAGGCCGACAGCATCGTTGCTGAACTTGATGAAATCCGCCTTGACCGCAGCCTTATCATTGGCGTTGATTGCACTCTCTATGGCGCTCCAGCCAGTGGCGACGGACTGAATGGCCGGCTTGCCGGCTTTCGCCCATGCATCCCACGCCGGCGTTTGAGCATGGGCAATAGATAGTGGGAATGACACACCGCCAATGGCTAACGCCATGACGAGCACCGGCACCCCAACGAGCACGCGCTTTCTCACAATGTCTCCTTCTTCGGTGGCGGGTCCACGGGCCTTGCAACCGGTGCTGCTCGTTTGGCTCTTCCGCCGCCCAGCTGCCTGCCCTGAGGCGGAGGTTACCCAGTCCTGACCGAGCGAGCACCGAACGGTGCCGCCGCCTTGACCCCTTGCACCGCGACACCGCCAAGACCCTGCGATTATCGGACCGAGACCCGGGCGGGTCGAGCTGCGTCGGGATCGTGCCGGCGCGTGGTCTCAGGCTGGCCTCGGCGCCTGGTACGGGCCCGCCCGAGTCAGACTTGGAGCGAAAGTGATGCGGGAACACCCCTGACATCCGGCGGGCCGGACTGCTGAAGCCGGGCGGTCAGGGTGGCATCGGAGACCCGGAGTCCATCGACCAGGAGCGGACCGAAGCCCTCAAGTGCCTCAACGCGCACTGTTCCCCCTGGGACGTCAGGACGCACGCCAACGAGCGCCACCAGCACGGCAATGGCGGAGGCAGCCGACCAGGCCTGGGGTCTGCACGAGGCCGGGTAAGGAATCGGACCGTGGCACTCGGCACGGTCATGGCCGCCGTAGAGCTCCGGCATCCGGTATTCGAAGTGCTCGGCCGCAACCAGAAGACCCTCGATCAGGGTCCTGGCAGCCCGCGTCGCCGCCTCGCCCGGCGTGCGGGCGAGCCCGGCAATCGCGATGGCCGTGTCGTGAGGCCATACGGAGCCGTTGTGGTAACCGAGCGGGTTAAAACCCTGCGAGGAAGCTGCGAGTGTGCGCAGTCCGTAGCCACCGCTCAAGTCCGGATCCGCCAGCCGCTGGGCGACGAGACTCGACTCCTCTGCGTCGAGCAGGCCCGTGCCGAGAAGGTGGCCGATGTTTGACGTCAAGGAGTCGACGAGCCTGCCACTGCCGTCGAGAGCGACTGCCGGGTACGGACCCCCCTCATCGTCGACCCAGAAGCGCTCCCGGAACCGGAGCGCGAGCTCGAAGGCATACTCCCGCCAGCGATCAGCACCAGGGCGACCGTAAGCCTCAAGCAGGTTGGCACCGGCGAGGGCGGCCTCGTATGCGTATCCCTGGGCTTCACACAGCGCGAGGGAACCGGTGGCAATGCTGCCGTCGCGGAACTGGATCCCGTCACCGGAGTCTTTCCATCCCTGGTTCGCGAGCCCCCGCCCGGAGCTGTTGACGTAGGTGACGAAAGGTCCACTGCCGCGGCCGTAGTCGGATAGCCAGCCCAGGCACCGCTCCATGGGATCGAGGAGGGGCTCCACGTCGTCGTCGGGCAGTCCCCAGCGCCAGGCGTCATGAAGCAGGCAGACCCAAAGCAAGGTCGCATCCACCGTTCCGTAGTAGATGGGTGGAAGGGGGATCATCGAGCCGTCATGGCGGCCACCGGGGAAGGTCTCGTAGCTGTCCGGCGCCCGTCGCACCTCGTGGTACATCTTGCCTGGCTCCTCGCAGGTGAGCGGTTCGACGACACGCCCTTGGCGGGCGGCGAACGAGCGCAGGGTCCCGCACGCGAGGTCGACGCCGAGAGGTAGCAGGAGGCGAGCCGACCAAATCGAGTCACGACCGAACGAGGTCAGGTACCAGGGCACGCCCGCCGCGAGAACAGCGTCCTGCGGCGCCCATCGCGCCGACATTCTCAGGCCGGACAGGTCAGCCAAGCTGCGAGCAACGAACCGCACGAGTCGTTGGTCGTCACAGGCGACCGAGATCGCTCCAGGCCCTGACCCGGAATCATCACGCTCCCAGTTGACGACACGCGCCGGCGCCGGTCCGTGCACGCCTCCCCCTCCGACATGGCGAACTGAAAGGACCACCCTGCGCTCGTCCCCGGGCTGAACGGCCAGCTGCCAGCCGAGACAACCTGCGCCGGGGTCGACAAGGTCGGGGGCCGGCGATCCGAAGGCCTCGATGACGCTGCCCTGCGTGGATCGCCACACCAAGCCGCTGCCCACGGCTTCACAAGGACCGGGCTTTGACGCAATCCCGGCCTTGACCTCGAGCATTGCTGCGAGATCGCTGGCCAGATGCAACTCGAGACGGCAACTGAGCTCCCGGCGAGCACACGAGGAGATGACTATTTCTTCGTTCAGCGTTGTCGGCGACAGCCGGCGGTGCCGCGTGATGAACAGGACGGGGTCGACTGTTTCGTTCTCGACGTTGAAAACGGCGGCGTCGAAACGGTTGGAACCACCACCTTCGAGGTCCCGCTGCAGCGGAACCGGCTCCTCTCCATTTGCGGTGAGCAGCAACTTGCTCAGAACACGTACGTCCTCGACGTAGAAGCCCTGAGCGCCTTCGGCGCGGATCTGGCCGTCGTCACCGGAGAGCGTTTCCACGGGCGCGGACACCGCTGCCACGAGCCGGTGAAGCGGGGGCTGGCGCACAGAAACTTTCAGTTCGGTCAACGAGCCATCCCTCGACTGGGTCCCATCGGAGTCGTTGTCAGCCTGCAAGACGCCAGCCTGCCATAAACCGATTCAAGAGCTGGGTCCCGGCATCAGGCTCCGACCGGTGATCGACTTCGGCTGTAACCACGACAACCACGACTTTGTCCTCCCGGGGCATCGAAGCCACAGTCGTCGCGCGTCCGAGGTACATGCGAACCCCGCTCCTTGTCGAAGTCGTCGAAATCTGACCCTAGCTGTTTGATCGTTCATATGCAATACTTCCGAGAGGCGTGTGAACGTTCAATTCTGTCTCCAGGAGCAGCATGGCCAAGGCGGAGAACAGCACAGAAATGGTGCGGGTTCGGCGAGCTTCGCTCGTAGCTGGCAGACGACCGACGATCGAGATGGTCGCCGAGCATGCCGGCGTCTCGCGCCAGACGGTCTCGAACGCCTGCAACGCGCCCGACAGGCTCCGCCCTGAGACGTTGCGGACGGTGCTCGCCGCCATAGACGAGCTCGGCTACCGCCCAAGCCAGGCTGCCCGCTCGCTCAGGACTGACGCCACCCACGTCATTGGTTGCCGGCTGCTGCCGAGCAACTACGGAGGAACGGGAGGCGTGCTGGACGGTTGGTTCCACGCGCTTTGTGACGCTGCCCGATCGAACGGCTACGACATCTTGACCTTCGCGGCTTCCACCGACGACGACGAGATCACCATCTACGATGACCTCCTACGGCGCCGGGCAGTGGACGGCTTCGTGCTCACGAACACCCACCACGCTGATGCCCGACCCGCCGCGATAGCAGAGCTCGGCGCGCGGTGTGTCGCATTCGGGCGGCCGTGGGGTGTCAAGCGTCCCAGGCACTCCTGGGTCGATGTCGACGGTGCCAGCGGAACCTCCGAAGCTGTCCGGCACCTTGCTGACCTCGGCCACACGCGTATCGGTTTCCTCGGTGTTGACGAGGGCAGCGGGGTCGGCGACGACCGTTATCGGGGCTGGCAGACGACAATGGAGAGACTGGGCCTGCCCACCAAGGGTCTGGTCGCCCGCGCCGCGGACGGCATCGCCTCGGGGCGGGTACTGGCGGAAAGGCTCCTCGATTCATCACGGCCGCCCACCGCCTTCGTCTCAGTGAGCGACGCCATGGCCGTGGGTGCCATGCACGCCGTGGAAGACCGCGGTGGCCTACCTGGCCGCGCCGTGTCCGTTGTCGGGTTCGATGACAGTCCCATCGCGTCGGTCATCCGACCGGGGCTGTCGAGCATCCGCCAACCGATCGAGACGGTCGCCGCCCGTCTTATCGAGTTGCTCCTCGCGGAGTTGAACGACGCCCAGCACCGCCCGGCGCGTGTGCTCTTGAAACCCCACCTCATCGTGCGCGAGAGCAGTGGCCCGAGGGGCGGTCGTGCAACGGCGACCGTCGGGCCCTCGTTAAACAGGGACGGTCGGACACAGGTTGTGGAGGGCGCTCGACACAAGGTCTCAGTAACACCTGAGAGCAAAGGAACAAGAGGAAGGGATGAGGGGTTATGAGAAGACCAAATCGTATTGGGTTGATCGCGCTGGGTGTGTCGTTGGCGACAGCCGTTGTGGGGCTGTCGAGCGGCGCGATCGCCTCGGCCGCGACTGGTGCCGCTAAACAACCCGCGGCGGCCAGCAGCGTGCGGCTGACCGGAGCAACCAAGGGCGTGACGCTCAATGTGATGATCGCCACGTCCGGGGCGGCCGAGACCGCAGCTGTCAAGACCGAGACGAGCGCCTGGGCCAAGGCCACGGGCAACACCGTGAACGTCGAAACGCCCGCCAACGAGACGGAGTCGCTGGACGAGGGCTTCGCCGGGGGCGCACCGCCGGACATCTTCTATCTCTCTGCCAACCAGATCGAGACCTTCGCCAAGGAGGGCGACCTGCTCCCCTACTCGTCGACGATCGACAAGCCGAGCGCCTTCTACTCGACGCTCGTCAAGGCTGACACCTACAACCACACCTGGTACTGCGTGCCCAAGGACTTCTCGAACCTGGCCCTTGAGATCAACACGACCATGTGGACGGCCGCCGGCCTCACCAACGCGGACATCCCGACCACCTGGGCAAAGCTCGTCTACGCAGCCAAGAAGCTGACCTCGGGCAAGGTCGTCGGGCTGGACGTCGGCAACACGATCGACCGTCTCGGCGCCTTCATGGCCGAGAACGGTGGCTCCTACATGAACAAGGCCGGAACGGCGTTCGCCTTCAACTCACCGATCGCGGTAGGGACCGCCCTTGCGGGCGGCCCCCGCGCAGATCCCAGCGTGCGGAACTACCGCACTGGGCTCCTGCCTTGGGGGCGGGCGTCGAAGCGCACATAGGGAGAGGGATGCAACACACGGGCAGGCGGCAGCCACCGGGTGGCGAGTCGGTACATCCGCTTCCAGTTGAGGCGGGTGCGCTGGCTGCGGTGCCGAAGCGCCTTGAACCAGTGTCGCATCGCCTGGCTGCGGAAGGCCCCGATTGCCTCGGTGTTGCCGGGCACGGCGTAGTAGGCGAGGTGCCCTCGCACCACGCTTGCCAGCCATTGGCCTTGTAACGGTATTGGCTGATGCCGGCGCCGCAGGCATTGGTCTTTGACCTCAGCCAGCTTGGCCCGCATCCGCTTCGAGCTGGTCTTGCGCTTCAACCAGAAGCGCCCGGCCCTCGTCTTCGCGCAGTAGTGCGTGAAGCCGAGGAAGTCGAACGTCTCGGGCTTGCCGACGCCCCGCGCCGCCCGGTCTCGGGCCGCGTTGCGTCCGAACTCGATGAGGCGCGTCTTGTCGGGGTGCAGCTCCAAGTTGAACTTCGCCAACCGCTCGCGAAGCTCAGCGAGGAACCGTTGCGCGTCAACCTCATGCTCGAACCCGGCGACAAAGTCATCGGCGAAGCGCACGATGACAACGTCACCGTGGGCGTTCCGACGCCTCCACTGCCGGGCCCACCGGTCAAGGACGTAGTGCAGGTAGATGTTGGCGAGCAAGGGTGAGGCTGATGCCCCTTGGGGTGCCCCGGTCTCGCTTGCCGTCCACGCTCCGTCCTCAATTACTCCTGCGCTCACCCATTTCTGGATCAGACGCAGGACCCTCTTGTCCGCGATCCGGTGCTCGAGGAACTTCTCGAGCCAGCCGTGATCAAGGCTGGTGAAGAAGTCGCGGAGATCCGCGTCGAGCACCCAGTTCACCTTCTTCCGTTCGATCCCGACGCTGAGCGCATCCAACGCATCGTGCGGGCTGCGCCCAGGCCGGAACCCGTAGGAGAAGCCGAGGAAGTCCTGCTCGTATATGGCGTTGAGCACCTCGACGACGGCCCGTTGGAGGATCTTGTCCTCCAACGTGGCGATGCCGAGCGGTCTCTGCTGCCCGTCTGCCTTCGGAATGTACACCCTGCGAGATGGCTTCGCCCGGTAGCGCCCTGCGTGTATCCGTTGGTGCAGGTCGGAGAGGTTGGCCTCCAGGTCCTGCCCGTAGGCACCCCACGTCACCCCGTCCACCCCCGTGGCCGCCTTCGGGTTGATCGCCCAGTAGGCCGCTCGGAGGCGGTCGGCGTCGACATGGTGCAGCAGCGCCGTGAACCGTGCTTCCTTGTCCCTTCGTGCTACCTCACGCACACGATCGAGCGCACTTGGCGCGTCTGATCCGGCTCGGTGTCCGGGACGCGTTTTGCTGATCGTGTTCCCCTTGGCCAGCCCCCTTTCCTCCCCCACCTCCGCGGCCGGCGGACCGGCGTTGTTCGACGGGTTCATCGGTACTACGGGGCTGTCTGACTTCCCACGCTCGTTCATCTCAGGCTTGCGGCCTCGGCCTTCCCTGAGCGGCCCGCCCGGTGATCGAGCCAGACGGGCGAGCATGGGATCTCCCGGTTCTCGTGCATGGAGACTCCCTGCATGCAAAGGTTCTCTGACCGCGCGGGGTCCGCCGACGGCTCCGCGATGGCGCCGCCTGCGATGTTGCCTTCCGCTTGTTCTGACAGCGTCGGCACCCCGGACTGCTGATTTCGCGGATCAATAGCCCTGCCTGCACGTACCCCTGTCCAACGCTTCGTCGTCGCCCTCGCGGACGCCGACGCATGACTCGGGGCCACCGTGGTGCGCTACTCCTTCGGTGTCGGACTCTCTCATTCCTTTCTCCATGCCGGTTTATCCCGGCGCTCCAGAACGCCGCTGCTCTCAACTGGTTCGTGAAGTACGACAAGGCCGGCATCTTTAAGCTCAACTCGCAGCAGGGCGCCGGCTGGGCAGGACAGGCCTTCGGGGAGGGCGAGGCTGCCATGGCCACCGAAGGCAACTGGATCATCGGTGGCATGGCCAGCTACCCGAAGATCAAGTGGATTGCCGTCCCGATGCCCACCGGCCCGACCGGGGTCAAGGGCACGCTCACCTTCACGGACTGCTGGGGCGTCGCCGCCCAGACGAAGTACTCGAAGGCTGCCGCGAACCTCGTCAATTACCTGAGCTCGCCCGCCGTCGAGACCTACAACGCCAAGGCCTTCGGGCCACTGCCTCCAAGGCCCGCTGTCGCGGCTGCCTACGCGAAGGCCAACCCGATCATGGACGCTTTTGTCGCCGGCACCCCGTACGCGATGCCGCAGGTCGAAACGGTCGGCTGGTCGACTGTGCAGGCGGCCTTCGACGGCCAGGTGACCAACATGGCCAACGGCACAATCACCCCGTCAGCACTGCTCAAGCAGTTGCAGACCAACGCACAGGCACTGCTTCAGCCCTAACTGCCTATCCTGAGCGCCAATGGTGCCGGCCCTTTCCAGCGCCGGCACCATTGGCTTTGGGCACGAAAGTCCCGGAATCCACCTCGGGGGTAGGTCGAAATGGGAACGACTCTGAACGAACCAGCAGCCGTCACGAGCCCAGCTAGCCGCGGGCAACGGCCCCGCTCGAAACGCAGCCCTCTCACGCGTGGTCAGAACCTCTTCGGCTGGATCTTCGTCTCGCCCGCTCTCGCCGTGCTGATCATCTTCCTCGTTCTCCCTATCATCCTGGCCCTCTACATCAGCTTCACGGACTGGTCGGGAATCACGAGTCCTTTCTCGCACCTCGTGCACTGGGTCGGCTTGCAGAACTACAGGACGATCCTCACCGAGCCCGGTCTCGGGCAGTCGAACTTCGGGTCAGCGGTTCGCAACAACTTCTACTACGTGGTAACCGTCGTCCCGATCCAGACGGCGCTCTCTTTATGGCTGGCGATCCTTGTCAACAACAAGTTCCTGAAGGGCAAAGGGCTCTTCAGGACGGCCTTCTACTTTCCATCGGTGACAAGTTCGATCGCCATCACCACGGTCTTCATCTTCCTGTTCTCGACCACTGGCGTGGTCAACCGGATTCTGAACGTGGTCGGGATCAACGGACCGAACTGGCTGTACGACCAGAGCGGTGTGATCACAACGATTCTCGGAGCACTCGGGGTACACAACGCGCCATCGTGGTCCAACTTCCAGATCCTCGGAGTATCTCTCTGGGGCTGGCTCTCGGGACCCTCGTTCGGGATGTGCGTGATCATCATCCTCGCCATCTGGACGACGTCGGGAACGTTCATGCTCTTCTTCCTCGCCGCGCTGCAGAACGTCTCCGAAGAGGTCGAGGAAGCAAGTGAGATCGACGGTGCCACGTCTTGGCAGCGCTTCCGTCACGTCACCTTGCCGACGCTGCGCCCCGTGGTAATTCTCGTCGCGACACTGGGTTTCATCGGCACCTGGCAGGTCTTCGATCAGAGTTATCTCACCGGTCCGAACAATCCGACGATGGTCACGCCTGCCTTCCTCGCCTATCAGGTCAGCTTCAACGATTTCGCCTTCGGTCAAGGAGCCGCAATCGCCTTCATCCTGTTCGCCTTCATCGTCCTGTTGACGCTCCTCCAGCGCAAATTCGTGAGAGAGGATCTCACCAAGTGAGCGCGCGCAGTAACTACTCCTCACCGCAGCGGCGCCTGGTCGCTTACGGGCTGCTCATCTTCTTCGCCCTGCTTTACATCGCGCCGTTCTTCCTCCAGGTGGCGAACTCCTTCAAAACCGACCCCGACGCCACCGCCAACGGGCTTTCCCTCATTCCACACCCCCCGACCGTGTCGGCCTGGAACGAGATCTTCGGGATCAGCAGCACCGGGGTCACCGACTTCCCGCGCTGGCTGTTCAACAGTGCGTTCGTGGCCATCATGATCACACTCAGCCGGGTCTTCCTCGACAGCCTCGCGGGCTACGCGCTCGCTCGACTCGACTTCCGTGGCCGCCGACTCGTCTTCGGCCTTGTCATCGCGACCCTCGCCGTCCCCGGAGTCGTGCTTCTCATTCCGCGCTTTCTCATGCTCAAGGAGCTCGGCCTCTTCAACAGCTATCCCGGGATGATCCTGCCCATATGCGTGGACGCGACCGGGATCTTCATGATGCGCCAGTTCTTCCTCCAGGTTCCGGCGGCCCTGGAGGAGGCAGCCCGAATCGACGGCGCGGGAGTGTTCACGACCTGGTGGAGAGTCGTCCTCCCCATCGTGCGACCCGCGATAATCACCCTCACGATCCTCTCGTTCCAGAGTGCCTGGAACGAGTTCGCGTTCTTCGAGGTCGCGACCATCTCGCCGAAGTACTTCACGCTCACGACCGGGCTTGCCGAGGTGGTGGCCGGAGGGCTGGGCTCTGCCAACCAATATCCGTTGAAACTCGGCGCCGCCCTGCTGACCACGATCCCGGTCGCGGTCCTGTTCTTCGTCTTCCAGCGTTACCTCGTGCGAGGTCGCCTGGAAGGGTCGCTGAAGCAATAGGGAGGGCGCTTTCGCGGCTTGCGGAGCCCCGAGACCGCGGTGAGCCGGTCGTACTGCGCGGCAATTCGGGAGTGGGGAAGTCGCGCCTCCTGATCGCCATCGGCCTGCTTGCCTGTGAGTCGGGACGCCACATCTGCACACGACGGCGGCGGTCTCGTGAACGAGCTCGTTGAGGCTCAAGACGAGCGACGCTGGCCCGCTTCGCCACAAGGTTCGGCCGCCTCGACCTGCTGCTCGTCGACGAGTTCGGCTACGTCGCCCTCTGCAGCCGGGGCGCGGAGCTGCTATTCCAGGTCAACACCGAGCGACAAGAGCGCTCAAGGACCCTGAACCTGCCGTTTTCAGTGGGACGAAATCGCAACCTGATTCCCGTCTCGTTGCCCCGATCGTGGATTGCCTTACCTTTAACGGCCACATCATCGAGACCGGATCCGACAGCTGTCGCCTGAAGACGACCAAGTCGCGCTGCCGCTCGCTAACGGAGCAGCCTTAGGCCGAAGTTGACAGCCTCGAGATCGAAGTCCTCCGAATCGAAGTCCCCACCCGCCCACTCGAGACAGGCCGCGTGCTCCTCGTGCGCAGGGTCCGACAGCGCATCGATCAGGTCGACATAGCCGGAAGTCCCACCGCAGTCCTCGGGGCGGGCACGCCCGGCGCCCACCGGTGCAGACGGCGAGCGGCAGGAGGATCGCGATCGGGTCCCACTTCTCGACGAGACGTTCATGGTGCCAAGAGTCCCCAAAGTCGCAGTCACAAAAGCCCTTCGGCATCTCGCTGAAGGCGTCGGCAACGGTGACCGTGCGCTCGTCGACCTCGTCGAGGTCGAAGTCCTCGTCATCGGCGAGCCCATAGCGGACTCCGCCGATGCGAAAGCAGTGGAGGTCGTAATTGTCCCAACCCATCGCGACCTGCAGGACCCGATGGAGTGCATCGAGCGTCGCTTCGCCCGAAACCACCAGTCGCCGTCAGATCGGCGGCCTGATCCCCTGGAGCGTCACCCTGATCTGGAGTGTCTTCGGCGCGTCACCCACACCGCAAGGCTACGCCGGCGTCAGCTCCGCTTCGCGGTGGAGCCAAAACTAACGAGCACACTGGGACCAAATCCGCTTGACATTCTCAATCACCGCTGCCACTTTCTCGTCGAGTACATCCCGGGCTTCTGGATCGTCCTCAGCGGCAATCCGAAATGGCAAGCGCTTCCATCTGAGGACGGACTGAGTCGCTCAGACTCCCGCATATAAGAACAACGCGTCAACGTACTCAAAGATCGCGATCTGGCCAACGCGAGGATGCACGCCGGACTCGCCGAGGCGAACTCAGTGCGCAGAGCCCTCCCAATCGGAAGGAAAGTTCGGTATGGAGTAGAAGGCTGACAAACAGGAGGCTTCAGGTGTTAACTGCCGGACCCCTCTATGAACACCTCTTCGGCTCCTTCGAGGAATCCTTCCCAGTACGGACCTTCGAAGTCGGAGGAGCCTTCAACGCTCGTGAGCTTTGGCCCGTTCGTGACGATCTCCGAGGCGTCATCCATCCGGCGTCGGAAGCTTTCCACGAAGCCGCGCAGCTCATTGGCGGTTGCGTAGTCGCGTGCCCATACGGTCCCGTCCCGGTAGCCGCGGTGGCGCTCCGCGACCTCATGTTCGGCGAATGAGATATCCAGTCGAGAAGCCATGACCTCGTCGCTTGCCGGGACCTGAGCCTGGGCGGCTCCGCCTCGCGTCGCTACTGTCTCTGTGTGTTGCTTTTGCAGGTATTCATGGACGGCGGTCGCGGCCTTGCGGCCTGCCCCCATTGCCAGGATCACGGTGGCGGCGCCGGTCACGATGTCGCCACCGGCGAACAGGCCCTTGCGGCTCGTGGCGCCCGTCTCCGGGTCGGCGACGATGCACCCGTGAGAGTCTACGTCGAGACCGCGGGTCGAATGCGGCACGAGTGGATTCGGGTTCGTGCCGAGGGCTATGACGACGAGGTCGGCCTCGATAACGAACTCTGAACCCGGCACAGGTACCGGACGGCGACGACCCGACTCGTCCGGTTCACCGAGCTCCGTGCGAATACACTCGAGACCCCGTACCCAGTTGTCCTCGTCACCAAGGTATCGCTGGGGGAGCGTGAGCCAGTCGAAAATCACGCCCTCATCGCGCGCCCGCTCGAAGTCCTCTGCTCGTGCGCCTTTCTCGTTCTCCGAGCGGCGGTAAACGATGTGACCCTCCTCTGCGCCGAGGCGGATCGAGCACCGCACTGCATCCATGGCGGTGTCACCGGCACCGATCACTGCGGCTCGCCTCGGCCGATAGACGGGCGTGTCGTACTCGGGGAACGCGTACGCTTTCATCAGGTTGACACGCGTCAGAAACTCGTTGGCCGAGTAGATGCCCTTCAGGTTCTCCCCGGGAATATTCATGAAAATGGGTGAACCCGCACCTGTACCCACGAATATGGCCGAGTAGCCGAACTCATCAAAGAGCTGGTCGATGGTGACGGTCTTGCCGATGATCACGTCGCGCACAAACTCCACGCCGAGCGCCTTGAGGTGCTCGACGTCTTCGTCGACGATCTCCTTCGGTAGACGGTACTGAGGAATCCCGTAACGGAGCACGCCGCCGAAGGCGTGCAGAGCCTCGAAGATCGAGACCGGGTAGCCGAGCTGAGCGAGGTCGCTGGCTACTGTGAGTCCAGCCGGGCCGGATCCGACGATCGCGACCTTCTGTTCCCGCCACACCTGCGGTGCAGCGGTCTCACCACCGTTGCCGTGCTGACGGACCCAGTCGGCAGCAAAGCGCTCCAACCGGCCGATTCCCACAGGATCCTGGTGGGGAACCAGGACGCAGCGGGCCTCACACTGATGCTCGACCGGACACACGCGTCCGCAAATCGCCGGTAGCAGGTTGCGCCGGCGGATCGCGCTGGCAGCTCCATCAAAGTCCCCTATGGCGATGCTGCGTACGAAGTCCCGTATCGGCACGTTGACAGGACACCCAAGCTCACAGAGGGGGTCCTGGCAGTTGAGACAACGGCGCGCCTCGGCAATCGCGCGCTCCACCGTGTAGCCCTCGGCGACCTCGTCCCAACTCCTCCGCCGCTCTTCAGGGTCTCGGCAGGGCATCTCCGTCTTGTGTGGATACACGATGGGCATGTCGCCTACCTCTCCAGTCCCGCCAGCTCGCAGGCCACCTTTTCCTGCTCCTTGTAGATCTTCAAGCGATCGTCCGCTATGTCGAAGTCGACTTGGTGCGCGTCGAAGAAGGGGCCGTCCACGCAGGCAAAGAGCGACTTGCCGCCGACGCTCACACGACAACCGCCGCACATGCCCGTCCCGTCGACCATGAGCGGATCGAGCGAGACCATCGTGGGCAGGCCGCGCTTTCGCGTGGTGGTCGCGACGGCGCGCATCATCGGCATTGGGCCGACAGCGAAACAGTGCGTAAACCCCGCTCCGGCGTCCAGGAGCTCCTCCAGGCGGCCGGTGACGAAGCCGCGGTAGCCGACTGACCCGTCGTCGGTGCACACGTGCAACTCATCGCTCTCCTTTGACAGCAGTTCGGAGAGGATCACCAGAGCGCGTGTCCGAGCGCCGATGATGGACGAAACCCTCACCCCTCGCTTGCGCAGCTCGCGTGCCAACGGGAACAGCGCGCCAGTACCGAACCCGCCGCCGATGAGCACCGCGTGACCGTCCTCGGGAAGTGGCACTGCGTCGCCGAGCGGACCAACGAAGTCCAGGAAATCGTCACCCAAGTCCAAAGCGTTGACGAGAGCGCTCGTACGACCGACCTCCTGGACGACGATCGTGACCGTGCCGGCGTCCCGGTCGAAGTCCGTGAGACTGATAGGGATCCGTTCGCCAGTCTCGGTGACTCGGAGAATAACGAACTGACCGGGGGCAGCGTTTCGCGCCACAAGCGGAGCGTGAACGACAAACAGCTTGGTGATATCGGTCAGATCGTGTTTTTCGATGATCCGTGCAGTGGTGTCCATAACCAATCCATTGTCATAGGAGAGGGTTGTCATTCATCGCCTTGAGTCGCAGCCAGCGACGCTGGATCTCGGCCTCGATCGCGGCGAGCGTCGCCTCGTTGCCACTCTGGCAGAGGTGCTTCGTCTTCCCCATCTGCTTCAGCCAATCGGCAACGGCTATCCGCCGGCCGATCGGGTCCGGGTCGTAGGTGATGCGAGTGATGCCGCGCTCGATCTCGTAGAGAGGGAAGAAGCAGGAGTCCACTGCCGCCTGTGAGATCTCGACGCCTACGCGGTCCTCGACCTTCCAATTGAGCGGGCAGGTGATGAGCACCTTGCCGTAGACCGTGCCCAGGTGCTGGGCGTACCACTGCGCCTTGGCGGCCTTGGCGACGAGATCGTCCGGATAGCCCTCCACGCCGGTGAAGACGTAGGGGATGTTGGTCGCCGCCATGATCTGCGGAGTGTCCTTGTGGTGAAAGGCCTTGCCCTGCTCGCCGGGGCCGACGTGGCTTGTCGATGTCATGTGTCCGAGGGGCGTCGAGTAGCTGAGCTGGCTGCCCGTATTCATGTACCCCTGGTTGTCGTACTCGAGCATGATCATCCCGTGCACGCGAAGTGCGGCACCGATGGCCGCACCCATGCCGATGTCCATGCCGCCGTCGCCAGTGACCATCAGGAATGTGACGTCCGAGTCAGCGGGCAGCTCACCGCGGCGTACCCGCTCGTGGAACACCTCGACGAGCCCACTCAGCGTGGCGGCGCCGTTCTGGAACAGGTTGTGCAGATACGTGACCCGGTGTGACGTAAACGGGTAACCGGTGCTGACGACCATCGCGCAGCCTGTCTGGTACAGCACGACGACGTCGCCCTCGATGCCACGCAGGAATTGGTCGAGCGCCGGAAAGATGCCACAGCCGGGGCAGGCGCCGTGACCCGGGGTGACTCGCTTGGGCTTGGTCGCGAGCTCCCAGTAGGGAGGCGCTTCCACATCCAGCCGGCCGTCTGGGCGTGGCCTGATCTTGAGCAGCCCGGTCGTCATCTCCTCGCGAGTGAGCGGCGGCGTGCCGTTCAGTGGCCGCGACTTCTCGGGATCGCCCGGTTCCACGCCGTAGTAGTCAAACGGCACGTCGACGGTGCCACTCTCGGCCGCTTGCAGTGTGAGACGGAAGAACGCCTCGGCATCTTCCGCATAGAAATCACGGCCACCGAGACCGTAGACGCGGCTCAGGCAGAGGGTGTGGTTCTCTGGGTCGTCCTTGAGAGCGGACTTCACTTCGTGAGTAATGTTGGCGCCGTGTGCTCCGTAGGAGCTGGTGCGCTCTCCGATGAGAACTGCCTTTACGCCTCGCAGGGCATCACGGATGGTGTCTGCGGGGAAGGGCCGGATCACGTTGGGGCTGAGCACACCGGCTCGGATTCCCTGGGCGCGGAGCCGGTCGACCACGTCCTTTGCAGTCTGCGCCGCCGAGTTGATCAGGAGAACGGCGACCTCGGCGTCCTCCATGCGATAGAGGTCGACCGGGTCGTAGCGCCGGCCGCTCAAGGCCTCGTATTCAGCGACAACCTCCGGGATCGCTGCCATCGCGGCGTCCATCGCCCGCTCGAGCTGGTACTTGTTGTTGATCAGATCGGGGTCGTTCATGTATGGACCGATCGTCACGGGATGCCGCGGGTCGAGTGCCTTCACCGGCTCGGCCACCGGGCCCAGCCACTCCTGAACCGTGAAGTCCTCCGCAAAGGTGAAGACTCGGCGCTTTTGGTGGCTCGTGAAGAAACCGTCGAAGGCCACGATCGCGGGTAGGCGGACGTCGGCCCGCTCGGCAACACGCAAGGCGATGAGGTTTAGGTCATAGACGGCCTGTGGGTCGCGAGCCATGAAGATCAGCCAGCCCGCGTTCAGGGCGAAGTACACATCGGAGTGATCGCCGCGGATGTCAAGCGGCCCGCTCACCGTCCGGGTCGCGAGGTCGAGCAGCATCGGATAGCGCGACCCCGATTGCACAGGTAGCTCCTCAAGCTGGTACAGCAGACCCTGCGAGCTCGTCGCGTTGAAAACGCGGCCGCCTCCCGCCGCGGCCCCGAAGCAGATCCCGCCTGCTGAGTGTTCGCCGTCGGCGGCCACCATCACGATGTTGTGCTCGCCGGCGGCCTTCATCTCGTCAACCAGTTCGGCGACTTCTGTCGAGGGCGTGATCGGGAAGTAGCCCATCAGGTGGAAGTTGATCTGCTTGGCGGAGATCGCAGCCATCTCGTTGCCGGTCCGAAACCCGACAACCTGGCGGGACCCGGTAATCGGCTCCAGTGTGGGCGTTGCGACGACCATCAGGCAGCTCCCTTCTTGGTCTCTAGCCAGGCGAAGAGCGGGACTCGATGCTCCTCCGCCCAGCCGTCTTCTTCGCGAATCTCGCTGAGCGAGCCCGTCGGGCAGGCGTCAACGCACTTCAAACAGCCCTTGCAATAGTGGTAGTCAATGCCGAGCAGCCGCACTGCGGGCTCGTTGCCGACGTCGTTAGACCAGGCGAAACAGAGATCGGGACAGACGATGTCGCAGATCCCGCAGTGCACGCACGTGGCCGGGTCGTACTCGGGCAAGAAGCCTTGCCGCGACGTGGTCAGGTTCTTGCGGATGCTGTTACCCGCGTCGATGATCGCACCGCCGATCGTCGCGTCGAGGTAGCCGAACGCAGGCGCGGCCCGCTGCACCGGCCGCCCGGGGTCGCCGGGAGCGGCAGGCCAAGTCACGCTCTGCAGCTCGCTATAGCCGCGGTCAAACGTGCGAAGGTTGGCCTCCACCAGGGAGGCGTACCGGGCCGACAGGCTCTGGCGGATCGTTTCCTTCACCGCCTCGGGGTCGAGGAAGGGACATGCGCGGGCGACGGCGCCGAGCATGGCGGTGTTGATGCGCGTCTTCTCCTCGAGCGCGATGCCGAGGGCGTCGACCACAGCTACCGTTCCGGAACGCAGGCCGAGCAGGTCCCGAATCTCATCCGGAGCCTTGCGACTGTTCATGATCAGGATGCCTGTCGCGGGCAAGCCGGCGGCAACGTCGAGTGAGCCCACCAGGGCTTCGTGGAAGACAGCAACCACCTGAGGGCTCTCGATCGGGCTACTCGTCCGCACCTCCCGATCACCTGGGCAGATACGGACGAACGACTTTACCGGCGTGCCCTTTTTTTCTGAGCCGTATGAGGAGAAGTGCGCGCCATTGAAGCCCTGCCGCAAAACACAAGCCTCGGCGAGGATCCGACCGGCGAGGTGGGCACCGAGCCCGCCGATCGACTCGAAGCGGACACCGAAAAAGCCGTCGTCACCGACAACGGGCAATGGATCCTGCCTGGTGTCCACACGACTGGCTGTCACGAACGCCGACATACGCGCCTCCGCCATCCGATCAACAACTCTCTTACTTGGGTCACTCCCCAGTATTCATGCCCGATTTGATGTTGCTCGCGATTTGCGACCGTGTGTAGGGCCTAAAGTCCCGGGCTGAACGACTTCCTGTTTCGCGGGGGCACGTCGTGCTACAGCCAACAGCGCCCCTCGTCCGCCACATTGTCACGGCGCTTTTCCGGGGGGGGAGCCTGGTGCAGGGGCGAGAAGTCATCAGCTCGCCTGACCCGAAGAGGAGCCATCCCTGTCTACCGCACTCCTAGTAGTCCACCGATTCTGAGATGCGTCCGATATATGGACAACCGGCAATTTCGCTGCAAGGGCAGGCGCTCTCCATGCCAACGATGGAGGTCCGGTACGAGGCCGCTGTCAACACCCCTCGCAGTTGGGAAGGGGAATCTGGTGGTGGACCCCCGGGAAATCTTGCTGTCCGTCCCCGGGGAGATCAGCTGTCTGTCCCCGGGGAAATGTCGTGGCCGTCTATGAGGAGTTTTTCATGGCCGCTATTCGCTGAGACCGCAAGTCGTGGAGACTGTCGTGGTGAAGACCTTGACCGAGACGCGAAGACACTGGTCCACGCGAGACACGGTCAAGCCCGCGGAAGTCTCCCAGCCACAATCAGCCTCATCTGGAAGGCATTCGGCCTCAAGCCGTGGCTGGAGGATACCTTCAAGTTGTCGACCGACCCGTTGTTCATCGACAAGGTCCGAGACGTCGTCGGGTTGCACATGAGCCCACTCGAGCGAGTCGTTGTGCTCTGCGTGGACGAGAAGACACTGGTCCAGGCCCTGGACCGCACCCAGCCGATCTTCCCACTTCTGTAGGGCACAGCCGAACGGCGCTCACACGACCACGTCCGTCACGGCACCATCGGGTTGTACGCGGCACTCAATCTGGCAAGCGGGTTGGTCGTCCACGAACTCACCGCCCGCCACCGGGCCATCCAGTTCAAGAGGTTCCTCCACGCCATCGGCGAGGCAGTGCCTGTAGGTCTGGGAGATCCTCGTCGTGTTGGATAACTTCTCGACTCCCAAGACGCCGGCCATCTACGGCCGGCTCTTGAGCCATCCTGTGTCCAATTCCACTTCACGCCCACCTCCTCGTGGATGAACCTCGTGAAACGCTGGTTCGCCGAGCTGACCAACAAGGCTGGGCGCGGAATGCACCGCAACGTCAGAGAAATCGCCGCACCCATCCCCTGCCGGTGCCGGCCAGTTCGGCGACCGAGGCGCCGAGAACACCGTGGGCCCGTGCGAGCGCGATAAATCACTGTGCGGGCGGCCCGACCCTTCTCGGGCTTGTCGTGGCGATGACGGCGGTCGAGGTACGTGAGTT
Organism: uncultured Acidimicrobiaceae bacterium; assembly: GCA_963719125.1. Classification (GTDB taxonomy): domain Bacteria; phylum Actinomycetota; class Acidimicrobiia; order Acidimicrobiales; family Bog-793; genus Fen-455. Next base: position 105,724 of record CAVRAT010000009.1, read on the forward strand.
CTCCGGACGCTGGGTGGCGCCGGTACAAGCGTAGGGTCAGAGAGCCTTGACCGCGGCCACGACCTTTGTCAGCGAATCCTTGGCGTCACCGAACAAGAGCGTGGTCTTCGGGTCGAACAGCAACTCGTTGTCGATGCCGGCGAAGCCCGGGCGCATCGAGCGCTTCATGAACACGATGTTGCGGGCCTCGTCGACCGCGAGGATCGGCATCCCGTAGATCGGGCTGTCCGGGTTGTTCTTCGCCGCCGGGTTGACGACGTCGTTGGCGCCGACCACGAGTGCCACGTCGGCGGACTGGAACTCCGGGTTCGCCTCGTCCATCTCCTTCAGCTGTTCATAAGGAACGTTCGCCTCTGCCAACAGGACGTTCATGTGGCCCGGCATGCGGCCGGCGACTGGGTGGATGGCGTAGATGACCTGGACGCCACGCGATTCGAGCAGGTCGGCGAGCTCGCGGATCGTGTGCTGAGCCTGTGCGACCGCGAGTCCATAACCGGGAACGACGATCACCTTGTTGGCGTAGGCGAGCAGGATGGCGACGTCCTCCGCACTTGCGGACCGGACGCTTCTGGTCGTGTTGCCCTCGGCGCCACCGGTGGCGGTGATGACCGAGCCGAAGGCGCTGAAGAGGATGTTCGGGAGCGAGCGTCCCATCGCCTGGCTCATCTTCTGGGTGAGGAGCGTGCCCGAGGCGCCGACGAGAGTACCGGCGACGACGAGCACGACCGAGTGCAACACGAAGCCGCTCGCCGCGACAGCAAGACCGGTGAACGAGTTCAGCAACGAGATGAGGACGGGCACGTCCGCCCCGCCGACGGGCAGGACGAAGGCGACGCCGAAGGCGAGGGCGAGGACGAGCACGATCGCAATGAGCCAGTTGGTTGAGCTCACGCAGAGCGTGATCCCGAGCCCGAGGATGGCGACGCCGACGATGCCGTTCCAGATCTGCTGGCCCGGGTAGGTGACGGCCCGGCCGGTCATGAGCTCCTGCAGCTTCGCGAAGGCGATGCAACTGCCGGAGAACGAGACGCAGCCGATGACAACTCCGAGGAGGACCTCGACGACCTCGTAGACGGCGAGTGAGCCGGCCGGGGCCCTGAGGAACGTGGAGAGCGCGATAAGCGCAGCGGCGCCGCCGCCGACACCGTTGAAGGCCGCCACCATCTGCGGCATGGCTGTCATCTTGACCAGGCGTGCTGCGGGGACGGCGATGACCGCCCCGATGAGCATCGCGCCGACGATGAGAAGGAAGTGGGTGAGCCCGTTGGTCGCGAAGGTGATGGCGATGGCGAGCGTCATGCCGCCGGCGCCGAGGAGGTTCCCGTAACGGGCGGTCTTCGGCCCCGTGAGGCCGCGCAGAGCGAAGATGAAACAGATCGCCGCGATCAGGTCGGCGAGGCGGATGCCGGTTCCGAGGCTCACTTCGGGCCCCCTTCGGCGCCAGGCGCAGCCGCGCTGACGGTCTCCGCAGCGGCTTTGGCCGGCTTGCGGACCTTGAACATCTCGAGCATCCGGTCGGTGACGACGAACCCACCGACAACGTTCAACGTGGCCAAGACGACGGCGATGAAGCCGAGCGCCATCTGGGCCGTGCCGTGGGCCGTGCCTAAGACGAGCATGGCGCCGACGAGCACGACGCCGTGGATGGCGTTCGTGCCCGACATCAGCGGCGTGTGCAGCGTGCTCGGCACCTTGGCGATCACCTCGAAGCCCACGAACGCCGAAAGCACGAATACGGTTATGAGCGAGAGGATGTCCCCGCCGTTCATTGCGTCCCTCCTTCGAGCAGGTCGCGGGTGGGCCCATGGCGGACTTCGCCCCCATGGGTGACGCACGTGCCGGCGACGATCTCGTCCCCGAAGTCCGGGGCGAAGGCTCCCGCCTTGATGACGAGTGTCAGGAACTCGGCGATGTTGCGCGAGTAGAGGAAGCTCGCGTGCAGGGGCATCGAGCTCGGAAGGTTCCTCACTCCGATGAGTGTGACGCCGCCCTCGTCGCGGGTCTCCCCAGGCCGGCTCAGCTCGCAGTTGCCGCCCGTCTCGGCCGCGAGGTCGACGATGACGCTTCCGAGGGCCATCTGGTGCACCATCTCCGCGGTGACCAGCACCGGTGCTTTGCGCCCGGGGATGGCCGCGGTCGTGATCACCACGTCGGCCCCGGCGACCTCCTTGCCGATGAGCTCACGCTGGCGGCGCAGGAAGTCCTCCGACTGCTCGCGTGCGTAGCCGCCCTCGCCCTCCTGGGCCTCGAGCTCGAGCTCGACGAAAGTGGCACCGAGGCTCTTCACCTCGGTGCGGGCGGCGGTGCGCACGTCGTAGGCGCGTACGTTCGCACCGAGGCGGCGTGCCGTCGCGATCGCCTGCAGGCCGGCGACCCCCGCTCCGAGCACGAGCACCTTGGCGGGCGGCACGGTGCCGGCTGCGGTCATGTAGAGGGGGAAGAACTTCGGGAGGTGCTCGGCGGCCAGCAGCACGGCGCGGTAGCCCGAGACCAGCGCCTGGGACGAGAGCACGTCCATCGACTGAGCCCGTGTGATCCGCGGCAGCAGGTCCAGGCTGAACGCCGAGATCCGGCGATCCCGAAGCGCCCGGACGAGCTCGAGGTTGGCGGCGGGCTGGAGGTAGCTCACGACGCCGGAACCCTCGCTCATAAGGCCTACCTCCTCCAGCGTGAGCGGCTGCACCTTGCAGATGAAGCCGGAAGTGGCGAACAGCGTCGCGGCGTCGACCACCAAGGTGACGCCGGCGGCGGTGTAGGCCTCGTCGGCAAGCAGGGAGGAGGCGCCGGCGCCGGCTTGCATGGCGACGTCCGCGCCCAGGGCAGTGATCCTTGGGACGACGCTGGGGACGAGCGCAACCCGACGCTCGCCAGGCGTTGTCTCGCTCGGTATTCCCAATCGCATGAGCTCGGTCTAGCAAACGCGGATGCTCGCGGTCTAAACGGGGCTACCGGTGCCTCGCGGCCGGTACAACGGGGGTTTTCTTTCCTTACCACCGCGGCCGCAAGAGTGCGTCTTCTTTGGTGGGCCGTACAAGACTTGAACTTGTGACCTCTTGCGTGTCATGCAAGCGCGCTACCAGGCTGCGCCAACGGCCCTCCAGGGCGCGACGCTACCATCGGACGGCGCCCTTCTGGGCGTCGGAATCGCCAGGGTGGGACCACCGGAGCGCTGCCCGGAGATAGATTGCCGCCGTGCAGGCCATCGGCGAAACGGTGCGCCCGACACGCGGCGAGGTGATCACAAAGGCCCTCGGGTTCGTCGCTGTAGTCGGAGCGACGATCTTCGTCATCTGGCAGCTGCGACCAGGTCTCATATTCAGCCCGAACATGGATGTCGGCGGCGACAACGCCGGTCACATAGTGACGCCGTACTTCCTCATCCACGACCTGTTACCCCAGGGGCGCATCACGGGGTGGGACCCCCAGTGGTTCGAGGGCTTCCCGTTGTACGTCTTCTACTTCCCTCTTCCCGCTTTGTTCGTCGCCGCGTTCTCGCTCGTGTTCCCCTACGCCGTCGCCTTCAAGCTCGTCACCGTCCTCGGTCCGGTCACGCTGCCGGTGTCCGCCTGGGCCTTCGGGCGGCTGGCCGGGTTCAGGAGACCTATCCCGACACTGATGGCCATGGCCAGCTTGCCCTTCTTGTTCAACACCTCCTACACCATCGAAGGCGGGAACCTGACCTCGACGCTGGCAGGTGAGTTCTCGTTCTCTCTCGCGCTCACTTCGGGCCTGCTCTTCCTCGGTGTGTTCGCGTACGCGCTGCGAACCGGCCGGCTCCGTTGGCTTGCGGCCGCCCTGTACGGGGTGACGCTGCTGTGCCACGTCGTGCCGGCACTCGGCTATGCGGCCATCGCGGTCCTGCTCGCGCTCGCCCACTGGAACAGGAACACATGGCGAGTCCTCATCCCCGTCGGAGTGGTCGGCGGACTGCTGGCGGCGTTCTGGCTCGTCCCCTTCGGTGCCGACCTCACCTACAGCTCATCCATGGGCTACACGAGAGTCACCGGTGTCTGGTCGAACATCTTCCCGCATGGCTACATCTGGATGATCGTTCCCGCGGGTCTGGGAATCCTGGTCGCGATCATCCTTCGCGACCGGACGCCGATCGCACTCAGCGTCGCAGTGGTCGCATCGGTTGCCGGATTCCAGTGGCTCCCGGCCGGTTTCGTCTACAACGGCAGGTGGTTGCCGTTCTACTTCCTGTTCACGGCGCTCCTCGCCGCCTACGGGATCGGAGAGCTGTTCCGACTGGGGGGCGCCTGGCTCCAGTACGACGTCTGGCAGGCGCCAGTCGCGATCGTGCTCGGCAGCATCGCCGGCGTGATCGGCGCGTTCGCCGCCGGAGGAATCGCGATCCCGGGCTTTCAACCCAGCACAAGTCAGATCGAAGTGCCCGGTTGGATCTCCTGGAACTACACCGGCTTCCAAGGCAAGTCGGGCTGGCCCGTGTATCAGGGCATCGTGCGCATGCTCGACCAGGCAGGCCGAACCTACGGGTGCGGCCGGGTGCAGTACGAGTACATCACCGAGACCAACGACCCCTTCGGCTCCACGGAGGCGACGATGGCCCTTCCTTACTGGACCGACGGCTGCATGGACACGATCGACGGTGTGCTATTCGAGTCCTCGACCACGACGCCCTTCCACTTCCTCGATCAGGCCGAGTACTCCCTCCCGGGCGAGTCCTCGAATCCGGTCTCGTTCCTGAACTACCCCACCTTCGAACTGGCCGACGGGATCCGACACCTCCAATTCGCGGACGTTCGCTACTTCCTCGCGGTGTCACCACAGGTCGAGGCCGCAGCCAAGAGCGACTCGGGGCTCGTCGAGATCGCGTCGACTCGGGGCTTTCCCGGCACGATCAACCAGGTGGCGGTCAGCCATCCGCTCTGGATCCTCTACCTCATCAAAGGTTCACAGCTCGTGACGCCACTCGACCACCTTCCTGAGGTCGAATCTGGTGGTTCTGCAAAGAGCTGGCTCGACACCAACCTGGCCTGGTGGGAGGACGAGAGGTACTGGCCGGTCGAGCTCGCACAGAACGGTCCGCCCAACTGGCCCAGGGCTGCGGTCGGGACCCTTGTTCCCCCGTCACTGGGAATCCCGGTCAAGCCGACGACGGTCACACACGCCCGCATGACGAACTCGACGGTCAGTTTCGACGTCGGTCGGCTCGGCGCGCCGGTGCTCGTGAAAGTGCCCTACTTCCCCAACTGGCACGCCTCCGGCGCTCTCGGGCCCTACGAGGTCTCTCCGAATCTGATGGCGGTCGTCCCGACGGCTCATCACGTAACACTCACCTACGGCACGACGGGAGCCGATCAGCTCGGCAAGCTTGCCTCCCTCGCCGGAGTCGTCGGCCTGGGCATGCTCATGACGCTCCGCCCGCCTCTCATGGCACGGCAAGGTGGCACACCCGAGACGCCGGCTCCGCCTATGAGTGACGAGCCGGCGGGAGGCGTCCCTGCCGGCCTGGAGGATGAGCAGGACCAGTTCGCGACCGACGGCCAAGAACCGCCGGGCCAACCGGAGCCTGAGACCGCATTCGGAGATGAGCCGCCCCACGACCAGCATTGAGTGACCCCAGACTCCAGCTGATAGTGCGTATCCTCCCTCTACGTGCCCAAGGATCCGGCGATGCGCTCACTGGAGGGTCACCGGGCCGTTCACCACGCCACAAAGGGTCGCCGTTGGCCGAAGCGTGCGCTCATCGGGGTGGCGATCCTGCTCGTCGTTGTCCTGCTCGGCGGCGTCGGAGGCTTCTTCTACGTCAACGCTGTGCTCGGCTCCATCAAGCGGGTCCCCGTGGCGAGCATCACACCGGAGAGCTCCGGCGCGCCGATCGACGTCCTTCTCGTGGGCTCCGACTCGCGGGCGTTCGTCGACACTCCAGGCGAGGCCTCGTCTTTCGGCAGCGCAGCCTCCCAGTCCGGACAACGGTCGGATGTGATCATCGTCGTGCGGCTCGTGCCTCGGACGCGCCAGATCGAGATGCTCTCCATCCCACGGGACACCTACGTACCGATCCCGGGCACCGGCGGCTCTAATAGGGTCAACGCGGCCTTCAACTCCGGCCCGAGCCTTCTCGTCGAGACGATCCAGCAGGACTTCGGGATCCCGATCAACCACGTGGTGGTTGCGAACTTCCCGGGCTTCGAAGGCATGGTGAACGCCCTCGGCGGCATCTCCCTCGACTTCCCGTACCCGGTTCGCGACCTCGACTCCGGCCTCAACGTGTCGACGGTGGGATGCCAGACCGTGAACGGGAGCACGGCGCTGGCGCTCGTGCGCAGCCGACACCTCTACTACTTCAAGGGCGGGAGCTGGAACTACGACGGCATGAGCGACTGGAGCAGGATCCAGCGCCAGCAGGCTTTCTTCCATGCCGTGATCAACAAGGTGAATGGCGAGTTCCCCAACCTTTTCGCGATCAACGACTTCCTGCACGCGACTGCTGACGACCTGCAGGTGGACTCGGGATTCTCCAGCCGCGAGATGATCTCTCTCGGAATGCATTTCAGGGAAATCGACTCGGCCAGCCTCGCGACTGAAGTCCTGCCGACCTACGGCGCCGTCGTCGACGGCAGCGACGTGCTCATGACGGCACAGCCCTATGCGCAGCAGATGATCTCGAGCTTCCTCGCTTTCGGCTCGAGCGCGACGAGCGGGGTCAGCACGACGACGTTGGCGCCCAGCGTCGCCACGACGACGCCCGAGAGCCAGGTCGTCTTCGACAACCCCAAGGACCTGCCCGAGCCCTGGAACCCGAAGCCCTGCTGACAGTCGGCGAGCCCCGCTTCAGGGCGCAGGAACTCAGCTCCCTATCCGCTCCACCTCGAGGCCGAAGACCTGGCCTAAGAGCCCAAGACCCGCGAGGTCGTGGCCCGTGAACAGCACCGAGTGGTGGGAGGGCAGCCGCTCCATGAGGGCGTGGCCGACGGGCACCCTGATCACCGCGCCATTGAGGCAGTCCGAGCCGGGGAAGCCCGCATAGCCGGTGAGCTCACCTTCCACAACCGACAAGGTGTCGAACGTGGGTCCCAGCTTGACCAGGGTGAGCGCACCGACGGGGAGACGGGCATCGATGGCGGTGGCATTCTCGTCCACTATCGCGAGCGCTCTCGGGCGCAGCTTCCACTCGACGGCGAACCGCCGGGGCAGGACGCCAAGGTAGCCGCAGTGAGCCGCAAGGACGTGGTTGGCGGGGTCGTCGACTTCGGGGAAGGCCGGGATGCGCTCGTGGTGCAGCGCTGCCTGGCCCATGAGGAAGGGGTAGAGGTTGGTCATCATCACCGGGACGTCCAGGGAACGGTGCACGATGAACTTCGTGAGCATGGAGACGGTGTCCGCCTCGCAGCCCCAGATCAACTCCCGTTCGGAATACAGCAGATCCCAGGCCAGACACGGGGTGGTGTCCGAGGAGGCCGACTCGTTCAGGCAGTTGATCCCGACCGCCAGGACTCCGTGCTCGCTGTCGAGGTCTTCGCGGACCGCCCGGTAGAGCTTGAGCGCGCTCAGAGTTGCCCGGTCGTCCACGCCGTCGAGCGGGACCTCGTGACGCAGACGCGCCCATTCTGCCGCCGCCTCGGAGTCCGGTATGGCCCTGGCCCGCGCCCCCAGGTCCTTGAAGCTCCTCTTCTCGATGCGAAGTCCGAACTTGTCGCCGATGCGCTGCGAGCACTCCTCCTCCCACCAGTAAAAACGCCTGAAGATGCCCGGCTGAAACCCGGCCTCCCCGGGATGGTCCTGGTAGACGAGGAATCGGCCTTCTCGCAGTTGCCGCTTGACAGCAAGGGCGCGACAGGCCGTCTTCGCCGCGCTGAGGGAGTACGGCGCCATTACCGCCACACCCTCCGCCCGCAGGTAGCTGATGATCTCCCAGTCCCACATCGCCATCGTGCCGAACTCCGAGGTGAGCACCAGGATCGGCAGGCCGAGTCTGCGGAACTCCCCTAAACGCCTGTAGGCCTCCCCCACCATCTGTGGGAAGATCACCCCGTCGGCGTCGGGCAGCTGCGCCCCTAGCGGGAGCGGGTCGACGAGCTCTACCTCGTCGGCGAACAGCTCGCGCAGCCGACGGGTTTGGCCAACAAAATCGGGATCGTCGTGTGCAACAAGGTATAGGGGTATCAGACGTGCTTTCACCATCCCCATCGCCTCAACTCCGGTGTCTGATGAGGGTCTCGAGGAACTTACGGCTCCGCTCGGCTTGGTCGATGGTGCCGCATTCCACGCTCAGCGTCAGCTCCCGATCGAGCGGGTCGAGGATGTGGAGGACGCGCTCCCAGTCGACCACTCCCTCACCGCACGCGCAGCCGACAGGGGTACCTGTCACCTTGCCCCGCGAGCTCTCGCTTCGCTCGAACGAGATGTCCTTGGCGTGGACATGGAAGACCCGTTCGGCCACGCGCTCGAGGCCCTCGTAAGGATCCTCCGCGCCTGCGATGTAAGCGTTGCCCGTGTCCCAGTTCACTTGGATCCACGGCGACTTCACCAGCTCGACGATGCGCAGCAGGCCTTCGGACGTCTTGGTGTAGATGCCGTGCGGCTCGATGCACAAGTAGACCCCGTGCCGGGTCGCCACCATTGCTGCTTTCTCCAGGCTGTAGCGCATGACCTCGTGGGCATGGGCGTCGTCCATCCAGTCGGGCTTCACCATCTCGTCGCTGTTGACGAAACCGGCGCCGACCGCGTCGGCCAGGACGATGGCGCGGGTCAGTCTCGGCACCGCCGCCTCGGGCTTCATCAGCGGACTGTGCCCGCTGATGCTGGACACGCGCACGCCGTGGCGGTCACAGATCTCGCGCATCAGCAGCGGGTCTTCCTCCATCGAGAACGAGTGGAAATAATGCACCTCGCTCAGAAGCTCCCAGCCCGTATGCACCATCGGCTCGACCCACTCGTAGCCGATTTCCGCCGCGATCTCGATGCCCTCTTCGAAACCCTTGTCAGCACTGCGGACGAACTCCATGTTCGCCGCGATCCGATAACTAGCCACTGGTCCTCCTCGCTAGTAAGAGGGAGCCCTCCGGAGGAGCGCCTCCATGTTGGTCCGCCTCGACAACGGCGGCTTGGTCATTGTGGTGGGCAGAAGGCCGCTCATGGACTTGCTCACGGTGGCCGGGCTGATGAACAGGTGCCAACCGACCGCTTGACTCACACTTGCCGAGCAACCGATACTGCCGCAGCCTAGTCTTGCTGAAATTGTCGGGCCAGATGAAGCCTTCTCACGGGCGTTGCCGGCATCTAACAGAGCGGTCGCAGGACCTGGCTGACGTAGCGCCCCAACTGCGCAGCTACTCCGTCCGGATCTTGTTGAGCCAATTCGGACTCGTCCTCGAGCACGAACCAGCCTTGGTAACCGGTCTTTTGCAACAGTTCCGCCACTGGGGTGACTGGGACCACGCCCGTGCCGATCAGGACCCACCGCCCGTGGTCGTCCATGTCCTTGGCATGCACATGGTTGACCCGCTCCCGGTACTGCTGCACGACAGCAAGCGGGTCCATACCACCGCGGGCCACGTGGCCGAGGTCCGGGGTGAAGCCGACAAAGTCCGGTAGACCGTTGAGCAGGATCTCGTAGTCCTCGCTAGTGCGGAACAGCGATCCCTCGGGAGAATTCGGGTGGAACGTGGTGCGGACGCCAGCGTCCTCGGCCCGTGCGCCGACGTCCCGGACGCAGCTGAGGAGCCGTCGTTGCCGCTCTCTCAAGTCCTTGCGGTCCTTGCCCGGCATCTGGCAGAGCACAAGTAACGCCCCGTCGAAACTCTTTGTAAGAGCAATAGCGGCGTCGGCTGACACACGCTCCGAGGGTGTCTCGTGCTCACTTGTCCAATCCTCGACCAAAGTCAGTGCGGCCAGCTCGAGGTTATTGGGCTCGAGCGCACCGCGTAGGCGCTCAGCTGTTGCAAACTCGCCCAACATGATGACCTCGAGCTCTAGTCCGCTGAACCCCGCGTGACCAACCACCTCGGAAATATGGTCGATTCTCCCCTGGTACAGCGGCAAGGACATCTGCCAGGCATAAGTCTGGCAGCCAGTACGCATCATCTCTAAACCGTCCTCTCACTTCGGACAGGCTTGCTGCCTTCTGTAACGCGCTCGACCGACTGATGCCGTTCGTCCAGCCACGCGGATGTGAGGTCATTGAAGGCCTCCAAGTGTTCCCAATGGTGGGCATGACCGCCGGGAAATATCTCCAGCTGAGAGCCTCGGATCGAACTGTGGACCTGTTCTGCATGGCCCAGGACCGTAAAGCAGTCCTCGCGCCCTGCCGTTACCAACGTGGGCGCGTCGATGTCGGAGAGCCGACGCAGCGTGTCGTGGCTCATGCAGGCGGCGCTCTGTGCTGCGAAGGCATGGTCCGGGACAGGCACCGCGGCGATCACTTGGCGAGCGTCCTGAAGTTCTTGCAGGTGAGCCGAAACGTACGAGGAGCTCCAGATCCTCAACTGGAGCATTTGCGCGAACTCCGCGGATCCGAGCACCTCGTGCGCCACGCGTAGGTGGTCAAAGACCTCTGACAGGTACCCATCGCAACGAGCCCAGGTCGAGACTAGGACAAGGCGACGGACGAGTGACCGGTGCCGCAAGGCGAGTTCCTGTGCGATTGCGCCACCCATCGAGATCCCGACAACGGCCACCGGTGTCTCGGCAACCGCCTCGACCACTCTTGCGCAGTCGTCTGCCATCTGCTCGGTCGAGTACGGTCCTGTCGGCTTGCCTGACCGACCAACACCCCGGTTATCTACCAGGATGCAACGAAACCGCTCCGAATAAACCGACACGTGGTCCTGCCAGGCGGAAACGTCAGCGCCAAGCCCCATCACGAGGAGCAACGGACGCCCCTGCCCGACAAGGCGGTAGGAAATCGCGCACCCGTCAGATAGCACCTCATGCGTCGGCAGAGCCGCTACGTCAACCGTCACCCTAAAACCAGCTTCTCGGTTGGACTCGCCGGGCCCCAGCTCCGCACGACTGCAAGCGATTCAGCGGCCTTCACGTCCGCGCCATCGCAATAACAAAGGTCGACGCACCACCAGTTGAGCCGATCGGCAATCGGGCTGAGAGCTTCCAACAGAGCGACGAAATCCACCTGCCCCTGACCGAGAGGCGTATGTACGCTGGTGTGTTCGTCGTGCAGAAAGCCGTCGGCGTCGGCCAGGTGCAAATGCCGGATAAAGGGCAACAGGCGAGTAGCGTAGGCGGCGACGCTGTCCATCAGCTCCGGGGAAGCTCCCTGCCGCGCACCGCACACGCCGCCGGTATAGGCGTGCGACGAATCGAACAATACGCCGAAGTTCGAATGGTCGATCTCCTTCGCCAGGCGCTCGACCTCGCTCGGACGGTTCAGCCAAAAGCCTGGTTCGAACTCCCAGATAAGGGTCACGTCCGATCTGCGGCACCGTTCCGACGCTTCCGACCATGATGCACGCAGCTGATGGAAGCAACGCTCGTACTCCTCCGGGCTCATTTCTTGCGGCGGCATGACCGTGTCGACACGAAGTGCTCTGATCTCCAGGTTCTCGCAGAATTCCCTGGCCTTGTCTATCTCGACAACATAAGCCTCGGTGGGGACTCTTGCAGGTGGCACGTGATGAAAGTTGGGCGCGTAAGCCGAAATACCAAGATCGTGCTTGCTTAGCTGAACCTTGAGCTCTTTCGTGCCCCTACCGCCGATGAAATCATCGTAATGAGGGTGCGGCCGAAAGCCATTAATCTCCACCCCATCATAACCGACCTTCGCAGCGAAATCACAGACACGTTCGAAAGACCACGGGTCGTTCTCGTAGGGACCGAAAGCGAAAGCCCAGCTTCCAATAGACACCTGAGGTACTGCCGGTAAGGGCCCCGATTGCGGACCGGATCTGGGACTCGAGACTCTCATCGCACCCCACTCCTTCTGTAACGACACGTTTGTGACATGGGAGCTCTCATGCCACTGAGATTTCTTCAGGAAGTCACTGCGGCATAACCAAGGAACCAGGGCAGACGCTGGAGCTTGCAGCTGCTGACGAGGTGACGGCGGTTATCAATATGACTGAGGTCATGATTGGTATGCGCGAACGAAGGCATGACCGTCGCGGGCAAGAGCGTCCATCGATGGAGCTACCGGCCGCCAGAGCGACACAGCCCGAGCTATCTCAGCGACGGTAGGCAGGAAGGACTCGATCACGACGGAGCCGTTGTAGTCAACAGCATCAAGAGCTCTGAAGACCTCGTCCCACGGCACGTGACCGCTGCCTGGCGTGCCCCGGTCGTTCTCTGCCACCTGCATGTGGAACAGCCTGTCTCCTGCCCCGGTGATTGCTCCTGTGAAGCTCTTCTCCTCGATGTTCATGTGGAAGGTGTCCAGGAGGAGCCCGACGTTCGCCCGTCCGATCTTGTCGCACAGGTCAAGGCCTTGTTCGACGGTGTTCACGAGGTCTGTTTCGAACCGGTTCAAGGGTTCGATCGCCAAACGGATCCCTCGCTCTCCGGCGTAGTCAGCCGCCTGGCGCAGACTTTCCACGGCCCAGGTGCGCTGTTGTTCACGTTGCTCTGGGGCCAGCAACCGAGCCTTGCCTGTGGCGGAGTACATCGGCCCCGCGACATGGGGCGACCCCACATCCGCTGCGAGGTCAATGCACCCTTTGAGGTAGCGCACTCCTTGCGCTCTCTTGTCTGGCTCCTCGTGCGACACATCTCGGTCCGGCCCGAACGCACCGCATACCGATATCTGCAACCCGGTGCCGTTCGCGGCTTCAATGAGGGCCTCAGCGCTGAGTTGCGCCGGATCCTCGACGCACACTTCGAAGACATCGAAGCCGATTTCACGTGCGTACTTGAAGAACTGCGTGTCGTTGTCGTTGAAAGGCGAGGCCAGCACGAAGCTGCTAATGCCAATGAGGCGCGATGTCATTGCCGGACCACCGATCGGGCCCGATGAACGGGACCGGGAGCGAGAGCGACGGGCTCGCCGTCGGCTAGCCAAGCGACGGCGTCTTGCAAGATCCTCTTCAAGGGATTCCGTGACCTGAGCGGCACATCAGACACTTCCTTCTCATGACTCGTTCCTCTCATCCAACGGCGGTGGGCTGGGCGGCCCGACGGTAGAGCTCAACCGTGGTTGCCACGCCCTCGGCAAGCGGCGTCACGGGCATCTCGAACCAGGGCTCGGGAAGCCGCGAAGCAAACGGCAGCGCTACATCGTCGAACGTGACTCGCGCGCCAGGAACGGCGTCCCCGATCGCCGCCACAATCTCCTCTATTGACACATCGGGCCCGCCCATGTTGTACACCTCGGCTCCCGTGGCGGGTCGCCTGGCGGCATCGATGAAAGCCCGGGCCGCATCGGCACCGTACTGCAGCTGTGTGCTCCCTCCGAAGGGGATGTTGAAGGGCTCGCCTCGCGCCGCCGCGGCCATCGCCTGGGTTGGCGCCGCGGTCATACCGCAATCGCGCCCGCCTCCGTACACGACAAGCGGCCGGAGACCGACACTAGCCACCTGACTCTCCTGCCAATAGAGCCGCGCCGAGCCTTCGTTCGCGATCTTGTAGACGCCATAGATGGTCGTTGGCGTAAACGTCTCGCCGGCAGCGTCGTACACGGCCGCAGAGCTCGCGTAGGCGATCGGCGCCCTCAGACCGTGGCGCCGGGCCGCCTCGAACAGGTTCGTAGTGCCCGCGACGTTGACCTCGGCGCCTCGGGCCGGGTCCGCCTTGCAAAACGGCGCCTGGAGCGCGGCGAGGTGAACGACATGAGTAACCGCGTGTTCTGCGAGAACACGCTCGAGCCCGCCGAGGTCTCTGATATCGACGTCACGGCGCGGGCCGGCTTGAGCTCATCGCCGCCGATCAGGCGAAGCCGGTCGCTGGCGGTGCCACGGTCGAGCGCCACGACCTCGGCTCCCTCCTTAACCAGGGTGAGAACAGTCCAGGCCCCGATGCACCCCGAAGCTCCGGTGACGAGCCATGGTTCCCGAGGGCTGCTCATGCTTGTCCTCCTTCCAGATCGATATGGGGCTACCGCCGGACGCGGGCGTCGCCGCCAGACACAAGCCGTTCAACCTCGGCAAGGGTCGCCATGGACGTGTCGCCCGGCGTGGTCATGGCGAGGGCGCCGTGAGCGATGCCGTAGGCGAGCGCTTCGTCAACGCCCATGCCCGACAGAACCCCGTAGACGAACCCCGACGCCGAAGGAGTCGCCACCGCCGACACGATCGAGGATCTCGAGGTCCTGGCGCACAGCGCCCCGGTGGAGCTCACCATTCGCATAAC
>CAVRAT010000010.1:0-226186 GCA_963719125.1 uncultured Acidimicrobiaceae bacterium
CTGCACGGCAAAAGCGTTAACGGACGGATTCCCGATCTCGTGGACGTAGGCGTTCATCGTCCCGCCAAGGTCAGCCTCGGGGAAGTCGATCTCGCCATCGGCCCAGATGTTGCTGTCCGTCCAAAGCAACCATGCAGTCTTGAAACCCCTGAGACCAGCATCGGCCCTAAAACATACGCTGTACATGCCGTAGGTCTGGCCGACGAACGGGCCCTTGCCGGGAAGGATCGGAGCCGGAGCGGCTACCTCGACGGTATTTCCGACCGTGGCCAGGTGCAGAGTGAGGCAAGAATCCTCCACCGATATGTTGCTTGTCTCGTAAGTACCGGCGCCAGAACTGTCTTTCCACCCCGGTCCGTAGGCCGTCCACTTCGCAGCGTAGGCGCCGCCCGGCCATGATCCCGCAGCGACGTTCGTGGTGAAGTTGTCAGAGAAGATCAGCTTCCATCCTGGTGGGTTTGTGGTCGGCACTGGAACACCGCTCGGATCCGCCGATGTCCGCGAAGAACACTGCCGGGATTGGCTCGTCGCCGGTTGTGGCGAGGTTCGCGGGCTTGCGGTGACTGACGAGGCGGTGTCCACTAAGAGTGGCAGGGAGATCGCTCCCACCGCGATGAGGCTGACAATGCGGAACGTGCGCACGTGACCCTCCGGGTATCGGCTCACTCCTCTGTGGCCTCCGGACAGCCATCCTGCACGCTAGGGCGTGCTCCGCGCCAGATTGGACGACGTCTCGGCCCCGCAGCCGCAGGTAGCTGAACTACCACCCCCGCCCCCGACGCCGCCACATGGGCGAACGTGGGCGGCTCGCGGCCTCTCCCTGGTCTCCGTCGTGTCCCCGGGCGTCCCTGCCGCTCCGCCCCGGCCGCCTGAGCCGAGTCCCCGGCTCTGGTGCCGCTGGCCCTCCGGGCCGCGTCCCCGATCTTTGGCCTGCCTCTGTCCGCTTGTCTCTCTCTCCCCGACAACCGTTGTGGGGAGAGAGGGGGAAGGCCGGGCGACCGGGCCAAGGACGGGGGACAGCGACAGCCACCCACCCACCCACCCCACCGGCCGAGAGCACGACCCGCACGAGGCCGGCACCGGGCGAAAGCCGCCAGAAACGGGACAAAGGCAGGCAGGCAACACCGCCGGCGAGGGACACCCGCAGCAAACCGGGGGCGAGCCCAGGAACGCACGGGAGCCCGGACCACCCCCGAGCCGGGAGGGCGAGAAGGAGAACGAAAGAACCCACCCACCCACCCGGGACCCCGGCAGGACGACGGAAGGGACCCGCCGTTAGGGGCGGCACGGCCGGCCGGGAAGGGCGGCGCACAGGCGCCCACGTTCGCCCACGTGGCGGCGTAGGGGCGGGCTGGTAGGTCAGGTGCCGGAGGCAAGCTGGGCGGAACGCGAGCGAGCTCCCGTCCCGGCGAAGGGCTCAGGACTAAGCGCTGGGGCGCCGGTGAGGTAGGGCGTCCTGTCGCATGCCTGCCCGCTCGGCTTCGGGTGTGTACTCGGCCAGATGGCCGGCACAGAGTCGGATTATGTCGTCGGTAGCTGATTCCCGGCAACCGTCCCGCCGGCAGACTCCATAGTCGTCAAACAACCCTGGCTCGCAGCCGAGGGCCACGAGGATCATCGCCCAGTCTCGGTTCCCACAGTTGCCTCGGCTGATTGCTGCCAACCTCGGGGTCCTCAGGCCGACGACGCGCGTATAGCTCATCAACTCCGGCACGGCGACCTCCCATTCCCGCCTGCCCCTCGTCATCACGACCGTGGCACCCCGGGCGATCGCTTGTTCCACGAGCGAGAAGCCGAACCACTGGGACGGGAGGGTGATGGGGATCGGCGCGAAGGACCGTGAGTGATATCCGTGAAACTCGACCGAGAGCACCGAACGGGCCAAGTGTTCGAGTGGCTGGCCGGCAAGGACGAGCTGTCGGACGCTCCTGCGCCACCACTCGCCCACGGGTGTGCTGGCGAACTCTGGGCTCAGCGCGTAGTGGACTTGGCCCTCGGGCTCATCTCGTAAGTTGGCGAGGATGGCGTGGGGCCGCGCGGGTGTCGAGTAATTCTCGCTGTTCTGCTCACTCCATCGCGGGTTCAACCCCAGGACGACCAGGGGAGCGCTGCGGTTGCCGATGAAGGGCTCAGGGAGCAGGTTGAGGTCGAGTCGTTTCGCCTCGTCAGCGTGCTTGTTGAAGGCCTCGACAAAGGGCCTGTCGGACGAGAGCACGTAGGGGGCGCGGCTCGGTAGCTCCATCCACGGATTCGGGAGCGGTCGACCGTTGGTCAGGCCCATCTTGATTCCTTCTGTGGAGGACGGTCACGAACAGGCTTGCCCATTGTTTGCCGGTCCCAAGCGTGTGCTGTGGGTCACCTCAGAGCCGCCGGCTGGTCACGTCAAAGACGAGGTTACCGGGATTGGCAACGGTCCTCCGCTCCAGGTCTCGGACGACGAGCCCGAGGCGACTCGTGTGCTGCCGTGCTTCGGACAGACGACGACATCGGGCATGTCCGGCGTATCCCAGCCGAAGGGGCAACCGCAGGCGACGAGGAGCCGAAAGGCGGGGCGCCCAGGGAGAATCAAGCGGGAGACCTGTGGAGGGGGTGGCGGTATGGACTGGAAAGCGGTGGGTCGGCCTAGCATCGATCGAGCGGCTAGCACCGGCGTGACTGCAGGACCGTGAGCGCCGGCCGCGGTTCGAGCGGCCACCACGGCAGGATGGTTCGCGAGGAACGCCTCGGCTGCAGCGCTGAGCACGTCCCAAAGGTTGACGCCACCGCTGCCAACCGATCGGTTCGCCGTGGACTCGTTTGTTCCCGCCTCGATGCCTGGGCTCTTCCACCCTCGGGCACTGCTCAGGGCGTGACTCGGTAAGCTCCGACGCCGCTTTCGCTGGGCTTGTGTATTCGCCGATGTGCACGGTGGGCACCGACACCCGTTGTTGTAGCCCGAGCGTGTGCCGTGCATCATCGGAGAGCTGCCCGGCCCTGCATGGTGCCCACGTTACTTGGGCTTCCTCATTTTCCTGGTCCCGGTCGGCCCTGATCTCCGCCCCGTCCTTAGCCCCCCATCCTGCCGGTTTCTATTGACAAAGGGCATGAAGACAGGGATATTTGGGCTGCTTTGCTGACGAAAGCCGATGTACAGCGCTGCGCCCCAAGACTCGTAGACGCGGAGGCGAAGATGCAGGGGCGACTCGCTCTTACCCGGGGCTTCGGTATCCGTTGGAAGCTTTCCGGCCGGATACGGACCGCCTTGGCTCTTTTCGTGCTCGCAGTCGGCTCGATCGCCTTGGCCGCTACGCCGGCGTCCTCTGTAGTCCTGAGTACCGGCTACTTGAGCAGAACCATAATTGGGAGCCCCGAGTGCGCAACCACGTCGAGTATTGGCGAACCACCGTTTGTGACCATCCAGACAGGACTCACTTGTGCAGCAGGGGACAGTGCCAGTGCGTCGAGTCCCGACGGCAGTCTCGCCGGCACGGTGACCTCGGCCTCGTCGAGCAGCCCGCTCGGCGACATCTGCGTCTACCTCTACCAGGTCGGTAACAGCACAGCGGCCACGTTCGCGACCTGCACGGTGACGGGCGGCACCTATCAGTTCTCCGGGGTGACCTCGGGCTCCTACGACGTGGCCTTCGCCGATCCCTCGGGGTACTACTCGACCCAGTGGTACAACGGGACCTCAACAGGAGCCTCCAGCCAGTCGGGTGCGACCCCGATCACCGTGCCCAGCGGGAACGGGACGCTTTCTGGCATCAACGCCGCCATGGTTGCCGTTCCCGACGGCAGTCTCGCCGGCACGGTGACCTCGGCCTCGTCGAGCAGCCCGCTCGGCGACATCTGCGTCTACCTCTACCAGGTCGGTAACAGCACAGCGGCCACGTTCGCGACCTGCACGGTGACGGGCGGCACCTATCAGTTCTCCGGGGTGACCTCGGGCTCCTACGACGTGGCCTTCGCCGATCCCTCGGGGTACTACTCGACCCAGTGGTACAACGGGACCTCAACAGGAGCCTCCAGCCAGTCGGGTGCGACCCCGATCACCGTGCCCAGCGGGAACGGGACGCTTTCTGGCATCAACGCCGCCATGGTTGCCGTTCCCGACGGCAGTCTCGCCGGCACGGTGACCTCGGCCTCGTCGAGCAGCCCGCTCGGCGACATCTGCGTCTACCTCTACCAGGTCGGTAACAGCACAGCGGCCACGTTCGCGACCTGCACGGTGACGGGCGGCACCTATCAGCTCTCCGGGGTGACCTCGGGCTCCTACGACGTGGCCTTCGCCGATCCCTCGGGGTACTACTCGACCCAGTGGTACAACGGGACCTCAACAGGAGCCTCCAGCCAGTCGGGTGCGACCCCGATCACCGTGCCCAGCGGGAACGGGACGCTTTCTGGCATCAACGCCGCCATGGTTGCCGTTCCCGACGGCAGTCTCGCCGGCACGGTGACCTCGGCCTCGTCGAGCAGCCCGCTCGGCGACATCTGCGTCTACCTCTACCAGGTCGGTAACAGCACAGCGGCCACGTTCGCGACCTGCACGGTGACGGGCGGCACCTATCAGCTCTCCGGGGTGACCTCGGGCTCCTACGACGTGGCCTTCGCCGATCCCTCGGGGTACTACTCGACCCAGTGGTACAACGGGACCTCAACAGGAGCCTCCAGCCAGTCGGGTGCGACCCCGATCACCGTGCCCAGCGGGAACGGGACGCTTTCTGGCATCAACGCCGCCATGGTTGCCGTTCCCGACGGCAGTCTCGCCGGCACGGTGACCTCGGCCTCGTCGAGCAGCCCGCTCGGCGACATCTGCGTCTACCTCTACCAGGTCGGTAACAGCACAGCGGCCACGTTCGCGACCTGCACGGTGACGGGCGGCACCTATCAGCTCTCCGGGGTGACCTCGGGCTCCTACGACGTGGCCTTCGCCGATCCCTCGGGGTACTACTCGACCCAGTGGTACAACGGGACCTCAACAGGAGCCTCCAGCCAGTCGGGTGCGACCCCGATCACCGTGCCCAGCGGGAACGGGACGCTTTCTGGCATCAACGCCGCCATGGCGCTCACTGTGCCCTGGAGTCTGCTGTTCGACTCGGAGTTCAACGGCTCATCCCTCGACACCTCGCAGTGGTCGACAGGGTGGTTCGGCTCGGGCATCACGCAGCCCGTCAACAGCTACGAGCAGGAGTGCTACGACCCAGCCCAGGTGAGCGTGGCCAACGGAGAGCTCGACTTGACGGCGATCGCCAAATCGGAGTCCTGCGGTGGGACCACGCGGCCCTACGCGTCGGGCATTGTGACCACCGATGGACTGTTCAGCTTCACCTACGGCTATATGGAGGCCCGCATCTGGCTGCCCGGCTCCGGCGAGGTCGATGATTGGCCGGCGTTCTGGGCCGATGGCCAAGTCTTTCCCACTGATGGCGAGCTCGATGTGGTTGAGGGACGCGACGGCCTGGCCTGCGCCCACTTCCACAATTCAGCTGGCGCAGAAGGGACTTGTGCGCAAGGGACCTTTACCGGCGGGTGGCACACCTTCGCCGCCGACTGGGAGCCGGGATCGATCACGTTCTACTACGACGGAATAGAAATCTACCAGGACACCTCGGGAATCACGTCTGCACCGATGTACCTGATCCTCAACTTGGCGCTCGATGGCTCGCCGTCGAACACCGTTCCGGCCACGATGAGGGTCGATTACGTCAGGATCTGGAAATACTGAGTCCCGATGCTCGTATCGCCATCTACCCAGCGCAGACCCTGGAGATCAAGAGTCGGGTGGCACCGCTATTCGATGTCGCACGATAGCCTTGACTATGCTGTTACTCGCACCTGAGCCTAAAGGCTGGAGCTCTGCGGCACGTAGCTGCTTGAAGCGATCACGCGCGGTGTCTTTGTCCACGACCTGCGCGCAGTTGCCATGCGACACCACGCCCGTACAGTAGCGACTATCCAGATATACGTGTAGAGCGTAAACAGAGCCCCATATGCCGGTACTTCCCACCAACGGAGCCGCGACGTACCGTGGAGTTGGTAGGTGATCATAAATGTGCTCAGCGGCAAGAACGAGAGAGCGAGAGCGATAACGCGAAAGGGCAATCCCTCCGGAATGAACGTCATCGAGTAGTCGACGATTCGGACAACTCCGAAACGAGACAGGTAGTCGAGCAGCAGATTGACCGTCACGACCGAGACCGTAATGACCAGCATGAGGTAGGTCGTCAAGTCCAGACGTCCCAAGATACCCGCGCCCTTTGCCCGCGTTAGCGATGGAATGTGGCGCCAGCACTGGTAGTGACCCTGGATCCAGCGGGTACGCTGGCGAAGCAACGGTCGCCAAAGTGTAAGTCCCTGTTGATAGACGTACGCGGCAGGGCAGTAACGTGTCGTCCAACCAGCGACAACGAGGCGTAGGCCGAGATCTAGGTCCTCCGTGAGACTCTCATTTCGCCACGGCTCCCCTTTAAGGGAACGAAGGGCCGACAAACGAGTGAATTGCCCGTTGCCGCCAAGTCCAGATGAACCTATATGGTCCCTTGCCACTTGGACGAGGTAGCTGAAAGCAACGAACTCCATGTCCTGCATGCGCGTGAGAACGCTGGTCTTGGCGTTACCGATCCTGACGCCGATCTGGACCTGCCCGACGCGACCAACGCCGAAGTACGAAGACACCGTTCTCAGCGCCTGCCGATCGAGTCGACCGTCTGCATCGACGATAACCAGGAGCACGCGATCTGGAGAAACACTGCCGACGAAGCCGTCACGGGCATCGACCATTGCGTTCACTACCTGAAAGGCATGATTAAGCACGGCACTCTTGCCGCGACCGGCAATGGCCACGCCGCGGTCAACGACCATCACGCGAGGGTCAGCCATCTCCCACCGGTGGGCTATTTCACTCGTTCTGTCGCTCGAACCGTCATTCATGAGCAAGATCCGGTAGTCGGCATAATCGAGCGTCGTCAGGTTCTTCAGAGTCTCGTCGAGAACAAGCTCCTCGTTCCGAGCCGGAACGACAAGGACCATAAGAGGCGAATCTGTCTTTTCCGGCTTCGGCACCGGACGCCTTCGTAGTGACATCAGGAACAGAGTCGTGTAGTAGACGACGACTCCGAGGACAAAATATGAGAGCGCCGTCGTGTCTATCATTGGCCAAGACCCTTCTATTCTAAACCGTTCCGGCTTTGACTGGCCAGGTTCGCTCGGACGTAAAGAGGCCCATCCCAGGAGTCAGTTGCGCTCACGGGTAGGGTCCGATCGAGTAGCAATTTCTCAGTACGAGCCAATGGGAAAGATCGCGAAGGCCACGGACTTCAATAGTCTCGCACTAACCTTGTACGCAAGGCCGGGCTTGACGCTCAATTCGACCAAATTGCTCTTGACCAACTCATGTGCCGAGACTTTGGCTGTCGGGGTGCTCATGATCAGTTGCTCCCACCAGAGAGTGGGCTTGGTCTCCTTGAAAGCGATCCGATAGACACCTTGGGCGTTCGTATGGGTCGTGTAGGCTACTTTAAGCACCTTGCGCTTGTTGACGATAACCCTGTGAAGGAGAACGGCCTGGACATCTCCTAGTCCTTTGTTGCCAGAGGTTACGACCTTTCCATAGACGATCCCATGGCCAGGTATTCCGGTCGAGCTTCCTTGAAACGATGCGGCGAACACGACCCGTGTGGGAGCAATAAGAGCGATCGCGATCAGTCCTAAGAAGAGAAAGGACCCTAACGCCATGGAGACGCTTCGAATACGACGTAGCCTGCCCTCGTGCTCTTTCAACGCAGACAAGCCCGCCTCCTTTCACTCCTTCGAAACCAGCCCAGGCCTTGTCGAACGGTCCCGCGTCGCAAGACGCACTCGTCGTAGCAGTTGACCGGTCAGGTGTCAAGGGTGAGGTCAACTTCCTGAGGAGCGGTAGAGGTTCTCGGGTGAGCTCTGTTGCCTCAACACTAAAGCAGACGAGCCATGGGCTGCACGAAGAACTCCAAAGGAGTGGCGGCTACTTGCGCAAGCGTCTTGATGACAGGGGATGGCTTCAATTGGGGCAACTGCCGACGAGGTAACGCCGGACCTGAGCAGTTGTGATAACACTGAAAGCGAAGTGGAGCTTAGATGGCTGAGGTTGTTTCGAAGTTCGGTCCTTCTGGGTTGTCTAGGAAAGTTGTGTCGTCAAGGTCTCCGAGCGAGGCTGGAGGAGGGCCATTGCGCGCCAGTCTTTGGCAGACTAGCGATTTGCCCACGGTGGTGATCGTGCTCGGGACTCGGCCGGAAGCCGTCAAGCTGGCGCCTGTCGTTCGCTGCCTCGAGAGCTCGCCGGACCTTCGTTCAGTGATTGTCTCGACTGGTCAGCACCGCGACATGCTCGACCAGATGCTGGCCGCTCTCAACCTGAAGGTCGACATCGAGCTCGGTGTGATGAAGGACCACCAATCTCTGCCGGCGTTGACGTCACGGCTCATTGCTCGAGTGGCAGAAGCTCTTGATGAGGTACGTCCCGACGCCGTCGTCGTGCAGGGTGACACGACATCCGCGTTCACCGGTGCTTTGGCTGCGTTCTACGCCCGTGTTCCTGTCGGACACGTCGAAGCCGGCCTGCGCTCGGGTTCGCTCGACAATCCCTTTCCAGAGGAGTTGAACCGCCGACTCATCTCCCAGATGGCACGGTGGAACTTCGCACCGACAGTTCGCGCTGCTTCGGACCTGCGCAACGAGGGCGTGCCAGAAGACAGAATCCTTGTCACCGGCAACACGGTCGTCGACAACCTGCTCTGGGTACTCCGGAGCGGTCGAGTCGGCTGCTCGCCATTCGTCAGCAGTGGCCGACACGTTCTCGTGACGCTTCACCGGCGCGAGACACAGGGACCCGCGATGACGCGGCTGGTCGAGGTCCTGACCTGTCTTGTCAGCAGGGGAGACGTCGAAGTCGTTCTGCCAATGCACCGGAGCCCACCCGTTCGCGAATCGTTGATGCGGGGAGTCCGCCGCAACCCGTTGCTTCGCCTTGTCGAGCCGCTCGGCTACTTTGAGTTCATCGGAGCCATTGCGGCCGCCGACCTCATAATCACCGACTCTGGAGGGGTGCAAGAAGAGGCGCCGACATTCGGCACACCTGTCCTGGTCGTGAGAGAAACAACTGAGCGACCTGAAGGCATAGAGGCAGGTACATGCCAGCTGGTAGGCACCGACCCAGCGCGACTGTTCGCTGCTGCCACCTCGCTGTTAGACAAGCCAGTCGCCCGCAGGCAGAAGACCACTCCTACGAGCCCCTTCGGCGACGGCAAGGCCGCTTTTCGGATTGTCGAGCGTCTCGCTTGTGACCTGCGACGATCAGATGCTCTGGCGCCCGACAGTCATCAAGGTGATCCTGGGCGTAGCGGATCCTGAAGAGCGCGGGAAACAACTGTCACCTATTGCGGCCGCGTGCTGTGACCGTGCGTATCAAGAGGGTCACCTGCGAGGTCGATAGAAATACAGTGCAGCCGCGCCCGTTTCGAGAGCTCCCGTGTACGGACGACGACAGGCTGATCATCGGCGTCCTTTCGCCCCAGCTCGCCACGTCGTTCTTCGGCGGAGTACTCGTGGGCATCAGCAAGGTATCCGTGGACCCTAAGCGTCCTTGATCCCGAGTTTGCGTGCAGCCTCACTGGTGAAGCTGCCGTCGCCGCAGCCACAATCAAGGTATGTGGCGTCTGTTTGGCGCTCCATCAGATCAAGCACGCTTCGCCTGCAGTCCCTCTGGCTATCGAGATACATCTTAAGAAAGAGATGCTTGGCATTCATTTGCCACTCCCTGCGACATCTTGCGTGAGTGTAGCGATTTACCTCGCCGGATGCCTGACCTCCGCCAGGAATGTAGGTCGCGTCAACAACGCCCTAGCGGTGTCTAGAGCAGTCGACGTCTACTATCCGGGGTGCAAGCGATCAACGAGCCTGTGCCGCACCAACTGACGGTGAGGAGTTGCGCCATTCTCCGGGCGTTTGTAACGCCTGGGCGAACTCGATGTTGTTGGCGATCCATGGCCCGTGCCGGGCGATCACGCACTCAGCTGCTGCGCATCGTCATCGTGGACGAGATTGTAAGTAACTCACCCCAGCCAATTCCGATCGTGCGGGACGAACGCCGCCGGGCCGGAACACAGGGCACAACTCTCATCGGGCCTTCGCGCTCGAGACTTGCTACCGCAGGAACGGGGTCTTGCATACTGCAACTGCCCTGGGACATGAGTGGCGCCGAGTGCTCAGGGGCGGTCGCGTACGGGGCCATCTCTGCAAATGTCCAGCTCAAGTGCGTTGCGTGCGAGGTCGACAATAAGAAGATGCAGTCTCGTTCCTTTCGAGAGCTGGCCAGCTCGGGTGACGAAAGACTGATCATCGGCGTCCTCTCGCCGCAACTCGCAGCTTCGTTCTTCGGCGGGGTGCTTGTAGGCATCAGCAAGACCGCCGCACAAAAGGGCGCTGCGGTGATCGGAATCCAGACCTTCGACCCAGGTGATGCCGACGTCGACCGTGCCGTTTCGCGCTTTCGGCGCAGAGCAGGCTGGAACCACTTCGCCGGCGTGATTTCGCTGGTGAACGCCGTCGACTCCACATACTTGTTCGAACTCCAAGCCACTGGGATCCCCGTCATCTTGGTGAGCAACCAGGTCCAGGGACTCAGCTGTCCGGTCGTTTCTTCGGACAACCGTTCAGGTGTCGTGTCAGCCGTCGATCATCTCGTGGGTCACGGACATCGTCGAATCGCCTTTGTGGGGAACCTGAGACAGAGCGACATACGGGAACGCTACGAGGCTTACCGTCAGACCCTCGCAAGCCACGGCATGGAGTCCGACGAGCGCCTGCTGTTCGAGGCGACGGACAATGTCGAGCGCGGCGGTGCCGAGGCTGGTGAGGCCATGCTCGCGGCGGGCCTCCCCTCGACGGCGGTTCTCGCCGCGACCGATTACAACGCCGTCGGAGTCATGGGGGTCCTGAAAGCTGCGGGTCTTGTGCTTCCCCGCGATCAGGCGATCGTCGGCTTCGACGACACGGAGGCAGGAGCCCTGACCACCCCGGCGCTCTCAAGCGTTCGTCAGGACTTCAACGCAATCGGGGCCAGGGCGGCACAACTTGTACTCGAGCTCGCCAGCCACCAGGAAGTCCCAGCGCTCCACTTCCGCGTCCCTACGCGCTACATCGTCAGGTCTTCCTGCGGTTGCGTCCAGGACAACATGGCAGGAGCCGATCTCGAGCGAGCCGATCCGCGGCGGCCTGCGCCATGAGTTCCTGGATCTGTTCACGGAACAGGGAGCCGGCAAAGACGAGGCCGGAGAGGTGGCGGCGCATGCGGCGGAGGTGATCGCCGACGTCCTCGAGGCGCCGGGCGAAAACTTGACCGAGGAGCTGACCGCGCGGCTCGCCATCGTGGCCGAGGAGATCTGCTCTTCGACCGGACGTTTTGAGGTCGTCCCCGCTTGGGTCGCGTGCGCTCGCGGCTTCGGCCTGCAATCTGCGTCACAAGACCGGGAAGGAGCGGCAACCTCGAACGCCGAATCGGCGAGATCTCACTCGCCCTGTCGCGGGCGTACGCGTGCGAACAGGAGCACGAACAGCGGCGGCTCCACCACTCTCTCCGCGACGAATACCACATCAGCTTGGACCTGCTGCGGAACCCGGCGAACGCCCAAGGAGGGTTGCCGTTCCTGAGCCAGACCCGGGTGCGAGCCGCCTACCTCGGGCTCTGGCGGCAGGCGACCTCCGAGGGCGCAAAGTGCCCCGGCGAGAACATGATCATCGAGCTTGCCGGCTCCTTCGTTTCCAACTCCAGCGATTCCCTCCCGATCGGCGACCACATCGGGATCGAATCCTTCCCGCCTTCGACGCTCGTCTCGCTCGCCAGGCCAGCCGCGGCGGAGATCACAACGATTCTCCCCGTCAGGACGGCCACCAGGGACTGGGGCCTGTTGGCCCTTGTGGGCCCACTCGAGACAACTGTTACCACGGGCCACGACTTCTATTTCCAGTGCGCCGCCCTGCTCTCCATGGCGCTCGAGCAGGAGGGCACGGTCCGTTCGCTGCGCTCCAGCGAAGAGCGCTATGCCCTCGCCACCCGTGCCGCCCACGACGGTCTGTGGGACTGGGATCTCCTCAACGCTCGGGTCGTCATTCTCTCGATCGATGGAAGGCCGTAGTCGGCTGCAAACCCGACGAGATCGGGACAAGCCCCGATGAGTGGCTCGAGCGGGTACATCCCGAGGATCGGGCAGCACTCGACACAGAGCTCTACGCCTGCAGGAACGGCCAGTCCAGCGCACTCGAGTCCGAGCACCGCCTGCGGAGCAGCGACGGTACGTACCGTTGGGTTCACTGCCGTGCGCTGGCGATCCCCGGCTCGCCGAGTCCGGCGACACGCCTCGTCGGCTCGGTCACAGATATCACGGACCGCCGCGACCTCGAGGAGCAGCTGCGTCACCAGGCACTGCACGATTCCCTCACTGGGCTTCCGAACCGCGCACTGGTGCTCGACCGGGCAGAGCGGATGTTGGCTGCGGCGCGCCGCACCCACGGTTCGGCTTCGCTGCTCTTCATCGACCTGGACAACTTCAAGGAGGTCAACGACGGCTTCGGGCACGCCGCCGGCGACGAGCTGCTGGCCGCGGTGGCAGCACGACTGCGTCGCGTAACCCGCGAAACCGACACCGTGGCCCGCCTCGGCGGGGACGAGTTCGTCGTCCTCGTCGAGAACGGGGCCATGGCGGACGCCTCCGGGCTCTTGGCCGAGCGCGTTCAGGACGTGCTGCGCCCGCCGTTCAACCTCGGCGGCCACGAATACCTCGTCAGTGCGAGCATCGGGATCGCCACGACGACAGACGGAACTGCAGAGAACCTGCTGCAGGAGGCCGATGTCGCCATGTACAAGGCCAAGAGCTCGGGCAAGAACTGCTGTGTCAGTTTCCGGCCTCGGATGCGCCACGCCGCCCATGCGCGCCTCCAGCTCGAGATGGATCTCGCATCAGCGATCCACGGGGGCCAACTGTGCGTCCACTACCAGCCCATCTTCAACCTGGAGCACAACGACATCTGCGGCATCGAGGCGCTCGTACGTTGGCAACACCCTGAACGGGGCCTGCTCCCGCCCAGTGAGTTCATCCCCTTGGCCGAGGCGTCCGGATGCCTCATCGTGGACGTGGGCCGATACGTTCTGTCCGAAGCCTGCCACGCCGCGGCCGGCTGGCAACAACTGGACGCCTGTCTCGACGTGGCGGTCAACATCTCTGCCCGCCAGCTCGAGTCGGCCACGATCGTTACCGACGTGGCGAACGCGCTCGCCGAGAGCGGAC
The DNA here is from genome assembly GCA_963719125.1 of uncultured Acidimicrobiaceae bacterium. GTDB lineage: Bacteria > Actinomycetota > Acidimicrobiia > Acidimicrobiales > Bog-793 > Fen-455. Next base: position 13,296 of record CAVRAT010000010.1, read on the forward strand.
TCGAGCCCGCTCGGCTCGTGCTCGAAGTCACCGAGACGGCGATGATGCACGACCCGGACGCCGTGGTCGCGCGCATGACCAAGCTGAAGAGTCTCGGTGTGTGCCTCTCGGTGGACGACTTCGGCACCGGCTACTCCTCGCTCGCCTCCCTCCGGCGCTTCCCGGTGGACGTGCTGAAGATCGACCGCTCCTTCGTCGAGTCCATCTCGAAGTCACCGGAGGACGCCTCGGTGGTGCAAACCCTCGTCTCTTTGGGACGGACCCTCGGTCTCGAAGTAGTCGCTGAAGGCGTGGAGCTCGTAAGCCAGCTGGAGGCGGTTCGAGAAGCCGGATGCAACCGCGCCCAGGGGTTCCTCCTGGGCCGGCCACTTGACCGCGAACAGCTCGACGTCCTCGTTGCCACCCTCGTACGGGCCACCTCGTCTGTTACCGGCTGAAGAACTGCCTTTGTCGCCGCGCCCAGACTGAGCATCACGACCGGTGGGAATGGGCCGGACGCCGACGCGGAGCACAGCTGGCTGCCCACCTGGTAAGTGGCCAGGCCGCGTGAACCGGATTTCGGGGTCCCGACGCATGCAACGGGACAGTAGCAATTAGGTTGGGCTGGATGGCCAGTACCCGTCGGCCGCGTAGAGGGCCGGCTGCGGTCTCCCGCCTGTGGACCGCGATCGGGTTCTTGCTGGGCGCCGGCCTTCTCGGTGCAGCGGCCCTGGCGGGCTTGCTTCTCGCAAGAAGGCCGGGTCCCAATCGTGTGGACGCAGCGGGCTTCTTCTTCGTGCCATCCGATCCGAGCTCCCACCTCGCGAACGAGCTGGTGAAGATCGGCTCACTGCCGGTGCTGCTCGTTGGAATCGGTGTGATCTTCTCTGTCGCGATCTTTCGTGATTGGGTGCGCTCGCTCGCATGCGCTGTGTCCCCGATCGCCGCCGTCGAGGTCGTTGAGCACATCGCCAAGCCCATGGTCGGCCGGGAGATAGGCGCGGGCAGTTTCACCTATCCCTCCGGGACGGTTACCGCCGTCGCGGCGCTCGCCGCCGCAGCGTTCCTCGTGTCCCCACGCCTGCTGCGTCCACTCAGCACCGTGGCCGGAGCGCTTTTGGTCGCGGGAGCCGGCTGGGCCGTGCTCGTGCTCCGATGGCACTACCCCACCGATGTGCTGGGCGGCATCTGGGTGGGTGGCGGCGCCGTCTTCCTGATCGACTCTCTCGCCCATCTGCCGTGGCTTGTGGTAGCTCGACAACCTGTCTTTGGCGACCGCCCCCGCGCTCCCGCGACGGGTCCTCCACTCCAGACCCAGGACGCGCCTCGCAGACTGGCGGGATCCCGACCGTTCCGGACCGAGATCCTCACGCCTCGCGCAGCGCCTCCGCAGGTCGAGTTCGCGCGGCCAACATCGCAGGAACAAGGGCGAGCAGAGCGCCGGCGGCGAGGACCCCGACCGCGAACAGCAGGACAAGGCGCAGCGGCGCTATGTCGACGGGCACCACGCCCAGGTTGGAGGCGAAGGCACGCCAGATCACCCGTCCGGCCGCGATGCCGATGGGCACGCCAAGCGCGATCCCGACGAGGGCAATGGCAACAGACTGCCAACAGACCGCCGCGCCCACCTGCATCCGCACGAAGCCGATCACCTTCAAGACCGCCACTTCTCTCCGCCGCCGTGCCACGCTCACAAAGAGCAGATGAGCAAGGGCCGCAGCGCCGAAGACGGCGAGCGTCGAGCCGAGCAGGGCGGGGAAGTTCACCGCTTGCCCGAAATTCACCAGGTCCGTCGGCACCGCGGTCGGAGTCAGCACCGAGGCGAACCGACGCTGCATCTCGGTGATCGTGGCAAGCCCCGCCTTGCCCGGCACCGTGCCAATGGCCATGTCCCAGCCGGAGTCGTGCTCGATCTTCGCCGTGAGGGTGGTCACGCACGCCCTCCTCGTGGCACCGGGCGGACAGGCGAGATTCTCGGCGGTCGCTACCGTCACAACTGCCCCGATGCCGAAGCCACCGGTGCCGAACTCGGGCAGCAACGCGACCGAGCCCACCACCGTGAGCGGCATCGTGTGCGAGGCGCGCGTGTTGTTGAAGATGGTCACAGGAACCTTCACCCCGACGTGTGAGCCCGCTTGGGCGAGTGTCGTGGCTCCGAGGGCGATCTCTCTGTCACCTGTCGGGTCGCGACCGGCGACGAGGGAGAACGCCATCGGGCCCTTTGCTACCTCGACGATGACCGCCGGCGCCGTGACGCCGTTCACCGCGACGAACTTCCCGACTATTTCGTAGGTGATCTTGGTGACGTCGCGGTTGTGCGCAAACTTGCGCACAACGCCTTGCACCTGCTGGTAGCTGAGACCGCTCAGGTCGACCTGCCAGTTCATGCCGTACAGGGCCGGGGTCGAAACGAGGTTGGACAAGCTGGCGCCGAACACGGCGGTCGCGACGAGTGCCGTCACGGCCACAACCGTTCCCAACAGCGCCGTGACGACCGGGACGGAGGTGCGCCCCCTGCCCCGCTCGAGTGCGCGGCTGGCGCCGACGACGACGCTCGGCGGCGCTCCTGCCCTCGCCAAGGCTGTGACGGCAATCGAAGCCCGCCCAGCGGCGAAGTCCGCCTGTGGCTGGTCGATGCGCAAGCGCGTCGCCCGCCAAGCCGGGTAAACGGTGAGAAGGAGGGCCACGATCATGGTCGAGACTCCTCCGAGACCTAGCACGAGGACGTCGAACGCGAAGCCCTGGACCGGCTCGGCGATGCGGGCTTCGCCCACCGGCGTGAGAGGTGACACGGCGAAAGCGAGGACAACAGCCCCGATGGCGCCGATCAGTCCAATCGTGGCCGCACGCGCCATCCCGAGCGCGAACACCTGGCGCGGGCGGAACCCGAGGGCCTCGAGGGTCGGATAGGACTCCGCTTCGAGAAGGCTCTGGCGGGAAAGTGCCTGGCCGACGACGGCGAGCCCGACCAGGCCGACGAAGAGCGCGAAGAGCCACCAACCAACCGCTTGAGGATGTATCGACCGCTCGACGGCCGTATCACCCGAATCCTCAGACTGGATCCCGTGGAGAGGGGACAGTCCGGCAAGGTGCTGGAAGTCGACTTGGAAGCGGGGCAGGTCGGCGGCTCCGTGGCGGAGGCGGACGAGCGCCCCGTAGAAGCGGAGGGCCTGGCGTCCCCGGCCCCGATCAAATGCCGGGCTCGTGTACAGGTTGTAGATGGGGGTGACGCCCGACGGGAAGTCCGTCACGTTCGCCTCGATGCCGACGACCCGGAAGCTCACCCGCGCCCCACGCGGGGGTTGGTTGCCGTTCTCGACAGCGCTCACCTGTGCGAGCGAGTAGAAGGGCACCGTGACGATCGAGCCGATGTGCACTCCGAATTGCTGCTCCATCGTGAAGCCGGCAAGGATTTCGTCCGCGGCCGTGGGCAGGCGGCCTGCAACGAGCTTGGTCGTGCTCATCTCGTGCCAGGGCAGGCCCGAGATGTAGGCGTCGTTCGCGGGCACGATGTGGCCATCGGTCGCCATGTTCCCGTTGTCGTAGGACACCTCGTAGTAGATCGCCGATACATCAGGCAGCGAGGCGACCGCGGCGGGCAGCGGCCCGGGGAAGTTGAAGGCCTGTACGTCATAGCCGTAGCGGGCCAGGAAACGGGGGAAGGCCGAGGCGGTGCGCCTGCCGGCCGCCACAGCGCCGAGCACCGTGCCTCCGACAAGCGTCACGAGGATCGTCAGGGCCAACCACGAGCGCCATCGGTGCTGCAGCTCGGCGCGAAACACAATCCAGATGGCCCCCATCAGATCCCCCCTGTCGTAACACTCTCCACTGCCGAGCGCCTGCGAGGGAGGTGGCCAGCCCCTGATCTCGCCGTCGTGTTAGCACCAACTCCAGCGCTTCGGTGACGGCTTCTCCAGACTCACCTCAACCGCGCGCGCCAAGCCTCCTCGCACGGCCATCGTCTGGCCCATTCGGGGTCGACGAGGGGCCAGTCGCTGGTGGTGCCGGCTGCCGGGCGGAGCTCGATCAGGTCCTCGACCTCGAACCCATTGGCGCGCAGCAGTCGGATCCAGTCGCCGTGACCGAGATGGAACTCGACCGTCGGATCGTCGGGCCACTCGAAGCGGTACATGCCGAACTGGGGCCTGCACAGGCGCTCGGCCGCCACCACACCATCCTCGTCGGGAGCACAGAGCATCAACAACGTGCTGTTGCCGAGGAAGACAAGCTCGCCGCGACGAAGCAGGCGCGCCGCCTCGGGAATCCACAGATACGGGTCCGCCCAGATGGCAGCGCCGTATTCGCTGATGACGAGATCGAAGGCGGCGTCCCGCAGCGGCACCTGCTCGCCGGCAGCGCGCACGAGAGGAAACCGCAAACCGAACTCGTCCTGGCACTGTCGGGCGATGCGAAGCTGGCCCGCTGCGGGATCGACACCGACCGGCAGTGCGCCTCGCCGCGCCAGCCAGGCTGAGACGTAGCCGGTGCCGCAACCGAGCTCGGCCGTCCTGGCCCCCTCGAGGCGCGGCGGCAGGATCTTGGCGACGCTCTCCGGTATGGCGAAGACGCCCCAGGTCGGCTCGGGCGCTGCCCACTGACGACGGGCCAATTTCGCCTGCTCGTCACCTCGGGCTTCCCACGCCTCGACGTTCGCCCGGACATGGTCCAACGGGCCGGCTGACATTCGCCAGACGCTATCCGCGAAACGCCGACCTACTGGCTATTGGGTGCCGGCTTCACCGATGCAGAACTCATTGCCCTCCGGGTCCGCCATGACCGCAGACTTCGCCCCGTCCGGCGAAGACCTCTGCGAGATCGCCACAGCCCCCAGGGCGCAGAGGCGGTCGACCTCACCCTCGAAATCGTCCGCCTCCAAATCCACATGTGCGCGGTTCTTCCCTGTCTTCGGCTCGGGAACCGGCTGCAGATAGAGCTGGGGATAGCCGGCGTTCCCGTCGGCGACCAGGGCGCCATCGGCTTGGTCGTACACGACCGCCCAACCGAGCGCAGCCGCCCAAAACCGGGCGAGACTGGCGGAATCACTGCAGTCGATCGTCACATACCGGAGATGAGCCATCGGAGCTCAGATCCAGGAGTTAGAACGGTGGCTGACGCGTCCGCCGACCGGCCCGTCGTCGTCTCGGAGGACTCTCATGGGTGACCCACCTCGCCGGCTACCTCGGCCGCCCACGTGCGCACTTGCGCACGGTCGCGCCAATCGCCGGCCTTCTTCTTGGCCATGGCGCTGGCCGGGAAGCCTTTCGCAGTCGATTCGAGACAGCCACCGAAAGTGACCTGGCCCCGGGCGCCGATCTGCGTCATCACCTTCGCGACCTGCTTGACGGGCGGGATGGCGCCGGTGGCTGCAGAATCGTCGAGCGGGCCGCTGCTGACGAGCCACACAGGTCGCCCGCGCAGCTCGTCGGCGTGCCGGCGCACGAAGTGGCGGGCGTCACGGTGCCAGCGTGCCGCATACAGTGCGCCGGCGATAACGACAGAGTCGAAGCCGTCGAGGCTGCGCACGTCCCGAGCCGGCTTGACGACGGTCTCGAGACCGGCAGCTGTCAACTCGTAGCCGATCATCTCCGCCAGCCCGGCCGTGCCGCCGCGCTTGGATCCGTAAGCGATCAGAACCTGCACGGAACCTCCTTGTCGAGCACCCGCGATCATTGCACGGCCATCGACGGCATCGACTCCAGAGGCGAACGGCACATCCTCGCCCGCGAGCCAGCCCCGCCACCCGGCCGGCGTTACGCGGGAGGCTTCGACCCGGCTGCCCAGGCCGGCCGGCCGGAGGCGAAACAGAAAGATGGGATGATTGGCGCCGTGGCTTTGGACACATCGCGCCCGATCGAGTTGGCCCCGCGGATCTGGTGGGTCGGTGCGCTGCTCCCCGGAGATCAGTTCCAATGCCATGTTTACCTGGTTGAACAGGGGGATCAGTCCGTCCTGATCGATCCGGGCTCCGCCCTGATCGCCGACGTCGTAGTCCACAAGGTCGATGAGGTGGTGGGCGTCGAGAACCTGCGATGGCTCGTCTGCTCGCACTCGGACCCGGACATCATCTCGGCGATGCCAAAGCTCGTCGCTCGCGGGTTACATCCCGAAGCTGCGATCGTGACGCACTGGCGCGACAAAGCGCTCATCCGCCATTTCGGAGTCGACCTGCCGTACTGGCTGGTCGAGGAGCACGACTGGAAGCTTCAGCTCGAGGACAGGGCTCTCAGGTTCCTGTTCACGCCCTATGCCCACTTCGCCGGGGCGTTCTGCACCTTCGACGAGACCTCGGGCACGCTGTTCTCGGCCGATCTCTTCGGCGGCTTCGCTGACGACAAGTCACTGTTCGCAACGTCGATGGAGTACTTCGAGCAGATGCGTGCTTTCCACGAGCACTACATGCCGAGCGGCGAGATCCTCGCCCACACGCTCGAGGAGATCCGCCCGCTTGCCTTGCGGCGGATCGCGCCTCAACACGGTCTGGTGATCCCCGAGCACCTCGCCATGCCGTTGTTGGAGCGGCTCGCCGGGCTCGAGTGCGGGATCTACCTGCTCGCCCGTGACGATCCCGGCTTGGAGTTCCTGCTGACCGCCAACCACACGGTGCGCGACCTTGTCGACTTACTGGTCCGCGAAAGGGACTTCTCCGTGGTGGTCGGACACCTTGCCGAGATGGCCCGTCGACTCCTCGGCGCCGAGCGATTGGAGTTATGGGCCCGTACGGGCACCACGGTGCTGCGATTCAACCAAGCCGACGGGTTCGCAGGGCAGGTGGCCGATCCCCCGGATGACGTTCTCGGTGCCCTCTCCGGCGCCATCGACGCGTCTGGACCCCGCCTGCTGCTCGCTCTGCGGTCGCCGTCTTCGGGACTCGTAAGCGGCGTGGCCGTTTTGGAGTTCCGCGACGCTCCCCCGCTGAGCGAGAGGACGAGGGCCCTCGTGGACCAGATCTGCGATCTCGTTGAGGTCGGCCTGGAACGGGAGCTGTTCCGCCACGTCGCCGATACCGATCGGGCCGCGTTCTACGAGCAAGCCATCCACGATCCACTGACGGGTCTGTACAACCGGCAGTACCTGGCCGACGCTGCGCGGCGGCTTTGCGCGCTCGACGACCGGAACTCGAGGCCGGCGGTCGCCGCACTTATGATCGACCTCGACCACTTCAAAGGAGTAAACGACACGTTCGGTCACACCGTTGGCGACCAGGTGCTGCGACACGTCGCCAGGTCGATAGTCGAAGGAGCGCGCGCCGGCGACATCGTCGTGCGCTACGGCGGCGAGGAATTCGTCGTTCTCCTGTCCGGAGTCGACGTCGCTTCCGCCCGCTCGGTGGCGGAGCGGGTCCGGGCATCGGTGGCCGAATGCAATGTTGATCGCCCGAACATCACCGCCAGCGTGGGCGTAGCCGTGCGGACGGAGGGGGAAAGCTTCGAGCGATTGGTGGAACGCGCCGACAAGGCGATGTACTTCGCGAAAGCCAGCGGACGGGACCGGGTCGGCGTCGCCGACTAACAGTGCCGCCGCGTTAGTGCCAGGTGGACCGACGATGACGACATACCAGGTGACAAGTGACGGGGACGGCCACCGTGTGACCGCCTCCTGGCCCGACCTCCCCGGACGGGCAAATCATCCCGTCGCCACCTTCGAAGAGCTCAAGCTCGCCACAGTCGCGAGGAGCGTGCTCAACGCCGCTTCCCGCTACCGGTGGCACCGGTGGGTCCAACTCCAGAACCAGGGCATCTTCACAGAGGAGCGTGTCGGGCCGGATCCAACAGAGCCCACGGCGGCCACACAGCCACCGAAAACCACTGCCAAGTCCGCCCGGCTCCACTCGTTGCCAAGGTTGCCGACGGGTGTGATCCTCGGCGATTCGCCAATGGGTGACTACCTCGCGGCACGGATCGAGGCGCTTGTCCCCGCCCCGGGCGAGCAACCCACGCCCGCCGAAGCCGACTCGGCCGGTTTCACTGACCGCGTTCCGATCGGGAACCTGCGACCCCTCCTGTGGCGAGACTGGGTCGGTCACCTCCAGGCCGCCGAACACGACCAGCTCGCGGCCGAGCTCGACGCGGAGCTGGCCACGATGACAGATCCGTTGACCGGTCGGGGGCGGCAGATCGCCTGGTACTTAAGCGCCGAGCTGCTCATCGACGAGGACCACTCGAGGCTCGTCCCCTCCGACAAGAGTGACGACTCCGAGAAGCGCTTGAAGGCCTTTCAGGCGACTCTCGTCCGGCTGCTGGGCGACCTGGTCGGCCTTCGGGTCGAGTCAACGGCTGTCGAGTGGGACCCCGACAACGAGGAGCTGCTGCGGGTCTACTCGCCGAAGACGGTCGTCGGGTTCTGGCTCGACCCAGAGTGCTGGTACAACGGGTGGCCGGACTCCGACTCGGCGGACAGCGAGTCCACTATCTGGCGCCACGCGGGCACGTTGCCGACCGACACGAGCATTGGGAACCTCGCCGAGTACATCGCGGAGAGACTCGCCAACGGCACCTGGCCATTCGGCGGTGTCGCTCCCGGTGAGAAACGCAGCCCCTTCGGCGGGAGGCGCCGGGGCCAGTAAAGCAACCGCCTGCCCGAGATCACAATCTGGCGACCGCGGGCTCGGCCACGGGAACGCCGCCGTAGCATGGCCGCACCATGGTGAACCTTTCCGATAAAGCTCAAGCAGCTCAACAAGCGCTTCGCGAAGCGTCCGCCGCGTATCAGGCGCTGGTCGAGCGCGTGATCGAGGACCCGCGGGGTCCCTTCATCCAAAAGCTGCGCGAGGCCGAGGAACGCGTTTCCGAAACGGCGGCAAGCTGGGCGTTGGAATACGCCGAGGGCGCCGAGCCCGCCGCGGGCACCTAGTTCCCGGCCCGCAGCGCTCGCGCGGAAAGACCCGCGACATGGCCGGTTGCGCGAAGGCCTGCCTGCTACTTCCGCGGCTCGACCAGGAGACGCTCAATCGTCTCAACCTTTCCGCGAAGCACCCCTGTCGCGCCAGGCCGGTAGTCGACTTTGATGACGACCGATATGCGGGGAGACTCCTCGGCGAGGCGCAGCACGCACGACTTGATGAGCGCCATCACCTCGTCCCAGTCGCCTTCCACGTTCGTGAACATGGCATTGGTCTCATTCGGCAACCCGCTCTCACGGACAAGCCTCACCGCTTCCGCCACCGCTGGACCGACCTCGTCCGTGCCGGCAGGGCTCACCGAGAACGCCGCGATCATCTGTCCTCCCGTCCTTGTATCCGGGTGCGCCGGCAGGCGCAGCCGATAACCACTCTTGCGCGAATCGCGGCCTGGCAGTGGACGCTCAGGGAACGGGCTCAGCCCGGCGGGAAGGCAGACGTGGCGATTGTGGTTGGCGTGACGCTGTGGGCATCACACGTTGACGCGCTCGAGGGCTTCGAGACGAAGTAGTAGGTGCCTGGAGTGGTCTCACCGGTGCAGTTCGTGACGCTAACCGCCGCCTTCAGGTCCAGGATCCCCCAACAGTCCGAAGACCCGTGAGCCAACGCGGTCAGCACGAGGGCGTTGCCGCCGTTGGAGACGGACACGCTTATCACGTGGGGACCGGACGAGGAGCTGCCGGAGACGTAGGTGAGACCAGTCCCGACCGAGCTGATCGTCGAGGTCCCACCTGAGGAGGAGTCGACGTACGAGTACGACTGTCCGCCGGCGGTCATGAAGTAAGTGTCCGCTCCGGTGAGCGCCGTCTTGAGATCCGCCTGGGCGGCGGTGTTGTTCGCATTCGTCGTGGTGGACAAGAACGTGGGGATCGCGATTGCAAGCAGGATCCCGATGATCAGCAGGACGACGAGGAGTTCGATGAGCGTGAAACCCTCATCGCCAGGGCGCGCCAAAGCTCGCCGATCCTCCACCGGAGCGATCGTGTGCATGACCTTTTCCTCCTGAACCAAGAACTCATCAATCAGATTTCCAGATCATAGCCGATAAGAGCGCCCTGCGTGATTACTCCACCACTATCTGTGTCCAACTGCCTCCCAGCGGGTTATCCGGCACTAGTGCGCGACGGGGAGATGGCGCTCACACGGCTCGTGCAACTGGCAGGCTGAGGCCGTGCGTGTCTTTCTGATCGATGGCACCTACGAGCTCTTCCGCCAATTCTTCGGCCGGCCGGCCAGCACGGCCGTGGACGGAGCGGAGATAGCCGCCACCCGGGGCGTGGTCTGGTCCGTGGCCTCGCTCCTGTCCCAGGGCGTCACCCACATCGGAGTGGCCACCGATCACGTCATCGAATCGTTCCGGAACGACCTGTGGGCCGGCTACAAGAACGGCGCCGCGGTGCCTCCCGAGCTCGGTTCCCAGTTCCCCCTGCTCGAAGAGGCACTGGGTTCGCTCGGCGTACGGGTCTGGCCGATGATCGAGCTCGAGGCCGACGACGCGCTCGCCTCCGCTGCCGCTGTCGCGCGAGATGACCCCCGCGTCGAGCAGGTGCTGATCTGCACGCCCGACAAGGACCTGGCGCAGAGCGTCGTCGCCAATCGGGTCGTCCAGCTCGACCGCCGCACAGGCGTGGTCACCGACGAAGACGGCGTCCGGGCCCGCTACGGGATCGGCCCGGGGTCGATACCGGACTGGCTCGCACTCGTCGGCGACAGCGCCGACGGGTTCCCGGGGCTTTCCGGCTGGGGTCGCCAGTCGACCTCCGTGGTCCTCGCGCACTACCTCCACATCGATGCCATCCCGGACGACATCGCCGAGTGGGACCCCGAGGTCACAAGGTCGGTGCGAAGCGCCCCGAAGCTCGCCGCCAGGCTGGCGGCAGAACGGGAATCCGCGATGTTGTTCCGGATCCTCGCCACGCTGCGCATCGAACGCACGCTGCTCGGTGACGTGGACGAGCTGCGTTGGCGGGGGGCGGGGGCCGGGTTCGCCGACATGTGCCGGTACCTTCGTGACCCCTCCTTGGCCGACCGCGTCGCCGCCCTCCCGAATTCGGCCGGCTAAGAGCGCGCGCCACTAGGGCGGTTCAGGTTGAGGGTTCACGGTTCCATCGATCTGCCCACTTCACGAGCTTCACGGTGATGATGAGTGTGATCGCAAGCGCCAACGCGGCGAGCCGCTGAGCGACGAACCGGTCCCTCGAGCGCCGGAGCTGGCCGAAGTTCGAGAACCATGAGTTCGTCCGTTCGACCGGCCAACGCATGCCGAGGGGAACTGGGCGTTTCTTCAGCTTGGTTTTGCCTCTCGGTCGTGTCTTCGCGCAGACGAGGTCGCCGATGCCGGCGCCTGCGACCTGGCGTCGGACGATCGAGTTGTCATAGCCCCGGTCGAGATGGAGCGTCTCGATCTCTTGGAGCAGTCCGCGTGCAGCGACGTCACGAAGCGTCGGGTGGAGCAGCACGCAGTCGTTCCGGTTCGCCCCATCGGTGGCCCAGCCGACCTGAATGCCGTTCTTGTCGGTCGCGATCGACCACTTCCAGCCGGTCTTGCCACGGTCGGTCGGGTTCGGGCCGGTTCCCTCGCCGCCACAGGGCGCCTTGTGCAGCGAGCCGTCCACGGACACCTCGCTGAGATCGAGTCCGATGACGCGGTCATAGGCGGCCAGCGCCTCGGTGACGAGGTGCTCGAAGACCCCGGCCGCCATCCATTCGTCGCGGCGGCGGCGCAGCGTCGTCTCCCCGCCCTTGCCGAGGCGGCCTGCGACGTCCCAGCTGCATCCGGTCACCAAGCGGAACAGCATCGCCTCGAAGCAGTTCCGGTCGGAAACCCTTGCTCGATGGCAGCCGAGCGGATGAGGCTTCTCCTCGCGTTCGGGCAAGTAGGCGGACAAGGCCTGCCAGACCGCTTCCACAACGGCTGGGTTGAGCGCGAGCATGGGACCTCCATCGGTCGTTGGGTTGGGATCGCAACCCGGATCCTGTCCGGGCCTTTCCGACGACCGGTGGATCCATCCACCACTTCTCACCTCCCCCGAGCGACGATCAGGTCTGGAGGTGGACGATGGCGAAGGTCGGACGCAACGAGCTCTGTCCCTGCGGGAGCAACCTGAAGGCCAAGCGGTGCTGTCTCGCCGAGCCGGAGCGGCGCACTACGACGCCCGCGCGACGCTCGCCCGGCTCGCTTCGGCGGTCCTCCCAGCACTCACCGGGATCAGCCGGGAGCGCTTCGGCGAGCTCTATGAAGAGGTGATCTATCTTCCCGAGCTCGACATCTCCCTCCACCTCCGGCTGCCCGGCGTGCTCACTCCCGAGATCGAAAGCGCGCTGTACACGTGCTTGGTCCACGACGAGGAAGGCTTCGACGAAGCGCTCCGAACTGCACTGCCTGCCGTCGACACCTTCGAGAACCGCCTCTGGCTCGCCGAGGCAGTGTTGGCGCTTCGCGACCTGGGCGCGTGTCTCCAGCGCTCGCGGCTGTGGCGGTGATCGACTTGAACCAGACGGAGTCCGCCTTCTTGCTCTCTTCCTTTGCCCAGTCGATCGCCGTCAGATCGGGCGATGAACGGACACCCTCCGGGCTCCTCATCGCTGCCCCGTAGTTCAGAGGACGATCATCCAAGTGGGCACCCGGCATGCGCCTATTGGCGCGGCCTCTAACCCCCCGCTTTGAAGACGCGTGCGAGCTCCTCCGGCACGGCTACCTCGAGCTGCGCATAGGTGCAAGAAGCGGGCTCACGGTCGCGCCGCCAGCGGTGAAACGAAGTGGCGTGCCGGAATCTGTCGCCCTGCAGGTGGTCGTAGCCGACCTCGCATACGAGCTCGGGCGAAACCGCCACCCAGGAAAGGTCCTTACCCGCATTCCAACGGCTCTGTGCCCCTGGCCGACGCGTGCTGTCGGCACCGGTGGCCATCTGTTTCCAGGGATGGCCCTCGAGACTCTCCAGCCGGAGAGAGGCGAGGTCGCCCACCAGGCTCTTTCGCAGTGCCACGGCAAATCCCGACGCCACGCCGACGTGGTGAAGCGCTCCCTCCTCGTCATACAGCCCGAGCAGCAGCGAGCCGACGCCTCCACCCTCCTTGTGCCACCTGAAGCCACCTACGACGCAGTCGGCCGTGCGCTCGTGCTTCACCTTCAGCATGACGCGTTCGCCCTCGCGATAGGCGAGCCCGACGGGTTTGGCAACGACGCCGTCGAGGCCGGCGCCTTCGAAACGCTCGAACCAGTCCCTGGCCACGGCCGGATCGGACGTGGCCGGAGTCACGTACACGGGCGGCTCTGCACCGCCGAGCGCCTGCTCCAGTGCCGAGCGCCTGGACCCGAACGGCTCTCCGCGCAGGTCGTCTTCGCCCAGGCCCAACAGGTCGAAGGCGACGAACGACGCCGGGGTCGCCGACGCGAGGAGCTTGATCCGCGACGCGGCCGGATGGATCCGCTGCAACAGGGCGTCGAAGTCGAGTCCCGACCGGCCGGCTATGACGATCTCGCCGTCGACGACGCAGCGCGCGGGCAGATTTGCCCGCAGCGACTCGACGAGCTCGGGAAAGTAGCGGGTGAGCGCCCGCTCGTTGCGGCTGCCGAGCTCGATTTCCTGGCCGTCACGAAAGACTATGCAGCGAAAGCCGTCCCATTTCGGCTCGTAAACGAGCCCGCCACCCTCGGGCATCTCACGGCTGAGCTTTGCCAGCATGGGGGACACGGGTGGCATGACCGGAAGTTGCACCGGACGATCGTAACGGTCAAGGTGTCCCGCCACGGCGCGCAACGCCGTGGCCCGCCGTCCATTCGAGGAGCTTGTCGGCCTGCCACGAGTTGACGACCGAGCCTGCAGGTACCCCGGCCTGCACGGCCTGCTCGCAACCGAGCCCGAGCCATTCGAGCTGGCCGGGGGCGTGGGCGTCGGTGTCGATGCTGACCGAACAGCCGAGCTCGGCCGCGAGTTTCAAAAGGTCCTCCGGCGGGTCGCGTCTTTCGGGGCGCGAATTGATCTCGACTGCCGTCCCGGTCTTCGCGCACGCGCCGAAGACGGCCTCGGCGTCGAAACTCGACGGCTCGCGGCCCTTGCCGGACACGAGCCGGCCGGTGCAGTGGCCGAGGATGTCGCTGTGGGGGTTCTCCACAGCTGCCACCATGCGCCTGGTCATCTGGGGAGCCTCCATCCGCAGCTTCGAGTGCACGCTTGCGACCACGACGTCGAGTGCGCCGAGCAAGTCCTCGTCCTGGTCGAGCGACCCGTCCTCCAAGATGTCGACCTCGATGCCGGTCATGATGCGAAACGGAGCCAATCCCTCGTTGAGCGCCGCGACCACTTCCAGTTGACTGCGGAGCCGATCGGCACTCAGCCCACGCGCGACGGTGAGGCGTGGGCTGTGATCGGTGAGAGCAATGTACTCGTGCCCCAGTTCAACGGCCGCCGCGGCCATCTCCGGAATCGGGCTGCCACCGTCCGACCAGTCCGAGTGGCTGTGGCAGTCACCCCTCAGCCTGGCCCTGAGCCGAGCCGCATCAGGGCTGAGCGGTACCGACGGGCTCCTCTCCAGTTCGGCCAGGTAGCTCGGCGTCCCGCCCGCAATGGCCTCGGCGATCACCCGCGCCGTCGTGTCCCCGATGCCGGGAACGTCCGTCAGGCGCCCCGAGGTCGCGAGCAGCTCGAGCCGTCCCGGCCCCAACTCGTCGGCGGCGACCGCCGCCTGGCGGAAGGCGCGCACTTTGTAGGTCGCGGCGCCCTCGCGCTCCAGCAGGTAGGCGATGCGCCGAAGCGCGGCGGTGGGCCCCACTGCCCGGTCCCTCAGTTCTTTCGTGCCCGGCTGGGGGCGACACGGCTGAGTTCGTCGGCCTGTTTCGGGTACTGCGGCGGCCACGGCGCGTCGTGAAGCCCCGCTTCGCGGTCACGCGCGGCCAGTTGCAGGAGCGGATCGAGCGACTGTGGCTCGTCGGGCATGACGGCCCAAGGGTCACCCAGGCGGCGGAGCCGGTCCGGCACAGTCGCAATGGTCAGCTCATCGGGTTCGACGACTGCAACCTCGTTCCATGAAAGAGGTGTCGACACCTGGCCGTGGCTGCGAGCGCGCGCCGACCAGGCTCCGAAAACAGTCTTGTGGGGGGCGTTCTGGTTGAAGTCGACGAAGACACGCCGTCCCCGCTCCTCCTTCCACCAGCTCGCCGTGACGAGGTCGGGCCGCCGACGCTCGAGCTCGCGCGCCAAAGCCACGGCGGCCGCGCGGACCTCGACCGCATCCCAGCGGGGCTCGAGACGGGCGTAGATGTGCAACCCCCGATTACCGCTGGTCTTCGGGTAGGCGGCGATGCCGAGCTCGTCGAGGAGGGCCTTCACACACCAGGACGCCTCGCGGACCTGGTCGAACACAACACCGGCTTGGGGATCGAGATCGATCCGCAGCTCGTCGGAGTGCCCTGGATCCTCGACGCGGAACGGCCAGACGTGGAACCCCAGACAGCCCAGGTTGACCGCCCAGAGGATATGAGCCATGTCGGCGATGACTAGTGCCCTCGACGTCGTGCCGTTCGGCGTCGAGACCTCGACTGTCTGGAGCCACTCCGGCGCGCCCTTGGGCACGCGCTTTTGGAAGAACGAGTTCCCCAGCGCGCCGTCCGGGAAGCGCTGCAGCATCGCGGGCCGGCCGCCTGTCGCTCGCAGGATCGGCTCGCCGACGGAGAGGTAGTAGCCGACGACATCGAGCTTGGTCGCCCCGAGACCAGGGAAGTAGACCTTGCCGGGGCTTGAGATCTCGACGCTGCGGCCCGACACCTCGACAGTCTCGATCGCGGCTCGGCTGTCTTGGCTCGCCACGTCGACAATCTAACGGTGCACCCGCGCGGGGCCGTCTCCGTCGGCGGCTCACGCGCCGATGGGGTGGTGACGAGCTAGTGCGTCAGGTGGACGATGTCGGAGATGACGAGTGTCATGACGAGCACGATCACGACGCTGTACAGCGCCGTGATCGGCCAGCGCCAGCGATGGTTGGCCAGCCAGAACCGCCTGATCCCCCGCACGTCGAAGACAAGGGCGATGATGCCGATCGGTAGCCCGATCGCCGGGCCAGCTCCGGCCGCGGCCCCGAGCATGGGTGAGAGGATCGGGAGCACGACATAACCAAGCAGGCACCGGAGCCCAGAGATCATGATCGAAGCGCTGAAGATCCGGTGAGCAGAGGCTTCGTCGGCCGAAGGCGGGCCCTCGGGGACGCGAAGAAGACGACGCATCGTGCGGTCAGCGGGCGCTCGAGCAGACCCGGCCGGTCTCGCGCCGGGCGCGATCGTGGATTGGCTCACCGCCTCGAGGTTACGGCCTCCAAGCCCGCGTCTCCAGCCGCCCACCCCTCTGAGCCGCGATTCCTCCGGATCATCGCTTCAGCTGCGAGACTGATCGATGTGGTAGCCGGCGACGACTCAGGCACGGATCTGCCGCAGGAGCCTGCGGAGCACCCGCCGAGCGGGCCGCCAGCACTCGCCAGGTTGCCAGGCACCGAACGGACCAAGCGTTTCCGTCCCAAGCTGCGCTGGGAGCTCATCGGCTGCGGCTTTCACGGCCACGAGCTGGTCGGGACCGATGCAGCAGAAGTGCGCTTCGAGGATCACCTGCTTGTTCGCGAGGCGGATGGCCTTCGCTGGTACCGGTGCCTCAGGTGCGACTCGTGGTTGCCGATGGCACCGCCCCGGTCGCCGACGAACCGATTCCCCCCGGGGCGCGACGAGATCGAACTACCGCTTCGGGGCAGACCCCTCAGGAACCGTTACGTTCTGCGCCTGATCGCTCTCGACAGGGTGATCCACTTTCTCATCCTGGCTGCCCTGGGAGTGGCGATCATCCTGTTCGCCGCCCACCACAAGGAGTTGAGCGGCGACTACACCCGCATCTTGAACTCGCTACAAGCAAGCGTCGGCTTCGTCTCGAGCCGCAACGGCTTCTTCCGCGAGATCACCCATCTCGTCTCGCTTTCCACCACCAAGCTCTATCTCTACGGCTCCGCGTTCTCGGCCTACGCGGCGATCAACGCGATCGAAGCCGTGGGCCTGTGGGGAGAGAAACGCTGGGCCGAGTACCTCACCCTCGTCGAGGTCACCGTGCTGCTTCCGCTGGAGATCTACGAGCTCGTGCTCAAGATCAGCTACCTGAAGATCGCCGCACTGGTGATCAACGTCGTCGTCATGGCCTACCTGCTGTGGGCACACCGCCTGTTCGGCTTCCGGGGCGGTGGGCGCGTGGACCAGGTTCTGCGCGAGCACGACACCGGCTGGGGGGCTCTGGAGCGGGCGACCCCCATCCCGAGCCAGCTCCCCAAACCACCGCCGTCGGCATGAAAAGGCGCGCCTGATCCGAGTGAGACCATAGGACGAGCCTTGGCCTAAGGGTCCTATCGAATGGGTGGTGTAGATAGAGTCGCGCCCGTGCCGCTGCTCCCCCTGCCGGAGGACTGGGACCGCGCGCTCGCTGTCGTCGCTCATCCCGACGACCTCGAGTTCGGTGCTTCGTCCGCAGTTGCGCGCTGGACAGCCGCCGGCAAGACAGTCGCTTACGTGCTCGCCACGCGAGGCGAGGCCGGCATCGACTCGCTCGACCCCGAGCAGTGCGCCGTCGTCCGTTCGGCCGAGCAATGCGCAAGTGCGCAGCTGGTAGGCGTACAGGACGTGACATTCCTCGACTACCGCGATGGAGTGCTCACTCATTCGCTGGAGCTTCGCCGTGACCTCGCCCGTGCGATCCGCAGCCACCGGCCGGACATCCTGGTGTCTATCAACCATCACTCCACGTTCGGGCCGGGTTCGCTCAATCACGCGGACCACCGAGCCCTCGGTGGAGCACTGCTTGATGCCACGCGTGACGCCGCCAATCGCTGGGTCTTCCCGGAGCTCGTCGCCGAGGGACTCGAGGCATGGCACGGATTGCGCTTCGCCGCTTTCAACGCCTCGCCCATGGCGGACCACTTCGTCGACGTGACCGACTTCCTCGACAAGGGTATCGCCTCGCTCGCCGAGCACAGGGTCTACCTCGAGAATCTCGACGGTGACTTCGATCTCGTGCAGTTCCTGCGCTCGAACGCCGAGCAGGCTGGCGACGAGGCCGGCGTGCCCCTGGCGGTGACCTTTGAGGTCGTCAACCTCTGAGCGGCCGCGACGTCGGAACGTCCCTTACAAGGGCGTGGATCCGTAAACGGCGCCGGTGTTGAAGCTGCCGCGCCAGGCACCGCCGCCGGCCACCGGCCCGCCGCCGGGGCTCCCGCGACCGCGAAAGCCGCCCGGTCCGGCGAACACGCCCGGTGCAGACGGCGTACCTGAACCGACGAAGACAGTCGCCGCAGCAAAGGTGTTGCCAGACCCGGGTGTGCCAGAGGCCTGGAGGAGATCACCCTTCGCCACCGAGGCGATGGTCGTGGCGCCGCTCTGGTTGCGGAAGACCGTTGCCGAGTCGGTAGTCACGGTCTCCACCGTCCCGTCAAAGCCCGTGATCGTGATGGTCGTACCGGAGACACCCGTCACGCGGCCGGCCACTGTGGGCAGAACGATCTCGATGGTCGTGGCGTCGATCTGGTCGTGGTCGGACGACACCGTCCCCGTGACGGAGACGACGGTGCCGACCCCGACGTCGGTGGCCGGCACCGACTGCCCGGCCTCAGCGTAGGTCGTCGACGTCGATGTGTTCACCGCGACGTTCAGCCCATCCTGCTGGGACACGACGAGCTGGAACCCGCTCATGCTGACGACCTTGCCGAGGACGCGCGGCTGCACGATCTCGACGAGCGTGACAGCCTGCGTGCCACCGTCGCTCGCGTTCGACGCCCAGCCTGGCGAACCGAAGACGACCTCCTCGCCGACGCCCACCGCAGACCGCGCGACCGTCTTGCCCCCTTCGCTGTAGACGGTCGACGAGTCGGTCGTCACGGTGAGGGTGGTTCCGAACAACGTGTCGACGGTGATGGTCGTCGGCTTCACCTGCGTGACGGTTCCACCCTGACCGAGTGACCCGCCGAGGCCGCCACCTGGGCCGAAGCCCCCGGGGCCGGGCGGCCCGCCCGGGCGCGGCCCGGCGGGTGCGGACTTCGACGCTCCGGACGCCGTAGCGAGGGCCTGCCTGGCGGACTGCGGCGCGCGACCAAGGCTCGAAGCAGCTGACGCGATGCCGTAACCTCCTGCGGCCAGACCACCCGCGATCAGGGTCGCTACCACGACCAGTAGGCACAGCGAGGCCCGCGAGCGCCGGCCGGATGCGGCTGACGTCGTCGTGATCGGACCCCTCAAGTTCTCTTGAGGTCCTGGACTCCACTCACTCATTTCGCACTCCCGTTTCTCGAGCCTTGGGGGAGGGACGGACCGAACCTGAGCCTGTTCGGCCCATCCCTTGCACGAGCAGAGAATGGTCCTCCACTCTGGGAAAGCACTCGGAAACGCCTATGAAACGGCTACGAAGTCGTCAAGTGACCTGCCGGGCGGGCTCACCCGGAGGCGAGCTCAAGTTGGCTGCTGGATGACCCAACTGTTGCCGTCGGGATCGTCGACGCTCACCCAGCGGCCCCAAGGCGCCTCGTTGACCTGCGTCCCTTCCGGCAGGGCTCCGTGAGAGCGGAGACGAGTGACAGCCGCCTCGATGTCGGCGACGTTGAGGACCGTGCCCTTCATCGAGCCGGGGCTCATCGTCTCGAACCATGTCACAAGGGTGATGGCAGCTCCGCCGCCCGAAGGCCGGAGCATGACCCATCGCATGCCTCCGTCCATGACCTGATCGTGCTCGACCCGGAACCCGAGCACCTGCTCGTAGAAGTCCTTCGCTCGCTGCGGATCGCGCACAGGGACCGAGATGATGCCGATGGACGCTTCTTGCACAAGTCCTCCTAATCGACGATCGCCGAGTAGACGAGCTGGTGCAGCTCGCGGCGGATCGGATAGGTGCCCGACGGGAGCAGTTGGGTGAAGAACAGCACAGTCAACTCCTCCACCGGGTCGACCCAGAACTCCGTGCTGGCGGCGCCACCCCAGGCGTACTCCCCGGCGCTGCAAGGCATCTTGAGGGCTGCAGGGTCGATGACGACGGAGAACCCGAGCCCGAAACCGACCCCGGGCTCGGGTTCAGCCCCGATCGGGTTCGAGAAGTGGGCCATGTCCGTGCCGCCAGGCAGGTGGTTGCGGGTCATGTACGCAACGGTTCGCGGGCCTAGGATCCGCACGCTGTCGAGCTCACCGCGACGCAACAGCATCTGGGTGAACCGGTGGTAGTCCGCGGCGGTCGACACCAGCCCACCGCCGCCCGAAGGCGCTCTCGGACGGCTCAGCACCGACTCGCCCATGTGGGCGGCGCGGCTCGCGCGACCGGTGAAGGCATCGGGCATGTACAGCACGGCCAGCTTCTCGGCCTCCCCGCCTTCGACGTAGAAGCCCGTCTCCTTCATCCCGAGCGGGGCGAGCACGCGCTCTGCAAGGAAATCCTCGAACGAATGCCCGGAGGCGATCTCCACCACGCGGCCGAGAACGTCGGTCGCCATCGAATAGTTCCACTCGGTGCCCGGCTGGCAACGAAGCGGGATCTGAGCCAGTCGGCTGCAGCAGCCGGCCAAGTCGAGGCCGGGAGGCGGGTCCCACTCGAAACCCGCGGAACGGTACATGGCGTCGACCGGGTGATTGAACATCCAGCCGTATGTGAGGCCGGCCGTATGGGTCATCAGATGCCAGATCCTGATCGGCTCCGACATCGGCACGGTGACCGGCCGTACCGACGAGCCTCCGGCAAAGACCCGTGTCTCGCCGAACTCGGGGATGAACTTGCTCAACGGGTCGTCAAGGGCGATCAAGCCCTCCTCGTAGCAGATCATCGCCGCGACCGACGTGACGGGCTTGGTCATCGAGTAGATGCGAAAGCGTGTGTCGGTCTCGACCGGTGCCCCGATCTCGAGATCGCGCAAACCGCCCCGGCCCACGTAGGCTATCTGGCCCCTGCGGGTGACGACGGCGAGGAACCCCGGTATCTTCCGGTCCGCCACGTATCGGTCGAAGTGCCGACCCATGGAGTCGAGCCTTGTCTGATCGAGGCCTACCTCGGGCGGGTCGACCTCGGGGAAGATGACACTCATCGGGACCACCATATGACCTGCCGGGGAGAGGGTTCCTTTTCGGCGTTCCGATCCCTCGCGCCGGCGGCAACCTCGATTGCCGCTCAGGGTGTCCGGCGTACCAAGATGGAGCCCATGACCAACCTGCGCGGACGCAACCTGTTGAAAGAGACCGACCTCACGCGGGAGGAGTTCCTCTACCTCGTGGATTTCGGGGCGCGCCTGCGCGAGGACAAGCGGGCCCGGCGCGAGCGCCAGTACCTGAGCGGCCGCAACATCGCGCTCATATTCGAGAAGGCCTCCACGCGCACGATGTGCGCCTTCGAGGTGGGCGCCTACGACCAGGGGGCGCACGTCACCTACCTGGGACCCACCGGATCGCAGATAGGCCACAAGGAATCCATCAGGGACACGGCCCGCGTGCTCGGCCGGATGTACGACGGGATCGAGTACCGCGGTTCCGCGCACTCCAATGTCGAGACCCTGGGCCGGTACGCGGGCGTGCCGGTCTGGAACGGCCTCACCGATGAGTGGCACCCGACCCAGATGCTGGCCGACATCCTCACGATGCGGGACCACGCCGACCGGCCCCTCGGTCAGGTCGCGTACTGCTACCTCGGCGATGCCCGCAACAACACGGCGAATTCCTTGCTCGTCACCGGGGCGCTCCTCGGCATGGACGTCCGCGTCGCCGCTCCCGGGGCGCTCTGGCCGTCTTCGGACGTCCAGGCCATGGCCCATGGCCTTGCGTCGGAGTCGGGGGCTCGGATCACGCTCACCGAGGACGCAGAAGAAGCGGTCCGCGGGTCCGATTTCTTGTACACCGACGTCTGGCTCTCGATGGGAGAACCGGCCGACCAGTGGGACGCTCGTATCGACCAGCTGCTCCCGTATCAGGTCAACGGGTCGCTCATGGCAGCAACGGGGAACCCGGGGGTGAAATTCATGCACTGCCTGCCTGCGCTGCACAACACCGAAACGGCGGTCGGCCTGCAGATCTTCGAGAAGCGGGGTCTCGCCGCCCTGGAAGTGACAGAAGAGGTGTTCGAGTCGCAGGCTTCCATCGTCTTCGACCAGGCTGAGAACCGGCTGCACACCATCAAGGCGCTGATGGTCGCCACGCTCGCCGGCGAGGGAGACGAGTGATTCCGCGAGGATGACGACGAGCAGCTAGACGACGTGACGCCCCCGGGCCGGTCAGGAGTTGCTCCCAGCGGCTGAGTGGCTCCGCGGGAATCTGTCTTCCCACCTCGTTGCTCGGCGTTGTGGGCGAGCCTGCGGAGTTCCCTCGCGGGCGATCGTGGCAGCGTCGCCATAGTCGGGCAATACTCTGTGCGCGATGTGGCCGAGACTCACCGACGAGGCACTCGAGTTGGGCGACGAGGTGACGACGTTCGCGGACCTCCTGCTCCTCGGCATCGCGACCGGTCTCGTCGAGGAAGCGATGGGCTTCACGCGAAGGGGCCTCTGGGCCCTTGAGCAGGCGGACTCGGACCTGCCCCGCGAGAAGCTGCTCGAGGAGGCGGTGACCTTCCGCCGTGCAAGAAGGCTCGAGAGCGGGCAAGACCTACGGACCTGGTTGGAGGCTCGTCTGCTGACGATGGACGATTGGGAGGCCCACCTGCGGCGCTCTCTCGCAGTTCGACAGCTCGCGACCTCGGCCATCCCGGCGGGAGCACCCGAGATCGGCCTCGACTGCCGTACGTTCGCCGTCGATCTCGTGTGCGGTGGGTGGTGGCGGCGATTCGCCGATCTCGCGGGACGTCTCTGGGCGGCCTCCAGGCTCGTCGGGAACGATCTCAACGTCGAGGAGGACCAGATAGGTGATGAATCGGGCCGCATCATGGCCATGCTCGAGCCCTTGATCGCCCTCGGAGAACCGTGGTGCACTGAAGCGCTCCGGAGAGTCAGGACGCGCGAACGTGCTCTTGAAGAGACCGCCCGGCGCTGTGCCACGGCCGACGCCGTCGCGGCCCGGATACTCGAGCACGCCAGCGAGTGGACCGAGCTCCGTTTCGACGAGCTCCTCCTGCCTTCGCGGGAAGCCGCTAACGAAGCCCTTCTCTGTGCGCGCGACGACGGCATCGGTGCGGCAGATCTCGCCGCACGCGCACAGCTCCCACTGCTGCAGCTCTGCTCGCGTCACGACGCTCTCCCCGTCGAGGCGGCCTCGCTTCTCGAAGGCGCGCTGCCGGACCAACCATTCGGGCCGGTCGCCCGCGACGGGCGGTGGGCTGTGCTCTGGCTGCGCGAACGGCGGCGACCCTCTCTCGAAGACGATGCGACGCGAGCGGCGGCATCGGCCGAACTGCTCGAGGAGGCACTCCTGCGAGCCACAAAGGGGCTTGTCCGGGAAGTGGGCCTGCTGTGACCACCCGGGCGAACGACCGTGACGCGGTCCTCGAACGTCTCCCGTTCCTCGCCCAGCTCGAACCGTCACTGAGAGAGCTCGTCGTCGGGCTCTTCCAAACCCGCGCTTTCGCTTTCGGAGAGACAATCGTGGCCCAGGGCGACGTCCCCGACGGCATGTACGTGCTCGCCGGCGGCAGCGCCAGGGCGCTCGTGGTCCACGAAGGCAAAGAGATCACCCTCGCGCGCCTGCAAGCGGGCGACTGGTTCGGCGAGACGGCGCTCCTCGACCGGACGACGAGGACTGCGACGGTTCGAGCCTCGGAGCCCGTGTCGGCGCTGTGGCTCGACCGCGTGGTGTTCGACACCCTCCTCGAACTCCATCCTGAAATCCGCGGCGCCTTCGGGAACCAGGCGCGCGTAGAGATGCTGCACCGCTTTCTTCGCACGCACGCGGCCTTCGAGGACCTCTCGCTGGAAGCCGCCGCCGCCATGTACCCCAAGCTCCGGCCTCTCGAGGTGCCCGCCGAAACGGTCCTGGTCCGTGAAGGCGAACCCGGCGGAACGATGTACCTGGTCGAGCACGGCAGGCTCGAAGCGACAACCGGGGCCGGAGAGGCGCAGAAGACGATCGGTTTCATGCGGACCGGGGACATCTTCGGTGAGAGGTCGCTCGTCACCGGGGAGCCTTGTGTCGCGACCGTCCGCGCAGTCTCCGAAGCACGGCTGCTCGCACTCGATCGTGAAGCCTTCCAAGATGTCGCCGGCCGGTACCCTGCCTTCGCCCGGCGGGTGAACGAGCAGGCGGCGGGTCGCAACTACTTGGAGGAAGCGCGAGTTCCGCTCGATTTTGCAAAAGAGATCCTCCCCGGCGCGATCGGCGAAGTCCCCACGGCAGGCCCACCGGAACCTGAGATGCCCGCCCCGACCGCCCAGGGCAAGCGGAAGAGTCGGCGCCCGAGGCACTTTCCTGTCATACGCCAGGTCGACGAGTCCGATTGCGGTGTCGCGTGCTTGGCGATGATTGCCGGATGGCATGGCATCGAGGTGCCGCTTTCCTGGCTGCGGGAGGTCGCCGGAACGGATCGGTCCGGCACGACCCTTCGCGCGCTCGCCGTGACAGGCCGGCGAATCGGTCTGGACGTGGAGCCCGTCAAGTTGTCCCGGAACCGGCTCGACCTACAGCTTCCGGCGATCCTGCACTGGGACGCCGAACACTGGGTGGTGCTCGTCCAGATCGACGAGCGACATGCCGAGATCGCCGATCCCGGCCTCGGACTGCAGCGAATAGAACGTGGTGAGCTCGAACGGCACTGGGACGGGTACGCGGCACGTGTGACACCGACCGGGACGACTCCGGAACTTCCCGCGGGACAGCCACATCTCCAGTGGCTTGTACCGTTCCTCCTGAAACACCGGCGGGCACTGATCGGCGCCATAGTTCTCGCGCTCGTGGCAGCGGCATGTGAGGTCGCGCTCCCTCTCGTCGTCGAGCACGTCGTCAACGCCGTCATCGCACGCAACTCGACCTCGACCATCGAGATCCTCGGGCTAGCGATGCTGGGCCTGGCCGTTGGGGGCACGATCGCGGTTCTCTTCCAGAGGCTGGTGCTCGTGCGGGCATCGGCGCGCTTCGATACCGACACGCTGGACTTCGTCACGACACGGCTGCTCGGGCTACCCATGTCGTACTTCGCAAGTCGACGCATCGGCGACATCGAGCGCCGTCTGAGCGGTGTGCGAGAGATCCGCCGCATCGTCATCGAACAGGGGGTCGAGGCGCTCTCGGCCGCCACTCAGGTCATTGTCGGGATGGTGATCATGTTCGTGATCTCGCCCCTTCTCGCGCTCTTGTTCCTCGTCACAGCACCTGTGTATGCGATTGCCATGCGCTACGCCTCGACCCGGCTCCGCCCGCTCTACGCGGGTGTCGAGCACAGTTTCGGCCGATACACCTCAGACCAGATCGATCTGTTGAAAGGAATCGAGACGGTGAAGGCGACCGGTACGGAGACCGCCCTCCGCAACCGGCTACAGCGCGCCTTCGCCGACCTCACGGGCCGCACCATCGACTCTTACCGGACGATCGCTGCGTATGGATCGGCCGTGCAGCTGATCTCCCTGGTCCTGTACGGCGTTTTCGTCACCGTTGGCGCGCTGCAGGTCAAGTCGGGCGGTCTCAGCGTCGGAGGGTTTGTCGCCTTCACCGTCCTGGTGCTCATGGTGACCGGCCCGCTCGTGACTCTCCTCAATATCTGGGATGACGTGCAGGTGTCGACAGTCCTGCTCAACAGGATCGCGGACGTGCTCGACCACGAGCCCGAACAGGGTTCTGACAAGTCGGAGCTGCTGGCCGTCCCGACACTCGAGGGACGAGTCCAGCTGCAGGCGGTCTGCTATCAGCCGCCGGAAGCCAGCGAGCCCATCCTGGCCGGGATCAACCTGGATGTTGTTCCCGGCACCACGGTGGCGATCGTCGGACGCTCAGGATCGGGGAAGTCGACGCTGCTGCGCCTCCTTGCCGGGCTGATCGAGCCCACGTCCGGGACGATCCTCTTCGACCGTACCGACTCCAGGCGGCTGCGCTACGGCGATCTCCGCCGGCAGGTCGGCTTCGTGCTCCAGGAGCCGTACGTGTTCGCGGCCACGATCGGGGACAACATCTCGCTCGGCGACGACCCCCCGGACACCGACGCCGTCCGCTGGGCGGCGGAGGTTGCCGACTTGGCAGAGCTCGTCGAGCGGCTCCCCCTCGGCTACGACACGCCCGTCGGCGATCGCGGTCTGCCTCTGTCGGGGGGTCAGGCGCAGCGCCTGGCGATCGCCCGGGCCCTTTACCGCAAGCCGCCGGTGCTGCTCTTCGATGAGGCGACGAGCGCGCTTGACACTGAGTCCGAGTCTGTCGTGAAGCGCAACATCGACAGGCTCTTGGAGGGTCGTACGGCCTTCGTTGTCGCCCACCGTCTGAGCACGATTCGCGACGCGGACCTCATTGTCGTGCTCGAGCGAGGCCGTCTCGTCGAGCAGGGGAGCCACGACGAGCTCCTGGACCGCAAGGGGGTCTCCTTTTACCTCTACACCCAGCAGCTCTCGACAACGTGACGCTTCACTGACAAAACCGATGCCTGGATCGCAGGCCACTGCGCTTGCCAAACGGGGTGAGTACGAATGCTCACAGTTGGGGTCTCGTATTCGTGAGCAAGGGGCCGTACTGTTTAGCTAGTTCCGGAGGAACCGGAATAATTAAGGGGGCATTAGTCATGGACAAGGACACGACACCCGCAGAGCCTCGCCTCGACGAGGACCTCACGGTCGAGGACGAGAACGCCGAGCAGGTCACCGGTGGGCACGTGGAGGCTGCGCATCTCAATGCGGCGCATATCAGGTCAGCCCACACCAGAGGTGCTCACACCAACCGTTGACCACGGTGCCTTCGGCCGACTCGGCTGAAGGTGACTTCCTCCGCCGGCTGACGGACGCCGAAGCCAAGAGCCTCGAGGTCCGCAGCCGGCGGAAGTCGTTCGCGCGAGGGGCGATCATCTTCCGCGACGGTGACCCTGGGGGCGAAGCCCTCGTGCTCCGCTCCGGCCGCGTCAAAGTCAGTGCGCGGCGTCACAGTCGCGAGGTCATCCTGGCTGTTCTCGACCCTGGAAGTCTGTTGGGTGAGGTGAGTGCCATCGACGGCGGGCCTCGTTCGGCGACCGTCGTCGCCCTCGAGCCGGTTGAGGTCGACGCCACGAGCGCGGCCGACTTCCACGCATTCCTCGAGGAGCATCCCCGCGTGGCGGGCGAGCTTCTGCAGTTGGTCGTCGCCCGGCTCCGGGACGCCTCGCTGCGACAAGTCGAGTTCGGCACGGTCGACACGCTCGGCCGGCTGTGCGGCAGCCTGACACAGCTTGCCGAACGCTACGGGCGCCCACTCGGCGACCGTGTTGAGGTCGATGCCCCCATCAACCAACAGGAGCTCGCCGAGTGGGCCGGGATGTCGCGAGAGGCTGTCGTAAAAGGCCTGCGACAGCTCAGGAGCCTCGGCTGGCTCACGGTCGACGCCCGAGTGCTCGTCCTGCTCGATCCCCAGGCGATACGTCGCCGCGCCGGTCAGCGCTGACCGGATTCGACGCGTCGGCTACGACCCTGGTTACCCGAGGCCGGAACGCAGGAGTTCACAAGCCTTGGGGTGAGCAGAGCTGACTTTCGAGTTGCTTCCTTAACCGCCCGCTCCGCGCACCCAACCGCGAGAATCTGGGCGATGGCCAACTGGGTCGCCACAGCGAACCGTTCGTCCACACACGCCCCCTGTCGAAGACACGCCATCGCGCGAGGTTCGTCAAACGCACACCCGAGCACCGAGGTACACGGGCATTCGCCCAGGTTGTGGCTGATTACGTATGGTCCGCACGGCCTCGCAGCGAACTTCGTAGCCGGCCGCTACTACGACTCAGGACGTCATCGCTCTACCGAGGAGTGAGTCCACGACCGAGCGAATCTCCGCGATTCGGTTGACCAGTAGATTTCGCTCACACACACCGTAGATCAAAGAGCGGATACTGCCACCAGAATACGGGTGCTCCTCCAAAGCGCACTCAGACTTCATGAACTCACGCCATCTGGACTCCGTGCTTGTTACGCCTGATCGACCCAGATACTCAGTCCCAACCACCAAGGCAGACCTGATCTCGCCATTCAACTGCGCAATCTGCGAACCGACGCAACGGACCATCGCCGACTCTGAAGCCGCCTTGTTTTCACACGTTTTCTTGTACGACGGTGACGGAATAGGAGACCGTGTCTGCGCTTTGAGGGGCGCCGAGTTCACGTGCGACATGGGCGCTACTCCTGCGAGGGCAGCTACTGACGGTACGAGTACACCAGTCATGACAGCGAATACGGCAACGCCGCAAATAAGCCACAACGGCCACGGGTCACGTGGGCTAAGCCTTTTGTAGACACGTTTTCTTCTCTCCTTAACCGCTCGCGGTGGGTTAGTCCTTCTTACCCATAGCGCCTTCTTAAACCGATCGGTGTCACGGAGCCGGATTGTGAAACAACGCTGAAGTGCCTGCGATCCTGAGTGGCGATCTTCGCCGCGTTCGTTCGCTCAGCGATGGCGACCACGGCAGCGTCAACGCTCCCGAGCCCGACGTCAAGCGTAGGTCTCAAGGAGGTCGGAAGAGCTCGAGAGGTGCACTCATCGACCTGTTCAACGGTCATGCGGCTGGAAACGAGAACGCGCGGGACATCGGCTTCAATGTTCGTTCGAGCGCCCGCCGCCGGAACGGCAAACTTCACGGTGTCGCCGTGGGTCGCTCGCCCGGAGTTGTCAAACGGCCGACGAGCCTTCGCGTATGCTCTCCGCACGGGTTGCGCGTAGCAATTATGGACAGAGCACGGAACATTGTCCCTCGCTGATACGCAAACGCCCAGGTGGAGAGGTGCGAGAGCGGCCGAATCGGACTCACTGCTAATGAGTTGACCTGGGAGACCGGGTCCGAGGGTTCAAATCCCTCCCTCTCCGCTCAAAAATCTTCCGGTGCACAAGAGCGCAGGTCAGCTGGTCAACGGAGGCCGCCCGGTGGGCGAGCACCTCCGCTGGGAGAGTTCTTGGCCAATACCGCGACCACGCCACCGCATGCGACGAGCGCGGCGACGAGCCCGAGATAAGCACCGACACCTCGGGTGACTATCAGGTAGCCAGCCGGTGTCCCCCCATAGGGCAAGCTTACGAAGGCGGCCAGAACCAGGAGGAGGTTCGCGACCGTCAGCACTAAGAGAACGGCCGCGTGGGACCAGGTCGAAGCCAGCGATTTCGCAGCGCCGGAACCGACAGCCAGGAGAACCTCCAGAAGGATGACGATCGACACGACCAGGATCGCCCATCGCCATCCTCCGGCTGCTTTGTCGAGCGGCGAGACCGACATCGTCAACGGTCCGCTCAGCCCTCCGAGCCCTGCTGAGAACTGCGGGAAAAGGCGCGAGAACAACGCCCGTTCGAGCGATTCGAAGAACTCGACACCGAGCGGTGTGATCGTCACCCGGTACCAGGTAAGCAACATCGAGATCAGAACGAAACCGGTTCCCACCCCTACCAGCACGTCAGCCAACGTCGAGTCTGAGTCAGTTCCACTCGAATCGATCCGTGTCCGTGACCCCGAGGCCGCCGGTGACCAAGTTGTGGGAGCGGTGGGCCAGGACACAGAGGATCCAG
Source organism: uncultured Acidimicrobiaceae bacterium (assembly GCA_963719125.1). Taxonomy (GTDB): domain Bacteria; phylum Actinomycetota; class Acidimicrobiia; order Acidimicrobiales; family Bog-793; genus Fen-455. The sequence continues at coordinate 42,779 of CAVRAT010000010.1, forward strand.
CGACGCCGTAAGGCGGGGGCGATGTCGAGCTAGGTCCACCCACCGACGCGGGCGTCGACCCAACTGCAAATGGCGGCGTTGGCCCGAATCCCGCGGCACCAGTAGTCGATGCCTGAGCGGCCGTATCGTCAGCGCTTGGTGTCGGCGGCGTTGGAGGCGCATGGGGCGCCGTCGCGCCGAACCGGTTGACCGGCATGCTCCGCGGGCGCACAAAGGCCCCGCACGCCCGACAGAAACCGACATCGGGCGGAAGCGCTGCTCCACACTGCCAACAGGTCATCGTCGGGTCCTCTCGGTAGGAACACCATCGCAGCGCCGCTGATCGCTGAGTTCCAGCGTACTGTGTCGTCCGGGCTGGTCAGAACCTTGACCAAAGCTGCGGACTTCGGTCGCGACGCCTTGTATCGCAAGCGGTGACTCTGGCTCGGTCCTGGGCAAGGCGGTCTAAAATGCGCCTCGGAATCGGCTCGAGAGCGGTTGGCAGCGTCGATTCCAGCAGGAGTCGGTCTTCACGGGTAGAGTCCTGTTTCACTCTGCGCTCGTAGCTCAATTGGACAGAGCATCTGACTACGGATCAGAAGGTTGGGGATTCGAGTTCCTCCGAGCGCGCTGAATACAGCAGCTAAAGCATTGTGAGACTCCCGCAGGTCACTCGCTCACTGACTAGCGCAGCCCAAGAACTGCAGTCCGCCTCGTCGATGCCCCACATCTCCTCGTGGGTGAGATGGCCTGCGAGCTCGCCTAGACGTCGAGCATCCACGGCGCCGATCTGCTCGACGAGGACCCGCGTGGTTTCACCGACGATCTCGGCCTCGGGTCGAAACGATGCCGGGCGCGCGCTGCGGGAGGTCGGCGCCACGATCACAACCGACCTGGGCAGGAACTCGTCGCCTTGAACGACCACCGCGTAGCGGTCGCCGTGCTGCTCGTGTCCCACATCTTTGGGCAGCTGGAATCGGTACACGTCACCTCGGAGCACGAAGTGCCTCCATCAGCTCGGCGACAGCCAACATCTCTTCGCGGTCGGCGGCGTCGGCTTCCAACGAAGCCACCTCGGCCGCGAGCTCCTTGCTTTCGCGTAGGTGCCTGGCCTCGCTGAGCAGGGCGGCGCGGACCGCCTCGGACTGACTCATGCCAGTCGCTTCGAGGGTTCGTAGGGCCTTGTCCGCCTCGTCATCCAGGCGGACAGAAATCGCTCGTGCCATGCTAAACTGTATCACATAATGTAGTACTTAGTGCGACCACAGGCACGACAGTCAACTCTGGTGGCCAGACAAGATCCCCGGTGGTAGCCGCAGAAAGCCAACATTCGAGCCGACAAACTCGTCCCAGAGCGTCGCACGCAGTTGCACGCCGGCGCGCACGAACCGCTGGACGACAGTCTGGAAGCGGCCAGAATGCGACGGTGCGGGACGATCCGACACCACCTGCGACGGTATCGAGCTGCCTGCGGATCAGAAGGTTGGGGATTCGAGTTCCTCCGAGCGCGCTGACCAACTACCACGCTGGACCCTTGCGCGCTTTGTTGCCCGGCGCCGGCCAGTTGTCAAGCGACTTAGACCGTCGTGATACCAGTTGCGGTTGGCGTCGGCACTGCGTCACCGTGTGCCCGCAGCGAGGCAACATGGAGCCGGATCGCTTTGGCAATGAGCTGGGTGACCTCCTCACGGCTAGCACCTGCAGCAACACAGCCCGGAAGATCAGGCACGTAAGCACCCCAGGCATCGCCGTCCTGCTCGATAACAACCACGTACTCGGTCATCTCGGTCACCGTTCCTGCGGTCCGGCCTGTCGCCAGACAGCCGCCGGGGTACCTCTCGGGATCTCAGCACTCAGCTTGCCAGCCACTGTGACGGTCCCAGGTCGGTCGGGGTGGCAGTATTGATGATGGGAGCCCGTTTTGTCGTTTGCCGGTCGAGCCGCCAACCTTCGCGCTCCAGGGCCTTGATGACGTCCCGCACCTTCATCGTTGGCGAGCCTACGGAAGAGATGTGACATATGGCTTCTGGCGCGCTAGTCACCGATACGAGCCAGCCGGGGTGGATGACTTGAACGCGGCGCGAGCCAACATTCGAGCCAACAAACCCGTCCCTGAGCGTCGCAAGAAGTTGCACGCCGTGCAGACGACTCGCTGGAAGGCTGATTGGATCCGCCAGAGTGCGACGGCGCGGGACGATCTCACACACGCTGTACAGGCCGACTCGCCGCCACGCTCTGTGGCAGAACCGCGTCAGGCTGTCGTGGGCGGTGTCGTGCTTTCCCGCACCACGAGGTCGGTGGCCAGTTCGACCCGCCGTTTGAGCCCCTCGTTCTCGACGCTCTCGAGCAGGATGCGCACAGCGAGGGCAGCCATCTCCGTCAGCGGCTGATGCACGGTGGTCAGTGCCGGGGAGGTCCAACGGCTGAGCGGGATGTCGTCGAAGCCGACGACGCTCAGCTCCTCTGGGACGCGAAGACCCGCCTCGCGGGCCGCACGGAGGACACCGAGCGCCGAGAGGTCGTTGCCGGCGAAGATCGCGGTCGGTCGCCTCGCCAGCCCGAGGAGCACCCTGGCCTGCTGGTAGCCACCGTCGACGCGGAAGTCCGCCCAGCGCACGAGCTGGTCGTCGAACGAGAGCCCCGCCGTCTCGAGCGCGGCACGGTACCCGTCGAGACGCGCCCGGCTGCAGAGCAGGTCCGGCGGCCCGGTGACGATGCCGATTCGCGGCGTGACCGAGCTCGATGAGGTGCTTGGTCGCGGCCAGACCACCGGACCAGTTCGTGGCACCGACCGAGCTCATCTCCGGGCCCGGCTCCGCCGTCGGGTCGATCACGACGATCGGTAGGCGCCGGGCGGCGAGCTCCGCATGCTGGCGCGAGGTCAGCTGGGAGAGCAGGAGGATGATCCCGCGCGTGCCACGTGAGGTGATGTGATCGAACCACACCCGGCGCTCGTCGGCTTCCGACAGCGCCGTGAGCGCGACGGTGAGACCTTCCGCCTGCGCGGCTGCCGCCGCACCGCGCACGATCTCGACCGCCCAAGGACTGTCGAAGTCGCTGAACACGACGTCGATCACCGGAGGCGCGTCGGCACTCGCCGCGCGCTTGCGGTAGCCGCGGCTCACGATGAGGTCCTGGACGAGCGTGCGGGTGCGCGCCGAGACGTCCGGCCTGCCGTTCAGGACCTTGGACACCGTCGCCGACGAGAGGCCGCTCTCCTCGGCGATCTGCGCGATCGTGACACGGCCGTTGCCCACCGAACGTCGCGGCGTTGCCGCCCGCCGCCTGCGCACCGACCCCACGGGCGCGGTGCCGTGAGGTTCGGTCATGGAAGAAAAGCTCACGTCATCCTCGATCATACCGATACCTTTCGGGAGCTTAGCCCTGCTCCTCGAGCGACGCCGCGCCAACAAAGCAACCGCGGCACAGTCGTGGGACCTTGATCCTGCGCGGGGAGAAGTGTATGGTCATTTCGTAACACTTAACATCACAATCATGGCTCGAAAGTTTTCGGTAAGGTACCGGGCTTGAGCCGACGAAGAGAAGGGGGTATTAATGTCCCTTTGTCAACGGACTGAGGCATCGCGTCGCTTGCGGCGACCCTGGCGGGCTGTCCTCGCCACGGCGGCGGTGGCAGCCCTTGCCGGGACGATGCTGGCGACCACAGCAGGCGCCGCCACGCACGCCGTCTCGTCCAAGCAAACAGTCAGGGCGTCCGCGCCGACAGCGACCATCAATATGTGGATGGAGGCCAGCGGCACACCTGTAGACAATTACTGGGTCGCGCAAGCCAAAGCCTTCGATGCGGCCAACCCGGGCGATACCATCAACGTTACTTTCCCGTCGGCCAGCGAATTCAACCCGAAGGTCGCGGCTGCCCTGGCCGGCAACAACCCCCCTGCACTTACTTTTGGCTGGGGCGGTGGTCGAGAGCTGCAGTACATCAATGCCAAGGTGGTGGCACCTTTGGGCGACGCTGGCCAGAGCGACGCCGGCAACCCATCCTGGAAGAGCGACTTCGTGCCTTCCAGCCTCGGGGCCGTGACCTTCAACAAGGAGATCTACGGGATCCCCGTGGGCGGCACGCAGCCCGTCTTCTTCTTCTACAACAAGGCACTGATGGCGCAGTACCACCTCAGCTTCCCGACTACGACCACTCAGCTGTTGAGTGACGTCAAGCTCCTGGCCAAGCACGATGTCGCGGCCATCGCCCTCGGCAACTTGGGCGCGTGGGAGGGCTTGATGTACCTGGAGTACTTCACGGACCGCATAGGCGGCCCCCAGGTGTTCCTGAACATACAGGCCGGGCAGAAAGGCGCCTGGTCCAACCCTGCCATCATCCAGGCCCTCACCGACATCCAGACGCTGGTGAAGGACAACGCTTTCGAGCAGGGCTACAACCAGATCGACTGGCCCACGGGGTTCACTGACGCGCTGATCCACGATGGTGCGGCAGCCATGCAGCTGATGGGTGACTGGGACATCGGCGAAATGCAGGGTTACTTCCCCGGCTGGGTCGCCAGTGGCGCCATGGGTATCGGGTTCTTCCCGAGCGTGCCGGGCGGTAAGGGCAACCCTGCTGACCTCGAGGGAAACACGACGGATTATCTCGAGTTGGCTGCGCACATCTCGCCCGCCGAGACATATGTAGCGGAGAAGTTCGCGGCTTTTCTGTGCGCTACCCCGGCTTACGCGAAGTTCGAGGTCAGTGAAGGTCTTGTACCGGTCATCGCCGGCTCGGCCAAGTTGTTCGCGTCTTCCCCGTTGAAGGAGTACCTGGTACCGATCTACAACGCCGTCCAGAATGCGCCTTACTTCCAGTACTCCTGGGACCAGGCGCTGGGGCCAGTGAAGTCTGCGCCCATGACTAGCAACCTCCAGAAGGTCTTCGGGCTCACCGAAACGCCTCAGCAGTTTGCCAAGATCATGAACGCTCTCCAATAAGTGCTGCGTCCTTAGGCACTGACAAAGTAGGACCGGTAGCCCGGCTCCACGTCCTCCCCGTGGAGCCGGGCTTTCACTGGCACGAGGTGGGCCCATGGCAGCTAGTCCCGCAGTTCTCAGTGGCAACCAGGTAGTTGGTCCACGTTCGAGGCGCGCCACGGCTCGGCGGCGGACCTTCTACTCTGACCTCGTCGGGATCTCGCCGACCATGGCTCTGTACGGGGCATTCATAATCATCCCGACGGCCTTTGCGCTTTTCTTGAGCTTTACTCACTGGGACATCGACGGCCCGATAACGTGGGTGGGGCTTGCCAACTGGCGCGAGTTCTTCTCGGACCCTGTCGCCCATCACTCCTTGGTGGTTACATTTGAGTTGGCGGGGCTCAGCTGGTTGGCCCAGACGCCGCCCGCCATGGCTCTCGGGATTTTCGTTGCCGGGACTCAACGTTATCGCGCCGTCTACGCCGCCATCTACCTAGTGCCTCTTCTGTTGTCGACAGCCGGGCTGAGCCTGATGTGGGAGGACTTCCTTTTCCCTCAGTACGGCGGGTTGGCTTGGCTAGGGATCCACGCCCACTTGCACTTCCTCAGCAAGACGTGGCTAGGTAGCCCCGACCTAGCGCTTTTCACAATCGTCGTGATAATCGCCTGGCAGTTTGTACCGTTCCACACTCTCATATTCCAGGCAGGGAGACGGGCTATACCGGCCGAGCTCTACGACGCCGCCAGTGTCGACGGCGCGAACCTCCGACAATCGTTCTGGCACGTGACCCTACCGCAGTTGCGCTACAGCATCGTGACATCGTCGACGCTCGTTTTGGTGGGGTCGTTGGCATATTTCGACATCATTTACATACTGACCCAAGGCGGTCCCGGCGACTCAACCAGGGTGCTGGCGATGGACATGTACAGCGTCGGTTTCAACCAAACAGAGTTCGGTTACGCCAGCACGATCGCCACCGTCATTGGCTTCCTCGGCATCCTCCTGGCCATCGTTCTCGTCAGGTCGACCGGGTTTGGCTCCATGGAGGGGGGTCAGGAGGGCATATGGTAGCGACTGCCGTGAGGGCTCCCGACCGGGCCGGCCGCCGCCGCAGGGCCCTTGCGAAAGCAGGGTCTCGCGGGACGACACTGGGCGGTATCAGGGGCAGGTCGAAGGTCTCTCGCTTCGCGGCCTTCCTCCTCGGGACGTTCTGGTTGGTGTTCGTGCTGGCCCCCATCTACTACATGGTGCTCATCAGCTTCCGGTCGCCTGCTGAGTACCTCACTGCCAATGCCTGGCTGCCGACCGGTGGACTGACCCTGTCTTCGTACTCGGCCATGTTCGAGAGCTCGGGGATCGGGACGGATTTCCGCAACAGTGCAGAGCTGGCCGTGGGTACCATCGTGGTGGTCGTCCTGCTCTCCTTGGCGGCTGGGTACCGGATCGTCCGGCACGGCTCGCGCTTCTCGGCTGTTTCGTTCCGAGTCATACTGTTCGGTATCGCCATCCCTATCCAGGCGATCGTCATACCTCTGTACTTCATAACCAACAAGATCTATATCTACGACACGATGTACGGCCTCGTACTCGTTCTGGCCGCGTCGCTCATCCCGGTCGCCGTGCTCTTGATGGTCAACTACCTTCGCTTGATACCACGGCAACTTTACGACGCGATGGCCGTCGACGGTGCCGGGCCCTGGAGCACGTTTACCCACCTGGTCGTACCCATGGCTCGCCCGGTATTGGCCGTTATCAGCATTTACTCGGGTTTAGGTGCCTGGAACAACTTCCTCCTGCCCCTAATACTCACGCAGTCCAATAATGACACGGTGCTTCCGTTGGGGATGTACCGCTTCGCCTCGAGCGACCAGTACGCCCTCAACGTGCCCGTTGTGATGGCTGTTGTCGTGTTCTCGGTCCTGCCGCTGCTGATACTGTACCTAGGCCTCCGCCGCCAGTTCGTAAAGGGTATCGGTGGGTTCGCGCTGCGTTGACCCGGAGCCACCTAGTGCCGCGTCCACCTGCCTTTGCCCGCCAGCCGAGGGAGGACCTCTTCGTCCGATTTTAACGATCTCTTTAGGCGAGCGGGCCGCTTGCGTGCCGTGCCCACTCGCTCGACCTCGAGCACTGACGTGCACCAACAACACACAATGAGGTAACCGATGACTACCCTCGCCTACCGTAATGCGGGCCTACCGGTTGAGGACCGGGTCGACGACTTGATCGACCGCATGGACATCGACGAAAAGCTCGCTCAGCTGGGCGCGGTGGAGTTCCCGAACTTGCTAAAGGGCGAGCGCTTCGACGAAGACGCGGCGCTGGCCGTGGTACCGCACGGCATCGGCCAGGTCACGCGCATAGGTGCCACCACGGGCCTCGAGCCGGAGCAAAGCGCCGAGCTGTTCAACCAGATCCAGCGGGTCGTGGTTGAGCGCACCCGCCTTGGAGTCCCGGTAATCGTGCACGAAGAGTCGCTGGCCGGTTATTGCGCCAGGGGTGCCACCGTGTTCCCCCAAGCACTCTCTCTCGCCTGTTCTTGGGATCCGGCCCTCGTGTACGAGGTAGCGGACTGCGTGCGACGCCAGCTGCTGGCGGTGGGGGCCCGCCACAGCCTGGCACCGGTGCTTGACGTGGCACGGGACCCCCGGTGGGGGCGGTTGGAGGAGACCTACGGTGAGGACCCAGTGCTGGCGGGAGTGCTCGGGACCGCCTACGTGCGCGGCACGCAGACTGACGACTTGTCAAGAGGCGTCCTGGCCACCGGGAAGCACTTCCTGGCTCACGGCCTATCGGAGGGTGGGCGCAACCATGCGCCGGTACAGGTCGGGCCGAGGGAGCTGCGTGAGGTCTTTGCGGAGCCTTTCGCCGCCGCTATCCGTGACGCCGGCTTGGGCTCGGTCATGAGCTCGTACAGTTGCGTAGACGGGCTTCCTGGTAGCGGGTCGGCAGAGATCCTGACGCGATTGCTCCGTGAAGAGCTCGGCTTCGACGGCATGGTGGTCGCCGACTACTTCTCGGTCATCTGGTTGATGAGCTACCACCGGGTGGCTGCTGACCGTTCCGAGGCGGCCGTCAAGGCGCTCACAGCCGGATTGGACCTCGAGCTGCCCGCCCTGGACTGTTTTGGGGCACCCCTGAAGGCAGCCGTCGGCGCGGGTAAGGTAGCGATGTCTGTGGTCGACACCGCCGTCCGCCGAGTGCTGACCGCCAAAATGCGTTTGGGCCTGTTCGAATCGCCCTATGTCGACTCCACCCGGGTGAAGCCGGTCTTCGCCGACCCGGCCAACGCCCACCTCGCCAGGCGCGCTGCCACCCGAGGTATTGTCCTCCTGGCCAACGACGGTGTGCTGCCCTTGGTCGCGCACGTCTCCAAAGTGGCCGTCATAGGCCCCGCGGCCGACGACCGGCGCTTGCTGCAAGGCGACTACCACTATCCGGCGCACCAGGAGTTGGTGCTGTACCGCAGCAGGCACGCCGACATGGACGAACCATCTTTGGCAGATGGCCATCGGGAGGCCGGTGCGGCCGTGCAGGCCGGCCCGAGGGCATCGGCGGACGGCAGCGCCGAAGGCGGGATCCGAGACCTCATCTACCTGCCCAGCGGCAAAGGGGCGATCAAGCCCGGCGAGTATTACACAGAGCACGTCACTCCCTTGGCGGGGCTCAGGGCAGCCCTCGGCGCTCGGGCCGAAGTGACCTGCGAGAAGGGTTGCGAGTTGCTGGGCGAAGACCGCGCCGGCTTCCCGGCCGCAGTTGCGGCGGCCGCCCGAGCCGATGTCGCGGTGGTGGTGGTCGGGGGCCGCTCCGGGTTGCACGAGAGCGCAACGGTAGGCGAAGCCCGAGATGCCACAGACCTCAGGTTGACGGGGGTTCAGGAGGAGCTGGTGAGCGCTGTGGCGGCCACGGGCACCCCTACGGTGCTCGTCGTCATGAGCGGGAGGGCCCACGTATTAAGCGAGGTGGCCGATCGGGTGCAGGCCCTGTTGGTTGCCTGGCCCCTCGGGGAACAGGGCGGTAATGCCTTGGCAGACGTGCTCTTGGGCAAGGCGGAGCCCACCGGCAGGCTGCCTGTCACGCTCCTAAGGTCTACGGGCCAGGTGCCGCTCTACAGCAGCCATCGTTCTGGGGGCGGGCATTCGGTGTTTCATGGCGACTACACCGATTGTCGTCACACCCCCCTGTTCAGTTTTGGGCACGGCCTCGGGTACACGACCTTCGGCTATTCCGACATCACCGTCGAGGCCGGCGACACCTCGTCTCGCGTCCGCGTTGGGGTGACGGTAGCCAACACGGGGGGCCGGGAAGGCGAGGAGGTCGTGCAGCTCTATGTGTCGGACCTGGTGGCATCGGTGGCGCGGCCCGAAACCTACCTCATTGGCTTCACCCGGTTGAGCCTGGCCCCTGGCGAGGCGGCGCGGGTCACCTTCGACGTGCACCCGAGCCGGCTCGCCTTTTACGACGAGGCCATGCGGTTTGTCCTTGAGCCCGGCCTCTTCCGCTTCGCCGTGGGCGCGTCGTCGTCTGACATCCGCCAGCAGGCTGTGGTTGAGATCACGGGGCCGGTGGCGCCGTACTCGCAGCGGTCGGTCGTGGCCGTTGCTGCACAAGTCGGCAGACAGCCAGCCGTTAAAGCCGTGCAAGGCGTGAGCCCTTAAGACCTGAGTACTACACCTCTGCCCGCAACGTGTACGTCCCCGGAGCCGAAGTCTCGAGGGTGGCCAATCCCGGCTCATCGGTCGGCGAGAACCTGGCGCCTTCCGGCTCGCCGCCGACGAGCCGGAGAATGCTGGCACAACGCACCTTCACGACACGGGCGCTGGGGACGTCGAGGTGGGCTTCGGTCACGCGGCCCTCTTGCCACGTGATGCCCACGGTCAACCCCCCTCTGGCCCGGAGGCCGGCAACCTGACCCTCCGGCCATGCCGGGGGCAAGGCGGGCAACAGGTCGATGGTGCCCGAGTGGCTCTGGAGCAACATCTCACCGATGGCGGCTGCAGCCCCGAAGTTGGCATCTATTTGGAACACGCCCGGGTCATGGGAGCCGAAGAAGTTGTCGGACAAGGAGCCCTCGATGAGATCCCGCAGGCTTTCCCAGGCCAGGTGTCCCTCCAACAGCCTCGCCCACAGCCCGACCACCCATGCTCGGCTCCAGCCCGGCCCGCCGCCCCCGTTTGCCAGGCGGTGCTCGAGCGAGCGTCGCGCGGCTACCGCCAGCCCAGGGGTTGACCTCGGCGTCACTTCCTCACCGGGATAAAGGCAGAACAAGTGTGACAGGTGACGGTGTCCGGGCTCCGGTTCACCGAAGTCCTCCCACCACTCTTGCAAGCGGCCGTCGGCGGCCACTTGAGGTTCGCGAAGCATCGCCAGAGTGCTTGTCAGTCTCGCCCGCAGCTCCTCGTCCAGGCCAAGGATCTCCGAGGCCGTGATGCAGTGGCGGAAAAGATCCCTGGTCAACCAGATATCCATCGTCGACGCAGCGCTGACGGCGGCTTCCGTGCCGTCGGGGGTGAAGAACCTGTTCTCTGGTGATATCGACGGGCAGGTGACCAGTTTCCCGTCCGGACCTTGTGTCAAATAGTCGAGCAAGAAGAGGGCCGACCCGCGCATTACAGGGTAAGCGCGCTCTAGAACGGGCCGGGACTCGGAGAAGGCGTAGTGCTCCCATAGGTGCTGGCAGAGCCAGGGGCCGCCCATTTGCCAGTTCACCCAATACGGGTGTGCCGCCTGGTCACCTGTCGGCCAAGTCGAACGCCACAGATCCACGTTGTGGTGGGCCGCCCAGCCCCTGCAACCATAGAAGTCTTTGGCCGTGCTGACGCCGGCGCGTGAGAGGTCCGCCACCAGGTCCATGAGCGGCTCGTGGCACTCTGCCAGGTTGGTGGTCTCGGCGTGCCAGTAGTTCATTTCGGTGTTGATGTTGGTCGTCCAGTTGCAGCTCCAGGGTGGGCGCACTTGGTCGTTCCAGATCCCCTGCAGGTTGGCTGGCTCGGTACCGGGACGCGAGCTCGCTATCAGTAGGTAGCGTCCGTAGTGGAACAACAAAGCGCACAACCCCTCGTCGCTATTGCCTTCGCGCAGGGCCTGGAGCCGCTCGTTAGTCGGTACCCGGTCGCCTTCGCTCCGCCCAAGCTGCAACCAGCACCGGTCGAAAAGTACGGCGTGATCGTGCACATGCCTCGCCCGGATGACGTCGTAAGGATCGCTGAGCAGGGGGGCCAGGACTTCCCGGCACGTGCGCCGCAGAGCGACAGGGTCCTCGACCGGCGAGGTGCCGTAACCCGCGTAGCCCGTGGTGGCCACCACGAACAAGGTGAGGGATCGAGCACCTTCCACCCGCAAAGATCCCCCGCTCGCGGAGTGAATCACGCCGCCGTCAGCCCTGAGCGCCAGGCCGGCGGCAAAGCGCAAGCCGAAGACGTCGTCGTAGACGATGGCCGGCTCTTTGTCCCAATAATGGGGGACGACGTGCGCGGGTGCCCTGCCCTCCAGCCAGGTAACGCCGTCGGCCCCCTGGTCCCGCCTGCTCGGGTGGGAGCTCCCGAGCTCAAGGGTCACGTTCAGCTTCCCGGTCCCCAACGCCTTCAGGTGCATCACGAAGGCCCCGTCCGGGCCAGAAGCAAGAGCTTCCCGCTCGTAGACAGATCCCCCGACCTCGTAGCGCACCGAGGCAATGCCGTCCCGCATATCCAAGCACCGCTCGTAGCCTTGGACCTCGCCGCTGTCTGCGAAGTCGGCGATCAGGTACCCGAGCGGCTGGTAGGCCTCGTTGAACGAGCCCTGTAGGCGAAGGGCGAGCGCATCGGCTTCCGCATACACACGGCGCTCGAGGACGGCGGCACGCAGCGCGGCCAGCACGCCAGCAGAGCCCTCAGGGCGGGCGGTGCGGGGACCGCCGGACCACAGGGTGTCGATGTTGAGGTCCACCCTCTCCCGCCGGGGCCCGCCCCACAGCATGGCCCCGAGCCTGCCGTTACCGAGGGGGAGCGCTTCCAGCCACTCGCTCGCCGGCTGGCGGTACCAAAGGCGGAACTCTTTGCTGGCGACCAAGCTCATCTCGGATGCCACCGTCGTTTGCCTCTCAGGACTCGACATGACCTTAGTTGTAGCGAGCGAGCTTCATGCTGCCAAGAAAGACGGCGCAGCGCGCCGGGGGCGCCTAGCTGGGTGCCCCGTTGTTCGGTCGTAGCGTTCCTTGGTTGCTCAAAACCAGGGCGGCTTCGATGGCCGAGTACGCGACCCAACTTGTGTCGGCGATCATCGAATCTCGCTTTGATGATCGCGCCCATTCGCGTTCTGTGATGCTTCCTTCGCGAAAAGAGCGATATCGAGCTGCGCCCCGTCTCGGAGGAATAGAGGGATCCGCTCCAGCGGAGTCGCGGCGGTCACCACCGCACCGCCAGGCTCGCGCGCGTGTGTCCAGACGTCAGTCCAATCCGTCCCAGCAGGAAGATACACCGACCGTTCGCTCGCATGCTGCTCGAGCACCGGAGCCACCAGAAGGTCTGGGCCGAACAGGAACTGGTCGTCCACATCCCAGCATCTCTCGTCGTTTGGGAACTCGAGGAGCAGTGGTCGCATAACGGGTATGCCCGTCCTGCTTGCCTCCTTTGCCTGGGCATGCAGGTAAGGCCTCAGTCGCTCGCGGAGGAGGATGTAGCTCGTGAGGATCAAGCAAGCTTCTTCACCGAACGACCAGATCTCGTTCGGGCCGCCTGTCATGTCCTTGCCCATCGCAGCATTGGGAAGGCGATCCCCATGGATGCGGAACAGGGGGCAAAAAGCCCCATACTCGAACCAGCGGACGAGAAGCTCCCTGTATTCCGGGTCGTCTGGATCGCCCTTGAAGAATCCACCGATGTCGGCCGTCCACCAAGGGATGCCACTCATGGCCATGTTGAGTCCTGCTCGTACCTGCACTCGGAATGACTCGAACGTCGACGGAGTGTCGCCCGACCAGATCGCCGCTCCATAGCGTTGGCTGCCTGCCCATCCGGACCGACATAGCAGGAGTACTTCTTCCTCGCCGCAGCGAAGCAGGCCCTCATAGAAGCCACGGGCGTGCTCTCGAGGATAGAGGTTTGCAACCTCGAGGCCTGGCCCTGCCGTGAACCTCAGGCTCGCGGGGTAGCCGGGTTTCATCTCGGGTTCGCAGGCGTCGAGCCAGAAGACGCGGATCCCCGCGTCGTAGTAGTTCTTCTTCACCTGCTCCCAGATGTAATCGCGGGCTGCGGGGTTGGTGGAGTCATAGAAGGAGATTCCGATCCAGGAGTTCAGGCCTCGCTCAGGCCAGGTCGAGTGCACTGGTGCACTCTGCTCGCTTGCAATCAATAGGCCACTCTCCAACATCGGCTGATAGTTGGCTGAAAGCGGGCTGACACATGGCCAAACTGACACCATGAGCTCGGTGCCCATGGCTTTGAGCTCGCTAACCATTGCAACCGGATCTGGCCACTCGCTTTTGTCGAAGCTCCAGTCACCCAGGTACGCCCAATGGAAGAAGTCGCTCACGATCACTGCCAAAGAAATTCCCCTGCGGTGGTACTCACGGGCGACGGCCAGGAGTTCCTCCTGGGTCCGGTAGCGAAGCTTGCTCTGCCAGAAGCCGCTTGCCCAAGAAGGTAAGTCGGGCGCGTGCCCGGTGGCGTCGGCGTAGTGCGAGAGGATCTCCGCTGGCTCATCGCCCGCGGTCACCCAGTAGTCGAGTTGGCACGCGCTATCGGAGACCCAACGAGTGCCATTGTTGGCGAGCTCAACCCGCCCCACAGCTGGAGAATTCCAAAGGAAACCGTAGCCTCTGTTCGAGACCATGAAGGGAATCGAAACCTCAGCATTTCGCTGGACCAGGTCCATAACGAGTCCCTTTTGATTGAACTCACCGTGGAGATGTTGGCCGAGACCGTAAAGCTTTTCTCCGTCGTAGGCCTTGAAGCGCTGCTCTATGCGGTAGTGCCCATTGCCGTTGGCGAGAAACAGTCTCGGGCCCGGCCACCAAAAGTGCGCCTTCTGCTCGGAGAGTAGTTCCCGACCGTCGTCGGAGCGCGAAAAACTGACGTCCCCGTCAGAGGAGATTTGAGCCTTCAGCTTCCCGTTGACGAGAGTGAACCCATCGCCGGTCGCGCCGGCTGACGGGGCCGGGCAAGTCGCGGCCAGCGCGCCCGGGAGCTCCTCGGCGATCGGGGCTTGACTGGCACGCACTCTTATCGAGTCTTTCCCCCAAGCCTCCAAGCGCAAGCGCTCATGGCCCGCAGCGTACTCAAGTGCCACTCCGGTGCCATCGATCATTCTCGTGCCTTTCTGAGTATTGCCGTCTGAGATCAAGCTTTGCACGTTCCTGCTCCGGGCCCACCGAATACTGGGCCTCGCGATTGCGTCCTAGTTCAGCCGGCGTTTCTTTTCTCGCCAGGTTTCCCGGGAGATGGTAATCATTCCCTACCTTCTCCTGCCTCTTGGGACTGACACTTCTTCGCCATCAGCTGTGGTCATGCGAACTGGGTCAGCCAGCGCTCGTTCGCCCAGAACATGTCGTCGGTCAGCCTCCATATCTCGTCCAGGGAACAGACGGCGGCCGTGAGCGGGTCGAGGGCCATGGCCTGGTAGATGGCCTCGCGGTCGCCTTCGAGGTGACCCTTTACGACAAGCTCCTGCACGGCGATGTTGCTCCGGTTCAAGGAGGCCAACTGAGGCGGGAGGTCCCCCACGACACAGGGGTGGACGCCGGCGCGGTCCACGAGGCAGGGGACCTCGACGCACGCTCCTGCGGGCAGGTTGGTGATGAGCTCTTGGTTGAGCACGTTGCCGTTGATGCGAAGGGGGGTGGCTGTCTCCGCAGAATGAATGATTCGGGCGCCGTACTCGTCCGAACGCCCGAACACGATTGGGTCCATGCCGGCGACCTGCCGGTCAACCTCCTGCTCGTAGGCAGGTTCTTTGAGTCGCATGCTGGCGAAGTAGCCGCCCGTCTGGCCGTAACCGAACCACGCCGAGTAGTCGGACCCGGCCGACTCGAAGGTCTCCACCAAAGAAGCGAGAAGGTCGGGCCGCTTGCGGAAGTAGGGCAGGTACTCCGAGGCGTGCCCGCTCGACTCGGTCACGAAGTAGCCGAAGCGGCGCATGAGCTCGAAACGCACAGGCTCCAAGGCGAGCGTCTCAGGGTTGTCGAGCTGTAGCCGCAGGCGGGGGTAGAGGTCTTCGCCCCGGTGCTCGAGGGTGAGGAACCAGGCCTGGTGGTTGATCCCGGCCACCCAGTAGGTGAACTCACTCCAAGGGTACCTCGCAGTACTCGGCGAGAAGGCGCGCCGTCTGCTGGACGCTGTGGCAAAGACCAACCACCCTCAGTCCCGAGAGCGCCGTGCGCCAGGTGAGGATGGCCATCGGGTTCGAGTACTGCAGGACGAGCGCCCTCGGGCACAGCTCCGCCATGTCCTCGATGAGGCCGTCGAAGACCGCCAGGTGCCTAAGGCCGCGGAAGATCCCGCCCGGGCCCAAGGTGTCGCCCACGCACTGGCCCACGCCGTAGCGCTCCGGGACGGTTATGTCGGCCTCCCACTGGGCCTTGCCACCCACCTGGATCGTGACGACGACGTAGTCGGCCCCTTTGAGGGCTACCCTACGGTCGGTCGTGGCCGTGACCCGCACCGCTGACCCGGCCGTCTCGGCCATGCGGCTCACGAGCTTTAAGGCACGCGAGAGCCTGTCGGCGTCGATGTCCATGAGCACGATCTCGGCATCTTGAAGCTCTGGGAACGTGAGGATGTCCCGCGTGAGGTTCCTCGTGAACACCACACTTCCCGCTCCGATGAAGACGACTCGCATGAAGGCTCCCCTCGTTGGGTCAGCCCGTCGCGCCGAGGCTGCGCGGACGGGTTATCCCTTCGTGGCGCCGGCAAGCATCCCGGTGACCAACGCACGTTAGGCAAAGAGGAAAACAATGAAGACCGGCGCGATCGCCACGAGTGTGGCCATCGCCAGCTCCAGCCGGAGTACCGGGCTTACGCCGCCACCGAGCGACGGGTTGAACGCGGCTGTACTTTCCAGGAGGTACCGCAGGCCGACCGGGAGCGGGTACTGGCGGTCGCTGTAGAACATCACGAAGGGGAGGAAAAAATTGGTCCAGTCGGGCCAACTGTCGCCTCCGCCATCCCTATTCCTTTGTCGATCCAGCGAGCATGCCGGCCACAAGGGTCCGCTGCGCGAACAGGAATACGATCAGTACCGGTGCGATTGCGACGATCGTCGCCATCGCCAGCTCGGGCCGATAGATGACGGCTTGTCCGCCAGTCGCCGCGACCGGGTTGATCGACGGCGAGCTGCCCAGCAGGATCGGTAGGCCCACCTGCAGCGGGTACTGCGAGTTGTCATAGGTCATCACAAACGGAAGGTAGTAGTTGTTCCAGTTCGCGACGAACGAAAAGAATCCGACGAGCCCCACGATCGGCGTCGCGAGCGGCAATGCAATACGCCGGAACACGCCCCATTCGCCGGCGCCGTCAATCCGCGCCGCCCCGATCAGATCCTTCGGAATAGTCGTTGAGAAGTAGATGTAAGCGAGATAGACACCGAACGGGAAGAACCCGAACGGCAAGATGAGCGACCAGACCGTGCCGACCAAGTGCACGGTATTGGCCTCGAGAAACAGCGGCAGGACGAGCGCGGTCGCCGGCACGATCATCACGACGAGCGTGATCGCGAGCAGCGCGCGGCGTCCGACGAAGTGCGTCAGCGCCAGGCCGTATCCGGCCGGAATTGCAGTCAGTACTGCGAGCGCGGTACCGCCAAAAGAGTAGATGGCGGAGTTCTTGAGCCAGGTCAAGACGAGGTCGCCCTCGTAGGTAGTGAGATGGTGGAACGTGCGGCCAAATGTTGCGAAGCTGCCGAACGCGAGCGGTGTCTGATTGATGATCTGGCTATCGGTCTTGGTGGGCGCCAGGAGCAGCCAGATGATGGGCCCGAAAAAGAATGCCGCGAACAGGAGCAAGATGAGGATTGCGATGAGGCGGAGGGCGTAGCGTCGCGCAAGCATCACTGGACCTCAAAAAGCTTGCCGCGCCAGACGATCAGCACTGCGACGAGCAAGCCGAACACGAGAAGGTCGACCGAGATCGCCGCGGCTTCGTTGAAGCGGTCAAGCTGGAATGCGAGGTAGTAGGCAAGCTGATTGGGCGACCACTGCGGGGGGACTTCGCCCCCGGTCGCGATGCCAAGAATCTGCGGCTCCACGAACAGCTGCGTGCCGGACGCGAACGAGAGCACGAGCATGTAAACGACCCACTTCCGAATGAGCGGGAGCTTGATTCGCAAGGCGGTCTGAAACACGTTCGAACCATCTATCTCGGCAGCCTCGATCAGCTCAGTGGGAACGTTGTTCAGCGCGCCGTGCATGACGACGATCCATCCCCCAGCGCCTGTCCAGAACGCCATGATCGCGAAGAGCACGGGGAGATTGTTTGGCGTGACCGTGTTTGCCAGAAGTGTGTAATGAAGTGCGTGCTCGATGAAGGCAAAAGGACTTGTGGTTGGGGTAAACATGAACAACCAGATGACCACGCTTGCCGCTCCCGCCATAGCTCCCGGGAGATAGAAGATGAAACGAAAGGTGGCGCTAACTCGCCGCGACAGGTTGTGGACCATGAGCGCCAGCGCCACGACGAGCACCGATTGACTGACCAGCCAGATGGCTTCGAACAACAGCACGTGTTTGAAAGCGGGCATGAACTCAGGCAGGTGATAGCTGTCGACGAAGTTCGCAGCACCAAGGCCATGAGAGGTCCTGAGCGCGAGTGAAATCGCATAGACCGTGGGAGCGACGCCGAGACACAAGAGCATCGCTACGTAGAGGGCGACGAAGAAGTAGCCCGCTGTACGCGAGCTGCCGGCCGGTGGGCGCTCTCGGCGCCACCGGGACCGGCGCCCCCGGCGAGCGCTTGCGTGCTCGCCGGGGGCAACCGTGACCAGAGGGTCAGTCATGTTGCGCTTTGCAAACTCCCACTAGCAGCCCGAGCCGCCGAAGGAGTTGATGCACTTGCTGGTGCTCTTGACCGTCCAGCCGGCCAGCCTGGCGTCGTTCGCCAGAGCCAAGGCGAACGAGTTGATCTGCTTTCCAAGTGTGCTCGGCGGGGTGGCGGTCACGCCCGGCACCACCGTCGACGCCCAGGCTGCGTCGGTGCTCCACGGAGTCGGGCCCCAACCGTTCCAGACCTCGGCTGCGGCCTTCTCCCATGCTTTCCCAGTGGTGACCGGGTCGGCGAAGACGGAGCCGAACGCGGCGACATAGGAGTCCTGGTCCGGCGTGTAGTCGGGCAGGCCCGCGTCGACGTGAACATTTTGGATGTTCGGGCTTGTCGACATGTACTCGGCGAGCGCGGCCGCAGCAGCCGGCTGGCTGGAGTGGCTCGACACGAGCCACAAACCGCCGCCGAGGGCGCCGGTGATCGGTTGGCCGAGGACTGACAACGGCGGCGGATAGGCCGCCATCGTGCCGTCCGGCACGCCGTCCGGCGCCTTCTTGCCGGTCTCGAACACGGCGGTTCCATACCACAGCGGCCCGACCATCATGACGACCTTGGCGGCGGGGAAGCCCCCGGCTGCAAAGACGTAGGTGGTGGTGATGGCGTTGCCCTCGAGCCCTGAGTTGTCGAGCAGGTTGTCGATCTTCGTGCAGGCGAGGTTGGTCGGGTCGATCTCGACCGTGTTCGGGCCGACGACCTTGTCGAGCGGACACCCGTTGCCCCAATAGATGAAGTCGTCATCGAACTCGTCGCCGATGTCCCCGACCATGTAGCCGGGGTGGCTCTTCTTGAGCATTTGTCCGTCTGCGACGATCCCTGCCCAGGTCGTCGGAACTGGCGCTTTGCCAAAGAACTTCGTGTACAGACCCTGGTCGACCCAGAGCACGTCCGCGGCGGTGTCATTGCGCAGGCAGATGATCTCGCCCGAGGGGGTGGTGCAGGCGCTCATGCTGTGGCCCGCATAGCTCTTGAGAACGCTCGCCGGGATGTACTTCTTCAGGTTGAGCAGGTCGTTGTACGGCGCCGTACCGAGCTGGACCGCGTCGTAGTTCTGCGAGTCGAACATCACGTCCGGCGCGACCGATGGCCAGCCGATGCGGTTCCACAGCGCGAACTTCGACTGCAGCACGCCGGTGCCATTCTCGTTGCCGTTGTAGATAACCCACTTGATGTTGGCACCAGGATGGGCCTTCATGTACGCCTGCTCGTACGGAATGCGAGAAGTGTCGATCCAGACGATTAGCGGCTTCGACGAAGACTTCGTTGTTGCTGTCGAAGCCCCCGGTACCGCGAGTGCAAGGCCGGCGACCACAACCACGCCGAGCGCGACGCGGCTCCGTAGCGAGCGACCTCGCCAGGATTTGAGGTTGAAAAATGACTTCATGATTGTAGGCTCAACTCCTTCCGTCTTGTGATGCTTGCTTTCGGTTCAAACTGCAACTGCTCCCTTCGTCACGGCTCGACCACGTATTCGGCGAGCTCGGGCGGATAATCGGGACCTGGATCCAAACCGACGCCCGGTCCTCTTGGCGCGCGAACGATGCCCTTCTCGTCGAGTCCGAGCTCGCGCTGAACCGGGTTGGTGGTGACGAGCGACTCGTAGTACGTGCAATTCGGGATCGCCATGCAGAGGTGCCTCGCGTAGACGGTGTTCCCATGGGGCTCTGCGCGAAGCCGAAAAGCGTCGGCGAGATGGGCGATGCGCATGGCCCCGGTGAACCCGCCACGGAGATCCGTGCTCGTACGGACGAAGGTGGCGCATCCGCTGGCGATGAAATCGGCGGTGTTCATGTGGGCGCCGTCCGAGGTCTCGGCGACGTTCAGGGGAACGCGTACTCGATCGGCGAGCCACTTGTAGGCCGTTACGTTGAACTCGCGGATCGGCTCCTCGTACCAGAGGTAGTGGGCCTCCGAGAGTGCGTCTCCGACGTAGACGGCGTCGGCAAGGTCAAAGGCGGCCGAGCCGTCGTACATGAGCGGGAACGTCGCGCCGACATGTTCGCGAACCGCTGCGCACAGGGCGGCGTCGCGCCGGGCGTCACCCCAGGCGTGAACTTTGATCGCCGGGTAGCCGAGCTCGATGCACTGTGAGACGACGTCGAGGTACTCGTCGACTGAGGCAAAGGTCGATGTCGAGGCGTACGCAGGGATCTCGCGTCGAAAGCCGCCCAGCACCTCCCAGGTCGGCGAGCCGTAGAGACGCCCGACGAGGTCCCACAACGCGCAGTCCACGAGACCGATCAGCCAGATCGGAAACTCTTCTGTCCTGTCAAGCTCCCACATCCGGTGCCATATCCGCTCACGCTCGAGCGGATCGGTCCCGACGAGCTCCTCACGAAGGACGCGCCCGACCAAGTCCTCAAAGACGACGGCGCTCCCGCGATGCTGCGTGACGGCGACGCCGGCGACGCCCTCGTCGGTGCGAAGGCACAGCACGGCGACAAGTCCGTCAACAGGGCCGCCCAGAAGTCCCTCACGCCACGCGAAGCCTGGCCGGGCGCCCGGTACGAACACCTTGAAGGTCTCGACGTGAGTAATGCGCACCCGTGCCATTGACATCACTCCTATGACGACTGGCTTATGATGTCATACCTATTAGGACAGCGCAAGGAGCGCGGTTCTTCGATTAGGACGCGTCAGCCTGCACGGTGACGAGCAACCTGCTCCCGGTAGTCCTCGGCTCGCGGCGGCCGGTCTCGCCCCGCGCGACATGAAGGTCCAGCTCAGCTACTGCTTTCAGTCCACTGCACGAATACACCACGGACTTGGGCGTCCGAACCTCCAAGCCACGCCCCGGGGCTGCCGGCTGCGCCCGGCCCGGAGTGCTCTCCACAAGGAAGCCGCCCGGCTGGATCGGTTGGATTAACATACTACGTATGATCAAATTCGTGGATGGCTGTCACTGCCACCGAGGGGAGATGAGGCAGAAGTGACCCTGGCGGGACAGCCTCCAACGAAAAGCTTCGAAATGATCTTGGCAGGGGCCGTTCCGCGCAGACCCGCTCGTCTCGCGACGGCCGTGCTCTCGACCATGGTCGACAAAATCGTGGGAGGCGAGCTCCTTCCTGAGTCGTCGCTCCCGACCGAGTCAGCGCTGTGTGAGGTCTTCGGCGTCAGCCGTACCGTCATCCGGGAGGCACTGAAGCTGCTCGAGGCGAAGGGACTCGTGCGAGTCAAGCAGGGCCAAGGTACGACCGTGGGGCCGACCGAGCAGTGGGACCTGCTCGACCCGCTCGTACTCGACGCCGCGATGCGCTACGCCGACACCTTCGAGATCCTTGACGACGTGGTCGACGTGCGTGTCGCGCTCGAGTGCCAGATGGCATACCGCGCGGCAGTGCGGATGACAGATGCGCAGCTGAGCGAGCTGCACGACGCCCTGACGGCCCTCGAGAAGCTCCTGGACCAGCCGGAGCAGTACCAGCAGGCTGAAGGCGACTACCACGATCTGATCCTTCGAGGCTCAGGCAACCGTCTCGGGCGATCGATCATCCGCTCGATCCACCCCCGCGCGCGCGTGAACGTCCGCTACCGCGGAATTGGCGTAAGCGCCGACCACATGATGATGAGCCATCGAGGTCACGTCGCCATCTACGAGCGACTGGCGGCACGCGACCCCGATGGTGCAGCCGAGGTGATGCGCGAGCACATCTTGCGGTCCTGGCTCGAGCGCAAGTCCGGCGCGCCCAACACCCAGGACCCGTGAACGATGGCTAGCTGGCCGACTGACAGGGACACGTCGGTCTCCGGATCGAACTTGGTCCCTTCACATCGAGCTCCGTTCTGCCTGCGGACGTATGGCAAACCCGCGAGCGCGACCCGCCAGCTATGAGCGACAGCTTGCCCGACATCCCCCCAGCCCTTGGTGGCATAGAGCGTGTCCGTCTCGGCCATAGCGACGTCTATGTGACGCGGCTGATGCTGGGCTGCGCACCCTTGGCCGGGATGTACGCCCCGGTCGACGACAGGCGGGCCGAAGCCGTTCTCGAGGCCTCTTGGGACGAGGGGGTCCGCGCCTTTGACACCGCCCCCCAGTACGGGGTCGGACTGTCGGAAGAGCGTCTCGGCGCCTACCTGGCCAATCGACCGGCCGGCGATGCGGTGGTCTCGACAAAGGTCGGCCACCTGCTCGTCGACGCCGACGACGGGGTCCAGGGCGGGGACCTCTTCTACGGAGCACCCAGTCGAAGGCTCGTGGACGACTACACGAAAGACGGTGTGCGCCGATCCATGGCGGCGAGCCTCGAGCGCCTAGGTCGCGATCGCGTTGATGTCGCGTTGATCCACGATCCGGACAAGTACGCCGGGCTGGCGCTCACCGAGTCCTACCCGGCGCTCGAAGAGCTCCGCGCCGAGGGCGTGGTCGGCGCAATCGGCGTCGCCATGAACCACGCAGACGTGCTCACTTGGCTCGTCGAGCGGACAGAGCTCGACTGCGTCTTGATCGCCGGCTGCTATTCCCTCCTCGACGTCCCGGCGGCCGACCGGCTCTTCCCCGCGTGTGAGAAGCGGGGGGTTTCGGTGCTGGCGGCCGGGGTCTACCGCAGCGGCATCCTCGCCGATCCACGCCCCGGGGCACACCTGGACTATGTACCTGCACCCAGTCCGATCGTCGAGCACGTGAACCGCATCCGTTCCATTTGCGATCGCCACGGCGTTCCCCTGGCCGCGGCGGCATTGCAGTTCGTCCTCGCACATCCGGCCGTGACGGCGGCTGTAGTCGGTGCGGCCAGCGCTCAAGAGGCTCACGAGAACGCTGCCCACTTCCGGTTCACGGTTCCCGAGGAGCTGTTCGAAGAGCTCGCCGGGGCAGGGCTCGCACCGGCGTTGCCGCCAGGCGCGTCTCACCGCACAACTTCCTAGCCCGCGGCGCGTTAGAGCAATGATGACCGGGTACAGCACCGATGTCTCGCCTAAGACCGGCGGCATCGTCGATTCGCATCACCACGTCTGGGACCCTGCCAAGCGCCCCCACGAGTGGCTCGTGGCGCTTCCGTCGCTCAACCGACCGTTCGATTTGGGTGAACTCGAGCAGGTCGCCACGCCACTTGGCGTGTCGGCCACAGTGCTCGTGCAGGTTCTGAACGATCCCGCGGAGACGGAGGAATTCCTGGCGCTTGCCAACGCAAGCGAGTTCATCGCCGGAGTGATCGGCTGGGTCGATCTGACCGACCCGGGAGTTGGAGAGACCCTGGCACGCTTAGCTGAGCTCCCCGGGGGAAACAAGCTTGTCGGCGTCCGCCATCTCGTCGCCAACGAACCGGACCCTGACTGGCTCCGACGAGACGAGGTGCGCCGCGGTGTCCGCGCCGTTAGTGAGAGCGGAGGGGCCTTCGATCTTCTCGTGTCCACCCGTGAACTCCCCGCCGCAGCAGATCTGGCCGAGCACCTCGAGGGTGCGACTCTCGTCATCGATCACATGGCCAACCCGGAGATAGCTGCCTCGACCTGGGAGCCCTGGAACAGCTTGATCGGCCAGCTTGCCCGCAGTGAGTCGGTCGTCTGCAAGATCTCGGGGCTGGTCTCCCAGGCAGGCAACCATTGGGATCCGGTCGCTGTTCGTCCCTACGTGGAACGGGTCGTCGAGCTGTTCGGCCCGGACCGTCTGCTCTTCGGTTCCGACTGGCCGGTTTGCACGGCCGTGGCGAGCTATGACCAGGTGCTCGGGCTGGCCCGCGATCTCATCACGCCGCTCGTAGGACAAGAGATCGACGCCGTCTTTGGCAGCACGGCACGTCGCATCTACAAGCTCGCATCGGTTCGTAGGGAGGAACGCTCCGGAGAGAGGCGCTTCGACATCTGACAACGCTGATAACTGGGTTGACGAACTCACACAACCATCCACACCTCTTCCGGCCCTGTCCCTGTCGGCAAAAAAAAGCCAACATTCGAGCCAACAAGCCCGTCCCAGAGCGTCGCACGCTGTCGCACGCCGTAGCGGAGGACTCGCTGGACGGCTGTCTTGACAGGCCAGAATGCAACGACGCGGGACGGACTGACACAAGCAGCGACAATATTGAGCTACCTACGGATCAGAAGGTTGGGGATTCGAGTTCCTCCGAGCGCGCTGAATAGATGTAGGTAGAGTGGCTGTCTACCTGGCGGATGCTTGACATGGCCCTCCGTTGGCCGCCAAGACGATCGACACAGATCGACTCGCAGCCAGAGGGCAGCCAGGGACGCTGCCGGTCGTGGCTCTGACACGATCCAGACAGCAGGCACGCAAGACCGCAACTACGGCCAACGGCTCCCGGGCAGGCGTCAGCGGTCGAGTTCGCAAAGCCGTGCCCGTTTCGTACGGGTAGGGTTCTGTGGTGAGTCGTCGCGATGAAACGAGCACTGGGCCGGAGGGAGCCCAGTTGGTCGTGGTGGCTAACAGGTTGCCGGTCCGGCGGGTGGAACGCGACGGCGAGATGCATTGGGACTTGAGTCCAGGTGGACTGGTCTCGGCGCTGACGCCAGTGCTGGCAGGCGGGGCCGGTATGTGGATCGGTTGGCCGGGCGGTGGTGTTGAGATGGCCGTTCCAGCTGAGCACGAGGGGATCGAATTCCGCGCGGTGCCTCTCGACGATGCCGAGTTCGAGCAGTTCTACCTCGGGTTCTCCAACGCCACGCTTTGGCCGCTGTATCACGACGCGGTTCGGACCCCGACGTTCCACCGGGAGTGGTGGTACGCGTACGTGTCGGTCAATGACCGCTATGCGCGTGCTGTCGCCGAAGCCGCCGCGCCGGGAGCGACTGTCTGGGTGCACGACTACCAGTTGCAGTTGGTTCCGAAGATGCTCAGGGCACTGCGGCCAGACCTGCGCATCGGCTTCTTCTTGCACATCCCCTTCCCACCACAGGAGCTGTTCATGCAGCTGCCATGGCGGAGACCGATACTCGAAGGGCTTTTGGGCGCCGATCTGGTGGGGTTCCAAGTGCACGGGGCGGCGTCGAACTTCTCGCGGGTCGCTCGACGACTCGTGGGCGCGTCGGGTACTGACAGCGTGCTGAACTACGACGCGCGCCAGGTCCGGGTCGGGGCGTTCCCGATATCAGTCGACGCGATAGGACTGATCAAGCGGGCTTCCGACCCCGCTGTGCAGAGACGGGCCCGTCAGATCAGAGAGGAGCTCGGCAGCCCGGATGTCGTTATGTTGGGCGTCGACCGCCTCGATTACACCAAGGGCATCGACCGGCGGCTCATAGCCATCGGCGAGTTGTTTGCCGACGGTTCGCTGACCGGGTCGCAGGCGGTGTTGGTCCAGATCGGCATACCGAGCCGTGAGGATGATCCGCACTACCGTCGCGAGCGCGAACACCTCGAGCAGCTTGTCGGCGAGATCAACGGGGCATACTCGACAGTCGGTCGACCTGCGATCCACTACCTGTACCAAAGCGTCGAGGTCGACGAACTGGTGGCCTTGTACCTCGCCGCCGATATCATGCTCGTGACACCGCTACGAGACGGCATGAACCTTGTGGCCAAGGAATATGTGGCGTGCCGGGTTGATAACACCGGGGCGCTCGTGCTCAGCGAGTTCGCTGGTGCCTCCCAAGAGCTACGAGACGCCATCCTGGTTAATCCCCATGATCTGAATGGCCTAAAACAGGCCATCTGCCACGCCGTCGACCTCGACCCCAACGAAGGAACAGCACGCATGCGCCGCATGCGCCGTGTCGTGAGGCGCTACGACGTCCAGGCATGGGCACACGCCTTCTTGGGCGCCCTCCGGGCAGACAGCCGTCACATTTCGACCTCGCCCGACCCGGCGCTAGAACCAGGGGGCACACCTCATTAGGCCGACCCAACGGAAGTTACCCAGCTGGGTCGCGCCGCCGCTTTCCATCGCTGCAACAAGCGAAAGAGCAAGTCCTTGTCCTGGACTGACACCACAAGCCGCGGGAATACGATCTCGTGATAGCTCCTCGCGCTCCTCGCGACTCCATTGGCATTCACAGCGAGCCGATCGCTGCGGGAACGTCGAGCAGCCCGCGGACGTCAGTACCACGTCGGCACAGATCTGCCACGAGTCTCGCGATCGCCGGCACGTCATCGGCCACGAATTCGTCTCTGTCTCGCTGTTAGCCCATCCACCCTTGACAGCCGGTCCCCACCCTGACTTGTCAGTCCGGCCGTTTTCCCAGCGGAGTGCGTAAGCATCGTCCCTACCCGGGAATAATGCTCGGAAGAGTTCGACCTTCTGTTGCGGCGAGGAACGCTGTATCACCCTCGAGACCAGAGGTGGCCCTTCCGCCGGAAAAGGCGTTGGCTCCCACGCAGTTGCCGAAACTGCACGGTCTTCGCGCCCCAGGCCGAACAGGTCGCGCAAGGAGGCGGTTCTCGGCCTCGAGCTCCGCGACCCGCCGAGCAGGGTCGGCCGAGCGACGTTCCTCAGGCCAGTCGCTGATCGGATCAATTGCGGGCTCGTCTTGCCTCCGACTCGCATCTCACTCCCCCCGCCGCTCATACTCGAGAGTCTGCTTCGCGCCAAGGCAACTCTCCGGGCAGTAGCAGCGGGTGCTCCAGGCCGCCGTGGGCGCGGGCTCGGTCGTCGCGCACCGCTGGAACCCGGACGGCCTCCGACCAGGAGTCCGACTGGTGCGTGCACATAAGAAACGATTGTTTCATTCGTGATCGATATTCTAAGCTAAAGCGTGGACTTTCGCCGACCCGTGCAAAGCGTCATCCCAGGTGCGCAAGGTCGAATACTCGCCGTCCTCGCGGAGAGTACCGCCTACCTCAATCTGCGCACGATCGCCCTTCTCGCCGGTACCAGTCCGGCACAGACATCGCGAATACTGCCCGAGCTGGCCCGTTCTGGGTTGGTTGAGCGCCGAGAAGCGCCACCTTCGGCGCTGTTTCGCCTCGTGGACGACAACGTCGGCTCGCGGATTGTGCGAGCGCTCAGCAGGAGTCGCGAGACAGTCCTGGCCGAGCTTGGCTCACAAGCCGAGACTCTCGAGCCCGGTCCCGTCAGTGTCATCGTGTTCGGCTCATTCGCCCGAGGCGAGGCTGAAGCTGATAGCGACCTTGACGTGCTCTTTGTACAGCCAAAAGGCGTGAATGACGACGACTACCGTTGGGCCGCAGCGGTCGAAGGTTGGCGGCAGTTCGCACGTCGACTGACCGGCAACCGAGTCGAGGTCGTCGAGACAAGCGAGAGCAGCGTGGGCCGCTTCCTACGAAGCCACAAGACGTTGTGGGCCGACATCGTTCGGGACGGAGTTGTGGTGTACGGCAAGTCGCTCGAAGGCCTGCGAGGGCGGCGGAGTGCCTAGGCAGTCACGCACGCGGCCCGTGACCAGGGATCAGGTCGCCGCCTATGTCCGCAAAGCAGAGGAATTCCTTGTCGCGGCTGCGGTTGAGCTAAACGCGGGTCGAGCGATCGCCGCGACAAGCCTCGCGATTCACGCCGCCGTGAATGCGGCCGACGCTTTGACCGGAGCACGTTTGGGCAGGCGCGCCGCCGGCCAGGACCATGACGAGCTCCTGACTCTCCTGGATGAGGCCGGTCCCGATGGCGTCGCAGTCGCGCGCGATATCGCCCGCCTGCTGCCGTTGAAGACGAGATCGGAGTACGAGCCCGACAACGTTCCGCGAACAGCTGCCACCAAGGCTGTGGAACGAGCGCGACGTTGCGTGTCAATCGCCCACCGAGTTGTCGACGCGACGTCTCTGTAGCCAATTCGTGAGCTGGTTTGCGGACCGCGATCCGCTGGGGTCAGACACTCGGACTTGGCAGCCACGTTGGCAGCCAAGAGACTCGACACCAGTCGACATCAGCCGACACCCAACGAACAGCGTCCCAGGTCACAGACTCAGATCGACACCAATCGACACGCCGAGGGTACCTACGGATCAGAAGGTTGGGGATTCGAGTTCCTCCGAGCGCGCTGAATACAGCAGCTAAAGCATTGTGAGACTCCCGCAGGTCACTCGCTCACTGACTAGCGCAGCCCAAGAACTGCAGTCAGCGCCTCGTCGATGCCCCACATCTCCTCGTGGGTGAGATGGCCTGCGAGCTCGCCTAGACGTCGAGCATCCACGGCGCCGATCTGCTCGACGAGGACCCGCGTGGTTTCACCGACGATCTCGGCCTCGGGTCGAAACGATGCCGGGCGCGCGCTGCGGGAGGTCGGCGCCACGATCACAACCGACCTGGGCAGGAACTCGTCGCCTTGAACGACCACCGCGTAGCGGTCGCCGTGCTGCTCGTGTCCCACATCTTTGGGCAGCTGGAATCGGTACACGTCACCTCGGAGCACGAAGTGCCTCCATCAGCTCGGCGACAGCCAACATCTCTTCGCGGTCGGCGGCGTCGGCTTCCAACGAAGCCACCTCGGCCGCGAGCTCCTTGCTTTCGCGTAGGTGCCTGGCCTCGCTGAGCAGGGCGGCGCGGACCGCCTCGGACTGACTCATGCCAGTCGCTTCGAGGGTTCGTAGGGCCTTGTCCGCCTCGTCATCCAGGCGGACAGAAATCGCTCGTGCCATGCTAAACTGTATCACATAATGTAGTACTTAGTGCGACCACAGGCACGACAGTCAACTCTG
The DNA here is from genome assembly GCA_963719125.1 of uncultured Acidimicrobiaceae bacterium. Classification (GTDB taxonomy): domain Bacteria; phylum Actinomycetota; class Acidimicrobiia; order Acidimicrobiales; family Bog-793; genus Fen-455. The sequence goes on from CAVRAT010000010.1 coordinate 71,226, forward strand.
GTGGCCAGACAAGATCCCCGGTGGTAGCCGCAGAAAGCCAACATTCGAGCCGACAAACTCGTCCCAGAGCGTCGCACGCAGTTGCACGCCGGCGCGCACGAACCGCTGGACGACAGTCTGGAAGCGGCCAGAATGCGACGGTGCGGGACGATCCGACACCACCTGCGACGGTATCGAGCTGCCTGCGGATCAGAAGGTTGGGGATTCGAGTTCCTCCGAGCGCGCTGACCAACTACCACGCTGGACCCTTGCGCGCTTTGTTGCCCGGCGCCGGCCAGTTGTCAAGCGACTTAGACCGTCGTGATACCAGTTGCGGTTGGCGTCGGCACTGCGTCACCGTGTGCCCGCAGCGAGGCAACATGGAGCCGGATCGCTTTGGCAATGAGCTGGGTGACCTCCTCACGGCTAGCACCTGCAGCAACACAGCCCGGAAGATCAGGCACGTAAGCACCCCAGGCATCGCCGTCCTGCTCGATAACAACCACGTACTCGGTCATCTCGGTCACCGTTCCTGCGGTCCGGCGGCGCGTAGGTCCTGATCGCAGATCGGCGTGGAGGCCCTCAGATCGGCGACGCTTCCAACAAACACGGATCCTTGGCGCGACTTATGCGAGCTCCCCATCGATCAACTACGCAGATCCTGCCAACGCCGACACATTGTCGTTGAACACTCCTGCGACGGACCGGAATGGGAACCCTGGCTATTCGCCAAATGCCGATGCTGCCGCTGTGGCGCCAGTTCATCACGGCCAGGAACACGAACAACCGTAGCCCACTGGCTCACCGCCCAAATGGCGCTCCCTCAGGGGAAAGAACTACGCTTTCCCCGCTTCGCATCATATTCCTCAACTGCGGCAGTCTGGTTAATCACTCTTAAAGGAGAATCGATGGCTAGCACTCCTGCGTCCTTCACCCGCCCGCAGGCTGAGCCCCCCAAGCTCGCACGCCCGACCACGCTTGGCGTGGTCGTAGGCAACAGGGGATTCTTCCCGCACCATCTTGCCGCCGAGGGGCGGGAAACCATACTTCGCGCCCTAGAGGACGCGGGCATCCGGGCGGTCATTCCTGACGTCAGCACGACCAGCTATGGCGCCATCGAATCACTTGCCGAAGCCCGGCTATGCGCTGAAGTATTCAAAGAGCACCGTGACCAGATAGACGGAATAATAGTGACGTTGCCAAACTTTGGCGACGAACGAGCCGTCGCGAACACAATAAGATTCGCTGGCCTTGACGTGCCGGTACTTGTCCACGCCTTTCCCGACGATCCGGCCCGCATGGCTATCGAGCAGCGACGCGACAGTTTCTGTGGCAAGATGAGCGTCTGCAACAACCTGCGCCAGTACGGAATACGTTATTCAGTGACAACGCAGCATACGTCGGACCCGATGAGCGAACGCTTCAAGTCGGACTTAAGTGATTTCGCGGCGCTATGTCGAGTTGTTCGGGGGCTTCGACGTGCCCGTATCGGACTCATCGGCGCCCGTCCGGCGAACTTCACGACAGTGCGCTTCAGCGAGAAGCTCTTGGAGCTTTCGGGCATCAGCGTGGAGACCTTGGACCTGTCAGACGTGCTGGGCCGCGTCGAGAGGCTCAACGCCAATGACACCGCGGTTGACCTGAAGAAGGAGTCCATCGAGCTGTACAGCAACTGTGGGACTGTTCCCGAAGCGGCTGTGACCAAGATGGCCAAGCTGGGTGTCGTGATCGACGAGTGGCGCGTAACCAATCAGCTCGACGCGATCTCAATCCAATGTTGGAGCTCGCTGCAGGAGAACTTTGGGGTAGTTCCCTGCACGATCATGAGCATGGCGAGCGACGGCCTCTTGCCGGCCGCCTGCGAGGCGGACGTCACTGGCGCTGTCAGCATGCTGGCCCTCGTCCTTGCTTCGCGTGGGCCGGCGGCGTTGGTGGACTGGAACAACAACTATGGCGACGACCCTGACAAGGCGGTCGTCTTCCATTGCTCCAACCTGCCCAAGACGATCATGGTCGAGCAGAGACCGCGCATGGAGGCCAATGCGATCCTTGCCAACACCTTCGGTCCCGAGAACGCCTTTGGCACGATCGTCGGGCGCGTGAAGCCGGGCGCGTTCACCTACTTGCGCGTCTCCACCGACGACACGGCAGGCCGAATGTGCGCCTACATGGGCGAGGGCGAGTTCACCCACGACGCACTGGACACTTTCGGTGGCTACGGGGTAGTTCACGTCCCGCGTCTACAGGAGCTCTTGTCCTACATCTGTGAGAACGGGTTCGAGCATCACGTTGCTCTCGCACAAGCACGCGTGGCGGGGGTCCTGTCCGAGGCTCTCGTCAAGTACCTCGGTTGGTCCGTACATCACCACGCGAAGGAGAGCGCCGCGAACACGTGACCCGGTCCGCCTAGAAGCTCGCTGCCACTGGGATCACCTTGTCCCGGTAGGCGTCGAAGGTCTCCGGGGCCCTGTCGTGCATCAGGTAGAGGGCGAACTGGTTCACCCCGATAGCTGACAATTTCAGCGAGCCGCTCGATGTGACGCTCGACCGGGCCGAGCAGGCAGAACCGGTCAACGATGTCGTCGGGTACGAAATCCACCGACGGGTTGTCCGGTCTGGAGTGGTGGCTGTAGTCATACCCCTCACGGCCCTTCACGTATTCGGTCAGGACTCGTGGCACATCGGAGAACTCGCCGTAGCGCGCCACGAGGTCCGCCACGTGATTGCCGACCATCCCCCCGAACCAGCGCAGCTGGTCCCTCTGGTGGGCGAGGTCGTCGCCGACGTAAGCCGGGGCGGCCACACAAATCGTGAGGTCCTCCGGCCGCCGGCCCGCGGAACGGGCCGCAGCTCGGACGGAGTCGATGGTCCAACGGGCGATGTCGGGGTCGGCGAGCTGGACGATGAGGCCGTCGGCCCGTTCGCCGATGACGCGCAACGCCTTCGGACCGTACCCAGCGCCCCAGACGGGCAGACGGCTGGCCTCGGCCCAGCGCAGCCTCACGGGGACACCGTTGAGTACCGCCTCGCGGCCCTCGGCGAGGTCCTTGATGGACGTGATCGCCTCGGCGAACTGTTGCATGGTCGTCGGGCCGCGACCGATGACACGCAGCGCCGAGTCGCCGCGCCCGATACCGCACACGGTCCGGTTGCCGAACATGTCGTTCAGGGTCGCGAACAGCGAGGCCGTGATCGACACGTCGCGAGTTGCCGGGTTCGTGACCATCGGGCCGACCTTGACATGCGAAGTGGCGGAAAGAATGTGGGAGTAGATCACGAAGGGCTCCTGCCAGAGCACGCACGAGTCGTAGGTCCACACGTGACTGAAGCCTGCCTGCTCGGCGAGACGGGCGCGTTCGATGACCCAACTCGCGGGCGGGTCGGTTTGGAGTACGAGGCCGATGTCCACTTAGTCGCGCCCAGGTCTAACGGAGGTGCTGGGAAACCTGGCGCGGCACGAACCGGCCATGACCTGGCTCGCCCGTGTACCGGCCGGCGCCGATGACCTGCCTGCCCCGGGAGAAGACCGCGTCGACGCGACCTTTGATCCGCATGCCCTCGTAACAGGAATAGTCGACGGCCATGTGGTGTGTCGCCGCCGAGATCGTCTGCTCGCCGGCAGGGTCGTAGACGACGATGTCAGCGTCGGAGCCGGGGGCGACGGTCCCTTTGCGAGGGAAGAGGCCGAACATCTTCGCAGGGTTGGTGGACGTCACCTCCACCCACCGGGCCAGGGATAGCTCGCCCGCAACGACGCCCTGGAAGATGAGATCCATTCGATTCTCCACGCCCGGCAGCCCGTTCGGGATCTTGGTGAAGTCTCCTACACCCAGCTCCTTCTGCTCGGCAAAGCAGAACGGGCAATGGTCGGTGGCAACGACCGACAAGTCGTCTGTCCGCAATCCTCGCCAAAGTGCCACCTGGTGCTCGCGAGGCCGCAATGGTGGCGTGCAGACGAACTTCGCGCCCTCGAAGCCGGGCCGTGCCATGTCCTCTTCCGACAAGAAGAGGTACTGCGGGCACGTCTCGGCGAAGACGTTCTGGCCGCGATCGCGGGCCTCGACGATTGCCTCGAGGGCAGGCGCCGACGAAACGTGGACGATGTACAGCGGCGCCCGCGTGACCTGGGCCAGGCGGATGGCGCGGGCCGTGGCCTCCCCCTCCATTTCGGCAGGTCGCGTCAGGCCGTGGTAGATGGGATCTGTCTGCCCGCGGCCGATGGCAGCCGCGACTATGGCGTCGATGGCGATGCCGTTCTCGGCATGCATCATGATGAGGGCACCGTTGCCGCTCGCGCGGTCCATGGCGCGCAGGATGTCCTTGTCGGTGGAATAGAAGACGCCGGGATAGGCCATGAAGAGCTTGAAGCTCGTCACGCCCTGAGCGACGAGCTCGTCCATCTCCTTCAACGAAGCCTCCGTGACATCCGAGATGATGGCGTGGAAGGAGTAGTCGACCGCACACGTACTGTCGGCCTTTGCCTGCCACGTGTCCATCCCGGCGAGCAGGGACTCGCCTTTGGTCTGGATCGCGAAGTCGATGATCATCGTCGTGCCGCCCCACGCAGCCGCCCGCGTCCCTGTCTCGAAGGTGTCCGCCGACGTGGTTCCCCCGAAGGGCATCTCCATATGGGTGTGGGCGTCGATGCCGCCGGGCACGACGTACTTGCCGGTCGCGTCAACTACGAGATCGGCGCCCTGCTTCCAGGTCTCGGAGAGACCTGAGAACCCCGCGGCCAGTGCCGCAACCTTCTCGTCCTGGACCAGTACGTCCATCGGCGAAGCCCCGTCGGCTGTGACGAGGGTGCCGCCCGTGATGAGTGTGCGCATGGTCAGGCCTCGCAGAGCTTGTCGTAGGTCTCCGGCCGGCGGTCCCGGTAGAACGCCCAGATGCGCCGGACCTCGTCGATCAGGCCGAGGTCAAGATCACGCACGACGACTGCTTCGTCGACGTCGGAGGCCACCTCGCCGACAAATTGGCCGCGAGGGTCGACGAAGTACGACTGCCCGTAGAACTCGTTGCTGCCGAGCGGCTCCACCCCGACCCGGTTGATCGTCCCCACGAAGTACTCGTTCGCCACCGCAGCCGCCGGCTGCTCCAGCCTCCACAGGTACTCGGACATCCCCCGGCTCGTCGCGGAAGGGTTGAAGACGATCTTCGCTCCCCCAAGTCCCAGGGCGCGCCAGCCCTCGGGGAAATGCCGCTCGTAGCAGATGTAGACGCCGATCCGGCCCACCGCCGTGTCGAACACCGGATAGCCGAGGTTGCCGGGCCGAAAGTAGAACTTCTCCCAGAAGCCTGCTACCTGCGGGATGTGGTTCTTGCGGTGCTTGCCGAGATACCGCCCGTCCGCGTCAATGACGGCAGCGGTGTTGTAGAAGACGCCAGAGCTCTCCAGTTCGTAAACGGGGACGACGAGCACGGTGCCGTTCTCTCTCGCCACGTCCATGAACTGCCGGATCGTGGGTCCGTCCGGCACCGGTTCCGCCCAGTCGTACCATGCGCCGTCTTGCACCTGGCAGAAGTAAGGACCGTTGAACAGTTCCTGTAAGCAGACGACCCTGGCTCCCTCTGCCGCCGCCTGTTGAACCGATCGGATGGCGTTCTTGGTCATCAGGTCCTTGTCGCCGGCCCATTGGGCCTGGACCAAGGCCGCGCGCACCATCTCACCCATGACGCCCTCCCTCTCCCCGCGTGGGTTTGGTCACACTCGCGCCCCGCGGAATCGTTGTCAACGGCCCGGTCACCTTCCGTCTTTTCCTGCTCGGCTTAGGTGTTCTGCGGGAAACCGAGATTGATCCCGCCGTGGCTCGGATCCAGCCACCTACTGATCACAACCTTGCCCCGCGTGAAGAAATGGACGCCTTCAATGCCGTGTGCGTGGCTGTCCCCGAACAGCGAGGCTTTCCAGCCACCGAAGGAGTAATAGGAGACCGGCACGGGGATGGGGACGTTGATGCCGACCATGCCGACCTCGACCTCGTTCTGGAAGCGGCGGGCGGCACCGCCGTCGTTGGTGAAGATGGCGGTGCCGTTCCCGTAGGGATTCGAATTGACGAGCTCGAGGGCGGCCTCGTAGCTCGGCACGCGCGCGACCGAGAGCAGGGGTCCGAAGATCTCGTCTTTGTAGAGCGACATCTCGGGGGTCACCTTGTCGAACAGGCTCGGTCCCAGGAAGAACCCGTCGGCATCGCCGTCAACCACGGTCCCGCGGCCGTCGACGATGAGCTCGGCGCCCTCGGCCACGCCCGCATCTAGGTACGAGGCCACCTTGTCCCGGTGCGCGCTCGTCACAAGCGGCCCCATGTCGGTGCCCCGCCTGCCGTCGCCGGTCTTGAGGCGCGCCATGCACTCGCAGATCTTCGCGACGAGCTCGTCGGCGACGGGCTCGACCGCGACGAGCTCGTCGGCGACGGGCTCGACCGCGACGAGCACGGAGATGGCCATGCAGCGCTCGCCGGCGGACCCGAAGCCGGCGTTCACCGCCGAGTCGGCGGCAAGGTCCAGGTCCGCGTCGGGGAGCACGACCATGTGGTTCTTGGCACCGCCCAGTGCCTGCACGCGCTTTCCGTGCCGGGTACCGCCCTCGTAGACATAACGGGCGACAGGTGTCGAGCCCACGAACGAGACGGCCTTTATGTCCGGGTGTTCCAACAACCGGTCGACGGCCACCTTGTCACCCTGGACGACGTTGAACACCCCCGCCGGCAGACCGACCTGCGCCCACAGCTCGGCCAAGAAGATCGAAGCCGAGGGGTCCTTCTCGCTCGGCTTCAGCACGACGGTGTTGCCACAGGCGATGGCGATCGGGAAGAACCAGGCCGGGACCATCGCAGGGAAGTTGAACGGGCTGATGATCGCGACGGGGCCGAGCGGCTGGCGGATCGAGTACACGTCGACGTTCGTCGAGGCGTTCTCGGAGTAGCTGCCTTTCAGAAGCTGCGGGATGCCGCAGGCGAACTCGATGACCTCGAGGCCACGGTTCACCTCGCCCAAGGCGTCGTCGAGCACCTTGCCGTGCTCGGAGGTGACGATCTCGGCGAGCTCACGGGCGCGCTCGTTGGCGAGCTGCCGGAAGGAGAAGAGCATTTTCGAGCGCTGCGAAAGCGAGGTGTGGCGCCAGGTCGCAAAGGCCTTTACCGCCGCCGCCACTGCGCGGTCGACATCTGTTGGGGAGGCGAAGGCGACCTGTTTGGTGAGCTTGCCCATCGCCGGGTCATAGACGTCACCGACGCGCTCTGGGATGGCGTCGTCGGCCCTGCCGTCGATCCAGTGCGGGACGAGGGGCAGGCCCTCTACAACATCGCTTGTCATGAAAGGAGTCTCCTTAGCAATGCGACCGGCGTCGATGCCGGCACGGTCTTGGGAACGTGGCTGGTCCGCGCGACCTGTTATCCGGTGACGGCGCGGTCGGTGATCTCTAATGCCCGGTCAAGGACCTCGAAGCCTTCGGCGAGCTCCTCTTCTGTGATCGGTAGCGGCGGGTTGGTCATGACCTGGTTCCAGTGCAGGTTCACGAACACGCCGTTTTGGAGCAGGAACCGGTACAGCTCGGCCATCTCGGGGCTCGTCGCGTTGAACGGCGCCATCGGTTCGCCCGTGGCCCGGTTGCGTACCAGCTCCAGGACGCCGAAGAGCCCGATGCTGCGGTGCGCGCCGACCGAAGGATGGCGGGCGGCGAGCTCGGCGTGGTGGCGCGCCATGACCTCGCCCATCTTGGCGGCGTGGGCAATGAGACCGTCCTCCTCGTAGACCCGGATCGTCGCCAGGGCGGCCGCCGGACAGACGGCGTGGGAGTTGTAGGTGAGCCCTCCGGCGAAAACATGGTCCTCGAAGTAGGCCGCGACCCCGGGCCGCATCCCGACGACCCCGAGTGGCAGGTAGCTCGAGGTGAGCCCCTTGGCGCAGGTGATCATGTCCGGCACCACGCCCCAGTGGTCGACCGCGAACCACGCCCCCGTCCGCCCGAAGCCGCTCATGACCTCGTCGGCGATCATCAAGATCCCGTACCGGTCGAGCAGCTCGCGGACACCTTCCAGGTAGCCGTCGGGTGGCACGAGGATCCCGTTGGTCCCGGTCACGGGCTCCAAGATGAAGGCCGCGATGGTTCCCGGACCCTCGAGCTCGATCGTCTCTTTGAGCTGCGCGAGGGCCTCTGCGGCCGAGGTCATCGGCCGCTCGGTGCCGTGGTAGAAGTCGAGGACATGGACGACTCCGGGGATGCCGGGCTCGTTGGGCCAGCGCCTGGGGTCGCCTGTGAGTGTTATCGCGCCCGAGGTGGCGCCGTGGTAGGAGCGGTAGCGGGCGAGGATCTTGTTACGCCCGGTGACGGCTCTCGCGATCCTGATGGCGTTCTCGTTGGCCTCGGCGCCCCCGAGGGTGAAAAAGGACTTCTCTATGTCGCCGGGAAACAGCTCTGCGAGCTTGCGGCCTAAAAGCGCCCGGGGCTCGGTGGCGGTGACGGCTGAGTTCGCGTAGGCGAGCTCTTGGGCCTGGCGGGTGATCGCCTCGATGACGCGGGCATCCCCATGGCCGATGTTCACGCACATCAGCTGGCTGTTGAAGTCCAAGTAGCACTTGCCGTCCGCGTCGTAGAAGTGGACACCTTTGGCCCGGACCACCGGTATGGGCGAGACCTTGGACTGCACTGCCCAGTCGTAGAGGGTGTAGCGCCTCGACCACTCGATGATCTCCTCGGCGGACAGCCGCTGCGGCTCGGCTTCGGCGCTCATCTCGACCTCCCGTCTTCCCACGTTAGCGACGTGCCAACCGTGTCGATCGTGCGGAACCACCCGCTCCTTCGTCGACCATCCTGCCCCTCGCGTGCTGCGGTTGCAGCGGCGGGGCGCAGCTGGTCTCGAGCCCACGGCGTTGCCCACGGGCGCTGCCCGAGTGGTTACGGCGCTTGGAGGCCCGTGACCAACATGAGCGCGCCGATACGCCTCGCGCCTTTCGCCCGGGCACCTGTTCCACCCGGGAGGGACATTCGGCCCTAACGGTCCGGCGGACCCCAACGCACAATGGGTGGTGTCGGTTGGGTGACGCCGGATTGAGGACCAACGGCGCCCCGGAGGAGGAGTTCACATGAACATCCTCGATGACCACGGCTTTCAACCGGAGCAGGCGGGCTGAGGTGCCCGGCCCGGAGATGAAGGAAACACGGGGTTCGGTGCTCGTCGTGTGTGTGCCCGGCCCGTCGGAGATCCCCCAAGCCAGGGACGGTCCGCTCGGCGACGCGGGGGCCGCCTCCTCGCTTCAAACAACCAGAACGCGGAAGGCAGGCTCACCTTGAACTCAAACCAGACCTCACTTAGGAGCGTGCTGGCCAGGTACGACCGCGAAGTGGAGGATGCGCTGCAGGAAGCGCTCGAGTCCACCACCGGTGTCGGCCGGGTCCGGGCCCTGCACAACTGCTTGCAACGCTCGATCTCGGTACATGACGCGGTGCTCGAGTCGGCTCTGTGCCCGCTGCTCGGGGATCTTCCCGGCGGCGGCGCGGTCTCAGACCGGCTCCGGCTCGGCTGCCGAGAACGTGCCGACCTGCTAAGCCGTTTCCAGGCAGTCACCCGCAATGTCGCGCCTCACGACGTGTATCCGGTCTCCGGAGAAGAGATCGAGCACATCCTCGAGGGCCTCGAGCGCAGCTTCAGCGACCATGTCCAGCACGAGTCCACCGAAGTGGGCGATCTGTTGGAGGCTGCGACAGGAAGCGTCGATCCCGACGTCGTCGCGGCGCGTATGGCGATCGAGGCGGAGCGGGCTCCCACCCGGGTCCACGCGGCGACCGTGAAACACCCGAGGTCCGTGATGCTGAGGAGGCTCTACCGCAAGAAGGACAGGTGGTACGACTGGATCGACACCCACTGGGGATGGTCGGATCCCGAGGCCACACCGAGATCGCCACGAGCAGAACAGGTGGATCTGCTGAAACACCAGGCGAACGCAACGCCTCCTTCGATTCGTGACCTCCTCGCAGGCTACGACGCCACGGTGGAGACGATCATCGAGGCGGCAACATCAGCCCGAGCCGGTCGGGCCTGGGCGGAAGTCGCCCATCGGCTGAACGCAGCGATCACGATCCATGATTCGGTCCTCGGGGGTGTCCTGTGTCCTCTGCTGGAGTCCGTTCAAGGGGGCGCGCCGCTGGCTACCCGGATTCGGGAGGGCTGCAACCACCGGGCCGAGCTTCAACAAGCGTGGCGCGACTTGGTCAAGAAGGTACCGGCAGAAGGCCTTCGTCGACCACAGCCTTCCGAGGCAGAGGGGATCATCGCATCCCTCATCGAGAGCTTCCGGTCTCACGAGACAGAGGAGACCCTTGACGTGACGGCGCTGCTCGAAGATCTTCCGGACAGCGCCTACCGCACCAAGGCCTCACCCTTCGCCGATGTCATGTGGCCCTGGTACAGCCAGGGTCCAGGCGCGTTGGCCCTCCACATGGCGCTGTGGGCCGAGAGTGCCCCCACTCGCGTCCATCCCGGGATGGCGAGACACCCCGCCAGCCGCACGCTCAGGTCCTTTTACCACTGCGTAGACCACTTCAGGGATTACTGGGGCGACACCGCGCTGGAGCGCTGGTTCTTCCCGGAGCTCCCCGCGCAGCCGTTCTCGGACAACAAGCCCGAATAAACGCTCGGTCCCCGAGCGATTGCCCGGTCACCCGGCGGTGTCGGGTCCGGCGCGTTCGACGGTTATCCGCAACAGAACGCGTCGTTCCCGCTCCATGGCCGCGCGGTATTCCTCCCAGTCGGGATGCTCGCCCGAAATCTGGCGGTAGTACGTGACGAGACCGTCCATGGCCTCAGGGAGCGCCACTATTTCGACGGTGCCGTCAACCTGGACCCAGGCGCCGTAGAAGGCGTCGGTGAACACGAGAAGCGAGGCTCGGGGCCGGCGCCGCAAGTTCTTGGTCTTGCTGGCGGTCTCCCGGGTGGAGACGACGACCGAGTGGCCATCGACCCCGGCCGTGACGAGAGAGAGCTGAGGGCTACCGTCACGGCGAGTCGTCGCCAACACGGCCCGGTGATGCTGCGTTATGAATTGCAACGCGTCGGTGGGTTCCATGGCGCCGGACCCTAACGCGCCAACCCCGGATCCCGAACGCCCTGAAGTTCAGGTAGGTGTTGCCGGCTGGCGCGGTATATGCCGCTGAGTGCAGTCGTCTCCGTTCAAGGGCATTCGGGTTCCCCTGCGGCGCACTGGCGGGGTCAGCGAGGCGGGAGCCGTCCGGTATCTAGCATGACCCCGGTGGTCGCGCGGTCTGAGTCGTCAAGTGCTTCGTCCCGGAACCAGGACTGCCGGTATGGGGACAGCGCCGGCGGCCAGTCCGTCGCTTCGCCGGTCGTGCCCGAACGCGGCCTCTCCTCGCTCCGCCCGTTCCGCCACCGGAACTTTTTCCTCTTGTGGGCGGGAGGCATGGTCTCGGTCATCGGCTCCTGGATGCAGACGGTCGCCGTCGGGGCACTGATCGTCGCGCGAACCGGAAGCGCCACCTGGGCGGTGGTGATCGCCGCGGGAGGCTTCTTGCCGATCGGGCTGTTATCGCCGGTCGGAGGCGCGTTGGCCGACCGAATACCCCGGCGCGCGGCCCTTGTCGCCGGCAACCTTCTCGCCGGGGCCGTCGCCCTCGCCATCGCCATCCTTGTCGCCGCCGGGCGGGACAGCCCTGTGATCCTGACCTTGCTCGTCACGGTCCAGGGGTCGGTCAGCGCCTTGGCCGGGCCGTTTCAACAGGCCATCCTCCCGGACCTGGTGCCGCCTTCGGAGTTCCTCGCCGCAGTTTCCCTCAACTCGGCACAGTTCAATCTCGGGCGCATCATCGGCCCAGCGCTCGCAGGCGTGGCGATCGCCGCCTTCGGCTACCCGGTCGCCTTCGTCGCCAACGCCGTGTCGTTCCTCGCGGTCGTAGTGGCCCTCTTCTTCATTCGCCTGTCCCCACCGCCCGGACGCGACCTTCAGGTCGGGCTGCTCGCCTCGCTTCGCCTCGGCGCCAGGGCGGCGCGGGCCGAGCCTGGGTGTCGCAATGCGATCGGCATGATCGCCGTTGTGGGGCTCTCGGCATCTCCCTTCATCGCCCTCGTGCCGGTGATGGCGCATCGGCTGACCCACAGCGGAGCGCGCGGGATCGCGTCGGCGACGGCCCTGCTGACGACTGCCCAGGGCCTCGGCGCCGTCGTCGGGGCCCTCGCCATCCCCCCGCTCGCAGCTCGCTTCGGCCGGGGCAGGATGCTCACCGCAAGCCTCGCCGTGCTCCCGCCCGTGCTCGTCCTGTACGGCTTTGCTCCGTCGCTCCCGTTCGCCCTGCCCGCCCTGTTCGTCGTCGGGCTCGTCTACATAGGCGTGCTGTCCGGCCTTTCCACCGTCGTGCAGCTCCGGGCACCGGCGGAGCTACGCGGACAGCGTGCTCAGCCTGTACCTGGTCGCGCTCGGCGTCTCCTATCCGATCGGTTCGCTCGTTCAGGGACCGCTGGCGGACTGGCTCGGTCTGGCCTGGACGACTGCGGGTGCCAGTGCTCTCCTGGCGATCGTGCTCGTCGCGATGCGCCTGGTGCGCCCCAACGTCTTCCGGGTGCTCGCGGCTCCCACTTCGACCGAGGCTGGTCCGGCTGCGGCCTCTCCCTGATCCGCAACGCCGGTCCCGCCCCTCGCCACGGCTCGTCACGAACGGGCTGCGACCACGCCGGGCAAGCTCGCCCTCGAGGAAAGGGCCGGCGCCTGCCCAGCTGCCACCCGTCAGGGTCTTCCAGGCCGGGCGTATTGCCAGCCGCGAGTTCGCACCACGGCCCTACCGCTTGCGAGCACGGGCGACAGGTGCGACGAGTGCGCCCGTCAAGGCCGCCAGGTCCACGGGAGCGAGCTCGAGCTCGAGGCCGCGCCGGCCGCCGCTAACGAACACCGTCGGCCATTGCGAAGCACTCTCGTCGATAACGATCGGAAGGCGACGCTTCTGGCCGAGCGGGCTTATCCCCCCGATCACGTAGCCGGTCGCGCGCTCTGCCTCCGCCGGGTCGGCCATCGTCACCTTCTTGACTCCGAGGGCGGCGGCCAGGGCCTTCAGGTCAAGCTCGCCAGAAACCGGGATCACCGCGACGGCCAGGCTGCCGTCGGCTGCGGCGACGAGTGTCTTCAGGACTCGCTGCGGCTCTGTCCCGATCGCCTCCGCCGCCTCCCGGCCGTAGGGGGCCGACGGGTCGTGGGTGTACTCGTGCAACCGGTAGGCCGTACCGCTGCGGACCAGGACATCGACGGCGGGAGTGGCGGCCATGACTACATTCTGACTGCTCGGCCTCGCGCCTTGCGCCAATCCGGCGCAAAGACTCTTCAATACAATTGCGGAGCAATGACCGCATCCGACGACGCGCTCCCGACGACTTCCTACGCGGTTGTCTTGACGACCGTGAAATCTCGCGAAGATGCCCGGCAGATCGCCGAGAAGCTCCTGAGTGAACGGTTGGCCGCCTGCGTCCAGATGCTGCCGATCGACAGCCTCTACACCTGGAAGGGAGAAATGACCGCGGAGAGCGAGGTGCTCTTGCTGGTCAAGACTCGCAGGGAGCAGTACGCCGAAATCGAGAAGGCCATTGTTTCGGTCCACAACTACGAAACTCCGGAGATCCTGCTCTTGCCAGTGGCCAAGGGTCTGCCCGCTTACCTCTCTTGGATAGACGAGGTCACCTGAGGCAAGAAGCGGGACTCGTGTGTGGGGAGTCAGTCGTTTGAACGCCCTCGGGGTTGTCCCTCCAAGGAGGCGGTCGAGAACTGCGTACCTCCTAACGGGACCTGACCCCAGGCCGGGCTGAGAGAAGGACCATCAGGTGGACACGGTGAAGTGCTCGATGATCATGCGGCTGCCGGACCCGGTGTGGTTCAAGCCTTCGCCGACAGCCCAGCATCCCTTCGCAGACGGACAGGCCACGCCGGTGAGCGATTGAAAGCCGTACAAGGGACTGGGGCTGGTTTCTGCCGACCAGCTCGAGCCGTTCCACCCCTCGGTGAGCACGAGGGCCTCATCCTCGCCCGCGCCACGTGACCCGACCGCCTGGCACACGGTCACAGCTGCACAAGCGATCGCCTTGAGCTCGGGGTAGTTACCGGCGCTTCCCGCCGGGCTGTGGACGGAGGTGAACGAGCTCCCGTCCCAACGCTCGACGAGGGGATGGATCGCAATCAGGCCCAAGCCTTTCGTGACGGTCTGGCCGACGGCCCAGCAAGTGACGGGAGAACTCCCCGGCAAACAGTCGACGCCGGCCAGGGAACCACCCCCCGAGAGCTGGCCCGAGACCGTGACGGCGGACCAGCCACGCCCGTTCCACCGCTCGGCCAGCGCCTGGCCGGCACCGTGTTTAGGCGTGACGTACCCGACCAGCAGACACTCGTCCTCGGCCGCGCACGCCACTCCGCTCACTTGGACGAACGACACCGAAAGCGGCGCTGCCCTCACGTAGCGCCAGGAGCCTCCGAAGAGCCGGAAGGTAGCGGCAAGACCTGAGTTACCCGACGATCCGACGGCCCAGCACTCGCCGTTTGCGGGTTCACAAGTCACTGCCGACAACTCCCCCTGCGGCGCCGGGGTATTGACGGCGGTCCAGCCACCGTGAGTCCCGTAGTGCTCGAGGAGGTTCCCCGGGTGCGAGCCACTGCGCATACCCACCGCCCAGCAGTCCGTGGCCGACAGGCAGCTGACCCCGGAAAGCTCGTCGAGCGTGCCCGATTGTGCAGGGCCCGCGGCAGTCGTCGTCCAATCACCGTTCACGTAGTGCTCGATCAGGGCAGGCCCGGCGTTGGACGAGGATGACTGGAAACGGTCGCCGACAGCCCAGCAGTCCGCCGCGCTGACGCAGGTCACCGCGACCAACGAGGTGATCGGCGCGCCAGCCACATTGGGTGTGCTCGCCGACCAGCTCTGCCCGGTCTCCGGGCGGGCCGGACCGGCGGCGGCCAGGGCTGGAACGAGGAGTCCCCCGCCGAAAAGGCCGACGACGATCAGCGCAAGGACGCGAAGGCGGGACGCTGGGTTCATGTTCCAAACATAACGGCGCGATCGTTCCGGCCGTCATGAGCGATCGGGCGGAGTGCTGCAGCGCTGACGGGGGACCCGACGCGCTCGATCGAGGATCGCCGCCTCCTCGCTTCAGCCGTCGACCTCCTCGAACAGGACAAAGGGCTCTCGGCCCGTCGCCCGAGCCACGATCTCCTCCTCGAGGTAATTGGATGCCTCGAGGAGTCCGGGGAGTA
Source organism: uncultured Acidimicrobiaceae bacterium (assembly GCA_963719125.1). Lineage (GTDB taxonomy): Bacteria > Actinomycetota > Acidimicrobiia > Acidimicrobiales > Bog-793 > Fen-455. The sequence continues at coordinate 86,439 of CAVRAT010000010.1, forward strand.
GTTCAGGTTCCAGTGTGAGCCCCCGGAAGGTCGTGCCCACCGTCACGCCGTGACTCGGTCGCGACTGCACGACGACCGGGTCGCCGGCCTGTACCTCGCCGGCAGCCAGAACGCGTAGATAAGCCCCCGGGTGCGCGCGACGGGTGAACTCCTTCAGCCATCCCTTCCGGTTCATCCACACGGCGAAGGTGGCGCAAGGGATGCGGGGACCGGTGACCTGCAGGACGGCGCTGCCGCCGACACGCCATGTTTCGCCGATGAGCGCGTCGGTCACCCCGAGGCCGGCTGTCGTGAGGTTCTCCCCGAACCTGCCCGATCGGAGCGGTTCGCCGAGCTCGGCCTCCCACCAGTCCAGGTCCTCCCTGGCATAGGCATAAACGGCCTGAGAACCGCCACCGTGGTTCTTCGCGTCGCAGATCACGTCGCCCGCAAGTCCACTGGTTCCCGATCCCTTCGGTCCGGGTACCGAAACCATGACCGGCCCCGGCGTGGGCACCTTGTCGATGCCGGTGGAGCCCGACTTCGCCCGGACCGCCCGCAGCACTCCAAGGTTCACCGATTCGACGAGAGCCACCTGTTCGATGCTATGGGCGCCTGTCTGTCCGGCATTCGCTTCAGGAGCATCCAGATCGGCACCGCGGCTGCGCGCCGATCGTCGGAAAGGCCGTCCGGCGGCGGGTCGGCCCAAAAGGCGCCGCGACCCGGGCTCAGCCGGTGTTGCGCAGTCCGGCCGCGATCGCGTTGACCGTGATGAGCAGCGCCCGTCGCAGGTCCGGCTCCTCGGAACCGGACCGGTGCCTGCCCAGCAGTTCGACCTGGAGGTGGTGAACCGGCCGGAGATAGTCGGCACGAACCGCGAGGGTCCGCCGCAGAAGCGGCCTCGCCTCGATCAGGCTCGATTCACCTGTCAGATTGAGGATCTCCGCGACCGAGCGGACGTGCTCTTCGGCGATCTCCTCGTAGATGGCGTGCAGCCCCGGTTCGACGAGCGACTTCACGTACAACCACGCGATGTCCATGTCAGTCTTGGCAAGGGTCATCTCGACGTTGCCCACGAAGGTTCTGAAGAACGGCCACTTCTCGTACATCTCGCCGAGTGCCTGTCCCGCGCCCTCAGCACGAGCCGAGGCGAGTCCGGATCCGACGCCGTACCAGCCAGGGATGATCTGGCGTGACTGGGTCCAGCCGAACACCCAGGGAATCGCCCGGAGCGCTGCGAGGTCCGATCCCGATTCCGGGCGATATGCCGGGCGCGAGCCGAGGTTCAAGTCGTTGAGCTCTGCGACCGGTGTCGAAGACATGAAGTACTCGGCCAAGCCCGCGTTCCCGAGCAGTCCGCGATAGGCGCGCTCGGCGACAGAAGAGACGGCCTCCATCACCTCGTGCCAGCGTTCGGACGTGGTCGTCGAGCCAGGCGACGAGCTGTGGAGGAGACTCGACTCGATCACCGCGGCGAGGCTCGCCTCGAGATTTCCCCGCGCCAGTTCCGCGAGGTTGTACTTGTCGGAGATCACCTCGCCTTGCTCGGTGACCTTCAAGAACGCGTCCACAGTTCGCTCCGGCTGGGCGAGGATCGCCTCGGCTGACGGCCCGCCGCCTCGTCCGACCGTCCCGCCGCGACCGTGGAAGAGCCGGAGGGCGACCCCGTGACGCTGTGCGACGTCCCGCAGCACGCCCTGTGCCTTGTAGATCTCCCACTGGGATGTCGTGATCCCAGCATCCTTGTTCGAGTCGGAGTAACCGACCATCACCTCTTGGGCGTCCCCGCGTGCTGCCACGACGGCCCTGTAGCTCTCATTCGAGAAGAGCTCATCGAGCAAGGCGCCCGCGCCGCGAAGTTCCGCCACGCGCTCGAAGAGCGGGACGATGCCGATGCGGGCCCAACGACAACGCCAGTCGATGAGCCCGGCCTCACGTGCAAGCACAACCGTGGCAAGGACGTCGTCGACCCCTTCGGTCATCGATATCACATAGCTCTCGATCACCCCGTCACCGAAGCGGTCAAGGGCAGCCACAACCGTTTCGAAAGTCGCATAGGTCGTGGCCACGCGTGGTGACAGAGAGAACCGCGACACTCCGAGAGGCCGGGCGCTGTTCAGCTCCGCCCACAGCACTGCGCTGCGTTCGGAGCGGTCAAGCTCGGCGTAAGGCCTTTCGAGCTCTCCGAGCTGATCGAACAGCTCGCCGAGCATCTTGTGGTGAGCCTCAGCGTTCTCGCGGACATCGAGAGTCGCCACGTGGAACCCGAAGGTCCTGACGAGACGGCCCATGCGACCAAGCAGGCCCTCGGCGATGGCTTCGCCGCGATTGGCTGCGAGCGAGTCGCGCAAGAGCCTGAGCTCGTCGATGAGTCCCTCTACCTCCGCGTAGTCCTCGCCCGGCACGTGGGGGGTGTCTCCCGCCAGCCGTGACCGGGTGTTGACGAGACGTTGGCGGATGTAGGAGCACTTCAACCGATAGGGCTCCTCCGCGTCGAGGCTCTTGTAGCGGTCGTAGACGTCCGAGAACGAGAGGCGGTCGGCCTCCAAGCTCTCCGAAAGCGCATCCGAGATGCCGACTATTGCCGTCGAGTTCGAGAGCGCCCGCGTCAGTTGGTCGACGAGCCCGATGAGCTTGCGGAAGCCGAGCTCGTGCTGAATCAGCAGTACGTCGGTCGTCACGGCGGGGGTCACCGACGGGTTGCCGTCTCGATCACCCCCGACCCAGGAACCAAAGCGGAGGTTGGAGGTCGAGAACCCGAGGACGACGCCGTGCCGCTCGAGCTCGTCGTCGAGGTCCTCCAGGAGGGTGGGAACGGCGCTGTCGTAGAGCTGGGACAGGTAATAGAGGATGTTCTGCGCCTCGTCCTCGGGACGCAGGCGACCGACTCGCAGTTCGCTCGTCTGCCACAGGAGCAGGATCGTCTCGCGAAGCCGGGCGAGGAGCCGTCTTGCCTCCGCGGGTGTCGGATCAGCGCCGAGGGCCTGGACGATGTGAGCCACATCGAGGAGCTTCGACAGGACCGAACGTCGCGCCGACTCGGTCGGATGTGCCGTGAACACAGGACGGAACTCGAGGCGCGCGAGGGTTGCGCGGACGCGTTCCCGATCGATGCGGTGCTCCGCGATCCGGTCGAGGGTGTCGCGCAGGAAGGTCCGCTCCGCCGCGCCGGGCCTGACCGAGCTCGGCTGCACGGTGCACCTGCTCGGTGACATTGGCAAGCTGGAAGTAGGCGGCAAAGGCGCGCGCGAGAAGGAGGGCGGTGCCTGTCGGAATGTTCGGAAGCTGCTCGGCGAGCCCGCCTCCGCCCGCGGGTTCACCTTCCGACCACTCGAGCTTGGCCACTCCACGTATCTGTTCGACGAGGTTCAGGAACTCATGACCTTCTACACGGGCAAGTTCCTCGCCGAGCAGGGAAACGACGAGACGGATATCTCTGCGCAGGGCCGCGTGGCGCTCTTCTGTCGGAACGGCGTCATAGGACGTGATGGGGTCGCGCACATAGCTCCGAACGTCGGGCGGCTCGCCCGTTTTTTGCGGCACGAACGGATCGTACCGACTGAGACGAGACACCTCTCCCCGATACCGGTTGTCTGAAGTCACCGGCCCGATCGGCGGCCCGGCGAGGAGCTCGGCTGCCAGGCAGTCGTGGTGCCGCCACTCAGGCGCCGGGCGGGTCCTCGGCGCCGGAAACGGCCACGACCTTGGCCGAAGTGATTCGGACGAGGTCGGCAGGTGTGACCGAGAAGACGGCTCTCGGCGTGCCGGCGGCCGCCCACACGAGGTCATGATCGAGCAGGTGCTCGTCGAGATAGGTGATCAGCGGCTTGGAGTGGCAAACGGGCGGGACGCCGCCGATCGCGTAGCCGGTGCGGTCACGCACGAACCGGCCGGAGGCCCGCTCCACGTCCCCGCCGACGACGCGCGCCAGGCGGGACTCGTCAACGCGGTCTGCACCCGAAACCATGACCAGCAGCGCCTCGTCGCCGACGACGGAGCGGAATATCAGCGACTTCACTATCTGCGCCACGTCACAGCCCAACGCGGCCGCGGCCTCGGCCGCCGTCTTGGTGCTTTCGGGCATCTCCTTCACAGTGTTCGTAACGCCGAGGCGGACGAGCTCCTCGGCGATCCGGGCCGGCCCACGCCTCAGGTCTTCCATATCGACCTTCTTAGCTCACAAACGCCTGGCTCACCCGCTGAACGATGGCTCACCCTCGCGACATGGGACCTGCGGGGCTGACGAGGCGGTACCACCACCGGGCAGTCTCCGAGGTTGAAGGGGCCTACGGACCTCCGGTCACCGTTGGGCTAGAAAGAAGGGCGGTAGTCCTACAAGCCAAGGAGGCAACTTGGACGTACGCCAATGGGTCTGCGTCGACGGTAACGAGGCCGCTGGCCGGGTCGCGTACGCCCTTTCGGAGGTGATCGCGATCTACCCGATCACACCGGCGTCGCCTATGGGCGAGTACGCCGATGACTGGGCGACAGCGGGCAAAAAGAACCTTTGGGGCCAAGTCCCCGACGTCATAGAGATGCAGTCCGAAGCCGGCGCGGCGGGGACCCTTCACGGTGCCCTGCAAAAGGGAGCTCTGGCCACAAGCTTCACTGCATCGCAAGGCCTCTTGTTGATGGTGCCCAACATGTTCAAGATCGCCGGAGAGCTCACTCCGGCAGTGATCCATGTCGCCGCCCGCACGATCGCGACTCATGCCCTGTCGATCTTCGGCGACCACTCCGACGTGATGCATGCCCGGACAACCGGGTGGGCAATGCTGGCCGCCAGCTCCGTCCAGGAGGCCCAAGACTTCGCTCTGGTCGCCCACGCCGCCACCTTGAAGTCGCGGGTGCCCTTCCTCCACTTCTTCGACGGATTCCGGACCTCCCATGAGCTGGCGAAAATTGCCCTGCTCTCGCCCGAGGACATAAGCGCGCTCATAGACAACGACGCCCTGATCCAGTTCCGCCTCCGGGGGATGAACCCCGACACTCCCGACGTGCGGGGCACCGCGGAGAACCCGGACGTGTTCTTCCAAGCTCGCGAGGCATCCAACCCCTATCACCTCGCCGTCCCCGGCATCGTGCAGGAAACGATGGACTCTCTCGCGGAGAGAACCGGACGCGCTTACCGCCTCGTCGAGTACCGGGGCGCCCCTGACGCCGAGCGGGTGATCGTGCTCATGGGCTCCGGGGTCGGCGCCGCGGGCGAGGCGGTCGACGCCCTCGTCGATGCCGGCGAGCGGGTGGGGATGGTGACTGTTCGGCTCTACCGGCCCTTCCCTTCAGCGGAGTTCGTCTCCGCCCTGCCTCCGAGCGTCCGCTCAGTCGCAGTGCTCGACCGCACCAAGGAGCCGGGCGCCGTCGGTGAACCTCTCTACCTCGACGTTCGCGCTGCGGTGGACGAGGCGATGGAAAGCCCAGAGCCAGCGTTCAACCAACCGCCTCGGATCACAGGCGGCCGCTACGGCCTGTCTTCGAAGGAGTTCACGCCGGCCATGGCCAAGGCCGTCCTCGACGAATTGAAGGCCGAGCGACCCAAGCGGCACTTCACGGTCGGCATCTTCGACGACGTGACTTCTCTCAGCCTTCCCTGGGACCGGGACTTCCGTCCACCGAGGCCTGCCAAGGAGGTACAGGCGGTCTTCTTCGGGCTGGGGTCTGACGGCACCGTCGGCGCCAACAAGAACAGCGCCAAGATCATCGTCGACGCGACCGACGACTTCGTGCAGGGCTACTTCGTGTACGACTCCAAGAAGTCCGGCGCCATGACCGCCTCGCACCTGCGATTCGGGCCCGAGCCCATCAACTCGACCTACCTCATCAGCGATGCCGACTTCGTCGCCTGCCATCAGTTCGGACTGCTCAACCGTGTCGACATCCTCGAGGTAGCAAGAGACGGCGCGACCTTCCTTCTCAACAGCCCGTACGGGCCCTCACAGGTTTGGGACCAGCTGCCGGGAAAGGTGCGGCGCCAGTTACAGGACAAGCACATCCAGTTCTGGATCGTCGACGCCAACAAGGTGGCAGCAGAGGCGCAGCTCGGCAGCCGGATCAACACGGTGATGCAGCCCTGCTTCTTCGCCCTTTCGGGGATCTTGCCGGTCGACAAGGCCGCAGCCGAGATCAAGGCCGCTGTCACCAAGGCCTACGGCAAGCGGGGCCACACCGTCGTGGAACGCAACTTCGCCGCCATCGACGCCGCGCTCGCGAACCTCGTCCAAGTGGAGATCCCCGCGGAACAAGCCGCCTCCGGCTCGATCGGCGTCGCGGTCCCCGAATCGGCCCCGGATTTCGTAAGGCACGTGACCTCGATGCTCATGGACGGTAAGGGCGACCTGTTGCCTGTGTCCGCCCTCCCGGCGGACGGCCGGTTCCCGTCCGGGACGACTCGCTACGAGAAGCGGGCCATCGCATTGGAGATGCCGATCTGGGACCCGGACATCTGCATCGACTGCGGCAAGTGCACGATCGCCTGCCCGCATGCGGTCATCCGCTTGAAGGTCTTTACTCCCGACGCGCTCGCCGGCGCTCCTCAGGGCTTTTTGTCCAAGTCCTTCCGTTCCAAGGATCTCCCTGGTCACGAGATGGCCATCGCTGTTGCCGTCGACGACTGCACCGGTTGCGGTGTCTGCGTCGACGTGTGCCCGGCGAAGTCCAAGACCGAGGCCAAGCACAAGTCCATCAATATGGAGCCCGCGCTCGTTCACCGAGACCGGCTGCGAGACCACTGGGACTTCTTCCTGTCCATCCCGGAGCTGGACCGCTCCCTCTTACCGCACGACTCGGTGAAGGGCTCCCAGGCTCTCCAACCGCTCTTCGAGTTCTCCGGAGCTTGTGACGGCTGTGGCGAGACACCATACCTGAAGCTGGCCAGCCAGCTTTTCGGGGACCGCATGCTCGTGGCCAACGCCACCGGCTGCTCGTCGATCTACGGAGGCAACCTGCCGACGACTCCATGGGCGACGAATGCCGAAGGGCGCGGACCGGCTTGGGGCAACTCGCTGTTCGAGGACAACGCCGAGTTCGGCCTCGGTATCCGGCTCGGTCTCGAGGCGCAGCAGGTAAGGGCTCGTGCCCTGCTCGCCTCGCTCGCCGCGGAGGTGGGCCACGAGCTGGCCACCTCGATCCTCGATGCCGTGCAGAACGAGGAGGAGGCCGTGTTCGCCCAGCGGCGGCGTGTCGCCCAACTCGACGAGGTGCTGAGCCGGCTGGTCGCCTCCCCCGGCGCGGCCGTGGCCTTGCTCGCACGCCATCTCCTCGCACTTACCAGTGCTCTCGTGCGCAAGAGCGTATGGATCATCGGCGGTGACGGCTGGGCCTATGACATCGGCTTCGGTGGACTGGACCATGTCCTTTCCTCCGGACGCGACGTCAACATCCTCGTGCTCGACACCGAGGTCTATTCGAACACCGGTGGCCAGGCTTCAAAGGCCACGCAACGAGGCGCGATGGCCAAGTTCGCGGCCGCGGGAAAGGAGTCGGCAAAGAAGGACCTCGGGGCGGTGGCTCGCTCCTACGGCAACGTGTACGTAGCCCAGATCGCGATGGGGGCCAACGAGGTTCAGGCGACCAAGGCCCTGCTCGACGCCGACGCTTACCCCGGCCCCTCGCTTGTGATCGCCTACTCGACGTGCATCGCCCATGGGATCGACATGGAGAAGTCGATGACCCACCAGAAGGACGCCGTACGGTCCGGCTACTGGCCCTTGTACCGGTTCCACCCCTCGCAGGCCGAAGAGGGACAGCCCTTCCGGCTCGACTCAAAGCCGCCGTCTATCCCGCTCGCGGAGTTCGCCGCCACGGAGGCCCGATATGCCACCTTGGCCCGGACCTACCCCCGCCAAGCGGCTCGCCTGGCCGCCCTGGCACAGGCCGACGTGACCGAGAGGTGGCGGTACTACGAGCAGCTCGCCTCTGTGCAGCGCACCGTTCCCGGGGTCGCGTCCGACGTGGAACCGCAACCGGGCCCCGCTCCCGAGAACAGCGACGACGAGGAGGTCGAGTGATGGCCGGATCAGGCTCAGTGGACCTGAGGACCACCTATCTGGGCCTTCGGTTGTCGTCGCCGATCGTCGCCTCGGCAGGACCGCTCACTCGTGACGTCGAAGGTGCCAGGGCGCTCGCCGACGCGGGGGTCGGCGCGCTCGTCCTGCCGTCGCTGTTCGAGGAGGAGATCGTCGCCGAGGAGGTCGGGCTGTCGTTTGCCCTCGAAGCCGGGAGCGAGCACTTTGCCGAGGCACTCGACTACTTCCCCGCCGTCACGAATTTCACCAGCGCGTCCGACAGCTACCTCGAGCTGCTCGAGAAGACCAAGAAGGCCGTCGACGTGCCTGTCATCGCCAGTCTGAACGCTTCGTCCAGCGGTGGTTGGGTGCGTTACGCCAAGATCCTCGCCGAGGCCGGCGCGGATGCCCTCGAGCTGAACGTGTACCGAGTCCCCACCGACCCGCACCTGACCGCGGCGCAGGTGGAGGATGCGGACCTTGCGCTTGTGACCCAGGTGTGCGCCAGCGTGTCGGTGCCGGTCGCCGTGAAGCTGTCCCCTTATTACTCAGCCATGGCCGCCTTTGCCGCCCGGGTCGTGGCTGCCGGCGCCTCGGGGCTCGTGCTGTTCAACCGCTTCTATCAGCCCGATCTGGACCTCGAGACGATGGACGTCGTCTCGAAGGTGGAGCTGTCCCGGACCTGGGAGATGCGCCTTCCCCTGCGTTGGATCGCCATCTTGCGACCCCAGCTCGGAGCGGGAGTCTCCCTGGCCGCGACCTCCGGGGTCCACACCGGGTCCGATGTCGTGAAGATTCTCGCGGTGGGCGCCGACGTGGCCATGATGACCTCGGCCATCCTCCACGCCGGCCCGGGCCATGTCAGAGTCGTCGAGTCCGAGCTGCGTTCGTGGCTCGCCGAGCACGAGTACACCTCTGTGGCCCAGCTTCGGGGCTCGGTCTCTCAGGCGACCTCGGTCGACGCGAGTGCCTTCGAACGCGCCAACTACCTGAAGACGCTGCATTCGTGGACGACACCCGACCAGCGCCCCGTCCCCGGACTGGATTGAGGCGGAGCACGCGGGAGTCCCGCAATGAACCCCACAAAGAAAAGCGCCACGGGCAGCGGCGACCTGGTCGTCCGGCCCCTTAGGGAGCGTGACCTCGACCGGGCCGACCGGATCTTCCGTACCGCGTTCGGGACCTTCCTCAAAGACCCGGAGCCGGAGAAGTTCTTCGGCGACGTCGACTTCGTGCGCACACGCTGGCGGGCGGACCCCACGGCCGCCTTGGGGGCCGAGCTGGACGGCGACCTGGTCGGCTCGAACTTCCTCACGAACTGGGGCAGCGTCGGGTTCTTCGGGCCCTTGACGGTGCGGCCCGACCACTGGGACCGCGGCGTGGCCCGGCGGCTCATGGAGCCGACGATGGGCCTGTTCGACGCGTGGGGCACCCGGCACGTGGGGCTGTTGACCTTCGCCGAGAGCCCGAAACACGTCGGCCTCTACCAGGGCTTCGGGTTCTGGCCGAGATACCTGATCGCCTCGATGGCGGCGCCGGTGCTCGCCCCGGCGCGGGCTTGCTCGTACGCCAGGTTCTCTGAGCTCGCCCCGTCCGACCGCGCCGGTGCGACCGGTGAGGTTCGCGAGCTCACCTCCGCCGTCTTCGAGGGCCTCGAGGTCACCCGCGAGCTCGACGCCGTGTTGGACCAAAAGCTCGGTGAGACGGTGCTGGTCCACGACGCCGCCGGGCTTGCGGCCGTGGCCATCTGCCACATCGGTCCCGGGACCGAGGCCGGGAGCGGCACGTGTTACGTGAAGTTCGGGGCGGCAAGGCCCGGTCCCAAGGCGGCCCACAGCTTCGGCCGGCTCATCGACGCGTGCCGCGACCTCGCCGCGAAAGCGGGTGCCTCGACTCTCTCCGCCGGGGTGAACTTCGGCCGTGAGCGGGCTTACGCCGCGCTCAGGGAGAACGGGTTCCGGACCGAATTCCAAGGAGTCGCCATGCACCGCCCGAACGAGCCCGCCTACGACAGACGCGACTGCTACGTGATCGACGATTGGCGATGACCTCGCATCCGCCGGGCGAACCGCCCGCACCGTTCGCCTCACAAACGGACTGGACGTTCCGCGTCGAGGATCTCACGAAGCGCTTTGGCGCGGTTGTCGCCAACGACGCCATCACGCTCAGCGTCGAGCCGGGCGAGGTCTACGGACTGCTCGGGCCGAACGGGGCGGGCAAGTCCACGCTTGTCAAGCAGACCATCGGCCTTTTGAGGCCGACCTCCGGTCGCATCACGCTCGGTCGCTTCGACCTCGTCGCCGACCCGGACGCAGCCCGCCAGCTGTGCTCCTACCTGCCGCAGGTGCAGATGCCGATCGAGTCGTTCCACGTCACCGAAGCGATCGAGCTCGCCGGGCGCATCCGCGGCGGGAGCTCCAAGGACATCGGTGCCCGTACGGCTTCGCTCATCGACGCCCTCGATCTCGGCGAGTGGAGGAACGCCCTCGGCCACAGCTTGTCCGGCGGCGTGAGGCGACTCGTCGGCTTCTGCATGGCCGTCGTCCGCCCCGGGCGCGTGGTGATCCTCGACGAGCCCACGAACGACGTCGATCCTCTGCGTCGGCGCCTGTTGTGGGAGGAGATCCGCGCCCTCGGCGCGCACGGGTGCGCCGTCCTGCTTGTGACCCACAACGTCCTCGAGGCCGAGAAGTCGGTCGACCGCCTGGCAGTGATCCACAAGGGACGGCTCGTCGCCGAGGGAACGCCGTCGTCCCTGAAGGCGGGCAGCCGTTCGCAGCTCCGCCTGCAGCTGATGCTCACGCCGGGAACGGCTACGCCCGAACTGCCTTTATGGGCAGGCCCGCCTGTGCGCGTCGGGAACAATCTCGTCACCACGATCGCCGAAGCCGACGCCGCCATCGCCATCGCATGGGCGGCGGAGATGACCGCCGCCGGCGTCGCCGAGGAGTACGCGCTGGCCGCGATGACCCTGGAGGACGCGTACATAAGGCTCACCTCTCACATGTCCAACGACGAGGACGACGAAGGTGACTGAGGCCCCGGCCGCGATCCTCGTACCGCACGGCACCGTCGAGCGCGGGCCGGGGCACTGGTTGCACGCCTACATCGTCATGGTCCGCTGGCACCTGGCGAGCCTGCGCATATGGCTCGTGACGCTCACGATCGTGCAGCTGCTGGCGGGCGTGGGCTTCGTGCTCGGGATTTCCCTGTTCTTCGCCCACATCCCGACGACCGCTGCGCTGTTCGTGTCGACAGGCGTGCCCGTCATCAACCTGCTGACGGTCGGGATGATCCTCGGGCCGCAGGGCGTGGCCGACCAGAGGTCCAACGGCAGTTACGAGTACCTGCGCTCGATGCCGGTCAGCCGCTCGGTGGTCGCGGCGGCCTGGTACACGGTCTGCCTCCTGGGCGGCGTGCCGGCGATGGTCGTCGCCCTTGTCGTGGCGCAGCTGCGCTACGACCTCCCCCTGCACGTCTCGCCGATGATCGTCCCGGCCGTGCTTCTCACCTCGTTCGCCGGCACGATGCTCGGCTACGCGCTCGGGCACGCCATATCGAGCCCCATGGCAACGCGGATGATCACCCAGCTCCTGGTCTTCGTTGTCTTCGGTTTCGCCCCCGTGCTCTACCCCCTCTCCCAGATGCCACGCTGGCTCGGCGCGGTCAACTGGTGGCTCCCCTTCCGTCACATGGCCGTGGTCACGCGGGCAGCTCTCACACCGGGCGCCCACGCGGCGGTGCTGTCCGCGTATGCCGTGCTCTGCGTGTGGGCGATCGTCTGTGCGGCTCTTGCCGGCCGGGCGCTCGGTCGCCGACCATGACCGCCGGCGGCGTCGAGGCCCACCAGGGGCACGTCCCGCAATCCGAGCTGCGGTCCGGCATCGGCTACTGGTTTGCCAGCCTGGCCACGATGATGCGCTTCGACTACGGCCGCGTGCGCCAGTGGGTACCGATGATGATCGTCATCCAGACCCTCATGGGGGCCGGCATGGCCCTCTTGTACGGTTTCTTCTACCCGCACGTCACAGCCATCAGGGCCCTGTACATCACGACGGGAGCACCGACCCTGGCGCTAATACCGGTCGGTTTCGTGATGCTCCCGGGCACCGTAGCCCAGCAGAAGCTGGAAGGGACATTCGACTACATCTGGTCTTTGCCCTCACCGCGCAGCGCCCAGGCCGCCTCCACCTTCACACTCTTCACGCTCTTCGCCCTCCCGGGCTCGGTGCTCGCCCTCCTCGTGGCGGCATGGCGCTACCACGTCCACCTCGCGCTCTCACCGCTGCTCGCCCCGGCGATCCTCCTCTGCGCGCTGATGGCGATCACGGTCGGTTACGGCTTGGCACTTGCCATCGCGAACCCGATGGTGACCAACGTCATCACCAATGCCCTGATGTTCGTCGTGCTCCTGTTCTCCCCCATCGTCTATCCGGCATCACAACTCCCCGCCTGGCTCGCCTCGGTCCACTACTTCTTGCCCTTCTACAACATGGCCGGGGTCATCCGGGCCGGCCTCACCTTTGGCATCGTGGCTCACGTGGCCACCTCGTTCGTGGTCCTTGCGGCCTGGACCGCCGCCGGTGCCGGCACGACGGCCTGGGTCGTGGGCCGCCGCCGCTAGAGCGCAGCCTCCCCGGGCCCGGCGTCCTCAGGGTGCCCGGTGCTCCACCCGGTCGAGGAAGTCGTTCACCGTGCGCATGAACAGCTCGCGCTCGTCATGGAACGGCGTATGGCCGCTGCTCTCGAAGATCATCAACTCAGATGAGGCGATGCCCTTGTGAATGTCGGTGAGCTGATCGACGCGGATCTCGTCGTGGCTCCCGCCCATCACGAGCGTGGGCACCTTGATCTCCTTCAGCCGGTCGAACACATCCCAGTCGCGGAACCGGCCCGTGACGGTGAACTCGCTCGGCCCGTTCATAGTTTCGTAGACCACCGCGCTCAATTCGGCGAACGTGCGCTCCAGGCCGTCCGGCCACGGCTGCAGACGGCACAGGTGCTTGCGTTAAAAGACGCTCACAGCCGCCACGTACTCCGGGCACGAGGTGAAGCCTTGCGCCCCGTGACGTTCGATCGCCTCACGAACCTCGGCGGGCAGCTCCGCCAACAGCTCCTGGCAGCCCTCCACCCAGCGCGGCATGCTCGCCGGGCTGCCGGCCATGAGCAGGCTGGCCACCGACGCCGGCCGGTAGTCGAGGGTGTACTGCAGGGCCAGCATGCCGCCCCACGAGCTGCCGAGGACGTGGAAATGGTCGAGCTCGAGCGCGCTGCGCACCGCCTCCAGCTCACGAACGAAGTGCTCCACCGTCCAAAGCGAAGTGTCGTCGGGCTGGTCGGAACGGCCACAGCGGAGCTGGTCGTAGAAGATCACCTGGCGGCGGTCCCCCAGGTCCTCGAGCCGGTCGATCTAGTTGTGCGTCATCCCCGGGTCGCCGTGAAGGCACAACAGAGGCGCGCCGCCCTCGCCGACGCTGCGGTACCAGACGCGGCCGTCAGGTACCGCGAGCATGCCCTCACGGATTCTCACGGTCATGGCCAGGACCTCAGGTGATGTCGGAGCGCAACGTCGTGAACGTGCCCAGGAAAGCCAGCGCGATGCCGTAGATCAGGAGCATGATGGCACCGCCCCACCAAGGCAGGAGCTGGGTGGTGCCGCCGCCGAAATTCGTCCGGGCGGCATCCTCGAGCGCCGTGGCCGCCTGGCCCGGAAGGTACTCGCCGATGCTCGGCCATATAGCTCCGATGATCGACTCGACCACCAGGGTGAAGACCAGGCCCACGACGATGGCGACGATCTGGCTCTTCAACAGCGCCCCGAGCCCGAGCCCGTAGATGGCGAACAGGCCGGTCCCGAGCACGACCCCGGGCGCGATCCTCGACCACTCGTGCCACATGTTGTGGGTCGTCGCAGCGTAATAGACCCCGTGCTGGGCGCTACACATGGCCTGCGACATCCCCTGCGCCACACCGCCCAGGGTCAGGCAGGAGTGCACTTTCAGGCTGACGAGAACCAAGCCGAGGATGAGCCCGGTCAGCATGGTGAGCGCACCCAAGAGAACACCGGCCCCGAACCCGATCCCGGACTTCGCCATGACGACACGGCCCCGGCGCGGTTCAGCGAGGAAGGTCGGCGTCACGGTCTTGTGCCGGTACTCACCGGTGATGATGAGAACCCCGAGAACCAGTCCGAGCAAGCGCGAGACGTCGAGCACCGAGAACACGTTGACGAACCACTGGGAAGAGCCGTGGGGGACTATGCCAGCTGTGCCCCCGTGCCGGCCGCCGGGGGCCAAGGCGAGCCCGAAACCGAACGCGAGGTCGATCACCACCAGGATTGCGAAGATCACATAGGTCGACCAGATCGTCCAGAGTTTGCGGAGCTCGGCGTTGAGCAACCTCGGCATCACTTACCTCCGACGGGCCCGGCCGAGGCGGACGGGGCAGGCGCAGGCGGCAGGCCGTCGCCGAATCGCCGGTAGTCGCCAACCTGGGTCCCCGCCTGCCCGAGCTGCATGCTCTCGCCGCCTGTCAACGCGAAGAAGAGCGATTCGAGCGACTCGGTGGACGAGCCCATCTCGTACACCTCGATGCGGTTCTCGACCATTATCGGGCCCACCGTCTCCGGTGTGCCGCCCTCGCACACGACATAGCCGTCGCGCTCCACCGCGGGCAGCTTGGCGTCGTGCAGGGCTTGAACAAGGCGGCCAGCGTCAGGCGTGCGCACCTTCACGGATCGCTTGGACCCGGCGAGCAGGTCCTGCAGTCTCCCCTGAGCCGCGAGCCTGCCGGCCGTGAGAACGATGACGTCGTCCACGATCAACTGCGCCTCGGACAGCAGGTGCGACGACACGATCACGATGCGTCCGCCACCGGCTTCGCTCGCCCCCTCGGAGGCGTAGAGCCTGAGGAAATCCCTCAACCAGGCGATGCCCTGGGGGTCGAGGCCATTGGCCGGTTCGTCGAGAACGAGGATGTCGGGCTTGCCCAACATGGCGCGGGCGAGCTCGAGGCGCTGGCGCATGCCCAACGAGAACCCACCAACGGCCCGGTCCCTGACTTCGGACAGGCCCACGAGGTCCAGGCACTCGTCCACCCGGCTGAAGGGAAGTCCGGCCACCTCTGCGATCAGCTTCAGGTGGTTGCGTGCCGTCCGGGCCGGGTGAAATCCCGACGCCTCGAGCACCGCGCCCACCCGCTTGGTGGGGTTGGGCAGGTCGCGATAGCGATGCCCGTCTATGAGCACCGAGCCCGATGTCGGGGTCACGAGCCCGAGCAGCATCCGAAGCGTGGTGGTCTTACCGGCACCGTTGGGCCCGAGAAAACCGGTGACCCCACCCGGGATGGCGTCGAAATCCAGGTGGTCGACAGCTACGACGTCCGCGCCAAAACGCTTCGTCAGCCCGCGGGCTTGGATTGTCGGCATGTCCGGCCCAGCCTCCGTAAGCTTCGTCGATCGCGGGCCGCGCCAGGCGGTCCTGGGTTGACCTTAGTTCGACCCACACCCGTCGACTTGCTCCGCCTACAGTCGGGCGCCGCCGACCCCGTGCCCCGAACCCGAACACCGGGGCTCGGGACCAACGCCGGAGGTCGCGCTAAACCCATCCGCCCTATGCACCGATAAACTGAACTCAGCGAGGGCGTTTTTTGCGCGCTCCCGAAAAGGAGGCCGCATATGTTGAGCAAGCCAAGAAGACTGCGTCTCGGGGCAATTCTGCCCGCAGCACTGGTCGTGATTCTTGCAGGATCTGTGGTCGCCGCCGGCGCCGCATCCGCGAGCCGGGCCGTTCCTCCGCACCAACCCGGCGGCGGCGTCCAGGAGGTGGTCACCTCCGTCAACGGCAGCGACGCCAGCCTGGGCGCGTGCGTCGGCTCGGACACGGGCACCTTCACCATGGTCGGTCACATTCGCCAGGGCATCGTAACCGTGAACCTCGCCGCGACGACGACCTACACGGATGCAGCGCTCACCCCACCGACGTCGGCGACATATGCCAACGTCTGCGTCGGCGACCAGGTCAAGGTCCTCGGCACCCTCTCCTCCGGGGCACTCGCCGCGACCGCGGTGACGATCGTGCCGGCCCAGGCCCAAGGGACCGTCACGTCCGTGACGGTGGGGAACGGCAACGCGAGCACAGCCCCAGGCTCGTGTGGCACCGGGGGCTCCCCGGGCAGCTTTACGCTGGCGGTCAGGCACCATGACATCGTGACCGTCGACGTCAGCTCGACAACCTTCTCGGATGCGGCTCTCACATCGGCGACCTTCGCTGACGTCTGTGTCGGCAGCCAAGTCGATGTTCTCGGCACCCTTTCGTCGGGAGCGCTGGCAGCGTCCGCGGTGACGATCGTGCCGGCCGAGGCCCAAGGGACCGTCACGTCCGTGAATGGCGTTGCGACCCCGAGCACCTGCGGCACAACCCTCCCGGGCTACTTCACGCTGGCTGCCAGGCACCATGACGTCGTGACCGTAGGCGTCACGACGGGGACGACCTTCACGGACGCTGCTCTCACGTCGGCGACCTTCACCGAGGTCTGTGTCGGCAGCCAGGTCACCGCTCTCGGCACCCTCTCCTCCACTGCGCTGGCA
The DNA here is from genome assembly GCA_963719125.1 of uncultured Acidimicrobiaceae bacterium. Taxonomy (GTDB): domain Bacteria; phylum Actinomycetota; class Acidimicrobiia; order Acidimicrobiales; family Bog-793; genus Fen-455. The sequence continues at coordinate 103,008 of CAVRAT010000010.1, forward strand.
GCGACCTTGGTGACGATCGTGCCTGCCCAGGCGCAAGGGACCGTCACGTCCGTGACGGTGGACGGCGGCACCCCAAGCACGACCCCAGGCTCCTGTGGCACCGCGCTCTCCGCAGGCAGCTTCACACTGGGCGGCTTCTGGGCCCTTCCGGTGACCGCCGCCGCCCCGCGGTTCGTCACGGCGGTCGACGTCACATCGGGAACGACCTTCTCGGACGCCGCTCTCAAGACACCCACGTCGGCGACCTTCGGCTACGTCTGCGTCGGTAGCCAGGTCACCGCTCTCGGCACCCTCTCTTCCGGTGCGCTGGCAGCGACCCTGGTGACGATCGTGCCGGCCCAGGCGCAAGGGACCGTCACGTCCGTGACGGTGGATGGCGGCACCGCGAGCACAACCACAGGTTCCTGTGGCACCAACGGCTCAACGGGCAGCTTCACGGTGGGCGGCTTCCGGGCCCTTCCGATGGCCACCGCCGCCCTGCGGCGTCTCACGACAGTTGGCGTCACCGCGACGACGGCCTTCACAGACGCCGCTCTCGCCACACCTACGTCGGCGAGCTTCCTCAACGTCTGCGTCGGTGACCAGGTCACCGCTCTCGGCACGCTCTCGACCGGTGATGTATTGGCAGCGACCCTGGTGACGATCGTGCCGGGCCAGGTCGAAGGGATCGTCACGTCCGTGACAGCGGGGGGCGCCCCGGTCACAACCGTGGGCTCCTGTGGCACCGCTGACGTGGCGGGCAGCTTCACGGTGGCCGGCATCGCACCCATAGGTATCGTGCCCCTACCCGTGGCCGCCATTTCCGCGCGACTTCTCACGACAGTTGACGTGACCACGGGAACGACCTTCACGGACGCCGCTCTCGCGACGCCCGCGTCGGCGAGCTTCGTCAACGTCTGCGTCGGTGGCCACGTCGAGGCGGTCGGCACCCTCTCCTCCGGTGTGCTGGCAGCGACCGCGGTGACCATCCTGCCCCCGATCGCCTTGGTGACCGGCCACGGCAACCGCCGAGGCTAGGCCCACTGCGCGAAGCACGACCGGAGCCTTCGACAGCTTTCACCACCGAGGATCGCCCCCGCTCGACGCGGGCGGCGGTCCTCGGTGATCTCGGTTCCCGCGAGGTCGGCCTAGTGGCGCTTGCGCGTGGCGACTAGGACGGGGATCTTCCGGTCCGTCTTGGTCTGGTACTCGGCATAGGGCGGATAGGCGGCGACTGCGCGCTCCCACCACGTCGCTCTCTCGTCACCGCTCACCTGCCGGACGACCACGTCGAAGGGCTCCGGCCCGTCCTGGATCGTCACAGCCTCCGGGTCAGCGATCAGGTTGTAGTACCAGACGGGGTGAGTCGGGGCTCCTCCCTTCGAGGCGACCAAGGCGTACTCCCCGTCGTGTTCGACTCTCATGAGCCCGAACTTGCGGATCTTCCCGCTCTTGTTGCCTCGGGTGGTGACGATGATGATGGGCCACCCTGTGTCGCGAAGGGTGTTCGCCCGCTGGCCTCCCGAGCTCTCGTACTCGGCTACCTGATCCCTGACCCAAGCCTGCGGGCTCGGTTCGTACTCTCCTTCGCGTGGCATGGAGCCACTATAGGTAGCCTCGCCGGCTGATTGGTCAGGTGATCGTCGCCGCGTAGTCGGGCACGTAGCGGTACCGGTCCCGGGGCGGCCGCTGGTAGTTGCCCACCGGCGCCCGCGTGGCCAGCTTGGGCTTGGGCAGCCTGCGCTCCTCGTAGGGGATCATCGACAAGAGATGGGCGATGCAGTTGAGCCGCGCCCGTTTCTTGTCGTCGGCCTCGACCTCGTACCACGGCGAGTCCGGCAGGTCGCAGTGGGCGAACATCTCGTCTTTCGCCTTTGAGTACTGCACCCAACGCCTGCGGCCCTCCAGGTCCATGTCGCTCAGCTTCCACCGCTTGAGGGGATCGTTGAGGCGGTCCTTGAACCTTCGTTCCTGCTCCTCGTCGCTCACGGAGAACCAGTACTTGACCAGGATGATGCCGTCGTCGATGAGCATCCGCTCGAACGCGGGGCACTGGCGGAAAAAGCGATGGTACTCCTCCTCGGTGCAAAACCCCATGACCCGCTCGACCCCGGCCCGGTTGTACCAGCTGCGGTCGAACAGCACGATCTCGCCCCCGGCGGGGAGGTGGGCGATATAGCGCTGGAAGTACCACTCGGTCTTCTCGCGGTCGCTCGGCGCGGGAAGCGCCGCGATGCGGCACCAGCGAGGATTCAGGTGCTCGGTGATCCTCTTGATCACCCCGCCCTTTCCCGCGGCGTCGCGGCCCTCCACGACGATGACCACGCGCTTGCCTTCTTCGCGGACCCACTGCTGCATGCTCACCAACTCGGTCTGGAGCCGGAGAAGGGCCTTGTCGTACTTGTCGTTATCAGCCATTCCCTCATCCTGCTCCCCACGCGCCGCCCGCGCCACGATCCCCGGGCCGGGCCTCAGTCCGGATCGGCGAGAAGTCCCAAAGGCGCCCCGGCAACCGGCCCCTCGCGATCCGGGACCTCGTGACCACCTCGGCCCGGCCCGTGCACAAGCCCGAGCTTGGCCATGGCGATCAGCCCGATGCCCGCTGCCACAACACAGGCGGCTGCGCCCACGCCGAGACCGACCCGCGCGCTTGCCATGGCGACGACCCAGCCGATGAGAGGGCCTCCGACAGGTGTCGTCCCCATGAACGCGACCGCCCACAACGACATCACGCGTCCCCGCATCGTCGGCTCGGCCTGCAGTTGCAGCGTCGTGTTCCCCGTCGCGATGAACGTCACGCTCGCCCACCCGACCGCCCCCAGCGCAACGAGCTCGGCGCCCAGCACCGGCGCCAGAGCAGCCAGGCCAATGGCGATCCCGAATGCCGTGCCGGCCAACGTGAAGTGCCGGAGCCCGGTGCGACCGCGAGCCGCCGTCACGAGACCACCGAGCACCGCACCGATACCCATGGCGGCCGTTAGGAAGCCGTAGGTCGCGGAGCCCCCGTGGAAGGTCTGCCTGGCGACCACCGGCAGGGTCACCTGGAACTCGTAGGCGAGCATCCCGACGATCACCATCATGAGGAGGGGGACACCGAGTCGCGGCTCTCCTTTGACGTACCGGAATCCCTCGCGCAGCTGGCCCTTGGCGCGGCCCGTCGGCTCGGTCGGGCTCAGCGCGCTCGTGTCCATGGACACGAGCGAGTAGACGACCGCGCCAAAGCTCACGGCATTGATCAGGAAGCAGACACCCTCGCCGACGCCGGCGATGAGCAGGCCGGCAATGGCGGGGCCGATCGCTCGCGCCACGTTCACCATCGTGGAGTTGAGGCTCACCGCGTTGCGAAGCTCGGCGGGGCCCACCATCTCGAGCACGAACGACTGGCGAGCCGGGTTCTCGAAGGTGTTGTTGAGGCCGAGCACGACAGCGAGGACGCACAGCTCCCAGAAGCGGACCACATGTGTGACGGCGAGCAGGCCGAGGACGAGAGCCTGCAGACCCATGAGCGACTGCAGCACGATCATCAGCCGGCGCTTGTCGACACGGTCGGCGATGACGCCGCCATAGGCCCCGAGGATGAGCACCGGCAGTGTCTGCAACGCGACCACGAACCCGAGCGCCGTGGCGGAGTGCGTCAGTGTGTAGACGAGCCACGACTGGGCCACCGTTTGCATCCAGGTCCCCACGAGCGAGACCGACTGGCCGAAGAAGAACCGCCTGTAGTTGGATACCGACAACGCCGAGAAGGTGCGCCGGCCGATCGCGAACGGCCGGCTCATCGGCTGTCGGCGCTCGCGCGCCCCGTCTCAGGCGGGAGAAGCCGCTCCGCCAGGTCCTCCAGAACCGGGAGGGCTGCGAGCACAGTCGCGCGTTCTTCGGCACTGAGCTCCGCGAGCCGCTTGGACAGCGCGTCGTTGCGCTCGGAGCGGATCCGCTCGAGCAGGCGGTGCCCTTTCGCGGTCGCTTCCACACGACAGACGCGGCGGTCCCCTTCGGCGCCGAGCCGTCGGACGAGCCCGGCTGTCTCCAACTTGGGGATCAGGCGCGACAGCATCGTCGGATTCAGCCCGGCGAAGCTCGCCAGATCCGACAAGCGGATCGGCCCGCGCCGTTCGGCAGCCACGAGAACATCCACCTCAGTGGCTGTGAGCGAACCGGCGGCCTCCGTGGGCCGCAGCCGGCGTGAAAGCCTCGCGACCGCGATCCGCAGTCGCGCCGCGCTCATTTCGGCTCCTGCGCCTTCGGCGTCCTGCGCGACCAAACTTGCACCACCCCATCTATTTGCTTGCCAGCAAGCATTATATAGGGTGGTTCAGTCGAGGCGTTCGCCCCAGCGGGCCCGACGGGCGCGCTTGTAGATCTCACCGTCGCGCCGGCTGATCACGCTCTCTGTGAGGCCGCCCGCTTCGCAGAGCCACAGGCGCACGTGACCTTTGTGCGGCCGCGGCGAGCGCACCAACCGGGCTACGGGCTGGCAGGGCCGGCTCGCCGACACCGCCAGATAGGAGTACTTCTCGTCCTCGTATCCGAGCTTTCCCCCCTTCAGCTCGCGGTGCAGGCTCGACCGCTTTAGGCGCACGGCGAAGTGACACCAGTCGGAACCTTCCATCGGGCAGAGGTTGTCGTGCGGGCACGGGGCGGTCACATGAGCTCCCCATGAGACGAGCACGCGCCTGGCGGCCCGGAGCCGTTCGAAGCCGGCCGGTGTGCCGGGCTCGACGAGGACCAGCGCGCCGCGCGTCGCGCTCCACCATCGCTCGAGAGCTGGTGGATCCTGTTCGGCCCGCAGCTCCCCGAGAACGTACGCGCCGACAACGAGATCGGTCTTCTGAGCCGTCAGTTGAGACACGTCGGCGATGGTCCAGGCGGCATTGGCCAACAGCAATGGCGCGCCGGCCTTGGCGAGCCGGGCGCCGAGCGCAGCCATGTCCGGCTCGCGCTCGACAAGTTCGGCGTGCTCGAGCGACGGGAACACCGTCGCCGCGGCCCAAGTGGCTATTCCCGGGCCGGCCCCCAAGTCCAGCACGGTCCTCGGTACCCAGCCGGGCCTGAGCGAGCGGAGCTCGGACAGCACCGTGCAGCTCGCCGCGAACGTGGCGGGAGCCCGCGTGGCCAGGTAGGCCTGCAGTTGCCCAGGAGCGAAACCGTGTCGGTCTTCCGCCTCCTTGAACCGGTAACGCTCCGACAGCACAGAGGCCGGACCGAGCAGGTCTTTTTGGCGGAGGTCGCCCAGTTCGCGCTCGATCGCCGCCTCGAAGGCGGCGCGCACGTCAACGGTTCGGGGCTCCTCGATCAATCGCTCACACCGCTGACCGGTTTCCCGTCCTCCAGGTACTGGCACTTGCGGGCGCTCAAGGCGGCGCGGACCCGCCGACGAAGCGGCCCGCTCAGGAGCTCTAGCGCCTCGTCCACCGGCATGAAACCGGCCTCCGCGATCTCCCCGGACTGCACGTTCAGGTGACTCAACTTCTCGGCCGCGAGCACGCCGCAGTCGAACAGGAATCGCATGCCTCCCTGTCGTGCCTCCCGTGGCCGCAGGAAGTCGACGCACGCGAGCCGCCCGGTATCGATCTCGACCCCGCTCTCCTCACGGGCTTCGCGCCGGCAGGCTTCCCATGGTGTCTCTCCGCCGGCTTCCACCTGCCCGCCGGGGATCGTCCAACCCGCCTTGTAGGTCGGTTTCAAGATGAGCAGGCGGCCGGCCTCGTCGAAGATGAGCGCGCCGGCCGATGCCGGGATCCTCGGGACCTCGTAGGGCACTTCTTCCATTAGAAGAAGCCTGGCACGTTACGATCTGCCAAATGCTGCAGCGACCGAGCGGGTGGAGGCCCGGCTTGTCGTGAGCTCGGCCCCTTCGCCCGAGATCGGCTGCACGCGCGAGGAGCTCGAGGCCCACTTGCGCGACGAGCACAGCCCGGTCTCGCGGGGCCCTGAGCTTGCCTGACGCGGCTGCCAGAAGAGGACCCATGCCCGAACCGGCGATCTCCCTGAGCGCCCGCGAGGCGCGGAGGGTCGCCCTCGCCGCCCAGTCGCTCCTCGGGCCGCGCATCCGCGGAGGGCCGGCGACCATGCTCGGTCGCCTCCGGGCCGTGCAGCTCGACACGATCTCGGTGCTCGCCCGGTCCCACGAGCTGGTCACCTTCGCCCGCCTCGGGTCGCTCGCACGGGCCCGGATCGACGAGGAGTACTGGGGACCCGCAAGTGCCACCTTCGAGTACTGGTCGCACGCGGCGTGCATCCTTCCTCTCGAGGACTGGCCCGCTTACGGCTTTCGCCGGCGGGCGCTCATCGCACGGGGCCACCGCTGGCACCGCCTCGAGGACGCGGACAAGAGCTGCTCGTACGTCCGCGACCGCCTCCGGTCCGAGGGCCCACTCTCGGCCCGGGAGCTCGGTGGGGCAAAGAGGGGCGGCCCTTGGTGGGACTGGACGGAGACCAAGATCGCCGCGGAGTGGCTGCTCGACATCGGTGAGCTGGCCTGCCGTCGGCGCAAGGGCTTCCAGCGCGTCTACGACCTTGCCGAACGAGCCGTCCCCGCCGAGCTGTACGGGATCGAGCTCAGCGACGAGGACTGCCATGTGCGCCTCGTCGAGGCGGCGGCCGGCGCCCTGGGAGTCGCGACAGCGGGCGACATCGCCGCCTACCACGGCCTCACGCGACCGCAGGCGGAACGGGCGCTCGCCAGGACTGCCCTGCTCGCGGTCAAAGTCGAAGGATGGGCTCAGCCGGCCTTCACTTCGGAGGCGGCGCTCGGGGCACTCGGGCGGCGGATGAAAGGCCGCGCTGTTCTCGTCTCCCCGTTCGACTGCCTCACCTGGTACCGGGAGCGGACCGAACGGCTCTTCGGCTTCCGCCATCGGTTGGAGGCTTATGTACCAAGGGCCAAGCGGGTCCACGGTTACTTCTCGATGCCGGTCCTCGGCGGCGACCGGCTCGTCGGCCTCGTTGACCCTGCCCGCCGCGGCAACACCCTCGTCGCCAAGCACGTCTCTCTCGAAGGAAGGGACGCGGCCGTCCATGTCGCCTCGACACTGGCCGAAGCCGCAACCTGGGTCGCAAGCGACAACATCGTCGTCGAGCGGGTGACCCCGGCCGAGCGGACCTCGGAGCTCTGCGGGCTTGTCGCGGCCGCTCAGAGCTGACCGAGCAGGTCCCCGGCCTCGATCGATCCTGGGGGAATCCGTTCCCTGGCCATCCGGTTCGCCGACGATCGGAGCAGCTCATTGACCGGCGTCGCGACCCCGTGCAGTCGACCCAGGAGCACGATCTCACCGTTCAACCAGTCGGCTTCGATGTTGCCGGTCCCGCGGGCCAGGCTCTGCCAGGAGGAACCGCGGGAGAGGTCATGGCCGCCAACCGGTCGCGGAGCTCCGAGAGCTGCGCGGCGTTCGGCGTCCAGGTCGGGGTCCGCAACCTCGATCCCGGCCGCCCCTAGGCACCGGGAGCCCTCCTCTCGAGCGAGGCGACCCAGCTCCGCAGCCGCCGAGTCGTCAGAACGCGTGCCACAGGCGGCCTGCAGGGCATTGCCCAGGTTGGAGAGAAGTTTCAGGTACTTGCGGGCCATCACGTTCCTGTCGGGGATCGAGTCGAAGCGGCTCCCGTTCAGATCTGCGGCCACCTGCTCACTCACGTCGTCCAGGCCTGCGGGGTAACGGCCTATGTCGAGCAGTCCGGTGAGCGGGGAGGACGGGACCTCGACGACGCCCGGCTCGAGATGCGTGGCGGGCATGAACACGCACATTGCCTGCACGTTGCCGAAGCGCCTCAGAGCGAGACGTTCGTTCTCCACGCCGTTCTGTGCGCAGACCACCGGGGTGCCCGGTGGAGCACACGCCTGCAGCTCGATGAGGAGCGCCTCTGTGTGCTGGGTCTTGGTAGCGAGCACGGCCACGTCCCCGCGTCGCAGGCCCGCTTCCGCCGGATTCGGGGCCGTCGCCATCCGGAGCTTGACGCTGCGGTCGGGATCGCGCAGCTCAAGTCCCTCGCCGGCGAGCGCCGCCAGGTGGGCGCCCCGCGCCACGAGGACGACGTCGTGGCCGTTCTCGAACAGGCGCCCTCCGATGACAGAGCCGATCGCGCCGGCGCCCAGAATCACATAACGCATGGCCGAGCCTTTCAGATCACCGCCGAGCTCATCGCCCGGTGTCGAGGATCACGGTCACCGGGCCCTGGTTGGCGAGCTCGACGAGCATGTCGGCACCGAAGCGGCCCGTGGCGACCCGCGCCCCGAGGACACGGAGCTGCTCGACCACGAGGTTTACGAGCGGCTCGGCGACCTCGCCCGGGGCGGCGGCGACAAAGGAGGGGCGCCGGCCTTTGGAGGCGTCCGCGTAAAGGGTGAATTGGCTGATGACGAGCAGCCCGCCCCCGGTGTCGGCCACGGAGCGGTTCATGCGCCCCTCAGCGTCGCGCATGATCCGCAGCGTCCAGAGCTTGGAGGCCAGGGCGAGCGCCTCCGCCTCGCCGTCGCTGTTGGCGACTCCGACAAGCACCACGAGTCCCGGGCCGTCGAGCGATCCGACGATCTCCCCGTCGACGCTCACCCGCGCCCAAGCCGCCCGCTGCACGACCGCCCGCACCTCAAGCGCCTCCGCTGATCGATCGAAGAGCTGCCAAAGCTCTCAGTTCAGCTCCGCCCGAGCCAGGTCGAAGGCCGTCGCGGCACGTTCGAGATCCTCACGCGTGTGCGCGGCGGAAACCTGGACGCGGATGCGGGCCTTGCCGATGGGGACCACCGGGTAGCTGAACCCGATGACGTAGACGCCCCTTTGCAGGAGAAGGTCCGCCATTCGGGTCGCAAGCGCGGCGTCGCCGAGCATCACGGGGACGATCGGGTGATCGCCCGGGAGGATATCGAAGCCGAGACCTTCCATCCGCTCGCGGAACCACAACGTGTTCTCCTTGAGCCTCGCCCGCAGGTCGTCGCCCTCGTCCAACAGGTCGAGCACGGTGAGCGAGGCGGCCGCGATCGCCGGGGCCACGGAGTTGGAGAACAGGTAGGGCCGGGAACGCTGCCGCAGGAGGTCGATGATCTCCCTGCGCCCGCTCACGTAGCCACCGCTCGCGCCACCGAGCGCCTTGCCCAGGGTGCCCGTGACGATGTCGACCCTGTCTGCGACCTGGTGCAGCTCCGGCGTGCCTCGCCCGTGGGCACCGATGAACCCGACGGCATGCGAGTCGTCGACCATAACCATGGCGCCGTGGCGCTCAGCCAGCTCGCAGATCTCCGCCAAGGGCGCCACGTAGCCGTCCATCGAGAACACACCGTCTGTCGCTATCAGCCGGCGCCGCGCGCCGGAGGCCTCACGCAGCTGCTCCTCCAGGTGCGCCATGTCCCGGTTGTGATAGCGGTAACGCTGCGCGGCGCACAACCGGATGCCGTCGATTATCGACGCGTGGTTCAGCTCGTCAGAGATGACGGCGTCGTCCTTGCCCAAGAGCGTCTCGAACAGACCCCCGTTCGCGTCGAAGCACGACGAGTACAAGATCGAGTCCTCGGTCCCTAAAAAGCCGGAGAGCCGTCGCTCGAGGTCCTTGTGGATCTCCTGGGTGCCGCAGATGAAACGCACGCTCGCCATGCCGTAGCCCCAGCGGTCGAGTGCCTGTTTGGCTGCTGCGACGACACGAGGGTCATCGGCGAGGCCGAGGTAGTTGTTCGCGCAGAGATTGAGGACCTCCCCGCCGCCCGACACTCCCACCCTTGCCTGTTGCGGCGTGACGATCACGCGCTCGGACTTGAAGAGCCCCTGCGAGCGGATCTCCTCCAACTGGGCACTGAGCTCGCCTCGGACTTGGGAGAACATGGCGGACCTCCGATCAGGTTTCGGACCAGGTGAGCACGACCTTGCCGCAACGCCCGGTGCGCATGGCCTCGAAGCCCTCCTCGTAGTCGGTGGCCGCGAACCTGTGCGTTATCACCGGGGAGATGTCGACGCCCGAGTGGACGAGCACGGACATCCAGTACCACGTCTCGAACATCTGCCTGCCATAGATGCCCTTGATCGTGAGCATGTTCATCACAAGGTGCGACCAGTCGATCCCGAAATGCTCGGTCGGCAGGCCCAGCATGGCGATCTTGCCGCCGTGGGCCATGTTGGCGAGCATTTCCTGCAGCGCCGAGGCGCGGCCGGACATCTCGAGGCCGACGTCGAATCCCTCCCGCATGCCGAGCTGTCCCATCGCGTCGGCGATGCGTGTCTTCGACACGTCGATCGCGAGTGTGAGGCCCACCGAACGCGCCAGCTCGAGGCGGTAGTCGGACACGTCGGTGATGACGATGTAGCGGGCGCCGGCGTGGCGGGCGACAATCGCCGCCATGATCCCTATCGGGCCGGCTCCGGTGATGAGGACGTCCTCGCCGAGGACCGGGAAGCTGAGCGCGGTGTGCACGGCATTGCCGAACGGGTCGAAGATCGCCGCCACGTCGAAGTCTATCCCGGCCAGGTGACGCCACACGTTCATGGCCGGCAGGGCGATGTACTCCGCGAATGCCCCGGGATGATTGACCCCGATCCCCTTGGTCCGGGCACACTGCACGCGGCGGCCCGCAATGCAGTTGCGGCACCGCCCGCAGACCAGATGGCCCTCCCCGCTCACGAGGTCGCCTATCTCGAGGTCGTCCACATCGACGCCGAGCTCGACGATCTGGCCGACGAACTCGTGGCCGATGACGAGAGGAACGGGCACGTTCGCCTGGGCCCACGGGTCCCATGAGTAGATGTGCAGGTCGGTCCCACAAATGCCGGTCCGCAGCACCTTGATGAGGACGTCGGCCCGGCCTATGGCCGGTATCGGCACATCCTCGAAGCTCAAACCCGCTTCGGGCTTGGCTTTGACGAGAGCCTTCATCGTTGACCACTCCTCGTCGCTCTCTCGAATCCCGCAATGCCGACCCTAGTTCAGGCCGGCTCAGCTGACTTCGGGCCGAGGAGCCGGCGAGCGCCTCTGGCGGGCCGGGGAAGAATGGAAGAGACTGGCGCCATGGCGGAAGAGCACTCTGTGGAACCGGCATCGCCGGGCCTGCCCCAGCACTTCGGCGAAGCCGCGGAACGGGTGAGCGACTCCGAACGCGACCACGTTGTCGCCATGCTGCGCGATCACCTCGCGATCGGTCGGCTCACCCTGGACGAGTTCTCGGAACGAACCGGGACCGCCCTTGCGGCCCGCACCCGGGGCGACCTCGACGCCGTGCTCGCCGACCTGCCTGTCGCCTCGGAGCCTCTTGCGCAGCAGGCACGGCGACGCGCCCGACACTGGATCGTGGCGGTCATGGGGCAGTCGGAGTCCAAGGGGCGGTGGAGGCCCGGTGAGCGCACGTCCGCCGTCGCGGTGATGGGCGAATGCCATCTGGACCTGCGCCGGGCCGAGATTGACGGTCCCGAGGTCGTGATAACGGCGGTGAGCATCATGGGATCGATCGAGATCGTCGTCCCCGAGGGGATCGACGTCGGGCTCACGGGCCTGTCCATCATGGGCCAGCGCAGCTTCAAGGTGCGCGACGTCCCGGTCCTTAGGGGCTCGCCCCGCATCTTGATCCGGGCGTTCCCCATCATGGGAGAGGTGAAGGTGAGGAGTAAGACCGTCGCTTCGGACCACGAGTGACGCTCCCCACCTAACCTGTGACCGCGAGGGACGACCCGGCGAGGAACAGACGTGTACATCGCAAGAGTTGACAGCGGGTTCGGCGAGGAGGAGTGGCGCGGGTTCGTCACGAGTCAGGGCTTCGGCCATCTCGTGGCCGCCGGCAGGCGACGGGAGGTCCCTGTCGTCGTTCCGACGCAGTTCGTCCTCGAGGGCGACGAGGTGATCCTCCATCTCGTGGGCAAGAACCCGGTCCTCGGGGCGATCGAGGAGCAGCCCCGGGTTCTCATGAGCGTCGCCGGTGACTGGGCCTTCATACCCTCTTCGTGGAAGGCCGTCGGGGACGAGGACCCCTTGCTCGGTGTCCCGACGACCTACTACGCCGCCGTCCAGATGGAGGGCCGCGCCACAATCGTCTCCGATCCCGCCGACGTAGCCGGCGTACTCCGCCGTCAGCTGGCGGCGCTCCAGCCGGGCGTCGAGATCGCCGATCCCCTCACGGCCCACGCGGCGCTGCTGGGGACGATACGCGCCATTCGCATCGTCATCGAAGAGGTCCGGGCGAAGTTCAAGTACGGCGGCAACGTCGACGTCGCGCATCGCGAGGCCGTGATCGCCGCGCTCGAGCGTCGGGGCCGGCCGAGTGACCTCGCCGCCGCCCGCCAGACCAGGCGCCGCATCGACGCCTCGAGCAAGTAGCCCGGGCATCACTGTGTCTGCTCGGCCGCCTCGCCGCCGGCTTTTTGGCGGTGGGGCTCAGATCCCGCCGAGAAGCTTCGAGAGCGCGAGACGCGCGTCGGCGCTCTCGGCGGCCAGCTGCGCGAGGCACTGAGCCAGCAGCCGCGTCCATTCGGCGACACTGATCTCCTGGCGAGAGATGACCACGCCCCTCACCTCGCGGGCGACGGTCGCGACGAGCCCCCCGTGCCGGGTCACCAGCTCCAAGGTGCGCTCGCCCAGGCGGACCCGGATCGCTGTCGCCCGTCCCTCCCTGCCTGCCATCCGGTCCTTCATCGTGCGTTCGCGGTCCACTTCGACCATCCCGATCGGCAGGAGGTCCGAGACCGTCGCCGACAACACGCGGTGGTACGAGTCCAGGTCGGCGGTGTCCGCGCGGATGGCCGCCGCCACGAGGTCGACTACGGCGGCGTCACCGCCATGCTCTGCCGCAAGCTCGCCGAGGCCCTGCCCGCCACCGGCGTCAGCGCCTCCGGCGCCCGGAACGACCTCGGAGCTCACCGGTCGGTCAGCGGGAGGACCATCTGCGGCTTGGCGATGATGTGGTCGGCACGCAGCGGCCGGACGGCGGTGCCAATGGCGAAGAACTCGGTCGTGTGACCGCCCCAGCGGTGCGCCAGCGACAAGAGCTGCACGCCGACGATCCCTTCGGCCTTCAGTTGCTCCGCCTCGGCCTGCATCCGGCTCATCGCCAGCTCCCGGGCGTCGTAGAGGGCCTCGGTGAACTTGGGAATCTCGACGTTCCTGCCGACATTGCCCATCGCCTTGAGGGCCCCCTGGTGGGCGATGTGGTACACACAGCTTCCCATCACCATGCCCAGCGGCGCGTAACCGGCCTGGATCAGGGTCCAGAAGTCCTGACCCGAGAGGTCGGAGGTGAAGGGCTTGTTCTCGTCGTTGCGCCAATTGCCCTTGTCGTCGGACTTGACGGCCGTGCCGACCGCGATGAACTCGGCGAGGTCGTTCCCGAACTCCTTGAACTCGATCTCGAGCCGGACGCCCACGATGCCGTCCGCGCCGAGGGCGTCGGCCTCGGCCTCCATGCGAGTCATGGCCAGTTCACGAGCGTGGTACATGGCCTGCGACAGCGTGTCGAGCTCCATGTTCTGGCTCCACCGGCCGATCTGGAGACCGACGTGGTAGATGCTCGATCCGAGCACGAGGCCGAGGGGGCGGAAGCCCGCCTCCCGCACCAGCAGGAACTCGTTCACGCTCAGGTCCGATGTGAACAGCGCTCCCGGCTGGCCGGGCCGCATCTCGGCCAGGCGCCGCATCGCATCTTCGGGGATACCCAGCTCGTTGGCTTCGATGGTCATCGTTTGCTCCCTTGTGGGTTCGACAGCGGCAGGATCTTGAGACTCTTGGTCGGGGTTGCGCCCTCGGCGTGGAACCGGACTATGGCGTCGCCTATCAACCTCGACTCGGCGACGTGGTCCGTGTGGTTCTCCCCCACTTCTTGCGCGTGGATGCTGAGCTGCATCGTGCTCGTGATCGCCCCGTCGGCGCCGATGGCGACGACGCGCCGGGCAAGCTGGGTCCTCGAGTCGGCCCGGACGTGATTGACGAGCTCGGTGTAGCCCGAGACCTCGGTGTTGTAGGTCCAGGCGCTCGCCTGGCTCCTCGTCGCCCAGTCGTCGTGGCGGATGGCGACGGAGATCCCGACCACGACCGAGGCCGGCATCCAGCCGCCCTGCAACAGCTTGGCGAAGTCCTGGCCGTTCAACGTCGTCGAGAACAGCCGGGCGGGGCGTCGGTCGCCGGCCGCCCGCACGGCGGTGCCGAGCGCCACGAACTCTCGGTTGCCCTGTCCCAGGTGCCGCTGCTCCAGGCGCACACCGACGACCCCGTCTCCGCCGAGCGCCTGACACTCGAGCAACATGCGGTACAAAGCGGTGTCGAAGCCGTGGTAGAGCGCATCGACATAAGGGGCATAACCCACCCATCCGCCGGCCTGCCCGCTCGTCACGGTTCTGGCCGGCCCGGCAAGGCCGCCGAACATGGTGCCGCCGCCGGCCAGCCCGTAGCCGCCGTAGCCACAACCTGCCCAGCCCGTGAACCCGATCGTCTCGACGATGCAGCCCATCACCTCGCCGACCACCGAGAAGCCGGCCGCCTCCACGCCGACGTGGCCCGGCACAGAGAGCAGGCTGCTGCGAACGGCCGAGGAGCGGCCCCGCTCCATCCTGGCCAACGCCGCAGGCGGGAGACCCTGCCCATCCCAGTCAGTAGTCATCGAGATTGCGCCTCCAGACCGCACCGCCGAGCGGACCATACCACCGCGTCGGAGCCCGCCGGGCTCGGTGCCGGTCACCCCGGTCGAGTTTCTTGACAGTTCAGTGTCGATTTCTCATCAGGCGATCTGTGGGCACCCTTTCCTGGGCCGGAATGCCATCGGACGACATCAACACCGTCCGACAATTCAGGCCGGTTTTCGAGGCGAGCTGTGGACGACTCTGGGATAGATCTGGGGATGGAAGGGGGAAAAGTAAGAAGTTCTGTGAACTTACGGTGGATTTCGCGAAAACACTTGACGCCATCTGGCCGACGGCGCAAGCTCTCGTTTAACCGAAAGCGGTACGGTTCGGACGCCAGAGGCGAGGGAAGCCCGCAGGGGAGTCCGGAGTGTCTGGTGCGAGACCCAAACCGCCAGAGGAGAGGTGGACGGACCTCCGCCCTAAAGCTTACCTCTCGGGGTAGGCCGGAAGGCCCAGGCGTCCGGCAGGGCCGCAAGGTTCCCGGTCGTCAGGCAGGAGGGCGAGCCGCCCAGGGGATGACCCCGGGAAGTACGGAGGTGCAAGCTGACCGGCTACCCGGGGTCCCTCCGCGTCCGGGGGTCGGTCGCCTCCGGCCGGGAGGACCGCCCGGTGTCTCCTCGGCCATCCTTGGCGATACCGTTGTCGCCACCATGGGGGAGCCGTGAAGCCAATACCCGTCGTCTTCCACATCGGGCCGCTCCAGGTCCATACCTACGGCATCGGGCTCGCGCTCACCTTCTGGTTCGGGTACCGCTACTTCGCCAAGCGGCTCCGTGACCATGGCTATCCCGACGCCTGGTTCGCGCGGGCATTCATCTGGATCGTCATCATGTCCATCGTCGGTGCCCGGGCCGTGCACGTGGTCGCGAACCTGAAAGGGGCGCAGGGCTACCTCCAGAATCCCGGGGACGTGCTCGCGATCTGGCACGGCGGCCTGTCGAGCTACGGCGGACTGCTCGGGGGTGTGCCCACCGGGCTCATCTGCGCCCGGCGCTGGTGCCCCCAGCTCCGCTTGAGCGTGGCCCTGGACCTGATCGCGCCGGTTCTGGTCATCGCGTGGGCGATGGGGCGGCTGCTCGGGCCGCAGCTCATGTACCAGGGGGGCGGGAACCTGACGCACGCCTGGTACGGGATGGCCTACGCAGGCCAACCGGGAAAGCGCGTGCCCGTGCCGATCATCCAGGCTCTCGAGGACTCGGTCGTCTACGTCATCGCGCTGTGGGTCGAACGAAGGATTGCTCGCCGGGGTGGTCCGATCGGGATCGTCGCCACGACTGCCGTCACGCTCTACGGTGCCGCCCGATTCAACGACGAGTACGTCCTCCTCCCGCACAAAACAGGGGGGGACTTAGCTGTCCTGGTCGCATCTGTCGCGTTCGTCGGGGTCGGTGCCGCCCTTGCGGGCTGGCTCGCGTGGAAGGACCGAAGCCTTGCCCACGATGCTCTCGGTGATCCCTGGCGGGCTCCGGCAGCAAGGGGCTCTGCAGGCACTCCCGACGAGAACGGCGACCCGGCCCCTGTCCCGGGTGTCGCCGCGACATCGCTACCGGCACCCGACGGCGATGCGATCGTCCCGCAGGCAAGCGACCGTGCGGGCGAGGGGTTCGAGCTCATGTCCGAAGCCCCCCCGGACACCACCTGACGCGACGGTCCGCCGGGGACTTTGCCAACGGCAGCGTCCCCGGCGGCATCGTTCACTTCCAGTGAGCTGTTGGGTGTCTCAACTCCCTGACCAAGACTCGTGGCTGAGGTCTAACGAGTCGGGCCACCCCAGTGAGGCCACCACGGAGTCGGTGCCTTGTACCTGGCCACCGGGGTCTCCATCGGGCGGCCCCAGTGAGGCCACAACGGAGTCGGTGGTCTGTAAGTGGCCAGCAACGGCTTCATCGGGCCGCCCCAGTGCGGCCACAACGGAGTCGGTGGTCTGTAAGTGGCCAGCAACGGCTTCATCGGGCCGCCCCAGTGCGGCCACAACGGAGTCGGTGGTCTGTACGTGGCCAGCAGTGTCCTGGTCCCCTGGCGGCTGCTGGAAGCGGTCAGGGGCACCAGGACGTCTCGGCTGGAGCCGACCCTCGCGAAATGGGACGCGGCGACCGCACTATGCGGCACCGAGGCAGAGGCGAGCGGGGCGGCGACCACCGAAGCTGCCAACACAGCCCCGAGCCCCACTGCCACCTTCAGACGAACCCTGAATCCTGTCCTTCTCAACTGCGTTTCTGGGTTTCCTCGCATAACGGTCATTGTCGACATGAGTTGAGCCCAGCTTTAGCGCTGTAAGCGGTTATTTAACTACTCTACACGTTATAATTGTGTTAAGGCGCAGGATAGCAGTCATTTCCGGTTCGAAATTCCAGCGCAAAATGCCTGCTCACAGCCTCGGGGTCTTCAGGGGCTATCCGGGGCCACGCGGCTCGCCTCGTGCTCGTTTCCCTCATCTTTCTTGACCATGCGACCGAAAGTCACCGGAACCGACACGGGTGCGGCCGGATCTTCGGGCTTTGTTCTTCTGGCGGCAAAACGCCCTGGGTCCGCCTCGAAGCGCACAAGACAGCGATCCGAGCAGAAGTACAACCGCTCGTCGGCCAGCACCGTGGAGGCAGGTGCGTTGGCGACCTCGACCTGCATCCCGCAAACCACGTCGATGGCGTAGCCGTCATCGCCCCCCAAGCGGGCCCTGTTCCGGTAGGCCCAGTAGGCCAAGGCGAAGACCGCGAGAAAGACGATGTTGAGGTAAGTCGTGTAGTCCCACGAGAAGTGTGCGGGCGCGACCAGCCTGGGCCGGACCGTCGGCACGAGCCCGGCGGCTCGGAAGATGACTTCGGTGACGAGCCCGGCCAGCGACATCACGCACCAGAAGACCAAGAGCATCCTCGCCATGAGGCGCGTGCCGTAATAGCGGCGGTAGACGAGGAGCAAGGGGAAGCTGATCAGGTCGGCGAAGATGAACGAGACCACTCCTCCGAAGGAGATCCCGCCCTTCCACAGCGCCGCGGCGAGGGGGACGTTGCCGATCGAACAGACAAAGCTGGCGAGCGCGATGAGCGGGCCCACGGCGACGTTCTCGAGCGTCGTCCATCCGCCATGGCCATGGATGAACACGGCGTTCCAAACCCCGGCGGGTACGACGGCCGCCAGGAACCCGGCCACGGTGAACCCGATCAGGAGCTCCCTACTCAGCATGGTGAGATCCGCCATGGTGTAGGAGGCGGCGTCAACCCACCCACCCTTGGAGCGCAGTTTGGTCGCCCACGGCGCGCGCTGAACCGCGGTGTCCTCAAAGGGCTCTTGATCCTGGTCGTGCCCACCAGCGCCGGTCAGTCGCTGCCTCGCCTCGACGACAAGCCTCCCCCGCAGGAATAGGCCACCCACGAGCGCCAACGCCAGGATCATGATGACCCCACCGACGAACTCGCTCGCCGCGAACTGCCAGCCCATCAGCACGACGAGCACGATGCCCAGCTCGACGACGAGGTTGGTCGAGGCGACCATGAAGACCGACGCCGCCACGAAATCCGCTCCCTTCACGAAAAGGGACTTCGCCATCGCACTTGCCGCGTACGAGCACGACGACGAGGCCATGCCGTAACCGGAGGCGCGGGCAACCGCAGCCGGCCCGTGGTCGCCCAACTTCGCCTGCATGGCTCGGCGGCTGACAAAAGCCTGTACCACCCCGGACAGCGTGAAGCCGAGCATCAGGGCCCAGAGCGTCTCCCAGAACATGAAGAAGCCCTCGCGCAGGCTTCTCCCGATGGCCTCGAGCCAGCCGACGTCGGCGAGCAGCAGGGCCCGTGTCACGCTGCACTCCCCCGTGCGGCCGTGCGCAACGTGCCCGTGCTCACGAACGGACTAGACGTGCGATGGCCGCCGACGCTTCGCTGAGCTTCTCCGACGCCTCGTCACCACCCCTCTTGAGC
The DNA here is from genome assembly GCA_963719125.1 of uncultured Acidimicrobiaceae bacterium. Classification (GTDB taxonomy): domain Bacteria; phylum Actinomycetota; class Acidimicrobiia; order Acidimicrobiales; family Bog-793; genus Fen-455. Next base: position 121,474 of record CAVRAT010000010.1, read on the forward strand.
GCCTCGGCCACGCATTGGCAGAGGTGGCCCTCGAGCAGTTGCAGGGCCACGGACTGCAGCGCCCGTGTGGCGGCCGAGATCTGCTCGAGGACGTCGATGCAGTACCGGTCCTCCTCGACCATGCGCTGCAGACCCCGGACCTGTCCCTCGATGCGCCGCAGCCTCTTGAGGACAGCCTCTTTGTCATCGCTGTAACCCCGGCGCACGGTCTCGTCCATAGCGCCAACTATACCCCCCGGGTGTATCCGCCAGGGGTAAAGCGACGAGACCGGGACGCACGCGCTCTCGTGCCCCTGGCGACCGCGACGCTCGTCGAACCACGCACTCGGAGTGAGTCGTCGCCAACTGGCCCTGCACACTCGATGGGCACGGCAAGTTGCCGTGAGTCCTGCTGCGGCTCCACGAACCGCAGGCTCAAGGGTTACGCGGCGGAGTCTTCTCGGATCTTGCCGTCGCGGATGCGAATCCGCCGGTCCGTCAGCCTGGCGACGTCCTCGTCGTGGGTCGCGATCACGATCGTCACACTGGCGCTCTCGCGCAACGCGTTCAGTGTCGACATGACCTCTTTGGCCGTGTCGGAGTCGAGGTTGCCGGTCGGCTCGTCGGCGATGATGACACTCGGGCTGTTGGCCAGTGCCCGGGCGATCGCGACGCGCTGCTGCTCCCCTCCGGAGAGGCGCGATGGCAGGTGACCTAAACGCGGGCCGAGGCCGACCTGGTTCAACAGCACCTTGGCACGCTCCAGGCGCTCGTGGGCGGGGACGTGGTTCGGGAACATCGCGATGGCAACGTTCTCCTCGGCGGTGAGCGTCGGGATGAGGTTGAAGTGCTGGAAGACGAAACCGATCTCCTCCGCGCGGATCTTCGTCAGCTCCCTGTCGTTGAGACCGCCGAGGTCTCGGCCCTCGAAGCGGATGGTTCCACCGGTCGGGCTGTCGAGGGCGCCGAGCAACTGCAAGAGCGTCGTCTTGCCCGAGCCGCTGGGGCCCTCCAGCGAGACCATCTCCCCGCGCTTGATCACGAGGTCCACTCCGCGGACAGCCTTGACCGACACGCCTCCTTTGGAGAAGGTCCGCTCCAGGTGTGACAGCTCGTAGAGGGGGGCGCCGCGGGACCGCTCGGGCGCGACCTGCGCGGTCTTGGTCGCTTCGTTCTCGGTCATCGTCTGTCGTCCTTTCCGGTCTTCGACTCCGGTGCCCAGGCCATCAGCCGAGGTCCCGCAGCGCTGAAGCAGGGGCGAGTCGCGCCGCGCGCCAGCCGCCGATGACGCTGGCGATGAGGCCGCCGACGAGCGCCCCGGCGAACGCGATCAGGATCGTCGTGAAGTGGATCGGCGCCGTGAGGTGCACGATCGAGGTCACGGTGCCGGTCGTCGACTGACCGACCATGTTGCTCAAGGTGGAAGCGCCCACCGCGAGCCCCGTCGAGGTGACCGACAGCCCGGGGCCCACGGCGGCTATGACCGCACAGACTCCGGCCCCGATGGCCACCCCTATTAGACCGCCGACGAGGCCGATGCCGACCGTCTCGGCGATGACCTGGCGCACGACCTGGCCGCGGGACCAACCGATCGCCCGGAGCGAGCCGATCTCACGCACGCGCTTTGCGACGCTCGAAAGCGTGAGCAGGCCGGCGATCAGGAACGCCGCCAAAAGGACGACGATGGCGAGCACGCCGCCCAGGTCGTTGGCGAGCTTGTGGGCGTTGTTGAGGCTCCCGCTCACCGAGTCGGCGAGCGTCTTGGAGGTGAGCACCGTCGCCCCGGGGAGCTCGGCCTTGATCGCCTTGGTGACCGCCGCCACCTCAGACGCGCTCTTCACCGACACCAGCACCTCGTTCACATAACCGGGCGCCGAGGCGAGAGCCTGCATCGTGGAGAGCGGGAAGTAGATGCCGGCGACGTTGCCGGTGAGCGTCGGCGACACGAGGCCCACGATCTTGTAGCTCTTCGCGTTGATCGTGAGCGTCCCGCCAACCTTGAGGCCCTTGGTGGTGGCGTACTCGGTGTAGACGAGCACCTCGTCAGAAGGATTGCTCATGAACCAGGTGCCCGAGACGAGCTGGGCCTTGGTGATCAGGCCCGTCGTCTCGTTCGTCGGGTCCACCCCCGCCACGCTGTAGCTCGACGTGGCGGTGTTGGTGGTCGGCGGGTTGAGGATCCGCGTAATGGTCTGCTCAGGAACGGTGACGTTCTGCTCGTAGGCCTTCTGGGCGGGGGTCATGCACGCCTCGATGGCAGGGTTGGCGGTGAAGCCACCGATGAAGTTGCGGAAGCCTGAGCCCGATCCCGTGCCGGTGCCCGTGCGGCCGCCCGTCGGAAAAGTCACTGCTCCGCCGCCGGTGCTGCTGAAAGCCTTCGACAGGATCTTCTGGATGCATGTCCGCTCGGCCGCTGTCTGCGCCGCCGTGAGCGTCGGTGGCTTCACGGTCGTCGAGATCGTCTGACCGCCGGTCTTGACGGTGTCGGTGACCTTCGGCACGGTGCCACTCTCGTGCAGCGCGCTCGAGGGATAGGGCCCCAAGCGCCGTGCTCACGCCGGGGATCTTCGCGACGTCGTTGATCGCCACGGAGGGGAAGGTGATGAGCGTGCCGGGAACGAAGAAGTCGTGGGTGAACTGCGTCCCGGGCTTACCGAGCTTGGCGAGGTCGGTGATTATGGAGGAGTTGTTGTTGAGCAGCGTGGCGGCCTGCGTGCTGTCAGTGCTGTTGAAGCCCCCGATACCACGGGCAAAAAACCCCCCGCCTCCGCCTGTCGGGAAAGTGCCGCCGGTGGGGAACGACCCGCCACCCCTGAACGACGGGAGGGTCGTCGTCGTGGTGGTCTGGGACGTCGTCGGCGCGACGGTGCGCGTCACGATGATGTCCGTTCCGACCGACCCGAGCGGGGACAGGACGCTGTTCTGGGCGTCGGAGAGTCCCTGTGAGACCCCGATGATGCCCATTACGAGACCGACTCCCGCCGCGAGTCCGAAAGCGGTCACGAGTGTGCGCCCCCAGCGGCGGCGGAGCTCGTTCCAGGCGTAGCCGAGCGAGAACACTTGCGACTCTACTTTGGCGCGCTCACAGGCGTGCGCCGAGGTGAGGATAGACCGGCTTCCTGTGTTTCTCCTGGGTGCTGCTTTAGAACTTGCCCAGCTGGCCCGGTCCCGGGCGCCACTGCTTTGCCTGCCTGTCTAACCTGGCCCCATGTGCCGGAACATCACCACTCTCCGCGGCCTGGAGCCGGAGGCCAGCACCGAGGAAGTCGAGTCTGCCCCTCGTCAGTTCGTACGCAAGGTCAGTGGTGTCAAGCTCACTTCGCCCGCCACCGAACTGGCTTTCGAGAAGGCGGTCCAGTGCATCGCCGCCGCCACGACACAGCTCCTGGCCGAGTTGCCGCCGCGCCGCCAGCCCCCGGCCACACTCCCGCCCCTGAGGCGGTCGTCGGTTGCCACACCCTGATCGCTGCGACTGAGCCGGGCGCCCAGGCGGCTGACCGGGCCGCCGCTGGGACGGTCGGCTCGCGACTCGTGACCGGCTCGCGAGCCCGGTCGCGGAGCCGTCCCGGGCGCGCCTAGATTTCCCTCCTTCTCGACGCGGCCGACGACCCGGCCCGCGACGCGCATAAGCCAGCAAGACAGATGCTCCCGTGCGATCATGACGCCAAGGAGGTGTGAGATCACGGCTCGTCGGTCAGCTCCGAAAAGGTCACGCCAACAAGTCGTCGGTTACGAAGACCTTCTCGCCGTGGCAACGAACCTGCGCTGGACCTGGCAGAGGCCCACGCGGGCGCTTTTCGCGCGCCTCGCCCCCACGGCCGAGCCGTCCGCTCTCGAATGGCCGCGCCGTCTGCTCACCGGCCTCGGGCGCGCCGCCGTGGAGCAGAAGCTGGCGTCCGACCCGGATCTCGCGGCACTTGCCGCCTCGGTCGTCGAGGACCCGATCTCCTACCAGGCGGGCCGCTCCAAGACCTGGTTCCCCCAGACCCACCGGAAGGATCGCACGTTCGAGGTGGCGTTCTTCGCCGCGGAGTTCGCCCTCACGGACTCGCTGCCCGTGTACGCCGGCGGCCTCGGTGCGGTCGCCGGTGAGTTCCTCAAGTCGGCGAGCGCTCTCGGCGTCGCGGTCGTCGGCGTGGGCCTCCTCTATCGGGAGGCATCTCACCAGTGGCTCGACGACACCGGCCTGCAGCAGGAGTCGTGGGAGGTCCTGGACTTCGAGCGCCTTCCCGTCGAGCTCGCACACGACGCCAGGGGCCGCCCGGTCCGGGTCAAGGTTCCTCTGCCTGGGCGCGACGTGGTTGCCCAGGTGTGGACCGTTCTCGCCGGACGGAACCGGATCTACCTCCTCGACACCGACATCAAGCCGAACCGGCGCAGCGACCGCCGCATCACGGGTCGGCTCTACGGCGGCGACCAGGAGACCCGTATCCAACAAGAGCTCGTGTTGGGCATCGGCGGCGTGCGTGCCCTGGCGGCGCTCGGCCACGAGCCCGAGATGGCACACCTGAACGAGGGCCACTCGGCCTTCGCCAGTTTGGAGCGCATTCGCCAGGCGATGTCCCGCCACGGGCTCTCCTTCGCCGAGGCCCGGGTTGCCGCGGCACCCGGGATGCTGTTCACGACTCACACCCCGGTGGCCGCCGGGCACGACTACTTCCCCGCCGAGCTGGCGAACCGTTACCTCGCGCCGTACGCGGCACTGCTCGGGGTCGAGCTCGAGACGCTCTGCGCGCTGGGCCGCTACCGGCCCGAGGACCCGTCCGACTCGTTCTGCCCGACAGTGCTCGCGCTGCGGCTTGCGGGCGACCGCAACGGGGTGAGCCGGCTGCACGGTGTCGTGACCCGTGACCAGTGGGGGGGCCTCTGGCCGCGGCTGCCCATGAACGAGGTACCGATCGGGCACGTCACGAACGGCATTCACTTCACCTCCTGGATCTCCAACGAGATCGAGGAGATGTTCGACAAGCAGATAGGTTCGAGCTGGAAGACGACACCGAGATCACCGGCCACGTGGCAACAGGTGGCGGGAACCGGCGACGAGGGTCTTTGGGCAGCGCGGTGCCGGGCACGCGCCCGCCTCATCGAATTCACACGGGTCCGTCGCAACGAGCAGCTCGCCCGCCGCGGTGCGGATGAAGCACGCCTTTCCGCCACCGCGATCCTCCTCGACCCCGACGCGCTCACGATCGGTTTCGTCGGCCGCTTCGTCGCTTACAAACGCCCGACGCTGTTCCTGCGCGATCCCGAACGCCTGGCGCGAATCCTCGGTGATCCCGACCGGCCTGTGCAGATCATCTTCGGGGGCAAGGCCCACCCCCGCGACGAGTTCGGCAAGCAACTGCTGTGCGAGGTCATCGACTTCGCCCGCGGGCACCATCTCGAGCACCGGGTCGTGTTCATCGAGGACTTCGACATAACGATGGACCGCAACCTCTCCCAGGGCGTCGACCTGTGGCTGAACACACCGCGGCGACCGCTCGAGGCGTGCGGCATCGGAGGCATGAAGGCGGGGGTGAACGGCGCTTTGAACTTCAGCACGCTCGACGGCTGGTGGGACGAGGTCTGGAACGACGCCGACCCCGATGCGGCACCCATCGGCTGGTGCATCGGGACCGGCAGGCGCCGTTACGAGGACCTCGAGTTACAAGACGCGGGCGACGCCCAGTCCCTGTACGACACGCTCGAGCACAAGATCGTGCCCTGCTTCTACGACCGGGACTCGCACGGCCTCCCCCGCGCCTGGCTGGCCTCGGTCCGCCAGTCGATGGCGAGCCTGGCACCGACGTGGGACTCACACCGCATGGTGCGCGACTACGTCGAGACCCTCTACCTGCCGGGCGCGGGCCGGCAACGCTGGTTCGCGGCGCAGGCAGGCGCCCGGGCGCGCGAACTCAGCTCCGCGCTCGAGCGCCTCCGCGGCGCATGGCCCGCAATCCGCGTGCTGGTCGAGTCCGCCACCGTCGGCCCGGGCGGCACCGTGCAGGCGGACATCGTGGCGGATCTCGGCTCGCTCGAACCTCGGGACATCACCGTGCAGCTCTGGGTTGCACCGACTCTCGGCGAGCCCTATACGGTATCCACCAGCTTCGAAGGACGACGCGAGCACGTCGCCCGCTACCGCGCCCAGGTCCCCCACGAGGCCGGCCTCGATGCCTTCCTCGCGGCCCGCGCCCTGCCTTGCCACCCGGCGCTCGCCGATCCGTACGTGCCCGGCCTGATCACGTGGTCGGACTGACACCTGTGGCGACGAACCCTCAGATCCCGGCCGCGCTGCGGAGCCTCGCGACCGATACGGGCATCGTGCTCGAGTATATGGACGCCACCGGCGTGGAGCGGAACGCGGATGCGGAGGTGCTGCTGACGGTACTGAACGGGCTCGGTGTGCCGATCGGCCGGGCCAGCGATGCGGCCCGGCTGCTGCGCAGCCGCCGCAGCGCGCGAATAGAACGGATCGTGGAACCGGTGACGGTCCTCGACGACGCGTCCGTCGGCGCGGTCGCCGTTTCCTTCCGCGAGGCGGACACTGATTTGGAATGTGCGATCGAATCCGAAGACGGTGAGCGCGTCGACTGGCGCGTGCAACGCGATGAGCTCGGGTCGTTGACGCGCGAACGACTGGACGGTCGCGACATCTACCGGGGAGCGGTGCCGCTGCCCGGTCTCTTGCCGTGCGGCTATCACCGCTTCATGGTCCTCGTCCGGGGCCGGGTCGGCACGGCGACGCTCGTCGTCGCGCCGGCCGCCGGCGCCCGGGGGCGCTTCAGCGAGGACTGGCGCGCCTTTGGGGTCCTCGCGCCGCTGTTCTCGCTGCACTCGGCCCGCAGCTGGGGATCGGGCGACCTGAGCGACCTCGACGAGTTCGCCCGCTTTGCCGCCGGGGAACAGGCGAGCGTGGTCGCGACACTCCCCTTGCTCGCGGGCATCGGCCCCAAGCCGTTCGAGGCGAGCCCCTATCTGCCGGTGAGCCGCCGGTTCTGGCACGAACGCTGGATCGACGTCGAGCGCGTGCCGGAGTTCGCCTGGTCCCCGGCGGCGCGGGTGATCGGCTCCGGCCCGCTGGCGGCTGAACGCCGGGCTGCCTGGGTCAAGGGCGCGATCGTGGACGGCGCCGCCGTCACCGCCGCCAAGCGGGCGGCCCTGAGCGCCATGGCGACCGCCGTGGGGCGATCGGGCATAGGCCGGGAGACGGCGTTGCGCAACTTCATGTTCGAGCGCCCCGACCTCGTCGAGTACGCGCGCTTTCGCGCCGCGGTCGATCGCTTCGGGATCGAGTGGCACACATGGCCCGGGCCGCTGCGCAGTGGCCTGCTCAGGTGGAGCGACGTCGACCCTGTGAACGAGCGCTATCACGTCTATGCCCAGTGGGTTGCCCACGAACAGATGATGGAGCTGTCGGAGCGGCTGTCACAGCGCGGCCAAGTCCTCGCCCTTGATCTTCCCGTGGGCATCCATCCCTGCGGCTACGACGTCTGGCGCCATCGTGAGCAGTACGCGACCGGCATGTCGGTGGGGGCCCCGCCGGATGGGTTCTTCGCCCAAGGGCAGTCGTGGGGCTTTCCCCCCACTCGCCCCGAGGCGTTGCGGGCCGATGGTCACGAGGAGTTCCGCGCCGCGCTGGCGCACCACCTGCGCGTGGCGGGGATGCTGCGCATCGATCACATTATGGGCCTGCAGAGGCTGTTCTGGATCCCTGCCGGCGCCGAGCCCTGCCAGGGCGTCTATGTGAAGATGCCCTTCGAGGAGCTGCTCGCCGTCGTGTCGATCGAGGCCCAGCGCCATCACGCCGACATCATCGGCGAGGACCTGGGCACCGTCGACGAAGAGGTCCGCCGTGGGATGGAGGAACGAGGCATCAGGCGTTCGTACGTCGCACAGTTCGCCATCCGGGCTGACGGCGAGCCGGTGCTCGAGGCGCCGCCCGGCGGCTCTGTCGCCTCGTTCTCGACCCACGACCTGCCCACGCTCACCGGTTGGTGGAGCGGACGGGACATCGACGAGCGCCTCGAGTGCGGCCAGCTGGACGTTTCGTCGGCCGAGGCGGCCCGGGCCGAAAGGGCGCATCTGCGAAAGCGCCTCTGGATGCTCGGTCACGACGACCCCGGTGCCGACGGGCGCGGCGGGAGCGAGAGCGTGACCGCGCCCGCCGCGGTGCTCGCCGCCGTCCATGCCGGCCTGGCCCGCAGCGAGGCCGGGCTCGTGCTCGTTCAGCTGGACGACCTGGTCGGCCAGCCCGAATCTGTGAACTTGCCGGGTACGACTACCGAACGGCCGAACTGGAACCGCTTGACGAACGCTGCCCTGGAACAGATCGTCGAGGACCCGGCGGTGCACGAAGCGCTGGCACCGCTGCGCGAGAACCGGGGACGGGTCTCGCCCGGCTCGGTCGACCGCCTCGCGCGGGGTGTCGAGACTGTGCTGGGTGTCAGCTTGCTCGACCCGGTCGACGTCCACCTGTTCAACGAAGGGCGGCATTTCCGCCTGTACGAGAAGCTCGGCGCCCACCCGATGACCGTCGGGGGTGTTGCCGGGGTCTTCTTCGCCGTGTGGGCCCCGAACGCCGAGCGCGTCGCCGTCGTCGGGGACTTCAACGGTTGGAACGGCACGCGCCATCCCCTCTTGCCGCACGCCGAGTCGGGGATCTGGGAAGGCTTCGTCCCGGGCGTCACCGTCGGGACCCGTTACAAGTACCGATTGCTGTCCCGCCTGGGCGGCGGCGAGTTCGACAAGGCCGACCCGTTCGCGTTCGCCGGCGAGGAACCTCCGAAGACCGCCTCCATCGTCTTCGAGCCACAACATGAATGGCTCGACGGCGAGTGGATGCGCGACCGGGGCGGGGCACAGCGCCTCGACCAGCCGGTATCGGTCTACGAGGTTCACCTGGGTTCGTGGCGACGGGTGCCCGAGGATCACAACCGCTTCCTCACCTACGCGGAGCTGGCCCCGCGGCTCATCGAGCATGTGCGCAGCCACGGCTTCACCCACGTCGAGATCCTCCCGGTAATGGAGCATCCCTTCTACGGCTCGTGGGGATACCAGGTGACGAGCTACTTCGCCCCGACAGCGCGGCACGGCTCACCGGACGACTTCGCGGCGTTCGTCGACATGCTCCACCGCGCCGGCATCGGGGTCATCCTCGACTGGGTGCCGTCGCACTTCCCCGCCGACGCCTTCGCGTTTGGCACGTTTCGACGGCACGCACCTGTACGAGCACGCAGATCCACGCCAGCGGGTGCAGCCGGACTGGCAGAGCTGGATCTTCAACTACGGCCGCAACGAGGTCCGAAGCTTCCTCATCTCGAGCGCTCGCTTCTGGCTCGACCGGTTCCATGCGGACGGGCTGCGAATGGACGGAGTGGCTTCGATGCTCTACCTCGACTACTCCCGCCAACCCGGCGAATGGGTGCCCAACCGCTTCGGCGGCAACGAGAACCTCGAAGCCATCGAGATGCTCCAGGAATGCAACACCGAGGTGTTCGCGTCCTTCCCGGACATCATGTCCGTCGCGGAGGAGTCCACCGCCTGGCCGGGCGTCTCCCGGCCCGTCGACGCCGGCGGTCTCGGCTTCAGCTACAAGTGGGACATGGGTTGGATGCACGACACGCTCGACTACCTGGCGCACGACCCGATCCACCGGCCCTGGCACCACGACAGGTTGACATTCCGGTCCATTTACGCCAACAGCGAGCACTTCGTCCTTCCCCTGTCGCACGACGAGGTCGTGCACGGGAAGGGCTCCCTCATCGGGCGCATGGCCGGCGACGAGTGGCAGAAGTTCGCCAACCTGCGGCTCCTCTTCGGATACCAGTTCACCCAGCCCGGCAAGAAGCTGCTGTTCATGGGTGGCGAGTTCGCCCAGAGGGCAGAGTGGAACCACGACGCGAGCCTCGACTGGCACCTGCTCGACTCACCCGCCCACCAAGGTGTCTCCGCATGGGTGCGCAAGCTGAACGAGCTGTACCGCTCCGAGCCCTGCCTGCACCGCGACGACCTGGGCGACGCGAGCTTCTCCTGGATCGACTGCGAGGACCGCTCGCAGAGCGTGCTCTGCTACGAACGCCGCGACGGGAACGGGGGCGTGCTCGTGGTGGTCGCCAACTTCACGCCCGTCCCGCGCCCGGACTACCGGGTGGGCATGGCGCGTGCCGGCCGGTGGGAGGTGCTCGCCAACAGCGACGCACCGGAGTACGGCGGCAGCGGCTACCTCGTGCCCGGCTTGTTCGAAACGACGGGAACCCCCTGGCACGGCCGCGACCAGAGCGCCCTCCTCGTACTTCCGCCGCTCGCAGTCCTGGTACTGCGGCCGACGGTCTAGGCGGCGATGACGCTCGCAGTCTGCTTCCATCTCCACTGCTACCAGCCCGAGCGCGCGGATCCCTGGCTGGACCTCGTGAACCCCGAGCCCAGTGCGTACCCGTATCACGACTGGAACCAGCGGATCACGGCGGAGTGCTACCGGCCCAACACCGCGGCGGCCATGCTGGCACCCGACAAGCGGCTCAGCGAGTCGTGCGACAACTTCGCGATAGCAAGCTTCGACGTCGTGAGGACGCTGCACAGGTGGCTGGTGGCCAACGCACCCGACGTCGACGCCGTCGTGCGTGCCGCCGGGCGGGGACCGGACGGTCAACCGACCGGCGCGGCGCTCGCGTCCCCGGCGGTGCACGCCATCCTGCCGCTCGCGGAGCCGGAGGATCGCGAGGTCCTCGTCGCCTGGGGCATTGCGGATTTCAAGGCACGCTTCGGCTTCGCGCCCGAGGGGATGTGGCTGCCCGAAACGGCGGTCGATCTCGACACACTTGCCACCCTCGCCCGTCACGGCATCAGATTCACGCTGCTCATGCCGCGACAGGCACGCCGCGTGCGTGCGCCCGGAGGCAAGTGGGTCGACGTGAGCGGGGAGAAGATCGACCCGAGCCGGGCGTACCTCGTGTCGCTGCCCGGCGGCGAGTCGATGACAGTCGTGTTCGGGCACGGCCCACTGTCGCGCGAGCTCGCGTTCGGGGACTTGTTGAACGACGGGGCCACGCTCGTGAGCGCCATCCGCACCGCACTGGCGACGAGTGGCGACGACGAGCTGATCGCGATCGTCACCGACGGGGAGACCTACGGGCACCACCACGAGTTCGGCGAAATGGCGCTCGCCTGGGCGGCACGCGAGTTGCAGAACGAGAAGGTCGAGGTCACGAACCTGGGCGCATGGCTCGCCAGCCACCCGCCGACTTGGGAGGTAGAGCTCGCCACGCCTTCTTCGTGGAGCTGCGCGCACGGCGTCGAGCGGTGGCGCAGCGACTGCGGCTGCACGACGGGTTCACAGCCGGGCTGGAACCAGTCCTGGCGGGGGCCGCTCCGCGAAGCGCTCGACTGGCTGCGGGCGACTCTGGCAGAACCGGTCGCGACCGCGCTGGGGCCGTTGGTCGGCGACCCCCTCGACGCGCTGGTCGACTACGGCGTTGTGGTCGCCGGGACGGAGGCGCCCGAGGCATTCGTCGCCAGACGTGCCGCCCGCCCATTGGCGCCTGCCGAGACGACGCTCGCCTTGGAGCTCCTGGAGCTCGGGAGCCATCTCCTCTCGGCCTTCACGAGCTGCGCATGGTTCTTCGCCGACCCGAGCGGGATCGAGACCCTGCTGTCGCTGCGGCATGTGGCGGTGGTGCTCGACACCGCTGCGCGTGTGCTCGGCCTCGATGCCTCCGAAGGGTTCCTCGAGCGCCTCAAAGCCGTGAGATCAAACCGCGAACCGTCACTTGACGGCCGCGACCTGTGGGCCCGTTTTGTGGAGCCACAACGGATTGACGCCGGGTCGCTCGCGGCGGCGTTCGCCTTGGAGCTGGCAGCCGGGTCGGCCCGTTCCCCGATGCGGCGCGGTGCCTGGGTCGTGACCGGCCAGGACGTCGAGACGCTCGCCGGCCGGACCTCCGGCACCGTCGTCGTCGAGTACACACCAACCCTCCGGCGCACAGTCGTCGAGGTCCAGGCGGAGTGCACCGGAGCCGTCAGCGCCGTCGCCCGCAGCCGCCCGGCCGGGGAGGACTGCTGGCGCGAGACGACGCTTTCTCAGGCTGGTCCCGATGTCGCCGCGCGCGTCGGGGCCGCCCGCGTGACCGGGCGGGGCGACGCGAGCGCGCTGGTTGCGCTGCGCTGCCTCACGGCGAGCCTCAGAACGCGAGCAGCCGAGGCGGACGACGCGGTCGTGCTGGGCGCACTCGTGGCCGGCGTCGCTCCTCTGGCAGCTCGCGACCTCGACGCGGTGGGCGCCTCGCTGGCAGTGCTTAGAGATGCCTCGATCTCAAAAGAGGCGCTGGCAGCGCTCGGCGCCCTCGCTTGGATGGCCAAGTCGGCATCGGTCGAGTGGCCGGCCGGCAACTCCGAATGTGAGCATTCGCCGGCGAACCACTAGGTTCACACCCTGATGAATGCGACCGGCGGCCAAGATCCGTCTCTCGACGGCACCAATGACATTGTCCGAGCAGTCGACCGACTCTCCCGTCGGCTGCCCGAGCCCCTGTTCCCCCTGGCCCGGATCGCGTACAACTACCGCTGGTCATGGACTCCAGGTGGCCGTGATCTGTTCCGCTGTTTCGGTGTGCACCGCTTCAACCTGAGCAACCACAACCCGGTCCGCTTCCTGCGCGACCTTTCGGAACACTCGTTGCTCGAGGCGGCGACGGACGACGAGTACCTCGCCCGTGTGAACAAGGTGGCCGACCTGCTCGACGGCGACCTGACCCGCCCCCAAAGAACGGATCTCGGTGACGGGCTCGTCGCGTTCTTATGTGCCGAGTTCGCCGTGCACAGGTCCCTGCCGGTCTACTCGGGAGGACTCGGGGTGCTGGCCGGCGACCTATTGAAGGAGGCGTCGGACCAGGCGCTGCCGCTCGTCGGCGTCGGCCTGCTGTACCGCAAGGGCTACTTCCACCAGCGCGTCGACCGGTCCGGGTGGCAACACGAGTACTGGACCGAAGTCGACCCCGAGGTGCTACCCGCAGTCCGCGTCACCAACCCGGATCGTTCGCCGCTGACGATCCAGCTCCCCATCTGGGACGGTGAGGTATCCGCGCACGTTTGGCGGGTCGACATCGGTCGCGTTCCCCTCTACCTGCTCGACGCGGACTTGGCCGAGAACACCCCTCTACAGCGCTGGATCAGTGCCCGCCTTTACGAGGGCAACCGCGCGATCAGGCTCGCGCAGTACGCGCTCTTGGGAGTGGGAGCGGTCCGCGCGCTCGACGCCATGTCGGTCACGCCCACCCTCTACCACCTCAACGAGGGGCATGCCGCGCTGGCCACGCTGGCCGTGGCATCCCGGTTGCTCGGGTCCTCGAAAGCCCCTTCAGACGAGGAGTTGTCCGAAGCGTTCGAGCGCGGCCGCGACCACTTCGTGTTCACAACACACACACCCGTGCAGGCCGGCAATGAGACCTACAGCCGCGAGGAGATATTCCCGGTGCTCGGACCGCTCGCCGACGAACTGGGCGTGGACCGCGAATTGCTCTTGAAGCTGGGCCGGGTGCACCCATCCGATGCGGGCGAGCCCAGCGGCCTCACGCAGCTGGCCATCCACACGGCCCGATCCACGAACGCGGTGAGCGCACGTCACGGCTCGGTCGCCCGGGAGATGTGGCACGAGATGTTCCCGAGCCTGTCCGTGGACGAGGTGCCGATCCGCCACGTCACAAACGCGGTTCACCTGCCGACGTGGATGGCCCCGCCGATGCGGGCTTTGCTCACCCGGCACTTCGGTGTGGGCTGGGAGCGTCGCTCGTCCGACCCCGCGGTCTGGGCCGGCATCGAGGACATCCCGGACGAGGAACTCTGGGCGGCCCGTTGCGAACAGAGGAACGAGCTGGTCGAGCAACTGCGCCGCAAAGCCGTCGTCGACCGCCTGGCGCGGGGCGAGGACCTCGAGGTCGTGCAGGCCGGCGCCGAGGCGTTCGACCCCTCTTTCCTCACGGTCGGGTTCGCCCGCCGACTGGCCACCTACAAGAGGCTCGACCTGCTCTTGCACCCGGCGGCCAGGGCCTTGGAGCTGCTCAACCACGACCAACCGACGCAGTTCGTCTTCGCCGGCAAGGCTCACCCGCTCGACGACGCGGCCAAGGCGATCGCCCAGCACATGTTCGCCCTCAAGAGCTCGCCGGGCGTGATCAACCGCGCCGTGTTCGTCGAGGACTACGACCTGGCGGCCGCCGGCACCCTCATCGCGGGCTGCGACGTATGGCTCAACCTGCCCCGTCCGCCCCTCGAGGCGAGCGGCACGAGCGGCATGAAGGCCGCTTTGAACGGCTGCCTCAACTTGAGCGTGCTCGACGGATGGTGGGCGGAGGCATTCGACGGCTCCAACGGGTGGGCCATCGACGGCGACACGGACCCCGACGGGGCCGCGAAGGACGCACGTGACGCGGCGACCTTCTACTCCCTGGTCAAGAACGAGGTGAAGCCGCTCTTCTTCGATCGCGACGCGCGCGGGATCCCGACCCGGTGGTTGCAGCGGGTACGGGCGTCGATGCGCACTCTCGGGCCGATGTACTCAGCAACGCGCATGCTCGACGACTACGTGAGGAAGGTCTACACGCCCACCTAGGGGTTCCCGGGGAAAGCCCGGCAGTGGCCCGCTCGGCCCCCAACGCGGCTTTGCGCCCGCCGGCGCTGGCCGCCCGAGGAGGCCTCAGCGGTACGCATCCAGGCCCAAGTGGACTGCCAGGCCGAGACCTGCGCAGGCGATGACAGCCCGCAGCGGTGCCGCGGGGACCCGTCGCACGATGATCGGGCCCAGCCGCCCTCCGGCCAGGCAGCCCACGGCCAGGGGGACCGCGGCCGACCAGTGGACCGGCCCGATGGCGACGAACACGACTGCGGCGGTGGCATTGGCCGATCCGACGAGCAGGTTTCTCATGGCGTTGCCTCGCGCCAGCGGCTCTGCGGTGGCAAACAGCACCAGCGCCAGGAGCAGCACCCCGGCCGCCGCCCCGAAGTAGCCGCCGTAGATCGCGATGAGGAACACGCCTACGCTGAGCTTCCAGGACGGCGGGTGCGCCACGTTCGGCGCCAGGCGGGCCGGGTTACGCGGGATGAGGATGGTGAGCGCCGCGAGCCCGATCAGGCACGGCACCACACGAGCGAAAGTGTCGGAAGGCGTCTCCAAGAGGAGGATCCCGCCTGTGAGCCCGCCGGCGACGGCGACCGGGGCAAGGTGCCGAGCCCTGGCTCTCTGGCCTGTCAATTCCGGGCGCGAGCCCCAGACCGAGCCCACGCTGGAGAACACGAGTGCGACGGTATTGGACACGTTTGCACTCACGGGCGTGAGCCCGACGGCGAGGAGCGCCGGGTAGCTGACGAGCGACGCCAGACCGGCCACGCTGCCGCTCAGGCCGGCACCGAATCCGGCCAACACCAACCAGAGCGGATCGAGACCCTTCAAGGCCTCCCGACCCTAGCGCCCGACCTGATGCGGCCTCGTGATCCTCAAGACAGCCGAGAAGACATCGCGGAGAGGCGAGGCGCCGCCCGGACAAGGCCCGGACAAAGGGGGTCGTGCCCTCCGGTGTCGCCGCATGAGGCACCACTGTGGCAGCGCGGCGCCTTCATCCCTGTGCCCGGAGGACGAAAACGCCCCACCCGAGACAGCGGCGCTCGTCGGTGAGATAGTCGCGCCTTGAGCTGTTGCGCTCCTCGAGGATCTCGGCCGCCTCAGCATCCTCCTGGTGGGAGGCGAGCCAGTCGGAGACGTTGCGCCACTGGCTGGCCGCGTAGCGGTCCCAGTCCTCGGGACTGGAGAGAACAATCTCGACGAGATCCACGCCGGCCGCCTCGAAACGGTCCAGAGTCCCGGCGAGCTCGGCGAAGCCCTGTCCAGCCCCGTACTTCTCCCTGACCCGTGGCGGGGGCGGCTCCGCCCAATAGACCTCCCCTACGAGCAGCCAACCACCGGGCACTACGAGTGGTCCCATCAGCGCGAGGGTGCCGGACAGCCCGCCGCCGATCCAAGTTGCCCCGATGCAACTGACGATGTCGAAAGGCTCACCGAGCTCGGGCGGGTTCCCGGCGTCACCCTCGATGAACCTGACAGTCTTCTCGACTCCGAGCTCAGCGGCTCGTGCCCGGGCGTCCGCAAGATATGGGCCATGAACGTCGATGCCCACACCGCCGACCCCGAAGTCTCTCGCGAACCGGCAGAGCATCTCTCCCTTTCCACAGGCGAGGTCCAGCATCCGCGTGCCCCTCGTCAAACGGCAGATGTCACCGAGCAACAGCAACTTGTCCAATGACAGCGGGTTCATGATCCGATGGGAGGACTCGGAGATCTCGTGATACCGGAAGACGCTTACCATGGCGGCCCTTTCGTGTCGTCGATCCGGAGGAATCCCGAGACGCTTGCCTTAACTTCCCGCCCGCCGACTTGCTGGACGGTACAGGCCGGGCCGAGGCAGATCCCCATCAGCTGCCCAACGCCTTTCCTGGCGCTGGTGTGGCGTTCCCCCCCGCGGGACACGCCCGGCCCCGCGCACGAACGCGGCTCTAGGGACGATGGCTGCACTTACCCGGCGCAGTGCCGAGGCGCCGCGGACCGCAGCCGGTGTTCCGACCGAGCCGATCACCAACCGCAGCCAGCGGGGTGGCCACACAGGCCCAAGGCGGCCCTCCCGCTGGCTGCGCTGATGGGAACGTTTTCCGTTCGGGCGGGACCGCTCCCATCTCGTCTCGAGGCCTCATCATAACGAGCCGGGATTGTGGCTTTCTAGAGGACAACCGGGGGATAACGCCGATTCTTGTGGGGTTATGGCGCCTGGCCCGGCAAACGCCTCGATCGGCCGCGGGTGGCTCGGTGAGCACAACGACCAGAAACGACTCGCGGCCCGCGGACGTGGACACCCCGCAAACGGTGCGGTCCGTCGTGCGCGGGGTCAGGCAGCGCCTTGTCTCACAAGTGCCATCTCGCTTGCGAACGCAGCCGACCCAGCGCCGAACCACATGTCCGACACCGGCGGGGAACGTGCGCCAGCAGGTTCTCGCGTACGTCGTCCGGCATCGCCTCCAGCACAAGTCCGAAGGGCAACCACACCCGCGTGCCGGGGTAGTGCGAAAGCGCGTGCGCCGGCATCGCCCCCCACTCGGGCGGTGACACGCAGCGCGCGGCAATCGGCAGCACCGCTTCCTCTTCTTCGTCCAGGTGTTCGGTCAGGGTGTCGCGAAGCGACTCACTCGCCTTCGCCAAGGCCCGGCCGTCGACGGCTGAACCAGATGTCCCAAACCGCCCTGTTGCTCCCTCGACCGCTTGGGTGCTCGAGGTCAACGCCGCGTGCTGGCCCTCCATTCGGGAGAACAGCCCTCGGTCCTCAGGGGCGCGTTCGGACAGAAGCGGATACAGGAGCTCGTCCTCGGCCTCGTGGTGGGCATGCAGCAGCCAGAGGACCTCGCCGAGGTAATCGCCGAAACGCCGAGCCCGAAGGGTGTCCCCGTCGACCACCGAAGCGATCTGGCTCGGGGCGTCCCTGAGGGCGCGTTTGAAGGCGTCGTGCAGAGCGATCATGTCGCGGGTGTCTGTCAGTACTGGGCCGGCAATAGGCATCGGATCCCCCCTCTTGCCGGGCTACGCACATCTCACCAGCGCACGAAGGCTGGCGAGGGCCGGCAGCGAGATCGTAGTCCTGGGGACGAGGTGGGGACGGAGGTGTGAGTATTCAGGACATCGTTCGCGGGTGTCGCGCGACATAGTTCGCACCTCTGAGGAGGTGCGCGATGTCGATGGCGAGGCTCGTGATCACTGCGGTGACACTCGAGGGGCGCTCGAAAAGCGCGGTCGCCGCCGAGTACGGACTGTCTCGCCGCTGGGTGCAAAAGCTCCTCCAGCGCTACGCCGCTGACGGCGAGGCGGCGTTCGAACCAAGGTCGCGCCGGCCGCACTCGAGCCCGAACAAGTTGCCCGTCACTCTCGAGGACGAGATCGTCGAGCTGCGCAAGTTCCTCGCCGAAGAGGGTCTCGATGCCGGTCCTTCGACAATCGCCTACCACCTCGCCGAGCGCCACGGTGAGGCTCCCTCGTTCTCGACGATCTGGCGGGTGCTATCTCGTCGGGGCTTTGTCGTCCCCGAGCCGCACAAAAGGCCGAGAAGCTCGATCGTCCGCTTTGAGGCCGAGATGCCGAACGAGCGCTGGCAGGCAGACATCACCCACGTCCGCATCGCCAGGTCTTACGAGGTGGAAGTCCTAAACCAGCTCGACGACCACTCACGGCTGTTGGTCGGTTCGGACGCGAAAGGGATCTTCAAGGCCTCGGACATCGTGGCCTGTTTCGAGAAGGCGACCGTCGCCTACGGGACGCCGGTGAGCTACCTCACGGACAACGCCGCCGTCTTCACGGGCGCCTACCGGGGCCTCGGCTGGGTCGCCCTAGAACGCGAGCTCGTCTCCCGGGGCGTTGTGCTGCGCCACTCCCGCCCATATCACCCCCAGACCTGCGGCAAGGTCGAACGCTTCCACCAGACGCTCAAGAAATGGCTCGAGCACCAGGACCAGGCGCACACGATCGCCGAGCTCCAGTGTCAGCTCGATGTCTTCCGGGACTACTACAACAACTTCCGCCCCCACCGCGCCCTCGGGCGCAAGACCCCGCAGTCGGCCTTCTTGGCGAGGCCGAGGGCCGTCCCCCACGACGGCCCGCTCGCCGTCGGTCACTTCCGCACCCGCCGGGACGTGGTCGACCTGTCCGGGAAGGTGACCTTGCGTTACAACTCCAAGCTGCACCACATCGGCCTCGGCCGTGCCTGGGCAGGGACCAAGATCCTCCTCTTGGTCCACGAGCTCTCCGTGCGGGTCATCACCGAGGACGGCGAGCTCGTCCGCGAACTCACCTTGGACCCGACGAGGGACTACCAGCCGATCCCCGGATGATGTGAACTATGTCTCGAGACAGGTGCGCTCTATGTCTCGCGACATCACAGAGGTGGGGACGGAGGGAATCGAACCCTCACTGTGGGCGTTTTAAGCGCCTTGCCTCTGCCGGTTGGGCTACGTCCCCGAGACCGCTCTAAGACCCCTTCACAGATCAGTCCATCACGTCTCGAGCTCCGCTCGCTGCTCATTTGTCGACCAAGAACCCCTGGTCAGCTGCTATTCAGTTGACACTCGTGGCTAATGTGACCAAAGTTAAGATATGTTGCACAAGAGACGACGGCCCTGCAGAGCAGGGTCCGTTGTTGCCGTCGTTGCTGTGGCAGTTTCACTCTTCGTGGTCGACGCTCCGGCCGGAGCGTCGCCTAGTCCGATCAACCGTACCAATTCGCAGATCAGCTCTCTCCAGGCCCGCGCCGAGGCCCTCGCCGAGGAGATCACGTCGGACCAGAACAAGGTCTCGACAGCGGCCGAGCAGTACGACGAGCAGACGGTGCTCCTGCAGGAGGACCAGGCAACTCTCGCCAAGACCGAGCGCGAGCTCAAGGCGACCCGACGCGAGGTCGTGGCCACGCGTGTCCGGGCACAGACAGCAGCGATCGCTGCCTACGTGACCGGCGACGGACTCGACTCGCAAGTCGGCGCGATCCTCGACTCGAGCGTGAATGATGCACAGAGCGCGGCGGTCTACTCGGACATCGTCGTTCACGCCCTCGACGCAGCCGTGAACCACCTGCACGCGGTCAGTGCCCGGCTGGCCGCCGAGCTGACGACGCAATCGAGAACGCTCGAAGCTGCGGCGCAATCCCAGCGCGCCGCGAACAAGGCCCGGGTCCTCGCCCAGGCAGCGACGCTGGCAGCGGACACGGCCCTCAAGCAGGTCAAGGGGCAGCTCTATCAACTGACCATAAAGCGGGAACAGGAGATCGCCGCAGCAGCAGCGGCTGCTGCCGCCGCCGCCCTCAGGGCGGCCGAGAAAGCAGCCGCGGCGAGAGCTGCCGCCGCCGCGGCTGCCGCGGCCGCCGCCAAGCGCGATCACGCCAACGACGGTGGCAATACGGGTGCAGGTGACAGCACGGGCGGAGACGGCACGGGCAGCAGTGGCGGCGCTTGGCCCTACGGACCGGGAACCGGCGGTAGTCAACCCGGATACGGACAACCGCTCGATCCGGTCGGGACCAACACTCAAGGGCTCGAGGCCGTGGCGGCAGCGGAGTCGTACCTGGGCGTGCCCTACGTCTGGGGCGGGGCGAGCCGCCAGGGCGTCGACTGCTCGGGCCTCACGATGGTCGCATGGGCGGCGGCCGGCGTCGACCTGCTGCACGGTGCGACCGTCCAAGACGCGGAGTCCGTCCGAGTCAGTCTCGCGGACATCGAACCGGGCGACCTCCTCTTCTATCACTTCGCCAACGACGGAGCCCTGCCGATCACCCACGTCGCCATGTACGTCGGATCCGGGCCGTACGGGACACAGACGATCATCCAGGCAGCCGAGGTCGGGACGGACGTCGCCTACTACCCGATGTACTGGCCGGGCTTCGTCTCAGCCGGCCAGCCCTGAGGCGGGGCACGGCGCCACCCCGTCTCGGCGGCGGATTGGACCCGTCGCGCCGAACGGACGAGCTACCAGTTAGCGGTTCCGGCCAGCCACTGGCGGAAGTACCGGTCCCGGCGCTCGGCCCATTCCTCGGCTGTGAGGGCGTAGCGGACGTGGTCCTCCCAGCGCCCGTCGATCTCGAGATAGCGAAGGGCGATGCCCTCCCCGCGAAGCCATAGCTTCTGGGCGACGCGGCGGCTCGGGCGGTTGCGGGGGATGATCGAGATCTGGAGTCTGTGGAGCCCGATCTCCTCGAAGGCGAAGCGGAACAGCAACACGCAGGATTCCGGCACATAGCCGCGCCCTGCCTGCGCCTGATCGATCCAGTAACCGACGTAGGCGTTCTGGAAAGCCCCCCGGGTCACCGAGGAGATGTTCACTTCGCCGACAAAACGACCCATCGCGAAAATCCCGAAGCCGTACCCGGTGCCCAGTTGCCGCTCGCGCTCGCGCATGGAACATCGGGTCGTGAAGGTCGTCCGGTCCTCCGACGGGTAAGGCGCACCGGCCGGCCGTGGTTCCCAGGGAAGCAGCCAGTCCCGGCACCGGGAGCGCACCTCGCTCCAGGCCTCGAAGTCGTCCTCACGCAGTGGACGGAGGCGGACTCGCCGGCCCACCAACTCCGTCGAGATGCGGGAAACTGCCAGCTCGGCCATGTCAGCTCCGCCCTCCATCACGGTTGCTCACCGCTCTATCGTCGCAGATCTGGCACCTCCGCGTGTACAACCTGCGCGTTCAGTGGCGGGACGGCCGAGCCGGTGCTTGGGCCGACTTCGACGGCCCGGCCCGGTCCCGAGTGATCAGCGGCAGGCCAACAGCGCTAGGGTCACGATCGTCCTCTTCTCGTGGAGCGTGGGTCGATGAGGCGCTGGTTTCAGGCACTCGACAAGGGTTGGATAGCGAACCTTTCCGGCCTGCTGCTCCCCCTCGCCGTCGCCGCCGCCCTCGTACCGTTCCGGAGCGACTTCGCCCTGCCCGCGGCGGCGCTCGTTCTGGTCCTCGTCGTCGTCGCCGTGGGCGCGTTCGGCAACCGCTTCGCCGGCCTCCTGGCTGCGCTGTCCGCGGCCGCCTGGTTCGACTTCTTCCTCACCAAGCCCTACGAGACCTTCAACATCACCTACCGGCCCGACCTCCAGACCGAGATCAGCCTGTTGATCGTGGGCCTCGCGGTCACAGAGATAGCCGCCCGGGGCCGCGGCCACCGGGAGGCCGCCTCCGAAGAAGCGCACAACGTGGCCCTGATCCACGACTTCACCGAGATCGTGGCCTCAGGCGAGCCGGGGCAGTTCGTCGTCGCGCGCGCGGCCGCCGAACTGACTTCACTGCTCGGGCTGAAGGACTGCCGTTTCGACACGGAGATGTCGGATCGCCACCCGACCCGCATCGAGCACTCCGGCGTGGTCGCATTGGGCGGGCTGCATTGGGGGGCCCACCTGAGCGGCCTGCCGGGACGCGAGGTCGAGCTCATCGTCCAGTACCGCGGCGAGACTTTCGGACGCTTCGTCATGACCCCGACGCCTGGCGCGCCGGTGTCGTCCGACCGACTGCTGGTCGCGGCCTTCATCGCCGATCAGGTCGGCGCGGCGCTCTCCGACAGGCAGCCGAGCACCTAGGAACCGGTCACCTTGCCGAGGGCGGGGTGGCGTCGGCGAACGGGCGGCGGCAGGCTCGCGTGAGCGCCGTTCAGCCGGCGAGCAACTCGGCGACGATCCCGTCGAGCAAGTCCGACTCGGATGCGGTCATCACATCGAAGCCGAGGGCCGCCGTCGCCTCGGCCAGCACCGTGGCTCCACCGATGATCACGTCTGCCCGTTCGGCCTCGAGCGCCGGCCACCCGAGGCGACGCGCGACCGGCAATGCGGAAAGCTCGCCTAAGAGCCGCTCCATCGCATCGAGGCTCAATCGGGCGTGGTGCACACGGCTCCGGTCATAGACGACGATCCCCTGGTCGAGACGAACTAGCGCCGCCACTGTGCCCGCGACGCCAATGAGCTGCGCAGCATCGCGGAGAGAAGGATGTACCTCGAGCGCTCCGGTCACAAGTTGGCGCACATGGCTCCGCAGGGCCACCAGTTCGCTGGGAAGGGGCGGATCGTGCTCGAGGAATCGTTCCGAGCAGCGGACGCAGCCGAGCTCGAGCGACACGGCGGTTGGGGCCCGGGCCGCGCCCCCCACCAGCTCTGTCGACCCGCCGCCGACGTCGAGGACGAGATAGGGGCCCCCGGCGGGATCGAGGTCGGCCGTCGCGCCGAGATAGGTGAGCCGACCCTCCTCCTCGCCGTCGAGCACCTCCGGAGCGATACCTAGGACCTCGGTCACACGCCGCGCGAACTCGCCCCTGTTCCCGGCATCACGGGCCGCCGCAGTCGCGGTCGCCCGCGCCCGGGTCACTCCATGGTGGTTCATGACGCGGCGGAACTCCGCGAGGACATCGATCGTCCGCATCATCGCCTGCTCGTCGAGGCGGCCGTCCCGGTCCACACCCTGTCCGAGGCGGGTGATCCGCATCAGCCGCTCGAGCGAGCGACCACCGGCATCGGCCACGAGAAGGCGGGTGGAGTTGGTGCCGCAGTCGATGGCGGCGACCGATCCGCCCACAGCCCCGATCGCCCGCGCCGGGCCTTCGGCGGGCGTGATGATGTACCGAGAAGGATCGATGCCGAGCTTTTCGCAGGTCCACCGGCCGACCGGGTCGGCGCCACCCGCGAGGAACCAGGCAAGATGGGCGTGGAGGCATTTCACGCCCTGGCGGGTGCCGCCGACACCGCCCGTCGGCCTCGGTCCCCGGTGCCCCGGTGGCACGGCCGCGTCGCGAAGGGACGCGTAGCGGCCGTGGGCCGCTTCGAGCTCGGCAGGGTCGACCGCGGCTTCGGCGGCCCGGACGCCACCGGTCGACTCGAGCCGGCTGACCAGATCCCGCTCGGCCCGCCCCACGAGCCAGTACAGCGTGGGCATGGGAGTGCCGTCCCCGAGGAACGGGGAGTTCGCGATGACGACCGGCCCGCCGGCGGCGTCGCGGACCACGACCTCGAAGTTCCCCTGGGGCGCCCTTCCGAGCAGCCCGGCGACCGCCTCCCAGTCGCCCTGGCTCACCGCCGGCGGCGGCGCAGCGAGTAGACGACGATCCGCAGGATGAGGAAGACCCCCGCCACTGTCAGGTACGGTGCCAGGCGCCGCACGAGCGACCCTCTTTTCGCGATCGGGTGGTCGGCCGACCAGTCGTCTTCCCCATAGGTCTGCCGGCCGCGCCGCGAATCGTCAGAGTCGACCTCGTGCGAGGCGGCCTCCTTGCCGGCCTCGACCAGGTCGGCGGCCACTTCTGCATCGATCTCCGCCTTATAGGAGGCGACTTCGGTTTCAATCTCGGCCTCGCCGGCCGGCTCCGGCGCAGCCGGCAGGGTTGCCTCCAGGTTGCGGGCGAACTCGGCAACGAGCTTTCCGAACGCCTCGGCCAGCTCTTCCTGGTCGAACTGGGCGAGCTTGCCCGTGACGGAGAGGTCACTGGCGATGTGGACCGCGGTGCCGGTCTCCGAAGGGAAGAGAGTCGCCGTGATCACAGCCGTCGCATTGCCCTGCCCGCGGATCTCACGACCTTCCGCCTTCAGTACGAGCTTGTACGCGTCTCGATCGAGCGACTCGAAATGGGCGTCACCCCGGTAGGACACGGTGGTCGCACCGACCTTGACCCGCATGACGCCCCGCAACTCGTCGCCCTCCACTTCCCGGAGCTCGGCTCCCGGCACGGAGGGCACCACCTTCTCGACATCTGTGAGCACCTCCCATGCCTCGGCAACCGGGAGTGGGACCTCGAATTCGTCGTTCAGTTCCATCGCCGCAGGTCCTCCTGAGTATCGATGTCAACCGTCGTGCCTTCGCACGCTAGTTCCGTGACGAGCTCCGGTCGACGGTTGGCGAGCGACCGGGCGCCTTCGTCCCCGCTTGTCGGCAGCAGCGACCAGATCTCGGCGTCGAGCCGCACGGGGTGCCCGCGGCGCCCGTAGTAGGTCGCGAAAACGATCGGGCCCCCCCGCGCGCCGGCCACGGCGCGCCAGGCGTCGGCCGTCAGCCCGGGAAGATCGCCCAGGCCGATCACCGCCGCCAGGTGGCCCTGGCGGGCACACCAGTCGAGCGCAACCCTCAGCGACGTGGCCTGGCCCAGATGCCAGTCCTCGTTGCACAGCAGCGTCGCGTCGTCGGGCACGACCGCGCTCAGGTCCAACGCGCCGGAGACGACGACGAGCTCGTCCAGCTGTGCCTCGAGAGCCGGGCCGATCGCCCACTCGATCAAAGGCCTGCCGCGCGCCGTGGCGAGCAGCTTGGCGCCTGGACTGGCACCTGGGTCATCCCGGTTGAAGCGGGTCCCCGCCCCTGCAGCGAGGATCACCGCCGCGACTGACATCTCCGGCAGCGTAATGCCCAGCTGCTTGGGCCGGGCGATTCAAATGCTGTGCCGAGGTGCTCAAGCCTGGTGGATGGGGCCCGCCGCCCTGCGCAGCGGCTTGACGTGGCCATCAGCCCGGCCCGCGCGCACTGCGATGATCTCGGCACAGATCGCGACGGCGGTCTCCTCAGGGGTGCGGGCGCCGATGTCGAGGCCGATCGGGCTCATGAGTCGTTCGGTCAGCTCCGACTCGTCGGCACCGGCCTCCAAGAGGCGCAGCCATCTCCGCTCGTGGGTCCGCCGTGAGCCCATGGCCCCGAGATAGCCGGCCCGGGTCCGTAGCGTCGAGAGGATGGCGGGCACATCGAACTTCGTGTCGTGGGTCAGGACGCACACCGCATCCCGGGGGCCGAGCTCCGGGCCGATCCGGTCCATGTACCGGTCCGGCCACTCGACGACGACCTCGTCGGCGAGCGGGAAGCGAGTCTTGGTCGCGAACACCGGGCGCGGGTCGCAGACGCTGACCACGAAGCCGAGCACCTTGCCCACCTCGACGAGGGCTCGCGTGAAGTCGACGGCGCCGAACACGATCAGGCGCGCCGGTGGGGCGAACACCTCTATGAAGACCGCGACCTCCGACCGCCGGGCCTCTCCGTGCGGTCCGTAGTGGCGGGTCACGACCACGCCCCGGTCCAAAGCAGCCAGGGCGTCGCGTGCCGCGATCCGGTCCAGCTCCGGGTCGCCGAGAGTCCCGAGGCGACGGCCGTCGGGCCGCACGACCAGCTTGGCGGCGATAGCGGTGCGGCCTTCGGCCTCGCCCTCGACGGAGGTCACCGTCGCGAGCGCGACCGGCTCGTCTCCGAGCAGCGCGGCGCGGAGCTCGCCATAGAGCTCGCCGCTCACTTGTCGGCCCTTCCGATCACCAGTCGAGCGGTTCCACGAGGACATGCACCGTGCCACCACAGGTCAGCCCCACGGCGAAGGCCTCGTCGTCCGAATAGCCGAAAGTGCACACCTTCGCCCTGCCGGTCTCGAGCACGGCGAGAGCCTCGGCGACCACGGCGCCTTCGACGCAGCCTCCCGACACCGAACCCGCAACCTCACCGTCCTCGCTCACCGCCATCGTCGCGCCCGGGTCGCGTGGGCCGGAGCCTTCCACGCCGATCACACGGGCGATGGCGACGCGCCGGCCCGCGGCTTGCCAGCGGTCGATGTCAGCCATCACTTCCTTCATCGAGCCATCACCTCCGCAACGTGGCGCCCGAGGCTACCTCCACCTCGTCCCGCTCACACCGCAGACAAGCTCGGCTCAGAACAGTGAGTGCCAGAACTCCAAGGTGCCGATCACGCGGTGCCAAAAACCCGGCTCATGCACCGGCGGTTGTGCGACCCGCGCGCTCGGGCCCAGGATCGCGTCGCTCGGCAGCAGGTCGGAGGACGGGATCGGGTTGTCCGAGAGCGGGTCAGGCGTCGAGGAGGAGGACCTGGCCGCCCCGGGCAGCACCACGACGGAACGCTGGCCGGGCGTGACCAAGCCGTACTCCTCGTGGGCGATCCGGCCCACGGTCGCCGGATCGTGCAGAGCCCTCAACTGGGACGAAAGGGCGCGGTTCTCGGCTTGCAACGCCAGCAATTGGGCAGTGTCGGCCCGGACAGCCGCGCGTCCCTGGACGAGCGCGCCGAGCGGGAAGTTGGCCAGGAGGATGACCAACGCGATCAGCAACGCCACAAAGAAGAACAGGCGGGCTCGCTTGATCACGGCCCGACGCCGCCGTGCGACCCGGAGAAGGCGGCACGGCCGAGGTACTCTGCCGAGCCTGCAAGCTGGTGCTCGATTCGCAGCAGCTGGTTGTACTTCGCCACGCGGTCCGAGCGCGCCGGCGCGCCGGTCTTGATCTGGCCGCAGTTGGTCGCCACCGCGAGGTCAGCGACGAAGGGGTCCTCGGTTTCGCCCGAACGATGCGATATCACCGAGCGGTAAGAGGCCCGTGTCGCTGTCGCCACCGTGGCCAGGGTCTCGGTCAGGGTCCCGACCTGGTTGACCTTCACCAGGATGGCGTTGGCAATCCCGGCCGCGATGCCGCGTTCCAGCCTCTCGGCGCTCGTGACGAAGACGTCGTCGCCGACGATCTGGATGCGGTCTCCGAGAGCGGAGGTGTGCGCCACCCAGCCCTCCCAGTCCTGTTCGGCCATGCCGTCCTCGATGGAGACGATCGGGTAGCAGCCGACGAGGTCGACCCAGTACGCGACGAGCTCGTCGGACGAGAGTGTCCGGCCCTCACCTTCGAGCACATAGGCGCCGTCGCGCCACAGCTCGCTCGAAGCCGGGTCCAGCGCGATGGCGATCTCGTCGCCGGGCACGCGCCCGGCCGCCCCGATCGCGTCCACCAACACCTCGAGCGCCTCCGCGTTGGTCCGCAGGTCCGGCGCGAAACCGCCCTCGTCGCCGACCGAACCGGACAGTCCTCTGCCGCGCAGCACCCGGTGCAGCGCGTGGTAGGTCTCCGCGCCCCAGCGCAGCGCCTCCGAAAACGAAGCCGCACCGACCGGCACGATCATGAACTCCTGAAAATCGACGTTGTTGTCCGAGTGCACGCCACCGTTGAGCACGTTCATCATCGGCACAGGCAGAACGTGCGCGTCGATTCCACCGATGTATCGGTAAAGCGGCGCCTCTGCGTCGAAAGCGGCGGCGCGCACTACCGCGAGGGACGTGCCGACGATGGCGTTCGCGCCCAGGCGCGACTTGTCGGCGGTGCCGTCGAGATCGATCAGTGCCAGGTCGACCGCCCGTTGGTCGTAGGCCTCGAGGCCCAACAACGCGTCGGCAATCTCCCCGTTCACGTGTGACACGGCCTTTAGGACGCCCTTGCCTCCGTAGCGCTCGTCACCGTCTCTGAGCTCGACGGCCTCGAATCGCCCCGTCGACGCACCGGAAGGAACCATCGCAGCGGCCGTCGCACCTGAGTCGAGGCGACACGTCACCTCGATGGTGGGGTTGCCCCGGGAATCGAGGACCTCCCGTGCGGCAAGGTGCACTATCCGGCTCACTGGCCCGTGTCTCCTGTGAAAGGTGTGATCCAAGTTAGCAAAGTGACACGCCTCCACCGTGCCAAGCTTCAGCCCAGGTGGCTTTGAACCTCAGGGCGCGGCGTTTGCCGCCCGCCACAACTCGAGGCGAACGGTGGGGTCCAGCGAGACAAGGTCGGCCCCCAACTCTCTTGCGGCCGCCTCGGCCACGGCCAGGTGTGCTCCCAGGCGATCGAACGCCTGGCGCACGAGCGCCTCGGGGTCCTCGCCCCGGTGGGCGACGAGCCTGGCCTCCTCCAACAGCAACGAGCCAACGGCCGCGGCCGTGTCCGGGTCGATGCTCGTCTCCGCGTCGGTGAGGACCAACATGGCGGCCAACGCCGTGACGAGAGACCTGGCGTCTAAGGCGAAATCATCCTGACGTCGCGAGCTCCCTCGGCCGCGACACCTGAATCGAACAGCGGCGCTTGCGTCTCATTCAGGCTGCGGGCAGGACGACGGTCGTCGTGCCGTCGTCGTTGACGTAGAGCTGGCAACCAAGAGCTCGTAGTTCGGAGAGCTTGCGGCGGGCGCGGACCGCTGGAGCGTTGCGTCGGTCGAACCAGTCGGGACCGAGGTCTAGGTAGGTGGCGTCGTCGCTCGCGAGAACGTGCCAGCAGGCGACGAGGATCGAATGGCCGACGGCCTTTCGAGCTCGTTGCTTGCCACGCCGGGGGCTGAGACGACGATATTGCGCGCGCGAGATAGGTGTCTTTTGAACAGACTGCGGCCATCGCCGCGACAGCGAGGTGGCGCTGTAGCCAGCTGTCCCCGTGTCGGGCGGTCCCGCGTCTTCTGCTTGCCCGCCGACTCGTGCTGGCCTGGGCACATCCCTGCCCAGCTGGCGAGGTGCGCCGCGGTCGGGAAGCGGCCCATGTCGACCCCGATCTCGCCGATGACCGCCTCGGCGATGCGACGATCGATGCCAGGAATCGAACAGAGACGGTCCCGGGCCTCAGCAAAAGGGGCGATCGCCTCCTCGATGGCGGAGGTCATCCGTCCGATCGCCTCGTCGAGGTAGTCAAGATGGGAGAGGATCTCTGAGACCAAGACTGCGTGGCGGGGCCCGAAGCGCCCTTCGAGGGCGGTGCGCAGAGCCGGCAACTTAGAGCGCAGCTTGCCCTTGGCGAGATCGGCGAGCGTCGCGGGGTCCCGTGTCCCCTCCACGAGAGCGGCGAGCATTGCCCGAGAGGAGGCACCGAGGACGTCAGAGGCCACCGAGGAGAGCTTCACCCCGGCGTCTTGGAGGACCTTGTCGAGACGCTGGGCCTCACGGGTGCGTTCCTCGGCGAGCGTGCGCCGGTAGCGGGTGAACTCGCGGAGATCGCGGATCTCTTTCGGCGCGACGAAGCTCGGCCGGACGAGCCCGTGCTCGGTGAGCTGGCAGATCCACTCGGCGTCGGCGATGTCGGTCTTCCTGCCTGGGACGTTGCGCATGTGACGGGCATTCAACAGCCAGCACTCCATGGCGTCCTCGAGAACGTAGAAGATCGGCTTCCAATAAACGCCGGTCGCCTCCATCGCGACACGGGTCACGTTGTAGGAGCAGAGCCAGTCCCGAAGGGCGAGCAGATCGGCCGTGAACGCCGAAAAGCTCGCGATCTCGGTCCTGCGCACGCCATCGGGCCCGGGATAGCGGACACAGGCGACGACGAGGTCCTTGTGCACATCGAGCCCGGCACAGCGCTCGACAACAAGTTCCATGGGACAACCTCCTTAGGCGGTCATGGGATGCACCACGCCAGGAGGCCGAGGGTCTGAAATCTAAGGCACGCGCTCGAAGCGGCAGTCATCGGTGCTCGGGGCCTCCACGTCACGCTAAGCCACGGGCGCAAGGCACCAAGAACGCCCGACGTCGATGGCGTGCTGCCCTACAAGATTTCCCTACCTATCAGGTGGGCCGCCAGGCGCCCGGGCGCTAAGCCCGTGTCAGGCCAGCCCAGGTCCAGGCTCGCCAGCTTGCGCTCGGCTTTGGCGACCCTTGCCAGGGCCGGCATGGCGGTGGGAATTCCTTCGAACAAGTGTGTGCGCTGCTTCTCGGCCAGTTTGTTGCGCTCCCAGTTCGCCAGCACGGCGCCCGGGGTGGTCGCGGTCACGTCGCCGAACACGTGCGGGTGGCGGGCCACGAGCTTGTCGTGCACGTTCCGCGCGACGTCGGCCAGGTTGAACAAGCCCTCCTCCTCCGCGAGGGTCGCGTGGAACAGCACCTGGCAGAGGAGGTCCCCGAGCTCCTCGCACACGTGGGTGGTCACTGCGGCCGGGGCGCCGGCCGGGTCCTCACCCAGGAGCTCGATCGCCTCCATCGCCTCGTAGGTCTCCTCGAGCAGGTGCCTCACGAGCGAGTGGTGCGTCTGGGCGCGGTCCCAGGGGCACCGCTCGCGAAGCACCCGCACGAGCTCGGCCAGGCGTGTCAGCTCCTGCGCGATCGGCACCTCCAGGTGCGGCACGTAGAGCGACGTCAGGTGATCTGGCTCGAGAGTCCTGTCGATCTCGGTCCACGGGACCTCGACAACGGCCTCGTCAGCCAGACCCAGGTGGTAGAGGAGGACCGCGGGCCCCGGATCGGCGTCGAAGCAGAGCTTGACAGACGAAAGCACGCTCTTCGACCAGCACTGACCGACGAGGAGAGGCCCTGGGTCACCGGCCGCCTGGACAGCGAAGCTCTCCGCGTCCACGAGTTTGACGCCGCGCTCGATCGGGTCGATCCCGAGCCGGGCCCAGGCGAGCTCGCAGAACGACAGGCCCGGGACGATCTCGAGCTCGACCGAAGGCTCGCCTCGGAGCAGCTCGACTGTGCGCTCCGCAACGGCCGGCGACCCGGGGACGGCGTAGGCGACGGTGCCATGCTCGCCCGCCGCAGCTACCACGACCTCGACGATCGACCGGTACACCTCGTCGAAGGTGGCGCCAGCCTCGTAGCAGTGGTCGAGGCCGATAACGTTCGCGAGCCCGAGCCAGGGTGTGGCGGCC
Source organism: uncultured Acidimicrobiaceae bacterium (assembly GCA_963719125.1). GTDB lineage: Bacteria > Actinomycetota > Acidimicrobiia > Acidimicrobiales > Bog-793 > Fen-455. The sequence continues at coordinate 152,361 of CAVRAT010000010.1, forward strand.
GGATGACGCGAGGTGCGCAGGAACGCCACCGGCGCGCCGGAAAGCGCCTCGGTGGCGGCCCGGGTCGTGTGCTCGGGCCCGGCGGGGCCGAGGCCGACCACCACGACGACCGGGCGCCGCTCCTGGTCAGCGCTCATCGAAGCTGCCGGTCGTCCGAGAGCCGGTGCAGGACGGGCCGCCCGCTACCCGGCGGCTGTCGGTCCGGTGTTGGCGCCCGCGTTGGGCACGATCTTGGCCGGCGGCCCGGCGTTGGCCTCGACCCGGGCCAGGGTTCCCTTCGTGCTCCAGGTGCCGTACTGCGGGTCGACCACGACCTTGGCCGTTCCCAGGAGATGGGGGAAGACCTTGTTCAAGATGCTCAGCTCCTGGGAGACCAGGCTCTGGATCTGTTGCTGGTAGGTCTCCTTCTGGCGCTGGCTCACGAGCAGCAGCAGCCAGTTCGAGCTGAAGGAGATGGGGCTCGAGACGCTCCCGACCTTCAAGTCCGCGAGCACCTTGTTGAGCGGGGGGTTGAAGTCAGCGTCGGGGACGCACCCGATGACGCCTCCGTTCGGTGCGGTCGTCGTGTCGATCGAGTGTGCCCGGGCCACGGACGCGAAGCTCGCGACGCCATGGATCTGGCTGCGCAAGGACAGAGCCGTCGCCTCGGAGCCCGTCTCGATCACCGAGACGCACGCCTGCATCATCGCGGCCTGGTGGTGGGCCACGTAGGCGACGAGCGCGCCCTGGCTGAGCGAGGTGCCTGCCAGGTGGGCGCTCAGCGCGTCCTCGTCCTCCTGGAACCTGAGCAGCACCTGCCTGTACCAGGCGGGAAACGCGGCCAGCACCGAAGCGCCCGATCCGGTGCAACCGCTCGCCGGCGTGGATGCCTGCTCGAGCTGGGCAAGGGCCGCCGCCTCGAGGCTCGACGGCTCTGCGAGCCGCATCTGCGCGACGTCCTCGCGGACGACCTTGTCCTGAATGAGGATCGAGAGCACCTGGGCAGCGAAGGTGGCGTTGTAGGTGTCCTGGCCCGCGCCCAGTATGTGCGCGGTGCCACTGGATTCGATCGAGCACTTGTAGCCGGCGTCGTTCACGACGGCGACGAGCGCATTTCTCAACTGGGACTGGGAGATCACCGAGCCGTTCACGATGGCGGCATAAGGAGAGAACCGGACGTTGCACCCGGACAGCCCGAGCATCAGGGCGCAGAGCGCGGCCAGGGTTGCCAGCGCGGCGGGGAGCTTCTTCACGATCCTCAGATGCTAGGGGCGCGACGAGGGCCGAAGCCAGCCGCCAGCGTCTCGGCTGCGGCGAGGGCTGCCGCATCGGGATCGGGACGGGCACTGTCGCCGGGGTCAGCCGGCACGAGCTCGCGCAACAGCGTGGCGAGCCGGTCGGCGATGTCGGGGCCCGCCGCAAGCGGCACGATGATCTGGTCGACCTCCTCCTTCACTATCGCCCGGGGGTGCAGGCGGCCGAGGCGCACCCGCGCGGAGGCCCGCAGGCGGATCGGTGAAAGGCGCGCCACGGCTTCGCCGGTTCGCCCGGGGCCCCCGCCGCCGGGGCGCGTGACCGACGCCGTCACCTCTGTGACGCCCGTACGGACGCACTCTGCCCTGAGGCGCCCGACGGCCACGAGGGCCTCGGCCTCCGCAGGCAACGGTCCGTAGCGGTCGAGCCATTCCACGCGCAGGTCCTCCACCGCGGCCAGATCGCGGACCTCCGCCAGCCTGCGGTAGGCCTCGAGGCGGAGATCCTCACGTTCGACGTACTGCGGCGGCAGGAAGGCGTCGACCGGCAGGTCGACGGTGATGTCCACCGGCACGCGGACCGGCTCGCCTTTCAGCTCGGAGACGGCCTCGGCCACGAGCCGGACGTAAAGGTCGTAACCGACCGCCGCGATGTGACCCGACTGGTCCCTGCCCAGCAGGTTCCCGGCGCCGCGGATCTCGAGGTCGCGCATGGCGATCTTGAACCCCGACCCGAGCTCGGTGTGCTCGCCGATGGTCCTGAGACGCTCGTAGGCCTGCTCGGAAAGCACCCGGTCGGGCGGGAACAACAAGTACGCGTAAGCACGCCTGCCGGCACGCCCGACCCTGCCCCGCAACTGATGGAGCTGACCGAGACCGAGACGGTCGGCCCGGTCGACCACGAGGGTGTTCACAGAAGGCATGTCGATGCCCGACTCGATGATCGTCGTGCAGACCAGCACGTCGTAGGCGCCGGCCCAGAAGTCGAGCACGACCTGCTCGAGAGTTCCCTCGTCCATCTGGCCGTGCGCGACGGCGATCCGGGCGTCGGGGACGAGGTGGCGCAGCTCGGCCGCGACCCGCTCGATGTCTTGCACCCGGTTGTGGACGTAGAAGATCTGGCCCTCGCGCAAGAGCTCCCGCCGAATCGCCTCGGCGACGGCGCGTTCGTCGTGTTCGCCCACATAGGTGAGGATCGGCTGGCGCTCCGACGGCGGGGTCGTGATGAGCGAAAGGTCCCGGATGCCGGTCAGGCTCATCTCCAAAGTGCGCGGGATCGGGCTCGCCGTCAAGGTGAGAACGTCGACGCCGATGCTCATCTGCTTGATCGCCTCCTTGTGGGAGACCCCGAAGCGCTGCTCCTCGTCGACGACGAGAAGCCCGAGCCTCTTGAAGCGGACGTCGGGCGTGAGGAGGCGGTGCGTCCCGATCACGACGTCGACCGATCCGTCGGCCAGTCCGTCGACGACCTTGTGTGCCTCCGAGACGGTCAGGAAACGCGAGAGCACCTCCACGCGGATCGGATAGGGCGCGTACCTGTCGGAGAACGTCTGGAAATGCTGCTGGGCGAGAAGCGTCGTCGGCACGAGGATGGCGCCCTGGTGGCCGTCCTGCACCGCCTTGAACACCGCGCGCACTGCGACCTCGGTCTTGCCGAAGCCGACATCACCGCACACGAGACGGTCCATGGGCACGGCTCGCTCCATGTCCCCCTTCACGTCGTCGATCGCCTTCAGCTGGTCCGGGGTCTCCGGGTACGGGAAGGCCTGCTCGAGCTCGCTCTGCCAGGGCGTGTCGGACGCGAAGGCGTGGCCGGGGGTGGTCTGGCGGCGCCGGTAGAGCTCGACGAGCTCCTTGGCCACCTCCCGGACGGCCGCGCGCACCCGCGCCTTTTGGCGGGACCACTCCGCCCCGCCCATCCGGTTGAGCGCCGGCGACTCGCCACCGGTATAGGGCGTGATGGCGTCGATCTGCTCGGAGGGCAGGTAAAGCCGGTCGCCGCCCCGGTATTCGAGCAGCAGGTAGTCGCGCTCGGCGCCGCCCATCGAGCGCGTCACCATGCCGGCGAAACGGGCGACGCCGTGCACGTTGTGCACGACATAATCGCCGGGGGCCAAGTCGTCGAAGAAGCCCTCGGTGGCACGCGGTCGCGGGCGCGCCTGGCGGTGCGGGCGCCGCCGGCCCGTCACGTCCGGCTCGGCGACGATGGCGAGCTTCGAAGAGGCGATGACGCCTCCTCGGTCCAAGGGCGCGACAACGACGTGAACGCCGGGCCGGCGGATCTCGGCGTCGAGGCGGTCCTGCGGCACGTCGAGGAGCAGGTTGCAGGAGAGGCCCTCGCCGTCGAGGACGGCCGCCATCCGTTCCGCACTCCCCCGGCCGTCGGCGCATATAACGACCCGGCTGCCTGAACGGGCGAGCTCGGAAAGGCGGCGGGCGAACCCGGCGGAATCGCCCAGCAGCGGCGGCCATCCCGCGGCTTGGAGCGTGACCGTGCTCGAGCTCTCGGCGACCGGCAACAGCGACGCCACCCTGGCAGCGCTGCGCTCTAAGAGACGGCCGAAACCGACGTGGAGCCTCGGCATCGCGGCGGAGGCGTCTGAAGCCCGTAGCCCCCATGTCGTCGCGAGGCTCTCGCTGAGCGCCACCTCCTCGTCGAGCAGCTCGGTGGCCCTGTCGCGCAGTCGCCGGGGCTCGACGAGCACTACGCGGGAGCTCTCTTCGAGCAGGTCGGTGAAGAGGTGCTCGGACGGGCTCAGCCACGGGAGCCAGGACTCCATGCCGTCGAAGAGCTCCCCGTCGGCGATCCTCGCGAAGTTGTCCCGGGCGAACGGTGCCTCCATGGACAGCTGCCGGGCGCGCTCGCGGACTTCCTCGGTGAGCACGACCTCGCGGCAGCCGAAGAGCTCGACGTGCGCAAGCTCGGTGACCGAGCGCTGGCCGGCGACCTCGAACTCCGTCAGCCGCTCGACCTCGTCACCGAACAGGTCGATCCGGATCGGGAGGTTCGCCGTCGACCCGAAGACGTCGATTATCCCTCCCCGTACGGCGAACTCTCCCCGCGCCTCGACCTGGTACTCGCGCCGGTAACCGGCACGCGCGAGGCGCGCCACGAGGTCCTCGGGGTCGAGGTCCTCACCGTGGCGGACAACGACCGGTTCGGCGTCTTCGACTCTCGGGCCGAGCCTTTGCAGAAGGGCGCGTATCGGCGCGACGACGACGCCGGCCGAATGTGGAAGGCCCGGGCCTAAAGCCGGCACCAGGTCCCCTGCCAGGCCGTGGCGCAGGCGCCACATCGTGCGGAGCCTACGGCCCATGGTCTCGGTCGCCGGTGACACCCGTTCGAACGGGAGGGTCTCCCAGGCGGGAAGCAGCTCGACCGCATCAGCGCCGAGGAAGGGAACCAGATCGTGCACGAGCTGCTCGGCCTCCCGGGCCGTGGCGGTCGCGACGAGCACCGTGGGCGACGTGCTCAGGGCGGCAACGGCGGCCAACACGACCGACCGCGCCGACTCGGGGACGGCGACGACGGCGTCGTCGACACCGAGGAGCTCAGCGATGACAGGCTCACCGGCCAGCAGACCGGGGAGAGCCTCGAGGGGCCGCAGGGTCATCGGTGTCGGCTCAAGGACGGGTGTTGAACCTGTTCAACGCGACTTCAGGCCCTTCCAGCAGCAGGCACTCGACCGCGTCGGCGGCCACCTCGACAGCTGTGGAGATCAGGTCCCGGTCAGCCCGCGAGGCACGCTTGAGCACGTAGTCGGCGCCGGCCGCCGGGCTTGGGGGCTTGCCGATCCCGATGCGGACGCGGGCGAAGTCGAGATGGCGGAGGTGCGACTGGATCGAGCGGAGCCCATTGTGACCCGCGGTTCCTCCCCCGATCTTGACGCGGACCACGCCCGGCTCGAGATCGAGCTCGTCGTGGACGATCACGAGTGAGCCCGGGGTGAAGACGAGCGCACCACGGCCGCGGCCGCCTTCTCCCGAGCCTGGGGCCTGCTCGGCGCCGAGGTAGCGCCGGACGAGGGCCCTGACCGCGATGCCGGACTCGTTCACATAGGTCTGGGGGACCGCCAACGCGAGGGCCTTGCCATCCATCCGCACGACGGTCGCCTCGGCACTCGCGCCCCGCTCGGCACGCAGGTTGCCCGCGTGGCGCCGCGCGAGGAGGCGAACCGCCTCGGCCCCGGCGTTGTGTCTCGTCCCCTCGTACTCGGGGCCCGGGTTGCCGAGCCCCACAGCAAGCAGGTCGACGGAAGGCACCTGCTCTCGGTCCCCGCTCAAAGCGCGGGAACGAACGGCGCGGATGCCTCGGAACAGCTTGCCTGCTCTCAGTCTTCGGTGGAAGCGCCCGGCTGCTCGCCTTCGGCTCCCTCGGCCTCGGCCGTGGGCTCGGGCTCGAGAGCGCGCGGCATGTGCGCGATCGCGACCGCCGTCTCGGGATCGACTTCAGTCGTCACTCCCTCCGGCAGCACGAGGTCCGACACCCTGAGGGAGTCGCCCACCTCGAGCGCGGAGATGTCGACCTCGATGACCACGGGGACGTCGCCGGGCTTGGCCTTGATCTGCAGGCTCAGCATTTCCTGGTCGATTGTGCCCTCGGCGCGGTGCACCGCCTCGGACTCGCCGACGAGGGCGATGCGGACTTCGGCTGTGACGATCTCGTCACGCCGCACGACCTGGAAGTCGACGTGCGTCACCGTCTGGCGGACCGGGTGGCGCTGGAGGGACTTTGCAATCGCAAGGTGCGTCGTGTCCCCGATCCTCAAGCTCAGCAACGCGTTGAGCCCGGCTTCGGTCGAAAGCGCGGCCCGGAGGTCGCGCGCCCCGATGGCCACCGGTATCGGGGCCATGCCGTGCCCGTATACGACGCCGGGGATCTTCCCCGCTGTGCGGAGTCGTCCGCTCGGCCGGGTGCCCAGGGGGCGACCCGACTCGACGTTGAGTGTGATCTCGGCCATGTAACGCTCCTGCACAAGAGAAGGCGGGCTGGTACAGCGGCGGACGCGACCATACCTACGGGGCGTTCACGCTGCAGGACCGCGATTGTAGGCGATCGTGCGAGCCTGCTCGGCTCGGACCGTCGCGCGGCACCTTTCTGAGCGCGGGGCGGGCCTCAGAGCAGGTTCTGACCGCCGAATATCTCCGACACGGAGGTGTCCTCGAATACGGCATGGATCGCATCCGCGACGATCTTGGCGATCGAGAGCACCTCGAGCTTGGGGATCCGGAGGTAGACGGGCAACGGGAGCGTGTTGGTGACTATGACGCGGCTGATCGGCGCGGCGTTGAGCCTGTCGAGCGCCGGGTCCGACAAGAGGGCATGGGTCGCCATTGCCCAGACGTCGGTCGCTCCCGCTTCCACCAGACGGTAGGCGGCGGCGCACACGGTGCCGGCGGTGTCGATCAGGTCGTCGATGATCACGCAGGGACGGCCCCTCACGGTGCCGACCACGTCCATCGCCTCGACCTCGTTGTAGGTCCCGCGGGGGTGCCTCTTGTGCACGAGCGCGAGATCGGTGTCGAGCAGCTGGCTGTAGCGCTCGGCGACCTTCACGCGGCCTGCGTCAGGGGCGATGACGACGAGATCGCTCGGCCCGTTCTCGCGCAGATAGTCCAACAGCACGGGAGCCGCAGTGAGATGGTCGACAGGCACGTCGAAGAAGCCCTGGATCTGGCCCGAATGGAGGTCGACGCTCACCATCCTGTCGACGCCTGCGGCCGAGAGCAGGTCGGCGATCAGCTTGGCCGTGATCGGCTCGCGGCCGGTGGCCTTGCGGTCCTGGCGCGAGTACCCGTAATAGGGGCAGACGGCCGTGATCCTGTGCGCCGAGGCCCGCTTGGCAGCGTCGACCATGATCAGCTGCTCCATGATGGAGTCGTTCACCGGCCCGGAATGGGTCTGGACGATGAACATGTCCGCACCACGCATCGAGGCGTCGAAACGGCAGTGGATCTCGCCGTCGGCGAACCTGCGGATATTGGTCTCGCTCAACGTGACGCCCAGGCAGGAGGCGATCTCCTCCGCCAGCCCGGGGTGGGTCTTCCCGCTGACCAATTCCAGCCGCCGCTTCGGCGTCATCTCCATCGACTCGTCTCCCTTGCGCGCCCCCCGGACTCGGCCTGGGTCTCCATAGCGCGCGGCGGAAGCCTAGGACCGAAGACCGCCCCCGTGCTCAGCTCGCACCGCCGGCCCCCGGTGCGAACAAGGGCCCGCGCCGCTCGCCCCGGGCGAGCCGTGTCCCCTTTTCGAGCACGACGTAAGGGCCGACCGAGCATTGTTCACCGATCACCGCGTGCGAGCCGACGGTGTGACTGAGCTTGGCCCCGGGCGCGACCTCGCAGTCGACAAGGTGAACCGAGGGCCCGAGCACGGCGCCGGTGCCGACAGTCGTCCCGCCTTCGAGGATCACCCCGGGGAGGAGGGTGACGTCCGCGGCAAGGCGCACGGAAGCGTCCAGATAGGTCCGTTCCGGGTCCCACATGGTGACGCCGCGGCGCATCCAGCGCCTGTTGATGCGAGCCCGCAGCTCCGCCTCCGCCGTAGCGAGCTGAGCCCTGTCGTTGACCTCCAGGGCCTCGACCGGGTCCGGCACCATGACCGTCGTGACCGTGTACCCGGCGTCGTGGAGGACCGCGACGGTGTCGGTCAGGTAGTACTCGCCAAGCGAGTTGTAAGGCGACAGCCGGCGCAGCGCCGGAGCCAGCACACCGTGCCGGAAGCAGTAGACATTCGTGGCGACCTCGCCGATCTGGCGCTCGGGCTCGGTGGCGTCGGGCTCGTCGACAATGCGGGCCACGCGTCCGTCCTTGTCGCGGATGATTCTCGAGTAGCCGTTCGGCTGGTCGAGCCCGGCGGTGAGCAGCGTCGCGGCACCCTCGTTGGCCCGATGGCCCTCGACGAGCGACGCGAGCGTCCCCTGCCCGAGAAGAGGCATGTCGCCTGGCAGCACGACGACGTCACCCTCGTCGAAGTCGGCCGCGCCGGAGGTTCCCGAAAGGCCCGTGAGGGCCACGGCGACCGCGTCGCCGGTCCCGCGCGGTTCGAACTGCTCGACGAACTCGATGGCGAGGTGCTGGGGAGCTTCGGCTTGGATGATCTTCACTACCTCTGTCACACCATGGCCGACGACGACCACGACGCGCTCGATGCTGAGGGCGCCGAGCGCGTCGAGCACGTACAGGATCATCGGGCGTCCGCACAGCCGGTGCAGCGGCTTGGGAGTGGCGGACCGCATTCTCGTGCCCTCGCCGGCGGCGAGGACGATGACCGAAAGCGGGCGGCGGTTCATGGCCCTATTGTCCACCTCTTGGCGAGCTTCGCCAGAGCTTTTCTCGAGCCGCTAGGAGCGATGGCCGTGGACCCCAGTCACAGCGAGCCCAAGGTGCTCGCAAGCTACGTCGACGATCTCTGGGAGGACAGCGTTGTGGGCACGCTGGCGTCCTACGTCGCCATCCGCTGTCTCTCGCCTGACTTCGACCCCGCCTGGGCCCTAAACGGCGAGATCGGGCGCGCGGCGCGGCTGCTCAGCGAGTGGGCGGCCTCACGGCCCGTGCCGGGCTGCGCCGTCGAGATCGTCGAGCACGAGGGCTTGACCCCCGCCATCATCGCGGACGTGCCGGCCTCACCCGGCGCAGCGACGCAGCTCACCACCTTGCTGTACGGCCACCTCGATAAGCAGCCACCGCTCGGGAGCTGGAGGGAGGGGCTCGACCCCTTCGTCGCGGTGCGCGAAGGCGAGCGCCTCTACGGCAGGGGCACCGCTGACGACGGCTACTCCATCTTCGCCGCCATCGGCGCCCTCGAGGCCCTCTCAGCGACCGGGAGGCCGCACGGCCGCTGTGTGGTCCTGATCGAGGCGAGCGAGGAGAGCGGCAGCGCCCATCTCGGCCCCTACCTCGCCGAGGTAGAAGCCCGGATCGGCGCGCCGGGCCCAGGGCTTGTCGTCTGCCTGGACTCGGGTTGCGCCACCTACGACAGGCTCTGGAACACCACCTCGCTACGTGGCCTGCTCGTGGCCACCGTGACCGTCGAGGTGCTTTCCGAAGGCGTCCACAGCGGGCTCGCGGGTGGTGTCGTGCCGGACTCGTTCCGCCTCCTCCGCCAACTGCTCTCGCGTATCGAAGACGAGAAGACCGGCGACATGCTCGTCCCGGAGTGCCTCGCCGAGCCTCCCACCCGCTACCGGACCGCGGCCGAGACGATGGTCGCCGAGCTCGGCGAGGCCGTCCTCAACGAGTTCCCGACCGTCACTTCTCTCGAGTTGTCCGGCCGAACCGCGGTCGACCGGCTCCTCCGACGCACCTGGATGCCCTCGCTGGCCGTGACCGGGATCGACGGCCTGCCTTCGGTGCACGACGGCGGCAACGTGCTGCGGCCTTTCACGACCTTGAAGATCGCCCTTCGCCTGCCGCCATCGGTCGATCCGGACCGGGCCGGCGAGGCGGTGGCCCGTGCCCTGTCGGCGGACCCGCCGCAAGGAGCGACGGTGAAGACGGTCGTGGTGAGCGCTTCGCCGGGTTTCGACGCGCCTGCGCAACCGGAGTGGCTCGTGCGCGCCGTCGACGAGGCTTCGCAGGCCCTGTTCGGGCGGGAGGCGGGAGCCATGAGCGAGGGCGGGACGATCCCGTTCATGGCCGCGCTGGCGTCGCGGTTCCCCGCCGCCCACTTCCTCGTCACAGGTGTGCTCGGGCCGGACAGCAATGCGCACGGGCCGAACGAGATGCTGGACCTTGTCACGGCGCGCCGTCTCACCGCCGCGGTTGCGCACGTGCTCGCGTCAGCGCCCTGATCGCAGGCTCGGGCCCACTCGTCGCCGGTCGACGCAAGCTCAGGGCGCCCCGAGCGTCACCTCGATGCCCCGGGCATCACCGTCCTGGTCGACCAGCACAACCGCGTCCTCGTAGCCGAGCCTGGCGAGGTCGGCACCGAGAGCGTCCGCCTGCTCACCCCCGAGCTCCAGCAGGAGGGTGCCCCCGCGCCGCAAAAAGCGTGGGCACTCGTCAAGGACGCGCCGCAGCATCTCAGTGCCGTCCTGACCGCCGTCGTAGGACAGAGGTGACTCGAACCTGAGCGTGTCACGCGCCAGCAGTGACAGCGCGGGTGTCGGGACGTAGGGGACGACGCCGACGACGACATCGGCGCAACCTTCGAGCGTGCGGGGAAGCGGCGCGAACAGATCGCCCCAGTACACCTCCACGCCGTTGGAGGCTGCGCAGGCGACGGCCCGCGCGTCGATCTCCGATGCGACGACGCGGGCACCGGGGCGGTTGCTCGCCAAGGTCTTCGCCAACGCACCGGACCCGGTGCACAGATCGATCGCCACGCCCTCGTCCGGCAGGCGCGCGACGGCACGACGCGCGAGCGGCTCGCTCTGCCAGCGTGGGACGTAGACACCGGGGTCGACGCGGATCTGAAGGCCGCAGAAAGAGGCACTCCCGGTGATCCAGGCCAGTGGCTCACCTTCTAGACGGCGCCTGACGAGAGACTCGAGCAGCCCGACATCACCGGCCGCCCGGGCCACGAGCTCGTCGGCTTCCTCCTCGGCGGCTACGAACCCGGCACCGGAGAGCAAGGCCACCAGGAAACCGGGGTGGCCCGGCGTCGTCGCGCTCACGAGTGAACCAGGAAGGGTCTCAGCCGGCCCGTTCGCGCCCCTAGGTGTCCGTCCCGGCGGTGAGCACCGGCCTGCACTCGGAGCCGGCCTCACGATCGGGGCTCGCGGCGAACGACCGGTGGAGCACAGCCGATTCCGGCCGTATCACGATCTGGCCGCCGGAGACGGTCGCCGAGCCGTCGACGATGAGGCTGAAGCCCCCGGCCTCGACCGCCGGCCACAGCAACGTGACATCCGGACGCGTCGATGCGTTCGAGCGCGAGCGGGTCCCGCCGGACAACTCGAGGTTGCCCTCCTCCCAACCGACGCGAACCGAGACCGCGTGGGGACGGCCGTCGTCCGACACGGTCAGCAAATAGGGAGCGTCACCGTACTTGGCGGCTTCAGCGCGCAACTGCCCGAGACCGACCGGAACCGTCATTGCCGCCATCGTAGGGCCGCGGCGCGCCCGACGGTCCCCTCAGGGAGCTGCTGCGAGAAGCTCCCGAGCCGTGTTGTAGCTCCGCCGTGCGACGAGCGCCGCCCGGGCGGTGACGACGGATATGACCGCGAGACCGGCCGAGACGAGCGGCCACTCGGCGGCGATCGAGGTTTGGACGCCGGTCCAAGGACGCAGCCCGGGGCCGGAGCCGATCAGGTCGGCCCGCGGGATCGGCGGTTGGTGCGTGACACCGAGGCCCCACGCGACCGACGCGAGTGCGGCCAGGAACAACACAACCGCAGTTGCTTGCGAGAGCCACACACCGCCGCGGAGGTCCCTCACCCGAACCTCGGCACTGCGCGCCGCGAGCACTACGCAAAGCACGCTCAGCAACCCCGCCACCGCCACCGCGTCCCAAGCGACGGATACCACCTGAGCTGCCAGTGGATGCCGGTAGTCGACAAGGCTGCGGCCCCCGACGAACAGGACGACGCGAGCCTCGAGCGTCTGCAGGAACGACAGCGCGATCTCCACGACATCGCAGACCAGGGGGGCCGTGACGAGCAACAGCCACCGCTTGCCCACTCGCCCTCGGGCCACGGTGTCGGCCAAGCGCCCGACCAGTGCCCACCCGATCAGCAGCAGCAGGATCATGGCGATGCTCGCCCACGCGATGCTCGTCATCGCATCGGCCGCGACGCGCCCGCCCGTGCTCAAGAGCGCACCGGTCCCGGCATCCGTGGAACTCCCGAAGGAGTGCTGCTCTATCGCCGAGACGAGAAGGAGAGCGAGCAGGGCCGGCACCGTTGCCCAGCCGATCGAGGCACGAGCACGGTCCCGCCACGCTCCGACCGTTTGCGGCATCCCTGCAGGGCGCAACCGGACCCGCACCGAACCGACGACGAGGTCGAGGACGGCCCGGCCGAGCGGCCGGTGATCACCCGCAAGCTCCTCCAGGAAGCTCTCCTGGTCCTGGCCGTAGCGATCGCGCCACCAGAGCGGGTAGGCACCGAGCGCGCACCTGGCGGCCAGCGGCAGGCGGGCGGCGCTCTGTTCGCTCGTATCGGGCCCGCTCACGTGTGGGCTCCCGCCGGACCGTCTGACAAGCGGCGCCTGGAGGCCGCGAGCCGCGTCGCACCGGTCGAAGTCACCCGCTGGAGCTCGGAAAGCTGCTGCTCGAGCGCGGTCGCGCCCACGGCGGTCAGACGGTAGGGGTGGCGCCGGTCCTCAGGCGCGAGCGCCTCGACGAGCCCGCGCTCCTCGAGACGGGCGAGACATCCGAACACGGTCCCGGGACCGAGAGTCACCCGGGCGAAGTCCTCGACGTCCTTCATGAGGGCGTAACCGTGCTTCGGGCCACCCGCGAGGGAGGACAGCACGAGAAGGGAAGGGTCCGGTTTCGGGAGGAGCCTGCGACCGCTCCTATCGTCTTACGATATATCATTTCACGTAATAGTCAAGGCCGAAGCGCGGGCGCTCTCAGCAACGGCAGCCGGCGAACGCCGTCCCCAGGGCAGCCAGGTCTTCCACGACGGCGACAGCACGATCCGGCATGTTCTCGGCGAGGCGGGCGCGAACGTCGTGCGCGACCTTCGCGGTGAGCGCCGCGGCCGCGATGGCCACCGCCGCCGCCGGGACGGCGGACCGCTCACGGCCCACCAGGGCTCCGGCCACACCCGCGAACAAGACCCGCCCGACCATTCCCGCCGGTTCGAGCCTCGAGCCGGTAAAGGGCATCTTGTCGAGCACGAGCTCGACGGCGACCGCGATACAGGCCGCGGGTGGGGCGAGACGGTGCCGCAGCACTGCCGGCAGCTTCTCAGCATCTCCCCGGACGATCACCGCAGCCAGTCCCGCCGTGGAACGCATGCCGCTCGCCGCGCCCACGAGCGCGCTCGGCAGGAATCGGCGGAGTCTCGTACAGTCCACGGCCCGGCTCATCCTTCTGTCGTAGCACAGCGGCCCACGGCCGGGCTAAGGAGCGAAGACGACCCGGTTTCGTCCCTGGCGCTTGGCCTCGTACATCGCTGCGTCGGCTGCAGCCACCAACGACCCCGTCCCCATGAGCTCCTCGGAGAGCTGTGCGACCCCGATAGAGACACGCACCGGCAGTCCGCCCGTCAGCGAATCGAAGTCGAGCGACGCGATGCGGCTCCGCAGGACCTCGGCAACCTGCAATGCGGCGGCTAGGTCCGTGTCGGGAAGGAGCGCGACGAACTCCTCACCGCCGTAGCGCGCCAGCAGGTCGCCGCGCCGCAGACGGTCCCGAAGTCCCGCACCGACTCCCTGCAGCACGGCGTCGCCCACGGCGTGCCCGAGGGCGTCGTTGATGTCCTTGAAATGATCGATGTCTATGAACAGCACCGTGCACAGTGCGGCGTCACGTCGCGCTCGCGCTATGGCGCGAACCACGGCGGCGTCCAGGGCGCGCCGGTTCGCGAGCCCGGTCAGCGAGTCCGTCAGCGCCTCAGCCCTCACTTCTTCGTACCTGCGCGCGTTGGTGACCGCCGCGGCGCACTGGTCGGCGAAGAACTCGATCGCCTGGACATGGGCCCGGTCGGGAACCAGTCCGTTGACCGGCTCGTCAACCGAGATGAGACCGAGCAGGTCGCCATCGGCGTCGACGATCTTCACCGTGAGCATGTCATCCGGGTGCCATTGGCCGTCCGTCCACTCCCGGTCGGTGACCGGGGTGTTCAGCTTCTCGGTGAGCTCCGGCGGTATCTTGAACCTGCTGTGGTCGAGGAAGTACGAGCGGCTCAACAACATCTCCGGCCGCATGGCCCCGGCGAACTCCTGCAGTGTCACAGGGGTCTCCCGCAGCTGTTTGCTCTCGGCCTCGCTGAGTCCGACAGTCGCGCCGACGACTAAGTCGTCGTCGGGCATACGCAGGCAGACCGCAGCGCGACTGAAAGCCTCCCGCAGTCGTCATCGCCCGCGCGATCTCACGCAGCACCTCGTCCAAGGAGTAGTAACCACGGACCTGGGCGCTCGCGGCGAGAAGGTCCTCGAGTTGGCGCCGCTGCGCCTCCGCCACCGCCACCGCGGCGCGCTCGAGGGCTCGGGCGCGGACGATCTCGAGTCCGACGACGACGAGCTCCGCGAGCGTCTCGAGCAGGAGAGTCTCACGCGAACTGGGAAAGGGCTCGTTCAGCGGATCGGCCGGGTTCAACAGCCCGAGCGCCTCACCGTCCGCCCCGATGAGGGGCGCGAACACCAGCGAACAGGATTGGCGGCCTGGCGCGGTCGGGGTACCACCGAGGGGCATGCCGGCGATCACATCGGGCCGGTCGCGCACCGGGTGTCCCGGTGGGACCCAGCAGACCGCACCAATCGGCACGGCTGCCTCCCGCAGGGCTGCGAAGGCTGTCGGGTGGAGCACCGCGCCGCGAAGGGCGTGGTCCTCTTCGGCAGTCAGTCCCGATGCCGCCGTGTATCTGAAAGCGCCGTCGTCGCCCCTGATCGCGATCGCACAGACGTTGCAGCCCAGTTTGTCGCAGGCGGTGGTGTTGATCAGATCAAGCAGCTCGCCTTCCTCGGAGATCCTGCCGAGGGAGCGGGCAACCTCGAGGATCTCGCGCAACCCTCCCGAAGTCTCCTCGAGGTCCCGGGCCCCGTACCCCGGGCCGGCTGCTGGTGTTCCAGTCACGAACTTGAGCCTGACATGCCCAGCGCCCCCGCGAGCTCGGAAAGCATGATTGAGCGTATTCCATCACGTTCCAGAACGCCGTGAGGCGGCGGTGTTCGAGCTGCTCTGGCGACGCCACCACACCTGACGGTGCCCTGACCCGGATCACCAGGTCTTCCCGGCTCGATGTAACTGGGCTGGTGGTTGGGGGGACTGTGTCGCTGTAGAAGCCAAGTACCCGTTGCCCTTGAGTGTGCAGTAGTTGCCGGCACGACTCAGGCAGCCTCTCCAGCAAGAGAGGCGGTGTCGGCCTTCACCGGTTGTCACGGAGCCGTCTTGACGCTTCGTCCGAGATCCCGGGTCAGTGCAGCTGGCCCGGGTGGTGCCGCGTCCACGTCCGTTTTGCGTCTTTGGAGTTCTCGTCCCACCAGGGCGCCACGTCGCTCTTGGACCTGTTCCACTCCTTGCGTAGTGAGGGCAGAGTCCAAGGGACGGCCACCTCTTTGGCCAGGGCTGCGGCGTCCTCGTCGCAGAGGAGCTCCTCGTAGGCGGCGGTGCGAGTCTGATCTCGCAGCCCCAGGCGCGACTTGACCAGGGCCAACCCCCAGTTGAAAGCGAAGCGGGAGGCCCCGGCGTGCGAGGACAGGGCCGACGCCACCCGTGCGCTCGGTTCGAACTCGAAGTGGAAGGCCTGGTGCGCCAGCACGACTAGATGTTCACGTTCGGTTGTGACAGCGCCATGGGCCCGAGATCATGCTCGGCACAACGCAATGGCTTCTCCGCCCGGTTGCGCGCTCCACGCCGAGTGTAGCGGCGGGCACAGAATGAGGTGAGAACTTCAGTCATGTCGCGCACGAGGTCGTCGTCGATCTCGCCCTCGTCGACCACCAAGACCCGGCGACCTTGCGCCGAGAGGCACGCTTCGAGGTGTTCGAGGCCGAATCGGGCCAGACGGTCTCGGTGCTCGACCACGATTGCGACAGCGGTCGGATCCGCCAAGACCCTCGCCAACTTGCGGCGCTTTCCGTTCACCCCAGATCCGATCTCGGTGACCACTTCGTCGACCGACATGGCGTTGCTGGTGGCCCACTGGGTGAGCCGAGCCACCTGTCGGTCGAGGTCCCGGCGCTGGTCGTGTGACGAGACTCCGGCGTAGACAACCGTTCGTTGGGTCTTCGTCTATTCACTCAGCGGGTCAACGAGGATCAGCCGGCCCACCGTATGTGCGGGCACGGGCAGTGTTCCCTCCCGGAACCAGCGGTATCCAGGACAACGCCGCCGGACTTCTCTCACTGGCGGGCTCGACCGGCACCGACCCCCGGGACCGTGGACGCCTCCGGGACGCCTAGCGGCACGTTCGTCTACGTCCTGACCGGGGCGAACGGGATTGTCGACGAGTACCAGGTTGCGCCGGGCGGCTCACTGACCGAGATGGGCTCAGTCGTCGTGGCCGGAGCCGTCGGAGGCGAAGGAATCGTGGCCTTCTGAGCCCTTTGCACCGGGCGCCGCGTACCTGTTGCGCGACGTCCGGTGCCGGCCTCGGCCGTAGGGATGTGCCTGTTCCGGGAGGGATGGATGGCTCCGCGTTGCAGGTACGTGCCGACGGAAAGGCGACGATGGACGAGCCACTAGTCGGTCGTGCCTGGTCAAGAACCGAGTGGCGGGAATCGCGAGGGTCGCACCCGCGACAGCGATCGATCGCAGCAGCGAACGTCGCAGTTCATCAATACGGCCGGCGAGGTGAAACGCTGCACCGCTCGCGCGGCTCTTGTCCCGAGACCGCCGACAGAGAGCGAGCGGATCAGCCCCTCGACGCAGCCCGGGCCCATGCAAGTGACTCGGCGCCTATCGCGACCGCCTCCGTGACATCAACAACGGGAACGACCTCAACATCGTTCCAGTAGAAGAACTTCGAAACGAACGAAGAGACGACGGAGGGATCAGCTGCCTCGACGAGTACGTAGCCGCCGTTGTTCAAGTGCGATACGAAAGCGTGGACAGTGAGACCTTCCTCGGGCTTCCACTTGCCGAAAGCAGTGAGCAACGCCTCCTGGTTGGCAAAGATCTGGTCGTGGCTGAGCCCAGTCGTGCGAATCTCGTATTCGATCATGTACTTCATTGGGTCCCCCCTAGGTGTGGCGCTCCGAGTCGAGCCTGACTGGTCCGGCACTCTAGTGCGTCCTCGGCCGGCGCCTTCGAGACGCGTGCAGCGGGCCGCTGGTCGCGGACACCGCCACTTATCGATGCGAGGCAATTCTGACGTCGCGCATGTTGATGCCGGACCAGACGCCTTAAGCGTTCGCCGGTGCCTACACAGGGCACTTAGAACGCCAGGCACCCTTGTCCGTCTGTGGCTTTGACCACACGGCAGCTCAGCCAATCCTGATCGGGCCCAGACTTTCTCTCAGAAGCCGAGCTGGGAAATTGCCTCGCAGGTCGCTCGTCGATGCTGGCGCGTACGATGATCTCGGGCTGTGTGAGTCCGGACAACGACACCGGCGGAACTTGATGCCCGGGAGGAGCTTCAAGTGCGAGGACGCGTTCGAAAGGACGGTTCTCTCTTGATTGCGCGCCGACCGCGGCCCAGGTGGCAGCTCCTGGTCTCCCTGCTTTGCGTCCTTTCAGGAGTGCTCGCAGGTTCGGTCCTTCTCAGCGCGTGCGGAGGCGCGTCTTCGAGCGCGACGCCACCATCGAGCAGCGCGGCTGGTGGCAGCGGTGCCTCCAAACCGTCTTCTTCGGCCTTCGCTGCCTGCCTGCGGGCGCACGGCCTGCACTTCGGTGGCTCCGCAAGCCGCCCGAGCGGGAGCTTGCCCACTGGTTGGGGTTTCGGCTCGGGTGGGGTTTCGGCTCGTCTGCGTTCCGACAGGCGTTCGCTACGTCCGCGAGCCTTCGTCCCCAGGAAGGTTTCGGCTCGAGGGCGGGCGCCGGCTTCTCGGGCTCGGCCTCTACCGCGTACCGGAACTGTCTGAAGGCCCACGGAGTGACCCTCCCCAGCGGATCGCCCTCCAGCAGTACGACTCGGAGCACGCTCAACACGAAGAGCACCTCGGTCGAAAAGGCGCTCTCCGCCTGTGCAGGCCTCCGGCCGCAATTCAGTCCCTCGTCGAGCTGAGGTCCGACACCGACGGTACGGGGACAGTCCGGACGAGCATGCGGAAAGGGCTGCAACTCCTCGCCATGACCCCCTGACGGTCATCAGCCAGGGCGTGACATCGGTCAGGGGTCGGCTCAGGATCTTGCTCCGCAGCGTTTGTCCGGACGCCTGGCACCACCGCTGCGGCCGTGCCAACACGTTGGGCCGAGCCCGCATAACCACAGGCGTCATCGTCGGGCCGTGTTGGCGAGTGCTGCGTGAACGGCTGCCTCAGGCAGCTCGGTGAACGGGACGGTCGCCTGCGGCGCGTCCGTGGGGGCGCTCAGCCCTTTCTGCCACCATCCGACGTCGTGCCACGACTCGAGCTTCCATCCGACGGCGCGATACACGCCGACCAGGGAGAAGCCGAATCCCTCGTGAAGGCTGACACTTGGAGCGTTGGGCAGCGTGATCCCGGCCATGGCGCGTTTATAGCCCTGGAGCTTGAGTATCTCGAAAAGGGCCGTATAAAGGGTCTTCCCAGCTCCCCTGCCCCTCGCCTTCTCCGAGACGTAGATGCTCGTCTCCACCGACCAGCCGTAAGCCGCCCGGGGCGCGAACCTGCCGGCGCAGGCGTAGCCGATGATCGAGCCGCCGTCCTCGGCCACGAGCCAAGGGTAGGCCGGCTGGCGGTCGACGATCCGGGCAGCCATCTCCGAGACTGATGGGACATCGACCTCGAAAGAGATGGCGCTCGACTCGACGATTGGCGCGTAGATGTCCCTCACTGCGGGCGCATCGGCCGCTGTCGCTGCCCGGATGTGCATCGGAACATGATTGCGCACGCCGGCGACAAGCGCCTAACGGCTCCGGGTGTGGTCGAGCCACTTGTCGACGGTCACCGGCGTCCAAGAAGCGAGGCGGTCGAGCATGGACTCGGCGTCGGTGTCGGTCAGGACCATGTCGCGATGCTCGGGACGCAAGAAGCGCTGCAGCGTGGCCAGTTCGAATAGTTCGAGCAACGGGTCGAAGAAACCGTTGACGTTGAGGATGCCGCAAGGCTTGGCATGAAGGCCGAGCTGCGACCACGTGAGCACCTCGAAGAACTCATCAAGAGTCCCAAACCCGCCCGGCAGCATGACGAAAGCATCCGACTCGTCGGCCATCATTGCCTTGCGCTCGTGCATGGTCGTGACGACTTGAAGCGTCGTCAGGCCCAGGTGGGCAACCTCTTTGTCCTTGAGCGCTTGGGTGATCACTCCATGCGCGGCCCCACCCTCAGCCAAGACGGCGTCGGCGAGAACGCCCATGAGCCCCACACGTCCACCTCCGTAGACCAGGCGGATGCGGCGGCGCGCGAGTACAGACCCCAATGACTTGGCGGCCTCGGCGAACACCGGGTCAACCCCGGGGCTCGACGCGCAGTAGACACCGACAGAAGAGAAGCTCCGCGACATGACCGCCTCCAGTGGCGGGCTCGTGAGGGTCAGGACAACGATACGTGCTGTCCGCGAGCAGCGTCCGGGCCCTGCCGCTCGGCGTTCCCTCGAGGAGCCTCGGCAACAAACCGGAAGCGATCCTCGTCCTGCTCGACCACGACAAAGACGAGCCCCGCAGCGCGGAGGCGGGCCTCTAGGCCGGCCGGGTCGACCGGCACGTAGACGTCGCCAAGGTGCAGGTCGCGTCTTCCCGGCGTCTCCATGCTGTCTGTCCCGACGACAATTCCACCTGGCCGAAGCACTCGGCACAGCTCTGCCAGCAGCTGGTCCTGGACTGCCGCCGAGCCTACGTGATGGAGCATCGTGAACAACGTCGCGGCGCTGAAGCGACCCGAATCGAAGGGTAATTGGCTGCCGTCCGCGCAGATCACCGCCACGTTCGTACCCCGCAGGCGCCGCGCCAGCAGGGCTGCCAACGCGCCGTCTCTCTCCACGGCGGTGAGGCGGAGCACCCTGGCGCGCAACAGGTCCGTCGTGAGACCCGGACCCGGGCCGATCTCGAGGACGTCGTCGCCGAGATCGGTGCGGGCCAACGCCCAGGGGAGCAGCTCGCTCTCCACGAACGCCGCCCACTCGGGGCTGGAGCACAGCCTCAGATGAGCCTCGTTCATCGCAAAGCCCAGTGTTCAGTGGGTGTTCGCGGCACAGGCCGAGGCGAAGACGGCGAACCAGGCTATCGCCGAGATGTAAAAACCACGCTCGATCGCTCCGAATCGCGCCCGTAGGGACGGAAACGAGCGAGCCAGCAAGATGCCGAGGAGGCAAGCGACCATCGCCCAACCGAGCGCCGACGACACCGGTGCCAAGGACCGCCACCTCGCCCCGTGCGACAGCACGGTCCCGAGCCTCAGGGCGGCAGTGGCCGCGCTGGCGAATGCCACCAGTGCGAGGAGTCCGTGCATCTGTCCGGTCGAGGTGCGGGCGGCGCCGGGCGCGTCCATCGGGAACCAGCTGATCGCCCCGCGCGCGACAGCGAACAGGATTAGCAGCACCACGACCGCGTCCGTACCGGCTTTGCCTGTAGCCCGGTCGACCCCTACGGCCAGCGCTATGGCAGCGACGGCAAAAGCGATGGTCGCGACCCGATAGCCGGCCCGGAACGTTGTGATCCCGTACTGGCTGACGGCATTGCGCACCGGCGACAGGCCAGTGGGCTCGATATGGAGATAGCCCAGGGCCCCCAGCACGGTCGCGAGGGCCAGCAGAACCAGCACGCCGACGACCGACGTCATCGCTGCCGCAGGCGCCGGCGGCGTCGCGTCCGCGCCGAGCCCCTGCGGCCGTCCATCCAACTCACGTCAGTCCCTCCCGAATAGGCAACCTAGTTGCGTTCCGGCGTAGTGTGCGATGCCGTGACCGGGAAGTCAACCTCCCCGTACCTCTTCGGTGACCTGCTCGCTCTCGCCCACCAGAGCTGGGTGCGCCAAATGGCCGGCCGGCTTCACGAGCTCGGCTACGACGACTACCGCCGCAGTGATGCGGCCACGCTGAGGCTCCTCCTGCGCGGACCGGTGCCGATCGGCCAACTCGGATCGGTGCTCGGCATAACGCGCCAAGCCGCCAGCAAACTCGTGGGCAGGCTCGTCCGGCGGAGCTACGCCCGCGCCGAACGCGACGCGCACGACTCCCGAAGGATCAATATCGTGCTCACGCCCGCGGGCCGGGCCTACGCACGAACCGTGGTCGCGGTGCTCGTCGCCTTGAACCGCGATCTGTCCGCGCGGGTGGACCCGGTCCAGCTCACCGCTTCCGACGCCGTACAGCGGGTGGCGATCGCCGCCGACAGGTCCTTGGCGGAGGTCGCGGCCTCGGTCCGGCCTCCGGGCTGAGCCGTTGCTCTGGTGTTGTCAGGATCCCGAAGAGGCATCACGGTCCCGCGGCCTGAGCCAGCTGAACTCGGGTCTATGGTTGCGGAAGGACCTTGACCAAACCGGGGGGATCATGACGAGACACCGGGCCATAGCCTTGTTGGCGGTCGTGCTCGCGGCAGCTGCATCAGGCGTCGTCTGGGCTGCCCCCTCGGGAGCGGGGGTGACTGTCACCTCCGCGCTTGCCGTGCTCGCCTCGAGCGCAAGCCCCCTCGTTCCGGAGCACTCCTCTGGCCTGGGGGCACTCGCGCCTGCGACCGATATCCACCTCGACGTCACGCTGAAGCTGCCGGACCCGTCGGCCGTGACGGCCTTCATCACGTCCCTGACCGAGCGCCGCTCTCCGAACTTCCAGCACTTCCTCCGTCCGGGGCAGTTCGGTCAACTGTTCGGACCGCCATTGTCGCAAGTCGCCGCGGTCGAGGCTGTATTGCGCTCGGACGGCCTCCGTCCCGGGCCGGTAAGCCGGAACCGTCTTTCGATCCCGGTGACGGCAACCGCTTCGGCGATCGACCGCGCCTTTCACGTGAACCTCATGCGCTACCGGCTGCCCAGTGGGCGCAAGGCATTCACAACCCTGTCGGCACCGAGCATCTCGGCCTCGGTGGCCGCAGACGTCGAGGGGGTCGTCGGCCTCAGCGACCTCGTTCAGCCCATGAGCTGGGCCCTCCATTCGACCAAAGTGCGCCGGAAGGACCCCTCGGCGAGGCTCGCTGTCCGGGCGGCGACGCGGGGCCCGACACCGTGCGCGGCCGCCACCGCCGTGGCCCAGAACTATGGGGGCTTCACGGCCAACCAGTTGGCGACCTATTACGACATGACCCCGCTCTACGCGGAGGGAGACTTCGGCCAGGGTGTCAGCGTCGCACTGGTGGAGCTCGAGGATGACTCGCCGGCAGACATCGCCGCCTACCAGTCGTGCTACGGAACCCACGCCGTCGTGAACTACATACCGGTCGCCGGCGGCACCAGCCCTGACCACACCTACGGGCAGAGCGGCACCGGCGAGGCGGCCCTCGACATCGAGAACGTTATCGGCATAGCCCCGGAGGCGACGATCGACGTCTACCAGGGACCGCAGAACGCCGACACGAACCAGATCCTGGACGTCTACTCGGCGATCATCAACGCCGACACCGATCGGGTTGTCTCGACCGGCTGGGGGGGCTGCGAGCCCGACGCCGACCCCGCACTGCTCAGCGCCGAGCACAACCTCTTCTCCCAGGCCGCCACCCAGGGTCAGGTCGTCTTCGCGGCTGCAGGTGACACGGGCTCGACCGACTGCTATGGCGATCAGACCTCTGCCCACGGCTCTCAGCTCGCCGTGGACGATCCTGCCAGTCAGCCGTACGTGGTCGGGGTAGGCGGAACATCGATAGCCGCGGACACCGAGGCCGAGACCGCCTGGAACGACTCGGGGAGCGTGAACGGCGCCGGCGGCGGCGGCGTGTCGAGCGAGTGGTGCATGCCCGCGTATGAGTACCAGCCAGGCATAGCGGGGCTGATCAGCTCCGACTCGCTGGCCGCCCCGACCGCCTGCGGGACCAAGAGGCCCTACATGCGCGAGGTTCCCGACGTCTCGGCGGATGCCGATCCGGTGACCGGATACGTCACTTTTTGGGACGGCGCCTGGCAGGGGGGCGAGGGGGGCACGAGCGCCTCCGCACCGCTCTGGGCGGCAGCCGCGGCCCTGATCGATTCGTCGCCGTACTGCGGCGAGTACGGCTCGAGCGATGCCACGGGGACGCTGTCCACGACCCTGTACACCATCGCCGACAGCGACTACTACCTGAGCGCCTTTTTCGACGTCACCCGGGGGAGCAACGCCTACGCACCTTCGAGCTATACAGGGACTCTCTACCCCGCGACCAAGGGTTACGACATGGCCACCGGGTTGGGGACCCCGCTGCTGGCCTATCCGGGCAACTACTACCCGGGGCTCGCGGCGCTGACCTGCTTTATCACGGGTAGGAAGCTGACCACGAGCATCATCACCGGCGTCTCGCCGAAGATGGGGCCGAGCGGACGCCCGATCCGGGTGACCATCGGTGGCTCGGGTTTCATCCCCAAGCCAGGGGCGGATCAGCTCAAGGTGGGCACCAAGTGGATAACCGTTTCGTGCGTCACCGACACGCGCTGCACGGGTGTCCTCCCGGCGACGAAGCCGGGAACGGACAATCTCGTCATGTCGGTGGCGGACCTGACGCTCAGTCCGCTCATCGCGCGTGACAGGTTCACTTTCGTCGCCGCGCCGACGGTCACCGAGCTGGCACCTGCCGTCGGGTCCGACGCCGGCGACGTCACGGTGACGGTCCGGGGGAGAAACTTCGTCGGAAAAGTGTCGGTGCTCTTCGGGGCAACCCCGGCGACACGTGTGCGTGTGCTCTCACCTTCCGAGATCACCGCCACAGCTCCGGCGGGGTCGGGCACGGTCTATGTCACGGTGTCGGCTGTGGGCGGGAGCAGCAGGAGGACTTCCGCGAGCAAGTACCGCTACGAACCCGCGTCGGGGTGACCGTCGTCATCAACCAGTGCCGGCCCGGTACCGCACGCCGGATGACGCTCGCTCAAGAAGCGGCCCGATCCGGCACACCGAGGGGTCGTCACAACCCGTGACCCGGGGCCGCCGGCGGCGCACGCCGGGCGGCGCTTGTTCGATGCGCGCCCTTGGCGATGGGACGAGCCGACGGGCTGCGGAGCGACACGCCCGGCCGGAGTAGAACAAGGCCCGTGATCGAGTTCGTCCGCCGGCCGGCAAAGGGCCGTCTCTACAGCAACACTCGCCGAGTGCGTCTCAGCGATGCCGGGCCTGACGGCGTCCTGCGCCTCGACGGGGCAGCCCGGTACCTGCAGGACGTCGCCTCCGACGACTGGGCGGAGTCCGGCCTGGATCCCCGCGACACCTGGGTGGTCCGGCGCACGGCGTTGCGCGTCGCCGACGCAGGCCGGTGGCCGGCACTGGGCGAGGTCGTCTGCCTCACGACGTGGTGCGGCGGCGCGGGCGCGGCCTGGGCCGAGCGCCGCACGGACTTCGAGGTCGAAGGCCGCCTCAGGGTCGAAGCAGTGGCTCTTTGGGTGTCTCTCGACGGGTCCGGGCGCCCCTCACGGCTCAGCAAGTCATTCCACGACGTGTACGGCGAGGCCGTCGCAGCGCGCCGGGTATCGGGACGGGTCCCGGCCGCGCCGGTGCCGGCCGACGCGACGACGCAGCCGTGGCCAGTCCGCCGCGCAGACCTCGACGTCGTCGGTCACGTCAACAATGCCGCGGTGTGGGCGGCGGTTACCGAGGTCGTGAACGGGCCCGTCGCGGCGGCCGCTCTCACCCACCACGGGCCGGTGGAGGACAGTCACGCACTGACGCTCGCGACCAAGCCGGGCCGACTGTGGCTCATCGCCGATTCCGAGGTCAGGGTGTCGGCCGAGTTCACGCCCGCCTGAGAGACCTCGCCTCAGCCGGCTGATCGGGCGGAACCTGAGCCGTCACCGCTCAGTCGCCCTCTGTGCCGGTCCGGTGTTCAAGAACAGCTGCCACTGCTCGAGCGTTGCCCAGCCGGTTGCCTCGTACAGGGGCTTGCCTGCCGGAGTGGCACCGAGAAGCCCGATGCTCGCCCCTTCGAGCTGCGCTTTATGCAGCACGTCGTTGAGAAGTCCGCGACCGTAGCCACGCCGGGCAAAGCGCGCCGGGGTCCCCATACACCACACACACACGGCGTCGTCGACGACCGAAGTCAAGACCGTTGAGACGGCTTGTGCGCCGTCGACGAGCAGCCAGATCTTCCCGGCGGCATCCCCCACCTCGAGAATCCGGGCGACGAAATCGGCCACGTCTCTGGTCAGGCTGAAAGAGTCGGCGACGAGCTCGCTGACAGTGTCGAAGTCGTCGATGCCCGCCTGTCGGACCCGCCCGTCGGGGCGCAGGTGCGCCCCGACCAATGCAATGGCCATGAAGGGCATGTCCCCGACGTTCTGCCATCCGGTTCCGATCTCCCCTCTGCGGCCGCTGCCCGCCAGCATGATCAACGTCGGTAAGCCGGAGTCCTGGACCTGGCCCACGACGGCCGCGAGAACCGCCGGGTCGCTCGTGTCGACGAGCGCCATGTTCGCGTCCGGGCTCGGCGCGCCGCTGAGAGCCACCCAGTAGCCGGGCCCCTGGCTCTCCACACAACGGCTGCCGGCGACCAGGAACGAGCGGGCACTACGGCCCATCTGGCTTCGTCGCAGGGAAAGCTCGGCCTCATCCACGTGTCGCCCCTCCTGTCTTGCAAGTGGGCACTGATGATAGAGGTCCGAGCCTTTCCTCAGACCAACCGCGTCCGGGCGTGGCCGCCGTGCCGATCAGCTCTCGGCGGACGGTTCGGTCCGCGTGCCGCGTCGCTCGGTGATCAAACGGTTGCGAAGCTCGTTCGCGATCCCGGCAAGCGCAGTGGCGTGGCGTGCGACGACTCCCTCGCTGAACCGGTCCGCCCGCACCGCAGCGAGAAGGGTGCGCCACAGCAGTTCGAAGTTCTCTCCGGCGAACCCGCCATTGGTCTCGCCCCCGGCCGCCCTGGCCAACAGGGCCCCCTGCCTGGCACGGTCCGGCTCGTTGTCCAAACGCAAGTCCGTACCGGCGCTGTCACGCGCGAAGTAGGACACGGCGTAGGCGAACTGGCGAAGTCGGAGACTGGCCTCGTCAGGCGAGTACTCGAGTATCCCCAACCATCCGAGCGTGGGACTCGGGCTCTCAAGCTCGACCGGCACCTGGAAGGGGGCGAAGTCGTCAGCCTCACCCGCGAAGAACTCCTCGAAATCCATCTGCGTCACGACCAAAGGCAACCTGAGAGCGGGCACGACAGCGCAAGGCTGGCCACCGACAAATGGTAGGACGTCCGCTCGTCGCCCAACTCGCTGGCCACGAACGCGCGGCGAGCACACCGGCGCAAGCCGCGTGAGCGATCATGACGACAGCCTCAGCCGATGGCCCTCGGATTGACTCGGTCCCTCACTCGACGAGACTGGACTCGATACGACCCGGCTCCAGCAGAGTCGCGACGTCGAGCTCGGCGTCGGCTGCCCTCTTGAACACGACCGTCTCATAGATCACGAACTTGAGAACGAAGAACACGCCGGACACGACGAGGAAAGCGGCCGTGGTCAGTGCCACCTGCGACCCTCGGTCGGTCGTCACATGGCGCGCGCCCGCCTCGGCCCAGTGCGTCACGACTGCCGAGACGAGGAAGGAAGTCAGGGCGACTGCCATGTACAGAGCGATCTCGGTACCGCGGTCTCGGCCGCGGCGGTCGCGCCATGCCCAGCGCCGGTTGAGGATGTAGTTCGGCACGGCACCACCGACAAACCCGGCGGCAGAGGCCAAAGTGGTGCCTGCGTGCGCCCATCCCAATGCGGCGGCGAAGGCGGCCTCGCTGATCACGATGGCAACGACCGACCCGGCGCTGTAGCCGGTGATGCGCCGCACCACGGGATGGCGAGCGAACCTGGTGCTCCGCCGGCCGACACGGTCGCAAAGCTGCGCCGACCGAAGGACTGGAAGTCTCAACGCGCTCCCCTCGTGCAAAGCCCCGGAACTGTGAACCTCGACATCCCGGCACAGCTGATTGTGAGAAGGCCGCGAAACATCCAAGAAAAGGGACCTCTCGTGGGCACGACGCGAGCCTAGCCGCCCGACTCCACGGCCGACAGTCGGGCCCGCCGGTTCGAAGTCACCTCGGCCGACGGCTAACAGTCCGCCGCAGGGGGTGCCCTCCGTGTCCCACCCTGCCCTTGGCGACGCTTTGCTGGTCTGTGAGCGGTGCAACTAAGACTGGAATGACTCCACTTTCAGGAGTACCCTCATCTCAGTGCCCCCCACATCCGACCTGCGAACCGAGCTGCATCTTGCCGGGCTCCGGGTCACCAACCAGAGGTTGGCGGTGCTGGCAGTGCTACGCGAAAGACGGCTCCACCTGTCCGTCGATCAGGTCATGCAAGCGTCGAAGGCGCGCCTGGGAACAGTCTCGGTCCAAACGGTCTATGACGCGCTCTCGGCGCTGTGCGCAGCGGGCCTCGCCCGGCGGATCGAGCCGGCCGGAAGTGCGGCACTGTTCGAGGCGAGAGCGGCGGACAACCACCATCACGTCGTCTGCCGTGTGTGCGGGACAGTTTCAGACCTCGACTGTGCGGTCGGAAAAGCACCATGCCTCGAACTGCCCTCGGCGGCAAGCGGATACGTAATCGACGAGGCCGAAGTCACCTTCTGGGGAATCTGCCCCGACTGCAACCCAGTTAGTGAAGCAACACGAGCAACATCGAACAAGGAGCCAGATCATGCCTGATCGCCGCATTCTCACGACGGAGTCCGGTGCACCTGTCGCCGACAACCAGCACTCACAGACAGCAGGTCCCGGCGGGCCGGTGCTGTTGCAGGACCAGCATCTTGTCGAGAAGCTCGCCCGCTTCAACCGCGAGCGCATCCCCGAGCGCGTCGTGCACGCCAGGGGCTCGGGCGCCTACGGGTACTTCGAGGTCGCAAACGACATGTCCGCCTACACCAGGGCCAAGGTTTTCACCGGCGTCGGTACCCGTACCGAGACCTTCGTGCGGTTCTCGACCGTGGCGGGCGGCCGGGGTGCGCCAGAGGCGGTTCGCGACCCGCGTGGCTTCGCTGTCAAGTTCTACACAGTTGACGGCAACTACGACCTCGTCGGGAACAACACACCGATCTTCTTCATCCGCGACCCCTTGAAGTTCCCCGACTTCATCCACTCCCAGAAACCGGATCCGTTCACCAACCGCCAGGAGCCGGAGAACGTCTGGGATTTCTTCTCGCATTCGCCGGAGGCGACACACATGTTCACCTGGCTGTTCGGTGACCGTGGCATCCCGGCCAACTACCGCCAGATGGACGGCTTCGGGTCGCACACCTTCTCGTGGACCAATGTGCGAGGCGAGCAGTTCTACGTCAAGTACCACTTCAAGACCGACCAGGGCATCGCGACGCTCACGACGAAGGAAGCTGCGGTGCTCGCCGGCGCAAACCCGGAGTCCCACAACAGCGATCTCCTGGAGGCGATCGAACGTCGTGACTACCCCTCGTGGACGCTCAAGGTTCAGGTCATGCCCGCCGCCGAGGCTGCCGGCTACCGCATCAACCCGTTCGACCTCACAAAGGTCTGGCCCTATGGCGACTACCCGCTGATCGAAGTCGGCAAGCTCGTACTGGACAGGAACCCCGACAACTACTTCGCGGACGTCGAGCAGGCCGCCTTCGACCCGGGCAACTTCGTTCCGGGCATCGGCCCTTCACCGGACAAGATGCTCCAGGGGCGCCTGTTCGCCTACGGCGATGCGCACCGCTACCGGCTCGGCATCAACCACACGCGCATCCCGGTCAACGCACCCCACGCCGCCAAAGCCGACAACTACGGCCGCGACGGTGCCATGCGCTTCGACTCCAACGGCGGTAGATCGAAAAACTACGAGCCGAACAGCTTCGACGGCCCGGCCCAGACGAACGAGCCGCACTATGGCGGGCTTCCAACCACAGGCGTCTCTGGCACCTACGAATGGGACAAGCGCGAGACCGATGACTTCGCGCAAGCGGGCGCGCTCTACAGGCTTATCGACGACGCTGCCAAGCAGCGCCTCATCGACAACATCGCGGACGGCCTTGCCCAGGTGGAACACAGCGCCATCGTCGAGCGGTCCGTCTCCTGTTTCCGCGGCGCCGACCCGGATTACGGGGATCGCATCGAACGGGCTATCGCCGCACGACGTGGATGAGGGCGGCCAGGCCCTCAGCTCCGGGAGACAAGACGCGACCAGAAGGCCGCTGCGGGCTTACGTTTGCAAGCGCCCGCGCCCGTTGATCGGGGCGAGCTAGGAGGCGCTCGTGGTGTCGACGATCAGGACCGAACAAGGCGCCTTGTGCGCGATGCTGTTCGGAACGCTCCCGAGAACCCTCCTTGCGCCCCGCATGCCTTTGTTGCCCACGACGATCAGGTCGGCGCCGATCTGCGCCGCCACGCGGACGATGGCTTCGACGGGATCGCCTGTTGCGGCGTGGATCTCCGCCTCCACTTCGGCCCTCTTCGCGACTGAGATGAGCTCCGCGAGCAACGAGTCGGCAGGAGGGAGGTAGTTCGCGGCGAGGAACTCGGCGGGCAAGTCGGGGGTGCGAACCGGCTGCGGTTTGTAGGCCGTGACGATGTGCAACTTGGCGCCGCACGTCTTGGCAAGGTCCACGGCCGCCTCCACGGCGCGCAGCGCGGTCGCTGAGCTGTCTGCGCCAACCAAAAGGTTCTTGAACATTTGACCTCTCCCCCTTAGGGCGGCCTGGCCGCGTCTTTTCGCAATCGTATCGTCGTTCGCGAGTCGCTCACATGGGGACCAGGGCTCGCGGTTATCGACGTCTGAACACGACCGGCGCCCCCTGACGCGGGCAGGTCGCGTTAGGACAGGTCCAGAACAGTTCCTTGTACCGCAGCCGCCACTGGCACGTTGGCACCCTTGTAACTGTCGACGATCGCGTCGATCTGATCATCTGTCCGCGCCGGGTCGTGATGGTACAGCAGCAGTTCTCCCACTTCCGCAGCCTCCGCGAGCCCGACGGCGTAACCCGAGGAGGCGTGACCGTAAGAGGCGCGCACCGGCAGTTCCTCGTCTGTGTACTGGGCGTCGTGGAACAGCACGTCGCACCCGCCGGCAAGAGCGAGAGCGGCCTCGTGGTACTCCCCGAGACCGGTTCGGCCCGGACCCAGGCTCGTCGGGCAGTGGTCGGAGAGATAGGCGATGCTCGCGCGTCCGTCGGAGATCCGGTAGCCGAAGGCTCGCCCGCCCTTGTGCGGGATCTCAAGGGCAAGGACGGAGAAAGCTCCTATCTTTGCCTCACCGGGCTCGAGGCCGTTGAAGGTCCACGAGCCGGCAAGGCCGGAAGGCGGGATCGGGAAGTGCGGTGGGGACATGAACCGCCCGAGGACGCTCTCGGTGTCGCCTTGTGCGGGCACGTAGAGATCGACCCGGGAACCGGCGCTGTTGCCCGCGGCGAAGAACGGCAACCCTTGGGTGTGGTCCCAGTGCATGTGGCCCAGCACGATCGACCCCGTGTACGGCTGGCCGCCGAACAGGTCGGGGCTCCCCCGGAAAAGGTCGCTGGCGAGCCGGATGCCGGTCCCTGCGTCGACGATCAGGCTTGGCAGCTCACCGTCGAGAGCGATGGCAAGGCAGGAGGTGTGGCCGCCGTAACGGACAAACTCGGGCCCGGGTGTCGGTGTAGAGCCGCGGACGCCACAGATCCAGATTCGCACTTGCACAGTGTTTCATGCCGCCGACCGGTTTCTCGCACCGAAGGTGCCTGAGTCACTGCCGAATTTTCCTCACGGACCCGAAACCCCGCGACGAGCCGCTGCCCGGCCTGTCCACCGGTAGATTCGTGGGCCATGGCCATCATCCCCGACAACAAAGACTGGACGTGGGTGCTAGAGCAGCGTTGCCCTGAGTGCGGCTTCGTCTCCGTTGAGCTGCCCAGGGACCAGATCGCGCCGATGATCCGCGCCAATGCCCAGGAATGGATTGACATCCTGGCTGACGACCCCGTGCAGTTGCGCCGCAGGGCACGCGACGATCGTTGGTCGCGCCTCGAGTACGCCTGCCATGTGCGAGACGTGTTCCGTATCGTCGACGAGCGCTTGAACCTCATGCTCACCTCGGACGATCCGACTTACCAGAACTGGGACCAGGACCGTACCGCCGTCGAAGACCACTACGGAGACCAGGACCCGCGCGCCGTGGGCGCCGAGCTGTCCAAGGCCGCAGGCATACTCGCAGGCGACTTCGACAGAGTTGAAGGGGCGGCTTGGCAACGACGGGGAACCCGGAGCGACGGCGCCAAATTCACGGTCCAGACCATCGG
Source organism: uncultured Acidimicrobiaceae bacterium (assembly GCA_963719125.1). Taxonomy (GTDB): domain Bacteria; phylum Actinomycetota; class Acidimicrobiia; order Acidimicrobiales; family Bog-793; genus Fen-455. The sequence continues at coordinate 183,585 of CAVRAT010000010.1, forward strand.
CCAGTACGCGCTCCACGACGTCGTGCATCATCTCTACGACGTCGCCGGTGATTCGGCAACACCCAACTCCTGAACGTCTGACGACTTCCACTAGGCCTGCCGCCAAGGGCGAGATACAGACAAGGCGGCCGAACCCGGGTTCGGCCGCCTTGTCAAACCGCGGCCGCACCGAGGCGCGATCCCGGCGCGTTCGCGCAAGAGTCCGTCACACCATCGACCGGACGCTCGGCAGACCCCGGTGGCGAGTTCTCGGCGTCGCACGGTACCAAGAGACCTAGCGCGAGGGTCTGACATTCGTCCGTCGTCTTCGGCGAGCGGTTGCCTGCTCAAGAACCCGACACCGAACCAGGATCACGCGTGCCTCATTCGCTCGATATCGAAGACGGCCATGCGCCGGCGAGCCGCCTGCCTCACGTCCCCGGGAACATCAACGCGGCCGGCACCGATCCCGGCCTACGCGTTCCTCGAGGCTGGCTACTTGAACGGCCGGCTCCGGGGTGGGGTGAAACAGCAGGACCACGTGATTGGCCGGCAGCACAGCAGGCACGGCCGGAGCGATCGCGGCCCGATCTAAGTGAACTTCAAGCGGCACTCGGCCCACCGAAGAACACGGAGGGCCCTCAACGTGTTCCACCTGCTCGGTCGGCCGGTCGGTTCCATGTCGAACCAGACTCGGCCCGCGTGCTTGTGCTGCAGTGGCCAGGTCCCGTCCTTACGCCTACGTCCGACGAGCACTTCGAGCGCGTCGCGGTATCGCTCGTCCCCGGGGGAGTCGGTGGCAGCGAAGTAGTCGAGCCCACGAAGGATGTCGTAGTGCCACCGTGTGGGAAAGGACAGCAGAGTGAACTCTGAATCGGAGATTGTGCCGTCTCGGTGGGACTTGAAAAGGCGATGATCCAAGAAGAACGCCCGACCTCGTGCCATCGCGGTCGTCAAGTCCGTGCGGGCCGGCTCGGCCCGATGAGCCTCTGCCAGGGCCTCCAGCACCGAGATCGAGGTGTGGAACGAGCCATGCCGTTCACCGAACCGCACGGCTCGACAGTTCCAGCCGCCGTCTTCGAGCTGGTTGGCCAACAGCCAATCCAGGGCGGCAGCAACACGGGGATCGTCGAAACCGAAGTACTTGGCCAGGACCGCGTACATCGAGGTGATGCAAGCTTCCGGGTGACCGACCGTCGCAGCGGGCGTGAGTCCGCCGTCGAAGTAGCGGGCGCCTTCCCATAACAGCTCGACCCCGCGCAGCGCCGCCGGATGACCTGGAATCAAGCCGCATGTGCGCAGCAACAAGAGCGTGTAGGTCGTAAACGTCCACTTCGGGCTATAAAGCCCTCCGCCCCAGGCACCCCCTGGATCCTGGCACTCCAGCAGCCGGCGTCCCCAGCCCGTTGTGGCCACTTCCGCGCGATCGGTCTCATGGATGTCCGGCTTTTCGTCCAGAAGATCCCGCCTCGTCTGCCAGCGGATCGAGGCATCGCCGGCCAGCAGCCAATCGGTCGTGTCCGGCAGGACCACGTCGTCCTCGAGAATCCAGTTGCCCATGGTCGTGGTCAGGTATCGGCGAAAGGTTGCCGGACTATCGTGCGCAGCTTGGCCGAGTCGATCGTGCGCGGGTCGGAGAGGTAGATCTCATGGTGCCTGCCAGTGGACCTACAGCCAAGGGCCTCGATGTACTCATGCAACTTGGCAATGGTCGGCGACTCATCTGCGTAGGCGCCGACATGGAGGATCTGGGCCGACTTGCCCTCGGCGAGGTGCTCCACTCGGGCGAGGCCCCCTGCGACCAGGCGCTTGCTCGCAGTAACAGCCGGGAGCACATCGTTGGACATGGACGCCGTAACCGCCTCGGGGAGACAGATCATCGCGGTCCACAGCCAACTCGACTTGTCGGCCGGGTCGAAGGGACTCATCTGCTCACTCCACCAAAGCCCTTCCAGCGGCATCACGACATAAGCGTCGCCCGTGAGCCGCTTGACTGCCGCCCGGAGGCCGTAGGCGAGCGAATAGAGCGCCTCCACCGCGTTCGTGTACTGCTCGGAGGTGTTGGGATCGCCCGCCCCGTCGATCATGAGGAACGGCCGGGACGGCACGTCAACGACCACGGGCTGATTCGCCTTCGCCGAATAGTGCTCTCGGTACACCAGTTTCAGATCCATGTTCGCCACGTCCTCCAATCTCTTCGACGATCTCCGGGGCCGCCAGAGCACAAAGTCCCGACCGGGTTCATGGGCACAGCTTCAGTTGGTGGCGTCGCGAACTGTTGAGGGAAACGCGTGACTCTGTTCCTGAGAACCCTGCGTCCGCGGCCACAAACAAAACGTCTCTATCGCTGTCACGCCTCCTCGTTCCACTGCGTTCCCGGAGCCTCGAGCCGGGAGAAACTACTACGCCTAGCGTAACTACGCTGAGCGTAGTATTCTGGCGACGTGACTTCTTCGCAGCCGGTAGCTCAGACAGACAACGACACCGTTGGTGGCGTGCCCCTCCTCATCCTCACCAGCCTGGCTGCCGGTGAGAAACATGGCCACGCGCTCATGAAGGACATCGAACGCTTCTCGGGCGTTCGCCTCGGGCCTGGAACCTTGTACAAGGCAATGGCGCGCCTCGAGGAGCGAGGACTCATCGAGGCTCTCGATCCTGACGCCCGTCGGCGTCCCTACCGCATCACGCCCGCAGGGATTGGCATCCTCGAGCAGTCCCTCGATCGCCTTGGGCAAGTTGTCGACCAGGGACGCCAACGTCTCGCTCTCGCAAACCCCCGGCCAGCGCTCGCCGGTGCCTGGCCCGTCTCAACTGTTGGAGTGCATGCGAAATGAGCAACCGCCACGGCCTGACCCGATTGTTCCCGCGGAATTGGCGCACCCGCTACGGGAAAGAGATCGCCGATCTTGTGGAGGACATGAAAGCTGACGAACACGGATTCCGGCTTCGAGATCGTCTGGACCTCGCGCGCGCCGGGATTTCAGAACGAGGTACCGAGATCTGGTGTCAAGGGACGCACTCTCCACGGATCGTTGCCTTGCGAGTCGTCACGGCAGGTACGGCTCTCGTTCTGGTTCTCGGATCAGTTCTCCTGATCGGAGGAGCTCTGGAAGGCCAACCACGCCCGTCGCCTTCGCGAGTGGTCATGTCCGTCACGCCGGCCAGGCTCATCCCGGTGTCAGTCGGTTCGGTGCCACAGGTCAGGATCGTGTCCGTCACGCCGGCCAGAGAGGTGCTGGGGCAGTGACGTAAGTCTCTGTCGGTGGTCGGGCCGGACCGACAAGGCACCGCGCTGCCAAGACTGCTGGCGTCAGGAGCAGCCGTAGCTTGCCAGAGTGCCACTGTGGAGGACGCCGCCCATTGCCCGTTCCCGCCAAGGCGCGGTCGAGTCGTAAAGCTCCTGTTCAGTATCGACGCTCGACACCAAGACTCCTGGTATGTTGCGGCGAAGCCTGCCGGTCGTAACGCCGTCGGCGCGGACGAGAAAGGCCGCCCAGCAGCTTTGCGGAGCCGAAGAGTTCGGACAGCTAATCCACACGTGATTGCAGGCGGCGGCAGTCGTCATCGCCGCCGGCATTGTGATGCCTGGATAGGTATGCGTGGCGGCTCGGTTGAGCTTCTTGAACTCCGGGCCGATGGCCTTTCCGACTTCGGCGATCCGCTCCGCGGAGGCATGAGCGGCATGGAAGGAATGGAACATGAGCTGTACGCCCAGCTTCTTGTACTCGCGGTAGAGCTCTGGGAACCGGTAGTCGTAGCAGATCAGCGCACCGCAGGAGACACCGTCGATCGTCCAGACGCTGAAATGGTCGCCTGGCGTGTAGTGAGCCAGATCACCCGATCGCTCGTCGGGCCCGCCTGAGCAGAACCTCTTGTCGTAGCGCTCGGCAATCTGACCGGAATCATCTACGACGTAGGAGCTGTTGTGCGGCTTGTGGGCATTGCTTGTCCGATGGGCGGAGCCGAGCACCGCCCAAACTTGCAACCGATGGGCGTGCTCCGCCACTTCTACAGTGGCGTCATGGAGCCGATCCCAGTCGAAATCGGCGAAGGACTCGAAATCCGTGCCCGCATAGCCGGACAACGAGCCCTCCGGGAAATGGACCACACGCGCCCTTGCGCGTTGGGCCAAACCCATTTGCCGCTTGATGTAGCGAAGATTGCTGCCAATGTCCGCGCTGACGGGGAATTGGCACGTGGCGACCTTGAGCACTGCCATCTCTTCATGATGCCCGTCCACCAGACCTGGCGTCAGGGCGCACGATGGTTGGCGTCTGGTACGCATCGGCAGCTTCGACCACGGCGGCGTGACCGGCACCGCCGCGCGGTGACGAGCAGGCGTTCCAGCCCAGTCCGGGCAGAGTGCGACCCACGCGTCCGAACGCAGCGGCGACGGAGCACTCGAACAACTAAACTTCCGCACAGTCAAATGGAGACTTTGAGGAGCTGAGGTGCCCGGGCAACCACGCACGCGTTGACGTAATAGGTCCTCGACAGACCTGTCATCGCGTGCTGCTGCGATGTGCGGCACAGCGAACTTACCCTTTCGGGCTTGTTTTGACGCCTTCTTACGCGCCGCAGACCTCAGGGTTCCGGCTTCAGCGTCTCAAGGGAGTTGACACTGTTGTCTCCATTTTTTCTTGCTTGCCTGGCGTACCTGACCGTAGCGCTCCCCAGTTCCACACTTGGTCTGCTGTGGCCGTCCATGAGGCTCAGCTTCCACGAGCCACTCGGGGCCCTCGGGATCCTGCTGGCATTCGGAGTGACAGCTTCGGTGGCTTCCAGCGCTGCCACCGGGCGCATCCTGCCTCGAGTGGGCGTCGGCCCGCTCCTGGCCGTCGGCACCGCGCTGACCGCGGTGGCGCTGGCAGTCGAGGCCCTGGCGCCATCACTGTGGGTGCTCACGGGTGGATTTGTGCTCTTCGGACTCGGCTTCGGATCGACCGACTCCGCCCTCAACGCGCACGCCGCCCGCCACTTCGGCGCGCGGGAGATCAACTGGATGCACGCCAGCTTCGGCCTCGGTGCGGTGTTCGGGCCACTTCTCGTCACGGCGCTCCTAAGCAACAGGATCAGTTGGCGCTGGACCTACGGGACCATGGCCATCGCCTTGGCGGTTCTCGCCTGGGTGTTCGCCCTGGTCCACCGGCGCTGGGAGACTCCGGCGCGCGAGTTGCCGGCGCCGCTGCCTGACCCGGCGGCGCAGGTGCCAGAGCCGCCCACGAGAACAGGACGCCGGAGGCCGCTCGCAACGGTCGTCTTCAGCGGTTTGACCTTCGCCGCCGTCGAGTGTGGCATCGAGTCCGGAGCTGGCATCTGGGGTTACGTGTTCTTGACCGCTGGCCGGGGCCTGTCTCACGAGGCTGCAGGCGTGGCCGTCGCGGCGTACTGGGCGATGATGTTCGTCGGGCGGGCCGTCCTCGGCCCGGTTGCGGAACGTGTCGGCCCGGGCCGTGTCCTGAGCGGCGCGGTTGTGGGCGTGACCCTCGGTGCCGCGCTCATGACGCTGCCCGGACCAGGCTTTGTGGCCGTCATCGGCATGATGGCCCTCGGCCTGGCGGCCGCACCGATCTTCCCCCTGCTCACCCTCACAACGGGGCAGAGGGTTGGCGCGGGGGACGTCAGAGGGACCACAAGGACCGTGAGCCTCCAGGTTGCGGCTTCAGCAATCGGTGGCGCCGCGCTGCCTGCTGGCATAGGACTGGTGATCGGGGTGTTCGATGCGAAAGTGCTCGCACCGTCGTTGCTCGTCCTCGGCCTGGCAATGTGCGGCGTCTACGGGCTCCTTGCACACCTAACCCCGAACACGGAACATCCCGGCATGAGATTTCGCGAGAGGTCAGGGAGGGCCGGTACCCCGAGTGGCGTGCACGGAGACGAACGGTCCGGCTCTTGAGCGATAATGCCGGCATGGGGGATCGCAACGTGTTAGGCGGGGAGCTGGAGCCGTGCGGCACAGACCCGCTCACTGGCTTCTATCGAGACGGATGCTGTCGAACCGGGGCCGAGGACCGGGGCAGCCACACGATCTGCGCGGTAGTCACCGCCGAGTTCCTCGACCACCAGCGTCGCATCGGCAACGACCTCATCACACCCATGCCTCAGTTCCACTTCCCCGGGCTCATTCCCGGGGATCGATGGTGTGTGACCGCGAGGAACTGGCTGCGGGCCCACGAAGATGGCTCGGCCGCGTACGTCGTGCTGGCCTCGACCCATGAGCGGGCCTTGGAAATTGTTCCGCTCGCGACGCTGAAGGAACACGCGGTCGACGTCCCCGAAAGCCCCGGTGACCTCAGGACTGAAGGTTGAGCGCAACTCACAGACTGAGCCGCCAAGTCGAAGGGCTCGCGCTCTTCTCGGCCTCCCAGGTGGCTCGACTCAGTCCGCAACTCGAAAGGACTCGGCGACGGGGCCTCCTCGCGTGCCAGAGTGCCTCCTCTCTCGCCGGCGGCCCGGGCACACCCGCGGCTTGCACCCCACCTCGCGATCGGTGTGGAAGGAATGTTCTCGTAACCCCGAACTGAGGAGAAGCGGAGATGACGAACACAAAAGCGCCGGGGCCGCCCCCGACACCAAACCGCTGGCCATCGCTGCCGGTCGCCGAATGGGCTCCAACCCGCGACACGCTGCAGCTGTGGACTCAGATCGTGGGCAAGGTGCGCATGGTCAATACTCCGACTGTCAATCACTGGTGGAACGTGCCTCTTTACCTGACGGCCCGCGGCTTGACGAGCTCCCTCATCCCGCACCAACAGGGTCCGTGCTTCCAGATCGATTTCGACCTGCAGGACCATGAACTGAAGATCGCGACCGGAGCGGGCGAGTGTCGGAAGTTCGAATTGGAGGGCCTCTCCGTCGCAGAGTTCTACGCCCGGCTCATGGCTCACCTCGACGACCTCGGCGTCACCACGATGATCTGGCCTATGCCCGTCGAAATCGAGGGCGCCATTGCTTTCGACAAAGACCAGGTGCACGCGACCTACGACCGAGACCAGGCGCATCGTTTCTGGTTGCTCCTCGTGCAGGCCTCGCGGATCTTCCATTTGTTCCGCAACGGCTTCGTCGGCAAGTCCAGCCCAGTCCACTTGTTCTGGGGGGCGTTGGACCTGGCCGTGACCCGCTTCTCGGGGCGAACTGCCCCGCCGTACCCCGGAGGTGCCCCGAACTGCGGGCCGGAGGTCATGCACGAGGCCTACTCCCATGAGGTGAGCAGCTGCGGCTACTGGCCGGGCGGAGAGGGCGAGGGCTTCTTCTACTCGTACGCGTATCCTGAACCGCCCGGGTACCGGAACGCGAAGGTCATACCGGACAGGGCCTTCTTCAGCGACGCCCTCGGCGAATTCATTCTCCCCTACGAGGCCGTCCGCACCGCCGCCGACCCAGACGTGGTCCTCCTCGGGTTCCTGCAGTCGAGCTACGAGGCCGCCGCCGCCTGTGCCGCGTGGGACCGCCGGGCGCTAGAACGGCCGCGACGAGAGTGGTGAGCTTTCGTCGCGGTCCGGGCGCATAAAGGGAGGGGCTCCGTTGCCAACACGCTGCACGCATCTCGACGCCGTCAAGCCGGTCGAACCCTCAAGCTGGGGATGTGAGGACTGCCTTCGGATCGGAGGAGAATGGGTACACCTTCGGCTTTGCATGACGTGTGGACACGTTGGCTGCTGCGACAACTCGCCGAACCACCACGCGACAGCACACTGGCATCAGCACTCCGACCACCCGATCATCCGCTCCTACGAGCCGGGTGAGGATTGGTGGTGGTGCTATGCCGACGACTTCTTCTTCGAAGTGCCCGGCGCGCCTGAGGCTCCATCACACCCATGAATCCAAAGGGCCCGCTGGCGCTCAGGTGCTTCCCTGAAGACGCGCCCTGGACGGAGACTCCTGCGAGCCGTTCGAGGTCCTGGTCGAGGACGCACTTTTCCTGGCGGTCGCCTGCTCGGGGAGCACGGGCTCGACCGAGGGGCTGTCGGGCTAAGAGCGCCAGATCGGACCCGCCCAAGGCTCCAGTGTGTCTCCCCACCTGAAGGCCACCGCTCGCGCGTTATAGCTTTGAGCGTCTGTGGCAAGGAGGCGACCAATGGCGACCCTGATCCTCGAGACGACGCGGGCAACCGAGGTCGAGAAGCGAAAGCTGCAGCGCCACTTTCGCCGCTTCGACGTCTTCTTCTATCTCATCTGCACCGTGGTCACGATCGACACGATCGGCGCCGTGGCCAGTGACGGGGCGCAGGGCTTCACCTGGCTCGTGTTCCTGGCCGTGTTCTTCTTCCTGCCCTACGCGCTGATCGTCGCCGAACTCGGTTCGGCCTTCCCCGAAGAGGGCGGCCAGTACGTCTGGACACGGCTCGCGTTCGGTCGCCTCGTGTCGTGCGTCAACTCGGTGATCTACTGGGTCTCGAACCCGATCTGGGTCGGCGGCAGCCTGACGATCGTCGCGCTGGCCACCATCGGCGAGTTCTTCACACCGCTGAGCGGCGTCTCGAAGTACGTGTTCGCCCTGGCCTTCATCTGGTTCACGATCGGCACGGCGATCATCTCGCTCCGCCACGGCAAGTGGGTTCCGACCGTCGGGGCCTGGGCCCGCGGTGCAGTGCTCGGCTTCTTCACCGTCTCTGTGGTCGTCTACGCCGCCAAGCACGGCGTGCACGGCTTCGGCTTCGGCGACTTCTCGCCCACCTATGCAATGTTCATCGCTGCCGTGCCGGTGCTGTTCTTCAACTTCGCCGGCCTCGAGGTGCCATCAGCAGCCGGCGAGGAGATGACCAATCCGCGGCGCGACGTACCCTTCGCGGTGCTGTGGTCGGGCCTGGCCACGGTGCTCGCCTACGGCATTCCCATTCTCGGCATCCTCATCGTGTTGCCCCGGAGCCAGATCTTCGGTCTCACCGGGTTCATCGACGCGGCCAGGGCGGTGTTCACGGTCTACGGGGGCCACGTGGCGAGCAATGGCACCGTGGTTCTCACAGGTGCCGGCAAGGTGCTCGGCGACGCGGCTGCGATCACCTTCATCTGGGCGATCGCCTCGGCCGGGGCGACCTGGATCATGGGAGCGGACCGCAGCGAGGCGATCGCGGCGGCCGACGGCGGCGGTCCGCGCATCTTGGGCTACTTCTCGAAGCGCTTGGGCACGCCGATCGCGGTGAACCTACTGTCGGGCGTAGTGGCCACTGTGCTCATGGTGCTGGCATTCACGCTGACAGGCGGCAACGCCAACCGCTACTTCGAGGCGGTCCTCGGACTGACGATTTCGACGACCACGATCTCGTACATGTTCATCTTCCCGGCGTTTGTGCGACTGCGCTACAAGTACGCCGAGGTCGAACGACCCTACAGAGTCCCGGGGGGTGCGGCCATGGCCTGGGCCCTGTCGGTGCTGACCACACTTTGGGCGCTGCTGGCCACGGTCGCGCTTATCTGGCCGGGCTTCGGCGTGGACTGGTTCGGCCAGCACGCCAATCCGAACGACGCCCTGGCCGCGCTCAGCTTCTCGCACGAACGCCTGCAGTACGAGCTTTCGCAGATCATCCCGCTCATCGTTCTTATCGCGGTCGGCCTAGTCTTCTACGTGGCAGGGCGTAGGACGCGCCTGCAAAGCGTGGCCGTGCCGCTCGAACCGAGCGAGGCACCTTTGGAGGGCGGCATCGTGGGGACCTCGCGGTGAAGCCCATCGAAGCCGGAAACATGGGAGCACGCCTGTGAGTTTTTTCGACCTGACTCTGCCGATCGAGAACGGCATGACCTACTACCCGGGTGATCCAGAACCGCGCATCGCACGATGCGACGGCGAACCGCCCTGGACGGTCAGCGAGCTGCGGCTCGGCAGCCACACGGGCACCCACATGGATGCCGCTCGCCACTACATCGCGGACGCGACGCCGATCGACGGCTACCCGGTCGCGCGCTTCGTCGTGCCGGGCGTGGTCGTGGCAATCCCGGGCCTCGCCGACGATCAGCCGATCACCTGGAACATGGTCGAGCCGGGCCTGACGCGTCTTCCCACCGGAGGGGCTGTCGTGCTGTTCACGGGTTGGGACAGCCATCTCCGCGACGAGCGCTGCTTGCGGCACCCGTACGTCGCGGCCGAGACGGCGCTCGGCTTGGCACAAGTCGGCACTGGCATCCTCGGCATAGACACCATGAACCCCGACTCGTCGGTTCAGGGCACGACTCACGTTCACGAGACGCTCCTGGGGCGCGGTGTACTGCTGGTCGAGAACCTGACCGGTCTCGAGCAGCTCGAGCCCGGCGCGCTCTATCACTTCGCGTTTCTGCCCCTGCGCCTGACCGGCATCGACGGATCGCCAGTGCGCGCCATTGCTTGGGAGCAGTAGCCCGGATCCGGTGTCCGAAGCGGGCGTCGGGGCACACGACGACCGATTCGTTCCCTGTTCCGCGCAGTGACTGGCAAGCCACTTGAACAAGAGGCAAGCCGTCAAGCAGGACTCATCCCACGCCGTCGTTGTTCGCTCCACGAGATTCTCGGCGGGTGGGCGCCGTACCGACCGGGACGGCCGCCCAGAATTGTGAGCGACCGGGGTCGAGAGCCCTCGTCACCGCGGCGGTGCGTGACTATCCAAGCGACTGCGATTCGATCTCGACTGCTGCCGCGAATTCAGCCATCGACTTGAACTCCCAGTCCGGTCTGACTCCGCACGGCGGTGCCGGCGTGGCGCCCCAGCCGGGACGTCCGTGGCGACGGTTTATCCACACGGTCGCAAGTCCGGCGCGTTTCGCGGGGACGTGGTCGTGGAACAGGCTCTGAGCGACATGAAGCAACCTGCCCTCCGCGATTCCGAGTCCGGCAGTCTTACCCAAGAGCACTTCGAAGTTGCGGGCAGCCGGCTTGTAGGAGCCGATGTCCTCCGCGGTCAGGATCATGTCGAAGACAACGTCCAGGCGCCGGTTGCTTGCCGCGAACGACTGGCGGTCGACGTTGGAGAGGATCACGAGCTTGAAGTGCCCGGCGAGGGTGACGAGAGCGTCATGTGAGTCGTCGTACGCGGGCCAGTCCGCAATAGACACAGCCAAGCTGTGTGCCTCCTGGGCCGAAACGCCGACACCGAACTGTTTTCCGAGTGCCTCCAGGCAGCCCGCCAGGACGTCGGGGTACGGGTCCGCCGGATGCTCGCGTTCGATCCGCGCTTCGTGATCGGCGTAAGCGCTCAGCAGCGTCTCATCGTCGAGGTCCGAGCCGTGCGAGCGCGCCCAAGGACCGAGAACTGCAGCGAGGCCGACCTCCCAGTCGATAAGGGTTCCGTAGCAGTCGAAGCTCAGCGCCTCGTAGTCGGTCAATTTCACGGCGCTCACTCCTCGCCGGCGAGCGAACTCAGTCGACGCCGTCCACAACGTAGAGAGTCGCTCGGGCGGCGCCCTCGCGGAGCTTGCGAATCTCTGTGTATTCCTCGCTCCGGTACCAATCGAGAGCGGCCTTCTTGGTGGGGAACTCCAGAACAATGGTGCGACCCGCGGGCAAGCCACCCTCCAGCGCCTCAGCCTCGCCGCCCCGAACCAGGTAACGACCGCCGGCTGCGGCGATGTTCGGGCTCACTTGCGCCTTGTACTCCTCGTAGCGCTCAGGATCGAAGACTTCCCCTTGGTAGATCACATAAGCCGCCAATTGCGTCCCTCCCAGCTCGGAACCTCTCCCGGAATGTCTCCCGGGCCGATGAGTTGGCGCGACCCTAGCAAGGCCACGGTCCAGTGGGTCAGAGACCGAGGTGACTCTTGTTGCCAGTCCTCGCGGCCGGCGCGGGAGACAAGCGCGGCGAGCCGCGGTCGTGCCTGTTCACCCGCGCTGTGCACGGCCAAGGCCGCCTGCCCCTCTCTCGGGTCGCGGACGAAGGGTCGCAACCGGCGTATCTGGCCACTGCCCCTCCTAGACTCGGCTGTCCTACGGTTCTCGAGTTCGTCGACACCTTCCATCGGAGGCATCTGTGAGACCGGTCGGGGGGATCGACAATGGTGGCCGAGAACTACGCCGAACTCGTCGCCCGCCAACGGGCGGATGTCACCGACGGACTGTTCTCGGCCGTGCACCGGCTGCGATGGTCCGCGGACCGTCTCGCGGCCGAACGGGAGCGCCGGCTTCGGGAATTGCTGGCTTGGTCGGTCGAACGGTCCCCGTTTCACGCAGAGCGCCTCGCCGGCATCGACGTCAACTGCTTCACCGAAGGGGACTTGCCGTCACTGCCCGTCATGACCAGGGCTGACCTGATGCGCAGTTTCGACCAAGTGATAACGGACCCGGCGCTCACCCTCGACATGGTCAACACTCACGTCGACAAGCTCGACGAGGACGACTACCTCCTCGAGGAGTACAGGGTCATTGCCACCAGCGGATCGACCGGTGCCCGGGGACTGTTCGTCTACGGGTGGGAGGACTGGACAACATTTGTGCTCAGCGCCACCCGTTGGCACGGCCGGGGCGCTTACTCCCTCTCCTCCAACGCCTCTGTCGGCACGCTCTTCGCGTCCAACACCAGACACGTCTCCGGCGCTCTCCACGCGTTCTTACGGGACCTCATTGGTGGCGGTGGACCGCCCGTGACGCACCTCCCCGTCACCTTGCCGCTCCCCGAAATCGTGAGCGGTCTCAACGCCGCGCAGCCGGCAGTGCTGCAGGGCTATCCCAGCGCCATGCACCTCCTCGCCCTCGAGGCCAAGGCCGGCCGTCTCAAGATCAACCCGAAGCGGGTCCTGACCTGTGGTGAGCAATGTACCGACGAGGCCCGCGCTGCTGTCGCCGACGCGTGGGGAGTCGAGATCTACGACTACTGGGGGTGTTCAGAAGGCGTGTACGCCTTTCCTTGTAAGGCCGGCACCGCCATGCACCTGCCTGACGACCTCGCCATCATCGAGCCGGCCGACCGGCACGGCAACGTCGTGGCGCCCGGTCAACCGGCGGCCAAGATTCTCCTGACCAACCTCTACAACCGGACCCAGCCGCTCATCCGTTACGAGATCACAGATGCCATGACGGTCGTGGACGGGACCTGCGAATGCGGGTGTGCCCACCGGCGGATCACTGACCTGGCCGGGCGAACGGACAGTTTCTTCGTCTACGACAGCGGCGCGGCGGTCCACTGGCTCGGCGTGACCACCGTTCTGCTGAGCGACCCGGCCGTGATCGAAATCCAGGTCGCACAGACCCCGCGCGGAGCGGATGTCTCCGTCGCCACCAAAGCCGAGTGCAACACCGAAGGCCTCCGGCGTGGGCTTGTCGACCTGATGGCCGGTGCTGGGATGGTGGACCCGCAGGTGACGATCCGCCGGGTGGATGCGTTGGACCGGCTGTGGTCCGGGAAGCTGCGCCAATTCCAACCACTGTGAGCGGCTCCGGATCGCCTCGACCTCCTGGGAGCCGGCCGCCTACAGCTTCAGTCATGTAGGCCTGCCGCCGGTCGTGGTAGACGATGGCATGGGAACATTCACGCTCGGCAGCCTTTCGAGCGTTCCGGCAGCGGGCCGGCCCGATCTGTTGGCCGTTCCCACTCTGAGGACGCTGGCTGCGATGGGTCTGCTCAACGAGGTCGGGGTGGTCGAGATCGATCCGGCCCTCTCGGACACGGCGACGGCACAGCAACACTTCGGGCTGGAACCCGACTCGCTCGCCAACTGTGTGGTAGTCGGTGGCAAGCGCGAGGGAGTCGAGCGGTTGGCGGCCTGCGTCGTACTCGCCGCCACCCGCGCCGACGTCAACGGAATCGTCAAGCGGTTCCTCGACGTACGCAAGGCGTCGTTCCTCCCGATGGCCCGTGCTGTCGAGCTCACCGAGATGGAATATGGAGGGATCACACCGATCGGCCTTCCTTCAAGCTGGCCCGTGCTCGTGGACCGAAGGGTTGTCGAGACCGATGTCGTTCTCATCGGGTCCGGGGTGCGCCGCTCCAAAATCATTCTCCCCGGAGCGCTGCTCGGCCGGCTGGCGGGAGTCGGAGCGATCGACGGGCTCGGCGTATAGCTGCAGACTCAGCCTTAGGCATCGAGTCAAGTGCTGGACACTCAAACGGAACTCTTTGCTTGGGTGAAAGTCGGGGAGAGTCGCTCTCGGAGGGCGTCGACGCGGCGGCCCACGTCAAGGGCAGCATCGACCTTCAGCACCTCCGTGCGGCGGTCCGCCGATTTGTCAGAGAAGTCGATCCAGCTTGCCGCCGTCGGCGGTCCTGGCGACCGGAGTCTGACTGGCTGCGGTCGGTTCTGCCTCCCACGTGGACGGTCGAGATTGCTGACCGGACCGTCGCCACGCCCGGCGGCACGGTTCAGATTGACGGCCTGATCAATGTCACGACTCCGCAGGGGTTGGGTAGTTTCCTGGTGGAGGCGAAGCGCAACCTCACGCCGAAGGATGCGGAGCAGATGTTCTCCGACATGGCTCGGCGGTACCGCCAACTCAATCCGTACACCTCCGCGACACTGGTCGTTGCGCCTTGGCTGAGCTCCCGAACACGCGAGGTCCTCTCTGCAGAAGGAATCAACTACATCGATCTCACCGGCAACGCGCGGATCGAGGTCGCAAGCCCTGGTCTGTTCCTGAGCTACCAAGGAGCCGATCGGGACCCCCAACCCGCTCCGCGAGGGAAGGCTCGTGTCCGCGGTCCGAAGGCCGGCCGTCTCGTACGCTTCCTCTGCGACGTCACGCCTCCGGATAGCGTGAGCGAGATCGCGCTCGCAACACGGCTGACATCCGGATCCGTCTCCCGCCTTTTGGAATCGCTCGACGGTGAAGCGCTGATCGAACGGACCAAGCGTGGGCAAGTCTTCTCCACGGATATGCCAGGGCTTCTGCGCCGCTGGACTGAGAGCTACGACGTCTTCAAGACGAACAACTCCCAGACGTTCGTGGCACGGCAAGGCCCAGTCAATCTCATGCAGCGGTTTTACGGACGACGGCGACATCTCCGTTACAGGGTCCTTCGCCGCCGTCCGCCTAGCCCCGGTGGCCGCACCCGCGCTGCTCGTGGCCTACGCACGCGATGCCGAAACCACTGCTACTGCCTTCGGCCTGCTCCCCTCGGATCGAGGCGCGAACGTTGTGCTGCTGAGGCCCTTCGACGAGGTCATGTGGGAGCGGCCGATGGTGGCGGACGGGATCTGTTACGTATCGCCTTCGCAGGTGGCGGCTGACTGCCTCACCGGGAACGGCCGCATGCCGTCTGAGGGGGAGGCGTTGGTGACCTGGATGGTGGAGAACGAAGCGGAATGGCGGACACCCTCCGTGAAGGACGTGACACCAGTGGAAGAACGTCGTGATGCCTCCTGAGCCGCTTGATCCCGTTATGTACAAGCCCGCCGGGTGCTGCTCGATGCACTGTTCGCCCTTGCGCCGCATAGTGCGGCCGTCATGGTTGCCGGAGCACAGGCGATCTACCTGCGCACGGGGGATACGGACTTGGCGATCGCGCCGTTCACGGTCGACAGCGACTTCGCGATCAACCCGTCTCTGCTGGGCGACGATCCTCAACTCGCCGCGATGCGCGGTGCGGGGTTTGCTCTCACACAACGGCCCGAGGGTCACGTCGAGCCCGGTATCTTGGTGACACCAGCCCTGATTGAGGGTCGCCAGGAACTAATCCCCGTTGACCTCATCGTTCCGGAGGGCGCGGCGCCTCCCGGCGGCCGGCGGGAAGCACGCCTTGGAGTGCATGGCAACCGCGCCGCGCGCCGCATTCGCGGACTGGAAGCGGCGCTGATCGATCACTCACCGATAGAGATCATGCCGCTCGACGCCGCGGACACGCGTTCGATCACTGCAGAAGTTGCCGGACCCGCAGCGCTAGTCGTTGCCGGGGCGCACGAGCTCCACGACCGCGTCGAGGACGATCGGTCGCACCGCATCAAGGACAAGGACGCATCTGACGTCGTCCGCTTGATGCAGACCACGGTGCCTTCCACACTCGGACCTGTCTTCGAGAACCTCCTCAACCACCCGGTAGCGGGAACACCCACTCGTGACGGCCTCGATTATCTGCGTCAGCTCTTCGGGCGGCGAGGGCGTCCAGGCATGACCATGGCGATGAGCACGCTCACGATCGCAATGGATCCGGACACAGTGGAGGTCATCTGCACCTCCTTCATGGCGCAGCTGGACGCCGCGCTCGCTGGGCCGCCTCGCGCGTAGCAACAGAGCCCCATATGGCAGCGGGCGCTGCAGGTCGTCAAGAGAATGCGACCGCCGCTCAGTGCTCCGGAGGAGCCTGGGCATTGCCAGTGGCGCCGTCTAGCGTCCTGGTGAGTGCCTGCGTTGGAACGAGCACGCGGCGTCCGATCTTGATTGACGGGATCTCCCCGCGGCGCACGGCCTCGTAGGCGAAGGCTCGGCTGAGCCTCATTGCAGCGATACTCCTTGACCTGCTTGTTTAGTGGTGGGCCGCCCGGGGCTCGAACCCGGCACCTTGGGATTAAAAGTCCTAACCCGTCCATTTCAGGGGTAGCCGATGGTCCCCGATTCATGCCGTGACCTGCTCATACAGTCCTACGGCTCACCATCCTTCGCGGAGTTTGGCCGGGAGTTGTAGTCGCGTTGTAGTCCGAGGAACGTTCCGAATCGGCCTCCGACCTCGAGCGGCCCGTCCTCTATCCCGAGAGGTACGTCTAGTCGGCGTATGCGGCAGTACGTTGGGGTGCGGGCGTGGGGATCGCGGTTGAGCTGGGGCTCGGACGCACTGTCGCTTGTTAGCACCCCCGCAAGAGCCGTGCGGCGATTTCTTTTGCGCGCTCCTTGCCGTCTTTCGGCAGTTTACGAGTCCAGAAGAGCGTCATCTTTAAATGCAGGAGATCCAACTCGTCCACCGTGGTCGTGACAGTTCGTGTGCCGTTCTTCTGTGCGACCATATGCCACGGGGCGCTTGGGTCGGCTCCTTCGACGTTAGTGAAGTCGAAACTTTCGAGTTGGAAGTGTGATGATCGCACAGGCATCGTTTCGCTGAGCAGCGCTACGCCCTCCGTGCCACCGGAATCCCCGATGTCACCGAGATAGATAACTTCAGACGGCTCCAAGTGGTAGCGCCGAACCTCATTCACCAAGCTTGGCTCCCACCGCATCTCGGCGAGTGGCCGAACGGGAGCGAACTGAAGATAGGTAGCCTTCGCCACTCGTGTGCCGGTCGCTGGGTCCAGGATTGATTTGTCCACCACACACCCGTGGGTGAGTAGAAGCGCTGGACCGTGTCCCTCCGGAATAGCTAGCAGCGGCACATCGCGAAAGACGTCGCCCTGGCTCAACCAAGGAGAGCATGGTCGCACTTTTTTTTGGGGGGAAATGGACGGCCGGCTATGTGATACCGAGCGGCACGGTTGGTTTCTTACAGGACCCTGGGGTCCTCGTCGAACGCGATGTAGTTCTCGGAATCCTCCTCAGGAAGATCCAGCTCGACTACATCAACTGAGCCGCGCAGAAGTCGGATCGCGGGACGGAAGCGCCTCACTTCTGGCGCCCTGTCTTTGATCCACTCATCGGCCTCGAACGAGGGACGGAACCGCGTGGCAATCGCTGACGATGCCGCCACTCTTGACCGTTCACGAGTCATTAGCTGTTGCCTGCTCATCGTCCTACCTCCGCGTCCTCTGTTCCTGTATCGGCCAATCCGTGACGCTTCTGAACCTCCAAAGAGAGTCGCTCGCTTTCATCCCGAGCCGACCTCCATACGTCGATCGCCTCGCCACTTTGCGCCACCGAGCGCGACAGCGTCCAATTCCAGTCAAGGAAGAGGGCACACGAAGGCACGTTGACGGCGTCATAGTCGACTTGGAAGCCATCCCGACCTACGGCCACTCGACCGGCGACACGGCTGAGACGATCCTCGACTTCATTTTCGGCTACAACGCCGTACTCTACCGTGAAGTCAGCATCGATCCTGTCAGAGTGACCGTCGACCAGGACTGCCCAGTCGAGAGCAGAAGTGTCTTCAAGCTCGTAAAGGAGCACCTGCCCTGTTCTTCGCTGCACGTCTTCGGGCGCGCCACGTGCCGGAAGCAAATATTGGATAGCCAGGTCCGCAAGTACGACTGAGCGCGGTGAGAACATCGTTAGAGCGAGCCCGAGAGCGTGCTCAAGTCGTTCGGTGCCGGGCTTCGGACTATGGAGTTGTACGGAGGCGCCCGTGACCCCGATTTCGAGCATCTCAAACTTGCCTAGCCGGACCACTAACCAACTCGACCGCCATTGAAAGTCGGGTAGTCGATCCTCGACTTCCAGGGCGCGTAGAAACTCTGCGCGCTTCTCTAGAAAGCTCAGCTCCGGACGCCACCGGAACTGTACTGTCTGCGTCCACGGCGCCGGCACATACGAAGCATAAGCCGGATTGAGAGGAGTCGTCACGGCGCTCTTGGTAACGTCCCTGTAGTTACAGACCTGTCATTGAGGCCGTATGACCTCTGCCTCAGCGCCCTCAGAATTGCCCTTCCTGAACCCTCCGCTGGCCCTGTAGGCGCTTCCGGCGCACCACGCGCTTGGCGTACGTAGGCGCCGGGACACGTGGGATCGCCCGCGCGTAGCCTTGGCACCGTGATCCGGAAGGTGTCGCGTGGCGAGGAGGTCAAGCCGATCGAGGGACTGGGAGCCGTCCTGTTTGTGCTGGGCCTCCTAAAATAGACCATTCGCGGCCGACGAGGGGGCTAAGCGCTCGCCCGTCTCATCCGCCGCCGTTCAGCGGCATCGGTCCCCGCCCAAATGCCGACCAGCTCCCGGTCGCCGAGCGCGTAGGCGAGACAGTCGCGCCGAACCGGGCACGGTTCACAGACGGCCCTAGCGATGTCCTCGGCCTCCCGAGTAGTCGGGAACCACGGGTCGGTGCCCTTGCCTCGGCATGCCGCCCGACGCTGCCACGCGGGGCGCTGGGCGAGCGCTGAGACGTCTGGGCAGTGATCCACCGTCGTGTCGTGCGCGGCGTACTCAATCGACTCCCCTTCGGAAATGACCTCGTGCGGTGCCTTGCCGGCCATCGGCCCCCTTTCTCGTGGCGCGCGAAACCCCTGGTCGCAAGTCGTTTCTAAGCCCTCAGAATCCGGCGCGAGGGGTAAGGGTGCGGGCTACTTTCGCCCTGCCACCCACTTCTCGATGTCCGACCGCTTCCACAGTAGGCATCGGCCCTTCTCGATGATCGGCGCCGGGAAGTCCTCGTACCGCTTGCGGTAGACCGCTACTCCCCGGACGTTGCCCAGGCCAATGATGTCCGCCACCTCACCGGGATCAATCAGCGTGCTCGGATCGATCATCGGCCCCGAGTTTAGTTGACTTCAGCAACACGCGGTGGCAACCTTGTTGACGAAGGCAACTCACTCACCAAGGGAGAACACAATGACCGAAACCAACGAACCCGCCGTCAATACCGAACCCGACAAGCTCGCCAAGCGCGTGGCCAAGTACGCGGCGAAACTCACCAAGAGATACAACTTGACCAAGGCGTGGATCGACGAGCACCCGGAACCGGAACGGGTGGAGCTTGTGACGCGTGATCCCGCGGGGTCACGGGCCGAGCGGCTTGAAAAGATCGTCAATCATCTTCACTGGCGGTACGCGGGGCTCCGTGCCGACGACATCATGGGCGGGAACGATGCCGCGGACGGTTCGTACATGCCGCTCACACTCGAGGGCATCGCCGAGTCGGGAAGCGTCGCCACGGAACTTGAGACCCTGCAAGAGGACGTGGAGGTCCTTGCTATCGAGCTGCTCGGCCTCTTGTGGCGGCTTGAGGATGCCAGCGTCATCAAGCACACCGAGACGATCGTCGAGGCGGCGAACCTCTAATCTGATCTCAACGACTGGCAGCCCCGTTGCCTTCGGGCGGCGGGGCTGTTGCGGTGCCTACGGCCCGCGACGCTCCGGCACTGTCGGGTCTGGCCTCTCGGGTGGTTGCGGTGGCGGCGTGCTCGGCGGTGAGGTCGGAGGTGTGCTGAGGTCTACCTGAACGCGAACGCGAGCAACCAAGCGCCCGTCTCGATCGCCAAGAGAATCAGTGCAGCCTCGAACACCCACCAGCGCCAATCCATCTTCTTGCGGTTGCAACCCGCGTTCTTTGCGTACCTTAGAGCGAGTTCGCGGTGCAGTGCAGGTGCCTCCAGCGGCTCGGGGCCTTCGATGTAGGAGTCGATGATCGTCTTGGCATCGAGGCGGAACTTCCATCCGCCTGTTGGCCACAAGAGAAAGAGCAGCAACGTCGCCACGACGGCAAAGATCCCTCCCGCCGCAATCTCAAGCCCAGGGGAGTGAGTGCCACTCAAGGCGAAGCCACCAAGAAAGGCCGTCACCGCACTGCCTGCGGTGAGCACAAGACCGGTGCGGCTCCTTAGTTCGTCTAGAGAGCGCTCTTGCCCGTCGATCATTCTGACGGCCTCGTCATATGCGACCTGGTAGGTGTCGGACTGTACCGGCGTGGGTTCATTTGACACGGCGTTTCCCTTGTGATGTCGCGAGACATAGAGCGCACCTGTCTCGAGACATAGTTCACATCATCCGGGGATCGGCTGGTAGTCCCTCGTCGGGTCCAAGGTGAGTTCGCGGACGAGCTCGCCGTCCTCGGTGATGACCCGCACGGAGAGCTCGTGGACCAAGAGGAGGATCTTGGTCCCTGCCCAGGCACGGCCGAGGCCGATGTGGTGCAGCTTGGAGTTGTAACGCAAGGTCACCTTCCCGGACAGGTCGACCACGTCCCGGCGGGTGCGGAAGTGACCGACGGCGAGCGGGCCGTCGTGGGGGACGGCCCTCGGCCTCGCCAAGAAGGCCGACTGCGGGGTCTTGCGCCCGAGGGCGCGGTGGGGGCGGAAGTTGTTGTAGTAGTCCCGGAAGACATCGAGCTGACACTGGAGCTCGGCGATCGTGTGCGCCTGGTCCTGGTGCTCGAGCCATTTCTTGAGCGTCTGGTGGAAGCGTTCGACCTTGCCGCAGGTCTGGGGGTGATATGGGCGGGAGTGGCGCAGCACAACGCCCCGGGAGACGAGCTCGCGTTCTAGGGCGACCCAGCCGAGGCCCCGGTAGGCGCCCGTGAAGACGGCGGCGTTGTCCGTGAGGTAGCTCACCGGCGTCCCGTAGGCGACGGTCGCCTTCTCGAAACAGGCCACGATGTCCGAGGCCTTGAAGATCCCTTTCGCGTCCGAACCGACCAACAGCCGTGAGTGGTCGTCGAGCTGGTTTAGGACTTCCACCTCGTAAGACCTGGCGATGCGGACGTGGGTGATGTCTGCCTGCCAGCGCTCGTTCGGCATCTCGGCCTCAAAGCGGACGATCGAGCTTCTCGGCCTTTTGTGCGGCTCGGGGACGACAAAGCCCCGACGAGATAGCACCCGCCAGATCGTCGAGAACGAGGGAGCCTCACCGTGGCGCTCGGCGAGGTGGTAGGCGATTGTCGAAGGACCGGCATCGAGACCCTCTTCGGCGAGGAACTTGCGCAGCTCGACGATCTCGTCCTCGAGAGTGACGGGCAACTTGTTCGGGCTCGAGTGCGGCCGGCGCGACCTTGGTTCGAACGCCGCCTCGCCGTCAGCGGCGTAGCGCTGGAGGAGCTTTTGCACCCAGCGGCGAGACAGTCCGTACTCGGCGGCGACCGCGCTTTTCGAGCGCCCCTCGAGTGTCACCGCAGTGATCACGAGCCTCGCCATCGACATCGCGCACCTCCTCAGAGGTGCGAACTATGTCGCGCGACACCCGCGAACGATGTCCTGAATACTCACAACACGGCGTTTCCCTCCTGGCATCTCATGTGACCGTAATCGTGAACGTGTGGGCTCGTGCGGACGACAGTGTCCGGGCGAGCCCGAGCCGGGGCCTGCGCAAACTTCGGCTCTG
Organism: uncultured Acidimicrobiaceae bacterium; assembly: GCA_963719125.1. Classification (GTDB taxonomy): domain Bacteria; phylum Actinomycetota; class Acidimicrobiia; order Acidimicrobiales; family Bog-793; genus Fen-455. The sequence continues at coordinate 205,342 of CAVRAT010000010.1, forward strand.
GTAGGAGCCGCCCCCCCGGGCCACCCTGCAAGGAACCCAGGGGAGCGAGCGCCTGGCTCGAGGCGGGAAAAGAAGGAAAACCGCCCCGGCGATCAGTGGTGCCCGGCCGGCCCTTCAGGGCAAGGAACCTAGCCACAACCGACCGGGCACCTTCGCGACGGGAGGCCGGCCATGCCTCCCGCCGAGACTCAGCAAGTTACGGCCGCTTGGTTTGCAAACGCAGCGGTGGTGGCGTTCCATGCCACGAACCAGGCGGCGGGGACGTGGAGGGTGAAACAGTCGCCGATGGCCACCGCGACGTTGCTGACGATCGTGTTCTGCGGTGGTGACTGGCTGGTGCCCATCTTGATCGTGAGCCCTGTGCCCGCCGTCGAGCACGTGAGGTAAAGCACCGCGTCCTTGGTGGCGTTGATCTGCGTGCCCGAGGTCGTGTTCGAGAGCGACGGGTTCGAGTACGCCGCGCCGCTCGCCGAGGACGACCCCGCGTGGCTCACAACGCCTGTAAATGACGGGTTGGCGAGGGGTGCCAGCAAGGCCTCAGCGGCCTCAGCGCGGGACGTCTCGCCGGAGACTGCGGCGGAGGGATTGACGAGCTTTGCCATGGTTAGGCCCCCGCGATAACGGCAATCGTGCTGCCAGAAGTTGAGATGCAGTACCAGGCGTCCCCCGGCGTGGGGCCGAAGCATTCGACCTCGGAGAGCGTGGCGTTCGGTACCAACAACAACCCGTTGGCGGCGGTGACGCCGCTGCCGAGGCCGATCCAGGCGTTGTTACTGCCCTGATTCTGGAATGTAAAGCGGGTGCCCGGAGCGACGGTCGCGAGCAAACCCGCCGTGCCTGTCGCGGTGACCAATGTGACGGTTGCCATAGTTACTCCTTTTCGCTCTGCCGCTCGGCCTCGATGACATCGAGGAATGCGGCGACCTTCGGTCCGACCGCCCCGCCCATGAGCGAGCGCCCGAACCGCTGGCGTTGGTTTTCGACGACGAAGAGGGCCAGGGCACTGAGGGCATCCTCGAGGCGGGAAACCCGCTCAGCGGGACCCGGCACGGTGACCGGGGCGACTACGGGCTTGCCGTTTTCGTCGTAGACGTAGGGCCTGCCTGTCTTCGAGTCGAGACAGGGCTTTTGCGTCACCGGGTCTAGGACGGGACTCCCCGCCGTGGGTGCGGGTGCGGTCTTGGTGGTCATCGTTTCCCTTTCGTTCGTGCGAGTCTGCGTGCCACGGTCCGATCGGCCTCGGCCCCCGCTGCCAACGCTCGGTTGAACTTCTCGGAGCTCGTGAGCGGCGCGGGAGGCGGAACCTTGAGGCGCAAGATGCGGATTCGGCTCTCGACATCAAAGTTCGGGAGGCCCAAGGCTTCGGCCGAGGGCTGGTCCATGCTCTGCCCGGACGTGTCGGCGTCGGCGATCATGGCGGCGGCGTCATGGGAGTGATCGTGCGAGGCGTCCCCGTCGTGCGAGTGCGTGTGCGTGTGGGTCTTCCACGACCCCTGCGAACCGTTCGCCGGGTGCGAGTGCGTGTGTGAGCCGCTGATTTGCCCGTGGAGTGGCGATCGGCTTTCGCCGAAGCGCCCGGCTGCGTTGGCGCCCTTCAGCGAGCCGTCTGCGTTCCAGTTGTCGGGGATCTTCGAGGAGAAGCCCATCGCCTTGGCGCGGGCGGCGATGTACTTGCGGATGGCGTCGTGATCCGCACCGCCGCGTCCTACGGCGTGGATCGCCTTGTCAAGATCTTCCTCGTCGTCAATCGGGTAGCTCGTCGTGCCGGGGAACGTGTGGCCCTTGGCCTTGAGCGCCTTCAGGTCGTCGGTGTTGTACTTGGCACGGACCTGACGGTCGTAGGTGGCTGCCCGGAGCGTCGTCGCGTTGCCCTCATCGCCCGTCGACGGCGACGCCCCGAAGGTGACCGCGCTCACGTCGCCCCTATCCAAATCCACGCCGAAGATCGATCGCTGCAGATAGTCGGACGACCACTCCTGGCTGGTGACAAGGAACGCGAACGAACTCTCGGTGACGTCTCGCCGGTTCACGGCGCTCCGCAGGGCGACGGCGTTCGGGCTGTCGGGATCGAGGTTCACGGAATATTTGAGGCCTCGAGCGTCTTCGTCGAGGTGCAGCGTCCCGGAGCGCGTGCGTCCCAGCGCGAGGCCTTCGTGATTAACCCGGAAGGCGACGTCTGGACCCTTAGCCAGCGTGTCGCCGAACGCGCCACGCCGCACGGTCTCGGTAAAAGGCCCGAACTCGTCGTGGACGACGTAGGGCGTGTTCGTGACGGAGGCGTAGGCCTCAAGTGTCCATCCCGAGAGCGCAGGTGACCCGGCTCCGCGCACCTCGATGCCGGCCAGTTGGAAGGCGCATGAGCGCCGCTCGATGCCGGTATGAAGGGCGGCGCGCTGTGAGAGGGTCATTTCCTACTCCTTTTCTTCTTCGTGATGAGAGTTGAACCGTCGGCGCGCTCCTCGACGACATCGCCGCGGGCTAGGGCCTCGGCGATGAGGCGCTGTTTGCGGCTCGCGGCCTTCGATATCGCCTTGCGGACGGGGGCACCCGTCATACCGCCTGGCCGGACTTCGTAGGCGCTCATGGGACGACGATCACTTGGGCATGACCTGGGATGTGGCTCGGCATGACGCCCGCCTGCTGCAGGGCCCAATCGCTGTACAGCGTCGGGTTGGCCGCATGCGCGGCGACGAGGTTCTCGAGGTCGCGCTCATGCATCGCCTTGTACGCCGCAGTCTCGGCCTGCACGCGTCGTTCGAACTCCGACCCTTTCTCGTGGTCTGCCTCGCGCTCCGCTCGCCTGCCGGCCTCGACTTCGGCGACGAAACGGGACACGGCGGCGAGGTTGGGCGAGACGGCCGGGTCGATATGGATTCCGGACGCCTTGGCCAGCTCGACCACAGCGCCGCATAGGGCATCGTCGAGCTCTCGTTGCGTAAATCCCATGTAAGGCTCCTTTGTTATCGGTTTCTGCTACTGCCGGGCGCGATCCGAGAGGGCTCTCTGGCCGAGAAACTGACCGTGGCGCCGTAGCAGGCGGATCTCACGGGTCGCCGTTTCGCCGGCCGCTCTGGCGGCGACGGCGCAGCGAGCGGAGTCCAAGAGCGCCTGGTCGCCGAAAGCCCGCAAGCCGCCAGCCAAGAGGTCCGCGGCCTGAGCGGGGGTGAGCTGCTCGAGGCGGTCGGCCATCACGGCGGCGAGGCTGGCGTCGCTGAAGAGCGCCAGCCAGGGCCGGTCCTCGGCGAGGTAAACATTTGTCTCTAGGAGCAAGTCGTCGGCCAAGTAGCGCTCGAGGTCGAACGATGGCCGGGGCGGAGGACCTTGGGGCGGCTCCTGCTCTGTTGGTGGGAGTTGGCGCTTGCCAAACAGGCGCCGGTGCCAACTTTGCCACCGCCGCCCGGTCGGAATCAGGCTCTTGGCGACGGTGGCGAAAGATCGCGGGCGGCGAGAGGACCTCCACTCCAGCTCCTCGGCGCGGTCCAGGAGAGCGTGAACCGCTGAGTCCCAGGTCACATCGCCAACCCGTGCGTCGATGATCGCCAACGCCAGATCGCGGCTTTGCGAATCGTCCGCGAGCTGAGCTTGGACCTCGCGCCGCTTGGCCGCGAGTTTGTCGACGGGGAGGTCCCGGAGGTAGAAAGCCAGAGAGGCCAATCCACACGCGTACTGGTACTGCTCGAGGCGCCGCTGGCCTTCGGGCCGGCCGAACCGGTCGTTCCAGCTCTCGCCTGGCGCCCAGTCTGCTAGCCATCGCTGCCACGACGCGAGGATGGGGTTGTCCATCTCCTTTGCTGCTCCTTTCGAACCCTCTGCGCTGACAGGGGGGTATATGGCGGGGTGATTCATCGGGGGGCGAGTTGAAATGACCCGCTCAAGCCACACGACCATAAATAACTGGTTGGGTAAAATACGGACTGATCCGCTTTTTACCCAAGCACCGGGCTCACGCCAGCACTTCGATATGCCCCCGTTTCTCTCTAAGCCGCGGATGGTCCACCATCCCGTTGGTTGCTGGCGTCGAACCCTCTGCGCTGACAGGGGGAAAAAATTGACGTGGGCGGTCATTTCAACTCGCCCCGCCGAGAATCACCCCCCATATCCCCCTGACCTGCGCCTTTGTTCCACGATGCCCCGGTCACGTTGGGGGTCGCGCCGGCTTGTTGCTTAAGATGGGTGCGCGCGTCCCGGCGCCGTTGGATCGCGGCCGAGGCGTGTGCGCGCGTGCGGGGCCCGACCTTGCCGACGTGCGAGTGGGAGCGCCCTCGCTTCATGCTGTGGCCTTTCACGATGCGCGCCGTCGTCGCTTGTCGGGACCGTGGCAGATTGACCAGACGACTAGGTGATGTTCGAGTTCGCGCCGGAACAGTTGCTCGTCGATGTCGAGCGCTTGGCGTGCCTCGTCCAGTGTCAGCCGGCGCGCTGGCAGTTCCGTCAAGGTACCGGGTGGCACCGTGTAGCCCTTACCGGCGCCTGCCTCGATCTGGGCGGCGTCAATCAAGATGTGAGCGAGTTGTCGTTGCTCGTGATCGGTCACGACGTCACCTCGTCAACCACGACCAGCACGCCACACCGCAACATGCCGTTGACAACGTGGACGACCTCTTCGCAGCCCTGGTCGAAGACGAACATGGCGGTCGGGTCGGTTTCGAGCACGCCGCAAGTGCCACATCGGCGAAGCGTCCAGTCGGCGGTCATAACGACGCTCCGAAGTCCAGGGGTACACTCACGCCGCCTTGTTCCTCTGGAGTAAAGGAGAGATATAAGTCCTGTGTGTGTCCAGAGGAACCAGGGGAACAACTTTCGGCGAGTAGTGCCGGTTGTTCCTCTGGGTTGTACCTCTGGGCTTCTGGCAGTCGCCAGGTCCAACCGACCACGTGCCCGAGCATGTTTCGGCGAGCTTCGGCGATGACTCCAAGGTCTTTCCGGGGCCGCTTGAGCGATGCGGCATTGATGCCACTCGCCCTGATGGCTTCGTCGGCGTCCATCGGCCCTTCAGCGAGCAGTGTTCGCAGAACGTCGCGCGCCTCGGCACGTTCGCCCTTCTCCTCGATGCTGACCGGCGCGCCGACGATCACTTCGGCGGCGGTGTCGTCTCGGTAGAGCGCTGTGACGTATCCACACTCGAACTCGGGATCGTCGCCGATGCGGAACTGGAGCCCGGCGTCGGGTTCGCGGTAGTTCGTCTTCGCTACGCGCACGAGTCGCCTCGCGCCGCTTTCGTCGTTTGGATCGACACCGAGCACGATCGAGATTCTCGGGATTGCCGTCCAGGCCGTCGAGCCGATCGCTGCCGTGACAGGATCGCTCGCGCCTTTCGGCGGATGGACTAGTCCAAGGATTGCCGCGCCGGTGCGTTCGGCCTCGCCGGCAAGCGCCGCAAGGGCCGAGCCGACAATCGAGTAGTTGTGACTATCACCGACGATCGAGTAGCCGAGGCCGTCGATGACGACGAGTTGAATCGCCAACTCCTCGATGACCTTGCCGAGAATCGAGACGTCACGCGGCAGCGACCAGCGGCGCCGATAGAGGTTTCCTTCGTCGTCGTGGTCCTCGACGTCGCCCAGCACATGCACGCGCTTGAGGTTGGCGCCGGCCGCGTACAACCGTGCGACGACGCGATCGGGCGGCTCCTCGAGCGAGAGGATCGCGCAGGTAATCGGGTCGCGGCCGATGTCACCCGGTAGCGGGATTCCAGTCGTCAGAGCCGCGACGAGGTGAGCGACAAATGTCGTCTTGCCGGCGCCCTGGCGCCCGGTGAGCAGATTGAGCGCCCGGAGTAGTAGCCAACCAGGCCAGAGCCATTCCGGCTTGCTGGGCTTGATACTGGCGGCTTGCTGGTGGGTGACCGTGGCGCCGAGCGTCGGGTCGACCTTCGCGAGCTTCACGACGTGCGCAGAGCCGTTCGAGCTCGCGGCGGCGTGCCCAGCCTGCAACGCGTCCCAGGCGGCTTGGGATGCTGGACTCGGGACGATTACCGGAGGTTCCGGCGCTCGAGGTGCGTCGGGGTCCTCATTCTGTCTCTTGGCCGATTCGATCTCCGCGAGGTCGCGGCCGTAGCGGTCCCAGTCTTTGCGAAGCTCGGCGACATTGTCCGCGGTCATGCTGGCGATGTCCCATGGGGTCAGTGTCGTTGTCATGCGACAAGCCGCCCGCTACACGAGAGCCGCCCGAGCTTGGCGCCGAGCTGGCCCATGATTGCCGCCGTTTCGTCAAGCGGTGCGCCACGGTCGAAATCGGCAAGCGTCTCACGGACTTGCTCGAGGAGGTCGTGGGCGTCACGTGCAGATCGGCGACGGGCGATGTCGTCGACGCTCATGATGCTCTCGGCTCGACCTCGGCAAAGTGAACCTCGCGCATGAACCGAGGCACGCTGATTCGCCACTGACTGCCGATTCGGAAGGCACCGGGAACCTGACCGGTCGCTGCCAACCTGTAGGCGGTGCTCGAGGCGATCCCGAGCTGCTCAGCGGCCCACGACAGCGGCCTTACATCTTCGGGCAATGCAACAGACACGACGCATCTACCTCTTTTCGGGCATGAAAAAAGGCGCCCATGTGGGCGCCTAGCCTGGCTACTTGTGTCCGGCCGGGTTACGGCCGGGTTGATTTACTGCGAGGCGCGTTCGCCTCCGGGATAGGTGGCTCCGCGATCGTCAAGGAGTACCTGTTTATCCTCGCCCGACATCCCGGAACCCATCAGGCGGTACAGGGCTTCGACAGGTGAGCTGATCGGTCGATCGCAGCTCAATACCGTTATCTAGCTGTAGGACGGCTGTCACCATAACCCTCCTTCCCATTCATAAGGGACACGAGACTCGTCGGATTCCTATTCCTCGGCGAGATTTTCTTGGAGATTCTTCGCGGCGGCCTCGAGCAGGTTGTAGACGGTCTTCACGCTGATGCTCATAAGCGCTGCGATCTCGGACGCCGACTTCTGATCTACCCACTTCAGGAGCATTGCTTCGTGCTGTCGAGTAGGCAGACGGGCGAAGAGGGTGGCGGCCACCTCACCGAGGGCGGGTTCATCAGCCTTGACAACCGCCTTGACGGTGTCGTCCTCATGTCCGGTACGCACCAACCGCTCGCGAAGCTTCTCGCGGGAAACGGCCTTTTCTGGCGCAACCGGATCACCCCATCCTGCACCTGCGTTCAGCTCGTCGATCTGGGACTTGTGCCATTCCTCAAGCGTCATGGTCTGGCTCGGGCCTAGGCCGTCGGTCGATGCCTGCTGGGTGATCTCGCCCATACCGGCCGGGCTTTCGTCCAAGAGGTCACCCTCTGGTAGCGCGGCGTACCGAAGATTTGAACCCTCCGCGCTGAACTTCGCTCGCCCGAAGGCCTCGCGGCTTAATACCGTGGCGGCGGCGGTGCCGAGACGGGTCGTAGGTAGCGGCGACCTCTTCGCGTCCCGGTACTCCCAAGAAACAGACATCTCGTCGTGCCTCGGCCAGTGACCGTTCCACGGTCCCTCGAACAGCGCCGATTCCAACGGTGCGGCGGTGCTTCCTAGGCGGTTCTCGGTCATGTCCTGCATGAGATAGGCGGCAACGCCAGAAGAGAAAATGTTGTTTGCATCTCGGCGCCTGAGAGACTTCTGCGCGACCTTGATGCGGGTCTTGTCGCCAGCAGCCGCGCGCCTGTAGACGCTTTGCCGCACGAGTGATCCAAGACTCTTACTGCCGACAGGGTGCCGCGACGTAGTTACCTCGGCGATGATGCCTCGCTGGTCGATGATGTAGCCGAATCTCGACCGTCCCACAGCCGTGGTGGTGACGTACAGAGACGCAGCTACGTACACGAGGCAATCGAGGGGCGCCCGCAACCTCTCGAGGTTGACGGCGTCCGCTAACCGCCAGGCGTCGCTCAAGGGCACGGCCTTATCGGTCACGATGTCGGAATCGCCCAAGCGGTAGTCAGCGGCGACAAAGACGTCCTTATCCCATGAGAAGGCCCATGACCATTTCCCGGCCGCGTCCTCCCTCAGCAGCGCTCCCCATGCACTGTGTTGCTGGGAGAGTGCGCCATTGGTGAGCAGCGTGAGCACGCGATCCCAAGGCGTTATCTCTGCTTCAATCATGACCTGTTCGTCACGGTATCCGATGGCTGCGTCACGTCTACGGATCCTCCCTTCGGCAGCGCCAACGTCCGACCGAGGCTCGCGGCGAGTTCCCGGTCCCGTTGCTCGAGGGCGTGCGAATACACGCGAAGGGTGATTGACGGGTCAGCGTGCCCGAGTCTGGCGCCGACCGTGACCGCGTCGAATCCCGCGGCTATCGCCTGAGTCGCCGAGAAGTGGCGCAACGCGTGCAAGTGAGTGTCGACGCCCGCCTTGTCGGCGACGCGCCTCGTGAACTTGCTCAGCACGTCGGGCCGGATCGGCTCGAGGCCGGCGGGAGAGCGCGAGAAGAGGAACGCGCCCGGCTCGAGGGTCACGCCCAGCTTGTCGGCGAGCGCGTCGACTGATGCCCGATGTCGGCGAAGGATCTCGAGCCCGAGATCGTCGAGCCCGATACGCCGCGCCGCGTGCGTCTTCGTGTCCTTCTCTGCCCAGCCCCCACCGGCCCTGTCGTAGACGCTACGAGCGATTGAGAGCGTGGCGGCCGTCCAGTCCACATCCGACCACCGGAGGGCGCACAGCTCACCACGGCGGGCACCGGTGAGAGCGGCGAGTAGTAGCAGCCCGGCAAGTGCTGGTTCGATCGCCTCGGCGACCTCGATGATGCGCTGAACCTCGCCGGGGTCGGGTGCGGTGACCTCGGCGGCGTGGACCGTGGGCGGCGAAGCCTTGAGGGCGACATTCTCGGCGACGAGGTCCCACTTGACGCCCTGAGCGAGCGACGCTGCGATGAGGGCGTGCACGCGCCGCACCGTCGTCGCCTTGTTCCCCTTCGCTGTGAGCTTGGCGTAGAGGTGATCGAGGTCTCGGGCCGTGAGCTTCGCGAGCTTGATCTTGCCCAACTCGGGCCGTAGGACGGTGTCGGCGATTGACCGATACTTGCGGAGCGTCGTCGGCGATCGATCTCTCGACTCAGCCTGCTCGAGGAAGGCGTCGAGCAGATCGCCAACCGTCTCGCTGCCGGTTGCGGTGTTGCCCTTGTTCGCCTCGGCGAGCATGTTCGCTAGTTCGCGGTCGGCGAGCCGCGTGCCGGCGCCGGCCTTGTGTTCTGGCGCTTGGATCGTCTTGGAGCGCTGGACGGGGAATCCCTTGGCGTTGCGCCCGATGTAGACGCGCAGTCGCCAGACTCCGGGCGCCACTTCTGTCTTAGTTCCGTTCATGGCTGAGATTGTAGCCTAAAAGTAGTCAAAGGTGGTGGATCCCCTCTCATCACACCACCTCTGACCTGGTGGGCCGCCCGGGGCTCGAACCCGGCACCTTGGGATTAAAAGTCCCCTGCTCTACCAGATGAGCTAGCGGCCCTTCTCGGAAGTATTTGAGCGTTGTCGCCGTCGTGTCCTGGGACTGCGACAACCATCCTTGCATGCGAGCAAAGAAGAGGCGGACAACCCGCGACACTTGACCGGGCGTCGCAGCAGCTGAACGTCGGACCAGGAAACAGAATTGCGGCTCGTAACATTTTTGCAATGAACCGCTAGACAAGGGGGGCTCCCTGTGAGACACTATGACGATCTCGTAACGGATTCGTTGCGAGATCGTGAAGACACAACCTGGCACTGCGGCAAGTGTCTGAGTCCCCCCACAACGTGACCACCCGGAGTTCCGGGTGGTCACGGAGGGCACTCCGCATGGTCTTCAGCCGGCTGAGAAGTCCCCGAGAGCCCCAGCGTCTGCCTGGCACTTCGCGCAAAGTCCGATCACGGCGAAATGTCGTGGGTCGATCGCGAACCCGAACTCCGCAACAGCGCGCCGCCGGAGGTCGGTGAAGAACGCGTCCGCAATCTCGACCTGAGCCTCGCACTTGCGGCAAACCAGATGACCATGCGCCTCGGTCGCGAGGTGATAAGTCGCTGGCCCGTGCCCGAGGTGTGAGTGCACGACCACGCCAAGCCGCTCGAGCTCCTCGAGGTTCCGGTACACGGTCGAAATCGACACGTCGGGTGCGTGAGTCTGTATCTCCGCGGCGAGCTCCTCGGCTGTTCGGTGCCCGGACGCCTCGAACAGGCTGCGGACCAGAAGGCGTCGCGACGTCGTCACGCGGTCCCCCGCGGAGCGCAGACGGGAAAGCACCTGCTCTTCCTCGTCGCCCGACGGTCCGGAAAAAAGACCCTCCGACTTCATTGTCACCGCGGACCGGGAGACGTGCGCCGGGGTGCGGTCCGGAGAACCGTGCTCAGGTCCAACCTTCTTGTTCGGCATCGAACAGCCCGGTGCGCCGCCTGCGCGAGGGGACCGTCTCCGGGACCTCTTCCGCGGGCAGCCCGTCATCAAACACACTTTCCGACCGACGCGCCGGAGATGGGAGAGGTTCTGCGGCCGCGTCGTCCCGGATTCGCTTGCCGCGCACCGCGGTGATGCCATCTCTTTCGTACTCAGGCGAGGTGTCTGCAACGAAGGAACTACTGTGCCGCCCTGTCCGCTCGCCGGCGCGGTACGGGGGGTCATCCGGCTGGTCGAGTAGTCCCGTTGGAGAGGAAGCTCCTGACCTGCCCAGCGCACGATCTGGACGCACGCGCGTATCGTCCTCCGGCGGCAGCGTCGGACTTCCATCGCTAGCCGCGGGCGACGCCGCCGCGACTGCGACGCCCGGGGCCGGACGTCCGAGAGGGCTACGAGCCATCTCCTCGACGACCGCCTGGACGGTTGTCTGCAACCGAGCCAGCTCGGCGATGGCGTCCTGGCGCTGGTCGTAGAGATAGGTGATCTGCGAAACGGCGCGCTCGCGATCTTGCTCTATGCGTTGCAGGTAGGCGTGCCGCCGACGCTCGGTCTCGTCCCGGATCGCGAGGGCGCGGTCTCGTGGCCTGGTCGACGACATCGGCGGCCTCACGACTGGCCACCTCGCGCAGCTCGGCCACCTCTTGGGTGACCGCCTCACGCAGCTCGTTGACTTCGCGTTCGGCATCCTGACGCAGGGAGTAGGCCCCTTCCCACGCCTCCTGAAGGATTCGCTGCACGCGCTCACCGAGAGTGTCCAGCGCAGGCGGTTGGGCGGTGCGAGTCTCGCTCTCATAGATGGCAACACGGCGGTGCAGCTCCCGGAGCTGCCCAACCGCTGCCGCGAGGCGGCGCTCCGACTCAGAAGCGCGTCTGAGCGCGTCATCGAGCCGCCGCTGCTGGTCTGCCACGTACCGGTCGACCTGCTCCGGGTCGTATCCACGCCGGTACACGTTGAATATCGGCGTGGCTAACTGCTGTTCCGCGACTGCCTCGTTCTCATCCATGTGCCCTCCACTCCCCTGGGGCGATGCTACCGAGCTACCGCCCGGAAGACGGGGATGCCCGGCGACAAAACCCGGCCCAGACGGCGAGAACGGCGGCTTCTCGACGCCGACGTCCACACAGGGCAGACTGATGCCCGGCAACTGCACGAATGCCGGACAATCGCGAGACGAGAAGGGGGTTTTTTCAATGAAGGCCGAAGTGAAGGGGTCCATTCTCCCGGTGCTCGAGCTGATACTCGATCCCGGTGAAGCAGTCGTCTCGACGCACGGCGACCTCGCCTGGATGTCCGCGAACATGCAGCTCAACCAGTCGATGAACACCGGCGGAGGAAGTGGCTTCATGGCAGGCCTGAAGCGGGTCGCCAGCGGGACGGGGATCTTCCTCACGCGCTACGAGCCCACCGGTGGCCCGGGAATGCTGGTCCTGGCCGCGAAGCTCCCGGGCCGCATCTTTTCTGTCGAGATCGCGCCCGGGTCCGAGCACATAGTCCATCGGCACGGATGGTTGTGCGGCACGCCGGGCATCTCGCCCACCGTCGCGCTTCAGCAGACCTTCGGCGGCGCCATCTTCGGCGGTGAAGGCTTCCTTCTCCAGCGGCTCGAAGGACAGGGAACCGCCTGGATCGAGCTCTCCGGAGAGATCTCGACCTACGAGCTGGCCGCAGGCCAGAGCCTCTGCGTGCATCCCGGTCACGTCGGAGCCTTCCAGGCAACCGTGAGCTTCCAGACGACGCGCCTGCCAGGTATCGCCAACCGCATGTTCGGTGAGGACGGGCACCACGTCGTTGTGCTGACAGGCCCGGGCACCGTCTGGCTCCAGTCCATGCCGCTGCCGATCCTCGCCCACGCCCTCTCGCCCTACCTGGGCGGCGACAAGCATGAGGGCAGCTCTGTGGCAGCCGGCATGGGCGGCGGCGTGCTCGGAGGCATGCTCGGCCGGAAGCTCTGACCCACGCAGTGACAATCATCGACAGTTCGCCGGCCGACCTCGTAGAGGCGCCCGTCCTCGAGCGTGTCCTGGGCGAGGCGCTTCGACGAGGAGGAGACTTCGCTGAGATCTTCGCCGAAGATCGCTCGAGCTCTTCGATCTTCCTGGACGACCGCAAGGTTGAGGAGCTGTCGAGCGGGCGCGACCGGGGTGCCGGCATCAGGGTCATCGTCGGTGAGACAACCGGATTCGCCCACACTGCCGACTTGTCGGAAACGGGCCTGCTGTCCGCAGCCCAGGCGGCCGCGGCTGTTGCCCGCGAGGGTGGCGGTGGTGTCCGCAAAGTCGAGCTTTCAAGACAGCCGTCGGAGCATCAACACGTGAGGACGCTCCCGGGCACGGTACGAAAGTCGGACAAGGTCGACCTGTTGCTCCAAGCCGACGACGCCTCTCGTTCGGCGGGAGGGGCCATCGTTCAGGTGAGTGCCGGCTACGGGGACAGCCGGCGCCGCATCCTGGTGGCGAACTCGGACGGACTGCTGGCAGACGACGACCGCGTCCGAACCCGGTTGTTCGTGACGTGCGTCGCGTCAGGCGACGGCGGCCTGCAGACCGGCTTCCACAGCGTCGCTCACACCCTCGGCTACGAGATGTTCGACGAACACCCTGTGGAGGAGGTCGCTGAGCAAGCTGCCCGAAGGGCCATCACCAAGCTTCGGGCGCGCCCGGCGCCGTCGGGCGTCCTGCCCGTCGTCCTCAAGAGCGGAAGCGGTGGGATCCTGTTTCACGAGGCTTGCGGGCACGGCCTCGAAGCCGACCACATCTTGAAGGACAGCTCCGCCTACACGGGCCGCATCGGCCAGATGGTCGCCAGCCCGGGCGTCACACTCGTCGACGACGGCACGCTCAGCCCGAACTGGGGCAGCCTCCTGATCGACGACGAAGGCAGGCCCACGCAACGCAACGTATTGATCCGAGACGGGGTCCTGACCGATTACATGTGGGACTACCTGCGCGCACGCAAGGAGGGACGAACCTCGTCTGGCAACGGCCGGAGGCAGAGCTACCAGGACCTGCCCATGGTCCGCATGACCAACACGTTCCTCCTTGCGGGCAAGGAGAACCCGGACGAGATCGTGGCGCAGACGTCGAACGGCGTCTATGTGGCCCAGCTCGGTGGCGGGCAGGTCAACACCGCGACAGGAGACTTCGTCTTCGGGATGACCGAGGCCTATCTGATCGAGAACGGCCGCATCACGGAGCCTCTGCGTAACGCGAACCTGATCGGCAACGGCCCCGACGTGCTCTCCAAGATCGACGCCATCGGCAACGACTTCGACATGTCGCCTGGGACCTGCGGCAAGGACGGTCAGAACGTGTCCGTCGGCTGTGGACAGCCGACGCTGCGCGTGACAGGAGTGACGATCGGCGGTACCGCAAGTGCCTGATCTCCTCGCCCTGGGACGGAGGGTCCTCGAACAGGCGACAACCGACGAAGAGGTTGAGGTCTACGTCTCCCACGGCAGGGAGACCTCGGTCCGCGTCTTCGAGGGCGCCATCGAGCAGCTCGAGACTGCGGAGTCCGCCGGCGTGGGGGTGCGGGTCATCTCCGGGGGAAGACAGGGTTTCTCATATGTCGGGGCGCTCGACGAGTCGGCCGCGAAGGAGGCGCTCAACGAGGCGCGCGACAACGCCCGGTTCGCCACGGTCGACGAGCATGCAGGGCTCGCTTCGCCCGACGGCGTCGAACCTCCCGTGCTCGATCTTTGGCGGGAGGAGCTCGTCTCGTTCCCGACCGATGACAGGGTCGCGCTCGCCCTCGAGCTCGAGCGGCGCGTCCGGGGAGGAGACTCCCGCATCCGCCAGGTCGTCTCCTCGGACTACGTCGACGGTTACGGTGAAGTGGCGATCGCGACCTCGCGCGGTATCGAGGTGACGGACCGCCAGACCGGCTGCTACCTGTTCGTCCAAGCCGTTGCCGGTGATGGCGACGACACCCAGACAGGGTTCGGCTACTCGGTGGGTCGAGCTCCTCTCGATCTCGATCTGGAGGCGGCCGCGGCCGACGCCGTCGACCGCGCGACCCGACTGCTCGGGGCGAAAAAGGCCAGGAGCGCAAAGCTCACCGCCGTCCTCGACCGCCGTGTGACCGCGACCCTGCTAGGTATCCTCGCCGGCACCCTGTCCGGCGAGGAGGTGGTCAAGGGTCGCTCCCTGTTCGCCGGACGCATCGGCGAGCAGGTAGGCGTCGGGGAGCTGACCCTCATCGACGACCCGACGAACCCGCTCGCCTACGGCGCCTCCCAGCACGACGCCGAGGGACTGGCCTGCCGGCGCAACTCGCTGATCGCCGAGGGCGAGCTGAAGGGCTTCCTCTACGACACCTACGCCGGCCGCCTTGCGGGTACCGCCTCGACCGGCTCGGCCGTCCGCGGCGGGTTCCGGACAACCCCGGGCGTCGGTGCGCAAGCCCTGGCCCTCCAGCTCGGGACGCTTGACCAGGCGGGGATAATCGCGGAGGTCGGTGAAGGCTTCCTCGTACAGTCGATCACCGGAGTCCACTCGGGGGTCAATCCGGTGAGCGGCGACTTCTCTGTCGGTGCCGAAGGCCTGATGATTCGGGGCGGCGAGCTGACGGAACCGGTGCGCGAGGTGACGATCGCCTCGACGATCCAACGAATGCTCCAGCACGTCGTGGCCGTCGGGTCCGACATCGAATGGTTGCCCGGCACAGCCACCGGTGTGACTCTCGCCATCGGCGAGATTGCGATGAGCGGGTCTTGAACTGAAAGGACCCGAGCAGCTCCGGACCGGAGCGGCTCAGCCGCTCAAGAAGCGGCTTCGGCTCTCGAGGCTCGCACGCCGGACGACGCCGTCGAGGTCGGGGCCGCTGGTGTGGCCGCCGCGGCGGGCTTCGATGGCGCAGCGCTGTCCCCTGCTGCTGGCTTGGTCGCCTCGGTGCTCGCCGGGGCGGCCGTGACCTCTGAGCCGCTGCTCGAACCGGCGGCGGCGGGCTTGAAACCGGAACGTCCGTCCCGGCTGTCGTTCTTGTAGAAGCCACTCCCCTTGAACACGATCCCGATGTTCCCGAACACCTTCTTCAGGGCACCGCCACAGTTGGGACATTCGGTAAGGGCGTCGTCCTTGAACGACTGCACGACCTCGAGGTGCTCTCCACATGACTTGCACGAGTACTCGTAGGTGGGCATGGATCCCTTCAGTCCTTTGCCTCGGCCACCCTCACCGTCCCGCCGACGGTCTGGCGTTGGCACTCTTGCTTTGTGAGTGCCAAGTATATCGTGGCTCTCCAGGGCTGAAAGCCTAGGGGAGGAGCCGCATGGATCGAGACAGTGTTGAAGAACTGGCCGCCCTCGAAGATGTTCAGCGGATTGTGATCAGCTCGTGCCCTCCGCTCAGCCCGATCGAGATCGAGCTCGGCGACGCGCTCGGCTCGGTTCTTGCCGAGGACGTGCACGCTTCGGACGATCTGCCTCCCTTCGCCAACACCGCGATGGACGGCTACGCGGTGCGCGCGGACGACACCAAGGCCGCGCCCGTGGAGCTCTCGGTCATCGGTGTCCTCCCAGCCGGCTCGGCGCCTACACGGGCTGTAGGGCCCGGAACAGCGGTCCAGATCATGACGGGGGCTCCTATCCCCCCTGGTGCCGACGGGATCGCCATAGTGGAGCGGACCGAACCAGGTTCGTCGGATGGCAAGGTCCGAATTCTCGACCAAGTCTCGGCGGGTGCTTACATCCGCCCAGCGGGAAGCGACCTGCACCGGGGTGACAAGGCTGTTGCTGCCGGCACGATCATCGGGCCAGCGCATATCGGGTTGCTAGCGAGCGTCGGCGCCACCCACATCAGTGCCCACCCACACCCGAAGGTCGGCGTCCTGTCGACCGGGGATGAGCTAGTCGGCGGCACCGTGCCGCTCGAGCTCGGGCAGATCCGAGACTCCAATCGCCAGGGTCTGCTCGCAGCCCTGCGACGGGACGGGTTCGTCGGCATCGATCTCGGTGTCCGTCGCGACGACGAGGAGGCAATCTCGGCAGCGATACGCGAGGGGGTCGAGCGCTGCGATGCAGTTCTTACCACCGGCGGGGTCTCCATGGGCGAGTTCGACTTCGTGAAGCTTGCCCTGGAGGCACTCGTGGCCGAGTCAGGAGGAATGAACCACCAGTTCAAGGTCGCGATCAAGCCCGCGAAGCCGTTGTCCTTTGCGACCGTCGCCAGAGGTGGCCGTCTGGTCCCGGTCTTCGGTCTGCCGGGTAACCCCGTCTCCTCGATGGTCAGTTACCAGGTCGTGGCGCTGCCGGCGCTGAGGAAGCTCGCGGGATTCCGGTCACCGCTCCCGCACTCGATCCCGGCCGTTGCGGCCGATGACTTTGAACGCCGACCGGACGGAAAGCTGCACCTGCTGCGCGTAGTGGCCGCGATGGGCCCGGACGGCCGCATCATCGTCCGTTCGGCTGGCGAACAAGGCTCTCATCAGCTTGCAGCTTTGGCCGCTGCCAACGCTTTGGCACTGCTGCCAGACGGCGAAGGCGTGACCACGGGTAGCGAAGTCCAGATACTTCTCACCGGCCCACTCGAGTGAAAGTGCGACCTGGACGGGCAGGCGCGATGTCTGGTGTCGGGACCCAGACCCCATCGCGGGTGCCAACCGTTAGGGCGCGCATGCTACCCAGGACATAGACTTCTCGCCAATGCCGAACCGAGGATTGACTCATGTCGACCCGCTTGGCCGGGCTCGAATGGTAGATGTCACTCCGAAGGAGCCGACTCACCGTCGGGCGATCGCCCGCTGCAAGGTCCGGATGCTCCCGGAGACCACCGTGAACATCGCGAGCAATGCGATCAACAAAGGTGACGTCCTCGGCGCGGCACGGATCGCTGGAATCCAGGCCGCAAAGCGCACGGCCGAGCTCATCCCCCTCTGCCATCCGTTGCTCGTCGGCTCTGTTGCCCTGAACTTCACGATCGGAGACGACTTCGTCGAAGTCGAGACGCAGGTCGAGGCAGTCGACAGGACCGGTGTCGAGATGGAAGCCTTGACTGCCTGCGCTGTCGCGGCACTCACGATCTACGACATGTGCAAGTCTGCGGACCGCTCCATGGTCGTGGAGGAGCTCTGTCTTTGGGAGAAGACCGGGGGCCGCTCAGGTGTGTGGCGCCGTGAGAGCGAGCCCGTGCAAAGCAACATCCACCATTCAGCTGCGAGCCTTGATTAGCGTTTCCGACAATGTAAGGACGGTCCTAGGAGCGTGAGCCTGGTGGTCATAGCTGTGCTAGCAGTCATCTGGGTGATCGCCCTGACACCGATGATGCTACGCAAGCTCTCTGAGCGCCGGTTCTCCAATTCCGTCGACTCCTTCCACCGTCAGCTCCGGGGTATGCGACGCGCGTACCCGCGACTAGCTGCGAGTGCCGTCGACCCGGAAATGGCGCTTTCCGCGACGGCGACAGCAGACGACGGAGTTTGGGCATCATCCCCCGTGACACCCTCGAGGGTGCCGCGATCTGAGGTTTCGCAGCATCGACCGCGAATTCGCGCGATAGCGGCATGAGGCTGCCAGTATCCGCGTGAAAGGCCTCCTCAGCTGGGAAAATGGCTGTGTTCGAAGACAGTCATGCAACCCAGGAGGAGGCCTCCTTGAAGGTGCATCGTAGCCGCTCGGTCCGCCGCGCCGAGGTAACCACCGACGGCCGCAATCTCGTCTCGCACGCGGGCAGCGCGTTGCTGTCGGAGCTGGCCGATCGCATTGGCCTGACACGCGGCTTGTCAGAGGCGATGGCCGACTGCGGCATCTCCTGGCATACCCACGATCCGGGCGTGGTCCTCACCCATCTCGCCGTCGCCATTGCCGATGGAGCCGACTGCCTCTGTGATATCGACGCCCTCAGGAAGAACTCCGAGCTGTTCGGAGAGGTCGCTTCGGTGACGACCGCCTGGAGGGCGGTGAAGGCCACGACATCGCTCCCGAGCTGCGCCAGATCGCAAGGGCAGTGGCGGGCGCACGCGAGATCGTCTGGGCCGCGGCACCACCAGGTGACATCACGATCGACCTCGACGCGACGCTGCTCGATGTTCACTCCGAGAAACAAGATGCCGCGCCGACCTACTCCTGTTGACTGAACTAAGCGCTCAGCAGGCCCTGCCACCGCGGCTGACTTGCTCTGAGCTCGATACGGTCCGATCTATGTCCGAAGGGTTTGGCGAAAAACGTGATCTCTCGATGTTGGTCGTGGCGCGGGTGGGTGCGGTCCGGACGACTGAGGACCTTTGGGAGCCGGTCCGGATGATCGATGCCGCCGGCGATGCGGTGCCTTCGGTCACGGCCTTCCTGAAAGAGCTGCAGGCGTCGGGACGCTCGACTTCGACTCAGCGGTCATACGCGATGGACCTGCTGCGTTGGTTCCGGTTCGCCTGGGCCGTCGAGGTGCCGTGGGACCAGGCGACCCGGCTGGAGGCTCGCGACTTCTGTCGCTGGCTCGCGTTGAGGGAGAAGCCAGCTCGGCCAACCGGTGGTGTCCGATCAGCCAGCAGCCTCCCGAACCCGGTGACAGGCAAGCCCGGCCTGGGCCGGAAGTACGCCGTGGCGACGCGTGCGCACTCAGAGACCGTGCTGCGGGTCTTCTATGACTTTCACCGCGACGCCGGGACGGGCCCGATGGTCAATCCCTTCCCGCTTTCGCGCGAGCGCCGTGGTGGCCGACCTAATGCCCATCACAACCCGATGGAGCCCTTTCGCAACGATCGCGTGGGCCTTTACCGGCCAAGAGTCGCCCAGCGGATCCCACGCTGCATTCCCGATGAGATGTTCAACCGCGTGTTCGCCGAGCTCGGCTGCCATCGTGACAGGGCCCTGGTCGCGTTGTGGGTGTCGACCGGAGCGTGTGCCTCGGAGCTGCTCGGCGCCCGCTGCGGCGACGTCGACCCCGGTCAGCAGCTCATCACAGTGATCCGCAAGGGAACCCGCGCAATCCAACAGCTTCCGGCGTCGCCGGACGCGTTCGTGTGGCTTCGGCTCTACCAGTCCGACATCGGCCAGGAGTCACCGTCTGGACGTGATGATCCGTTGTGGTGGACACGGCGTCGACCCTTCCGACCGCTCACCTATCACGCCGCACGGGCGATGTTCGGCCGGGCCGCGGCAACACTCGGTGCCAACTGGACGCTGCACGACCTCCGGCACACGGCCGCTTATCGGATGGCCCGCGATCCCAGCTGCCGTTGGCCGATGTGCAGTGGGTGCTCGGGCACGCTCATTTATCGACGACGCAGCTGTACCTGACACCGATGCCTGGCGATGTGATCGCCGGTCTGCTGGCACACCACCGGCGCGGCCACGCCATTGGCTCGATGGGCGCAGCCGGCGAACAGCCCGACACCGGGACTCCCACGCCGAGCGAATATCGGCCGGAGTCCTTGGACGTGCTGTTCGGTGGGCGGACCTCGTGACCGCGCTTGAGACGGTCACTCTCACTGACGAATTGGCGATCGCGGCCGATACCCCGTCGGTCGGCTCGGATATGCAGCAGCTCTGGCGGCGATTCCCGCCCCGAGCTGCGGCAACGACATGGCTGGTGACTGAGAAGCGACGCGAGCCGCTACTGGCCGAGCTACTCGCGGCATCGGTGCTGGTCGACGAGGGCCGGGCGGCACAGCAGCGGCGGCGGCTGGGCCTCACCATTCTGATGGACTGGCTGGCCGACCAGTCGGGTGACACCTGGCAGCAGCGGTGGGTGGCCAGTGGCGCCGACACCGCGGGGAACGCGGACTGGTGGCGGCCGATGCTCGCCTGGGCACGTCCGGCGGCGCCTCACTGCGGAGTGACCCTTTCGAGCAACCTGCGGGTCTGTGCTCTCATGCTGGTCTGCGCCGACGTGATCCGTCCGAGCCTGGACTGGGTGCTCAAACCACGTGCACCGCAGAACCTGGTCCCAAACATGGCGAAGCTGCGAGATCCAGACGGCTTCTCCGAGCTGGTCGCGCTCTGTAACGCCTCACCCGCGGGGCGGACGATGAAGGCGGCGGCACTGGGTCGCGCGGCCACGATCCTCGCTTTAAAGGGCGGAACTTTGCGTGAGATCACCGTCGGCGACTGCCTGCAGCTCTCGCTTGTCATCGACGGCCGGTCGCTACGTGCGAACAAGGGCATGGGCTTTTACCAGCTGCTCCACACCATGGGCGTGTTCGGACCCCAGGCTCCGTCGACGATCCGGGCCTTCGGTACTATCGGCCAACTCAGCCCGGCCCAGCTGATCGATCGGTACTCAATCACCTGCCGCCCAGTTCGCGACCTGCTCGTCGCCTACCTGCAAGAGCGCCAACCGGCGCTCGATCACACGACACTGCGGAACCTGGCCTTCAACTTGGGTTGCCTGTTCTGGCGGGATCTCGAACGCCACCACTCCGGGATTGCCTCGCTGCACCTGGCGCCCGAGGTCGCCGCAGCCTGGAAACAGCGCATGCTTACCAAGACGAGACACGTTGCCGGCTCGAACGGGCAGACGATCGAAGTGCGCGAACGGCGAGCCGGTGGCCAGGATGGCCTGGCAGCAGTTCGTGCGT